>NZ_BDIZ01000003.1:0-944249 GCF_036245905.1 Sinorhizobium sp. KGO-5
GGTCGTCCGCACCGTCCCCAGCACCAAGGCCTATGTCAGCTTCAAAGGCCGCAAGTGGAAAGTCCCAAAGGCCTTCTGCGGCGAACGCATCGCCATTCGCCCGCTCGACACGGACGGGCGATACGGCGTCTTCTTCGCTGCCCTCCGCATCGCAGCCATCGACTTGACAACCAAGCAATCCGTCAGTGATCTATCCGAACAGGTGTCAGCTATCTCCCCGGGCTAAACACTCGTCACAGGGATCCAGCAGCGCCGCGTCGGCGGCGCGGGAAGCGTTCTTTCAGTCCAAGGACTTGGTCTGGCTGGATTCCTGTGACAAGCGCAGGAATGAGGAATTCAACAAGCGGCGGCGGGTATTCGATCTCAACAGGCCTGAGGGCCGTGCAGTCGGCAGAGCTAGGCCAAGGTCGCTATCGGGCTTCAGCGATCTTTTGGCTTTGCGGAGACGGTCTCGTTGTTCCTTTTCTGATCGGCTATTCGCCCTGCGCGGCATCCAGAGCGTCGATGATGGTCTTGAATGGCAGGATCAGGCTAAGGGGGCTGCTGTCGAGCAGCGGCATTGCGCCGAAACGCTCGTACCAGCACGCCGCCTTCTCGTCCTTGGCGTCGATGGCAAGCGCCACCCCACCGACCTGCGCGGCAACGGCAAGCGCTCGCGCACCGGCTGCCAGCAAAAGATCGCCGCCAAGCCCCCGACCCTGCAGCGGAAGCGCCACCGCCAGACGGGCAAGCCGATACACGGCGACCTCGTAGCGGCCCAATCCTTTGGTCAGGGGGGCGGGGACTTTTGCGAAGGCAATTGAAGCGGGGCTGATGGAATAGTAGCCGAGTATGGTTTCGGGCGCGGTTGGAGCCACCGCCACGAAGGTCTTGGAGCCGCCGCCTTCGTGGTTCTGACGGGCGTGCCGGCGTAGATACTCGTTCAGTTCCGGCGTGCCGCAATCGAACGCCTTGCGGTCATGGTGGCGTCCGATAGGTTCCTCCCGCCAGTCAAGCACTCTTGCCGTCTCGTGCGATACGGCGGCGGGCTGCGGCGAGCAGAGCCGGCGTCGGGGCCGGCGGATTTTCCAGAAGATCGAGCACGCGCAGGGAATCCCGCTCCGACAGCGAAATACGTTCCGCGTTCTCAACCACCTCGCGCGCGGCCGGCAGGACAGCGCGCATGATGAAGCTGGTTACGTCCAGCCGCTCATGGGCGGCGGCGGCGGTGAGAAGCCGCTTTTCGTCGCGCGTGGTGCGCAGTTCGATGCGGTCGTCACGATTAGCTTGCATCTGGGCCATAACGATCTCCCTTCTATATGTACGGATAATAGCCGTACCATAGAAGAATATCAAGATGACGCTCAACGGCCCTAGCCCGTGCAGTCGGCAGAGCCAGGCCATAGGTCGCTCCAAGGGCGCACGGTCCGACCTGAAATTATCGGGATTCAGCGATCCTTTGGCTTTGCGGAGACGGTCTTGGTGTCGCCTTCGCGAAGCGGCTTCGCCAGCTCGTCAACCTCGCTCTGGCGTTTTGCAGCAACCAAAGGGTCCTTCGATTTGAGTGAAGGCACGAAGATCGCCGCCAGAACACCGATCGGCCCGAGAAGACAGCCGATGAGCAGCCAGAGCAGACTATGGCCGCCTCGGACCGCCGCGACGACGGCGGTAACAATGGCGCACAGGATCCAGAGTTCTAAGATCATTGGCTCTCGTTTGCAGCCTTCAACAATTCGGCTTTCGGTTTACGCGGCCGACGCGCGCCGCGCAGGCGTGTTCGGGCTGTGCGCGCCAGATTCCGGCACCGTTCGATTTGGCAGTTTGCTGCGCGGATGCATAGAGGCCTTTGTTGTCCGTGTCGCGATCGACTGCATTGCCGGACTCGATCAACCAGCGGTTCACGTCCTTGCCATCGGCCCGGAAACACGTTCCGACGAAGCGGCCGTAACGATCCCGTCCGGCAAACTCGCAGCGGGTCGGACGGGATGCCGACAAGAATGCATCCAGGGCCGAGGCCGATTCCTTGCCGCACCGATAATCTGCTCCTCTTTCATCGAGGCAGACCTGCCACTCTTCCGGCGCGTCCACACTGTTAAGTTGGACGCGTTCACCCGCGATTTCAATAGTATCGCCGTCGATCACCGAGGCGTGACCAATGATCGGATCTGCGGCCTCGGCGTTATGGGTCATAAGAAGCGTCGCCAGAGCGGCGCCGAGTGCCCGCGCGCCGGCAGAGACCGGTCGTGCCGAGTGCGGTGCGCGCCTGCCGCCGGCAGCTACCGCGCTTTTGATGCCGATCATGCCCCATCCCCGTCCAGCCGAAATACCCGAACAGGCTAACCCAGGTGGGTGCCATTCACATCCTTCAAAACTATGGGTGAATGCCACCGCGGCGTGCATAACGGCGTGACTGAGCGCGTGTAATCGCGCGACTTTTGCTCGTCAGGCGGATGATTCGCGATGCCGCGCGGTCAGAAGACGAACATATAGAGCAGGATAATGACGATGAGGGGAACGCCCATCAACCAAAGAATAATGCCTTTCATCTCGACCATCCATGTTGTTGCCGTCGAACTGTAACGCGGCGTGCCGCAAACCGTTCCCGCGGCCGCGCCCTGGCGGTAACAAAAGGGCGGGACGACTCGTCCCTTTTTCTCAACAGTCGGGCTCGTCTGACTATTCGGCGGCTCCTGCGGGAGCGGCTCTCGGCTTGCGTGCTCGCGCCATTTCCAGGAGCCTCCGCAACAGCGATCGCTCCGTCAGAAGGATCAGAACCGTGTAGATCACGGTGCCGATGACCGTTCCGGCGACCAATTGCAGAACGGCGTTCGGCACATGGGCGCCGAAATGCTCGAGCAGGAAACGGACGACGAGCGCCATCAGCAGCGCCGCGATCATCGGCCGGCTGGATAGGAACAAGCCCTTGACGAAGGGCGTGCTGTCGGCACGAAACACCACCCAGGAGTATCCGACAAGCGTTACGGCATTGACGATGCACAGCCAGATCATCGCCTCCACCAGCGAGCCGTCGATGGCTCCGTAGGCGACCGCACCCGTTGCCGCAATCGCGCGAATCAGCGCCCACCAGAACAGGACGGCTCCCTGGCCGACCCCCTTCAGATAGGGGATGAACGTGCTGCAGGGGGTGAGAATCCCTTTCGATAGCGCGAGAAGTCCGAGGACCGGCCAGGCATAGGCCCATTGGCTCCCGAAAAGTACGAGCATCGCCGGCTCGGCAAGTGCCCAGAGGCCGAACATCATCGGCGCCAGCAGAACGGTGGTCACCTGAGTGCTAAGCATCAGCGCCTGTGATCGCCGCTCGCGATCATGCATCATCTGGCCGAAGGTTGGGAACAGCACCCCCATGACGGCGGAGAGGACGACCTGGTTCGGGATGCTCGCGAACCGGTTTGCCGCCGAATAGGCACCGGCATCGGACAGCCCGAGATAGCGGGATATGACGACCATCGGGGATTGGAAGGTGATGAAGTTCGCGATCTCGGAGCCCATCATGCCGAAACTGAAGCGGCTGAGCGCCAGAACGCGTTGCAGCGAGAATACGAAGCGCGGTGCGTAGCGGGAAACGGCATAGAGGCCGGACAGGCGCACCAGCGCCGAGACGAAAAGCTGGGCGAGCAGCGACCATATGCCGAAACCGAGCAGCGCCAGAAGGACGGCAATAACGGCACCGAGCGATTCGGAGATCATGCTCCACACGGCGTCCTTGCGGAAATTCATCCTCCGGACAAGCAGCGAATAGGCGACGTCGCCGCCGAGCTGCAGCGGGATCAGCAGGCTCATGATCCTTAGCAGGTAGGCAGCCTCCGGCGCGCCGAGCAGCGTGGCCAGAGGCTCGGCAAATATGAACAGTCCGAGCGCCATCATGAGCGCGATGGCGAGGTTTGCCCAGAAAACCGAGTGCACGGTTTCCATCTCCTCATCCTGCTGGATGACGAGTGCGGAGGTGAGGCCGGCGCCGCCGATCATGGCGAGGAACTGCACCACGGTGAGCGCAACCGCGACGGCGCCGAACTCCTCGGGAGACAGAATGCGGGCCAGAATCGGCACCGTGACAAATTTAAGCCCGAATGTCCCTGTCTTGGAAAGAACGCTCCAGCCGACGTTGCGCGTTACGGTTTTTGCGTTAACGGTTGGGGCCATTGGCGAGGATTCCGTGAAAGTCCTTTGAAGGAGGAATGCAAAGGACAAACTCTAGATATACGGCCGCGACCCGGTGGGAGGAGACCACGCAGACTCTTTTTAGAGAAACCGCAGGGGCGAAAAGATGGCGAAGCTCACAGTTGTCATTCCGTACTACCAGAAGGAACCCGGAATTCTCCGGCGCGCGCTGGCATCCGTTTTTGCTCAGACGCTCGAGGATTTCCACGTTCTCGTGATCGACGACGAATCCCCCTATCCGATAGCGGACGAGCTTGCCGGTCTCGCCCAGGAAAAAAGGGAGCGCATCACCGTCATCCGCCAGCCGAACGGCGGGCCGGGTGGCGCGCGCAATACCGGTCTCGACAATGTTCCTGCCGACAGCGACTTCGTCGCTTTCCTCGATTCCGACGACGTCTGGACGCCGGATCATCTCCTGAACGCCTATCAAAGCATGACGCGTTTCGACGCCGACTGCTATTGGGCCTCGATCACGGGCGGCGACGCCTTCTACTATCATTTCGGGGTCGCGGATCTCGAAAAGAGCGAGACGGTCACGCGCCTCTCGGAAAGTCCGCTCGTCGTCGAGCTCCCCGAGCTTCAGGACGTCATGCTGAAGAACTGGAGCTTTCTTCACATGTCCTGCATGGTGATCGGGCGCAATCTCTTCGAAAAGGTGCGCTTCGAGGCCACGCTCAAGCTTGCGGCCGAGGACGTGCTCTTCTTCTGCGACTGCGTGCTCGCATCCAAGCGCGTCGTTCTTTGCGATGCAGCGGGCGCGGTGCGCGGCGAAGGGCTCAACATCTTTCATTCGATCGATAACGACTCGCCGCAGTTCCTGAAGCAGCAGTTCAACACCTGGGTTGCACTCGACACGCTCGAAGGCCGATATCGTAACCGGCCAAAGGCGATGGAGGCGATCCGATCCTACAAGCATACGGCGCGGCGGCAGGCGCTATGGAGTCAGGCACGCCGGATAAAGCGCAGGAAACTGCCGCAATTCGATCTTCTTGCCCGCTGGCTGTGGCGAGACCCGCGATTGATCGGCAGCGCCGCCGAATTGGCGGTTGGAAAACTATCCCGCTAACTTCCTTCGGCCCGATCGGGCACGCGCTCTTGCGCTGACAACACCCGGAAATCAAGCGACGACATTTGCCGCGGCGCGTGTCGTGTCGCCTCACATTACAAACGGAGACGGTCATGAAGCCGTATTATTGGGAATCCCAGCACGGAAATTTTGGTGACGACCTCAACCTGTGGCTTTGGGATTTCCTGCTGCCCGGTTTTCGCGAAGTCCATCCGGAGACGCTGCTCGTGGGGGTCGGGACGGTCTTGAACCGCGCTCTGCTGCCCGAGGCTACCCATAAGCTCGTCATCGGCAGCGGTTTCGGCTACGGCACGCTTCCCGACATGAGCGACCCTAAGGAGTGGGATATCCGCTCGGTCCGTGGCCCGCTGACGGCTGCGAAGGTCGGCGTGGCTCCCGAGCTCGGCATCATCGATCCTGCGGTGATGGTCGCTGACCTTCCGGAGTTCCAAGACCTTCGAAAGATCTATAAAAGAAGCTTCGTACCACACTGGGAATCGGCGATCGCCGGATTGTGGCCGGCGATCTGCGACGCGGTCGGGCTCAACTATATCGACCCGCGTGGCGAGGCCAAGGACGTCATCCGAAAGATCGGCCAGTCGGAGCTTATCGTCGCCGAATCCATGCACGGCGCCATCCTGGCCGACGCGTTCCGCGTTCCCTGGACCGCGGTCAGTACGTCGCACAGCATCAACAGTTTCAAGTGGAACGACTGGGCCCAGACCCTCGGTGTCACCTACCGCCCTCGGCGGGTGCCGGTGTCGACGCGGGCGGAAGCCATGATCAAGGGTGCCCGTTTCTGGGGCATGGGTTTCCAGGCGAAGGAGCCGCAGCCGGAGGACCCGAACCGCCGGCAGATCGACGGAGACCTGGCCGTCGCCGAGCGTGAACCACGCCAGACGTCATTGCGCGCTGCCGCCAAGCGAGCGCTCGCTGCGCCGGCGACGCTGGCGCTGTGGCAGGCAAGCCGAGCGGCGCCGCAATTGAGCAGGGACAGTGCGCTGGCAGAGCGCAAGGAGCGCTTCCGCACGGTGCTCGACGGCATACGCCGGGATTATTTTTGAGGATGATCCACGGCGAGAGCCTCGAGCAGATAGCGCACTTCGCCCTTTCCACCGAGAGCGAGGGGCGCGGGCGAACCGGACGGACGAAAACGTTCGGTCTTGTCCGCAAGAATTCCGCCAACGATCGCCGGCAGTGCGGCCGGATGGGTCAGGGCGTAGCCGATTGCACGACCAAAGCCCTGCTGATTCTTGAGATCGAGAAAATGCCGTAGTTCGTAGCGGTCGCGAATGTGCCGCTCATGCCGGCGGACCGCCGCTTCGCCGTCGCTGCTCAGGCGGCTCCCTGCGAGAATTGCACGGTCCGCCTCATAGAGACGCTTGAGGTCGATCGTCCGGTGACTGCCGCTCAGCGAGTTGCCGCGGACGACGGCGGCATAGCCGCAACTGTGGATGATCTTGTAGCGTGCGCCATTGGCGAGCGCGCGAGCGTACAGATCGTAATCTTCACCGAGGCGCAGCGTCTCGTTGTAGCGCAGGCCGTGCTGGTCGAGGAAGGCGCGCCGCATCAGCGGCTTCAGAAAGCCGATTTCGCCGCGTCGCAAGCCGCGCCGCGAGATGTTTCCTTCGACGAAGCCGACAAGATCGATGAGCCGGGGAGTAGGGTCGAATCGGTCGATCCTGCCATGCGCGTTTGCCGCCTGCGCGGCATCGATGAAGGCGATGTTGTCGGCGACGAAGTCCCAGCCGTCCTGCGAAAGCAATTGGCCCAGACGTCCCGGAAAGAAGAAATCATCCGCGTCGAGCACGCCGATAAGCGGAGAATGCGAGATCGCAATCGCATGATTGCGCGCGGCCGCGGGGCCGCGGTTTTCTTCGAAGCGAACGACATTCAGCCGCCCCGTTCCGTCATCCGCAGCGCGTGCCACCGAAGCGGTATCATCGGTCGAGCCGTCATCGATGACGACGACTTCTGCCGCCTCCGGTTCGGCAAGCGCCGAAGCAATCGCGCGCGCTATGGTGTCGGCGGCATTCTTTGCGGCAATGATGATGCAGACGTCCGTCGGCGCGGCTGCGGTCATGTGAGGCCTCCAGCAAGTTATCGGCTGCCGCGCCTCAAGGGCGCGAAGGTGCCGAACCATGCCGCGCGATCATGTCGCAAACGCGTCAGGCGAAAAATTTTTTGCAAGTGCGAAGGAGAGCAGCGTCAGCCGCTCAGGAATTGAGATGATGAGGCCGGTTCAGTCTGCGCAACGAGACCTTCCCCGGTTGCTTCTCATCGTTGGCGGCTTCGGCCGTCACGAACTGCTTCTGAGAAGAAAGCCTGCGGCGCTCCCGTGCCTCTTTCCATACGAGGAACAGGACGGCGACGAAGTAGCCGACCTGAATAAGGACTGCGCAGATCAGGGTCTGAATCGCCGTCGAGGCGAGCGATCCGTTGAGGTAATAAGTTGCAACGGCAAAAGCCGCCAACGCGCCGATCATGCTCAGAAAAACACGCGGTGCGAACATGGCGCTAACCTACCTTCGGGTCTGCGATTGGGAACCTCATTAGAGTTGTTGCCCTCTCCTCCTGCCCGGCCACTATATTAGCGCCCGCTTTTCTCTTCAACCAGGAAACGCTACTTTGTTGCAGTCGAGCATACATCGGAAATCTTTCCGCCGTCTTTAAGCATTGGCTCCATTTCGCACAATTCAAACGGGTGTGATCGCGGATAAGTTCCCCATTTCGAGGGCAGTTTGACGCACGAAATGGATGCGGAGCGAACGCGGCCGTCGTGCCCCTAAAATTGCAGGGCCTTTCGTAAAGCTGTCTTGCACGCTGCCTCTAACGGCGTGTAGCCGGCCCTTTTTTCCAATCAACTTTTGTTACACCTGTTTGCGCGGGTAGCCCGAGCAACTGTGCGCCGCAATAAAATGTTGCAATGCAAAAACTGTCGAGGAAAGTTGCCGCGCGTCAATTTCGGGCGGCACTGGTCCGCCGTCCGCCAGTGCAGAATGATGCGTCTATTAACAATACTTTATAATCCGAAATAACTAGCCCTCGATGATGTTTCCGGTGTGCGATACCGCGGGGAACTATCCTGACCCTGATTTGCGCTCTCCGAAATTAACTCTTCGTAATATTTCGCGACTTTAGCTGGCTTGAAGCCTCTGGGGGAAGGGCGCCGGAGGGCTGCCATCATTCCGCCTTTAAAAAACAAATTCTGACCACACACTCACGTTAGATGAGCCCGCGTCCCACGGGACCGACAATCGCCAACGTAAATGGAGTCACCTCTATGAAGTCCGCGACTCGCTCGGCCAGTTCGCCGTTTTTTATCCCCGAGGAAACCGGGGCAGTCCGACCGATCGGGGGCATGGCAAAACGCAGTTTCGACATTCTTGCCGCCTCCGTGGCCCTCCTTCTCTTCAGCCCGCTCTTTTTGCTCATCATGGCCCTCGTCAAGTTCTCGGACGGCGGCAGTGTCTTTTATGGCCATCGCCGAATCGGTCACAACGGCCAATCCTTCAAGTGCCTGAAATTCCGTACGATGATGGAAAAGGGCGACCAGGTCCTGGAAGAGTTTTTCAGGAACAATCCCGACGCCTACGAAGAATGGCGTACGACCCGCAAGCTTCAGAATGATCCGCGTGTCACCGTTGTCGGGACAGTCCTGCGTAAGCTCAGCCTCGACGAGTTGCCGCAACTCCTCAACATCATTCGCGGTGAAATGAGCGTCGTCGGCCCCCGTCCGGTGGTCGAAGACGAACTCGAACTCTATGATTCGGCCGCCGTGTTTTATCTGCGCTCGCGTCCCGGCCTGACGGGGCTCTGGCAGATCAGCGGCCGCAACGACGTCTCCTACGCCACGCGCGTCGCTTTTGACACGCAATATGTCCAGAACTGGTCGCTTTTCGCCGACCTTGTCATTGTCTTCAAGACGATCCCTGCCGTCTGCCTCTCCCGCGGCAGCTACTGAAATCTTGGCGCCGGCCCGGCACGGGCAACGTCGAGCAACGGAAATATCCAAAAATGCAATCGAATAGACGATCAGCGAAATCCGCTGGTTCCCGCATGGCTTCCTATTTTACCCGCCTGGCGCTCCTTGCTGCACTCGCAGCCTCAGGGGCGTCGCTGGCGTCGGCCGATGAATACCGGCTCGGCGTCATGGACAAGCTTCGGGTTCGCGTGGCCGAGTGGCAAACCGCCGAAGGAACGGTCCGCGACTGGTCTGCCGTCAGCGGCGACTATACGGTGGGCCCATCCGGCAACCTTTCCCTGCCCTTCGTCGGCGATCTGCCTGCCTCCGGCAAGACGACGCAGGAGGTGGCCGAAGAGATCGGCGTCAAGATGCAGAAGCTTTTCGGCCTCAGGGATCGCCCATCCGCGTCGGTGGAGATGGCGCAATATCGTCCGATCTATCTCTCCGGCGAGGTGCAGACGCCGGGAGAATACCCCTATGCTCCCAACTTGACGGTCTTGAAGGCCGTCAGTCTCGGGGGAGGGCTGCGGCGGGCGGATAACGGCCAGCGATTCGCGCGCGACTACATCAATGCCAGCGGGGAATCCGCGGTGCAGGTTGCGGAACGCAGCCGCCTGCTCATTCGCCGCGCGCGACTGCTTGCCGAAATCGGCAAGCGCGACACAATCCCCATGCCCGAGGAGCTCAAGAACGTTCCGGACGCCGACAAGCTGCTCGCCAGCGAGATCGCGCTTATGGAATCGCGTGACAAGCGCCAGAAGCGTCAGCTCGATGCGCTTGCCGATCTGAGATCCCTTCTTCAAAGCGAGATAGAAGCACTCGCAAAGAAAGCCGAAACGCAGGCGCGCCAGCTCGACCTTGCCACCGAGGATCGCGACAAGGTCGACAGCCTTGCCGAAAAAGGGCTGGCGCTCAGCCAGCGCAAACTGTCCCTCGAGCAGCGGGTCGCAGACGTTCAGGCGTCGCTGCTGGACATCGACACCGCATCCCTCAAGGCGAAGCAGGATGCGAGCAAGGCGGCGCAGGACGAAACGAACCTCCGCAACGACTGGGATGCTCAGCTCGCTCAGGAACTGCAGAACACCGAAGCGGAGCTGGACACGCTGACGTTGAAGCTCGGCACCAGCCGGGATCTCATGACCGAGGCGCTGCTGCAGTCGGCGGATGCCGCCCAGCTCGAAGATCAGGCCGCCGAGATCACCTATTCGATCATTCGCGACAAGGACGGCAAGCCGACCGAAATCGCCGCCGACGAGAACACACCCGTTCTGCCCGGCGATGTCATCAAGGTGAATACTGCCCTGGCAATGCGGTGAGGCAGGCATGAGGATATCCAAGGCGAGCCTTGTCAGACCTGGAGCGAATGAAGTCTACGGCATCTTCGCCTTGGCCTTGTCGCTCTTCGTCTTTGCCTATTCGGCGCGCTTCGGACAGGTTTCTATCCTCGCCTATTATGGTCTGTGGCTGCCGCTCGTCCTCGTGGACTACCGCAAGGTTCTCGGCAACTACGCCAGCTATCTCTGGATATTCGCTTTCACCATCTTCGCCTGCATTTCGATCTTCTGGTCTGCGGCCCCGTCCTTGTCGCTGCGCACCGGAATACAGTATCTGAGCCATGTAGTCTGCGCGCTCATCGCGATGCGCACGATCGACACCCGCACGCTGACGCGCGGCATGATTGCGGGCGCCGCAATCGTGCTCCTCTATTCGCTGCTCTTCGGTACCTATCATTACGATCCGCTGGACGGCACCTACAGCTTCGTTGGCGCATTCGCGTCGAAGAACCAGTTGGGCTTCTACGCCTCGCTCGGCATCTATTTCGCCTTCGCGGCCGTCTTTGTGCTCGGGGAAAAGGGCCTGTGGACGGGCGCGGCAGGGGTTGCCGGATTGCTTGCCGCCTATTGCCTGCTGACGTCGCAATCGGCGACCTCCGTGTTGACGACCGCGGCCGTCATCGGTCTTTGCCTCGGGATGCGGGCGATCACGGCCTTGCGTCCCGCGAGCAGGAAGCTCCTCTTCATTGCCGCGTCGGTGTTCGGCGGCGTTGCCGCCGTCGCGATGATCTATGCCGGCGGCGTCGATCTGATCCTCGGCGCCTTCGGCAAAGATTCGACGCTCACCGGGCGCACCTATCTTTGGCAGCAGGGCATCGAGGCGGCGAAGGCGTCGCCGCTCTTCGGCGTCGGCTACCAGGCCTATTGGGTACAGGGCTTCTCCGAGGCCGAGCGGCTATGGGAGGAGTTCTATATCGGTTCGCGCGCCGGGTTCCATTTCCACAACACCTTTATCGAAGCGGTCGTGGAGACGGGCCTGGTCGGCCTGATCCTGCTTACCATGGTGCTGGTCATAGCGCTCGTCGGCCAGTTGAAGCGCCTGCTCGCGGAGGATCGCGACCCGGAGGCGATGGTGCTCTTCGGTGTCGGCGCGCTGCTCTTCGTTCGTGCCTTCGTCGAAATCGATATACTCACTCCCTACCACGTCGGATCCTTCCTATTGTACTTCACGGCGGGGAAACTGACGATACCGCGTCGCCGGCAGGCAGCGACCCTGCTCTGGCCGGCAGGATTCCATCCGGCGCCTTACGGGCGGTCTTTCGGCCCGATGATGCCGCGGCCGGGAGACGGCCATTGAAGACGATCTACGGCATTCAATATCTTCGCGCGGCTGCGGCAATCGCCGTCGTGCTCTTCCATGCTGCGGAAAAGACAGGCTATCATTTCACGATCGGAGCCGCCGGCGTCGATGTTTTCTTCGTCATCAGCGGCTTCATCATGTGGGTCATCAGCGACCGCCGATCCGTGACCCCGGTGGAATTCATCGCCGATCGCTGCCGCCGCATCGTGCCGGTCTATTGGCTCGCGACCGCCGTGATGGTCGCCGGGGCACTGGCGGGTCTGTTCCCCAATCTGGTGCTGACACTAGAACATGTTCTGGCGTCGCTGTTCTTCGTGCCCGCGCGCTCGCCGAGCAGTGGAGAGATTTGGCCTGTGCTGGTGCAGGGCTGGACGCTCAATTTCGAGATGCTCTTCTACGCGGTCTTCGCCGGCTCGCTGTTCATGCCGCGCAACTGGCGGCTGCCCGTCGTCACAGGGCTGTTCCTTGCCTTGGTGATCGTGGGCCGCGTGGTCGCCTTCGACGATCCGGTGATGCTGACCTATACGCGACCGGTCATTCTGGAATTCGTCGCCGGCATGATCATCGGGGAGTTCTGGCTGAAGGGCAGGGTACCGCCGCTCGCCGTCGGATCTGCCCTGCTCGCCTGCTCGCTCGGCGGCTTCGCTCTCATCGGTGTGCTCGGCCTGCCATTCGACGAACTGACGACCGGGCCGCTGGCGGTTCTGCTCGTCACCGGGGTGCTTTCGCTCGAGGTGAACGGCTGCGTGCGGGCGCTGCCGCTGCCGGGGCTTCTAGGAGACGCCTCCTATTCGATCTATCTCTGGCACACATTTGCGATTTCGGTCGTTGCCAAGGCAGGCCTTGCGATCGGTCTCGGCGCACCCGTGACGATGTTCGCGGGGGTTCTTTCGGGAACGCTCATAGGGATCGCTGCCTATATGATGCTCGAACGCCCGTTGCTGCGGCGCGGCCGCGCCCGGCGTGTCACGGCGGGCCCGGCACGCCGAGCGGCCGAATAGAGCAGCTCCAGGAAAAGCCCGAACGGTTTACCTGGAAGACCCGGCTGCCCCGTCATTTCCGGCAGCCACGGTCGCTGGTCGGGAAGATCAGCCGCCCTGATTTCTGCGCGAGTGCCAGTTCCACGCCGATTCGGTGATCGCCGCGAGATCGTATTGCGGCTCCCAGCCGAGAACCTGACGCGCCTTGTCATTGTTGGCGACAAGCGTGGTCGAGTCGCCTTCCCGGCGTTCGGCGTAGCCGATGTTGAACGGTCGCTTGGCCACTTTTTCGATGGCGTCCAGCAGCTCCTTCACCGTGGTACCGGTGCCGGTCCCGAGATTGAGTGCGACGCTCTCGCCACCCTCCAGGAGATAGTCGACCGCCCGCACATGGGCATCCGCCAGATCGAGGACGTGGATATAATCGCGGACGCACGTTCCGTCGCGCGTCTCGTAGTCGGTGCCGAAGACCTTGAAGCCTTCGCGCCGCCCAAGTGCCGCATCGATGGCGAGCGGGATCGCATGGGTCTCAGGCTCGTGCCATTCGCCGATGCGGCCCTCGAAGTCTGCGCCCGCGGCATTGAAATAGCGCAGGATGACCGAGCGAAGGCCCTTGTAGAGACCGTAGTCCTTCAGCGCCTGCTCGCAGATCCACTTGGTGCGGCCATAGGGATTGATCGGCGCCTGCTTATGGCTCTCGTCCATCGGTACGCTGTCGGGCAGTCCGTAGGTCGCGCACGTCGATGAGAAGACGAAGGCATCGATGCCCGCGGCAAG
Source organism: Sinorhizobium sp. KGO-5 (assembly GCF_036245905.1). Classification (NCBI taxonomy): domain Bacteria; kingdom Pseudomonadati; phylum Pseudomonadota; class Alphaproteobacteria; order Hyphomicrobiales; family Rhizobiaceae; genus Sinorhizobium; species Sinorhizobium sp. KGO-5. The sequence goes on from NZ_BDIZ01000003.1 coordinate 13,583, forward strand.
CGCCGCAGACAAAAGGGTCAGCGTGCCGATGACATTGTTGTCATAGAAGGCGGCCGGGTCCTTGACCGACTCGCCTACCTCGATCATCGCCGCGAAATGCAGGATCGCCCGCGGCTTGTGCCGGGCAAGAACCTCTTCAAGACGCTGCCGGTCACGGATGTCGCCCTTTTCGAGGACGCCCCATTTGACGAATTCCTCGTGGCCGTTGGAGAGGTTGTCGTAAACGACGGGTTGGTAACCCTTTGCCGCAAGCTGAAGGCAGGTATGCGAGCCGATATAGCCGGCGCCGCCGACCACGAGAATGTTGTTGTTCTGCACGGGCAACCTCTGAGGATGATTCTGAAATTCGACAGGGCAGGCTTTGCAATGAATAGCGGCGAAATTTCCAACACATTATGAAAGTTCTGCAAAATCGCGGCATTTTCAACAGCTTCGCGGCGGGGACCCCAGACTGAACCGACGTTCGATCCCGCATGCCGCAGGCTATGGCCGCATGTCGCGGCGTGATCCGGCAAACTGTTGCAAACTTGCAGCACGCCGGCTCTGCTTGCAGGAAAATACAATATTGGCGCTTGGCGCGCGCCGCGTCCTCAACTATAAGCGGTCCTCCGGCAATCAGATTAGGGAGGTTACGATGCAGGCATTTTCTTCTCCCTACGGGGCGGATCCACGATCCTGACCTTCTGACGCAAGCGTTCGCGCTTCTTCGCAGCAGGCAGGAATTGTCATCGCCCCACCGCTTCTTCTTAGAAGCCGGCGATCCGCTGATGCCGTTCTGACCCTTTCCCCAACGGCATTTTCACGCTTTCGAAATATTGAGGCCGGTGCGCTCGTCACCGGGCAACACCTATGGCATTTACTCGTTTCACGGCGCGCAACCGCGCCTTCCGTAGCGTTTTTCGATTCTCCTGGGCCCATTGGAAGAAGCAGCCGGTGCGGCTCGCGGCTCTACTGTCAACCGTGCTGCTTTCGACGCTCGCCGATGTGCTTACGCCGCTCTACTCCGGCCGGCTGGTCGACGCGGTGATTTCAGGTGCGGCGAGCGACGAGGTTGCCTGGAACGCGGCGATGGCGGCCTTCATGATGTTGATGGCCCTGTCGTTCGGAGCCATCATCCTCAGGCATGTGACCTTCATGGGTATCGTCAGCCTCACGCTGAAGATGATGTCGGATATCGCCGCTGCCGCCTTTCATCACATCCAGCGGTTCTCCAGTGACTGGCATGCCAACAGCTTCGCCGGTTCCACGGTCCGCAAGGTGACGCGCGGCATGTGGGCGCTCGATCTCTTGAACGATACGCTTCTCGTCGCGCTTTTCCCTTCTATCGTCATGCTGGTCGGGTCCACGGCGCTGATGGCCTGGTACTGGCCGATGATGGGGGTGATCATCGGTCTCGGCTCGATCGCCTTCATCGCCGTTACCGTTTCCCTGTCACTCGGCTATGTGGCGCCGATGGCGAGCCTTGCCAACAGCTGGGACACACGGCTTGGCGGGGCGCTCGCCGATGCGGTCAGCTGCAATACCGTCGTAAAGGCCTTCGGTGCGGAAGGGCGCGAGGACGCGCGTCTCGCCAAGGTTCTCCGCAAATGGGAGAACCGGACGCGCCGTACCTGGTCGCGCGGCACGCTCAACGGTACGGCGCAGGGCGCAATGCTGCTCGTCCTGCGCGCGGCGGTGATCGGCTTTGCCCTCCTGCTGTGGGCGAGAGGGCAGGCGACCGCAGGCGACATAACGTTCGTGCTCACCTCGTTCTTCATCCTGCAGGGTTATCTGCGGGAGGTGGGGATGCACATCCGCAACCTGCAGCGGTCGATCAACGACATGGAGGAGCTCGTCGCCATCCACGGTCAGACGCTCGGCGTCGAGGACCGGCCGGGCGCAAAGCCCATCCGCATCACCGAGGGCGAGATCGAGTTCCGCGATGTGACGTTTCACTACGGGGCCCATCGCGCACCCCTTTACGAGGGATTCTCGGTCAATATCGCGGCCGGCGAGCGTGTCGGTCTCGTCGGGCATTCCGGTTCCGGCAAGACGACGTTCATCAAGCTGATCCAGCGGCTCCATGATCTGAATGCCGGCGAGATCCGCATCGACGGACAGAATATCGCCGACTTCACCCAGGCGTCGCTGCGCCAGCAGATCGCCATCGTGCAGCAGGAGCCGATCCTGTTTCACCGCTCGCTTGCCGAGAATATCGCCTATGCACGGCCGGGAGCGACGCAACGCGACATCGAGGAGGCGGCAAGGCTTGCCAGCGCGCATGACTTCATCGCCGCCTTGCCCAAGGGCTATGGGACGCTGGTCGGCGAACGTGGCGTGAAGCTCTCCGGCGGCGAGCGCCAGCGGGTGGCGATTGCCCGCGCCTTCCTGGCGGATGCACCCATCCTCATTCTGGACGAGGCGACGTCGAGCCTCGATTCGGAGTCCGAGGTGCTGATCCAGCAGGCGATGGAGCGACTGATGACGGGGCGCACCACGCTCGTGGTCGCACATCGGCTTTCCACGGTGCGTGCGCTGGACCGGCTGCTGGTCTTCGATCGGGGCCGCATTGCGGAAGAAGGCGATCACGGGGCGCTCATCCGCGTCAAGGGTGGCATCTATCGCAGTCTCTTCGAAAGACAGGCGCTGGAGCTGACGAAGGGGCTCATTCTCAGCGAGGGATGAGGCCACAAGCCCGGGCAAACGGCCGGTCGACCGCTGCGAGCAAAGATGCGGCGATCGACCGGTCGTGTAGACAGGCGCACGGATCGGCGGGCAGGGCCGCCAATTTTCAACGAGTTACAAGGACTTGGGCCAGCCTGAGGTCCGAATGCCGCAGTCACTCTTGCGGCAAGGGAATCAACGTATTCGTCGTGCTTTTGGTCGGCTTCTCGCCCGGAACGTGGGACATGGTCTTCGTCCGGCTCTGCAGTCCGTCGTCCGTAACCTTGGTCTTGGTCTGTGACTTGCTGAACGTTCCTTTGTCCATGGCCTGAGCCTTGGACTGTCCCTGCAGCTGGGAGGGATTCTCGTTTACCTTCGTCTGGCTCTTTGCCTTTCCTTGCGAGGTTGCTGCGCTTCCGCCGACGCCGATCGACGATGTCGTTCCGTCATCGGTTCTGCATGTGCCGGCCGTTCCCAACGTGCTGGCTGAGGTGCCGCCGGCCGCGGCACTTCCGCCAGATCCGACAGTTCCGGCGACATCGCAGTCCTGAGCGTACGCTGGTACGAAGGCAGCCGATGCCGACATCACGACGGAAATTGCAAGTATCGTTCTTCGAAGCATCACAGCTCCTTTCACTTCTTCGGCTGGATGATTGCGCAGGTTCCATTCGACCGGCGCGTAATGGTGGTGCCGTCGGGGCGGGTCACGCTCGCGGTCGCAAAGCTCTCTCCGCCGGAGGATCCGCTCGTCGCCGACGATGCGGAACTGCTGCTGGCAGACCCACCGCTCGCTGCCGTGCCGCCGCCAACCGTCGTGGACGAGGATACGCTGCCAGACCCCGCTGTGACCGACGACGAAACGCCGCCCCCTTCCGACTGTTCTTGTTCGATGACCATGCATGTCGAACCGTCGTCGAGTTTGATCTCTTTCGCCACGGCATGGTCCGGGGCGACCATAGCAGCCGCGAACAGTGCCGTGACAGCCGGGATTAAAAATGAACTGGAGGTCATCGGAGCTCCTCCTTTTTGAAGAACGCTGGCTTCGGAGGGCGCTCCGAAGCCAGCCGAGTTGACGTCAGCAGGACGGTTTGTTGCCCTTGGAGGCGTCCTGCTTGGCGAGGCCAGGAGGACAATTCTTGTTGCTCTCATCATCCTGGGCGGCGTCGCGGGCGCTGTTTTCATCGCCCTGGACACTGCCGGTGGTCTCATCCGATGTTCCGCCACCCGATCCAGCGGCTGAACCACCGGTTCCAACGGAGCTGCTGGAGCTTCCGCCGCCCGCGGACGAGCCGCCGGTGCCAAGGGTCGAAGCGGAGCCGGCGCTACCCGAGCCGGCGGCCGATCCGCCCGTCCCGACCGAGCTGCTTGACGTACCGCCGCCGGCCGAAGATCCGCCCGTTCCGAGCGTCGATGCAGAGCCGGACTGGCAATCGCTGGTGTTCGGATCGCAACCGCCACCAGCCGAACTTCCGCCCGTTCCGACGGTGCTGCTTGAGGTCCCGCCGCCGGCGCTGGTGCCGCCGGTGCCGATCGTTGTACTCGATTGCGCGAACGCGCCGAGGGTGGTGCCCGCGAGAAGGCCCGCCGCGAGGGCCGTCCTGATGAAATACCGCATTGGAGTTCCTTTCCTGACGTTGATGTCCTTGAGGCTGCAACCTGCCTACCAACCCAAACCCGCGTAACGTGTTCCGGGCCGGGACTTCGGACCGAAGGGATGCCGGCACATAGTCTGGAAGACGATCGGACCTTTGTCGGTTCGGCGCGTGCATAGGTCCGAGCGGCGCTTGCGAATGGAACCGGGCTGGCATGCGGTTCGTTTTGTGCCCTTGGTTTTCGGGCAACCCTTTTCAACAAACTGACAGTGCTTGCTCCCGGGGGGAGCCCTGTGGCTCAGTTTTTGATTTTTGGCCGTTGGACAATCCGTTCCTTCCATACCGGTCGGCCATTCACAAACAGTCCTCTATGGCCTAGAAGGCGCGCAGTAGAACTCCGGTCGCAGCCTACCCGGTCAAAACAAGGACACCTGTCATGAAGACAATTGTAATCTGCTCCGGCGGATTGGATTCCGTTTCGCTTGCGCACAAGGTCGCGGCTGAACAGTCGCTTTCCGGCCTCCTGTCGTTCGATTACGGCCAACGGCACCGTAAGGAACTGGATTTCGCCGCCGCCTGCGCCATGCGCCTCGGCGTCCCGCACCAGATCATCGACATCCGCGAAATCGGCCGCCACCTCACCGGATCGGCGCTGACCGACGATTTGGACGTGCCGGACGGGCACTATGCCGAAGAGACGATGAAGGCGACGGTGGTGCCGAACCGCAACGCCATCATGCTTGCCATCGCCTTCGGCGTCGCTGCAGCCGGCAAGGCGGATGCAGTCGCGACCGCCGTGCATGGCGGCGACCACTTCATCTATCCCGATTGCCGGCCGGGTTTCATCGACGCTTTCCAGGCGATGCAGAACCGCGCGCTCGACGGATATGCGGATGTTGCGCTCTATGCGCCCTATGTGAACGTCGCCAAGGCCGACATCGTAGCGGACGGAGCCAGGCACGGCACGCCCTTTGCCGAGACATGGTCCTGCTACAAGGGCGGCGCCCACCATTGCGGGCGCTGCGGTACCTGTGTCGAACGGCGCGAAGCCTTTTACCTCGCGGGTGTCCCTGATCCGACGGAGTACGACGATCCGCTTTTCTGGGTCGCGGCGACCGGCTCCTTCGTTGCCGAAGAGGTGAAATGATGTTCCGCATCACCAAGGAATTCCATTTCTCCGCCTCGCACCAGCTGAAGAGCCTTCCGGCCGAGCATCAATGCGCCCGACTGCATGGGCACAACTACATCGTCGAGGTCGAGCTTTCCGGCGAAAGGCTGAACGAGCACGGATTCGTGCGCGACTATCACGAGCTCGCACCGCTGAAGCAATATATCGACGAGTGCTTCGACCACCGCCATCTGAACGACGTGCTCGGGCACGATCGGGTGACGGCGGAATGCCTGGCGCAGCATTTCTACGAATGGTGCAGAGCCCGGCTACCCGAGACGACGGCCGTTCGCGTCAGCGAGACGGCAAAGACCTGGGCGGAGTATCGCCCATGATCCACACCCGATCCGACGAAATCCGCGTTAGCGAGATCTTCGGACCGACGATCCAGGGGGAGGGGGTGCTGATCGGCCTGCCGACGGTATTCGTCAGGAGCGGCGGCTGCGATTTCCGTTGTTCCTGGTGCGACAGCCTCCATGCCGTCGACAGCAGCTACCGGCATGAATGGCAAAAGATGTCGACCGAGGAGGTCTGGCAGGAAATCGTTCGGCTTTCGGGCGGAGAAGCTGTGATGGTGTCGCTATCGGGCGGCAACCCGGCAATACAGCCGTTCGGCGATCTGATCGCCCGCGGGCTCGAAAAGGGCTATCGATTTGCGCTGGAAACGCAAGGTTCGCTTGCCCGCGACTGGTTCGCCGCTCTCGACGTTCTGGTGCTCAGTCCCAAGCCGCCCTCGAGCGGGATGGAGACCGACTGGGAAGCCTTGGACGACTGTCGCCGCAGTGCTGGGAGCAAGCCGCAGACGGTGTTGAAGTTCGTGGTCTTCGACGAGACGGATTATGCCTATGCGCGGGCCGCCGCCGCGCGCCAGCCGGATCTGCCCGTCTATCTGCAGCCCGGCAATCATACGCCGCCGCCCGCGGACCAGGCGGACGCGCCGATCGATATCGACGGCGTGATGGAGCGGATGCGCTGGTTGGTCGACAGGGTCGTTGCAGACCGGTGGTTCGGGGCGCGGGTCCTGCCGCAACTGCATGTCCTCATCTGGGGCAACAGGCGGGGCGTTTGAAGCAGCAGTCACGTGTCTGGTCAGGCCGCAACACGCTGACCCGACTTCAAGGCGCACCGCGTGCGGCCACCTCCAGGCCCGAAACGCCACCGCCGAGGCGAACCGGCTTCAGGGCCGGGCCTTCGGCGTCCTTGACGAGATGGAGCACGCGAGAGAACTGCACTCCGTTCCGCGGCGTTCGGCCGATCTTGATTACCGCGGTCTCCCGCAGGTCGGCCTCGAAGATCGAAAGTGCCCGTTTCAGGGCATCGGCGTCCATGGTCTCCAGCGCTTCGTCGATGACGACCCAGCGGGGTTTCTGCACGAGAAGCCGGGCGAAGGCCAGGAGGCGCTGCTCGTCGTCGCCGAGTTCGCGTTCCCAACGGGCCTCGCGATCGAGCGAAGTCGCAAGGTGGTCGAGCCCGACCTTCGAAAGCGCAGTCACGAGCACTTTGTCGGGAAAACTGTCGGCGTGCGGATAGGCAAGGGCGTCGCGCAGCCGGCCGCGGGGGAAATAAGGCGCGCGAGGAATGAAGGCCACGGTTTCGCCGGCAGGCATTCCCACGCGACCGCTTCCCCAGGGCCAGAGCCCGGCGAGCGCGCGGAAGACCAGCGTCTTCCCGGCACGCGGATCGCCGATGATGTTGACCCGTTGACCGGGGGCGATCTCGATACGAGACTCTGCCAGCCTGGTTCGCCCCGAGCGGGAGACCACCTCGAGGTTCTCGAACGTCATGGTGGCAGTGTCGTTCTCGACGAAGTCGATACGCTTTTCGTCGCCATGCAGCGTGTCTGCGGTGATCAGCGCGCGGCGGAAGGCGGCAACGCGCAGCAGCGTTGCGCGCCAGTCCGTTATCGCGCTCACATTGGCGACGAACCATTTCAGCGACGAATGCACCTGATTGAACGCCCCCACCGCCATCATCAGGCCGCCGAAGCTGATGTTTCCCGCGAAATAGACGGGCGCCGCAACCAGAATGGGCGCGACGACCGTGACCCAGCCATAGCCGTCCTGAACCCAGGCAAGATTGATTTCGGCTCGGAATATGTTGCGCGTGGCGTCGAGCACGGAGGAGAGGTCGAGTTGCAGACGCCGTCGCTCTCCAGCCTCGCCGCCCGCAAGCGAGATACCGTCGATATGCTCGTTGGCGTGCATCATCGAGAAGCGAAGATCGGCCTCGCGGGCGTAGCGCTCGCCGTTCAGAACGATCAGCCGGCGGCCGACGAGCCAGCTCAGCCACGATGCGGAGCCGGCGTAGAGGATTGCAGCCCACACCATGTAGCCCGGAATTTCCAGCGACCGTTCGCCGATCTGGAAGGCAAAGCCCGCTGAAAGGGACCAGAGGACGCCAACGAACGAAATGAGCAAGATCGACGATTGCAAAAGCCCGAATCCGAGGCTGGTCGTGAGATCGGCAAGGTGTCCGGCATCCTCCTGCATGCGCTGATCCGGGTTCACGCCGATCGTGCCGGCATTGGCCAGTCGGAAGGCACGTCGCGGCCGCATCCACTGGCCGATCAAGTCCAATGTCAACCCTTCGCGCAGCTTCAAGCGCACCATCTGATTGAGCCATTGCTGGGCGACGTTGAACACCAGAAGGACGCCGGCGAGCAGGACGAACAGCATGAGCTGATAGAAGAAGCTGTTGAGATCACGCCGCTCGATCGCGTCGAAGAAGGGCCGGTACCAGCGATTGAGAACGATCTGCCCGATGGCCGTGACGATGATTATGGTGAAGCTGCCGGCCGCGAGCCACAGGATAGGCTTCAAAACCGGCGAGTCGACGAAGGCGTGCCGCATCATCTCGAACTGCTGCCAGATACTGCTGCCTTCCGGTGGGGCGGTGGACGTTCGGGCCTGAGCCTCATTGCCGGTTTGGTTCTTCATCTCCAATTTCTCCTCGGCGCACACGGCATCCCAGTCTAATCCGCGAAAAGCGCGAACGGAAAAGATCCGGGACGTTGTGTTTACGGTCGCCTCTGTGGCTTGAACAATCTGCCGGCCGGGGCAAGTGCCGTATGGCAGCGCCCGGTTTCATGCTCGGCGGCGGCGGTCCGCCAAGTGGAGATTCAGTGCCGAGCAACAGTCGGTACGAAGCAAATAGGCCGTTAAAAATCTGTAATAGAGCTAAATTAGAAATCCCCATACTGCTCAATGTATGGACAACGGCGCCGCCTGAAAACCGGATTTTGATCCGTTCCTAGACAGTCGGACCCCACCCGTTTCCCGAACGGCATCGCTGAGCATGCAGCCGCGACGTGCGACCCTTTGAATGTATTCGAGATTTTCTTCTGCAACTGTCGCATGGGAAGTACCTGAAAGGTCCCACCGGCTATACAGTAAACTTTTGTGATCTACGAGGCCTGACCGTTATCGCCGCCGGACATTTGCCCGTCGTCAGCAATATTGAGCACGGTTCTCGGCCCGGTCGCCGAATCGGGACATCGCAACCCCACGATGCCGAAAGCGACATTCCGGTGCTGGACTGGCGCTTCCGGTGCACAAGAGCGATTTCGGCTTGTCCATGTTACAGCGATGACATAAAACGTTACCGCCGTCCTGCAGCGCCGCGCGTCTCACGCGCACAAAGGTTGCTGCAGCACTTTTATCTGTTGCATGTCTTTTCCCTTGAATTGCGGTTCAGGGGGCATGCAGTGACGCGTGTCGACCCGTACTCAACAGCAAAATTCGTAAGAATTTTCATGCCAAGAGAAGGAGACATTTATGTCTATTTCACCCTCCAACATTGGCGACAAGGAAGCCGCTCCGATGCCCAACGGCGACATCGCCGCTCGCGTCAAGGCCGCGCGTGAAGCGGTCGGCTACAGCATCGAGGATCTCGCGGTCACCTGCGGCCTCGCCGTCGTCGAAATCAACGATATCGAGAACGGCACGGAGTTCAGCCCGGCGAAGCTCAAGCGCGTCGCCGGCGCACTGCAGGTGCCGCTTTCCCATTTCCTGCCCACGGAAATGTGAGATCGGCAGAACGAGGTGCGCGGTTCCGCCACCCTCTGCCGGAAGCGCTCAGCACCGTGACCCGTTGAAATCTGGCCCGGCCGGCTCATACGCCGGCCGGGCTGCCATGAAATGGGTGAAGGCCTCTTATCTTCTGGATGAGCTGCGTGCCGTTGAAGGGTTTTGCCAGGCGAGGCAGGGCACGAAATCGTTCAGGCAAGTCAAACACGGTGTAACCGGTCAACAGAAGCACCGGCACCTCGCGCTCCATGAGTTCATCGACAAGTGGATAGGCGAACTCGCCTCGTAGGTTCAGATCAAGGGTCGCGATATCGAACGGGTGTGCGCGGACTGCGGAAATCGACTGTGCGAGGCTCGTGAATGGGCCGATCACCGAATAGCCCGCCGCGACGAGATCGTCTTCAATCTGAAGCGCGACAAGAAACTCGTCCTCGACGACGAGCACACGGCATCGGTCGCCGGGGTTCATCCCGGAGCTCCGCGCGGATAAGGAACGTCGATCGTACAAACCAGCCCTTGCGGCGCAAACTCGAGATGCACTTCACCGCCAAGATCAGAGGCGAGGACCCGCTCGAGCAACAGACGCCCGAAACCGTTGTGCTTGGGCGCAACAACCGCCGGTCCGCCCGTCTCGCTCCAGCATATCCGCAGCCGCTCACTTGCCACGTCGATCATCCATTCGATATCGACTTTTCCGCTCTTGACGGAGAGTGCCCCGTGTTTCGCGGCATTGGTTGCAAGCTCGTGCGCCGCCATGCCGAGGGTGAGCGCATGCTTGGGCGGCAACATCGCCGGCGGCCCCGCAAGGGTCACGTTGGTCCTGCCGTCGTCCTGATAGGGTGCCAGTTCGTCGAACAGCACGGTCTTCAGGGAAACTCCAGACCAGCTCGCCTCCGCCAGGCGCGTATGCGTCTGCGCGAGCGCCCTTATGCGCGCATCGAAGGAACGGTGCGCCGCGGTGGCGTCCGGATTGGTCGAGAAGGTCTGTCGTGCGATCGAGCCGACGATCGCCAGCGTGTTCTTCACGCGGTGGCTGAGCTCGGCGACGAGGAGATTGCGCTGCGCTTCGGCCTCCCTGCGCTCCGTGATGTCCATGCAGACGCCGATCAAACGCCTTTTGGGGCCGTTGCGCGGCGAAAGCTGTCCGAAAGCCTCGATCCACCGGGTAGTCCCGTCGGGGAGCTGAGCACGGTACACGACGTGGTAGTCTCCCTCTTCCTCGATCGCCCTGGCCATCTCGCGCTCGATCAAGGGAAGATCGTCCGGGTGTATGTCGCGCTTGAAGTCGGCCAGCGTTCCACCGAACGATCCGGGCTCGATACGGTGAAGCGCCTCCAGCCCCGGCGACCAGATCACCTCACCCGTTTCGAGGTTCCACTCCCAGGCGCCCATATGTCCGGCATCCAGTGCGAGCTGCAGGCGCCGTTCGCTTTCCTGGAGCGCCTCCTCGGCCTGCTTGCGTCCGGTGATGTCGACAGCGGCAGCGACGGCTCCGACCACTTCGCCTGTGACGTCGCGCAGCGGAGTCGCGTTGCCGAAGATATGACGGGAGCTTCCGTCGTCGAAGCGTATTTCTTCCTCGAAGTTCTGCACCTCTTCGCCGCGCGCCGCCCTTTGTACGGGCATCTCCTCCGGCGACAATGCCCGCCCTTCCGAGAAAACGCGGAAGTTGGTGGGGTGCTCGCCGGGAGGCGCCGACATCGAAAGGTTGCTGTCGTGCGGTAGCCGCAAAATCTCGTAGGAGCTGTTATTGCCGCTGATGACGCGGCAATCCGGCGTGCGCGCCATCCAGATTAAAGCCGGGACGGCCTCCATGATCGCCGCCAACTCGGCCGCGCGCGCCCTTTCGTTCGCCTCGTTGCGGCGCAACTGCTCTTCCGCCTGGCGCCGCGCATATTCGGCTCTCATGCGCTGAATGCTGAATCCGAGTTGCCGCGCGATGGTAAGCGCCATGCCGATCTCGGTTTCCGCAAACTGATGTGGCCGGTCGTAATAGGTCATGAATTTGCCTATCAGCCTGCCTTCCGTGACGAGCGGGAAGAAGCCGAGCGCGCCAATACCTTCGCCGACTATGCTCTCCTTCAGCTCCCGCGAGATTTCCGTCTCGTCGATATTCTCGACGAAGATCGGCTCGGGTTCGTTCGCTCCCGTATGCCAAGGGGAGTGTCCGTCGACAGCGCGCTGGTAATGCTCTGAAAGGCCGCGGGCGGCGACGAACCGCATGGTCCCGGAATCGTCGAAAAGCAGAATCGACGCACGGTCGCAATTCAACGCGCCCTGGATGGCGTCCAGTGTCGCCTCGTAGACTTCTTCTATCCGTTTGGTACGCTGAACCCTTTCGGTCAGACGATACAGTGCGGCCTGCTCACGAAAGCGCGCAGCCAATGCCTCTGCCGCGCTTTTCGTCTCGGTGATGTCGCGGGCGATCTTGGAGGCGCCGATGATGCGGCCGGTTGCATCCCTGACGGGCGAAACGGTGAGCGAAATATCGACGAGAGTCCCGTCCTTGCGCCGGCGCTTGGTCTCGAAATGGTCGACCAGTTCGCCTCTACGAATGCGTTCGAGAATGCCGGGCTCCTCGCTCAGACGTTCCGGTGGTATGAGGAGGGTGATCGACTTGCCGATAACTTCTTCCGCCGTATAGCCAAAAAGCCGCTGCGCGCCGCGGTTCCAGCTGGTGATGATCCCGTCCAGGTTCTTCGCGACGATCGCATCGTCGGAAGATTCGACGATCGCGGCGAGATAGCGGGAACTGCGCTCCATATCCTTCGCGCCGCTGAGGTCCACGAGAAGATTGACGGCTCCTGTCAATGCGCCCGTGTCGTCGAAGATCGGCGTCGGATGCGGGAGAAGCGGGACCGAGGTGCCGTCCGGACGGACCGCGATCAGTTCTTCGCCCCTTATCGGCCGCCCTTCTTTCAATGCGCGCGCCATCGGGCACTGGTCGTGCGCAAGAGGCGAGCCGTCCGGCCGCCTCAGTTGCCAACTGACGCACCAGCGATCCTTGCCGAGCTCCGGCTCGCGCCCCGCAACGGCCACGGCCGCGGCGTTGCAGTAAGTGACGATACCTTCAGCGTCGGTCGCGTATACCGGCACCGCGAGTGCGTCGAGCACGGCCCGATAATCGGTCGCCTCTGAAGTCGTGACATCGTCGATCGTCGTTTTGGGTAGAATTTCTGCGCCGTGCATGTTCCCTCCGCAGCCGCCGCCAACTTCAAAGAACGCAGCCATCGCTGCTTTGTTCCGCGCCCGTCCCCCAAACTCTTGGGGGTTATTAAAACGGCAGCCCCGTCTAGATTAGGCCTGAGGACGCGATCAGCGCCGGGGTGAGCGGAGGAAACCGAACATCAAACCGGAGACATTTCGATGAGCAAAACCGTATTGAACGCCGTGGGAACGCCGCTTTACTACAGCGGCAGTTCGACTGCTTGGTTCTCCGCCACCGGCTCTGGCCCCACGCTCCATGGCACTGCCGGCAACGATTCCATGTGGGGCGACAGCTCCGTGAACGTCACCATGATCGGCGGCAGGGGCGACGACATCTACTACCTGTATTCGTCGATCAACCGGGCATCGGAAGCGGCCGGCGAGGGCGTCGACACGATAAGCACGTGGATGAGCTACACCCTGCCGGCGAACTTCGAGAACCTCACGGTTACCGGAAGCGGTCGTTTCGCATTCGGCAACGATACGGACAACATCATAAAGGGCGCGTCGGGAACGCAGACGATCGACGGGCGCGGCGGCAACGACGTCCTGATCGGCGCGGGCGGTGCCGACACCTTCGTGTTTGCGCGAGGCAACGGAAGCGACCTGATTACCGATTTCAACTATGACGACATCGTACGCCTCGACGGCTACGGCTTCACGTCGTTCGAGCAGATTCTGTCCAATGTGGCTCAGGAGGGCGCCGATCTCCGGCTCCATCTCGCCGATGGCGAGAGCCTGGTATTCGCGAACACCACCGCCGACGAATTGCAGGCGCACCAGTTCAGGCTGAGCCTCGACCGCTCCGTCCTGTCTCAGACTTTCTCGGACGAGTTCAATACGCTTCAGCTCAGAAACGGGACAAGCGGGGTCTGGGACGCCAAATTCTGGTGGGCGCCGGAAAAAGGAGCGACGCTTTCCAGTAACGGCGAGCAGCAATGGTACATCAATCCGAGCTATGAGCCGACCGCTTCCGTCAACCCCTTCTCCGTCCATAACGGCGTGCTGACGATCACGGCCGCGCCGGCGTCGGAGGCGATCCAGGCCGAGATCAACGGCTATGATTACACGTCCGGAATGCTGACGACCTACTCGTCCTTTGCCCAAACCTACGGCTATTTCGAAATGCGCGCGGACATGCCGGACGACCAGGGCGTCTGGCCGGCCTTCTGGCTGCTGCCCGCCGACGGTTCCTGGCCGCCGGAACTCGATGTCGTCGAAATGCGCGGACAGGACCCGAATACTGTCATCGCCACGGTGCATTCCAACGAAACGGGCTCGAGAACGAGCATCGAAAATGCGGTGAAGGTCGCAGATGCGAGCGGGTTTCACACATACGGGGTGCTTTGGACGGAAGAAGAGATCGTCTGGTATTTCGACGATGCGGCGATCGCGCGCGCCGATACGCCTTCCGACATGCACGACCCGATGTACATGCTCGTCAACCTGGCGGTCGGCGGCATCGCCGGCACGCCCAGCGACGGTCTCGCAGACGGGTCCGAAATGAAGATCGACTACATCAAAGCCTATTCGCTCGACGCGGACTGGCAGATCTGAACCAGGGAGTGCGAAGGCCGGCAATCCTGCGGCGCTGCAGGCTGCCGGCCTTCGACCGGCTATTTCTGGATGCAGGTATCCGCGGTCTCCTTGGTGCACTCGTCGAGGCCGGTGAAGACCGGGTCTTCGACCGGTTTGCCGGCGATCAGGTCCAGCATGACCTGCGGGGCCTTGTAGCCCATTTCGAATGGCCGTTGCCCGACGAGAGCGGTGACCAATCCTTCCCTGGCGATGGCGACCTCCTCGCCGATCGTGTCGGCAGCGCCGATGACGAATTCGTTCTTGGCGATCTTGTCGGCCATCGGCTTGAACAGATCGCGATAGGGCTGTGGCGCGCCGAACAGCGGCCACCCGCCCATGATCCCGAAAGCATCGAGGTCGGGATTGGCGGCAAGGATGTCGGTCATCGCCTGCACGCCCTTGGCGCCGTCGTCATTGGTGAAGACCGGGCAGCCCGCCACTTCGGTCCAGTTGCCTTCGCCCTTGAGTTCCGCCAGGCCTTTCTGGCCGGTCAGGGCGTCCCGCATGCCCTGGGCGCGGCGCAGAATGTTGTCGGCGCCGGGATTGCCCTCGATGGTGCAGATCTTGCCGCCATCGGGCTTGGCCTTCTTGATGTACTCGCCGATGCGGTAGCCCATCAGATAGTTGTCGGTCCCGAGATAGGTCTTGCGCAGGGCAGAGTCTTCGGCGGCGAGATCCGCATCCACGGTCATGACCGGAACCGATGGATTGGCGGTCTTCAACGTCTGGGCGATGAGCTTCGCATTGGATGGCGAGATGGCGATTGCGGCGGTTTCAGCCTTGCCCAGCATGTCCTGAACGATCTGCGCCTCGCCGGCCTCATCCGAGGTCGAAGCCGGGCCTGTGTAGAAGCACTCGTATTCCGAGTCCGGATTTTCCTTGTTCCACTTCTGGCAACCCTGGTTGATCGCTTCGAAGAAGGGATTGTCCAGCCCCTTCACCACGATGACGAGCTGTTTCTTCTGGGCCATGGCCGTTCCGGCGCTGAGTGCCAGAGCGGCAACGGCAAGCAATAGTGCCTTCCTCATTCCTTCCTCCCTTGAAACAAGCGGACACGCGCGTGCCCGCGCCTTAAATATCAGAGTTTCGGGTAGGCGGCGGCGTCGCGCAGCCGTCGATCCATCGAGGCATTGAAGAGCGGCCGGTCGCGCGCGGATCGTCAAGCAGCGCCGCGATGAGGTCCGCCTGACCCTGTCCGTGCCCCGGGGACAAGGATCAGCATGCTCTCCTCCCAGCACCAGCTAATATCCGCGCGAACGGCACGTCAACGACTATTTGTATGACAATATGCGTTTCAGCGTGTGCGGAGCGATTTGTAGGACTATTGATTGACGCTTTCCCGCGCATTTGCGTAAATGGAAGCGGTCGCCTTGCCGGGAGAGCGCGAGAGCGGGGGCAAGCGACCGAGGAGGCGGCCCGCTGCTTCGGGAGGCTAGACGGCTGTGGCAGTTCTCGAACTCGTCAATATTTCCAAGCATTTCGGCGCCATTCAGGCGGTCAGCGACGTGTCGCTCTCGCTCGACCGCGGCGAGGTGGTCGGGCTCATGGGCGACAACGGCGCCGGCAAGTCGACACTGGTCAAGATGATGGCCGGCAACTTCCGGCCGAGTCATGGAACGATCCGGCTCGACGGTGCGGAACTCGTGATGCATCGCCCGGTCGAGGCACGGCAGCACGGCATCGAGATCGTCTATCAGGATCTGGCGCTTTGCGACAACCTCACGGCTGCCGCGAATGTCTTTCTCGGGCGGGAGATCAGGCGCGGCATCGGGCCGCTGCGCATACTCGATTACAGGGCGATGTACCGCCGCGCCGGCGAGATTTTCAAAGAACTGAAGTCGGAGACGCCGCCGCGCAACCTGGTCAGGCAAATGTCGGGCGGTCAGCGGCAGGCGGTTGCAATCGCGCGGACGATGCTTTCAGAGGCCAAAATCGTGCTCATGGACGAACCGACGGCGGCCATTTCGGTGCGGCAGGTGGCCGAGGTGCTGAACCTGATCCGCGAGTTGCGCGACCGGGGCATCGCCGTCGTGCTGATCAGCCACCGTATGCCGGACGTCTTTACCGTCGCCGACCGGGTGATCGTCATGCGGCGGGGCAGGAAGGTTGCCGACAAGCCGATCGCCGCGAGTTCGCCGGAGGAGGTGACGGGCCTGATCACCGGCGCCATCGAACAGGTGTGAACCATTCGGAAAGAAAGCGAAGGTCGACAATGGCAATTACGCTCGATCGAGCAGTCGGACAGAGAGACCGCGGATGGCTCTCGTTCCTGTTGGCCAGCCAGGCATTCTGGGTCCTGGTGGCGGTCATCCTCGCCTGCCTCTTCCTGTCGGTTGCCACCGACTCCTTCGCAACGGCCAAAAACCTCTACAACATCACGCGTAACTTCACCTTCGTCGCGATCATCGCGCTCGGAATGACGCTGGTCATCATTACCGGCGGCATCGATCTGTCGGTGGGGTCGGTCCTCTGCCTGTGCAGCATGGTGCTGGCCGTGGTCATGCATGCCGGCTACGGCATAGAGGTGGGTATTGCCGCCTCGATCGGCACAGCGCTGGTCGCCGGCGCATTCAACGGGGTCATGATAGCCTATCTCGGCTTTCCACCTTTCGTGATCACCCTCGGAATGCTCTCGATCGCGCGAAGCCTGGCGATGGTTGCCTCCAACAATACGGTCGTATTCGAGTTCGGCCCGGACCACGACACGCTCCTGGCTCTTGGCGGCGGCGCCTGGTTCCTCGGTATCGCCAATCCGGTGCTCTACATGATCGTCCTGGCGCTCCTCACCGGCTTCGTTCTGCGCTGGACGAAGTTCGGCCGCTACGTCTTCGCCATCGGCGGCAACGAGCACGCCGCGACGCTCACCGGCGTTCCGGTGAGAAGGATCAAGGTTGCCGTATACATGATCTCCGCGCTCGCGGCGGGGATTGCCGGCATCATCCAGACCGGCTGGCTCGGCGCCGTGACGACCAATATCGGTGCAGGAATGGAGCTTCAGGTCATCGCCGCTGCCGTCATCGGCGGCGCCAATCTTGCCGGCGGTGCCGGCACGGCTTCCGGCGCCCTGATCGGAGCTGCGCTGATAGAGGTGATCCGCAACAGCCTCGGCTTGCTCGGGATTAACGCATTCTGGCAGGGCGCCTTCATCGGCGGCGCCATCGTGCTCGCGGTGCTTTTCGACCGGATCCGAAACTTTCGGCAAAGCGAATAGACGAGGGAAGGGCGGGTCGACGCGGCCCGCATTCAAGAACCGGTTCACCGGCTCAGCCCTTGGCGAGGATGCGCCGCATCTCTTCCATGGCGGCTTCACGCTGGGGGTCGCGTCCGTCGGCATAGGGCAGGGGGAACGGAACGGTTACGTCCGGCTCGACGCCGCGCCCCTCCAGACGCACGCCCTCATCGATCACCGCGTCGGAAACCGCAAGCTCCAGAATGCTGTCGTCCGGCAGGATATAGGCGCGGCCTGCGAGAAGCGCCCCCGCCGTGCGCGCCCCGACGAGCGGGATTCCGTTGGTCTTCAACGCATAGGCGAAGAGTTCGAGGCCGCTTCTCGATCCCTCGTCTATGATGGCGACGATCGGGCGGCGCCAGCGGACATTGGCGAGCATATCCTTGCCGTTGCGGGAGATCAGCCTGAAGTTCGGCGTATCGCCGACGAAGAGCTCCGCCGCGTCGGGCGGACCGCCGCCCCAGCGTCCGCGCAGATCGACGACGACTCCATCGGCGTCCTTGAGACGGCCGGTCGCCAGTTCACGCGCCGCGATGTCGAGACCGTCGGGACTTGAAAGGGTCCAAAGACGCAGATAACCGATGCGTCGCCCATCGCTCTCGTTGACGGACACGCTGTTCTCGATCGCCTTTTCGAATGTGGGCAAGGGCCGCAGCCGTTCGACCGCGACACTGGCCGTGAAGGGCTGTGCGTCGCGATTACGGCGCAGGCGTATCTCCACCTTTTGTCCGATCCTGTCGCGGAAGGATTCGATTTCGCGATACGGCGCGCCATCCACCGACAGAACCTCGTCGCCCACCCGGATACCCGCCTTGTCCGCAGGCGAGCCGTCATAGACGTCGCTGACGAACAGGAGGCCGTTTTCCATCCGGGCGACCATGCCGACCCCGGCATAGCTGGCCCGGCCATCCGGCGGGAACAGCCGCTTCATGTCGTGGCGGATAGCATAGCGGAATATGTCGGCGAGTTCGTAATAGGCAATCGAATCCCGCGTGAAGCGAGCGGTATGCGACGCGTCCAGGCTCGCGAGGACTCTCTCGACCGCAGCGTCGAGCCGGGGCTCCGTGCTCTTCGCGTTCAGCGGGTCGCCGCCGTCGAGTTCCTGCCGCACCGCTGCGCCGAAGCCGTCGAGCGCTGCGGGATCGTGAAAGTTGTCGACGACAAGCGTGACGACACGGTCGAATATCGGATGACCCGAGCGCGGCAGGTCGAGGCCGAAGCCCTGGGCAGGAACGAGGAGAAGCAGGAACCCGGCCAACAGGCCCCCGGGCATCTTCGCGTGCATGGATCGATCTCCGTTCTCCGGGGATCATACCGGCACATCGGCGACTGCAGTGAGGCCGCTCTCAACAACATTCCGTGAGGTCGGCGAGAGCGGCATAGTCTCTCTTTTTCATGGAACACTTGCCCATCGCCAAAGTTGTAGGCCAGGCTGCCGATGACATACGTAAAGGCGGGGAAATGGTCGTTTATCTTACAGGCCTGGTATCGCTGCTGCTCGCGGCTCTCAGCCTCGGCCCCTCCTTTGCCCATGTATTGGAGGCGCCGCCGCGGCTGTTCGTCTGGGCGCCGGAACTGTGGCGCGAGGCGACCGTCTTCAACGGCCAGTTCGCGCTTTTTGCAAAGGTCGGCGGGCCGCTTGACGTCACGACGATACTGGCGGCGTGCTTTCTTTCCTACCTGCTCGCCAATGAGCGGCCGGCGTTCTGGTTCGCCCTCGCCGGCGCGGCTTTTTTCGCTGGAGGGCTGGCGGCGTGGTTCACGCTCGTCGCTCCGGCAAACGCGATCCTGGCCACCTGGAAACCAGGCCCGATCCCGCCGGATTTCGAAGCGATACGCCTCAGATGGGAGACGGGCCACATGGCCGTCGCCGCGTTGAAGGTCCTCGGTTTCGGGTCGATTTCTATCGCCCTGCTGGCACCGCGCCTTGGCAGTGGCACATAGCGCAGTACTCAGAGAGCTATCGCCGTTGCGAGCAAGACGAGGCTGGCGAGGCCAAGGACAGCCCGTACGACATGGGATCGCTCCCAGCGGTCCCGCAGGGCGGTCCAGTCCGCGTTTTCCGCGGCCGTCGAAGCGCGCGGGGCGCCGAAAGCGAAAAAGCGCGCCCCCGTTCCTCCCAACTGCGTATCCTTGAGCCAGAAGTTGTTTACGGGGTGCGTCAACATCCAATAGGCCGCGTGCATCGCCAGCAGCCCGGCGAATGCCCCGGCCGTCAGCCAGAAGGCCGCCGTCCCGCCGGGCAGAAGGAAGAGGAGAGCGGCAGTAAGAAGCAGCGCCGCCGGCTCTGCTGCGCCCCCGATGGTGAAGCCCGGATAGTAGATTGCCTGCATCGCCAGATATTGTTCTCTAGGCAATCGCAATTTGCCGGGCAACTCGAGTGCATGGGCAAGGGCCAGTGCCGTTGCTATCGCGACCAGGACGATCGTGAGAACTTCTACCGTCACGAGCATTAAGTCGATCCGATTTGCCTGCAGGTTCCTCGACCTTGCGTGTTTCGCCAGGACGCGCAGCGCCGTAGGGTTGTGGCCCGAACCCCGGAGCGCCGATTCGGTTCCATCATTCTTCGGGCTCAGCCTCGGCTTCCGGTCTGCCGCAGGTGGCCGAATCGGAAGCGGCCCGGGGCGGCCGCGCGCACCATCATCATCTCGCCGATCGTTTCGTGCGTCATCAGCCCGACGAGGCGGTCGGAGCCGTCCAGGACGGCGAGGGCCGGCGAATGGGATTCCTGCATGAGCCGCAGGCTTTCCTCGAGGCGTTTGCGATGATGGATCGTCGGCAGGTTGCGGCGCATCGCGGCGACCACCGGTGTCGACGGGCCTTTTTCCTTCAGAGCGCGGATCATGTCGTCGCGCGTCAGCAATCCCTCGAAGTGGCCTGCGGCATCGACCACCGGAAATTCGCGCTGCGTGGTGGCAAGCAGCGTGTCGATGGCGTCGTCGATGGTCGCCGACCGGTCAAGGGTCGCGAATTCGGTGATCATCACGTCTGAGATCATCACGCTGCCGGAGATCTCGCGGATCTGGGCGTTCTGGGCTTCCGCCGTTGCGGCCAGATAGACGAAGATGGCGATGAAGATGAGAAGAGGATTGTAGAACAGACCGACGAAGCCGAAGACGAAGGCAAGGCCCTGGCCGATCGTTGCGGCGATCTGGGTCGCACGCGACCAGCTGAGCCGCGAGGCGAGTGCGGCCCGCAATACGCGGCCGCCGTCCATCGGGAAGGCGGGGATCATATTGAAGAGCACGAGGAAAACATTGACGCCGGCAAGCCTTGCCAGAAATCCGCTCTGGGGGTCTTCGACGCCCGCTATCTGCTCCATGCCCGCCGAGCTGCCGAGGATGGCGATGAGTACCGCGGCAATCGCCACATTGACCAGAGGACCGGCGATGGCGATTACGAATTCCTGGCCGGGCTCTTCCGGCATGCGCTCGAGTCTGGCGACGCCGCCGATCGGCAGCAGCGTTATGTCCGGCGTCTTGATCCCGAAACGGCGTGCCGCGGCGATGTGGCCGAACTCGTGGAGCACGACGCAGACGAAGACGGCGACTATGAAAGCAATCCCCTCCATCGCAGCCGGTGTGCCGCCGATCCGGTAGTGCATCAGCCATATCCAGATCAGAAGCAGCGCGAAGGTCACGTGCACGCGAATGACCGTGCCGGCAATCGTTCCGATACTGAAGGACCAAGCCATGAGCGATATGCTCCGTCCAGTTCTCAGGCCCGCTGAGGAAGCGCCGTTCCATCATGACAGTTGCTGCCGCGCCACACAATCGCAGGTGCCCTTAGCCGTCTAATCGGTTGGCCGTGGGATCGTTCCGCAGGCGGCGGCGAGACGAGGCCAAGGGCGAAAAATCGAGCGAGGCGCGCGCGTCTGTATCGGATATTTTGATACAAAACAAAACTCTTGAAATAAAAAATCATACAATTTAGCTTCGTCCAAAATCGACTTCAATAAACGAGGAAACACCATGCGAGCGAAGGCTACCCTTAATCGGGAATATACAATCTCGTCCGTCGACAAGCGGGTCTACGGCTCGTTCCTGGAGCATATGGGCCGTGCCGTTTATACGGGGATCTATGAGCCCGGCCACGAAAATGCGGATAAGGACGGCTTTCGAACCGATGTTTTGGATATGGTGCGCGATCTCGATATGCCGATCGTCCGCTATCCCGGCGGCAACTTCGTTTCCGCCTATCGCTGGGAGGATGGTATCGGGCCGCGCGAGGAGCGTCCGGTGCGCCTCGATCTCGCCTGGCGCACGCGCGAAACCAACCAGGTCGGCGTCAACGAGTTCGCCGATTGGGCGAAGCTTGCGGGTACCGAGATGATGCTGGCGATGAACCTCGGTTCACGCGGTCTCGACGACGCACGCAACTTCCTCGAATACTGCAATCATCCCGGCGGCACCTATTGGAGCGATCTGCGCGCAAGGCATGGCTACAAGGAGCCGCACAATGTACGCATCTGGTGCCTCGGTAACGAGATGGACGGACCTTGGCAGGTCGGTCACAAGAGTGCGGCCGAATACGGCCATCTCGCCAACGAGGTGAGCAAGGCCTTCAAATATTTCGACAAGACGCTGGAAACCGTCGTCTGCGGCTCCTCGAACGACAAGATGAAGTCCTACCCGGAATGGGAGGCGACGGTTCTCGAAGCGAGCTACGACAGCGTCGACTACATCTCGCTGCACAAATATTTCGGCAACGAGGAGCAGGACACCCTCAATTATTATGCCAAGGCGATCGAGCTGGACCGGTACATAGTCACGATCGGCGGCGTGATCGACTACATCAAGGCGAAGAAGCGTTCGAAGCGCGACGTCAAGATCTGCTTCGACGAGTGGAACGTCTGGTATCACGACCGCAAGGAGGACGGCGAGCGGATTGCCAGCTGGGACTGGCCGGAAGCGCCGCCGCTGCTGGAAGAGCTCTACAATCTCGAGGATGCGATCTTCGTCGGCTCTCTGCTGAACGTCTTCATCCGGAGATCGGACCGCGTCAAGATCGCCTGCATGGCACAGCTCGTCAATGTGATAGCGCCGATCCTCACCAAGGCCGGCGGCCCCGCCTGGCGGCAGTCGATCTACTATCCGCTTCAATATGCCTCGAAATACGGCCGCGGCACCGCGCTCACCGTGGCGCAGTCCGGCCCCACCTACGATTGCGAGGTGGCTCAGGACGTGCCCTATCTCGACCTGTCGGCGGTGCTGCACGAGGACGGCAAGTCGATCGCCGTCTTCGCGATCAACCGCAGCCTCGACGAGCCGCTCGGCCTCACCCTCGATCTTCAGGGCTTCAAGGGGGTGAAGATCGTCGAGCACCAGATGCTCGCAGGCGACGACCTGAAGGCGCGTAACTCGGTCGAGGATCAGAACCGCATCGTTCCCAAGGCTGGCAGGGAACTCGCCATCGACGATGCGGGGACGCTGGTCGGTTCGCTGCCGCCGCGCTCCTACCACTTCGTCCTTTTGTCCGTCGCTTCTGCATAAGCCTTTCCGGCCCGGGCGGCCGGGTGACGCCCGGGCCGGAATTCACTATCGGGGAGGTTCAATGTCCGGAATCAAATTGACCGGCGTCAGCAAGTCGTTCGGCGCCGTGAAGGTGATCCATGATGTCGATATCGAAATAGGGCAGGGCGAGTTCGCTGTCTTCGTCGGGCCCTCGGGCTGCGGGAAGTCGACACTGTTGCGCATGATCGCGGGGCTGGAGGAGACGACCGGCGGCGAAATCAGGATCGATGCCGAGGACGTCACCCACAGGGAGCCATCGAAGCGCGGCGTCGCCATGGTCTTCCAGTCCTATGCGCTTTATCCGCACCTCTCCGTCTTCGACAATATGGCGTTCAGCCTTTCCATCGCCCGCCGGCCGAAGGCGGAGATCGAGCAGAAGGTCAAGGCAGCCGCGGAAATCCTTCGGCTCTCGGACTATCTGAACAGCAAGCCGAGCCAGCTTTCGGGCGGCCAGCGTCAACGGGTCGCAATCGGGCGTGCAATCGTGCGCGAGCCGCGGGTCTTCCTTTTCGACGAGCCGCTTTCGAACCTCGATGCCGAGCTCAGGGTCAAGATGCGCATGGAGATCGCCCGGCTGCACCGCCAGATCGGGGCGACGATGGTCTACGTCACCCACGATCAGGTCGAGGCGATGACGCTGGCGGACAGGATCGTCGTGCTGAAGGCCGGCGTCGTTCAACAAACGGGTGCGCCCCTCGAGCTTTATCGTAATCCGGACAACATGTTCGTTGCGGGCTTCATCGGCTCGCCTGGGATGAATTTCCTGAAGGCACGCGTCGTTCCCGGCGGCGGCGACAGGCTCACGATCGAGCTCCACGACGCGCCAGGAGTTCCGTTCGAAATTCCGGCTCGGGCGGGTGTCGCCGCGGGCGAAGAGATTTTCATCGGGGTGAGGCCGGAGCACATCACGCTCGGCGAACGGGAGGGCGGCGTCGGCCTGGACGTGACGGCCGAGTTCATCGAGGAACTCGGCGGGACCGGTTACCTGCACGCCCTCACGACAACGGGGGAGGAAATGACCATCGAGTGCCGCGGCGATGAGCGGCCGCACCCCAAGCAGGCGGTCCGCCTGACCTTGGCACCCCAGGAGATGTTCGCCTTCGAGGGAAGCGGCGATCGGCTCCGTTGAAAGCGGTTCGGATGGGACCCCATCCGGGCGAGGAGCAATGCGGCGCAAGCCGGTGGATTGAACTTCAAAACAGGAGGAGAGAGACGTGAAGAAGCTACTGAAACTTGCCCTTGCGGGTGCTCTGGCGATCCTGCCTTCGGCAGTTGCCCATGCACAGACGGACATTACCTGGTGGGACTTCCTGAGCGGCGGCGACGGCGTCCGCATGAAGGCGCTCATCAAGGAGTTCAACGACACGCACCCGGACATCCGCATCAACGCGACCACGCTCGAATGGGGCGTACCCTTCTACAGCAAGGTCCAGACGGCGGCCGCCGTCGGCCAGCAGCCCGACATCATGACCTATCATCTGTCACGCTTCCCGCTTGCCATACCCTCGGGCGTTCTGCGGCCACTGGCACCTGAAGAACTCGAGGCAGCCGGAATCAAGAAGGAAAACTATGTCGAAGCGAGCTGGAACTCGGCTTCTGCCGACGGCAAGACCTATGGCATTCCCTTCGACGTGCATTCGGTTGTCCTCTACTACAACAAGAACATTCTGAAGGAGGCGGGCCTGCTCGGGGACGACGGCCTGCCGAAGGGCCTGGACGGCCTCGACAACTTCAACGCCGCCCTCGAAAAGATCAAGGCGACCGGCAAGGTCCAATATCCGCTTTCGCTCCACACCGACGAAGGCGGCTCGATGTGGCGGGTGTTCTACACGCTCCTTTCCCAGCAGGGCGCCAAGTTCATCGAAGGCGAGGAGATCCTGCCCGGCGAGGCCGGCGTCAAGGCGCTGACATCGATGGCCAACTGGGTTTCGTCCGGCTATTCGCCGGAACTCATATCCTATGAGGCTTCGATCGCTCTTTTCACCTCCGGCAAGGCGGCCATGCACATCAACGGCGTTTGGGAAGTGCCGACGATGGTCGATCTCGAGAAGAACAACGATCTCGGTTTCGAATGGGGCGCTGTCCAGATCCCGGTTCTGATGGGACAGCCTGCAACCTGGGCGGACTCCCATGCCTTTGCCGTTCCGAACAGCGAAGAAAAGCCGATCTCGCCGGAGAAGCTGAAAGCGGTTCTCCAGATCATTGCCTGGATGAACGAACACAGCATCTCCTGGGCCGGTGCCGGCCACATTCCAGCCTATAAACCGGTGACCGAGAGCGCCGAATTCAAAGCGATGCAGCCGAATTCGACCTACGTCAAGCTCGCCGACACCGCGGTCTTCGATCCCGTCTCTCCGCTGGCCGGCGTTGGCGGACCGATCTACGAGGCGACGCAGAATTTCATCGTGCCTGCCTTGAACGGCCAGCTCGATCCGGCGGATGCCATCGAGCAGATGCGCGAAGAACTGAAGAGCCAGATGTAACGCGAAAATCAACGAACCGGCCGGCCACTGCGCCGGCCGGTGGTTCGTACATTTGGCAACGGGGAGGACTATTTCGGTGATGACGAGCGAGAGACGGAGCAAGACGCTGACCGCGGTTCTGATGATCACACCGTTCGTGATCACCTATCTGACGGTCTTCGCGTATCCCGTCTACAAGATGTTCGCCTTGAGCTTTACCAACGCGCCGCTGATCGGCGAAGGCGAGTGGGTCGGCTTCGACAATTATCTGAAGCTGCTCAACCAGAAACTGTTCTTCACATCTGTGTGGAACACGGGCTATTTCGTCGTGCTCACCGTCGTACCCAACACGCTGATCGGTCTCGGTCTGGCGCTCATGGTCGTGCGCCTCAAAGGCTGGCTTCAGAGCCTCATCCTGGTGCTGTTCTTCCTGCCCTATATCCTGCCTGTCTCGGTCGTGACGCAGATCTGGGAGTGGGTGCTCGATCAGCAATTCGGGATTGCGCAACATGTCATCGAATTCGTCACCGGCAGGCGCATCAGTGTCTTTCGCGACCCTCTGTGGGCAATGCCTATGGTGGCCCTCGTCACCGTCTGGTGGACCAACGGCTTCAACCTTCTGCTTTTCATAGCCGGCCTGCGCAACATTCCGGCCGACTATTACGAGGCGGCAATGCTCGACGGCGCGACGCGCTGGCAATGCTTCAAGCGCATCACGTGGCCGCTGATCTGGCCGGTCACCGCGCTCGTCCTGACACTGCAACTCATCCTGCAGCTCAAGATTTTCGATCAGGTCTATCTGATGACGGAAGGCGGTCCCTTCAACTCGACCTACGTCCTGCTTCAGCTCGTCTATCGCGAGGCGTTCCGCCTCAACCACGGCGGGCTCGGCTCGGCTGTGGCGGTCTTCCTGTTCCTGATCATCGTGACCGTATCGGTGCTTCAGTACCAGCTTCTGCGCGTGAGGGGGCGCTGAGCGATGCAACGGAAATCCATCGGCAATATCCTTCTTCTGCTTCTTACCCTGTGCGTCGCGTGCATGTGGGCCTTTCCCCTCTACTGGGCGGCGGTGACGTCGATGAAGCCGGAACAGGAAGTCATCAGCAAGACGACCTTCATCCCCGACGTCTTCAACTTCTCGGCCTATTATTTTGCTTTGTTCGAGACCAATCTCGCAACCTGGTATGTGAACTCGCTCGTCACCTCGATAACGGTCACCGTGGTCGTCATCCTGATCAGCGTCATGTGCGCCTATGCGCTGTCGCAGATCGTCTTTCCGGGCCGGCGGCTCCTCTACGGGATCATTCTCGCGAGCTTCATGGTTCCCTCCCAGGCCCTGGTCGTTTCGCAATTCGTGCTGATGTACCGCTTTGGTCTGATCAACAGCTGGGGCGGCATCATCCTGCCGCAGCTCATCGTCCCGGTGGTCGTAATCGTCTACAAGCAATTCTTCGACTCCGTGCCGAAGGAGCTGCGCGAGGCGGCGAAGCTCGACGGCTGCGGCGATTTCCAGATCCTTTTCCGGCTTTATCTTCCGCTCAACTGGGGGATCACGACGGCGCTGGCGATCATCACTTACATCATGGCCTGGAACGCCTTCCTCTGGCCGTTCCTCGTGACGAATTCGGAGGAGATGATGACGGTGACCGTCGGTATCACGCAGGTCGACGACGCCTTCGGCGTGAAATATGCACGCGACATGGCCGTCGCAATTCTCGCGGCGATGCCGGTCGCGCTCGCCTATCTGCTCTTCCAGAAGAGGGTGACGCAGGCGCTGATGCTGTCATCCGGCATCAAGGGCTGAGCGGGCGATCCGCGGCGGTTTCGACCGCCGGATCGGCATTCGTAAAACGAAACAGTGCGACAATTGGCGGAGGTGCGTGTTATCAGCGCAGATCACGCCTGAGCCGGAGCGGCAGTAGCAGAGTATGGAGACGAAGCTTCTTACAGTGGACCCGATCAAGGATGCGGATGTCGTCCAGGCATTGGGCTCGGCAACGCGCATCGAGATACTCAACCTTCTGCGCCTGAAGGGGCCTCTGAACGTCAACGAGATCGCGACCCATATGGGCCTGCCGCAATCGACGACGGCGACCAACCTCAAGTCTCTGGAGAGGGCCGGCCTCATCCAGACGCATACGATGAAGGCGACCAAGGGCAATCAGAAGATCTGTTCCAGCATCTACGGCGAGATCCTCATCCGTTTCGACGACCGCACCAATCTTGCGGACGACGTCGTGACCGTCAGCATGCCGATCGGCCTTTTCACCGAATTCGAGGTGGAAGCGCCCTGCGGGCTCTGCTCGGTCAACAACGTCATAGGCATGCTCGACGTCCAGGAAGTCTTTCTCGATCCGCAGCGCATGCAGGCCGCACTGCTCTGGTTCACGCGCGGCTATGTCGAATACAAGTTTCCGAACAATGCCAAAGTCACGGGGCGGACGGTCCGGAAGATCGAGTTCTCCGCCGAACTGAGCTCCGAGACGCCGGCCACCAACGCCAACTGGCCCTCCGATATCTCCATCTGGATCAATGGGATCAAGGCCGGCTACTGGACGTCGCCCGGTGATTATGGCGACCGGCGGGGCATGTATTCGCCGGCGTGGTGGAAACTCAGCGGCTCGCAATACGGCAAGCTCAAGACCTGGTCCATCGACGACCGCGGTACATGGATCGACGGCGCGATGGTGTCGACTCAGACGATAAATTCCCTCGGCATACCGGATCATCATTCGATACGGTTCCGGATAGGCATCGACGAGAAGGCGGAGAACCCCGGCGGGCTGAACATCTTCGGCAAGGGTTTCGGCGATTTCGATCAGGACATCGTCATGACGATCTATTTCTAGGATCGCGGTGTCGGGCAAAGGGTAGCGCCGGTTCGTGGCCTCGACATGCCGGCCCGGAGGCGACCACATGCAATGCGATGCCCAAGTTCTTCTAATGGCTCGCGCAAGTTCTTGTCGTTTGTGAAATGCGCACAGGGCTCATAAGCATGTCCCGTCTGTTTGCCTCGTCCGGTTGCTGTGCGCCGGGCACGCGCCGCAGCTCCGGCGCATGCGGGTTGACGGACGGCCGCACCCGCCATGCGGGAGATCCAAACGAACACGAGGCTAGACACCTGTCATGACAAAGATTTCCGCGACGAAATTCGCAATGGCTGCGGCTGCTTTGCTCTGCTGCGGAGCCGGTGCGCACGCCGCCGACCGAGGCGATGAAGGACAGCTTGCACGCGTAGTGGACGAGACGATCCGGCCGCTGATGAAGGAGAATGGCGTTCCGGGAATGGCGGTCGCGGTCACCGCCCGCGGAAAGAGGTACATCTTCAATTACGGCCTCGCGTCGAAGGCGAGCGGGCAGAAGGTCACCGACGAAACGCTGTTCGAGATCGGCTCGATCAGCAAGACCTTCACGGCGACGCTCGCATCCTATGCCGAAGCGCGTGGGGACTTGGTCCTGTCCGATCCTGCCGGCAAATACCTGCCGGCGCTCGCCGGAACGAGCTTCGACGAGATCAGCCTTCTCGATCTCGGGACCTATGCCGCCGGCGGACTGCCCTTGCAGTTTCCCGATTCCGTTGCCGATCAGAAGAGCATGATCGACTACTACAGGGGCTGGCGCCCGACCTATGCCGCCGGCACGTACAGGCTCTACTCGAACCCGAGCATCGGCCTCTTCGGCTATCTCGCCGCAAAGAGCATGGGCGAACCCTTCGCCGATCTGATGGAGAAGAGGATATTCCCGGCCTTCGGCTTGACGAGCACCTTCATAGCCGTGCCGCAGGACCGGCTGGACGATTATGCCTATGGTTATTCGAAAGCCGGCAAGCCCATCCGCGTCACGCGCGGCGTTCTCGACTCGGAAGCTTACGGCGTGAAGACGACCGCTGCCGATCTGATCCGCGTCGTTGAGGCGAACATGGATGGCACGAGCCTGGACGAGACGATCCGGCGCGCAATCGCCGCAACGCACACGGGATATTTCAAGGTCGGCGCCATGACGCAGGGGCTCGGTTGGGAGATGTATTCCTATCCGACGAAGCTCGACGATCTGCTTGCCGGCAATTCCAGCCGGATGGCACTCGAGCCGCACAAGGTCACCAGACTCGTTCCACCCGCGGCGCCCAGGGAGAACGTGTGGATCAACAAGACCGGCTCGACCAACGGGTTCGGCGCCTATGCAGCCTTCGTCCCGGCCGAGCGCATCGGCATCGTGATGCTGGCCAACAGGAACTACCCGATTCCTGCCCGCGTGAAAGCTGCATACCGGATCCTGTCGACGCTCGAGAGCGACCCCGGATCGGCGGACGCCCGCTGACGCCGGCCGCCATCGTACCGCGCTCCGATCGGGCGCGGTGCCGGACCCGCATGACGAGAAGTGCGGTTCTCGACGCCTCGGTTATTCAATAACCCCTCGGGGGTACAAACAGACAGATCGTCTTCCCATAGGCTTTACCCGCCGCAGAGCACCAGTGGTACTCGCCGTCCGGCGACATTCGGACTCTGCTGTCGGCATAGGGGAGGACTTCGCCAGTTGCTCTGACGATATAGCCTTGCGGTCGCTCGCTGATCGCTGTCTGCGCGACCTGGCGGCAATCCATTGTTGAACAGCAGGCGCTCGGATACTGCCAACCGCTTGGAGCGTCGTGGGCAAAGGCCGTCGTTGCGGACAGCCCGGCGAGTAGGAAGAAAAATCCGCGCATGGGGTCTCCTTTCAGGAGCAGTCACCGATCCGGACTGCAGCCGGCAGGTTCCTACGGCGGCGTGTGCCCAAGGCGCAGAACCCGCCTAGCACTTTGCGTGCTCCATGACATTGCCCCGCAATCTGCTCGGATTTAAGGAATCATGCAGCAAGCTTCAAACCTGCGGATCGGTAAAATGATCCACCTCGGCGGGGCTTATGTCAGCCACGACTTTCGTCGCCATTGACGAGAAAGCCGTCGCTTTCGCCCTCGACCAGTTCCATCGGCCAGACCGCGTTTACCGGCGCTTGCGGATAATGGTGCTTGAAGGCAGGCATGGTCGACAGAAGCGTTTCCGCAAGCGCTATGCCGAGGTTGCGCAGCGACAAGCGAAAGCAGGTGAGCGGCGGCGAGAGAAAGTGTGCATGCGGGCTGTAGCGCCCGATCACCGCAATGTCGCGGCCCGGCCTGACGCCCGCTTCGGAGAGGCCCTGGTAGAAACCGATGGCAATCGTCTCATTGACGAGCAGGGCCGCCGTCGGTCGGTCCTTGAGCGCCAGGAGCTCGCGCGCGATCTGATAGCCGCCGGTCTCGTTCGGCGTCGATCGGAAGATCAACTCTTCCTCCAAGGGAAGGCCATGCGCGGCAAGCGCTTCTCGGCAACGGTCGACGAAGATGTAGCCGAGGTTGGCATCGTCGTGCGGACGGGTGACCGCGATGCGGCGATGTCCGCGCGCAACCAGACGGTCGATGGCGATCTGCGCCATTCCCTCGAAATCGAGGTCGAGCCAGGGGCGGCCGGCATCCGTCAGGCTTCGGCCGAGCGTTACGAAGGGGATGTTGCGTTCGGCCAGAAACTCTATGCGCGGATCGTGGCGCCGCGTTGCCGAAAGGATCAACCCGTCGGCAAAACCGCGCGCGACGACGCGGCGCAGGTAATCGGTCGGATCTTCCTCCGACGAGCAGAGCAGGGCAACGAGGTCGAGCTTGTGCCTGGCGAAAACCGCCTGCACGCCGTCGAAGACGCTCATGAAGAACGTGTCGCCCTGGCCGGTGATCTCCGTTCCGGTCTGCATCATGAAGCCAATGATGTTGGTGGTGCCCTGCCTCAGGCTGCGGCCAGACTGGTTCGCCACATAGCCGAGCCTTTCAGCCGCCTCCAGGACACGCCTGCGCGTCTCCTCATTGACGTCGGGGCGGCCGTTCAGTGCGCGCGAAACGGTTCCGATCGAAATATCGAGATGTTGCGCCAGGCGCCGAATTCCCTTCATGCGAAGCGCTTTTCCTCTCTGGTCACCGGTGACTCGACCGGCAATCGACACGAGCGAGATACTGTGCAGTTGAACCGGTCAGGCGGCCATAAGCAGTCCGCCATTCCCCGGCACCGGCCCAGTTTTCCGAATCCCTATTGACATGTTTCGGAAAGTCCGCATAGTTCCGTAAACGTTTACGGTGGCTGAAACAAGCCGGAAACGCAGGTTTGCGGGAGGAGAATGGTGATTTTGCGCGCAGTTCTGTGCGGGTGCGGAGCTATGGCCAAAGGTTGGCTCAAGGCGATCGCCGCGGACCGCGAACTCCAGTCGGCAATCCGGGTCGTCGGGCTTGTCGACGTGAACCCCGAAGCGGCTCGTGCGCTCGCGGCGGAGTTCGAGATCGAAGACGCCGTTGTCGGTTCGGACCTCGATAGCGTGTTGACGGAAGCGGCACCCGACATCCTCTTCGACATTGTCGTACCGACGGCGCGCCGCGACGTGGTCGCCACCGCGCTCAGGCATGGCTGTCACGTGCTGAGCGAAAAGCCGATGGCGGCCTCGCTCGAAGCCGGCCGCGAGCTGATCGAACTCGCCAGGAATGCGGGCAGGATCCATGCAATCGTACAGAACCGCCGCTTCATCTCCGGCATACGCCGCATCCGCCGCTTTATCGAAAGCGGCGCGATCGGCGATCTGACGGGCATCCATTGCGACTTCTTCATCGGCGCGCATTTCGGTGGTTTTCGCGAAGAGATGGAGCATGTGCTGCTTCTCGACATGGCGATCCACACCTTCGATGCCGCCCGGTTCATCGCCGACAAGACGCCGCTCGCCGTATATTGCCACGAAGAAAACCCGCAGGGCTCCTGGTACGCGCACGGCGCGGCCGCCACCGCGATATTCGAGCTTTCCGACAATGTGACCTTCACCTATCGCGGTTCCTGGTGTGCCGAAGGGGCCAATACGAGCTGGGAGAGCGAGTGGCGGATCATCGGCACCAAGGGCACGCTGCTCTGGGATGGCGCCGAGGCGCTGAGCGCCAACCGTGTCGCCGGCAGCGAGGGTTTCTTCCGGCCACTCGTACCGGTCGAAGTTCCCGAACCAGCCGATCCGCTTGAGACGCACGGACATGCCAGCGTCATCGCCGATTTCGTCGCTGCGGTCCGATCCGGTACCAAGCCGGAGACAGCGGGCGACGACAATATCAACAGCCTTGCCATGGTCTTTGCGGCGATCGAAAGCGCCCGCACCCGGCAACGCGTGACAATCTGAAGTGAGGCATCTGATGAGCAATCCAGCCAAATCCATCCGCGTCGGCACCATGATCAGCGCCACAAAGGGCGAAGCCGCGAAGCGCATAGGCGAGATCGCCGATCTTGGGTTCGAAAGCTTCGAACCCTTCTTCTGGCAGACCACCAACGGCCAGGATCTTGCCGAGCTCGGCAAGCGCTGCCGTGAGGCGATCGGCGACCGCGACATCACGATCTCGACGCTCGGCATGTTCGGCAATCCGCTGGAGGAGACCGACATCGACCTCCAGAGCCTGCAGGGCTGGAAGGACTGCATCGACAACGCTCACCATTTCGGCGCGACATGCGTTGCCGGCTTTACCGGACGCATCCGCAACCGGCCGCTGACCGACAGCCTGCCGCGCTACCGCAAGGTCTGGCGCGAGCTCGCCCAGCGCGCCGCCGACAAGGGCGTAAAGATCGCCTTCGAGAACTGCGCCATGGACGGCAACTGGGCAACCGGCGACTGGAACATCGCTCACAATCCGGACGCCTGGGAACTCATCTTCAACGAGACGCCGGACGATAACATCGGCCTGGAGTGGGAGCCTTGCCACCAGATGGTCTATCTGATCGATCCGCTGCCGCAGATCCGCAAATGGGCGCACAAGATCTTCCATGTGCACGGCAAGGACGCGACGATCCGCTGGGACGTCATCCGCGAGCACGGCATCTTCGGCAAGGAGAAGTTCGTCTTCATGCGCACGCCCGGGTTCGGCGACAGCAACTGGACCGACATCATCTCGGAACTCCGGCTCGCCGGCTGGTCCGGTTCGATCGACATCGAAGGCTGGCATGACCCGGTATATCGCGATGCGCTGGAAATGACGGGCCAGGTGCACGCTCTGAATTATCTGAAAGGCTGCCGCGGCGGCGACTTCGTCGCCGATCCGGCCTGAGACATGCCCGACGGCCGGCACGGGGGGCGCCGGCTGCGGAAAAACCCGAAAGAGGAGGAGTCCATGGGTATCCGTAAATTTGCAATGCTGGGCGCGTTCGCCCTTGCCAGTGTTTCCCTGCCGGCGTTTTCGGCAAGCGCCGACGACGTCACGATCAGCGTCTGGTCGCTCGACCGGGACATCCAGCCGGCGCCTAACTTGATAAAGGAATTCAACAAGCTGAACACCGGCATTAAAGTGGAATATCGGCAAATCCAGTTCGACGACGTGGTCAGCGAAGCCATGCGGGCCTATTCGACGGGGCAGGCGCCGGACATCATCGCTGTCGACAATCCCGAACACGCGCTCTTTGCGTCCCGCGGTGCATTTCTCGATCTGAGCGAGATGATCGCGAAGTCCTCGGTCGTCAAGCCGGAGAACTACTTCAAGGGGCCTCTCGCCTCGGTGACCTGGGATGGCAAATATTACGGCATTCCAAAGGCCACCAACACGATCGCCCTTTACTACAACAAGGACATGTTCAAGGCGAAGGGCCTGGACCCGAACAAGCCCCCGCAAACGTGGGACGAGCTCGTCGAGGCGGCGCGCAAGCTGACCGACCCGGCTCAGAACGTCT
Organism: Sinorhizobium sp. KGO-5; assembly: GCF_036245905.1. Taxonomy (NCBI): domain Bacteria; kingdom Pseudomonadati; phylum Pseudomonadota; class Alphaproteobacteria; order Hyphomicrobiales; family Rhizobiaceae; genus Sinorhizobium; species Sinorhizobium sp. KGO-5. The sequence goes on from NZ_BDIZ01000003.1 coordinate 47,738, forward strand.
ACGGCATCACCTTCTCAGCCAAAGCCAACGAGGAGGGGACATTCCAGTTCCTGCCCTGGGCGCAGATGGCCGGTGGCGGTTACGACAACATCAACGCCGAGGGCGCGGTCAAGGCGCTCGACGTCTGGAAAACGATCATCGACGAGAAGCTCGCCTCGCCGGACACGCTGACGCGTAGCCAATGGGACGCCACCGGTACTTTCAATTCCGGCAACGCGGCCATGGCGATCTCCGGCCCCTGGGAAATCGATCGCATGCTCGAGGAAGCGAAGTTCGATTGGGGCGTAGCGCTGCTGCCCGTACCGGAAGTCGGCGCCGAACGCTCTTCGGCCATGGGCGATTTCAACTGGGCGGTCTTCGCAAATACCGAGCATCCGGAAGAAGCCTTCAAGGTTCTCGAATATTTCGTTTCTCAGGACGACCGGATGTTCAAGGACTTCGGACAGCTGCCGCCGCGCTCCGACATCGCTATTCCGGCGACCGGCGAACCGAAAAAGGACGCGGCACTCCAGGTCTTCGTGGAACAGCTGAAATATGCGAAGCCCCGCGGCCCCCATCCCGCGTGGCCGAAGATCTCCAAAGCCATTCAGGACGCCATCCAGGCGGCGCTTACCGGGCAGATGAGTTCCAAGGAAGCGCTCGACCAGGCGGCCGAGAAGATAAAGGCGGTTCTCGGCTGATTGTCGCGACGATCCGCCCAGGATTTTCTCCCGAGAGAGGCGATCCCCGGCTTCGGCCGGGGTCGCCGCTGCACAGGCCGCGCGAGACTCGGCCCAAGGGACAGGTGATCGCCAATGAAAAGAATTCTATCGAGCATAACGGATGGCAGGGGCTTCGATATCGGTCTTGTGAGCTTGCCGCTCGCATTCCTGTTCATCCTCTCCGGGCTGCCGCTTGTCTACAATGTCGTGATGAGCTTCCAGGAAGTCGACATGTTCAGCCTCGGCAGCTTTACGCGGCCGTTCGTGGGGTTCAAGAATTATATCGAACTTTTCGCTCAACCCGAAACCTGGCCCATTCTCCTCAACACGGCCATCTTCGTGACCGCCTCGATCGCCGGACAGTTCCTCATAGGCTTCGGTCTCGCGCTGTTCTTCTGGGTCAATTTCCCCGGTGCGTCGTGGCTGCGCGGTCTCTTCCTCGTCTCCTGGGTCATGCCGGGCCTCGTTGTCGGCGCCATCTGGAACTGGATTCTCTCCGGCGATTTCGGCGTTCTCAATTTTCTGCTGCGGGAAACAGGCGTGATTTCCGGCAACATCTTCTGGCGTTCGGACCCGAACTATTCGCTCTGGGCCGTGATCATCGCCAATATCTGGCTCGGCACCTCATTCAACATGATCCTGCTTTCGGTCGGCCTGTCAGGTATTCCGAAGGACCTCTACGAGGCGGCCGAGCTCGACGGTGCCAATGCGTTCCAGCGCTTCTGGACGATCACTCTGCCGATGATGCGCTCGACGATCGGTGCCATTGTCGCGCTGGGGCTCATCTTCACTTTGCAGCAGTTCGATCTCTTCGCCGCCATCACGTCCGGAGGACCGAACAACACGTCCAATGTCACGCAATACTGGGCCTGGGACCTTTCCTTCCGTCAGTATGATTTCGCCAAGGGCGCGACGATCTCGGTCATCATGATCGTCTTCGTGATGTTCGCCTCCGTCGTCTATGTCCGCTCGACGCGTCATGAGGTCAGAGGATGAGTGACACTTTCCGCAACCGGTTGATGCTGGCTGTCGCGCTCGTGCTCGCCGCCATCTATCTCTTCCCGCTCTACTGGATGTACATCACCGCCCTGAAGACCGGCTCGGCGATGTTTGCGACCCCGCCGAAATTCTGGCCGAGCGAACCGCAATGGAGCATCTACGCCTTCGTCTGGGAGAGCCGCAACATGGCGCGGTATCTCTGGAATTCGCTCGTCATCGCTTTCGGCTCGGTGGCGCTGATCGCCGTGCTCGGCGTCGGCTGTGCCTATGTGCTCGCGCGCTATCGCAACGTCTGGGTGGACATCGGCCTGTTCCTCATCCTGATGCTGCAGGTGTTGCCCGCTTCCCTGATGGTGACGCCGATTTTTGTCGGCTTCTCGCAAGTGGGCCTCCTCGATACGCCGCGTCTTGCCGTGATCCTGGCGATCGCTGCCAAAAGCATGCCCTTCTTCGTGGTTCTCGTCCGCGCAACCTTCATGAGCGTGCCGATGGAGCTCGAAGAGGCAGCGCTCGTCGACGGCAATTCGCGCATCGGCGCCTTCTTCAACATCGTGCTGCCGCTCGCCCGCAACGGCATTCTCGTCAGCGCGATCCTGATCTTCATGCAGGCCTTCGGCGAATTCGTCTATTCGAAATCGATGATCCAGGCCGTCGAGCTGCAGCCCGCAAGCGTTGGCCTCAACACCTTCATGGGCCCGAACACCAATGAATGGAACAATATCATGGCCTATGCCACGATCTATGTGACGCCCATCCTTGCCGCTTTCATCCTCTTGCAGCGCCGCATCGTTTCCGGCCTCACTTCAGGAGCCCTCAAATGACCCTTCAGATCGAGCTCAACGGCGTCAACAAGTTCTACGGTTCCTACCACGCACTCAAGGACATCGATCTCGCGATAGAGGAGGGGACCTTCGTCGCCCTTGTCGGGCCTTCCGGCTGCGGCAAGTCCACGCTCCTGCGGTCATTGGCCGGGCTCGAGAAGATTTCGGCCGGTGAGATGAAGATCGCGGGTGCGCGGATGAACGACGTTCCGCCGCGCAAGCGCGACGTCGCAATGGTCTTCCAGTCCTATGCGCTCTACCCCCATATGACGGTGGAGGAGAACCTGACCTACAGCCTGCGCATACGCGGCGTGAAAAAGGCCGACGCATTGAAGGCGGCGGCCGAGGTGGCGACGACCACCGGCCTTTCCCATCTCATGAAGCGCTATCCTCGCGAACTTTCGGGCGGGCAACGCCAGCGGGTCGCGATGAGCCGCGCCATCATCCGTCATCCCAAGGCATTCCTCTTCGACGAGCCCTTGTCCAATCTCGATGCCGCGCTGCGCGTGCATATGCGCAAGGAGATCCGGGCGCTGCACGACCGGCTGGGGGCGACCTCAGTCTATGTGACGCACGATCAAATCGAGGCGATGACCATGGCGGACCATGTCGTCGTCATGCGCGACGGCGTCATCGAGCAGCAGGGCCGCCCGCTCGATCTTTACGACAGGCCGGCCAACCGCTTCGTTGCCGGGTTCATCGGCTCGCCGGCGATGAACTTCATCCCCGCGCTCGTGCAGGACGACGGCGGCCACCTGGCTCTGGACCTCGGCGCAACAAAAGCGAGGCTCTCGCTCATCGACCCGGTATCGCCGGGGGCGTCGGTCACCGTCGGCATTCGGCCCGAACACATCCGCATCGTCGGCGCGGGGCAGGGTGCCTTCGACATTCCCGTCGGCGTCGTGGAGTCGACCGGCTCGGCCACTTACATAACTTCGGCGACCCAGCCGGAACTCATGGTCGTGGAGACCGGACGCTCCGCTGCATCGGGCGGGGAACTTATCGGTCTGGCGATAGACCCGAAGCAATTGCATCTCTTCGATGCCGAAACGGGCAAGCGCCTCGAACCCAAAAGAGCGCAATTGGACGCCCAAATTACGCCTCGCGCCGCCCCTCATCCCGCTGCCGCGACCTTCTCCCCTTCTTGACCGGGAGAAGGGGCAAGCGGCTGCGTCACAATCCTCTCAGCGGGTCGCAAGTGAGGCGGAGGGTCCGCGAGTCCCCTTCGCCCCGCCTGCGGGGAGAAGGTGGCCGGCAGACCGGATGAGGGGCCATCGCGTCGCTAACTCTCCCGCCCCTTCAGATCCATGATCAACCGCTCCTGACCGACGCGGATCACATGCTCCATCGCGCTGCGTGCGGCTTCCTCGTCACGGCGCCGAATCTCCTCGACGATGCGGATATGCGCGATCGCGACGCGGTCGATCTCCGTTTCATCAGCTGTCGGGCTGGTAAGCTGAAAAACGCCCATCAGCGCCGCCTCGATCAGGCTGCCGACCGTTCGCATGAATGGATTGAGCGAGGCCTCCAGGAGGCGGAGGTGGAATTCGAGATCGGCGAGCGCCAGCGTGTGGGGGCTGTGGCCGGCATCGCCCATCGCGACGGCAAGCCGCATCATCCGCGCAATGTCCGCGTCGCTGGCGCGGCGTGCTGCCAGTGCCGCCGCATAGGGTTCGAGGGCCAGCCGCACCTCGCTCACATGACGCAGGAAATCCTCGTCGACACCGGCACCGAAATGCCAGGTGAGCACATCGCTGTCGAAGAGGTTCCAGTGAGTCCGGGGCAGCACCCGGGTGCCGATGCGGGCGCGGGCGACGACAAGGCCTTTGGCGGCGAGCGTCTTCATCGCTTCGCGCAGCACGGTGCGCGATACGTTGAAGCGCGCAGCGAGATCGGTGTCGCCGGGTAGCGTGTCGCCGACGGAAAACTCGCCGCTGACCACCGCCTGGCCGAGTTCGTCGACGACGAGCCTGTGGCTCGTGCGTTTGCCCCGTTGGCTACCGAAGATTCCCGGCATGGCGCGCGGACCCCGCGGCTACGCCCGCTGCCGTTCGGGGCGCGACAGGTGGATGATCCCCTTCTGCAGCAGGATGAAGGCAAAGAGCAGGAGTCCGATCAGGATCTTCGTCCACCAGCTCGAAAGCGTGCCGTCGAACGTGATGTATGTCTGGATGAGACCCTGGATGAGGATGCCGACCAGCGTTCCGGCAACGAAGCCGGATCCGCCGGTGAGCAGCGTCCCGCCGATAACGACGGCGGTGATTGCGTCCAGCTCGACACCGACGGCGGCCAGCGAGTATCCGGCGGAGGTATAGAGCGAAAAGACGATGCCAGACAGGCCGGCCAGCAACCCGGACAGCGCGTAGATACGGATCGTGGTGGCAGCGACCGGAACGCCCATGAGCTTCGCCGTCGCCGTGCCGCCGCCGAGCGCGTAGATATTCGTGCCGAAGCGGGTGCGGTGGGCGATGAGAATGCCGACCGCGAAGACGAACAGCATCAGGCCGCCTATGAGGGTGATGCGCCCGCCGCCGGGCAACTTGAAATAGAGGCTCTTCAAGGTCGTGTAGAAGGGATGCTTGATCGGAATGGAGTCGATCGACAGTACGAAAGCCATGCCGCGGGCGAGAAACATGCCGGCGAGCGTAACGATGAATGCCGGCATTTCGAGATAATGGATGATCGCGCCCATCAGCGCTCCGAACAGCGTCGTGATGGCCAGCAGCAACGCGAAGGCGACGAGCGGATGCATGCCGCCTTGCTCCAGTACGACGGCCAGAAAGACACCGGCAAATGCGATCACAGCGCCGATCGACAGATCGATGCCGCCCGAAAGGATGACGAAGGTCATGCCGACGGCGGCGATGCCGAGGAAGGCATTATCGGTCAGAAGGTTTCCGATCACGCGGGTCGAAAGCATGTTCGGATACTGCGCGACGCAGAGCGCGTAACTTAAGACAAAGATCAAGATCGTTGCCGTAAGTGGAAGATATTTCTGCTTCATTTCGCTTCTCGCTCGGTCGGCTTGCCGGCTGCCTTCGGGATACTCAGAAACGAGACCCCCGTGCGGAAGCGCGGTGACTGGAGCACCAGGATGAAGATGATGATCGCTGCCTTGATGATGAGGTTGAACTCGGGCGGGAAGCCGGACAGGAGAATGCCGGTATTGATCGCCTGGATGATGACGGCGCCCAGCACAGACGCCGCAATGCTGAAGCGGCCGCCGAGCAGCGACGTGCCGCCGACGACCACCGCAAGGATGGCGTCGAGTTCCAGCCAGAGCCCGGCATTGTTGGCATCGGCACCGCGGATATCGGCGGCGGCGATGATGCCGGCGATCGCGGCGCAAAGGCCCGAGAGCACGTAAGCGGCCACCAGGAGGACGGGCGTGAGCACGCCCGAGAGCGTGCTTGCCTGGCGGTTGATGCCGATCGCCTCGACAAGCATGCCGAGTGCCGTCCGTCGAACGAGGAGCGCAACGATGAGGCCGAAAACCAGCCAGATGACGATCGGCATGGGCAGGCCCGCAAAGGAACCGCTACCGATGAAGATCAGACCGGGGTGGTTGAAAGTGAGAATGGTCCCCTCGGTGATGAGTTGGGCTATGCCGCGCCCAGCCACCATCAGCACGAGTGTCGCGATGATCGGTTGGATGTCGAGGAAGGCGACCAGAACCCCGTTCCAGATGCCGCAGATGATGCCTACCGCGAGCGTCGCGAGCAGGGTCTCTGCAAGCGAATGCCCGGACGTGATCAGCGAGGCGGCAACCGCGCCGCAGATCGCCATCACAGCGCCGACGGAAAGATCGATCCCCTTGGTGGCGATGACCACGGTCATTCCGATCGCCAGAAGAACGACGGGCGCGCCGCGGTTGAGGATGTCGATCATGCTTCCATACAGACGGCCGTTCTGGATCTGCAGGTTTAGAAAACCGGGAAAGACAATTGAAATCGCTATGACAATTGCCGTCAACGCGATGAGCTGCGGCAGCAGGCGGCCGGCGTAGGTCCGCATAATCGGAATCAAGACGCTTCCCTCCCGTTGGTCGCAGCGATCGCTTCGACGATCCGATGTGCAGTCAATTGAGCGCCATCGAGTTCGGCGACGTGGGCGTGGTCGCGAAGGACGACCACCCGCGTGCTGTAGGCGACGAGTTCTTCTATTTCAGAGGAGATGACGATGAGCGACATGCCCTTCTCGCGCAGGCTCTCGATGAGCCTGATGATTTCCGCATGCGCCCCGACGTCGATGCCGCGCGTCGGCTCGTCGAGGATGAGCAGCTCCGGTTCGGTCGCGAGCCAGCGCGCCAGAATGGCCTTTTGCTGATTGCCGCCGGAAAGCAGCCTGATCGGTTTCTCGCGATCCGCGGTGCGGATATCGAGTGCCCGGATGTAGTGGTCCGCGAGACGGTTCTGCTCCGCGCGGGGGATCGGGCGGGTCCAGCCGCGCCTTGCCTGAAGGGCGAGCACGATATTCTCGCGCACGGACAGATCGCCGACGATGCCCGCGGTCTTGCGGTCCTCCGGGCAGAAGCCGAACTTCTGCCGGATTGCGGCACGCGGCGAGGAAAGATCGACGGTCCGGCCTTCGATCTCGGCGGTACCGCTATCGGCACGGTGGGCGCCGAAGAGGATTTCTGCGGTTTCCGTCCGCCCCGAGCCGAGCAGGCCCGCCATGCCGACGACTTCTCCGGCGCGGACATCGAGATCGAAGGGGTCGATCTTTCCGCGGCGGCCAAAGTTTCGAAAGCGGTAGCGTGGCTCACCCGCGACCGGGTCGGAATGGGCGGAATGGATCTCCGTCGCCAGTTCGCGACCGATCATCATTGCGATCAGCTCGCGCCGGTCGAGATCGGCCGCGTTGCGCGTGCCGACCAATTGCCCGTTCCGCAGAACGGTGATGCGATCGGAGATGGCGTAGACCTGCTCCAGGAAGTGGGTGATGAAGATGATGCCGAGCCCGCGTCCCTTAAGGCGCCGCACGATGCGGAAGAGCATCTCCACCTCGTGTGCGTCGAGGCTCGCGGTCGGCTCGTCCAGGATCAGAACCTTGCCGGAAAGATCCACGGCCCGGGCGATGGCCACGACCTGCTGTATCGCTACGGAATAGCTCGCGAGATCACGGGTGACGTCGATGTCCAGTTCGTATTCCGCGAGCAGTTCCCGCGCCTTGCGGTTCATGGTGCGCGTGTCCACCATGCCGAAGCGGCGGGGCTGCCGTCCGAGAAAGAGGTTCTCGGCAACAGTGAGGTTCCCCAGCAGGTTGACCTCCTGGTAAACGGTCCCGATGCCCAGCCTCTGGGCATCGAACGTGTCGCGCGGGTCGGCCTCGGTCCCGTCGAGCAGCATGCTGCCGCCATCCCGGCGATAGGCGCCGGTCAGGCATTTGATGAGCGTCGACTTGCCGGCGCCGTTCTCCCCGAGGAGCGCGTGAACCTCGCCGCGCCGCAAATGAAAATCCACCTTGTCCAGCGCCTTCGTGCCGGGAAAGCCCTTTTCGATCCTTGTGGCCGAAAGGATATTGTCGCTGCTGGTCTGCATGGCTGCCGTCTCTGGAATGCCGCCTGACGAACGATCGGGCGTCCGTTCGATGGAATGGCCCGCGGCGGCTGCCGCGGGTTCTAGCTCAGTGCGCTCGGCCCGATAGTCGGTGTCGATTTTTCGGGCCGAGCACTGGCGGGATCAGTAGCCGAGGCCCTTCTTTTCTTCGTAGACCTTCATCGGATCATCGGCCTGCGTGTAGAGCTTCGATTCCGTCTGGATCCATTTCGGAGGCTCTTTGCCGTCCTTGAGGAAGGCGGCAAGCGCGTCGAAGGCGGGGCCTGCCATGTTCGGCGTGAGCTCGACCGTCGCATTGGCTTCGCCGGCAGCCATCGCCTGGAAGATATCCGGAACAGCGTCGATCGAGACGACGAGGATGTCCTTGCCGGGCTTCAGACCGGCTTCCTTGATCGCCTGAATCGCGCCCACCGCCATGTCGTCGTTATGGGCATAGAGCGCACAGATGTTCTTGCCACCGTCCTCGGCCTTCAGGAAGCTTTCCATCACTTCCTTGCCCTTGGTCCGGGTGAAGTCGCCGGTCTGGCTGCGGACAATCTTCAGGTTGTCGTTGCCGGAAAGCGCCTGCTCGAATCCCTTCTTGCGGTCGATCGCCGGCGAGGAGCCGGTGGTGCCCTGAAGTTCGACGACGTTGCACGGCTTGCCCGCGACGGTATCGACAAGCCATTTGCCGGCCACGCTGCCTTCGTGGACGAGATCGGAGGTGACCGCCGTCAGGTAGAGATCGTCGGAGGCGTCGACGGTCCGATCGAGCAGGATGACCGGGATCTCCGCGTCCTTGGCCTCCGCCAGGACTTCATCCCAGCCGGTGGCGACGACCGGAGCGAGAAGGATGGCATTCACCCCTTGCGCGATGAAAGAACGGATCGCCTTGATCTGGTTTTCCTGCTTCTGCTGCGCGTCGGCGAATTTGAGGTCGATGCCGCGCTCTTCCGCCTGCTGCTTCGTCAGCGTCGTTTCGGCTGCACGCCAGCCGGATTCCGATCCGATCTGAGAAAAGCCGACGACCAGTTCGGCGGCCGAAGCGCTGCCGAAAGTGCAGGCAGCAAGGATCGTTGCACTCGCAAGTGCCTTCACGATTTTCATGATTTCCTCCCAAAGAAAGCTGCTCTTCCATGCAGCTGATCGAGAAAAAATCATACTATATTACTTTTGTAAACTCACTTTTGCTGACGACGGGACGCGTCGGTGGATTCGCCCACAGATCGTGCAGTGCGCGAGATCGGAAGAGCGTGCCGGCGCGCGGTCAAAGGACCGCTAACGTGCGGTTCGGAATGGTCCCGCGGTAGAGTTCGTGGATTCGCAGTTTGTTTTCCAGCGCGATGATGATCTCTTCGCTGAAGTCCACACCGCAAAGCGCCGCAATCTCGGGAAGACCGCCCGGCGTGAAGACATTGGCTTCCAGCACCTTGTCACCGACTATATCGAGCCCGACCAGGAACATGCCGTCTTCGATGAGCTTGGGGCGAAGCCGTTCCGCGATCTCGAGAATCTGAGGCGTAACGGTCGCGGCTTCCGGCTTGCCGCTCACATGCATGTTCGAGCGTACGTCGCCCTCGGCAGGAACGCGCCGGAAGGCGGCGTAGACGCCGTCGCGCTCGAGCGGCCTGCCATTCAACAGGAACAGACGAATATCGCCGGCGACCGCGTCGGGAATGTAGTTCTGCGCGATCAGGTAGCCGCCGCCGCTGGCGACCTCGAAGATCTGGTTGAGATTGGCCTCGTCCTTGGAGTTGATCTTGAAGACGTTCTTGCCGCCGGAGCCTTGCAAGGGTTTCAGGATAGCCCCGCCCGGATGATCCTCGATGAAGCCGCGGATTTCCTCGATGCTTCTCGAGATCAGGCTGGTTGGCCGGATGATCTCGGGGAACTCCTGAAAATAGAGCTTGTTCTGCGCGAGCGACAACCCGTCCGGGTCGTTTACGACCAGAATGCCGCGCGCGGCGGCGAGCCGCCCGAAATTCGTGCCGACATAGACTGCCCAGGGCCGCGTGTCCGCGTCTTCGGAAGGGTCGTTCCGCAGGAAAAGCACCTGAACCTCACGCAGGTCGAGCGTGGTGATCTGTGCCTGCTCGCCCTTGAGCGCTGTGAGCAGCGTCTCCGGCTTCTTCGGCTTCGTGCCTTTCAGCGTCGTTGCGCGGATCAGGAGGCTGTCGTCGGGGCGCAGCACGAAGTCGCCCGGCGTGACGTAGCAGACCTCGTGACCACGTGCGAGCGCCGCGAGCGCCAGCCATGTCGTCGTGTAATAGGGGGCTTCGCCTTCGATGGAGTTGACGAAAAAAGCGATGCGCATGTGAGCCGCTCCTATTGCCGCAGCATATCGAGTGGAGCCATCCGCTCGCGCGCTCTGGCAAGCCGCGACGGCGCTTCCGGACCATCCAGAAACATGGGTCGAACCGAAGGACCGCCGAGCAGTCCACGGGCATGAAGTTCCTGCATGACGGCAAAATGGGAGGCGGCGATCTTGCCCATCCAGAAGGGCTCGAGCGCGCCCCCGGCTGCGAGATGATCGAGGAGTTCCAGAAGTCCGCGCAGGTAGATCGCGTCCTTGACGAGGCCACCGCCGCGATATACCCGCAGAACGACGTTGAAGGCGTCAGCCCTCTGGAATCCGTGTTCCTTGACGAGCAGGCGGTACACCTCCGGCAAGGACGCGCCATCGATCATCGCGGCGCAGGCGAGCACACGGGCGGCGAGGAGACGCAGCCGCTCGCCGGTCATTCCCCCCGAAAGATATTCCGCGAAGACCGCAAGGCCCTCCTGCATTCCCTCATACCCGGCAAGACCGGAGCGAAACAGGCGAAGCCCCTGCGCCGATCCATTGAAATAGGTCAGGAGGTGAACGCCGATTTCGTGGCTTAGGATCGGATCGACGCGACCGGGCTCCATGATCGTGCTGCGCGCGATCAAAAGCCGCCTTCCCGAAACCAGCAACCCGGCGGGAAGATCGTCCCGCACCTCCACGAGCGCTTCGAAGCCCGCATACTGCCGGGCATATGCGGCGATCATCTCGCCCGCCCGCATTTCGACGAAACGGCTGTCGGCACGGCGTTCGGCGGGTGCTTGCGGGTGCGCGGCGATTTTCTGGGTGCGGGCGAGGATCTCTTCGGCCGCGCGCAGGAGGTCCGGCTCGACCGGACCGTACAGTGCACGGCCGAACTCGATGAACTTCTTCGTTTCACGGGCGGAGAGCATCGTCAGCTGCAGATCGACTTCCTGCTGCTTTTCACGGTAGAGCTGATAGAGCACCGGGTCTTCGAGGTGATCGAAGGGGATCGAGAACAGCGTCTTCTTTGCGGCTTCGATCTCGATGATCAAAGGCCGGTAGAGGAAACGCGGCGCGCGCGCGAAATCGCTCGCCGCGAATTCGCTCCAGGCGGCTTCCGCGTTTATCGGCGTGACGGCGAGAAGAAAATCGAAGCTCGAGGCGACTTCGTCGATGCTGCGGTCGGTGCGCTCCACGGCATCGATGAATGCCTTTCTCCCGAGGGCGCGATGGGTCGGGAATTGGAGGCTGCGCGTCGACCGGGCGAAGGCAGCGAAGGCGTGCAGGGCGGCATCGAAGATGCTCGCGATCAACCGCTCGCGCACTTCCGGGAAGATCCGGCCGGAATTGCGCTGCCGGTAGACCGGAGCGAAACGAACCCGCATCGAGGGGAATGGCAGATCGAGCGTCTCTCCCTCCAGTGCGGAATCCTGCGGCCGCTCATGGAGTTCGACCCGCGGCGTTCGGAACTTCGCGGGGATCGCTTCGACGGCCTCGACGAAGGCCATTGCTGCGGCTCGGATATTTGCCTCGGCGCCGGCCATCACTTCGACCTTGAAGGGCGGCAGCAAAGGCGCATGGTCGGTCAGGAGCTCATCCTGCGCGAGTTCGTCCATTTCGAGCACCATGAAGGCGCCGAAGCGACGCTCGAGCAGTTTTCCGATTGCGGCGACGATAGGTTTCGCCGTGGCAGCATCCTGCGCGAGCAGGTGGGAGGCGTTCGCGCGGACCACTTCGCGCGCAACGGGTGCCCCGTCGCTGCCGGCCAAGTGCACGCAGAGAAAGGGCAGGGCGCGGTCGATGTGGAGGCGTCCGCCGCCTTCGAACTCCTTGCGCACGGCCCTGCCTGCCTCGATCGCGGCCAGCGCCTCCGCCAGCCAATCGGGAGGATCGACCCCCGCCTCGATGGGTATGCGCGCAAGCTTCATCGACCCCGCTCCAAAGCGTCGTTGAGTGCAGGCAGCGTCGAGGCGAGCAATCTTCTGAGCGCTGCGAGCACTTCGGGGCGCGGCTCGCCCGTCCATTCCTCCATGAAGACCTTCTTGAATTCGACGGCGATGGCGCAGCCCGTGTCGGGGAAGTGCTCATGGATGAAGCGCGTCTGTTCGCCCCGCCCCTGAAAGGCGATGTTTTCGCGCACGTCCAGTGGTCGGCCGGGAAAATCGAAGGAGCGAAGCGCCGCCATGAAGCTGTCGACCACGTGCGCCCATTTTCGGCGATCCATCGAGATGGTGCCGATATTGATGTCCGGTGCATCGGTCGAAAGCGTCGGCTCCGCTTCCGGTCCGGCACGGCGATGATTGTAGCTGTGAACGTCGATGACGACGAAGCGTCCGTGGCAGCGTTCTATACCGGCAAGGAACGATGCCAGCATCGCATAATACTCGTCGTGCATGGAAAGGGATGCATCGACGAGGGCCTGCGGCGGTTCTTCCGCCCACACGTCCAGGCCCCAGGCCTGTTCCGGCCGCAGGTAGACTGCGCCGCCGCGGGGACGATTGATGTCCACCTCGAACCGCGAACGATGGACGATGATCCGATTGGCGAAGTCGCGGATCAGGAACTCGGTGAAGGGATCCTCCTCCCGCAGACGTTCTTCTTCGGAAATCGCGAACATGCGCCGCACCGCGGCACGCGTGGCATGGCCGTCGTGAATGGCGGTCGCGACGACGGGCGTATCGCCACGGTGCTGGGTCCACCAGGCGGATGTGGCGGATGGCGTCAGATCCAGCAACTGTTCAGAGGCAAGATTCATGTCCGTCGCTTCCGCGAGCGCGTTCACGGATTAAAATTCCGGATCGCGATTTCGGTTCCAAACGCCTCAGGCACGATTGATCGTCGGAAGGAGGAGTTCCACTTCGCGCTGCATCTGCGGCGACAGCGTCTCGATGTTCGTCCTCCAGAAGTCTTCCGCCTCCTTGGGCTCGTTCTCCCAATTCCTGACCGATGTCTGGTTATCGTCGATGACCACCCGGCGATGGCCGCCGAGGCGCAGGTACTCGGTCGCAAGTTTACGCGCGTTCGTCAGTTCCATGGCTGTACTCCAGGTCTTGAGTTTCGCGACGCCAGCCGGCTGCCACATATGCGAAAACGCTCCGGGCTTCTGGACGTTCCCGGTCCATTGCGACTTTGATCCTGCTCCCGATTCTACCGGTCCGGAGGCAAAATCCGGTTTGACGCCAACGACTAAGCCATCAGTCTCATGACGTCAGAAGCCGGTAGGCCAGATAGGCGACGGCGAAACTTGCAGCAAAGCCGAGCGCCACGAGGAACCCGTTTCGGAGCAACAGGAGCGAGCCCTTCATGAACGGATAACGCCTGACGCGATGGCATCGTTCGCGTCAGGCGTCTTTCGTCAAAGGCGCCGCAGAAAAATCTTATCTGTCGTCCGATGCGTTCCTCATGCCGCCTCGAGGCCGACTTTCTTGGGCTCGCCTTGCGGGGTGGGGGCGGTCTGCCTCAGGACACCCGGAAGGTTCTGGTAAATGTCGAGATAATCGCGTGTCATCCGTTCGGTAGTGAACCGTCTCTCGAAGCTTTCGCGAACCTTACGCCTGTCGAGTTCCAGCACCCGTTCGAGGCTTTCGATCGCTTCGTCGACCGTGTCGACCAGGATCCCCGACACACCGTCGTCGATCACCTCCGGCGCCGAGCCATAGCGGAAGGCAAGCACCGGAGTGCCGCAGGCCATCGCCTCGATCATCACGAGGCCGAACGGTTCCGGCCAGTTTATCGGAAAAAGGAGTGCTGCCGCATTGCCGAGGAAGTCCGCCTTCTGGTTTTCGTCTATCTCGCCGATGTATTCGACGTTGGAATGGCTTGCGACGAGAGGTTCGACGACTGCTTCCCAATAGGCGCGATCCTGGGCGTCGATCTTCGCAGCGATCTTCAGAGGCATGCCGGTCCGTGCGGCGATTTCGATCGCGCGGTCGGGACCCTTCTCCGGTGCAATGCGCCCGAGGAATGCCAGATACGCGTCAGATCGTCTTTCCCGCAGCGCCAACACCGTCGGATCCAGTCCATGCAGCACAGTGCCCCTCCAGTTGACCGGCGGCATCGGCGCTCGCTGGTGCTGCGATATCGAAACCAGGGGGATATCGGGGAAGGCGAGATAGAAGGGTTGCAGATCGGGCAGATCGAGGCGTGTATGAAGTGTCGTCACCGTCCTGTCGGCGAAATCTCTGATCAGGGGGAAATGCAGGAATTCGATATGGAAATGCAGAACGTCGAACTGAGGCGCGCGGCGGCGGACCTCTTCCAGCATTGCGATGTGATGGGGAAGGAAATCTTGAACTTTCGCATTGAGCCTAAGCGCGACATCGCAACAGGGCACCAGCTCGGCACTTGTAAGCGAATCGCCGCTGGCAAAAAGGGTCACGTCATGGCCCAGCCTTACGAGTTCTTCGGTCAGGCAATGGACGATTCGCTCCGTGCCTCCGTAAAGCTTCGGCGGGACGCGTTCTGCAAGGGGTGCGATCTGCGCAATTTTCATCGCTCAACTCCTGATATCGAGGGGCGTCGGCAGGACGTACCTCGGCGATAAGAAGGATGTTCTCACCCCTGCACAATTGCCGGAGAGCCGCTCTTGTTCCGGAGTGCCGGCTGTGTTTGCAGAGTTGGACCGCGCGCACGCACCTGCGGCTGCATGGCCGTCCGCCTTACAGCCGCAGGGAAGCTGTGTGTGCCACTTCTGGTAGCGATGTCGTGACGATAATAACCAGGGGTTTTAGGATGATGTCGACCAGTGAAGAGACCTGAGAACCCATGACCGCAGCTTACGCCGGCCTCTTCCTCGTCGCCTTCGGGGCAGCCACCGTCCTGCCGTTCCAGTCCGAGCCGTTGCTGGTGGGGCTGCTCGCTTCAGGCAAGTTTTCGCTCGTGGCACTTATCGTCGTGGCTAGCCTCGGCAATATCCTCGGAGCCGTATGCAATTGGTTCCTCGGGAGGTTCATCGATCGTTTTCACGACAGACCATGGTTCCCGGTGAAGGAGGCGTCGCTTGAAAGGGCAGGCGGATGGTACCGGCGTTACGGCCGCTGGACCCTGCTTCTCTCCTGGATGCCCGTTTTCGGCGACGCCTTCACCGTGATCGCCGGCGTCTTGCGCGAGCCGCTCTGGTCCTTCCTGATCCTCGTCGCCATCGCCAAGACGGGCCGATACGTCTTCCTTGCCGCGGCCACTCTCGGCGCCAAAGCCGTTCTCGGTTTCTGAGGCGCTCGCATTTGCTATATCCGGACGCCTCTCAGTCTCAGTGAATTGGCGATTACGCTTACCGACGAAAGGGCCATTGCCGCCGCTGCGATGATCGGTGAGAGCAGGAGGCCGAAGCTAGGATAGAGAATGCCTGCGGCGACGGGGACTCCCGCAGCGTTGTATATGAAGGCGAAAAACAGGTTCTGGCGGATGTTCTTCATCGTCGCATGGCTTAACTGCCGTGCCCGGGCGATTCCCTGAAGGTCGCCTTTGATCAGGGTCACGCCTGCGCTCTCGATTGCCACGTCCGTCCCGGTCCCCATGGCAATGCCGACATCGGCCGCGGCGAGCGCGGGGGCGTCATTGACACCGTCTCCAGCCATGGCGACGATACGTCCGTGCTGGCGCAGGCGCGCGACGATTTCGCTTTTGTGATCCGGAAGCACTTCGGCCTCGACGTCTTCGATCCCGAGTTTGCGCGCGACGGCTTTGGCGGTGGTCTTGTTGTCCCCGGTGAGCATGACGACACGGATGCCCTCATTCATCAATGTTCGCATGGCATCGGGGGTTGTCGCCTTGATGGGATCGGAAATCGCGAAGAGACCGCCGACGCGGCCGTCGATGGCCACGAAAATGACGGTTGCTCCTTCGCCGCGAAGACGTTCGGCTTCTTTCGCAAGGGCTGACACATCGACGCTTTCTTCTTCCATGATCCGGTGACTGCCGATGATCAGCTTCCGGCCATCGACCGAACCCGTGACGCCTTTGCCGACCGGGCTGTCGAAATCCTCCGCCTTGCCCAAGGTTAGATCGCGCGCCGCCGCGGCGTCGACGATTGCGTCTGCCAGCGGATGCTCACTCCCCCTTTCGAGGCTTGCGGCCAATTGGAGAAGCTCATTCTCGCCCAACCCTTCGGTCGCGACGATCGACGTCACCCTGGGCTTGCCTTCGGTGAGCGTTCCTGTCTTGTCGACCACCAGCGTATCTACTTTCTCGAACCGCTCCAGTGCCTCGGCATTCTTTATGATCACGCCCAAACGCGCGCCGCGCCCTACGCCGACCATGATCGACATCGGTGTGGCGAGACCGAGGGCGCAGGGGCAGGCGATGATGAGCACCGCGACCGCAGCGACAAGGCCGTGAATGAATCGCGGCTCCGGTCCGAGCCACATCCAGGTGGCGAAGGCGGCGACGGCGGTCGCGATGACGGCGGGAACGAACCAGCCGGAGACCTCGTCGGCCAAACGCTGGATAGGGGCGCGCGAGCGCTGCGCTTCGCCTACCATCTGCACGATCCGCGACAGCATGGTATCGCGTCCCACCTTGCCCGCCTCCATGACGAAGCCACCTGTCTTGTTCACGGTGCCGCCTATAAGGTGAGCGCCGGCTTCCTTGGTGACCGGCATGGATTCGCCGGTGATCATCGACTCGTCCACCGAACTGCGGCCTTCGATGAGCTTGCCGTCTACAGGCACTTTCTCGCCCGGCCGTACGCGCAGCCAGTCACCGACGACCACGGCTTCCAGGGGTACGTCCACTTCGTTACCCTCACCTTCGATGCGGCGAGCGGTCTTGGGCGCAAGGTCGAGCAACGCTCTTATGGCGCCGCCCGTCTGTTCCCGGGCGCGCAGTTCCAGAACCTGCCCGAGCAGGACCAGCACCGTGATCACGGCAGCCGCTTCGAAATAGACCGCAACCGCTCCGCCGTCGGAACGGTACGTTGCCGGAAACAGGCCCGGCGCTGCTGTCGCAACGACACTGTAGACCCAGGCAGCTCCCGTGCCCATGGCGATCAGCGTGAACATGTTCAGGTGCCGCGCGATAATGGACCGCCACGCCCTTTCGAAGAACGGCCAGCCACCCCACAGGACCACCGGCGTGGCAAGGACGAGCTGCAGCCAATTCGACATTTGCGGCGTGAGCAGCATGTGTAGATCGACGAGATGGCCGCCCATCTCCAGTATCAGCACGGGCATTGCCAGGACGAGACTGATCCAGAACCGCCGACGCATGTCGGCGAGTTCCGGGCTCGGTCCTGTTTCATTAGTCGCGATTTCCGGCTCCAGCGCCATGCCGCAGATCGGGCAGTTCCCGGGGCCGACCTGTCTTACCTGCGGATGCATGGGGCAGGTGTAGATCGCGTCCTCTGCCTGAGCGGCGACCGCGCGCTTTTGCGTGCGGGCCTGGTTCTCGCCTTGCGCATTATGGCGGTGATGGTGGTGTCGATCCCCATGATCTTTTTGATCTGCCATCGAAGTCTCCGTTCCGAGTTGGACGCTATTTCAGCGACGCGACGCCGAAGCGGGGATTGACCTCGGTGTTCACCCGGACGGATCCGTTCGCGATTTCTTCGATGATCGGGCAGTCCGGCCGATCGTCGCCATGACAATGGCCCGCGAGATGCTTGAGCGTCCGCGTCATTTCCTGGATGGCGGCTATCTTGCGTTCCAGTTCCGCGATGTGTTCCAGGGCGACCGCCTTGACGTCGGAACTCGCCCTGGACCGATCGCGCCAGAGGGCAAGCAGTTCCTTGATCTGCTCCACCGAAAACCCCAGATCGCGTGCCCGGCGCACGAAGCGAAGCGTATGGACGTCGTTGTCGCCGTAAGTCCGATAGCTGGACGCGGTTCGAAGGGCGGGACTGATAAGCCCGATCTGTTCGTAGTAGCGGATCATTTTGGAGGAGACGCCGCTGGCCTTGGAGGCTTCGCCGATATTCATGTGTTTCTCCTTTTCTGCGAGCGTCGATTGCGGCCGGCCGGTCGCCCTCGCACCTGCGCCTTCATGCCGGGTTGACCGATTTCAGCCGCAACGCATTGCCGAGGACGAAAACGCTCGACATCGCCATGGCCGCTGCCGCGAAAATCGGCGAAAGCAGGATGCCATTCACCGGGTAAAGCACGCCGGCTGCGACCGGTATGAGACTGACGTTATAGGCGAATGCCCAGAACAGATTCTGCTTGATGTTCAGGATCGTCGCCTTGCTGAGCGCGATCGCCTTCACAACGCCGTTCAAGTCTCCGGACATCAGCACGACGTCGGCGCTTTCTATCGCGATGTCGGTTCCCGTCCCGACGGCGATGCCGACATCCGCTTCGGCGAGAGCCGGCGCATCATTGATGCCGTCGCCGATGAACGCCACCGACCGGCCGTCCTGTCGAAGCTTTCTGATCGCCTCTACCTTGCCTTCCGGCAAGACCTCGGCGACGACTTCGTCAATGCCGAGCTTTCTGGCGATCGCCTCGGCAGTGCGGCGGTTGTCGCCGGTGATCATCGCCACTTTGAGGCCGAGCTCATGCAGGGACTTGATCGCCTGAGGCGTCGTTTCCTTGACCGGATCCGACACTGCGATGATCGCCGCCAGCCGCCCGTCGATGGCCGCATAGAGCGGCGACTTGCCGCTGGCGCCGAGCCGCTCGGCCTCGGTCGAGAAACCGGAAACGTCGATCCCGTTCGTGGCGAGCGCTCGGTCCGCGCCGACCAGCACCTGCCGCCCGGACACCGATCCGCTTACGCCAAAGCCGGGCGTCGCTTCGAAGCCGGCGACCGCGGCCGTCGCGATCCCCTTGGACTTTGCCGCCGATACGATGGCCTCCGCGATCGGATGCTCGGAAAGCGTTTCGAGACTCGCGACGAGGAAGAGCACTTCGTCGGCCTCGAAGCCCTCTGCAGCGACGAGGTCGGTCAGTTCCGGGCGGCCCTTCGTCAAAGTCCCGGTCTTGTCGAGCGCGACCACATCGGCGTCGCGCAGGCTCTGGAGAGCCTCTCCCTTGCGGAACAGGATGCCGAGTTCGGCGGCGCGGCCGGTACCGACCATGATCGAGGTCGGGGTCGCCAGGCCCATCGCACAGGGGCAGGCGATGATCAGGACCGCGACAGCATTCACGAGGGCGAATGAGAGCGCAGGCGAGGGGCCGAAGGCGTACCAGGCGGCAAAAGTCAGCACGGCTGCGAGAATCACGGCCGGAACGAACCATCCGGTAACCCTGTCGACCAGGGCCTGGATCGGCAGCTTCGAGCCTTGGACGGCTTCGACCAGTTTGATGATCTGCGCAAGCAGCATGTCATTGCCGACCTTGGTGGCCTTGAAGGTGATGGACCCGGTCTTGTTGATCGTGCCGCCGACCACCGCGCTCTCGGTTGTCTTCCGGATGGGAAGGGGTTCACCGGTGATCATCGACTCGTCGACATAGGAGCTGCCGTCGATGACCATGCCGTCCACAGGGATCTTCTCACCGGGCCTAATGCGGATGACGTCACCGGCCACGACCTCGCTGATTTGCGCCTCGACGAATTCGCCGCCGCGCAGCACGAAAGCCGTTTTCGGCTGCAGGCCGACGAGCCGCTTGATCGCCTGACTCGTGCGACCCTTCGCCCGTGCTTCGAGATAGCGGCCGAGGAGGATCAGGGTGACGATCACGGCAGCGGCCTCGTAATAGACATTCGCCGTTCCCGAAGGCAGAACGCCGGGGCCGAAGGTCGCCACGACCGAATAGCCCCATGCGGCGGTGGTCCCGAGGACGACCAGCGAGTTCATGTCGGGCGTCCAGCGCAGAAGGTTCGGCACGCCCTTCCGGAAGAACCGCAGCCCCGGTCCGAAGAGGACGAACGTGGCGAGTGCAAACTGAAGGTACAGATTGTTTCGCATGCCGATCGTACCCATGATCAGCTCATGGACGCCTGGAATGAAGTGTGACCCCATTTCGACCAGGAAAAGCGGAAGGGTCATCAGCGCCGAGATCGTCACGGCGTATCTGAGAGAGCGGAGCTCGGTGGCGCGGTGATCCTCTTCGCCTGCCGAAGCCTCGGCGGCCCTCGTCTTGCGAAGCTCGTATCCGGCACCGCGGACAGCAGCTTCGAGGGCGGACATGTCGACGGTTCCGGAAAGCAGGCGCACGGTCGCCTTCTCCGTCGCAAGATTAACAGCCGCATCCGCAACGCCTGGGACGGCCTTCAACGCCTTCTCCACGCGAGAAACACAGGAGGCGCAGGTCATGCCTTCGATCTGGAGTTCCTCGGCGGCGATCCTCGGCGCGTAGCCGGCTTTCTCGATCGCGCGCAGCACCGCAGGCGTGTCCGGCTCTCCATCGAACCGAACCGTTGCCCGTTCCGTCGCCAGGTTGACATTCGCAGAGGCTACGCCCGGCACCGCGGTGATCGCCTCTTCGACGCGTCGGACGCAGGAGGCACACGTCAGGCCCTCAATGCCGAAGTCGGTGGGAATCGGAATCGGTGTGGATTTTTCAATCTTTTTCAGTGCAGTCATCGGAAGGTCCTTTCCAAACTGCACCCTTCATAATCCTTCCAATAATGGGAAGGTCAAGCACCTTTGCGTGTTTTCTTCCCTCCACGGCAAGCAGCAGCGGGAAGTGCGTAGGGTCTTCGGCTCGGAAGGACGCCGTATCAAATACTTGGAGCGGTTCGGTGAAACACCGAACCGCTCCAAGCTCCAGCCTTACGGGGCATTCAGATGCCTTGGCTGAAGCAGGCATTGCCAATGGAAGCCTTGTAACCGGCATTCTCAATGGCGGCGACAAAGGCAGCGGGACCAATGTCGGACTCGATCGATGCGATTTTCGCCCGGAGATCAACGGTGACCTTGGCGTTCGGATCGACTGATTTCACCGCCTTTTCGACGGTGCCGGCGCAGTGGCTGCAGGTCATATGGGATATGCTGATATCGTACATGGAACACCCTTGCTTCACGAAACCGCCACAGCATGCATCTTCCAACGATGTCAGGGTCAAGGGAACGCCCGGACTTTATTTTCGGGCGCTACGGCCCGTTCACCGCCACTTCAGCGGTGTTGCCGCTTCCCGCCAGCCGTTGCCCTCCATGCAAGGGTCGGCTGGCCGGCATTCATCTGCGACAGCGGCAAGCCAGCCGGGGTGCTGACATCGAACTTGCGCGCAGCCCTTATCATCCGGGCCGCCCCGAATGGCCGCTGGCTTCATTCGACGACGCAATCGTCAGCCTTCGCGGCGGCTGTCTGCTCGCCTGACTGCTGAGCTTCGGCATCCTGCTGCGACGTGGCGAGGTTCTCGTCTCCTCCGCCCTGTTGGTTAGCCAGAGGCATCGTCTGACCGTCCTTGCTCGCAGCATTGTTCCCGGTTTCCAGCGGGGCTTTGGTTCCGTCCTTTGCTATCCCCGGCTTTTCGGCATTGATGGAGGCGGTGGTGTCCGCCGAAGTACCATCTTTGCAGGCGGCCGTGGCTGTACCGGATGCGAGGCCCGCAATCGAAATTGCTGTAAGGATCGTAGCGAGTACCTTCATTGTAATCTCCTTTATCTCGGAAGCAGATGTGTGAAAACCAATCGGCAGGCCGATCGTTCCATCGCTTGCGCGGACCAGGGATTTAAAGCTCAGGAAGCGTGATCTCACTTCGGACTTGCCGATCCGCGTCAGGTCGGCTACCCATCAATTTGATTATTGTAGGAAGATTGAAATATGGAAGAGCGACAAGCCCGATCGTCCTTCGCCGCCCTGTCGCAGGAGACGCGCCTGGGAATTGTGAGAACACTCGTCGTTGCGGGGCCGGGGGGCATGGCTGCGGGCGCGATAGCAGAAAAGATGGGCGTCTCGCCCTCGAACGTCTCCTTCCACCTGAAGGAACTGGAACGGACCGGATTGATCGCGCAGAGGCGCGAATCACGCTCGATCGTCTACAGCGCCAGCTACGAAACCCTTGCCGATCTTGTGAAGTTCCTGATGGAGGACTGTTGTGTCGGACACGCCAGCGTACGTGCATCCTTGAACGGGCCCAAACCGTGTAGCGTGGCATCCTCCGGGCCGGCCGAAGGCGGGAACGGCTGATATGAAGTCCGGGATCCCCGCAGGCATCGTCGCCGCACTCGGCCTCACCCAGATCATCGGCTATGGCACGCTCTATTACAGCTTCAGCATTCTAGCGCCCGGAATGGCACGCGACCTCGGCCTGACCGTCGAGCAAGTGTTCGGCGTGTTTTCCGCTTCGCTGCTGGTGGGTGGCCTTTCGGCTCCTCTCGTTGGGGGATGGATGGATCGGTTCGGCGCCGCGACGATTATGACTTCCGGCTCGGCCGTCTCCGCTCTGGCTCTTTTGCTGTGCGCCTGGTCTCCCTCGACGGCCGTGTTCGCCATTGCCATAGTCCTCCTGGAAGTGGCCTCCGGCATGGTGCAATATCAGGCGGCCTTTGCGGCACTTGTGGAAATTCGCCCCAAGGCGGCTTCACGCAGCATCACCTATCTGACGTTGATCGGAGGCTTCGCTTCGACGATCTTCTGGCCGATTGCCGCAACCCTTGGAGAGTTTCTCTCGTGGCGCGAAATCTACATCGCTTATGCGGCGTTGAACCTGCTCGTCTGCCTCCCGCTGCATCGCTGGATCATGCGAAGCCGGACGTCTGCAGCGATCGAATCTGCCGGCCTGGACCGGGAAGCGATTGCCGGCGCGCTTCCGGCACAGGCCAGACGGCGTGGCATGCTTCTCGTATCGTTAGCCTTTGCCCTACAGGGATTCACGCTTTCCGCGATACTGACGCATATGGTTCCGATGCTGGGAACGATCGGCTTCGGTGCGGCAGCCGTGATGATCGGCTCGCTCTTCGGACCGTCGCAGGTTCTGAGCAGGCTCATCAACATGACGTTCGGCGCAAACTTGCTGCCGCCCATGCTCGCGACCCTGTCCGCCACGCTCATCGTAGCGGGTGTCGTCATCCTCGGTCTTTCCGGAACCTGGCTGCCCGGGGCTGTGGTCTTCGCGATCTGTCTCGGTCTCGGATCGGGCATCAACAGCATTGCGCAGGGATCGCTTCCGCTCTGGCTGTTCGGATCGGCCGGTTACGGTGCGATAACGGGAAGAATGGCCGCCGCACGGCTGGCGGCGGGCGCGATGGCACCCTTTGTCTTCTCCGTCCTGATGGAACGTTTCGGCACTGATGTCGCCTTGTTGGCCAATGCCTGCCTCGGCGCGGTCGGCATGGGCGCCTTCGTGGCGGTGGCATCGGCCGCCAAGCGTCGGCCGGATGCTCTCACTCTTTGACGCTGCGTTGCCTCAGCCGGGTTCGGAGTCGACTGAGGTTCAGTCGGTGAACTCGGCGACCACCCCCGGCTTGACCATCGCCGCCAGTTCCTCGGCGTCCCAGTTCGTCAGACGAACGCACCCGTGTGACTGGGCTTTATCGATCAAGGACGGTTCGGGCGTGCCGTGGATTCCATAGGTGGGCTCCGTCAGATCGATCCAGACGGTTCCCACCGGATTGTTGGGGCCTTTGGGAAGGGTCAGGGGCTTGTTGTTGTCGCCCTGCTTGAAGTTGACATCGGGGTCGTATTCGTAAGGGGGCATTCGCGCGACCCCCTTGACCTTGTGGATGCCCGTGGGGGAGGGGGTCCCTTCGCTGCCGATGGAGGCAGGATAGGCAGCGAGCGGCGAACCATCTTCGGCGAATGCCAGAACTTGCCCCGTTCGTTTGCGCACTTCTATCCTTTTGACCGCGCCTTCCTTCGCGGCGCCGGGCTTCGCAACCCAGACCGTTTCCCCGACGGTAAACGACGCACCTGGATTCAGCGCCTTCAGAAGGTCGACGTCCATGTGAAACCGTTCGGACAACCTCTCCTCGACGCTCGTATAGCCGAGGTGATCCATCTTGGCCTGCTTGGAATAGTCGTCGGGAATCTCATCGACGAGATCCTTGGCATCCTCTTTCGTGATGACATAGGACTGGATGACAGGCTGATCCTGCGAAAGCCGGCTGACGACTTCGGGGTCCAGCCTTCCATCGACGGGAAGACGTTGCATGGCCTCGAATCCCGCAACGGCCTTGGTTACATTCTCGCCGTAGTAGCCGTCGATTACCCCGGGAGAGGCCCCCGCGCGATCCAAGAGGATCTGGAGATGGACGATGGCGGGATCCGGGTCAGGCGGCTCTTTCGGCGGCCTTTCCGGCGCGATCCCGACAATCGGCGCGTTGTTGACGGCTTCCGGCTGAAGGTCTTCAGCGCTGGCGGTGGAATGGAGGCCCAATGACAGGGCGGCTGCGAAAAGGATGATGTTCTTCATGAACATCAAATGGCCAGCCGGCCCGACTTGTTCCGCCCGCTGATTTCCTTGCCCTCGGAAGTGGATGCGGCGTGCGTCTCGCACGCCGCATCGGCGCAAGGCCGTCAGAGCGCCGCTTTGATCTTCTCGGCGGCTTCAGGCGAGACCCACTTCGACCACATGTCTTCGTTCTCTTCGAGGAAGCGCTTCGCACCTTCTTCACCGCTGGCCTGATTGTCGGTCATCCAGGCCATGAGCTGGCTGACGGTATCGTTGCTCCAGGAGCGCTTGGTCAGATAGTCCATGACCTCGGGACCGACCCGCTCGGAGAAGGGCTTGGCAACCAGCGTCACGATCGTGTCGACCGGCCATGCATTCGGCTTGGGGTCGGAGCAATCCGCTACGGTGTTGCAGCGCTTCCATTCGGCCGCGTCATGGGGCACGCCGGGGTCCAGCTTGACCATCTTGTATTTGCCGAGCAGGGCGGTAGGAGACCAGTAATAGGTAAGAAGACCCTCCTTGCGTTCATAGGCCTTGGCGATGGCCCCGTCCAGGCCGGCAGCAGAGCCGGTGTCGACCAGGGTGAAGCCCGCCTTCTCGCCGTCGAACGCGCTGAAAAGCTGCGTCGTCACCACCGTGCCGCCCCAGCCTTGCGGTCCGTTCAGGATCGCGCCCTTGCTGGGATCCTCGGGGGCCGGAAAGAGCTCGGGGTGCTTCAGCGCGTCGCCGATCGTCTTGATGTCGGGGTGTGCGTCGGCGAGGTATTGGGGGATCCACCATCCCTGGACGCCGCCGTCGGGCAGCGGCGAGCCGACTGTGATGATACGACCGTCGTCCTGGCCTTTCTTGACGACATCGGGCAGGAGGTCGATCCACGCCTCCGGCGCGATATCGGGCTGGCCCTTTTCGGCCATGGAGGTGATCGTCGGCACGGTGTCGCCGATCGTGATCTCGGCACTGCAGCCGTAGCCTTCATTGAGAATGAACTTGTCCAGGTTGGAGAGGACCTCGGCACTCTGCCAGTTCATGCTGGCAATGGTGACGCTCCCGCACTCGGCGGCATTCGACGCCGATGCTCCTGCGATGAGGCCAAGCATCAGACATGTCGACGCAAGCAGCTTTTTCATTACACTGTTCCCTCTTCTTTTTGCGGCGTCTTATCGGAAGAGCAGGGTGCCGCGTCTGCCCGCTCCTGCCTCGCTCGTTCTTTATCGCCCTCTGTCGCTATCCGGAGTAGCCGTGCCGGGCGAAGAAGCGGTCAAGCTCTCTCTGCTCCGGAGCTTGTCCGGTGAAGATCTCCACATATTCCGGAATGCGCTTCATCCGCACGGATACGTCTTCCTTCGTCTGCATCGAGATGTAGCCGATCTGCACGAGATAAATCGTGCGCGCACGCACATCGGCCCGCGCCTCGCCATGCCCGAACCGCAGGAACATGCGCGTGAGCGCGTCGAGTCGCTGCTGATCGGCGCTTTGGACTTCCGCAAGAATTTCAGGCGACTGCAGGGCCCAGCTTCGCACCGCGAACTCGAACTGAGAATCGAACAGACCGCCATCAAGCCAGCAGTCGAAAACGTTGAGCATCGCTTCGGCGATCGTCTCGGCATAGGCCTCGGACTGTCTTACCAGATTGCCCGTGTTCTTTTCGCGCCAGCGCGAGACGAGCCTGTCGAGCAGTTCCTCGCGGTCCTTGAAAAACCAGTAAAAGCTCGTCCGCGACAGATTGAGCTTCTTCGCAAGCGGCTGGATTTTCACCGCATCAATGCCGGCATCGAGCAGGGATTCGTAGGCTGCTCCAAGCCAGACATCCGGGGAACCGCGCCAGCCGCTGTCGCTCGTGATCTGCTCCATCGTCGCTATTTAGCAGATCGACGCGTACCCCCGCAAGAAAAATGTACATCAGTGTCTCCGACCCTGACTTCAATGCCTGATTTGTTGACACATGTGTACATTTTCCCCTACGCTGCCGCCACGTCCAAGCCGGAGCCCCGCAAATGCCGAACGATCCCCTCCTTCAACCGTACCAGCTGAAGCACCTGACGCTGCGCAACCGCATCATCGTAACGGCGCACGAGCCGGCCTATCCGGAGGACGGCATGCCGAAGGAGCGCTATCGCGCCTATACGGTGGAGCGCGCGCGGGGCGGCGTGGCGATGACGATGACCGCCGGTTCGGCGGCCGTCTCGAAGGACAGCCCGCCGGTCTTCAACAATCTGCTTGCCTACAAGGACGAGATCGTGCCGTGGATCCGGGAGATGACCGACGCCGTGCACGAGGAGGGGGCGGCGATCATGATCCAGCTCACTCATCTCGGCCGGCGCACGCGGTGGGACAAGGGAGACTGGCTCCCGGTCGTCGCTCCCTCGCATCATCGCGAAGCGGCGCATCGCGCCTTTCCCAAGAAGATCGAAGACTGGGACATCGACAGGATAATCAAGGATTTTGCCGATGCGGCCGAGCGCATGAAGGCCGGCGGTATGGACGGCGTCGAGCTCGAGGCCTACGGTCACCTCATCGACCAGTTCGCCTCGCCATTGACGAACGAACTCGATGGTCCTTACGGCGGCTCGCTCGACAACCGCATGCGCTTCTGTTTCGACGTTCTGAAGGCGATCCGGGCACGTGTCGGAGACGAGTTCATCCTGGGCGTGCGATACACGGCCGATGAATGCCTTCCCGGGGGGACGGACAAGGCGGAAGGTCTTGAGATCTCGAAACGTCTCAAGGGAAGCGGACTTATCGACTACCTGAACATCATTCGCGGCCATATCGATACCGACCCCGGACTGACGGATGTGATCCCTATTCAGGGCATGGCCAATTCGCCGCATCTGGACTTCGCCGGCGAGATACGCGCAGCGACGAATTTCCCGACCTTCCATGCGGCTAAAATCCCCGACGTCGCGACCGCGCGCCACGCGATTGCGTCCGGCAAGGTCGACATGGTCGGGATGACCCGCGCCCACATGACCGACCCGCACATCGTCCGCAAGATCATCGAGAAGCGGGAGGACGACATTCGCCCCTGCGTAGGCGCGAACTACTGTCTGGACCGCATCTACCAGGGGGGCGCCGCCTATTGCATCCACAATGCTGCGACCGGACGCGAGCTGACGATGCCGCACAGCATCGCGAAGGCACACTGTCGCAGGAAAGTGGTCGTCGTCGGGACCGGACCGGCCGGCCTCGAGGCGGCACGCGTGGCGGGGGAGCGTGGCCACCAGGTGGTTGTGTTCGAGGCGGCAAACGATCCCGGCGGCCAGGTCCGCCTGACTGCGCAAAGCCCGCGCCGGCGGGAAATGATCAGCATCATCGACTGGCGCATGAGCCAGTGCGAAAAGCTTGGCGTCACCTTCCATTTCAATACATGGGCGGAAGCGGAGGCTATTCAGGCGGAAAATCCTGACGTCGTCATCATCGCCACCGGCGGGCTTCCGCATACGGAGGTGCTGTCGAGGGGCAACGAGCTGGTCGTGTCGGCGTGGGACATTATTTCCGGCGATGTGAAGCCGGGCACCAACGTCCTGATTTTCGATGACGCCGGCGACCACGCCGCTCTGCAGGCCGCCGAATTTCTCGCCAATGCCGGCGCCAGGGTCGAGATCATGACGCCCGACCGCTCCTTCGCGCCGGAGGTCATGGCGATGAACCTCGTGCCTTACATGCGTTCCCTGCAGAAGCTCGATGTGACCTTTACCGTCACCTACCGTCTGGAAGCGGTCGAAAAAAGCGGCAATCAACTGGTCGCCCATGTCGGCAGCGACTACGGGGGTATCTCCAAACAGCGGACCTTCGACCAGGTGGTCGTCAATCACGGAACCATCCCGCTCGACGATCTGTACTTCGAGCTGAAGCCCTCCTCCAGCAATCTGGGCGAGATCGCGCACGACCAGCTGATCGCCGGGGAACCGCAATCGGTCGTCCGCAACGCGGAGGGCAAGTTCCAGCTCTTCCGGATCGGCGATGCGGTCGCGGCGCGCAACACCCACGCCGCGATCTACGACGCCCTCCGCCTTCTCAAGGATATCTGACGCCAGGCAGATCCACCGGCGTGTTCCCACCTTGGCGGGGACTGCAATCTCTCCTTCTTCCTCCTCCCTGTGCTCGTCACAGGGAGGAGAGCAGCGCCGGGTCTGCGGCGCGGGAAGCGTTCTTTCAGCCCAAGGACTTTGGTCTGGCTGGATTCCTGTGACAAGCACAGGAATGAGGAAACCAAACAAGCCGCGGCGGCTGTTCCAAATCTCAACAGGCCTTGGCGCGGGAGACGCAAGTGCCCTTTCAACGCCGGAAATCAGTGAATGTTGAATTCGCCATCCACCTGCCGCCACTCGTTCGGGCCGATCAACCGTTTGTGGGTGAACCGCACGGAGTGGAGCGGCCCGTCCAGCTTGGTCTGCCAGAAATCGAGGAACTTTCGCATCTGGGGAAATTCCGGTGCGACGTCGTAATCCTGCCAGACATAGGTCTGCAGGACGGATTCGAAATCGGGAATGCGGTAGAGGATATGCGCGGTCGTGAGACCGTAACCGTTGAGCTGGCGCTCGAGATCCGATGAAAATTGCATACTTCATCTCCGTTACATATCATTCGCCGGCTCCCCGCTAATCCTGCGGGGCCCCCGGCATGACCTTAACGTCACAACGAAAATTCAGGTTCCTTTCCAGTCTGTTAGCAGCCGCGTCGAAGCGCTGCTGATTTTTTTGCGGGCACCTCTTGAAATCCATTTTTTGCCCAACCAGATCAACCCGCGCGAAGTGCTCGAACGAGGCTTCGCACCCGTCCGGATTGGTCATCCGGTCCGGGATGGGGAACAAGATCATCAATGTTTGTCCATGGAGGAAAACATGGCGTTTCGACCGCTTCATGATCGTATTCTCGTCCGCCGCGTCGAGTCCGAAGAGAAGACCAAAGGCGGCATCATTATCCCCGACACTGCCAAGGAAAAGCCCCAGGAAGGCGAAGTCATCGCTGTAGGTCCTGGCGCGCGCAGCGAACAGGGTCAGATCCAGCCGCTCGACGTCAAGGTGGGCGACCGCATCCTGTTCGGCAAGTGGTCCGGCACCGAGATCAAGATAGATGGCGAAGATCTGCTGATCATGAAGGAAAGCGATGTCATGGGAATCATCGAGGCCCAGGCCGCCGAGAAGATAGCCGCCTGAAAATGCGAAGATACAGTCAACAAGCTGCCTTTGAGGAGTGAAGAAATGGCTGCGAAGGAAGTCAAATTTCAGACCGACGCACGCGAGCGCATGCTGCGTGGTGTCGATGTGCTGGCCAATGCCGTAAAGGTAACCCTCGGCCCGAAGGGCCGTAACGTCGTCATCGACAAGTCGTTCGGTGCACCGCGGATCACCAAGGACGGCGTCTCCGTCGCCAAGGAAATCGAACTCGAGGACAAGTTCGAGAATATGGGCGCGCAGATGCTGCGCGAAGTCGCGTCCAAGACCAACGACCTTGCCGGGGACGGAACGACGACCGCGACCGTGCTCGCACAGGCAATCGTCCGGGAAGGTGCCAAGGCCGTCGCCTCCGGCATGAACCCGATGGACCTGAAGCGCGGCATCGATCTCGCAGTCGATGCGGTCGTGAAGGAATTGAAGAACAACGCCAGGAAGATCTCCAAGAATTCCGAGATCGCCCAGGTCGGCACCATTTCCGCCAACGGCGACACTGAGATCGGACGCTATCTTGCCGAGGCCATGGAGAAGGTCGGCAATGAAGGGGTGATCACGGTCGAGGAGGCCAAGACGGCCGAGACTGAACTCGAGGTCGTCGAGGGCATGCAGTTCGACCGCGGCTATCTCTCGCCCTATTTCATTACCAATCAGGACAAGATGCGCGTGGAACTGGAGGACCCCTATATCCTCATCCACGAAAAGAAGCTTTCGAACCTGCAGGCCATGCTGCCGGTGCTCGAAGCCGTCGTACAGTCTGGCAAACCGCTCCTCATCATCGCCGAGGATGTGGAAGGCGAGGCGCTCGCCACCCTCGTGGTCAACAAGCTGCGCGGCGGCCTCAAGGTTGCGGCCGTGAAGGCGCCCGGCTTCGGCGACCGCCGCAAGGCCATGCTGGAAGACATCGCCATCCTGACCGGCGGCACCGTCGTCTCGGAAGACCTCGGCATCAAGCTTGAAAGCGTCACGCTAAACATGCTTGGCCGGGCCAAGAAGGTCTCGATCGAGAAGGAGAACACCACCATCATCGACGGTGCGGGTTCGAAGGCCGAGATCGAGGGCCGTACCACGCAGATCCGCGCCCAGATCGAGGAAACGACCTCCGACTACGATCGCGAGAAGCTGCAGGAGCGCCTTGCCAAGCTCGCCGGCGGCGTCGCGGTGATCCGCGTAGGCGGCTCTACCGAAGTCGAGGTGAAGGAAAAGAAGGACCGCGTCGACGACGCCTTGCATGCGACGCGGGCGGCAGTCGAGGAAGGGATCCTGCCCGGCGGTGGCGTCGCATTGCTGCGGGCGGTCAAGGCTCTCGACGGCCTTGAGACCGCCAACAACGATCAGCGCGTCGGGGTCGATCTCGTGCGCCGCGCTATCGAAGCCCCCGTCCGCCAGATTGCGGAAAACGCCGGAGCCGAGGGCTCTATCATCGTCGGCAAGCTGCGCGAGAAGGCGGAGTTCTCCTATGGCTGGAATGCCCAGACCAACGAATATGGCGATCTCTATGCCATGGGCGTCATCGACCCGGCCAAGGTCGTCCGCACCGCGCTTCAGGACGCAGCGTCGGTCGCCGGTCTTCTCGTTACGACCGAAGCCATGATCGCAGAAAAGCCCAAGAAGGACGCCGCACCGGCGCTTCCGGCGGGCGGCGGCATGGACTTCTAAGCGATCGGTCAGCCCGCCCTTGCCCTCGGGGGCGGGCCTCCCTTCCGGGTGGAAAACATACTTTTCCTCATACCGCTCGAACGTATCGGAGGACTGCAATCTCTCCTCTTCATCATCTCTGTGCTTGTCACGGAGATGAGAGCCGCGCCAACGTCTGCGGCGCGGGAAGCGTTCTTTCGGCCCAAGGTCGCCCCGATCTAGTCCTGGTTCCGGAACGCCGCCTCTCCGGCGTCCGACACCTCGACCCACTTCTTGTCCGGCTCGGCGTCTTTGACGTAGCTGTCGTGCCAGTTCCACCACTTATAGGTCGGGGTCTGCGGATAGCCCTCGGGCGAATCCTCCCAGACTTCCTGCCGGCCGAGCGGCGTGATGTCGAGGTAATTCCACGTGCTGCCCATCTGCTCGTCGCCGCGATTGTTGATGAAGTAGGTACGGAAAACGCGGTCACCGTCGCGATAGAACACGTTCGTGCCGTGCCACTCGTCCACCCCGAAATCGGCGTCGAAGCTGTCTGTCACCGTAAACCACGGGATCTGCCATCCCATGCTCGCCTTCAGCCGCGCGATTTCCGCCTGGGGCGCCCGCGAGACGAAGACGAGGGTTGTGTCACGGGCGTTCAGGTGGGCGAGGTGCGCCACCTGATCGGCCACCATGGAGCAGCCTCTGCAGGCGTGGTCGGGCCAGCCGAAAACGCCCGGTTCGAAGAAGGCGCGGTAGACGATCAGCTGACGGCGACCGTCGAACAGGTCGACGAGGCTGACCTTCCCCGCAGGGCCTTCGAACGCATATTCCTTCTCTACAGCCATCCATGGCATCCGCCGGCGCTCGGCGGCCAGCGCGTCGCGCGCCCGGGTCAGCGCCTTTTCCTTGACGAGGAGCTGCTCGCGCGCAGCCTCCCAGGCCTGCGGCGGGACGACGGGTGGCGTGTGCATCGGTTTCGTCATGGCTCGGCACCTCCAGTTTGTGCGCTTTGGCAATCTGTACGCATTGGCGCCTCTTGGAGGCGCGATCCCGACCGCGCCATCGCCTGGCTGTCGGGCTTGAAGTAGTTTGGCACCGGAACGCCGATGGTGGGAGTAACAAGTGTGGCGCCATTCCATCGGAGCTGCTGGCGGCCGCGCATTCCGACATATCGCGTGAGATCCCCTGGACATGTCGATCGAGCGGGACTGACCTAGATTACGTTGGTGCATTGGAAGAACGTGGCCGCGAATGATCGTATTCCTGGATTTCGAAGCATCGTCTCTGAACAAGAAAAGCTTCCCCATAGAGGTCGCCTGGGTCTTCCAGGACGGCCGCTCGCGTTCCTATCTGATACGACCGGCTCCGGAATGGATCGACTGGTCCGACGAAGCCGAGGAAGTCCATGGCATATCGCGGGAACTGCTTCGGGCGGAGGGGCTCCCCGTCGCGTTCATCGCCGAAGAAATGATCCGTGAGCTTGCCGGACACCAGCTCTATGCCAGCGCACCCTCCTGGGACGGCAAATGGCTGAGCGTGCTGTTGAGAGCCGCCGGGCTGCCAAGGCACGCTCTACGGCTGAAAAGGTCCGACGAGGCCTTCCTCGATGCGGCACGGCGCAAGATGGGCGAGAGGTTTTCGGATAGGGAGATATCGGACCTGGTCCTCGGCGTCATCGGCGCAACCGGGCCGTCGCCCGTCCATAGAGCGCTTCCCGATGCGCGCCTCGAGCTGGATCGATTGAGGCTGGTCGCCGAGGCGGCGGCGGAGCGTGCCGGATCGGTGTAGCTCGTGCTCGCGTCCTCCAATTTACGGCGCAGCGGCGGCTTTACATTTCTTTACATTCGCCCAGAACGGTCGAAACGTTGTCCGGTTAGCTTTTCTCCATCGCAGCAGGTGCTGCGGAGCAAAGGAGACTGACAATGGACAACGAAGAAAAGGACCTGTCGGGCCCGGGCGCCGGCAAAGCCGTTTCGAAAGGATGGGGACGGCACGCGGCAATCGGCGGCCTTGCAGCCGTCGCGGCCGTCAGCGCGGTGGGATTTGCAGCCGCGCGCAGCGACGATTTCGGCTTCGGCATGGGCCGTTTCGGCATGGGCGGCCATGTAATGCAGGCGCATATGGGAGGTGGCGGCTTTATGGAACACCGGATCGGCACCATGCTCGACGAGCTCGACGCGACACCCGAACAGGAAGACAAGCTTTGGGACATCATCGACAATGCCCGCGCCGAGATCAGGCCGACTTTCCGGGACTTCCGCGAGACGCGCGAGGAGGTTATCGAACTCTTGGGCGCGCCGGGCATCGACCGGGCCGCCGCCGAGAAACTTCGCAGCGAACGCATTGCAGCCATTGACGAGGCCTCACGCAAGATGACGACCGCGCTGCTCGACGCGGCCGAAGTGCTGACGCCGGAGCAGCGCGTCAAGCTCGTCAAGCATTTGAAAGAGCGCAGGGGCCACGGCCGGTGGTAAATATGAGTCGGGCAGAAGATTGAGCGGAGCGCAGGGATGGCGGAACGGGTCTTGATTGTTGACGACGACACGCGCCTGTCCGCCATGCTCTCCGACTATCTCTCCGGAAACGGCTACACCGTCGATACCGCGGCGACCGCCACGGCGGGCATCGCCGAGCTCGGGCGCCGCAACCCTGACGTCGTCATCCTCGACGTCATGCTGCCGGATTTCGACGGCTTCGAGACCTGCCGACGCATACGCGCGGTATCGGACGTCTCCATCATGATGCTCACGGCCAAAGGCGAGGAGACGGATCGCATCGTCGGGCTGGAGCTCGGGGCTGACGATTATCTGCCCAAGCCCTTCAATCCGCGCGAGCTTCTGGCACGGCTGAAGGCTATTCTGCGCCGCCGAAACGGCAGCGCCGCGGTTACGCGGTCCCTTCGCTTCGGACGGCTGGAGATCGATCCCGGTTCTCGCTCCGTCAGGATCGACGACCGCGAGTGTACGCTGACGAGCTACCAGTTCGACCTGCTTGTAGCGCTCGCCGAAAATCCCGGCCGCACGCTCTCGCGCGAACAGTTGATGGATGCGGTCAAGGGCGAGGAGCTGGATGCTTTCGACCGCTCGATCGACGTTCACATCTCGCGCATCAGGGCGGCCATCGAGAGCGACCCCAAGCATCCGAAGCGCATCATAACAGTGCGCGGCGCCGGCTATGTCTTCGCCCGCTATCAGGACGATATGAGATAGAGCGATGCGCAGCCGGCTGTTCCTGAAAATCTACCTGACACTGCTCGCGAGCCTTGCTGCGGTTGCCGTCGCCAGCGCCGCATTCGTATGGCTCGGGCAGGGCGAGGAGGAATCCGGTTGGCAAAGCCAGCGCGCCCGGTTCGTCGCCGCGCTCATTCCGCCGGACATGGACAACCGGACCGTCGAGGCGACCATTGAGCGGTTTTCACGCGCCTTCAATGCCGACATTGCCGTATTCGACCCGCGCGGCGGGCTGATCGCAAGCGCCGGCAGCCCGCTTCCGCGCGACATTCTCGGCCAGGCTTGGCGCCACGGCCCGGGCAATTTTCACACCATGGTGACCGAACTGCCCGACGGCCGTACCGTGGCTGCGCGCATGGAACGGCCCTTGCGTCCCTCCGGCCGCAATCCGCTCGCCTACCTCGTTTTGATCGCCGGCGTCATCGGGCTGGCCGCCTATCCGGTGGTGCGTCACCTGACCCGCCGGCTGGAGCGGCTGCGCGTGGGCGTGGATGCCTGGGGCAAGGGCGATCTAGTGGCTCGCGTGCCGGAAGACGGCAGCGACGAGGTGGCGGCGGTGGCCAAGAGCTTCAACAGAGCCGCCGACCATGTCGAGCGGCTGATCAAGTCGCACCGGGCGTTGCTCGCAAATGCGAGCCATGAATTGCGCTCGCCGCTTGCGCGCCTGCGCATGGCGATCGACCTCTACGAGCAGGCGCCGAACGAGGATCGTAAGCAGGAAATCATCCGTAATCTTTCCGAGCTGGACACGCTGATCGAGGAGATCCTGCTGGCAAGCAGACTGGACCACGTCGAGAAGCTCGATGCGCTGGAGTCCGTCGACCTTCTGGCTCTCGTCTCGGAAGAGGGCGCGCGCAACGATGTCGAGGTTTCCGGAATGCCTGCGATCGTCGCAGGCGATGCTCGCCTGCTTCGCAGGCTCGTGCGCAACCTTCTGCAGAACGCGCTGCACCACGGCGGTCCACCTGTCACAGCCGCTGTCGCGCCGGCGGACGGTGCTGCGATCCTCAGGGTCCGCGATCACGGGCCCGGCATAGCGGATAGCGAGAGGCACCGCGTTTTCGAGCCATTCTACCGCCCTTCGGGACGCAGCGAGGCTGCGGGCGGCTGGGGTTTGGGACTGGCGCTGGTGCGCCAGATAGCCGAACGTCACGGCGGCGCCGTCCGCTACGAATCTCCGCCGGACGGTGGCGCCTGCTTCGTCGTGACGCTGCCGGTGCAAAGCAGGCCTGCGAGGGATCGGTAAGGCGCCGGGGTCACCGCCGCGTGCAAACTTCGGAGAGAGGGGCAGGACATTCGAAAGCTCGGGGCACCTCGACGCGGCAGTTGGAATGCGGCAAAGTGGCGATGCACGTTTATGTGAAAAGTGGCGTCACGCTGACCCGTTAACCGCCTCGTGCAAGTACACGCTGCCGCCAATACAAGCCGTCACTTCACCAAACTGTATATTTTGCAAATATTCGAGCAATGCTAGCGTTCGCGAAGCTTGGGCCAGCTGTA
Source organism: Sinorhizobium sp. KGO-5 (assembly GCF_036245905.1). Classification (NCBI taxonomy): domain Bacteria; kingdom Pseudomonadati; phylum Pseudomonadota; class Alphaproteobacteria; order Hyphomicrobiales; family Rhizobiaceae; genus Sinorhizobium; species Sinorhizobium sp. KGO-5. The sequence continues at coordinate 83,818 of NZ_BDIZ01000003.1, forward strand.
GATTGAAGAAGAGGGGGCAGCGGTGGGGGGAAGTGCGCTTGCGGACACGATGGTTCACATTCGGCGTTTGCAGCGAGGCCTGGCGCCGCCTGTGGCCCCGGAGGCGTTTTCAGGCGACACGCGGCTGGTCGGCCGGTGGCGGAACCAGCCGTTCGAATATGATCTGCCGCCCCTGAGGGATCACGTCATCTCGGCCACCTATGCGGGCGCCGGTATCGCCTCGGCGAAAATTGACGGGAAGACCATTTCTGCTCCCGCAAGACCGGGCATGATAACGATAGGGGTGAGGGGACATGATGGCCGTTGGCGGGCGGACGGTTCCGTGGAGGTCTCGAATATCTTTCTAGGCCACAGCCGCCTTCACGCTTGTGCCGATCAGATCGGAAATGGCCGGGAGCCAGAGTTGGTCGACCGCGTGCACTTCGACGACCCGAAACTGTTCACGATTATGGCGCTGATCAACGACGAGATCGGTTCGGCAGACGCGATTTCGCACTTGTATATCGAGCAGCTCCTCGATCTTATGTGTCTGCAACTTCTCAGAGCTCACTCCGCAGCACCGGCGCCGATGGCGAATGGGCCTCGGCGCGGCCTTTCGGCTCGGCAAGTCAAGCGCGTGACGACCTATATGCGCGAGAATATCGCGGAGGACATCCGGCTTCAGGAACTGGCGGCACTCGTTAACCTGAGCCGCTTCCATTTCTGCACCGCATTCCGCGTGGCCACCGGGCAGACACCGTACGGATGGTTGACACGCCAGCGCATCGCCTATGCCAAATCGCTCCTGAGAGATAGATCGCTGCGGATCAGTGACGTCGCCCTGGTCGTAGGATACGAGACACAATCCGCCTTCGCTGCGAGCTTTCGAAAAGCGGTGGGGATTAGCCCGACCGAGTTTCGCCGTCGCCTCTGACATCTGTCACCACGAACTGCCTGGCAACGCCTTTGTCCGGGCCAGCACGCCGGCGGCTGGCGCCATCCTCGTCCGATCCCCAAACGATCACAGCAACATCGGAACAATTCCGAAAGACCGGAACAGTGAAGCCGCGGCGCACGTCCTATCCTCTATCGCCACTACTGAGCTGAAGGGGACCTTTCATGACTGACGAAACAGCAGAATCGCATCCGCCAGGTCTTACCATGTCACGCCGAGAAGCGCTTCAGGCAACCGCCGGGGCCGTGGCCTTTGCGGCGCTGCCGCTCCCAGCCGGGGCAGCAGCGGATTCAACCGCAACGCCCGGGCCTGACACGCACACGCTGCCGTTGGAAGTGACCGTGAACGGTCGCGTCCATCAGCTGGTCGTCGATCCCCGCTTGTCGGTTCTGGATATGCTGAGGGAGAGGCTCTCTCTGACCGGGACCAAAAAAGGGTGCAACCAGGGTGCGTGCGGGGCCTGCACGGTGCTGATAGACGGCCGGCGCGTCAATGCCTGCCTGGCGCTCGCCGTCATGCATGACGGCGCGAAGATCACGACCATCGAGGGCGTCGCGGAAGGAGAGGCGCTGCATCCGCTGCAGGTGGCCTTCATCGAGCATGACGCCTTTCAATGCGGCTATTGCACATCGGGACAAATCATGTCGGGGCTCGGCTGCATCAGCGAGGGTCATGCGTCCTCGGCCGAGGAGATCAGCTACTGGATGAGCGGCAACATCTGTCGCTGCGGCGCCTATCCCGGGATCGTTGCGGCCGTCGCCCAGGCTGCCAAGGAGGATCGTACATGAGACCCTTCGACTTTCAACGGGCGGCCAACGAGTCCGAAGCGATCGCCGCAGCCGCTGCCGGAGCCAGATATCTTGCCGGCGGGACGACCCTCGTCGACCTGATGCGCGAGGAGGTGGAGACGCCGGAAAAGATCGTGGACATCAACAGGCTGCCGCTGAATTACATCCGGGCTACGGATGAGGCGATCGTCATCGGCGCGCTGGCGCGCATGTCCGAGGTCGCCGCCGATCAGGACGTGCGCAGATTGCAGCCGCTCATTTCGGAAACGTTGACCGAGGGTGCATCGCCGCAGCTCCGCAACGTGGCGTCGATCGGCGGCAATCTGCTGCAGCGGGTCCGCTGTCCCTATTTCCGAATGCTGGACGCGCCTTGCAACAAGCGCGTACCGGGCTCGGGATGCTCGGCAATCGACGGCCTGAACGCCGGCCATGCAATTCTCGGCACGAGCGAGCACTGCGTCGCCACACATCCATCCGATCTGGCCGTTTCTCTCGTCGCGCTGGGCGCGACGCTCTCCTTGAAGGGGCCGGCCGGCGAGCGAACCATTCCGGTAGAGGAGCTCTTCCGGCTTCCGGAGTCGACGCCTCATCTCGAGCACACGCTGGAACCAGGCGAACTCATCGTGGAGGTCCAGATCCCAAACGGCCCCTATGCGAAAAAGGCGCGCTACCTGAAGGTCAGGGACCGATCCTCCTACGAGTTTGCCCTCGTATCGGCGGCGGCGGCTCTTCATGTGGAGAACGGAACAATCAAAGAGGTCCGCATCGCTGCGGGGGGCGTGGGCACCCGCCCGTGGCGCATGAACGCTGTCGAGCAGGCGCTGGTGGGAAAACCCGCCGCTCGCGCCAGCTACGAGATCGCGGCGGCGGTTTCGACCGAGGAGACGCGTCCTCTCTCCCACAACGGGTTCAAGGTGAAACTCCTTCCCGCAACGATCGTACGAGCACTCGAAATGGCAGGAGATGTGGCATGACGACGGCTATCGGTAAATCCTTGTCGCGCGTCGACGGCCGCCTGAAGGTCACTGGCCAGGCCACATACGCGGCCGAGTTCAACCAGGAAGGCCAAGCCCACGCGGTCATCGTGGGCAGTACTGTCGGGCTCGGTCGAATAGAATCGATTGACAGCGCAGCAGTTGAGAAAATGCCGGGCGTCGTGGCTGTGATAAGCCACATCAACGCGCAGCGGCTTGCCTACAATGAACACCGAGGGCCTATCGACCCGCCGGCGGGAGAACGGCTTCACGTGCTGCAGGGCTCCGAGGTACGCTTCTTCGGAGAACCGGTCGCCATCGTCGTCGCCGAGACGCTCGATCAGGCGGAGCATGCGGCCAATGCCCTCAAGGTTACCTACTCCGCTCGCCAGCCGCAGGTCGATGCACATGCCGGCGAGCGGGTCATCCCGGCCGTCGCGCGCCGGCCGGGTGCCCGGGCCGAAGCCGATCTCGCCCGCGGAGATGCCGACAAGGCGCTCGAAACCGCGGCCGTGAAGGTCGAGGCGGAATATGTCATTGCGCGTGAGAACCACAACCCGATGGAGCCGCACGCGACGATCGCCGCCTGGAACGGCGACCGCCTGACGCTGTGGAGCAAAAGCCAGTTCGTCGTCAACGAGCAGGCGGAGATCGCCGCCATTTTCGGGCTTCCGCCGGAAAACGTGCAGGTGAACTGTCCGTTCATCGGCGGCGCGTTCGGCACCAGCCTGAGAACCTGGCCGCACGTTACCCTGGCGGCTCTGGCCGCGCGGCACGTCAACCGTCCGGTAAAGCTCGTGCTCACCCGTAAACAGATGTTCTTCGCAACGGGGCATCGGCCTTACACGCTACAGCGCATCGCCCTGGGGGCGCAGGCCGACGGCAAGCTCATCGGTATCGTCCACGAAGGGGCAGGGGAGACGAGTCGTTACGAGGAGTTCATGGAGGCGCTCACGTCCGTGACGAGCTTCATGTATTCCTGCCCGAACGTGCGCACGAGCTATCGTCTCATTCCCCTGGACGCCAGCACACCGACCTATATGCGGGGCCCCGGCGAGGCGAGCGGTATCCACGCGATGGAATGTGCGATCGACGAACTGGCCTACAAGCTTCAGATGGATCCGATCGACTTGCGGCGGATCAACGAGCCGCAGATCGACGAAGGGCGGCAGGTTCCGTTCTCCAGCCGATCGATGCTGAAATGCTACGATCTCGGAGCCGAGCGCTTTGGCTGGAGTCGCCGGACGCCCGAGCCGGGCTCGATGCGGGACGGGCGCCTTCTGATCGGTTATGGGATGGCCAACGCGTCTTATCCATGCCTGTTTGCCCCGGCAAACGCCCGAGTAAGACTTCTCCCCGACGGGGCGGTGGAGGTGGAGGCGGCGGCAAGCGACATGGGGCCGGGCACCTACACCTCGATGACGCAGGTCGCCGCGGAATATCTGGGAATTCCCGTCGAGAGAATCAGGTTTTCTCTTGGCCGCTCCGATTTTCCGGCGACGCCACCCCATGGTGGGTCGATGACCATGGCGTCTGTCGGCTCCGCGATCAGAGCCGCATGCCTCGATCTTCAGGCGAAGGCGGCCGTGCTTGCCGCAAAAGGCGGAGGCAATGCGGGGCTTGCCGGGCAATCGCCGGAAGCGCTGGAATGGCGCGATGGTATGCTGTTCGTGAAAGGCCGGTCCGATCGAGGCGTCACCTATGCCGAGCTCGTGTCCTATGGCGGGGAGAGCCCGCTCGTCGGGGAGGGGACTGCCGCCCGTGACGGCGAAACCGGACAGAAATATTCCATGCATTCATTCGGCGCGGTCTTCGCCGAAGTTGCGATCGATCCCGACGTGAAGACGATCAAGGTCAGGCGAGCCCTTGGCGCCTACGGAGTGGGCCGGGTCGTCAACCCGAAGCTGGCGACGAGCCAATGTATCGGAGGCATGATCGGCGGCATCGGCATGGCCATCATGGAACGAACGGTGCTCGACGGGCGCAACGGGCGTCCGATCAATGCGCACATGGCCGATTATCTCGTGCCGGTGAACCTCGATACGCCGCACATCGAAGCCCACTTCGTCGATGAGGAAGACACGATCGTCAACCCGCTGGGGGTAAAGGGGCTCGGTGAAATCGCGCTTGTGGGAATGTCGGCGGCGGTTTCGAACGCCATTCATCACGCGACCGGAAGGCGGGTGCATGAACTGCCGATCATGATCGAGAGCCTGCTGTAGAATGTAGCCGCTTTCTTCTCCTCATTCCTGTGCGCGTCACAGGAATGAGGGTCGCCGCTTCGGCGCTGTCTCTTGCTTCCTTCACGCCGAACCACCAGGCGGCACCACTTCCACCGGCTCCAATTTGCCGCTGAAGAGCGGCCGCCCAGCAAAGAGGCCGCCGACCAATTCGAGCTCGAGCCGCTTCTCGTCCCGCTGCCGAACCTTCTCGATGATTTCGGCGACCTCGGGCAGATCCGCTCCCAAGGCCTCCAGTGTTTTCTGCCCGAGAACCAGCGAGGATTCGAACGTCTCACGAATGTGGAAATCGGCGCCCGCGCCGATAAGATCCAGCGCGTGCCGCCGGTCCGAGGCACGCGCGAGAACCGGGAGGAGAGGGAACTCGGCCTTGATGAGCTCTACGATTTTCGTGGCGTCGTCCGCCTTGTCCACGCAGACCACGATCGCATTAGCGCGCTCGGCGCCCGCCGCATGGAGGATGTCGAGGCGCTTGCCATCACCGTAATAGACTTTGAAATCGAATTCGCGGGCTGTGTTGATCATCTCCACGTCGGTATCGATGATGGAGATGACGTGACCTCGTGTCAGAAGGACCTGGCTCACGATCTGGCCGACACGGCCGAAACCGATGATCAGGACATTGCCGCTGAGGTTCTCGGGCCGCTCGACGCCATCCGTCGACAGCGGAATGTTCCTCTCCACGAGACGCAGCGCCGCGATCAGCAACGGCGTCACCATCATCGATACGATGATGATCGCCGTCAGTATGGCGTTCTCTTCGCCGCTGATGATGCCGGTGCCGAGGGCCGCGGCGTAGAGCACGAAGGCGAACTCGCCGCCCTGCGCCATGAAAACCGCACGCTCGATCGCCTCCCAATTGGACGCCCTGAAGAGCCGCGCCACCAGGTAGATGACGAGGGCTTTTACGACCATGTAGGCGACCACGTAGAAGAGGATCATCGCCCAGTTGCGAGCGATGACGCTAAGATCGAGCGACATCCCGACCGCAAGAAAGAAGAGGCCGAGCAGAATGCCCCGGAACGGTTCGACATCAGCCTCGAGCTGATGCCTGAACGTCGACTCCGACAGCAGGACACCGGCGAGGAACGCGCCCATCGCCATGGAGAGACCGCCGAGCTGCATGACATAGGCCGACCCGAGCACAACCATCAGCGCTGCCGCCGTCATCACCTCCCTGGCCTCGACGCTTGCAATGAGGCCGAAAAGCGGATTGAGCAGATAACGCCCGGCGAGGACCAGGCCTGCAATCGATGCAAGTCCGATCGCGATGGAAAGCCAATCTATCCCCCCGGACGCGGCAACGCTTCCGGGCACGATCGGCGCGAGGAACGCGACCAGCGCAAGCAGGGGCACGATGGCCATATCCTCCACGAGGAGAATCGACACGATGCGTTGTCCCTTCGGAGCCGCCATCTCTCGGCGTTCCTCCAGCAACTGCATGACGATCGCAGTCGAGGTGAGCACGAAGCCGGCGCCGGCGACGAAGGAGGGGGCCACCGGAAAGCCGGTCAGAACGCCGACGCCCGTCAGAAGTATCGCGCAAAGGGCGACCTGTACGATGCCCAGCCCGAAAATCTCGCGGCGAAGCCCCCAGAGGCGAGAGGGCCGCATCTCCAGTCCGATGATGAAGAGGAACATCACCACGCCCAATTCGGCGACGTGAAGAATGGATGACGGCTCCTGGAGCAGCCGAAGGCCGAAGGGGCCGATGGCAATCCCGGCGGCGAGATAACCGAGAACAGAGCCGAGCCCGATACGCTTGAAAAGCGGAGCCGCGACGACGGCCGCTCCAAGCAGGGCGATAACCGGCAGCAGGTCTATGCCGTGGGACTCAGCAGCCATATTTCGCTCCGAATTTCCAGATGACGGGCGCCCCGTAGAGCGGCACCAGCGACCGTTGAGGCCGGGACATCCTTCCACTCAACCAGGTTTGAATCAAGCGCGAACACTTTCGACAGAACCTCAATTCGCTGCACGTCACGCTCGCTCAATCTCCCACGCCGTCAGCCGACGTCCGCCTTGAATTCGGACGTCGGCACGATCACCTCAGACGGTCGGAACGGTGCCTCCGTCGATGACGAACTCGGCGCCGTGGATGGCGGCCGCACGGTCCGAGGCCAGATAGGCGATGAGATCGGCGACTTCGTGGGGGTCGGCCGGACGACCGATCGGAATCCCGCCAAGGCTGTCGAGGACTAGCTGCCGTGCTTCTTCGATCGTACCACCATTGGCCGCCTGTAGACGTTTCAGCAGGTCGACGGAGGACTCCGTCATGATCCAGCCGGGGGAGACGACATTGACCCGAACCCCCTTGGGACCAAGCTCCTTGGAGATGGACTTGCTGTAGGTCCTGAGCGCCGCCTTGGCGGAAGCGTAGGCGGTGGTGGCATCGGGCAGGGGAAGCACCGACTGGATGGAGGTAACGTGAACCACCGCGCCGCTGCCGCGTTCGATCATCTGCGGGATCAGAAAACGATCAAGGCGGACGGCCGCCAAGAGGTTGAGGTTCAGTTCGGACAGCCAGTGGTCGTCTGTAAGGGCAGTGAAGCCTCCGCCTGGTGTCGACGATCCGCCAAGAACATGAGCCAGGACGTCGATGCCGCCAAAGCGCTCGAGGGCGGCCTTGGCCAAGGTTGCTGCCCCCTCGGACGTCTTCAGGTCTGCCCGGACGAACTCGACGCTGTCGACGGACTCTGGTGTTCCGCGGGCTGAGGTAATCACGCGGGCGCCTCCTGCCAGGAAGCGGTCAACAGTGGCGCGGCCCGCGCCCTTGGTGCCTCCGCTGACCAGCACACGCTTCCCCGCAAACTCGGTTGGATCCACTTTGCTGTTCATGCCGTGATCTCCAAAGCCTTTATCCCGTCGTTCTCGAGGGAAAACCGATAGGTGAAACGGATCGGGCTGCCTTTGAAGTCACCGTGGACGGGTCCTTCAACCACGACCTGAAGGTTTTCATGACGCACACTGTCCGGAGTGAAGATCGCCTTCACACCTGCAGCCTCGACGAGCAGGTTCCGCAGTTCGGCATGGCCTTCGTAACGACGTCCGTTGTCCAGCACGACCGTATCCGCGCTGAATGGCTTCAGCATGCCGTCAACGTCGAGAAGTGCGTTGGCTTTGACATAGTCCGCGATGGGTCTGGGTAATGGCGGGATCATGAGTGTCTCTCCTTTGCTTGCAGAAAATCTAGCACTCAGATATTGGTCACATAAGTGGGATTAACTTGCATGCGCTGATGAAGGGATCGGGACAATGGAGCAGGCTAGCCTGAAGGAACTGGAAGCTGCGGTCGCCATCGCCCGGCGCGGGACGTTCCGCGCCGCTTCGATCGATCTCGGTATCTCGACCACCGCGCTGAGCCATACGATCGGCAGGCTGGAGTCGGCACTGGGAGTCAGGTTGTTCAACCGCACCACGCGGAGCGTTTCGCTGACGGATGCGGGGCGCCTGTTCATTCAACATGTCGCTCCGTCGTTGCAGGATCTCCACGCCGCACTGGAAACCGTGCGCGAGCAGCGCGAAACACCTTCCGGAACGATCAGGATCAACGCGGCACCATTCGCCGCGCGCGCGATCATCTCGCCGCTCGTGCTCGAGTTCGTGCGCCGATATCCCGACATGAACGTTGACATCGTCACGGAGGGTAGGATGATCGACATCGTCCGGGACGGGTTCGACCTGGGGGTCAGAGTCGCAGGACTTGTTCCCAGCGACATGATCGCCGTTTCGCTCGGTCGGCCTCAACGGCACGCTGTCGTAGGGTCTCCTGCATATTTCGAGAGGCACTGTGTCCCTGTGGTGCCGCCGGATCTCCTTACCCACAAGTGCATCCGCGTCCGGCTACCTGACGGCTCGACGTACCGTTGGCGGTTCGAGAAGGACGGCGAGCAGGTTCAGATCGACGTCGAGGGACAGATCTCGCTCGATGAAGCCAGCCTCACGCGGGCTGCTGTGCTCGCAGGTGCGGGCATCGGCTACCTGTTCGAACAGGACATTCTTCCGGAGATCAAGACGGGGCGGGTCATCCGAGTGCTGGAAGACTGGACACCGCCGTACCCGGGTCTCTGCTTGTACTACCCCGGAAGGCGGAATCTTTCGGCAGGTGTTAGAGCTTTTCTGGAACTCGCTCGTGAGCTTGCGCGGCGAGATAGTGATTAACGAACCCGAGTTGCAGTGATCAGGTGCAAGGCAGAATTACCCCTCGTGACCGCCGCTGCTGAGAGCTTGCGATCGAATGTCGCCAGTTGCCCCCCACGCGCCTTGGCGAGCGCAAGGAGATAGGTGTCAGTTACCTGCCCCGAAGTTAGGATTTTCGTGGGAGCGATATCACCTGACCCGACAAGGCTCACATCGTCCGGCCAAAAACTGTGACCGGGGAGCGACCGCATTTTGCCGAGATCTCCATCACGAGTGACGGTGAACCGGGAGAATTCGGATATTTGGGATTGCCGACAATCCGGATGACGCCGTTTTCGGTAATGGGGCAGGTAGCCCACGCGGTCTGACCCGTCGCCGCGAACCATTCGTGCGCATCGTCATGGGCAACATGGCCAGGATCGATTAAGGCAATCAGCACATTGACGTCGAGAAGGAAAGTCACGGCAGTTCGTCACGCAAGGCGTTGACGATCTCGAGCGTCACTGGCGGAGCATCCGGCTGAGGTGATAAGAGAGGAATTCCATTGCGCTCGCCGCTGCCGCGCGGTCTGCGCAAAGAACGTCTAGCCAGTTCGGAAATGACTTCGCCGACGCTCCGGTGCTGCTGGGCTGCCATCGCCTTTGCGGCGATCAGTACATCGTCGTCGATTGACAGGGTCGTTCTCATATCTCGTCGCGCATCAGCCATCACGCATCATTTAAAGGAAGAGGTCGGCCTTCTCAAGGTGGATGCGAAGGGACGCAGTCATTGGTCCGATCCGCTCACGGCGGAAAAAATCACAGTCTCACCTCTCTGCGCGAAACACGGGTCTCCGCGTGAGGCAGCGCTGCTGGCGGTTCGGTTGGTGAGTATGTTTTTGCGTTACGCTTCCGATTGGCGAACGTAATAACATCACCCAAGCAGTCGCTGTCGATCACCGAGGACGCGATGACCAACACTTGTCTGGAATTCAGGAACCTGACGCTTGGCTACCTTGGCCACGCGGCCGCCGTCAAACCGCCGGGAGAGTAACATTCTTACTTTGCAGAAACAGGACACTTTAACTTTGCGGCTACATGCAATGTCACAGCTATTTAAAGATGAGACAAAGTAGTCAACTTAGAAACGCGACAACATCCTATCCATTACTACTGCATTTGCAAGTTACTATATTTAAAAAGTACGGAGACGCAAGCCGCCGGCCGGGTGGAGCTGGTCAGGGTTGCGCAGCCCGGTCGGCGGCGGATGGCTCCAGCTGCAAGATAAACTTTAGCTTTGACATCCCGATCACTCCGCCGCTTTCAGCTGCGCAAGGGCTTGCTGGCGCTTGGCGATGACCACCGGATCCTTGGTAAAATCCGTCTTCCGGCCAGGCTTCGTGCCGCGCTTTTGATAGCCATTGCTCTGGCTGCCGTCGCGAATGCCGAACATATGGTCCGTCTGGCCGGTGCGGCGCGGCCCGCCCTTGCTGCGCTGTTGCTCTCGTCCGGCCTGCATTTCGGCCACCACCGCCAGCATGTCATCAAGGCGCTTGTTCTCAACCACCTCGCAGCGGTGCACCGAGCGCAGCGTGTCGAAGGTTCTGTAGGGCAGGGACGTCCCCTCATGGGTGACCTCGAGGCGACCGTCGGGATAGTCGCAGACAATGACCTTCTTGCCGGCCAGCGCCGTGGCGAGGTCGGTCGGATCGAGGATGAACACCACCTTGTCATAGCGCAGCGTCAGCGACTGCGACAGCTTGCGGATCTCCTTGCGGCACATCGCGCCATCGAGGTTCTCATGCGCGGCAAACGGCCGGTGCATGTCCTTCGGATTGCGCGGCGCCTTGCCAAAGCGGCGATTGAAGTCGGCCATGAACTCCGGCGCATAGGCATTCGCCGCGGCGATCGTGTCGATGCCGCGCAGCCGCAGTTCCTTGACGAGGCGATCCTGCAGCGTCTGGTTGGCGCGCTCGACGCGTCCCTTGGCCTGCGGGGTGTTGGCGCAGATGATGTCGATGTTGAGTTCATAAAGGGCTCGTCCGAACTGCGTCAGGCCACTGGTTCTGTCCTTCTTGGAAGCATGGGTGGTGCGGAAGACGCCATGCTTGTCGCTATAGAAGGCGATCGGCTTGCCCCATTGCTGCAGGTAGGCCTTCGTCGCGTGCAGATAGTCGAAGGTGTTCTCCGATCCGGCGAAGCGTAAGTGCAACAGCTTGCCGGTGGCATCGTCGATATAGACGAGCAGGGCGCATTTGGGACCGCGGTTCTCGAACCACCAATGAAGCGAGCCGTCGATCTGAACGAGTTCGCCGAAACAATCGCGCCGGCCGCGCGGCTGGAAGATCCGCTTCTTGCGCTCGCGTCGCGACACCCAGAGGCCGACTTCCATCATCCACTGACGCAGCGTCTCCTTGCTGACGGCAATCCGGTGGCGTTCCAGCAGCTTCTCGGCGGCCAACGTTGGTCCAAAATCCCCGTAATGCTCACGCACCAGATCGAGCACCAGGTTGCGGAAATCCTCGCTATGACGCCGGTTGCTCGGACGGCCGCGCTTCTTCGACACGAGACCGTCGGCGCCGTCCAGGTCATAGGCCTGCAACAGCCGGTGGACCTGACTGCGGCTGAGACGAAGCAACGCGGCCGCCTCGACGACGGTCAGGCTGCCACCGCGAATCCGCTGTATGAGTTCAAGACGATGCAATTCCTTCTGCGACATGGTGATCAAACAAGACATGACGACTCCGAACGCTCATGGTCTCAACCACGCTTCACGTCGCCAGTCTTCCTTCCAAACGTTGACGTTTGACCAGCATCCCGAGAGGCGACGACGTCGCATCTCTAACTGGCTCATATGTCGCATCTCTAAACTGCCGCTACATGCAAAAATCAGATAATCTATCTTATGGAACACCGCAGGTTTTGTTTTCGTTGCTTTGCTTAATGACAACAAGATGCTTTGACCTGATCCGCATCTTCACGACGCGATAGCGCGCGCCAAGACAAATCTTGACATGCTGAAGCGAGTGCACGCGCAAAGTCCGCCTCAGGGATTTAGGCAACAGAAGGCTATCCTGGCCGCTTCTCTGACTGGACGCACTTCGCTGCCAGCTCGTACCTTTCCGATCCGCACGGCACATTGTACCTTCGGGTCGGTAGCAACGATTCCACAAAACGCCTGTGATTACAGGCGTTTCCAGTCACTCACTCACCCAGTTTCGGAGCCGAAAGCGCACTCTTTGGAGCTTTGGTATGGTTAACGGGATCTGCTTGATCCTCGTTCGCCACATCTAGCCACCCGAAAGCTTGAACTCCGAAGTTACCTCCAGCGCGCGGTCCTGGCGCGCTTCGACGCCTTCAGGCTGGCGGTGTGTGAGCAAGGTGCGGTCACGCTCGCGGATCAGTTCGGTTATTTGCGGCTCGTAGGCGGCGAAAATTGCCGTCAGCCAACGGTTCACGAGATAAGACGGCCGCGGCATCTGTACGTCGAAGCGCGGCAAAAGAGCGATCGTGCCTTCCGCGCCGAGCCAGTCATCGCCGACCACCCACTGGTTCACCGTGAAAAGCCGCAAAAGGCGCCCGTGAGCGTCGACCCCCACAGCCGCGAGATGGTGGATCGGCCCTTGCGGTCCTTGCGGTCGCAAGAAGCAGTGGAAATGGCCGTGTTCTTCCGCTGCCTCTTCAGCCGGGTGGCAGTGATAGAACCACTGAGCGCCGCTCGTCGGGTCGAACACATCGCCTGTCGGGTAGTGGTCCCAGGCCTTGATTTCGGCCGTGTCGCGAAAGGTCTCGCTGAGCACGTTGAGACCGCCCTTGGCGAGCAAGGTTTCGCAGTAGGCAATCTCGCGGCGCGCAAGTTCTATGGCTTGCTCAGCCATTTTCCCGGTCCGGCAAGGGAATGGGCGGCGGAGGCGGCGGAAGCTTCTTGCTCTCGGCCGGGAGGGGACCCGGCGGCGGCGGTGGTGCGAGCTTGGGTGCCGCTGCCGTGCAGGGTGCCCCGGCGGCACAAGGCGCGATGGGCACTGGCGCGGGCGGCGGAGGTGGTGCCGCGAGCGGAGCTCCGGCGGCGCAAGGCGCACCGGCCGCACAAGGCGCGGCAGCGGCGCACGGGGCACCTGCGGCACAGGGCGCCGCCCCTCCCGCCGAACCGGAGGTCGCTGCCGGCTGGGCGCGCGGAACGGGATGCGTGTGGTGATCGACTGCCACAGCGGCGGTCGCTGCCGCCAGCGCTGCACCGAAAAGAAGCGTGTTCCTTGTCGTCATTTCTTCTTGAACCCGTCGAGACCGAAAAGCGGACGCATCCAGACGCCGACGAACGAGCCGACAAAGGCAGTCGCAAACCACAGCCAGCCATGCAGGCTGCCCGAAGCGATGCCTGAGAACAGCGCGCCTATATTGCAGCCGAAGGAAAGCCGTGCGCCATAGCCCATCAACAGACCGCCGACGACGGCCGCGAGCATGGAGCCAAACGGAATTTTCGCCTTCGGCGCGAATTTTCCGGCAAGACTCGCGGCGGCAGCCGCGCCAAGAACGATACCGAAATTCATCACCGATGTAACGTCGGCGAGGACGCTTGCATTGAGCGCCGCTTGCGGCCCCGGCCAGTTCCAGAACTCCCACGTCGCGACCGGAACGCCGACCGCCTGCGCCGCCTTGGCGCCCCACAGGCCGAAGCCGAACGTGACCGACCAGGGATGGCCGGCAAGCAGCAGCGTGGCGACGTTGAGCAAAGCCATGAGCAGCCCTGCCCCCACCAGAGGCCATGGACCGTAAAGCAGCCAGGCCCAACCCGCACGCGACGGTTCCGGCTCCCTTTCGATATTGCCATGCGCGCGCCACTCGATCAGCGCCGTCGCCAGGGCAACGAGGCCGAGCCCTGCGAGCGTCGCGAGGATGGCAGTGCCGGTCCCGAGCTGCCGGCCGAGATCGATCGTGCCGAAGGATGGAAGGGTCAGCCACCACGGAAGATGCGCCGAGCCGATGAGCGCGCCGACGATGAAGAAGGCAAGCGTGACGAGCATGCGGGCCGAACCGCCGCCGACGGTGAACAATGTGCCCGAACCGCAGCCGCCGCCAAGCTGCATGCCCAACCCGAACATGGCAGCCCCGACGAGTACGGAGACCCCGACCGGCGCCAGCGCGCCGACGATCGGCTGGCCACCGAGGCTGCCTGCCGAGATCAGCGGGATCATGGCCAATGCCGCCACGCCGATCATCAGCATCTGGGCGCGGATGCCGCGCCCGCGACGTTCGACCACCATCCGGCGCCACCCGCCCGTGAAACCGAAGGAGCCGTGATAAAGGGCGACCCCCAACAGGCCGCCGACGACGAAGAGGGCCGCCTGCCGCAGATCGATCAGCTGCGCGATGACGAGAAAGCCTATCAGCAGTGCGCCGCCGGCTACGAGCGCCGGCCCACGGTCGACAATCGCCGGCGGCAAATATCGCGAACGATCAAAGGAAATGTCGGTCATTTCGAATTCCTGCCGCTTGTGCGGCATTGGTCAGATCGCGAATGTCCGCAGCTTGCGGACATTCGCCTGTTCTTCCGCTACCGCGGATCGGTCCCGGTCCGCTGGCGTCAGGTGCCCGACTTGTTCTCGACCGGGCGCGCCGGGTCGGCCGTCCATTCGGCCATCGAGCCGTCATACATGGTGGTGTTCTTGTTGCCTAGCACCTCGGACAGGGCGAACCATGTTACGGATGCCCAGTGCCCCGTGTTGCAGAAGGCGATGTTTTCCTCTTCCGCAGCCAGACCGGCGGCCTCCGTCAGGGCCTTCACAGTTTCGGGTCGGGCGAAAAGCGCGTGGTCCTGACTGTAGAGCTTGGAGTGCTCGATATTGATCGATCCAGGAATAGTGCCGTTGGCGCGCACGACCGGGCTCTTGGACTTGCCCTCGTGCTGCTCGGCCGGCCGGCCATCGATGAGCTTGACGCCGACCTTAAGCGCGGCAGCGACTTCCTCGGTCGTCGCCAGCAGTTTTTCCTGCGGCTCGGCGTGGAACGTCGCCGGTTCGGGCTTTACTGCCTCGGCGGAACGGGCCCCGCCGGCGGCGTCGTACTGCCGCCACCCGCCGTCGAGGATCGAGACTTCCTCATGGCCGAGATATTTGAACGTCCAATAGACGCGGGTCGCGCCACCGAACTCGGTCGAATCCGTACCCCAGGGCACGATGACGACGTGATCGTCATCGTCGATGCCGAGATCGCCGATCAACTTGGTGATCTGCTCCAGCGGCGGCAGCATGCCGGGGACGCCACCCACCTCGGTACGCCAACCGGCGCTCGCATAGGGGGCGACCACCGCGCCCTGTATATAGGGCTTGTCGCCAAGTTCTGTCTCGGCGACCTTGTCGCGGATGTCGAGGATGACGACGTCCTTATCGCCGGCATGCGCCTTGACCCATTCGGCATCTACGAGTGGACTGATGTCGGCAGCCAGCGCTGAAGAGGCGAGGAAGGACAGCGTGAAGGCAAATGATGCGATGCGCATTTCGTGAGGCTCCCGAATTCATATGTGAACCTCATCTACCCCGCGATGTACGTCGAGTCAGGACATGGTTTGGCTGGAGATCCGCCAACTCTTGGAAAATCTTTCTGTACGGTACCAGCGATGCGGTAAGCCGCGTCGAGGACGCCCCGCCGGGAGCGTCCGCTGCTCCTGTGCAGCTGCATTGTCTCCAGTCGTTTCCTCAGAACTTGTGGCTCAAGCGCAGCGAACCGGCATGACTGTTGTAGGTGTCCGAGAACGAGCCATTATATTCCACGCGGAGACCGAAGCCGCTATCCGTTGCAAGATCGATGCCCGCGGTTACCCGCCCGACCACGTCTGCCAGCGGCACCTCGCTGTCGAACATGCCGATCCCGGCCGGAGCACCGGCCAGCCGGGCCGAGGTATCCCAGCTGTCGACCGTGCTGAAGCTCACTCCTGCGCCTGCAAACGCCCGCATCACCGTCGTTTCGTTCACCTCGACCCGCATGCCGACCTCGATCGCCGGGGTTGCGTGGAAGCTCCATTGGCCGGAGTCGTCAACCAGGAGATCGAGCGCGCCGGTTCCCGACTCGCGATAACCGCTGGCATGCGAGTAGATCAGATCGAGATCGACCAGAGGCCGCACATAATAGGGCTCCTGCGCGAAGGTATAGGCGGCGCGTACCCGGGTGCTGAGGTTGTAGATCTCCGGATCGCCCTCGGCCTGGCCGGCGAAGCCCGGAATGCGGATCGTGCGCGTGTTGTCGTACCAACCATAGCTGCCGGCGACGGCGCCCGACAGCAGCCATGGGCCGATCTCATGCTTCAGCGAGGCGCCGGCATAGATGATGTCGCCGTCGGCGTTGACCCGGCCGTCGTCGCCGCGAATGGAACTGCGGTCATAGCCGCCGGCGAAGCCGACGAACCAGTCCGGCGATACCTCCACCTGGGCCCCCGCCCGAAGAGCGTAGGTCGTCGTATCGAAGCCCGACACGCCGCCGCCGGCCTTCTGGTCCAGTGTTTGTGCGCCGGCCTGGCTCCACATGCAACTCGTCTCGACCAGAGCCGAAGTGCCATCGGCAAACATCGGGCAGCTCAATAGCAGGTCGAGACGCTGCTGCGTCATGGCGATGCTGCCGGCCGCGGCCGCGCCCGAAATGCCGGGCGACATGTCGGAGAGAGCAGCCGCGTAGTCGCCGGAATCGTGGTCGGCCAGAGATCCGAGCGTGCCGAAAAGCGTGCCGAAGGAACCGCCGCCGGCGTCCCAAACCTGCTGCAGATGACCGGCGACGTTGTTCTGGTCTTGGTTCAGCACGGCACCGGGATCGGTGAAGTGAGCCGAGTCCGCTGAAACCGACAGCTCATTTCCCGCCCGGCTGATGGAATAATCGAAGATCGACGACTCGGCGCTTAGCGAATGGTCCAGCGCGCCTTCGACGGTGAGGAACGGCAGGCTGATGTCGGGCAGGACGCTGATGGCGTTCACCGTCAACTTGCCGGCGAGCGTGGCGTCGCCGTCGATGATCAACCGGTCCATACGGAAGCCGGCGAAGTCGGCGGTGATCCCCAGCAGCCCACCTGCGTCCTGCGTGAGGTTGCCTGTGATCCGGGTGCCGTCGATACCGCCGGAACGACCGATCGTCAGGCTGCCACGATTCATTACGTCAGCCTCGTAGATCTCCGCATCCGCCAGCAGGCCGCCTGCCTCGTTGACGACGGAGACCGCCGTGTCGCCGCCCAAGCGGGCCACCCTCGACATTTTGGCCGCGACGGGCAAGGCTCCTTTCACGCTGCCGCTGATGGTACCGGCGTTGTTCACCATCAGGGTGCTGTCTCCGGGCGAGTTTACGCCGGCCGTATATTGAACGGCGACGCCCGAAGCGGCCGAGACGCTGCCTCCCGAGTTGACGGTCAACACGTTGTTTTTACCGGCCGAAACCCAGATGCCGGCACCGTTGTCGCCGGAACCGCCGGTCACAGTACCACTGACGGTCACATCGACCGTGCCGTTGTTGTCCGTTCCTGCATCGCTCTGCGCGAATATGCCGATCGAGTCCTTGCCGGACGCCTGAATAGTCCTGCCGGCAGCGAGGCTGACGGTAACATTGCCGCTCTCGCCGTTCGAGGAGAGATTTCCGTTGGAACCGATAAAGGCACTCGTCGCATTGCCGCCGAAGCCGCCGCCGCCCCCGATCGACTGCGCCAGCACGCCGAAGGCGTAGTCGCCGCGCGTGAAGATGCTGCCGTCGGCCGTGACGGCGACGTTGCCACCGTCACCGTAGCTGCCGGGACTGTTGCCGGTGAAAGAGAGCGGCGCACCCGAGGCGGCGCCGCCAACACCGCCGCCGCCGCCGATCGACTGGGCGACGAGGCCATGGGCGGCTATGCCCCGCGT
Organism: Sinorhizobium sp. KGO-5; assembly: GCF_036245905.1. NCBI lineage: Bacteria > Pseudomonadati > Pseudomonadota > Alphaproteobacteria > Hyphomicrobiales > Rhizobiaceae > Sinorhizobium > Sinorhizobium sp. KGO-5. Next base: position 101,739 of record NZ_BDIZ01000003.1, read on the forward strand.
CGTGATCGAGCTCTGGCTCGTCAGGTCGACGGTGACTGCGCCGCCGTTTATTGTTCCACCGCCCGAGCCGCCTACCACCAGCGAGGCAATGCTGTCGGCCTCGCCAGCGCCCCCGATGCCGCCGCCGCCGCCGATCGACTGGGCGACGAGGCCGAATGCCCGAGCGCCCGACGTGTTGAGGGTCGTGCCGACGCTGAGATCGACTTCGCCGCCGCTGCCGCCGACACCGCCGCTGCCGCCGACAACGAGATCGATCGTGTGGCTGTGCTCTTTTTCGGCGGCGGTGCTGCTTCCGGCGCCGCCGACGCCGCCGCCGCCGCCGATCGACTGCGCTACGATGCCGTGCGCGTCATCGCCGCTCGTCGAAAGGTTGATCCACCCCTTGGCGGTGACCTTACCGCCGCTGCCGCCGGCACCGCCGCTGCCGCCGAAGCCGCCGCCGACCGTGATCCTGCCTGCCGCCTGGTCGGAACCATCGCCGCCCTGCCCGCCGCCGCCGCCGATCGACTGCAGCAGCACGCCATAGGCGCTGTATCCCGCGGTGCTGATGCTGTTGCCATGATTGTCGTCGAAGGTGACGTCGACCGCACCGCCATTGCCGCCCGCACCGCCACTGCCGCCGACACCGACGGTGATGTTGGCCGTTGCCTGGCTTCCGGACGCGGTGGAGGTGCCGCCCGCACCGCCGCCCCCGCCGATCGACTGGGCGACGATGCCGTCGGCCCAGTCGCCCAGCGTGGCGATGCGACCGGCATGCGTCAGCGTGACCGCGTTGCCGTTTGCGGCCGTCCCGCCAGTGCCGCCGTCGTCGATGGTCGCGCCGACACTGACTCCGAAGCAGTAGCCGGATTCACCATCGCCGTCGATGCTGGAGCAATCGCTCTCTCCCTCGTCGTCGAGCGGCTCGGAACCGTCGGAAGTAGCCTGCCCCACCGAGCCGCCCAGCCCGCCGCCACCGCCGATCGACTGCGCCAATACCCCGTCGGCATCGGCGCCAAAAGTAGTGATCTTACCTGCGGTGGTGACGTCGACCGTGCCGGCCGAGCCGCCGCTGCCGCCGGTGCGGCCAAGCGAAACGTCGACAGATGCGGAGAAAGCGCCGCTGCCCTCTTCCGATTCTTCGGCTTCCTCGCCGCCGCCGGGCAGACTGGCGCTGGCCGACAGCCCGACGCTGGCGCCCTGCGAAGTCCCGCCGCCACCGCCGATCGACTGAACGAGCACGCCGCGCGAACCGGACCCGCTGGTCTGCAGGCTGGTGCCGCCGTCGAGCGTCACAGTCGCGTTCCCGGCGCCGGCGCCGCCGCTGCCCGATCCGCCGATCCCGACTTTTGCCGTCAGGTTGAAGCCGCTGCCGATCTGCTTGCTGTTGACACTGCCGACGCCGCCATTGCCGCCGCCGCCGCCGATCGACTGCGCCACGATCGCATTGGCATAGTCGCCGGCCGTCGCCACCGAGGCGCTGTCATCGAGATCGACCGTGACGGTACCGCCATTGCCGCCGCCGCTGCCCGAGCCTCCGACCGAGACGCCGATGTTGGCGCTAACCGTGTCCACCGTGCCCGCCGTCGCGGCCAACGACGACGCGCTGCCGCCATTGCCGCCGCCGCCGCCGATCGACTGCGCCACGAGGCCATGCGACGAAGCGCCTTTCGTGGAGACCGCGGTGCTGCCGTCGAGCGTCAGTGACACCGCGGCGGCGTCATGGGACGATCCACCGCTGCCTCCAACCGCCGTGGAGACGCTCATCGCCAGGGAGACGTCCTCACCGGTCGGCACCGCCACGGTGAGTGCGTCGGCAATCGAAGAGCCGCCACTGCCGCCGCCGCCGCTGATCGACTGCGCGAGCACGCCGATGGCATCGGTCACGTCGCCGTCGTCCTGTCCGGTCCAGATGGAACTGTCGGTCAGATGCACTGTAACCTTGTCGCTGTACCCGCCGTTGCCACCGGTACCGCCGACGGCGACCGACGCGGTGAAGCCGAGACCTGCGGAATAGGAGCTCGCGGTACCGCCGGTGCCGCCGCCGCCGCCGATCGATTGCGCCACGATGCCCGCGGCGTGCGAGCCGCCGGTCATCAGGCTGAGGCCCTGGAAGCCGACATCCACGGTATTTGCATAGCCGCCACCGCCACCGCCGCCCCCGATCTGGAAGCTGCCGAACCCGGCATCGCCGCCCGTGGCGTTGCCGCCATTGCCGCCGCCGCCGCCGATCGACTGCGCGAGAATGCCGACCGCTCCGGAACCCCCGGTCGCGATCGTGACGGGCTGCGGCGCTCCGGAACCTGCGGAGCAATCGCTGCTGGGATTCGCATTGGTGACGCAGACCCATCCGCCGCTACCGCCACCCGAGGCACTGCCGCCGACGCCCAGCCCCGGAACCGCAACCGACATATCGATCACATCGCCGCCATTGCCGCCGCCGCCGCCGATCGACTGCGCCATGATCGCATGCGCCATTTCTCCCTGCGTGGTGACCGAACCGCCGGACAGCAATATGTTGGCATGAGTACCGTAGCCGCCGGCGCCGCCCGAGCCTCCGACGCCCGCGATGCCTTCAGCACCGCCACCTGAACCGCCGCCGCCGCCGATGGATTGCGCCATGATACCGATCGCCGCGTCGCCGGCGGTGCTGATGGCACCCGAGCTCCGGACCTCGGCAGTACCGCCGTAGTTGGCGGCGCCGCCGGTACCTCCGATAGACAGCACCCCGCCCGCCGTGCCGGCAGCGCCGCCGCCGCCGCTGATCGACTGCGCGATGATGCCGTGCGCGGAATAGCCGGTCGTGGTGATGATTCCGGTATGCTGGACGCTGGCCGTCTCGGCCTTCCCGCCGTCGCCGCCATCGCCACCCAGCTCGAGCGTCAGCCCGTCGGCGATGCCGCCTGTGCCGCCGCTGCCGCCGATCGACTGTACCAGGATGCCATAGGAATGGTCGCCCGAGGTGTCGATCGTCCCGCCAGCATTGTTGATGGTGGCCGTATTGCCATCGCCGCCATTGCCGCCATTGCCGGCACCGCCGCCGAGCACGTCGGTGAAATCGCCGCCCGTGCCGCCGCCGCCGCCGATCGAATGCAGGGTGACCGCAGCCGAAAAGTCCCCTGTCGTCGTGATCTTGGAGCCAGCAGTGACATACGCGCCGACACCGCCGGCATTGCCACCGTAGCCGCCGCCGCCGCTCGTTCCGACAAGGGCCGTGTCGTCGCCGCCATTGCCTCCCTGACCGCCGATGCTTCCCCCCAGCAGGCCGTAGGCCTCAAGGCCGTCGGTCTCGATGGAACCGCCATAGACGTTGATCTGAATCTCGCTGACGTCGCCGCCTTTACCGCCGGAGCTGTCCTTCTCGCCGCTGGCGCCGTCGCCGCCTCTACCGCCCTGCGCCAGCCCGACGACGCCGGCGACATAATCGCCTTTCGTCGAAACCGTGACGCCCGATTGGACGCTCAGGGTCGAGTTGAACGCAGAGCCGTTCCCGCCACGACCTCCGGTCGTTGACTTGGTGCCGGCGCCGCCATCACCACCCTGGCTGATGGCAACGATGCCGCCGGACAGTTCGTTCGGACCGGAGCCGGTGGCGACCACGGTGATGTCGGAATAGGTGTCGATGATGAACTGGTCGCCGTCCGCGCCGGCGCCGCCATTGTCGGATGAATCCTGAGAGGCCGTGCCATAGGAGCCTTGGCTCAACGCATAGATGCCGCGCACGCTGTCGGCACTGTTCGAGTAGATGTTGATCGCACCGACCGAGGCATTTCCGCCGGTTGATCCGTTGCTGATGCGGATGGCGCCACCTGCCCCACCCGCGCCATTGTCGTGCCCCCCCGCCTGGCCGATGGATTGGGCGGCGAGACCCCAGACATAGTCCAGCCCGTTCAGCGGGTTGGTCGCGCTGCCGAGATTCACCTGTCCAGTGTTGGTGATGCTGATGCTTCCGCCGCTGCCGCCGACTCCCCCGAACTGGTCGCCTGCCGCGCCGCTGTTCTGGTTGCCGCCGGTGCCACCCTTGCTCACGGCATGGATGCCGGCCATGCCCCTGGCCGTATTGGAGCTGAGCGACTCTACGCTCAGCGCGCCGTAGTTGGTGATCGTCAGCGCGCCTCCGGACCCGCCTGCCCCACCGTTGGACTTGTAATTGTCGTTATCCCCGTCCCCCGAGCCGCCGAAGCTCGTCGCGGAAATCAGGCTGCCGATCGAGCCTGGATCCGTCGAGGTGGTCAGAGTTATGGGCCCGTAATTGGTGATCGTCACGGTGCCCCCTGCGCCGGCGCTTCCCTCGTCGACGCCAGCGCCACCCATTGTGTACGTCATGATGACACCGCCGACGGAATCCCAGGGCATGGTGTAAGGGAGACTGGCGCCGGCCGTGTACGAGGCCTGGGTGTCGATCGTTATGTTCGCTCCGGGATCACCGTTCTTCTCATCCTTGTCATCCACACCACTGTCGCCCCAACAGGCCGACCATGTGTATCCATAGTCGACCTGGCCGATCGTCTGGGTTGCACTTCCATTGCAACCCGCATACGCCTCGCCGGCCAGGGCCGCCCCGCCGAGACCCACGGCCAGCACGAACAAAAAATGCGACGTGTTCCGCTCGGACGGAAGCGCCGCTTGGTCGCCGGGCCGGAATGCTGTGAGCGAAGACCTCGGCCGGGCTTTCCTGCTTCTGGTGGCGTGCTTCATCCGATGTATCCCCCCGAAAAATGGCGCCCGTACAGCGAGACACGGCGGCAAGCCTTGCACCGCCATGTTCAACGTGCGAGTGTGCGACGCACTGAATATGCGACTCCTCATAGGTATTAATGATGCGCTCTCCGCGCATGGACACGCCCTATTCGATGAACCGGTCGATCTACTCGGTGAAGAGACCAATCCAGCCCGGGGATGACGGCAATTAGGGAATTACAGCTTCGATGGTTGTCATTGCCGAGCCCGATCCTCGTCGCGAGCTGAGTGGAGGCCACATCGCGGATCCGAGCTCCGGGCGGAGCCGGATGACGCGAAAAACCGACAGGTCGGGCACCGTTCTGGTGGGTGCGCTCGGTTCGTTCTGGCGGGCGCAGACGGCCGGCTGGCTCTTCGGCGCGCTGTTTGCCGTCGTCAGCCGTATTCTCGCATTCGAGGACGTGGCGTTCGCGTTTGCATTGACCGCCGTTCTCGAGCCCCTCGGCTTCGCGCTCACCACCCTTGCTTACCGGGTATTTCGCCACCGGATCGGCGGCGTCACGCTGACGGTCGTCGCGGTCGCCCTGGCGCTCTCGATTGCCGGTGGCCTGCTGCAGATGCTGATCGCCAACGGAATAAAGGACATCCTGCAGCCGAACATCGATCCGGACTACGGCGCCAACGGCTCGGTGATCCCGGCGATCTACTATACCCTGATCTTTCTGGGATGGTCTCTTGCCTATCTCTGGATCAAGGCGGATGCCGACGCGAGAAAGCAACGGATCCGGCGCCACCGGGCCCGCGAGGAGGCGCTGCGGGCCGAGCTTCACCAGTTGCGCCTGCAACTCGATTCGCACTTCCTGTTCAACGTGCTGAACACCGTGGCGATGGAGATTCCCGAGGAGCCGGACACGGCGCTCGAGATGATCCACCGGATCACGGCCTATCTGCGCTATTTGCTCGAGAACCAGACGCGTCGCATCTGTCCGCTCTCGGACGAGATCGAAGCAATGCTCGCCTACATCCGTATCCAGGAGCTGCGGTTCGAAGGCCGCCTCGATTTGATGGTCGAGGTGGACCCCGCGGCCCGGTCGATCGCCGTGCCGCATCTCATTCTGCAGCCGCTGGTGGAGAATGCCGTGAAGCACGGACTGCGCTCGTCGGCCAGCCGTTTCGCGGTCGGCATCACCGTGGAGCGTCGAGACGCCGACCTCGTCATCGAGATCAGCAATCCCGGCAGGCTGGAAGCGGGCGAACGTGACCGCCCGGCCATCGGTCTCGCCAACATTCGCCGCCGGCTGGAACTGCACTATCCGCTCGGTCACGCATTGACACTGATCCAGGCCGGCGACAACGTGATCGCGCGCCTGATGCTGAGGGGGGATGCATGCTTCGCGTGATGGTTGTCGACGACGAGCCGCCGGCCCGGCGAGGGCTGAAACGTCTGATCCAAGCGCACCCGGATGTCGAAGTCATCGGCGAAGCCGGTTCGCTGGACCAGGCGCAGCAACTGACGCATGCCCTGCGGCCAGATGCGATCTTCCTCGACATCGATCTTGGCGACGATAACGGATTCGGCCTGATCAAGCGGCTCGATCAGGTGCCGGCGATCGTCTTTGTGACCGGACACGGCACCTACGCGCCGCAGGCGTTCGACGTCGCAGCGCTGGATTTCCTGCTGAAGCCCGTGGAGCGGCAACGTCTGGCATTGACCCTGGACCGGCTGCGGCGCTATCGGCGCGCGCACGACCTTGACGGCAAGATCGAGGACACGGCAACAGCGCCGGTAGCCACGCCCGACAGGAGACGCCTGCACATCAGGATGGCGGGCCAAACAGTCGTCCTGCCGACCGACGGGATCGCCATGCTCGCCGCCGAAGCGGACTTCACGCGCATCGTGATGGCGGATGGGCGGGACTATCTGGTGTGCCGGCTGCTCGGCCAATGCGGCGCAGACCTTCCGACGCCGCCATTCTTCCGCGTCAGCCGCTCCCTGATGATAAATCTGGATCGGGTGGTACGCGTGAGAACGCACGACAAGGGGCGCTCGCTCCTGTCGCTCGGGCGGTCCCTTGCGCCCATCATGCTCGGTCGAGTCGCCACCACGCGCTTGCGGCGTGCGCTCGACGGAGTTCAGCGAGTGAAAACTGTATCTGACGGGAATGACGCTCCCGCTTGACCGATCAGACCGGCGCCGTCGGAGACTGCTGCCGGCCTTCAATAAATCACTGCATTGAGTGTGACGTATACAGGCGAGCCCGCCTCCAGCCGTGTGCTGCCGCGCGCAATCAGCCAGCCGTCCGCACGCTCCAGACGCGCCACGATCCGCCGCGTCGGAGAAGGCGTCGCGCTTGCAGGCGACGGCAAGGAAAATGCTATCGACTTCGATTTTCCGTCGCTTTTGATGCGCGTTTGCGTGGCGCGACGCCTCGTCTCGTCCTGAATGGCAGGGTCGTCGAGATAAATCTCGAGATGACCTTCCGGGATGACCGCGCTACCCTCGAAGGTGACTGCACCGCGGATATCCGTCGATTGCGCGGCGACCGGCCCGGCGACGGCGGCGACGGCGGCAGCTCCGACGGTCAAGAGTACCGTGCGGCGGTCGGTAGGGCGCTTCATCACACACTCTCCCTGGAGCCCCGCGAAACGCGGCGCTGCGGATGGGGCGCCTGAGGCGCCCCATCCGTGCGTCAGATGATAATGAAGTCGGAGGCCGAAAGCCTCAGATTCGTGCTCAGCTGCGCAAACTGAATGGCTGCAACGTCTCCGCCGCCATCGGCGTCATAGGACAAGGCGCCGCTGTCCGTGTCGTATATGATGCGGTCGTCTGCGTCATGGGCGACACCTCCCGCGCTTCCGTAAAATGCGCCCAGGGCGAGAGTGCCTTCGCCACCCACGCTTTCGAAAACGAGGTTGTCCAGCAGGATCATGTCGTCGATGACATCGAAGTCCTTGATCCAATCGACATTGCCGTTCCCAAGCGCCGTCGAGAAGCGGAATGTATCCTCTCCCGCGCCGCCGGTGAGCATGTCTGCCGCCAGTCCGCCATCCAGCAGATCGCTGCCTGCGCCGCCGATCAGGGTGTCCGATCCCGCGACGCCCGGCTGGGCCGGAGCCGGAGGGAACTCGACCGACACATTAAGCTCGTATGACGCGCCTGCCGGCACGGCTTCTGCCCAGCCGTCGCCCGGCGCCGTGGGCGACCAGCTGCCTTCCAGTATGTAATAGGTTCCGGTCTCCTGAGCCACGAATACCAGGCTCGAATCCCGGTTGCTGGCAGAGCCCGGATCGCCGCCGCCGTCATCGTTCTGAGCGACGATGTTGCCGGCGCTGTCGAGCAGCCTGACCCAACTGTCATGGACGTTCGGATCGGCGATTCCGTCGATGTCGATCGTAATCACCGTACCGGCCGCCAGATCGATCTTGTAGTATCCGCCCTGGCCGTTTCCGGTGGCGTTGACGGTCGTATGAAGGACGGTGGTCGAGTCGAAGATATCGGGGTCGCTGGTCAGGGAGAAGTTGTCGGAGATGTCGAACGCGGCCGCGATCGAATTGTTCGTCGCGTCCGGTCCGAGCGTCGCGTAGCCGGTTCCCATGCCCGGGCGTGGCGGCGCGTCCCCCTGATAGGCAAAATCGCCGAGCAGGGTGTCGTCACCGCGGCCGCCGTCGATCGTGTCGTTGCCGCCCTGGCCGGTCAACACGTTGGCCGCACCATTGCCGGTCAGCCGGTCATTGAATCCCGACCCTGCGAGATTCTCGATGGAGATATATGTATCTCCGCCCGACCTGCCTCCAGTGAGACTGAGCCTGACGCCGCTCGCTGCATCGGCGTAGTCTGCCGTATCGCTGCCGGCGCCGCCGTTCAATCTGTCGGCGCCGCCGCCGCCGGTCAGCGTGTCGTCGCCAGCACCGCCGGCGAGATCGTTGGCCTGCGCATTGCCGATGAGATGATCGTCAAAGGACGAGCCGACGGCATTTTCGAAGCCGACCAGCATATCGTGCCGGATAACCGCGCCTCGCCCGACGATCTGCACCGGGCCGTCACCGTCGCCGCCGCTGGCAGTGCCATTGGCAAGATCGATCGTGACGCCGTCAGGGCTACCCGCATAGACGACCGTGTCGATACCGGAACCACCATCCAGATAGTCCTGACCGGCCCCGCCGATGATCGTGTCGTTGCCGGCCTCGCCATACAGGATGTCGCCATCGTTGCCGCCATCCAGGGTGTCGTTGCCGCCGCCGCCATTGAAGTAATCTCCGCCGCCCTGGCCCCAGAAGTGATTTGCGGCGGATGTGCCGATGAAGCGGTCGATGCGGTCATCGGACCCGATCAGGTTTTCGATGCTGTAGAAAGTGTCGCCGGAGGCGGTGCCGCCGCTGGCAACATTCGTGGCAAGGTTGACGAGCAGCTGAAACGGACTTTCCTTGCTGAAATCGACGGTATCGATCCCCGCGCCGCCCCTGAATATATCGACTCCGTCCTGGCCGCTCAGCGTATCGTCGCCGGCGCCGCCGTCGAGAATATCATTGCCCTGGCCACCGAGGATCGTGTCGTTGCCGGCCCCGCCGTAGAGCGTATCGTTTCCGTCATCGCTCTCGGTCTGGTCTTCGAGGTCTTCGACGTCGATCGTATTGTTGATGTCGCGGCTGGCGAGCGAGTCGCGGCCCCCGATAATCAGGTCGTCACCACCCTGACCAAAGATCGTGTCGTCGCCGGCGCCTCCGTCGAGGGTATCGTTTCCGCTGCCGCCGAAAATGATGCTTGTCATCGTGTTGTCGCCGATGCTGGGCGGCGACGCTCCGCCGCCGCCAGGCTGCGTCATCGACTCGTCGGCATAGATGATGTTTTCGACGTTGGCGATTTTCCTGATTTTCAGGTTCCTGGACAGGAGGATGACGGTGTCGTTGCCGCCGTTGACCTCCTCACGAACGATGTCGTCAAGCGAATCGACGAAGTAAGTATCGTCGCCGCCATTGCCGGCCATGCGGTCGCCACCGCCACGGCCATCGAGCGTGTTGGCGCCGTCATTGCCGATCAGAATGTCGTCGAAACTGCTGCCGATGCCGTTCTCGATGTAATAATCGGTCCCATCCGCATTGTGGCCGGCGAAGATCGACACGTTGTTGCTGTGACCGTTGACGCTGGAGAACTGACCGGCGCGCAAGTCGAGGATCGTACCCGCGGTCGAGCCGGAGAAGTCGATCGTGTCGGTTCCGCCCGTATCGTGGATCGCAAAGCCGATGTCATGCTGCATGCCCGAGGAGGTCAACTGATAGCCGTATTGCGTGCTCCCGAAGCCGTAGACGTTGTCCCCCGTGTTGAGCTCGATGTGCTGATAAGTGCGCACTCCGTTCTCGTCCACGGTCGAGAAAAAGCGGCGGATGACCGCCTCGATGTCGGCCATGAGGGGCGTCGAGGCAGACCAGCGGCTGGTTTCCCCGACATCGATCCCGTCGAAATAGGACATCACGCTGTATTGCTGGCGATCATAAGTCCAAGTCGCATTGTTCAGATAGTTGATCTGCACGCCGCCGGGACCGCTGTAATTGTAAAGTCCGGGATGGTTCAGTCCGAATTCATGGCCGAACTCATGGATGAAGGAATCGAAGACATAGCCGCCGATGTCCGTCTTATTGGGTTCCGTGTCGTGGAAACGCTGCCCGATGCTGACATAGCGGTTGCTCGAATAGGCGCTGCCATCGTCCTCCTCGCCGAGCTCGGGGCTGACGACCTCCATCCAGTCCGTCGTGCTGTCGAACGGTGCGTCGTCGACGATCTCGAATTTTAGAGGGGTGACGGACGCCCACATCTGCAACGCGCCGATCGCGGCGGCTTTGTATTCGGGGTGATCGTTGAGCTCGTAAACGTTGATCCTCAGCGTTCCCGCAGCCAGTTCCGGCGTCAGACTGCGGGGCAACGCCCCAAGGTAGTCGAGAAAGGACTCATAGTCCTCGCTCTTGCCATAAGGGTTATCCGGCGTCTGATCGTTGATCCACCAATTGTCGCTGGTCTGGCTAGGGTTCGGCATCTTAAGCTTCCCTCTCTGACGATTGTGCGCATTTACGGCTTTGCCGTTCTGCAGCTGCCAATTTTCCACCCCGCACGCTTGGCGTGCGCCTGCCCGTCAGCCCCACCTGAAATAATGAGATTGGAAACGTCGACTTGTCACCCCCACAAAGCCGGGGGTGACGTCACCTTAGCCGGCGCGGCGGTCAGTGCGGAGCGGTAGCCGCTGCACTCTGCGATACACGCCGCCAGCCCTGTGTGCGGGCAAGAAGAAGCCGCGATACAAACGCATGAAGAAGTTTGGCCGCCACATTGGTGTAGAAGATCATCATGCCCATCGCGGCCGCCGGCGCTATGTCGCCCGCGTCATCCATGTTCAGGATGGCAACCGAGGCGAGCTTGGTGTCCGTGGCATAGAGGAACACGACTGCCGAGACCGTCGTCATGGCGTTGACGAAGAGATAGATCGCGATCTCCAGCACGGCAGGAAGGCAAACCGGCAGTGTGACCCGGAAGAAGAGCTTGTAGAAAGGTATCTTCAGAGAACCCGCCACTGCCTCGAACTCCGGATCCAACTGCTTCAGCGCAGTGAGCGCCGTCAGATGGGCGACGGTGTAGAAATGCGTGACCGTGCACAGCACCAGAATGGTCATCGTGCCGTAGATGCCGTGAAGCGGGTTTGCGGCACTGTTGAAGAAGAAGATATAGGCAAGACCCAGCACCATGCCCGGCACGGCCATCGGGAGCATTGCGAGCATATGAAAGGTCGCCCTGCCGAGCCCGAAGCCCTTGGTCTTTTCGACCATGTAGGCGCCGGTGAACACGATCAGCGAGCCGATCACAGCCGTCATGAGAGCGAGCCGGATAGAATTGTAATAGGCATCCCAGCCGCCGCCATCCATAAGGTCGAAGGCATAGTTGCGCAGCGACGGGCTGAGGTCGTATGGCCAGAATTTCACGACCGCCGCAACCTGGCACATGCCGATCATCCCGAGGACGAAGACCGCGACCAGGGAGCAGAATGCGAAACAAGCCGCATCGAAACCGCGCCGCGGCTTCGGCTCGTAGGGGACGGCGCGCGCGGAAAGCAAAGCCACCTGCCGGCGCTGCGTCATGCGATCGACGACGAAGGCCACAAAGGCCGGAACGAGCAGGATGACCGACACGACGGCGCCCATTTCGAAATTCTGCTGACCGATCACCTGCTTGTAGATGTCGACGGCCAGCATGCCATATTGCCCGCCGATCACCTTGGGCAGGCCGAAATCGGTTATGACCAGTGTGAAGACCACGAAAGCCGCGGAGATCAGGCCGTATCGGGCACCAGGCACGGTCACCGTCCAGAAGATCCGCCACTTGCTTGCGCGAAGCGACGTCGCCGCCTCGTAGTGACGGGCATCGGCGACCGAGAGAGCCGTCGATATGATCAGAAAGGCGTGCGGCAACGTGAAAAATACCGAGCCCACGACGATTCCGAGCGGGCCATAGATCGAATGGCCGAACAACAGATCATTAAAGACGCCCTGATTTCCGAACAGGTACACGAGCGCGATACCCGGCAAGAGAGACGGAATCAGGATCGGGATCGTGACGATGAGCTTGAACAGCCCCTTCCCCGCCATCCGGCTCCTGTTCAGGGCATAGGCGAGCCCGAAGGCGACGGCGAGCGTGACTGCGGTGCTGATCAGCGCCATCGTCACCGAATTCCTGATCGAACGGACGAGCGAAGGTGTTGAAAAATACTCGGCGAAATTGGAAAGTCCGATCGAGCGCGAGGGCCGCAGCATTACCCTGCGGAAATTGTTGCTGTCATATTCCTGCCACTCGGTACCGCGCACCAGCTGCGAACCGGCAAGAAAGTGCGCCTCGTCGCTCGTGCCGCGGATGCGATATCTGACCGGGCTGCGGAAGCTGAAATCCGGGAAGAGCTTCGCCGCCTGCAGCCGACCATCGGCGCTGGCCTTGAGCTCGCTTTCCGGGAAGGCGGCGACGGCGGCATTGAGCGCCGCAGCGGTAACGGCATCGCTCCACCCCTGCCCGCTTTGGTCGCTCACTTGGAACTCGAACTGGCGGAGATCGAACGTGTAGGTGGAGAACGATTTCGACAGCATCACGAAGAGCGGTAGTGCAAGAGCAACGACCAGATAGATGCCGACGACGAGCATGACTGCGCGTTTGAGCCTGTCGTCGCCGGAAATCTGCTGGCGAACGGCTCGGCCGGGCGGAAGGAAATCGACAGCAAGCGTCATTTGCGTCAGGCCTTTGCAAAAAGGAGCAGGCGTTCCTGCGGGATTTCGACCTGGATGGCGCTGCCGATCTCGATGCTCAGGCGGCGAACCGCGTTTGTCGAGAAGTCCGCAACGAGCGCCTTCTCTTTCAGGCGCGGGGCTGAGAGCCGTGTGCGCCAGAACATGCCGAGAAACTCCATATCCTCCACATGGGCGTCGATGAGATTGTCCGCATTGCCGACGGCATCGAGCCCGGTCGCCCGATGGGCGGCGGCGCCGTGCGGGATGATATCGGCTGGACGGACAGCGGCTACGACCGCCGAACCCGGGGGTAACCGATGCTCGGCACAGGCAAATCGCGTGTGACCGATTTCGACTTGCGCCCCCTTCCCGACCGTTGCGGGGAACTGGTTGGTCTCGCCGATGAAGTCGGCGACGAAGAGTGTCCTCGGGTGGCGATAGATCTCGGTCGGCGTACCGACCTGTTCGATGCCGCCATGGTTCATGACGACGATCCGGTCTGCCATGGAGAGCGCCTCTTCCTGATCGTGCGTGACCATGATCGTGGTGACGCCGAGCTTGCGCTGCAGCTCCTTGATCTCGTGTCTCAGATGCACGCGCACCTTGGCGTCGAGCGCCGACAGGGGCTCGTCGAGAAGCAGCAGGCCCGGCGAGATCGCCATGGCGCGGGCAAGCGCCACGCGCTGCTGCTGTCCGCCGGATAGCTGGGCCGGATACTTCCGGCCCTGGCTGCCCAAGCCGACGAGTTCCAGAAGCTCAGCGACGCGTGAGGCGATTTCGTGCCGCGGGCGGCCGATATTCTCGAGCCCGAAGGCGATGTTCTTCTCGATGGTCAAATTCGGGAAGAGCGCATAGGACTGGAAGACGATGCCATAGTCCCGCTGCGCCGGCGGTAGCCTGGAAATATCCTGCCCGCCTTGCCAAATGGTGCCCCGCGACTGGATGTCGAGGCCGGCGATGGCCCTCAGAAGCGTGGTCTTTCCGCAGCCGGAAGGTCCGAGGAAACAGATGAATTCGCCCTCCTTCACCTGAAGGTCGATGTCGCGCAGCGCGACGAAATCGCCATAGGCCTTCCAGAGGCCGCCGATTTCGAGGAATGGCCGTCTTTCGATCTGATGGATAGCGGAGGCGGGCATGGCCGGCTCCGTGGGGGCTGTTGCATGTTTCATCCGCAAGCTCCTGAGCAATAGGCATTCGATGAGGCTTGACGGGAACGCCCGTGGCTAAGCGCCGAACGTTCCCGTGAGATGCATGCGGATCAGGACTTGGGCTCGGATTTCGCGTCGTAGCGCTTCTGCCATTCCTTCAGAATGCGGGCGCGATTGTTTGCGGCCCACTCGAAGTCGTTCTCGATCATCTTGTCGGCGACGTTGTCAGGAAGATTTTCGATCGGCTTGGCGACGCCGGGATAAGCCACGACGGCATAGCCGACATTGTACATCTCGTTCGCTTCCTTGCTGACCGACCAGTCGACCAGCGTTTTCGCCGCCTCGAGATTGGCCGTCCCGGCGATGATCGCCGTGGCCTCGGCTTCCCAGCCCGATCCTTCCGAAGGAAAGATGATGTCGATGGGCGCGCCCGACGTCTTCGCCTTGGCACCCGGGAATTCGAAGGATACGCCGATGACGGTTTCGCCTGATGCCGCCATCTTGCAAGGCTTGGAGCCCGAATGGGTATAGGCGGCGATGTTCTCGTGCAGGGCGTCCATGAAAGACCAGGCTCCCTCTTCGCCGAACGTCTGAAGCCAGGCGGAGACGTCGAGGAAGCCTGTGCCGGAGGAATTGGGATTGGGCATCACGATATGGCCCTTGTATTCGGGCTTCGTGAGATCCTGCCAGCTGGTTGGCGGCGTCAGGCCGAGCTTCCCCGCCTCCACCGTATTGTAACAAAGAGCCGCCACATAGGCGTCCATACCCACCCAGCTCGGCGGCTTGTCACCATCCACGAAACGGGGGTCGAGCGCCTCTACGTTCTTCGGAGAATAGGGTTCGAGCATGCCCTCGGACTTCAGCAGCAGCAGCGATGTCGCAGCCACACCCCAGACCACGTCGGCCTGCGGATTGTCTTTCTCTGCCAGAAGCTTGGCCGTCATCACGCCGGTGGAGTCGCGGACCCAGTTGATCTTGATGTCGGGGTGGGCCTTTTCGAATGTCTCCTTGTAACGGTCGAGGTCGACCGCTTCGATGGACGTGTAGACGGTGAGCTCCGTCTCGGCATAGGCGGAAGATGTGAGGATGAGGGCAGTCGCTGCGCCCAGGAATATCTTTGAAAACGGCATGCTAATTCCCCTTTTTGTTGGCATTCGAATTGGCAAGCTTTTGTGGCGGTATCGGCGACTTGCGCGCCTGGAAATCCGCGCTGCCTGGGAAATCTGCGGGGGATGGATCGATAAGTAAAATCTATTTATTTTATATAAGTATTGTCTCAGCTTATATAGCTTCACGTAGGTTCTCGAAATGGAAGGAGCGGCCATCGGGCCGCTCCTTTCGCTGCTACTTGGGGGGCAGATTGTCTTACGGCCAGGGCAGCGAGAAGGTCTTGACGTTGGTGAAGCTTTTCATCGCCTCGATCACGCCTTCCTTGTAGCCGTTTCCGGAGTCCTTGATGCCGCCGAAGGGCGACATTTCAATCCGATAGCCGGGCACTTCCCAGATGTTGACCGTTCCGACCTTCAGACCGGCTATGTATTTCTGCATCCTGCGGTAATCATTGGTGCAGACGCCGGAGGAGAGGCCGAAGGCCGTGGAGTTCGACAGGGCGATCGTTGCCTCGTCGTCGTCGGGAACCCGCACGATCGGTATGATCGGACCGAAGGTCTCCTCCAGCACGAGGTCCGACTGGTGCGGCACCCGATCGACGACGATCGGCGGCAGGAGCGCGCCGCTTCTCCCGGGATGGTAGAGAATGTCGGCTCCCCCCTCCGCCGCACGCATCACCCTCTCTTCGAAAAGTGCCGCCGCCTTTTCGTGAATGACGGTCCCGAGATCGGTAGAGCGATCCATCGGATCCCCGAAACGCAAGCGCTTCGCCCGTTCGAGAACCATCGGCACGAAACGGTCCGCGACGCTCTCCTGGCAGAGAATGCGTTTGACCGCCGTGCAGCGCTGGCCGGAATTCTTCGTGGCTCCGGCGACCGCAAGCTCGGCCGCCCTGGCGAGGTCGTCGTCGGACAGGTCGTTGAGGATGATCAACGGGTCGTTGCCGCCGAGTTCGAGTACCTGGCGCTTGTAGTGCGCGTTGGCGGCGATCAATTTCCCGACAGGAACGCTGCCCGTGAAGGTGACGAGATCGACATGCGGATTGGTGATCATTTCCATGCCGATATCGGCGGGCCACCCGGTGACGACCGAAAGCATTTCCGGCGGCAGGCCGGCCTCGTAAAGAATGTCGGCGAGCAGCAGCGCCGTCATCGGCGTGAGCTCGGTCGGCTTCACCACCACGCAGTTATTGGTGGCAATCGCCGGTGCGACCTTGTGCGCCACCATGTTCAACGGGTGATTGAACGGGGTGATCGCCGAAATTGCGGTCAGGGGTTCGCGCATCGTAAAAATCTTGCGCGCCTTCCCGTGGGGCGTGAGGTCGCAGGAGAAGATCTCGCCGTCGTCGCGGATGCACATCTGGCCGGCAAGCGTAAAGACGTCGAAGGCGCGCCCGACTTCATAGAGCGAGTCAGCCTTCGAGATGCCGAGTTCCAGCGTGATGACGTCGGAAATCTCCTCCTTGCGGGCGGCCAGCGCCTCCGCGGTCGCCAGCAGGATTTTCTGCCGCTCGTAGCGCGTGAGCTTCGGCTGATAGGCGGCCGCGATCGCAAAGGCTTCTCTTGCGTGTTCGGCGCGGCCGGCGGGTACGGTGCCGACGACGGTGTCGTTCCAGGGATAGCGGACCTCTATGCGATCGTCCGTGTCGATAAGGCGCCCGGCTATGCGCATCGGTTCGTGGCGCACTGCGATTGTGACCTCCGCCTTCGTCATAGCGCGCCCTCCGCACCGGCCTCGGCCGCCGCCGTGACCGCGTAGAAGAACGCATCGAAGTTGCGAAGACGCGGCGCGTTCGGGAGTTCGGGCAGCCCGCGGTTGACGATGAACGGAACCTCCTGCTCGGTCAGCCCTCCATGGGAGCGCAACGGTTCGTCGAGGGCGGCCAGATCGTGCCGGTGCTCGCTGGTGCCGAGCGTCTTGTTTTCGGATGAAACGAGGACGATGTCGCCGATGCGGTCTTCCGGCAGCTCGAAGCGCCGGCACGCCTCCGAGCGGTCGAGCACGACGTCGATGCCTTGGATCCCATTCAGCCTTGCCATGATCTCGCCGCGGTCGCATCCATCCGGAAGATAGGCGGTGGCAAAGGACCCGAGCGCGCCGTGATGCACGACATAGGGGTCGGTGATCGGCAGGATGACGCGGGCCGCATCCTTGCCGAGCCATTCGTCGAGCAGGTCCTGAACATAGATGACGTCGGGTGAGCCGTCCGCCTTGTGCTTCGGCTTCATGCCGTGATCGGCAGTGACGACGATGGCTGCTCCGAGCCCGTCCAGTTCGGCGAGATACCGGTCGAACATTTCGTAGAAGGAATTGGCTTCGGGAACGCCGGGGGCATATTTATGCTGAACATAGTCGGTCGTCGTCAGATACATGATGTCGGGGCGAAACTCCCTGAGCAGCTTGACGCCCGCAGCGAAGACGAATTCCGAAAGTGCTGCCGAATAGACCTCGGGAACCGGCCGGCCGAGCCAGGCGGAAGCATTGTCGATCCCGTGCTCCGCGCGGGTCGCCTTGTCCGATTTTTCGGACGAGAAGCAGACGGCGCGCTCTTCGTCGAAACGGAGCCCTTTTCCGAGCAGCGCCCGCAGCTTGTCCTTCGCCGTGACGACCGCGACCCGGGCACCTGCATCATAGAAAGCCTGGAAAATGGTGGGCGCGCGCAGGAACTTCGGATCGTTCATCATCACCTCTTCGCCCGTCGACGGCTCATAGAGGTAGTTCCCGCAAATCCCGTGGACCGCCGGCGGGCTGCCGGTTGCGATCGAGAGATTGTTGGGATTGGTAAAACTCGGGATGACGCTGTGCGCCAGCCGCACGGCGCCCCGTTCCTTGATGCGCTTCAGCGCGGGCATCAGCCCGGCGTCGATCGCTGCATCGAGATAGGCGGGCTCGCATCCGTCGAGGCAAATCGCAATTGCGGGCACGCGGGGCCATGGATAGCGGCGGCCATTGACCGTCACCGAAATCTTGGACATCTGGTTCATCTGTTGTGCTCCTGGAAGGGGAATCGGTCAGGCGGCGAGGCGGGCGCGCTCGGCGAGCGCGAGCGCCGGTGGGGTGGCGGTGTCGACGCCCATTTCCGCAAGGCTCTCGGCGGCGGCGGCAACCACCTTTTCCATCACCTGCGCGTCCATCTGGCCGATGCAGCCGATCCGGAAGCTGTCGACGACGGTGAGCTTGCCGGGATAGATGATGAAGCCCCTCGCCTTCATCAATTCGTAGAAGCGCTCGAAATTGAAGTTCGGATGGGCGGGGCTGAAGAAGGTCACGATAATCGGCGAGAGCCACTCGTCACCTAGCAGTGTCTCGAAGCCGAGCTGGCGCATGCCGGCGACCATGACGTCGCGGTTGTTCGCGTAGCGCGCGCCGCGTCCGGCAACGCCGCCTTCCTTGCGATGCAGCCGCAGCGCCTCGAGAAAGGCGGCGACGACATGGGTCGGCGGAGTAAAGCGCCATTGGCCCGTCTTGTTCATGTAGGCCCATTGCGCATGGACGTCGAGACTCAAGGAATGGCTGCGATCCTTCGCAGCCTCCAGTTCCGACTTGCGCGCGATGACGAACCCGAAACCCGGTACGCCTTCGATGCATTTGTTGGCGGAGGAAACGATCGCCTCGTAGCGGAAGTCATCGACACCGGCGGGCACAGCGCCGAAGGCGCTCATGCTGTCGACCAGCAGCTTGCGGCCGCGACTGTAGACTGCCTCGGAAATTTCCTTGAGGGGATTGAGAATGCCCGAGCTCGTCTCGCAATGGACGGCCACGACATGGGTGATTGCCGGATCTGCGTCGAGAGCCGCCGCAACCTCGCTGCCGCGCGGGGGCATATAGTCGCCCTTGTCGATCGAGACGTGCGTGCGGCCGAGATATTTGAGCGTCTGGCCGATGCGCTGACCGTAGGCCCCGTTCATCAGCACCAGAACCTTGCCCTCGCGGGGAATGAAGCTGCCGAGCATGGCTTCCACCGAGAAGGAGCCGCTCCCCTGCATGGGGACGCAGTCGTATTCGCCGCTTTCGTCTCCCGCAATCGCAAGCAGTTCGCGACGCAGCTCGGCCGTCATGCCCCGGAAATCGCCGTCCCAGGACCCCCAGTCGCGCAGCATGGCCTCCTTTACGGAAAAGGCGGTGGTCAACGGCCCAGGCGTCAGCAGGTACGGCTCGCCCAATCTCGGCGCTTCGAGAACTTCATTCGTCTTTGAATCTGCGGGCATCTGGTTTCTCTCCTTTGAGAACTGCCGGGACATGGGCGAGGATGGCGATCCCATATGTATCTGTAAAATCGATATTTCATATTCATTCATAGATTTGGCTTATCAACCTTTGACAAGCGCAAGACGGCTCTCGAGCAGATCCCCCCGCTGTTTCAGGATTGGATAGGCGAGCGTGGCGAGAAGGGAGTTCACCTCCTTGAGCGCCCGTGCGACTTCGAGGTGCATGTTGCTGGACTCGACGCTTTCCGGGCGCCCTGCCCGCAATCTCGCCAGATGCCGTTCGTGACTTTCCCGTACGAGCGCGCGTACCCGCTCCTTCTCCCGGACGAGCTTTCGCGCCATCGCCGGGTCATCCGACACCAGCAGGTTGAAAGCGAGACGCATGTTGTCGCGCACGCTGGCGTGAAGCACCTTGAGCTCGGTCCAGCCCTCGTCGGAGAACTTGTTGCCGTTCTCCAGCTTGTCGCGGGCGATTTCGACCAGGGTCTTGGACACGATGTCGCCGGCATGTTCGAGATTGATGGCGATGTCGATGAGTTCTACACCCCGCCGCGACTGACGCTCGTCGAGCACGCCGCGATGGATGGCTGCGAGATAGAGCTTGATGTCGCGGTGGGCGCGATTGACATATCCGTCGAGCCGGCGGATTTCCTCGATCTTCGCCGGGCTCGGATGCTCCAGGAGCTCCATCACCGGACAGAGCATCCGCTCGACCACCTCGCCCATGAACAGCACCTCGCGCGTCGCGGCGGCGAGGGCCGTGTCGGGGCTGTCGAGCAGAGTCCGGTCCAGCGCGCTGATTCTCCGGGCAAGCGTGTCGCCGTCTTCGGAGCTCTTGAGATCCGATTTGATGAGAGAAGTAACGGCGCCGGCGGCAAGCTGCGAAAGCGGCAGGCAAAAAATCGCGAGGCAGGCGTTGAAGGCCAGATGAAAATGGACGAGCTGCTCCGCCGGGGTTGCGCCAAGATGTCGAAGTTCTGCCGACAAGGGGCCGATCGCCGGCAAGGCGATCAAGGCGCCGGAGGCCCGGAAAAGGAGATTGCCGGCCGCGACGCGCCGCGCCTCGGCTGAAAACCCGCGCGTCAGCCACATGGCGATCAACCCGCTGCCGAGATTGGCGCCGAGAATCAGCGGCAGGCCTGCCTCGACGGGCAGAAGCCCCTGCGCGGCGAAACCCAGGATGAGGATCAGGACCGCGACGCTCGAATGCACGATCCAGGTGAAGAGCATCGCCGCCGCGAAGGCCGTCACCTGGTCCTCCGCGAGATAGCCGACGATGGCGGGCAACACGTCGCTCTGTTTCAACGGCAAGGTCGCCTCGCCGATCAGCTTCAGCGACATGAGGACGAAGCCGATGCCGAGCAGCATGCGGCCGAGCTCGCGGGGCTTGTCGCTTCTGCCCTTCAGGTAAAGCAGTCCGCCGGCCGCAAGCAGGAGCGGCGACAGCCAGCCCAGGTCGAAGGAAAGAACGCGAACCACCAGCGCCGAGCCGAAATCCGCTCCCAACAGAACGGCAAGGCTGGTGTTCAGCGTAAGATAGCCGCTTGCCGAAAGACCGGAAGCGAGCATCGCCACGGCGGTCGAGCTCTGCAGCAGGACCGCAAGGACCGTGCCGCTTGCGGCGGCGTAGATGCGGCGCTCCCCTCCCCTCGCCAGCACACGCTTCAACGACGTGCCATAGGCATTCTCGACGCCGCTGCGGACGAGATGCACCGCGTAGAGCAGCAGCACGGTCGCGCCGGCCAGATGCAGCGAAAGAGTAACGAGAGCCATCTTCAATCTCTCCGGAATATCGATCCGACGACCGTCACTTTTCCCTTTACATAAATCAAATCGTTCGTTTCTATCGTTTGATCAGGTCAGCTTATGATTGGGAGAGGCCATGCGGTACGTCCAGCTTCGCGCGTTCCACAATGTTGCAGTTTGTGGAGGCTTCTCCCGTGCAGCAGAGGCGCTGTTCCTCACGCAGCCGGCCGTGTCGGATCAGGTCCGCAAACTGGAAGAGGAATATGACGTGCTCCTCTTCAACCGGAACAAGAAGCAGGTGACGCTGACCCAGGCCGGTCACCAGCTGTTGGAGATCACCCGACGCATGTTCGACACCGAGCAGCAGGCGCTCGATCTGCTATCGGAATCGCGCGCGTTGCGGGCCGGCACGCTTCGCATCGTCGCCGACGCCGCCCACCATCTGCTTCACATCCTTGCGGCCTTTCGTCAGAAATATCCGTCGGTTCAGATCTCGCTCAGGGCCGGCAACACGGAAACGGTCATCACCAGCCTCTATTCCTACGAGGCCGACATCGGCGTGCTCGGCGAGGTTCCCGAGAGCCGGGAGTTCGACATCGTCACGCTGAACTCGACGCCGATCATCGCTTTCGCGTCGAGCGAACATCCGATCGCCCGGCGAAGCACCGTCAGCCTCGAGGAACTCTCGGGCCAGCCGCTGGTGATGCGGGAACGCGGTTCGAAAACGCGGCAGAAGCTCGAGGATTTCGCGGCCGCCGCAGGCGTCACCCTGAAGCCGGCCATCGAAGCGGAGGGTCGGGAGGCCGTGCGGGAGATCGTCGCGGCCGGTGCCGGGGTGGGCTTCGTCTCAGCCGCGGAATTCGGCCGGGACGGACGTCTCGCGCCGATCGAGATCGTCGGCGCCGAAATGCTGATGGACGAGGCGTTGATCTGCCTGAAGGAGCGCAGCGGCGGAAAGCTCGTGCGCGCCTTCTTCGAAATTGCCCGCTCGCTGGCGGAGAGGTGAATGGAGCTGCCCGCTTCAGGCGGCGGCTCGCGGCTCCCCGGCATCCGCCCGCACGCGTTCTGACTTCGGATCGTAGGGGCACTTCAGGTGAGCGGTCGCCGGGTGGCGCTCACCGGCAAGGTCGATCTGGAAACTCCCGTTTGCGATGAACTCGCGGTCGACCCCTTCTCCATGTTCTATGAGGCCGAGCGCAACGGAACGCCCGAGCGTGTGGCCATAGGCGGCTGAGCGGACTTCGCCGACAGGTTTGCCGTCACGCAGGATGAGCTCCCCGCCCCAAAGCATCGGCTCGGGATCATCCAAGGTGAATTGCACGATGCGTCTGAAGGGGGCGCCGACCTGCTTTGCCCGGATCAAAGCCTCGCGGCCGATGAATCCGCCCGGCTTGTCGAACGATACGGCGAAGGCGAGCCCCGCTTCGTGAGGATTGATGTCAGGCGTCAATTCGCGGCTCCAGGCGCGAAAGCCTTTCTCGATGCGGAGCGCCTCGAGAGCGTAATAGCCGCAATCAACGAGCCCGAGATCGCGCCCCGCCTGGTGCAATGCCTCGTAAACGCCCACGGCAAATTCACTGGGCACGATCAGTTCCCAGCCGAGTTCGCCGACATAGGTCATTCGGTTGGCGTAGGCCGTCGCGTAGCCGATGTCGATCTCGCGGATGGTCGCAAAGGGAAAGCCTGCATTCGAGAGGTCAGCGGACGTGATCCGCCCGAGTATGTCGCGTGCATTCGGTCCCATCAGGGCCAGCACCGCGTAAGCCGATGTCACGTCGGTGAGGGTGACGTGGGCGTCCGGTGAGGTGTTCCTGCGGATCCAGTCGGCGTCGTGCACCGCCTGCGCGGATCCGGTGACGATGAGGAACCGGTCGACCGCGAGCCGCATCACCGTCAGGTCGCTTTCATAGCCGCCCCGTTCGTTGAGCATGCCCGTATAGACCGACCGGCCGACCTCGACATCGACGTCCGCGGCGCAGATGCGGTTGAGCGCCTTCGCTGCGTCGGGCCCCTGCACGAGAAATTTGGCAAATGAAGTTTGATCAAATATCCCAGCAGCTTGTCGCGCCGCGTTCATCTCTCGCTTTACCGCCTCATGCCAGTTCTGCCGACCGAAGGCATAGTCCGTTTCCGGTATTTGGCCTGCTTCGGCAAACCAGTTCGCGCGCTCCCAGCCCATCTTCGAGCCGAAGCATGCACCCTTGGAGGCAAGCCGGTCGTAGAGCGGCGAGCGCCGGAAGGGTCGCGCTGTGAGCAGCTCGCGGTTCGGCCATGGCATGGCATAGTGCAGTCCGAGCGTTTCCTTCACCCGGTCGTGCAGCCAGCGCGGATTGTTGTTGAAGCTCGCGAAGCGGCGAATGTCGACCGGCCAGAGATCCATTGTCGGCGCACCGTTGACGATCCACTCGGCAAGAGCCCGCCCGGCGCCGCCGGCGCTGGCGATGCCCATGGAATTGAACCCTGCTCCTACATAGAAATTCCGCAGTTCCGGTGCCTCTCCGAGAATGAAATTATTGTCCGGCGTGAAGCTCTCCGGCCCATTGTAGAATTTTCTGACCTCGGCCGTTTCGAGCTGCGGCACGCGCACCAGCGCGTTCTGCATCAGGATCTCGAACTGGTCCCAGTCATTTGCAAGCAAGGCGAATTCGAAATCGTCCGGAATGCCGTTCATGCCCCAGGGCTTGGCTTCCGGTTCGAAGCCGCCCATGACGAGACCGCCGACTTCCTCCTTGAAATAGATGTAGCCGTCCGGGTCGCGCAGCACCGGCAGGTCGGGATGCACCCCCTCGATCTTTCCGGTGACGATATACATGTGCTCGGCCGAGTGCAGAGGGACCGTCACGCCGCACATCAGCCCGACCTTGCGCGCCCACTGGCCGGCGCAATTGACGACGATTTCGGCGGCGATATTCCCCCCATCGGTCTCGACGCCACGGACCGTCCCGTCCTTAACCGTGATGCCCGTCACGCGCACGCGCTCGATAATGCGGGCGCCGCGGTTGCGCGCTCCCTTCGCCAGCGACTGGGTGAGGTCCGTCGGATTGGCCTTGCCGTCTCCGGGAAGCCAGACGGCTCCTACGAGATCGTCCATCGCCATCACCGGCCAGAGATCGGCGGCTTCCCGCGGTGAGATCACCTCGACGGCAACCCCTTGCGCCCGCGCCGATGCTGCGGTCCGCTTCAGCACGGTCATGCGATCGGTCGTGCGCGCCACGGCGAGCGAGCCGCAATTCTTCCAGCCCGTCGCAAGGCCCGTCTCCGCCTCCAGCTCGCTGTAGAGCTGCGTCGAATATCGGATGAGGCCGGTCATGTTGGCATGGCTGCGCAACTGCCCGACAAGGCCGGCCGCGTGCCAGGTGGTGCCTCCGCTGAGCTGCCCCTGCTCCAGCAGGACCACGTCGGTCCAGCCGAGCTTTGTGAGATGATAGGCGACCGAGCAGCCTATGATGCCGCCGCCGATGATGACGACCCGCGCCTGTGTTGGAAATTCCTGCGCCATGAACCGACCTCCCAATGGACTGGAGTCAGCATAGCCAGGGACTCACAAAACGCAACACAAGATGCAACAAAATGCAACATCATGCGGGGGCGACGATGACGCGGGGGCCTTTTCGCTCGAGTGCTTCCGAGATCGTCGGGGGCGGCGGCCTATCCACGATCACACCGGTCGCCTGATGAAACCCGGGTATTCGAAGGGGAGTCAGCCGCCCGAATTTCGAACTGTCGAGGACGAAGTAGGCCTTGCCCGCCATGGCGATCATGCGCGAGCGCTGCTCGGCGCCGTTGCGGGTGAAGTCGGTAACCTCGCCGTCAGGAGAAAGCCCTCCCCCACCGAGAAAGGCGATGTCCACTCGGAAGCGTCCTATCGCTTCCAGCGCGTCGAGGCCCACTGCCGCCTCCTCGGCAGGATCGATCTCGCCACCCAGCATGTGCACCCGGACTTGCGGCTGGCGGCACATGTGCAGCGCGATGGCAAGGCCGGTGGTGCAGATGGTCAGATCACGCGGACCGCTCAATGCGTGCGCGACGGCCAGTGTCGTCGTGCCCGAGTCGAGAAAGACGACCATGCCGTCCTTCACCAGTTCGGCCGCCCTCCGGCCAATCGCTGCCTTCGCGGCGGCGTTTTCCCCGCTTCGCAGGACCAGCGCCGGCTCGGTCGCTTCGAACAGCGTGGCGCCCCCATGCACGACATCGAGCTGGCCGCGATCGGCGAGCAACTTCATGTCCCGGCGGATCGTTTCGCGCGAGACGTCGAAATAGGCGGCAAGCTCGGCAATGCTCACCGAACCTTCGGAAACGACGCGCCTCAATATTTCTTCGTGGCGGCGGGGCGCGAGCGCTCGGGTGTTCGGCAACTTGGACATGTGAACAATGTTGCAATATTTGCGGCCCCCCGCAAGAGACGTCACGAACGCGAAGCGTCGGGTGCAACTACAATGCAGGTGTCGGCTGAGGGAGAAGTGACACCGTAAGCCAATTGCGATGTCCCACTTGAACCCTCGAACATGGTTGGCGATGACCAAAATGGGGCCGACTGCGGACTGTCCGGTCCTGGAAAATGCCCAGCCGATAGCTGCCGTTCGGCAAGCGACCTTCATTGTCGCCGTTCGGAGTGCCGCCACCCGGCCCGATGGCGGACAGTCCGCTCCCGAGTAGCCAGCGAAAGCCGCCCTTTCCAATTACGATCCGGCGCGCTGACTTCGGCCCCGATGCTTTATCCCTTTACGTATCCTCGACCTTCAACGATCTTTCCGTCCCGAACGCGCATGATGTTTACCCCTCGAACCCGGTCCGCCGGGCTATCGCCCCAACGAAGCCGCCATCGGATGATCCCCCGATCCTCGCTGGCCCAAATCTCCTCGGCTTCGAAGACGAGGTTCGCAGAGGATGCAATCCCCTTCCAGAAGTCGAGGCAAGCTTCACGCCCTACGTAGCGTGCGCCATCCGGTGCGGGCGCCGTGTTCTCAAGGACGCAGCCCTCACCAATCAGATCATCGAGGTCTTCCGGGCGGTGCTTCTCAAACGCGTTATGGAAGCGTTTCACGATTTCGCGGGTAGTCTCGCTATCGGTGGTCATCTTTTTACCTCTTGAGATCAGGGCCTAGAAAGGCTTTTCGGACTTGTTGGTGCGATAAAGGCTTACGGCCACCTCCCGGGGTTTTCCGCGCGGACCTCCCCTCGCGACCTTGCGCCAGGCGTCTAGCGTGGCCTGATCGCGCCAGCACTCGAAGAGATTGACGCGCTCCGGATCGACCGCGTCCGCGCTTATCGAGAAGTCGACACAGCCGTCATAGGCTCTCGCGCGTTCGACCATACTCTTGAAGGCTTCCACGGAGCCGTCCCGCTTCTCAGCGTCGGTCCGGGTATAGCCGGCTATGATAATCATGAGCTTTGCTCCCTGAAACGTGTGGATGGGTTGCTGCTGTCACTCAGGAAGCGGCGCCGACTGGCCGGGAATTTTTGAATAACCCAGCGTCATAGCCTTCGTATCGCGTTCCATTGGGTGCGGGCTGAATGGACTCCATCACGCAGTCCGGGGCGATCAGGTCTTTGAGGATAGCGGGCTTGTGATCGCGGAACGCCTGGTTGAACCTGCGCATGATCTCGGCTGTCTCGATCGTTTGCATAATCTCCTCCTAGTCAGACAGGTCTGTCTAGTTGCAGTATACAGACCTGTCTGTTAGAGTCAACCGCATGAAAAAAGCCATGTCGCCGACCGATTCCAAGGCAAGCGCCGCACGCCGCCGCTTGCTCGATACCGCCACTAGTCTTTTCTATACCGAGGGCATTCGTGCAGTCGGCATCGACCGCATCATCGCGGAGGCGGGCGTGGCCAAGGCGACGTTCTACAATTACTTCCCATCGAAGGATGACCTCGTCCTCGCCTATATCGAGGAGCAGGACCGGCTTGGGCGGGCGGCAGTCGCAGCGCTGCCGAAGCAGCCTCCACGGGACAGGATCGCCGCTATCATGGGGCGCATCAGCGAGGCCGTGGTCGCGGGAGGTTGGCGTGGATGCCCGTTTCTCAACGCGGCGGCCGAATATCCAGCCCCTAAAAGTCCCGTGCGGCAAGCCATTGAAGCGCGGCGCGCCTGGTATTACGGTGTCCTCCGGGACCTCCTTCAGGCCGACGGCGATCCGACCCCTTCCGTTACTGCCTCGTTGCTTGTCGCCGTATCAGACGGCTTGCTCGAAGCCGCATACCTTGACGATCCGGCGGCCGTTCCCGCCCTTGTAGGCGAAGCGCTGGATAGGTTGCTGGTCCGACTTTGAGGAAGTCGGATGGGCTCAAATCTGCCGAAATTCGTGAACTGTGCGCCGGGGACTTTGCCGCCAATCAGGGGCAGCTCTCCGACTCGCCTGCCCAATAGCGGCCAGTCCGATCCAGTGACCGCAATGGGTCCTCTTGGTGTCGCAGATGCTCCCGGCACTGCGACACCCGATCCTATGAACTATAAGAGGCGGACGGACATGCCCCCGTCAACGATCATGGGACTACCAGTCATGAACTGGGACCGATCCGAGAGAAGAAAGAGTGCCGCTTGAGCGATCTCCAAAGCCGAAGCCATTCTCTTTATGGGGTGCAGGTCAGAGACGAACTTTAAAGCTTCAGGATTACCTTCGCCACCTGCCGGGGTGACTGTCCCTCCGGGCAGCAGCGCGTTGATACGGATGCCCTCTCTGGCATGCTCAGCGGCAAGCGATTGGACAAGCCCATTCAACCCTGCCTTGGACGCGGCATAGGCTGCCATGCCTGGTAGTCCGCCGTTGCTGAACCCGACGAAAGAGGACGTGAAGACAATAGAGCCGCCGCCTTGCTCCTTCAGAATTGGAACCTGCGCCTTGGCCGCCCAGAAGGCGCTGGTTAGGTTTGTCGAGATTACTCTGTTCCAGTTGTCAATGGACATGTCAGGTACCGCCACCATGTCACCCACCACGCCTGCGTTGTTAAAAGCCCCATGCAGGCTGCCGAAACGCTCCAGGGCCAACTCGGTCAGCACACCTGCATAGGCTTCATCCAGTACATCACCCGCACGGTACACGACGCTGCCGCCGCCTCTGGTGATGTCCTCGGCAACCGATTGAAGTTCATCAGATCGTCGCGCGGCCAGAACGACATTTGCCCCCTCGGATGCAAACAATCTGGCGGCGGCTGCTCCGATACCACTGCTGGCTCCGGTCACGATCAAAGTCTTGTTAGCCAGTTCCATTTTTATCTCCTGTTAATGATGCAGGAGATGGCTATTGCGCCCTCAGGCCGGTCGCCACCCGTTTCCTGTCTCAGCAGAAATCCGCTTCGGGCCGAACGCGGACGCATTTGCCCAGCAACTGGCCTTGATGGGCACAGGATTGTCCCCTTCCGCGGTGCCCGTCATTGCTGTTAGGGGGATGACCTCCCCTTGGTGTCACGGCGGCCGCAATCTCGCAGCCCGCTGTTGGTGCATCAGACGGCCCTGCATTTCGTCCTCTCCTTGAACCGACCCCACGCACGCGATTAATTTGCGATTTGTGATTTTTTGTGGAGCCCTGAGATGGACGGGCGCGGCGAAACTGGCGTCAGGCGGCCTGAATCACCGTCACGGCAATCATATGGAAGACGTCGGCCGCACTGCAGCCGCGCGAAAGGTCGTTGGCGGGCCGTGAAAGCCCTTGGAGGATCGGTCCTATTGCCGTCGCGCCGCCGATCCGCTGGGCGATCTTGTAGCCGATATTGGCAGCGTCGAGGTTCGGAAACACGAAGACGTTGGCCTCCCCGCGCAGCGCCGAATGCGGCGCCTTGGTCAGACAGACGGCCTCGACGAAGGCGCTGTCGAACTGCAATTCGCCGTCGATGATAAGATCGGGCTCGGCGCGCCGCGCCATGCCGGTCGCCTCGACGACCTTCGAAACGCGCTCGTGAGCGGCGCTGCCGCCTGTCGAGAAGGAGAGCATCGCGACTTTTGCCCGTTCTCCGGCAAGCCTCTCAAAGGACTTGGCCGACATGCGCGCGATGTCGGCGAGACCGGCTGCGTCCGGGTCCACGACCAGTCCGCAATCGGCAAAGACGAAGGCCCCCTTCCTGGCGTGATGGGGCTCGCAAAGCATCATGAGGAAGAAACTGGAGACGAGCCCGACGCCGGGCGCCCTGCCGATCACCTGCAATGCGGCACGAACGGTGTCTGCGGTGGTTGCGACCGCGCCGCCGACAGTCCCATCGGCCATTCCTTCGCGCACCATCATCGCGGCGAAGGTCAGCGGTGACAGGACGGCGGCCCGAGCCGCGGTCTCGTCGACGCCTTTGCTCCTTCTGTGCTCGAGATAGGCGGTCGCGAAATCATCGGTAAGCGGAGAGCACGCCGGGTCCTCGATCCGGAATTCCTGCGGAATTGCGTCCAGGGCTGCGAGCCTCTGCGCAATCACCTCGCGGTTTCCGACCAGCGTAATCTCCGCCACGCCTTCCCGCCTCGCCTGCACGGCGCCGGCGACGATCCGCGGGTCCTCGCCTTCCGGAAGGACGATGTGCCGCGGCGCTTTCCTGGCGGCGTCGATGATGCGATCGAGAGGTTTCATCAGCTGTGTCCCAGATAGTACATGCCGGCGAGTATGAAGACGGCGATGAACAGCGTTTCGGCCACGACGAGGGCAACGGCATCTCCGCCGACTTCGAGGACGCGGCGCAGCGACGTCTTCATGCCGACGGCCACGATGCCCGCCAGCAGTGCCCATCTGGATATGGCCATCCCGACCTCGCTCGCGAGCACCGGCACCAGCCCGGCGGAATTGAAGCCCGCGAGGACGAGGAACGCCAGGACGAAGCCCGGCACGAGCGGCGCGCGCTTTCCGATGGACGCGCCCTCCTGCGGAACGCCGCGCAGGGCGAGGGAAAAGATCAGGACCACCGGCGCCAGCATCGTCACCCGGATGAGCTTGACGAGCGTCGCGGTCTCGCCCGCCTCCGGAGAGACCGAAAAGCCGGCTCCCACCACCTGGGCGACATCATGGATCGTGCCGCCGAAAAAGATGCCGGTGGCTTGGCCGTCAAGCCCGAGATACTCGGCGACGATCGGATAGCCGATCATCGCAAGCGTGCTGAGCACGGTCACCGACAGCACGGTGAAGATCAGATTGCGCTCGGAGAATTCGTTGCGGGGCAGCACGGCGGCGATGGCCATGGCGGCCGAAGCGCCGCAAATGGCAACCGCGCCGCTGGTGAGAAGGGCGAGACGCCAGCCCCGGCCAAGCAGGCGGGCGGCCAGGAGGCCGAACAGGATGGTTGCCACGATCGCCGAGACGAGCAGCAGAATGGTGCCGGCGCCGAGGCCGATCAGAAGATCGACGCTGATGCGCATGCCGAGCAGCGCCACACCGATCCTCAAGACAAGCTTTGCCGAAAGCTCGATGCCCGCGACGCAACGTCCTTCTTCCGCCAGGAAGTGGAAGGCGATCCCCAGCAGCAGCGCCATCAGCATCGCCGGCGCCCCGTAATGCTCCGACAGGAACTGGGCAGCCATGGCGACGGCGGCCGTCACCAGGAGACCCGGTCCATAGGTCGACAGGACGGCTGACAGGGATTGCTTCCGTCGCTCGGTGTTGGGGATCGCGTCCATCTTTTCTTTCCGTTGAGTGAGCTCGGCGGCGACCACCGCCGAGCGAGTCGCGAGAGCTTCTTACATAGGTCGCTGGGTGCGCATGTCGGCGCGATCGATGCCGGCCACCGCTACCGGCTTCTTCATCGCATCGCGGCGGAAGGGCTCACCGAGTTCCTGGTTGAGGATAACCTCGACGAAGGTGGTGATCCCCCTGGCCTGGTCCTCGATCGCCTTCGCAAGGGCCTCGGTGAGTGCGGCCGGCGTGTCGACCGTCACGCCCTTCAGGCCGCAGCCATCTGCAACCTTGGCGTAGCTCAGGTTCGGATTGAGCTCGGTGCCGACGAAGTTGTTGTCGTACCAGAGCGTGGTATTCCGCTTTTCCGCTCCCCACTGGTAGTTGCGGAAGATCACCATGGTGATGGCCGGCCAGCCCTCGCGACCGATCGACGTCATCTCGTTCATCGAGATGCCGAAGGCGCCGTCCCCGGCAAAGCCGACCACCGGCACGTGCGGGCAGCCGATCTTGGCGCCGACGATCGACGGGAAACCGTAGCCGCAGGGGCCGAACATGCCCGGTGCCAGATATTTCCTGCCCTGTTCGAAGCTCGGATAAGCGTTGCCGATCGCGCAGTTGTTGCCGATGTCGGTGGAGATGATCGCCTCCTTCGGAAGCACGGCCTGGATCGCCCGCCAGACCTGGCGAGGCGACATGCGATCGGGCTCGCGCTGGCGTGCGCCGACGTTCCACTCCGTGCCCGGATCGTCATCCTCATGGTCCATCGACGAGAGCTGCTGCAGCCAGGCCGAGCGCGTCTGGTGGATCAGCGCCTTCCGTTCTTCGCGGCTTGCGTCGCCGGCGGCCGGCGCAAGCTGCTGAAGAATCTGCCGCGCTACCTGCTTCGCGTCGCCGCAGATGCCGACCGTCACCTTCTTGGTCAGGCCGATCCGGTCGGCATTGATGTCCACCTGGATGATCGCCGCATCCTTCGGCCAGTAGTCGATGCCATAGCCAGGCAGCGTCGAGAAAGGATTGAGCCGCGTACCCAGGGCGAGCACGACGTCTGCCTTGCTGATCAATTCCATCGCCGCCTTCGAGCCGTTATAGCCCAAGGGTCCGACCGACAGACGGTGGCTGCCGGGAAAGGCGTCGTTGTGCTGATAGCCGCAGCACACCGGCGCATCCAGCTTCTCCGCAAGTGCCATGGATTCCTGGATGGCGTTGCCGATGACGACGCCGGCGCCGTTGAGAATGACCGGGAACTTCGCTTCCGAAAGCAGCCGCGCGGCCTGGGCGATGGCCGCGGGGCCGCCCGCCGGCCGCTCGAAGCGGACGATGCGCGGCAGATCCACGTCGATAACCTGCGTCCAGAAGTCCCGCGGGATGTTGATCTGCGCCGGTGCACAACCGCGCCATGCCTTTTCGATGACCCGGTTAAGGACCTCGGGAATGCGGCTCGGATCGCGCACTTCCTCCTGATAGCAGACCATCTCCTCGAACATAGCCATCTGGTCGACTTCCTGGAAGCCGCCCTGGCCGATGGTCTTGTTGGCGGCCTGCGGCGTGACCATGAGCAGTGGCGTATGGTTCCAGTAGGCCGTCTTCATGGCCGTGATGAAACCGGTCACGCCGGGGCCGTTCTGGCCGATCGCCATCGACATCGTGCCGGTCGCACGGCTGAAGCCGTCGGCCATCATGCCGGCATTGGTCTCGTGGGCACAGTCCCAGAACCGGATGCCCGCCTTCGGAAACAGGTCCGATACGGGCATCATCGCCGAGCCGATGATCCCGAACGCATGCTCGATGCCATGCATCTGCAGGACTTTTACAAACGCCTCTTCGGTCGTCATTTTCATGTCATGTTCCTTTCGCGTTGAGGGTAAGGCCGACCGGGCGGCTAAAGAATTTCATCCTTGAGGTAGTACCAGCGATACATGCCCCACTGGCCGAGGCGTCTGAACGGCGTGAGCAGGCCATGACTCGGCAGCGGCGACGTGAAGATCGGCAGATCGAGGGCGCCGCCCTTGCCCGCCACCATCTGGGCCATGCGGCGGCCGGCCTGTGCGGAATACATGACCCCGTTGCCGCCATAGCCCATGGCGTAGAACAGCGGCTGCTTCGGGTCGGGGCGGAAGATGCGCGGCATCATGTCGTGGCTGACATCGACCCAGCCCCACCAGGAGTAGTCGATCGTGATCCCCTTCAGGATCGGGAACTTCCGGTAGAGCCCTTCGAGCAGCCGATCGAGATGTTTGGGGTTGACCGCGTCGCGGCCGGTGATGGCGCTGCGGCTGCCGATCTGCACGCGACCGTCCGGCAACATCCGGTAGTAGTGGCGCAGCGTGCGCGTATCGGTGAGCGGGATCCGGGTCTTGAAGTTCAGTTCGGCGCGTTCTTCCTCGGTCAGCGGGCGTGTGACGATCGAGTTCGAGAGGATCGGCATCAGCCTGTGCCGCGTCAGCGTATGCAGGTCCGGCGAGGTATAGCCTGCCGTCGCAATGCAGACGGCGCGCGCACGAACGGTGCCGCCCGGCGTCGTCAGATGATAGGCTCCGTTTTTCCAGTCGCAGCCGAGAACGGGGCTTGCCGTGTGGACCCGCGCACCGAGCTTGCGCGCCAGACTGAGGTAGCCGAAGGCGAGCTTGGCCGCGTGGATGCCCATGCCGTCCGGTTCGTACATCGCCCCCCTCGCCTCCTCGTCGCGTACGAAGTCGCGGTGGACCTCATCGCGGCCGACCATGCGCGAGCGGTAGCCGAAAACCTCGTTGAGAAGCCGCGACTCGGCTTCGAGCGCCGGCAACACCTTGTCGCGGTGGGCGATATAAAGATGGCCGCCGTCCTGAGGGTCGCAGTCGATCTCGGGCGAGCGGATCAGGTCCCGGAAGAGATCGAAGGCTTCGCTGATTTCGCCATGCAGCCTTTTGGCGACATCGACGCCCCAGCGCTCGATCCATTGCGAACGCTTGAGCCGGCCGGCGGAGATCTGCGCCTGACCGCCGTTGCGGGTGCTGCAGCCCCAGGCGACGCCATTGGCTTCCAGCACCGTCGCCTTGATGCCATGCTCCTGGGCCAGATGGATCGCGCAGGAGAGCCCGGTGTATCCGGAGCCGACGACAGCGACGTCGACGTCCATATCGCGTGTGACGGGTCCGTCGTCGGCAGGCGGAGTGCCGGCCGTGCCGATCCAATAGGTCGGCGCATAGTCCTTGCCGTCGCCCGGATTAGGCGCGCGGATCGGATCATAGGTCGGATCGAAGGGCTTCCGCGATGCGATCGGTCTGGCCAGTTGATGTTCCATGTCGTGATCCTGCCCTGAGGCTCTCAGTATCTCGGCTGCGGTTCGATGAGCGGCCGGTTCTTTCGGAATGCCTGCTTGCGGACGATCTTTCCGTCGCGAAGCGTGAAGAGATCGCAGCCTTCCGCGACGATGCGCGAGC
Organism: Sinorhizobium sp. KGO-5; assembly: GCF_036245905.1. Lineage (NCBI taxonomy): Bacteria > Pseudomonadati > Pseudomonadota > Alphaproteobacteria > Hyphomicrobiales > Rhizobiaceae > Sinorhizobium > Sinorhizobium sp. KGO-5. Next base: position 135,870 of record NZ_BDIZ01000003.1, read on the forward strand.
CGTCCTCATTGGTGCCTGAGAACGTCCACTCGGAGACGGCGCGATCAGCGTGGACGAAGTGGCTATGATGATCCCAATGGGCATCCCGCATTGCCGTCCATACACCTGAGAAGGCATCGGCAATCGCCGCAGCGCCGACGATGCGCTTGCCGCAGGCCTCCGGCCCGGCAACGGCGTTGAAGACGCAATCGGCGGCGAAAAAGGCCATGACGCCGTCGATGTCGTGCCTGTTGAAGGCGTCGAAAAGCTTTGCGAGATCTTCGGCAGTCATGTCGAAATTCCTTTGTTCATGCCTGGGCATAGCTTCGCCGGGCGGGCGGCCCTAAGCCCGTTTGAAATGGGTTAGAAGAGGTTGTCCGGGGCGGCGCCCACTACGTCCGATCGGCTGCCGTCACACTTTGCCCTTCCAGGGAATGAGCGCCTTTTCGAGGTAGCGGATCATGAGATCGAAGGCGAAAGCGAAGACGCCGATGACGACGATGCCCATGATGACCGTATCGCTGGCGAGATATTCGGCCGCATTCAGCACCATGAAGCCGAGGCCACGATGGGCGGCCACCATTTCGGCGGCGACGAGCGTGGTCCAGCCGACGCCGATTCCGATACGCATGCCGGTGAATATCTCCGGCAGGGCAGCCTTCAGGATCACATGCCTGATCACCTGGGCTCGCGTCGCGCCCATCGCATAGGCCGCATGGATCTGTTCCGTCGAGACCGAGCGGACACCGGCTCTGGCGGCGATCGCCATCGGCGCGAAGATCGCCAGATAGATCAGGAACACTTTCGGGAATTCGCCGATTCCGAGCCAGATGATGATCAGCGGCAGATAGGCGAGCGGCGGCAGCGGCCGGTAGAATTCGATGATCGGGTCGAAGAGACCGCGCACCACCCGGTTGACGCCCATGAGGATGCCGACGGGAACGGCCGTGACGAGTGCCAGCAGGAAAGCTCCGAGCACGCGGCCGAGACTTGACAGCGTATGCTGCGCCAAAGTGGAGTTCGAGACGCCTTCCGTAAGCGCAATCACGAACTTGTCCCAGACGGCGAGCGGCGACGGCAGGAACAGCGGCTTGATCCAGCCCATTTCGGTCACGAGCAGCCAGAGCGCGATGAAGGCAAGGGCCGTGAGCAGGCTGATGTGGCCGCTCATGCCGTCGCCCGGCGCACCGTAGATCCTGCCCGGACGAACCGGCTTGCTCTTTGCGACACCCTCAAGCATGGAGGATCTCCGGGTTCCCGGACTGGCGCTCGTCGCCATAGATGATGCCGAGGATTTCTTCACGCATGTCGATGAAGTCGCGGCTGGATTTGATTGCGCGTGCATTGCCGTTCTCCAGGAAGCGTTTGTTGAAATCGAGCTCGTAGGTATGGGTGATGCGGCCCGGACGGGGCGACATCACGATCAGCCTGGAGCCGAGGAACAGCGCCTCCTCGACGCTGTGGGTGATGAAGAAGAACATCTTGTTGGTGAGTTGCCACACTTCGAGCAGCAATTCCTGAATGGTCTCGCGCGTCAGCGCGTCGAGGGCAGCCATCGGCTCGTCCATGAGCAGCATCGCCGGATCGCAGGTGAGCGCGCGGGCGATGCCGACACGCTGCTGCATGCCGCCGGAGAGGTGATAAATCATGTGCCGGTGGAAATCCTGCAGCCCGACAAGCGCGAGATTTCTGGTCGCCAGGTCCCGCCGGGTCGCCTTGTCGACACCCCTGAGCTTCAATCCGAACTCGGTATTGTCGATGACGTTAAGCCAGGGGAGCAGCGCGTGCTTCTGGAAGACGACGCCACGGTCGGCACCGGGGCCGGTGATGCGGCGGTCGCCCAGCATGATTTCCCCGGCGCTCGGCGCCATGAACCCCGCCATCAGGTTGAGAAGCGTGGTCTTGCCACATCCGGATGCACCGAGGGCGACGACGAAATCGCCGCTTTTGATTTCGAGATCCACGCCCTTGAGCGCGATGACCGCCTGGTCCGAATAGAGACCGGGATAGGTCAGACTGACATTGCTGACGTTAAGCGTTTCCATGTCGCAGGCCTTCCTGGAAAGTGCTGTGTCGAGGGTATCAGCGGCGCTCCTGACCGCGCACGGCGCGCGGGCGGGAGCGCGCGTCGTCTGCTACTTGGAGGCTTCTTTCGCATATGAGCTGTTGACAAAGGGCGCGTAGTCGTCGAGCGCGGTGTCGATCTGTTTCTGATCGACCAGAAACTTGGCGCTCGCCTCAAGCGCCCGGACAGCGCCGCCGCCAAGCCACTGATCGGAGACCTGTTCGTCGACGGTCGGGAAGGACAGGAGGTTCAAAGCCTGGACGATACCCTCGGCGTCGCCGCCGATCAGCTTGACCATGCCCTGGACCTGCGGCGAGTCGGCCTTCCAGCCGCTGCCGTTCGCCTTGTAATCGGCATAGGCGTCCGCGAGCACCTTGGTGAAGGCGGCCATGAATTTGGGGTTTTGCTCGGCCCATTCCTTGTCGGCCACGAGGCCGTCGAAGGTCGGCACGCTTGCCGCGCCGATCGCCTCGGAATCGGAGATGACCTTGCCGCTCTTCAGGAGTTCCGACAGCGCCGGTGGCCAGACATAGGCGGCATCGATATCGCCGCGCTGCCAGGCTGCGACGATCTGCGGCGGCTTCATGTTGAGGATGTTCACTTCCCGCGGATCGGTTTTCCAGACCTGTTCGAGGCCGACCAGCAGATGGAAGTGCGAAGTCGAGACGAAGGGAACGCCGACATTCTTCCCCTTCAGGTCTTCCGGCTTTTCGATGCCGGAACCTTCTCGGGCGACGAGCGCTTCCGACTTGCCGATATTGTCCAGGATCCAGAAGAGTTCGAGCCCGACGCCGCGGGTCGCCGCGGCAGTCGTGCCGGTCGAACCGATGACGCCGATCGGCACGTTTCCGGAAGCGAGGGCGGTCGAAATGTCACCGCCGGAACTGAACTGGCGCCAATCGATCGTATAGCCGGCTTCCTTCGCTGCGGCATCGAAACGACCGTCGGCGATCGCCGAGATGAACGGGCCGACGATCTGCTGGTAGCCCACGACGACGCTGGTTTCCGCCTGGGCCGCGAAGGAGGTGAGGACACCGGCGGCGATGGCCACGGCTCCGAATAAGTGCTTGAAACTTCTAAGGTGGATCATGTCGTTACCCTCTTGGTTATGTCGCCCCGCTTTTTGCGGGGTCGCGCCGTACATTGAATGACGGTCTTTGCTTGCCGAATAGAAATATGCCCACGTCCCGGATTGCCTTATATCCAGATAGGAAGTTAGATGAGTCCAGTTGAAGGAGGTGAACAATGGCGGGCTCGACGGTCTCGGAAACGATCTTCTTCCTCGACCGGGCCAGCCAAACGGGCCTGCAGGCGCAGATCCGTGAAACGATCGTTTCGGCCGTATTGTCGGGCCGCCTGGCGCCGGGCGCCCAATTGCCCTCCAGCCGCAAGCTTGCGGCCTATCTGAATATTTCGCGGATCACCGTAACGCTCGCCTATCAGGAGCTCGCTTCCCAAGGCTATGTGGAGGCGGCGAACCGGAGCGGCTACCGTGTCGCCGGCAAACCCCCGACGACAGCAATCGCGATGCAGGCCGCCCATGCTGCGGCCGATGCGATCGACTGGTCGGCCAAGTTGCGCTCGACCTTCATCGTGGCCAAGCAGATGCGTAAGCCCCTCGACTGGCGAGCCTATCCCTACCCGTTCCTTTACGGTCAGATGGACCCGTCACTGTTCGATCTCACGGCCTGGCGCGACTGCGCGCGACGGGCGCTGGCGCGCGAGGATTTCGAGCTGATGGCGGGCGACTTCGCGGCGGCGGACGACATCCAGCTCGTCAACTATATCTGTTCGCGCACCTTGCCGGGCCGCGGCATCCGTGCGAACCCCGACGAGATCCTGGTGACGGTGGGCGCGCAGAACGCCCTCTGGATCGTCATCCAGCTCCTGTTGCGTCAGGGCGCCCATGCGGTCTGCGAGAACCCCTGCCATCCCGACATGAGTGCATCGCTTCGCTTGAGCGGCGCCGGGATCACCTTCGTCGATGTGGACAGGGACGGCCTGCCGCCCGCCGCGCTTCCGCAAGAGGTCGATGCCGTGTTCGTCACGCCCAGCCATCATTCGCCGACCGGCGCGACGATGCCGATCGAGCGGCGGGCGGCCTTGCTCGAGGCGGCCGCCTCCAAGGACTTCATAATCGTCGAGGACGATTACGAGTTCGAGATGAGCTTTCTGGCGCCCCCTTCCCCTGCCCTCAAGGCCTTCGACCGCAGCGGGCGGGTCTTCTACATCGGCAGTTTCTCCAAATCGCTGTTTCCCGGCCTGCGTCTTGGCTATCTGGTGGCACCGGCTGCCGTGATCCGGGAGGCGCGGGCACTACGGGCGCTGATGTTGCGGCATCCGCCGGGACACCTCCAGAGAACGGCCGCCTATTTCCTGGCGCTCGGCCACTATGATGCCGTGCTGCACCGGATGCGCGAGGAGTATCATCGCCGCCACATCATCATGGACGCCGCCCTCCGGGATGCCGGATTGAAGATTGCAGGATCTGCGGCTTTCGGCGGCACGTCCTTCTGGATCGAGGGGCCGGAAGGTCTCGATGCGGACCTGCTGATGAACGCTTTGCGCAAGGACGGCGTGCTGATCGAATCCGGATCCCCCTTCTTCCCGCAGGACGACGGACCGTGCCGCTTCTTCCGCATGGGCTACTCGTCGATTGCACGCAACCGCATAGCCGACGGCGTGGCTCTGACCGCGGCGCGGATCGCGGAGCGGGGTAGTATGAATCTTGCAGCTTCGGGTGGCAGTGGCGGGCAGTAGCGATCTGCGCATGGGCATTCACCGTGTCAACTTTGGCAGACGTGGGGAGTTGCCATTGGTTGAGGGTGAAAAGGGGCCGGAGGCGGACCTTCTGCTTCTAAGGCGGTTGTGAGAGACGCAGATATCCGAGGCGCGGTGTGAGGTCTGAGACTCGGCCCGAAGCCGTTGTTAAAGCTTCCTGACGCCGACGCGACACCGACGTTACCCTGCTGTCACGCCGGCATCCCACCGATATAGCGCATCGGGCATCTTCTCCTGACAGTCGGTTCCGTCCGTCTCACGAATCCTGACGAAGCCGTTTCGCTCGTAGAAGGCGATCGCATCAACATTCGCCTGGAAAACCCAGAGCTGAAGATGGTCGAAATGGTCCTGCGCCTTCGCAATCAGCTTCCGGCCGATCCCGCGGCCCGTATAGCCAGGCAGGAGGTAAAGATGTTCCACCCAACCTTGCTTGAAGGCGCAGAAGCCGACGACCCACTGCTGCTCGTCAGCCACCCACACATCGCAGTCTCGGAACACGATGTTGCGGAAGTAGGCCTTGTCTTCCTCAAAGGTGTGCAGATCTGGCAAGTAGGGGAGAAAGGCTTGGCGCGACCTCCGGAATACAGATGCCACAGCCTCTGGTTCAGTAGATCCAGCTCGACGAATCTTGATGCTGCACGGATCGGAACTCATCGCTTATGAATTTACCCTCGGTCTGGATGGGCGATCGACCCTGTGAGAATCGCGCTATCGATGTTCAAGTCAGTGTCGATGATTTAGGGAGCATTCATCGACGCCAGCAGAGCGCCATGGCTGAAACTCTTCGGGCAGTCCGAACCGCCCTGGCGGCCTGTCGGCAGTAAGCGCCTCCTTGCGCCTGCCCGGGGGCATCGGCGAAGAACTCCTGCTCGTTATCCGATCCCGGCCCGGTCCCCCGTCCAAGGTCACGACGCCAGACGCTCTCTATCACGTCTTGCCAGTCGGGTCACGTTCGCGCCTCCAGCGCATGTGAAGGATCGGATACGGTCGACCCTCTGAATCCGTGTCCGATCGTCCCTGCTGATCAAAGCCCATGGCTTCATAGAAGCCTTTTGCCGAGGCGTTCTGCTCGTTGACGTCGACGGTCGCCTCGCTCCGGGTTGCCAGAAACGAATGCAGAAGGAGCCGCCCGATGCCTTGACCCCTACTCTCAGCGTGGACGAACAAGGCATCGACATGATCTCCGGTCGTGCCCATGAATCCATGGGCGGTGTCATCCGCGTCAACCGCAACTGTGAAATCTGCGGTTGGCAGATACGACTTCTCGACGAGCTCGCCGATCTCGTCGAAGTCTTCCGCCGAGAGAAACTGGTGCGTCGCCAGAACCGACGTGCGCCAGATCTCGAAGTTGCGCGCAAGGTCTTCGCGTTTCGCCGCTCTCAAGGTGAACATGCGGTGTCCTTGAAAAGGTGCAGCGCGGCATATTGCAGGAGCATAATGGTCTTGCCGTCGCGGATCCGGCCGTCGGCGATCATCCTCAGCGCCTCTTCGATTGTCGGCTCCAGACGTTCGATGTCTTCGCCTTCGTCCGGGTCGCCACCGCCCTCCGATACTTGATCAGCGGTCGAATAGGCTCCGACAAAGAAGTGAAGCCGTTCCGTCACCGATCCAGGGCTCATGAACGCTTCGAACACCTGACTGACATCGGTGACGCGGTATCCGGTCTCCTCCTCCACCTCCGCCTTGATCCGCTCTTCCGGTGTTGCCTTGTCCAGAAGGCCAGCGGGTGTCTCGATCAGAAGATCGTCATACCCGTTGACAAAGGCAGGGTAGCGGAACTGCCGGGTGAGCAAGACCTTTCGGCGCTGCAAATCGTAAAGCAGGATCGTTGCGCCATTGCCGCGATCGTAGGTCTCCCTGCTCTGTCTCTGCCACTCTCCGTCCGTCCGACGGAAGCTGAAGGTCGTCTTCTTCAGGACATACCAGTCGTCCGACAGGGTGGTCACCTGCTCGACCCGAATCCGATCTGCAACCGACATACACGTTCTCCATCACATACTGCACGATATTGCATGATATTTGTGTTCGTGCAATATGCGGAGCATCGGCGACGGACGCATCATGGCGGGCGCGTTAAGGCGAGCTTCCACGTTCGGGAAATTCCTGCAGTCACTTCCGAGGCTGCATTGCAGAGCCGCCACAGGCTGGAGCTAGGGATTCAATTGCAGCGGTTATTGCCAGGTTTGCACTATCTGAAAAGGAAGCTTCCACATGCTGACCACTGAGCGCAAGGCGCTGCTCCTCGACGCCCTCGGCAAGGAAGGCCGGATCGTCGCGAAAGAGTTCAGCCGGAAGCTGGGCCTATCCGAGGACACGATCCGGCGAGACCTTCGGGAGCTTGCTGGCGAAGGACTACTTCAACGCGTGCATGGCGGCGCTCTCCCCGCCTCCAAGGCACTCAAAGACCTTCCCACGCGCCGAAATGTGTCAGTCAACGACAAGGCCGAGATCGCCAAGGTCGCCGCCGGCATGGTCAAGGAAGGACAGATCGTCTTCCTGGATGGGGGCACGACGACAATCAGGCTCGCGCGCGCCCTCCCAAAGGGCTTGAAGGCGACGGTCGTGACCCATAGCCCCGACGTCGCAACCGCTCTTCTTGATCATCCGGGAGTGGATGTGGAGCTTATCGGCGGTCACATCTACAAGCATTCGAACGTCTCCGTAGGGGCCGTCGCCATCGAAGCAATATCGCAGATCCGCGTGGATCTCTACTTCATGGGCGTGACCGGTATCCATGTAGAGCACGGCCTGACGACGGGAGACCGCGAGGAGGCGGCGGTGAAGCGGGCGATCTGCCGGCAGGCTGCTGAGACGGTCGTGCTTGGCTCGAGGGAAAAGCTCGGTGCCGTCTCCGCGTACAGCGTCGTTGGCTTCGATGACGTCGACGGGCTTATTGTGAGCAGGAAGTGTCCCGAGGATCTGCTCACCCCTCTTCGCGATCGAGGCATGCAGATCATATCGTCGTAAATGGCGGACAGTGGCGGAAATGAAGGCTCATTCCTGTCGCAAGATTCGTCGCTTCATGGCCAAAACACCAGCTTCCAAGCTAAGCCGGGAGCCCGTCACGCCACCTCAAGGTGCGAGGATTCCGTTCCCTGCGTGATAAGCGGCGCGGGAGACTTCGCATGCGGATGGGAAGCGTTAAGTCGCCGAGCCACGATATCGTGGTTGAGCCACAGGACGGGACCGGAGGGTTCGGAAGATTCGCCGAAAATCAGCTGCCCGGTTGCCTTCACGACGAGACCGCTCAGGAGATCGCTGATCATCAACTTGCTATCCCGATGCATCCGGGTGATTTCGTTGGACGTGCCGATGGTCAAATCGGCCTGTGCCTGGCTGTTTGCCATGGGCCATGCCGAAAACTCATAGAACGGGCGCATGACCTCGCTGGCCTGCATGTCGGTGATCTTCCGGAACACATCCTTCATGGTTAAGCCGTCTGCCAGAAGCTGCTCGCAGGCCTGCCACTGTTCGTCTGCCCATTGGCCGCCGTTTTCTTTCTTCAACGCAAGCAGCAGCGGTATCAGGGGCAGTTCGATACCCGTGAACACATCGGACGAATTGGTCCGGATTTCGGGACAGTTATAGACAGTTGCCTTGATGCCTTTCGCCCAGGCTTCCTCTGCAATGCCTTCGAGCCGCATCTTGGCATAACCCTGGGTGTAGTTGGTGTAGGTCTGCCAACGATAGCTTCCGTCAATGAGGATCGCCGATCCGTGGTAACCATAGGCCGTATATCGTATTTGACCGCCCGAAGCTTCCACGCGCTCGCGAATCGCCGCGCTGAAATCAATGAGATGGCGAAAGGTGTTTGCGGAGACGTCGTCAAAATTCTGCAGGATGAGTTTTCCCATATCACTGTCGAGCAGGGTCTGCGACGACATGTGGCGGGTTCCGGTTCCCTTGTAGATTCGATTGGCGACGACCAATAATACCTTCGCCTTCGGGATGCCTCCGGCCATTGTGTGGGCGAAGAAAACATTGCGGCCAGCGGCGATCATTCCGTCGAGAACGGTCATGACCTTTGCAAGCGACTCCGTAAAACGCGCAGTGGCGATGTCGCGGCATTGCCTCACATAGTCCCAGTCGAGCTTGTCGTGTTCCCAGCTCTCAAGCGTCATCTTTGCCAGGAGATCGGTGGGAGTTGGGCCGCCTGCGGGCGCATCGAGATCGAATCCCGCCATAAGAGGTATGTTGATGACCCTGCCGCCCAGCCGGGCCTCCGCTGAAGACAGTTCCTCGGCGTCGAGCGGCCGAAGCGCGTTGTTCTCGTCGCGCCGCCCGACGGTGATCCCCACAATCTCCATGCCAGCCCGCCGGGCTTCCTCGAGCAAACCGGTGGCGTATCCGCGGCCGAACAGTTCGCCGAAGAGTACGAAAACATCGCCTTTACGGAAGACCGTGTTCTCGGAAAGACGATTCAGTGCAACCGGATTTTCCATGCTGTCAGCTCTTTGATTCGTGTGTCGTCGAGCAATGGCTCATACGAGCGTCGCAAAGACATGACCGCACTGGCACCGAATGGGAACTCATTTTCGGTGACGGTTCATTTCAAAACGTGAAGTCGGTCTCTGCTGTTCCTGCAATGCGGCGAAATGCCGAGGCCGTTGGAGATCGGCGCGCCGATACCGAAACGAGTGCGGCTTTCGGCGGCACGTCCGTTTGGATCGAGGGGCCGGAAGGTCTCGATGCAGCTTCGGGTGGCATCGGTGCGGCAGCGGCACTAGCAAGCGGAGCGCTGTTTGCTGGCGGCTCGAAGTTTGTGAGTACCTTCTTTCTGCAAGGCGATACCCTTGTTGAGCACACCCCAGGTAGAGTGTCTTCACACCGGATTGAAGGCAGTGATAAAAACCTCATGGGCATCAAGAACTATCTAATCGAAGGCGGCTCGGGTACCGGAAAGACGTCTGTCGCTACCGAACTGGAGCGGCGGGGCTACCATGTCGTCCATGGTGACCGCGTTTTGGCCTATGTCGGCGACCCCGAGACAGGCCAGGCGCTCGCAGGACCACCCGAAGGCGCAGACCGCATCGCCTGGGGATACGCGCACTGGATCTGGTCTGTCGATAAAGTCCGAGCTATTGCTGCCGACACCACCCATCCCGCCACGTTCTTTTGTGGCGGCTCGCGCAATTTCCACAAATTCCTGGACCTGTTCGATAAGGTTTTCGTGCTCGACATCGACGTTGAGACGTTGAACCGACGACTGGATGGGCGGCCGAATGAGCCGGGCTTCGAGCCGGCCGAGCGGGCCCTGGTACTCCGCTATCATCGTACCCGGGAGTATCTTCCTGCCGGCATCAATATCGACACGGCGAATACCGTCCCAAGTGTCGTCGACGCTATCCTCGCCAAACTCACCTGAAGCCCGGCAGGCTTGTGATAGGGAGGGAAGCAACTGATTGTTGCGAGAAAGCCGCTAGCTGCCGTACGGCTCACTGGCGGCGGTGCCGGCTTCACCGGCCTTTCTGGCCGGAGCGGGCGCCAACCAGACTCCGTTCGCATTCCGCGGTACGCGCTGAGGATCGACAGGTCTACTCAGGCGCAACCTCAAGGCGCTGTTTCAGAAGCCAGTCCCAGAGCTCGGGATCGTTCAAGGCGGCCCGCTCGACGCCCGAGTGGTCCACGCCCTCCAAGACACTCAGACGAGCATTACGCTTCAGACCCACAAGCCGCTCATAAAGCACGACTGAATCCGACAAAGGGATGACTTCATCGTTCGTGCCGTGGAACACCCAGAAGGCTGCCTTTTCATTTGTTCTGCTAAGGTAGTGGCGATTGCCGCCGCCGGCGATCGGAACGACAGCGGCGAATGTTTCGGGAAACTGTTCTGCCATGGCCCAAGCAGCGAAAGCGCCGCGACTGAACCCCACGACATAGACACGCGCGCGATCGACGCGATACTTCGACATAACCTCGTCGAGTGCCGCCTCGACTTTCTCGATCGGATAAAGCAGCTCTTCACTCGGATTCTGAGGTGAAAACACCAGGAAAGGGAACTTCTTTCCCTCGTCGATCAATTTCGGAATGCCACTCGATCTGACTTTCTCGATATCGGTCCCGCCCTGATCGCCGCCGTGTAGCCACACAACAAGCGGATACGCGTTGCTGGAGGACGCATAGTCGTCCGGCGTGTAAATCAGATAGTTGAGATCATTCTTTATGGTGGTGCTCGATCTCGCTGCCAACTGCTCTGCATGCGCCACGCCTGCACTGCACATTCCGATTACGGCCGTGAAAGCCAGTGCCATGATGTTCCGCGTCATTCGACCACCTGCTTCATAATGTTGCGCCTGCAAGCATCAAATGGAACCGAAAAACCAGAACTCAAGCCTGCCTACCCCGAGGATGGAACCGCCGCCTCGGGGAAGGATTGTCGCGGAAAGCCGCGGCAATCTCGGAAGCGCGACCTGACAGCCCGGTTGTCGAGTGAAGAATTACCTCCGGCGTGGCGAGCAATCACTGGGTCGGGCCGTTCTCTCCTTCTCGTAGAAGGGCAGACAGGTCGAGCCGAACGAGCGGGTCCTGCCGCTACGTTTCCTCGATCGCATCCACCCGGTCCGGATAGAATGCCATGTGCTCCTTGATCTCGCGGACCGCTTCATGCGGATTCTCATAGGTCCAGACGGCATTCTTCGAGCGTTCGCCACCGGCCGCGATGCTGTAATAGGACGCATCGCCCTTGTAGGGGCAATAGGTCCCATGATCGGTGCGCGCAAGCAGCGACATGTCGACGTCGCTGCGGGGGATGTATTGCACGGGCGGATAGGACGCCTCGCGCAATGTGAGCGCGTCGCGCGTATCGGCCACGATGCGGCCATCGAGCCTGACTACAACACGCCGGGGATTGCGTTCGACAGTGATCGGATGGTCGGGGCCTGGAATTCTGATCGGCTTGTCTGACATGAGCGTTCGCCTTCAGATGGTTGCACCGCCTCTTAGATAGGGTCACGCCTCCCGCTCCCCAAGGGCCGCACCGCCTCGACGGGTCGGGATGCTTCCGGTCCGGCCAAACAAAATCATGAACCATCGGATATCTGAAAGAGTTGGAGCGGATGCGGGCGGAAACGGGCATGCGCCTTTCCTTGATCCCGCTTGATGTTTAGCCAGATTGGAGATGCCGGCAGATGATTGCGAGAACAGGTGGGTGCCTTTGCGGCGCGCTGAGATATGAGGTTCGCGGAGAACCTTTGCGGGTGGGACTTTGCCATTGTGCGGACTGCCGCAAGGAAAGCGGCTCTTCTTTCGTGACCTTCGCCGTCTGGCCCACCCGGGCTTTCAAGAGCTCTGGCGAAGTCAGGATATTCGCGGGCCGTGGCTTTTGCCCCGACTGCGGATCGCGGCTCTTCAACCCGGGAGAAGAGGAAACCGAAATTCGCGTCGGGTCACTGGACGACGCCCCGGCCGCCCTCAATCCCCAATACGAGATCTGGGTCGTCCGGCGCGAGGGGTGGTTGCCTCCCCTTCCGGTGCCGCAATATCCGGGGGATCGAAGCCGAAGCTAATATTTTCTCGTGCGCTGAATTTTGTTGTTGTGTGTTCTTTTTAAAATTGACGCGCGATAAGTTTTATGGTGTTTACTCCCTGCCAAGGTCAGGGACGGGAGGGCCCGCCTGCCTGGTTGCAAACGTTGAAGGCCCGCCGTTTCCAAGGGAGGAAACCATGAATATGCCCCGCATTCTCAAAACTCTCGTCGCCGGCACTGCGCTCACCTTGCTGGCATCCGGCGCCTTCGCCGACGGTATCGGCGCATCGCTCCTGACCCAGCAGCACCCGTTCTACATTGAGCTCGCCGAGGCGATGAAAGCCGAAGCCAAGGAAAAGAACGTCGCGCTCGAAGTGGCGATCGCCAATCAGGACCTCAACAAGCAGCTCGCCGACGTCGAGGACTTCATCGTCAAGGGCGTTGACGTGATCGTCATTTCGCCTGTCGACAGCCAGGGCGTGCGCGCGGCCATCGCAAAGGCGGAAAAGGCCGGCATCAAGGTGATCACCGTCGACGTTCCGGCCAATGGGGCGACGGTGACGTCGCATATCGGCACCGACAATTTCACCGGCGGCGTGAAGGCGGGCGAGCTCATGGCCGAGGTTCTCGGAAACCAGGGCAAGGTCGCCATCATCGACTATCCGACGGTTCAGTCGGTGGTCAATCGCATCAACGGCTTCAAGGAAGCGATCGCCAAGCATCCGGAAATGGAGATCGTCGCGACCCAGACCGGCATCACCCGCGCAGAAGCCCTCGCCGCCGCACAGAACATGCTGCAGGCCAATCCCGACATTACCGGCATTTTCGGCTTCGGCGACGATGCGGCCCTTGCCGCGGCCGTTGCCGTCAAGGCTGCCGGACTGGAATCGCAGGTCAAGGTCATCGGTTTCGACGGCATGAAGGAAGCACGCGATGCCGTCGACGGCAATCCGGTAATGGTCGGCGTGATCCAGCAATTCCCAGACCAGATGGGCAAACAGGCGATCGACACCGCCGTAAAGGTTGTCGCCGGAGAGACGGTACCGGCCGAGCAGCCGATCGTACCGGGCGTCTACACCGGGAAATAGGTCCCTCCCAGGACGGCTGCCGCCTGCGGGCGGCGGCATACCACGGGCGTATCCGGCGCATGCCGCCGGATACGCTCCGGTCCGGCTGAAGGAGGCCCGCCATGCATGGTTCCGCTGCGGATACCATTCTCAAGATCACCGATGTCACCAAGTCCTTCGGGCAGGTCGCCGCTCTCAAGGGGATGCGGCTCGAAGTCCGGCGCGGCCGGGTGCATACGCTGCTCGGCGAAAACGGCGCCGGCAAATCGACCTTGATGAAGATTCTCGCCGGCGTGCACGGGGCGACGTCGGGAGAGATCGTTCTCGACGGGCAGGCCTACCGGCCCGCCAACCCGCAGGAGGCCGCCTCGCTCGGGCTGGCGATCGTCTTCCAGGAATTGAGCCTCTGCAACAATCTGACGGTCGCTGAGAACATCCTCGCCACGCGCGAGCCGCGCCGTTTCGGCTTCATCAACGACAAGGCGCTCGTCGCAAAGGCGCAACGGATCGTAGCGGACCTCGGACTTCCCATCGACGTGACGGAGAAGGTCGGCAATCTCTCGATCGCCCAGCGACAGCTCGTCGAGATCGCCAAGGGCCTGAGCCATGATGCCAAAGTCGTCATTCTGGACGAGCCGACTTCCTCGCTCAGCGACAGCGAGGCCGAGATCCTCTTCGAGATCATCGGCCGGCTGAAGCAGCGCAACGCGGCGATCATCTATATTTCGCACCGCATGGAAGAGATCATGCGGCTCAGCGACGACATCACCGTCATCAGAGACGGCGAATATGTCTCGACGCATGCGCGCGACGAAGTCACCATCGAGACGCTGATCGCATTGATGGTCGGGCGCCGCATGGACGAAATCTACCCGCCGCCGATGCACCGTGTGGCGGCGGACGGCGCCCCGGTCCTTGCAGTCGACCGGTTGACGCGCGAAGGCGAGTTTCACGACGTGTCCTTCCACGTGCGCGCCGGTGAGATCCTCGGCTTCTTCGGCCTTGTCGGTTCGGGCCGCTCGGAGGTGATGAACGCGCTCTTCGGCATGAAGAACGCCGAAGGCACGGTTCGCCTCGATGGCGAGTCCGTGCGGTTCCGTTCCCCGGACGAGGCCATCGCCCGCGGCGTCGGTTTTGTCACGGAGAACCGGAAGGAAGAGGGCCTTGTCCTCGGCCACAGCGTCGAGTGGAACATATCCATGGCGGCTCTCGCGAACTTCGCCGGGGGTTTGGGCTTCATCCGCAACGACGCGGAACGGGCGGCGGCATCAGAACAGGTCGGGAAGCTCTCCATCAAGACGAACTCGCTGGAAACGCCGGCGGGGGCGCTCAGCGGCGGCAACCAGCAGAAGATCGTGCTCGCCAAATGGCTGCTCACGCGACCCAGGGTGCTGATCCTCGACGAGCCGACCCGCGGCGTCGACGTCGGCGCGAAATTCGAGATCTACAAGATCATCCGCCAGTTGGCGGCCGAGGGAACGGCAATTCTGCTGATCTCCTCCGACCTGCCCGAAGTCCTGGGAATGAGCGACCGCGTGGTCGTCATGCATGAAGGCGCGCCCGGCGCCACGCTCGAAGGTTCCGCCCTCACTCCAGAGACGATCATGGCTCACGCGACAGGGTTTCAATCATGACACAGAACACAGCAGCCAAAGCCGCCCTTGTTCGGGCTCTCAAGCAATATGGCGGCATCTTCCTTTCGCTGGTGATGCTCTGCATCGTCTTTTCCTTCTTCAACCCGCGCTTCATGACGGTTGTAAACTTCATGAACATCCTGCAGCAGGTCGCCGTTGTCGCGATCGCGGCCTTCGGGATGACGTGGGTGATCCTGCTCGGCGAGATCGACCTTTCCGTCGGCTCGATCATCGCGGTGGCAGGAATGGTCGGGGCGCAATGCTTTGCCTTCGGGATGGGTTTCGTGCCGGCGATCGCGCTGACGCTCGTTGCCGGCGCCCTGATGGGAATGTTGAACGGGGTGCTGACGGCCAAGCTGCTCTTGCCGTCCTTCATCGTCACCGTCGCGACCATGGGTATCTATCGCGGCATGGTGAGCCTGCCCACCAACGGCGCGCCTGCCATGATCGAGAACGAAACATGGACCGCAATCGGCACCGAGAGTTTCCTGGGGCTGCCGATCATCATCTGGGTCGTCGCCGTCCTCTTCGTCATCAATCAGATCGTGCTCAGCAAGACGAGCTTCGGCCGGCGCGCCTATCTGACCGGCGGCAACCGCGAGGCGGCCGTCTACTCCGGCATCAAGGTCGACCGGCTGAAGATCCTGATCTTCATGATCTCCGGCGTGATGGCGGCCATCAGCGGCATTCTGCTTTCCTCCCGCCTGTTCTCCGCACAGACCAATGCGGGCATGAGCTACGAGCTTGACGCCATCGCCGCGGCCGTTCTCGGCGGCACCAGCCTTGCCGGCGGCGTCGGAACCATGGTCGGCACGCTGATCGGCGCGCTCATCATCGGCGTGATGAACAACGGCATGAACATGCTCTCCGTCCCCTACTTCTATCAGCTGATCGTCAAGGGCCTGGTGATCCTCGTCGCCGTCTGGCTCGACGTGCGCGCCAAGCAGGCAAAGCGCTGAACCCCGACACGAGTGACATCCACATGCACAAGATACTGACGATCGGCGAGATTCTCGTCGAAATCATCGCGACCGAGAAGGGTGACGGGTTCCGCCAGGCGACGCCGCTCATCGGCCCCTTCCCTTCAGGTGCACCGGCCATATTCATCGACCAGGCCGGGAAGCTCGGTCAGCCATGCGCGATCATCTCCCGCGTCGGAGGGGATGATTTCGGCACGGTCAACCTCGAACGCCTCAAGGGCGACGGCGTCGACATTTCCGGCATCGAGGTCGATCCGCTCGCCACGACCGGCAGCGCCTTCGTCCGCTACCGGCCCGATGGCAGCCGCGCTTTCGTCTTCAACATCCGCGACAGCGCCTGCGGCAAGATCATGCTCGACGAGCGAATGACCCAGCTCGTCGGCGAATGCAGCCATATCCATGTCATGGGCTCGTCGCTCTACGCGCCGAGCGTGGTCGAAAGCATTCTCGCCGCGATCGGAATCGTCAAGGCGGGCGGAGGCACCGTCTCCTTCGATCCGAATCTTCGCCCGGAAATCCTCAAAGGCCCCGGCATGCGCGAGGCGCTGCTTACGGTGCTCGCCGAGACAGATCTCTTCCTGCCGAGCGGAGACGAGCTCTTCCTCTTCACCGAAGCAAAGACGGAAGGTCAGGCGGTCGCGGAACTCCTCGCATCCGGCATCAAAGCCGTCGTCGTCAAACGCGGCGCAGCAGGCGCCAGCTATTTCGATGCCGTGACGGCACTCTCCCTGCCGGGCTTCCCTGTCGAGGAGGTCGACCCGACCGGGGCCGGCGATTGCTTCGGCGCCACCTTCGTCAGCTTCTGGCTCAACGGGGCGAGCCCCCGCGAGGCCCTTGAATTCGCCGCCGCTTCCGGCGCCCGCGCCGTCATGCACTTCGGCCCTATGGAAGGCGCTTCGACACGCGCGGAACTCGAACGATTCATCAGCGAGCAACAGGCCTGATCATGCAAGAGAACTATCTCATCGACATCGCCCGGTGGAGCAAGCGTCCCGGTCCGCGCGGCATCCCGTCGATCTGTTCCGCGCACCCGCTCGTCATCGAAGCCGCCATGCTGCGTGCGCGCCGGGAGAATACGCCGGTGCTGATCGAGGCGACCTGCAACCAGGTCAATCAGGACGGCGGCTATACCGGAATGACGCCTGAGGATTTCACCCGCTTCGTCGGCGCCATCGCCGACCGGATTGCGTTCCCCCGGGAGAAGATCCTGCTCGGCGGCGACCATCTCGGCCCCAATCCCTGGAAGCATCTGCCCGCCGCGGAGGCGATGGCCAAGGCAGAGGCGATGATAGCGGCCTACGCGAAAGCAGGATTCACCAAGCTGCATCTCGACACCAGCATGGGATGCGCCGGCGAACCGACGGCCTTGCCCGATGCCACGACGGCGGCCCGCGCGGCGCGGCTCGCGGCCGTCGCCGAAGACGCCATCGGCGGCCCTGGGGGCGTACTCCCGGTCTACATCATCGGCACCGAAGTCCCGATACCGGGCGGCGCGCTCGAAGAGCTGGACACGCTCGAGGTGACTGCTCCCGAAGCTGCCATAGAAACCGTGCGCGTGCATCGCGCGGCGTTCGAGGAAGCCGGCGCCGCCGGTGCCTTCAGCCGCGTCGTGGGCGCCGTCGTCCAGCCGGGCGTGGAATTCGGCAACGAGAACGTCATTGCCTATGATCGTGCCAGGGCCGAAAAGCTCAGCGCCACGCTGGGCCGACTTGACGGGATGGTCTTCGAGGCCCATTCCACCGATTACCAGACGCCGGATGCGCTTCGCCAATTGGTCGCCGACGGCTTCGCGATCCTGAAGGTCGGACCCGGCCTCACCTTTGCTCTTCGTGAAGCCCTCTACGGCCTCGACCAGATCGCTGCCTTTCTCTTTCCGGCCGCGCGCGAGCGGACGCTTGCCGAAGTCACGGAAGCGGTGATGCGCGAGGAACCGGCGAACTGGGGCAAATACTATCACGGCTCGGCGGACGAGCAGCGCCTCCAGCGGCACTTCTCCTATAGCGACCGCATACGCTATTACTGGCCGCATCCGAAGGCCGCTGCAGCCGTGGACGAACTCATGTCTCTGCTCGACGGCGTTGCGATCCCGGAAACGCTGATCAGCCAGTTTCTCGCCGGCAGCTACGCGCGCGTTCGCAATGGCGAGGTCGCGCCGCAGGCCAAGCCGTTGGCGCTTGCCGCCGTCGACGCCGTTCTGCAGGACTATTTCGCAGCGTGCCGGGTCTAGATCAAGACGTCAGAGCGGGATGCGGGCGGAAAGCCGCGCACACTTTTCCTCAACCCGCTCTAGCGGAGGCGCCGTGATCGGTGAATATTCCGAAAGACCAAATCAGATGAGCGGGGACGCTTCGACCGTGACCAGACAGATCAAGACGATGGAGGATTTTTCGGAGTTCGTCGGACTGTCGCGCCCCACCGTCTCCAAATATTTCAACGACCCCTCATCGGTGCGCAAGAAGACACGCGACGCCATCGAGGCGGCGATAAAGCAATCGGGCTTTCGCCCGAACATCTTCGCCGTCAACCTGAACCGCCGCCGCACCAATATCCTCGGGGTCATCGTGCCCAACTCGACGGACCCGTTCTACATGGCGCTGACGCGGCGCATCGAGCACATTGCCGATCAGGCGGGATTCCTCGCCTTCGTCCTTTCCTCGGACGGCAGGCCCGAGATGGAAGAACGGGCGATCGAAACCTTCAAGTCGATGAACGTCGCCGGCGCGATCATCGCGCCGCTCGGCGTCCAGTCGCATCACCAGAAGCTGAATGCGCTCGGACAAAGCATACCGCTGATCTATGTCGACTCGCCGCTCGACGACAGTTCCTCCTTCGTCGGAACCGACAACCGGCAGAGCTTCAGGCTGATGGTCGACTATCTCTGCCGTTCGGGTGGCCCGCCCTGCTATCTCGGCATGCCCCCGGTCAACAACAACGCCATGGCGCGCCAGGACGCTTATGTAGAAGCCATGCGGCAACTGAAGATGAAGCCGGCGGTCGTAGAGACGACGGCATATGCCTCCTGGGACTTCGAGAAGTTCGGCTTCGACGAGACGCTGCGCATCCTGTCCAGTAGCGGTTTCCCGACGCAAACCGTTCTTTGCGCGAACGACCGCGTCGCCTTCGGCGTCATTGCCGCCGCGTTTCAGTCCGGCCTGAAGGTCGGGCGGGATGCCGACAGCGATCTGAGGGTCGCCGGGCACGACGACCATCCCTTGTCCCGCTACACCTGTCCGCCACTGACCACGGTCGCGCAGAACTACAACGAAATCGGCAGGCTGGCGATCGAACTGCTCCTGTTCAAGCTCGGCGAGGCTTCGGGTAACGGTGAAGCCTTTCGCGACGACGAACGCATTTTGCTGAGCGCGGAGATCATGTTGCGCGGTTCGGCTTAGAACTCACCTGAACTGCGCGCATGGCGCAAGCGCGAGCGCCCCAGAGCCGGTCCACAGGACGCCCGTCAGGGCCAGGACCGTCAGAAGGCGCCCCGCGCGGATCAGGAAAGGCTGGTCGTCTCCCGGATCGGCACAGCGAAGCGCTTGCGCGAGCTTTCCCGGAAAAGAGAAGGCCAGCAAGAGTGCTCCGGCCGCGGCGAGTGTGGCCACGACGATGGATCCCGGAACGATGGTGGTCGCCCACGGCCCCGCGGCGGCGCATGCCACGGCGTGGAAAGTATAGACGGCAAGCAGATGTCCACCCCAAAGGATCGGCCCGGCCAGAAGGAAGAGAATTGCGCCGGCAATGGGTGGTTCGCGGACGGGATCGTTCATGACGCACCTATCCGATCAGTCGCGGGAAGCCGTGAATCAGTCCGAGGCCCAGCAGCGACTGGGCTACGGCGTAGTGATAGAGCAGCGCGTAGCTGTCGTAGGTCACCCGCCGTACGGCATCCAGCTTCCCGGCCAGATGCCGCGCCATCGCGAACAGTCCCATGATCAGCAGGGCGAAGACGAGTTGAGCGAAGAGAACGGCGCCTAGATAAACCATGGCTCCGTAGGCGTTCCCATCGGGGCTCAAGCCCGTCGCCAAGTGCCCCCGGAGTTCAAGTGCGAACGCACCCGTCAGGCAGGCGAGCGAAAGAAGCAGAGCGGCCGCCATTGCCACGCGCGATGCCGAGAACATCCCCAGCCTGCGGCTGACAAGCCATAAGATACCCGAGCCGGCAAGAAGCAGCGCCGCGGACCCCAAGGGCCAGCGAAGGGGCGGTGGTTCCGGAGAACCGGCCGGTGCCCAGACCTCCGGCGAGACGACCCAGAGGAACAGATAGGAAAAGACATAGGCGAGATAGAGGGACGCCGCAACGAACATCAGGACCACCATCGCCCACCAGGAATGCGACGTCGGTCCGCTCATATAGGTGGGAAGGCGAACGCCCTTGGCGATTTCGATCATGCCTTTCGAAGGCCCGGGGTCGAGCCCCCAGGCCCAGACGAGGATGAAGGCGATGGCGAGGACTCCGCAGATCGTTGCGATCGTCACCATCTTGACCGTCAGCAGCAGGAAGAACGCCGCCGTGAAGACGGCCGCGAGGAAAGGCGGCCAGCCGGGGCCGGGCATCTGGATGACATATTGCGGACGGGCATGGATCGGCGAGGTCACGATCGTTTCCCGCCAGCCGGTCGGAGCGTTTGGAAGATAGTGATGGCCGTCGCGTACCTCCTGAGGGAGGCTCGGCCGGTCCCAGAGCGGTTCGCGACTGGTGATGTGAGGGATGCTTCGGGTGGAGTAGACGTCGTTCGGCAGCCATTCGAGCGTGCCCGCCCCCCAAGGGTTCTCGTGAGGTCCGTTGCCGGGGCGGAACTTCGCGGCGAGATCCACCAGAAAGACGAGTACGCCGGCGGCAAGCACATAGGTCCCCACGGTTGAGATGAGGTTCAGGGTGTCCCAGCCCATTTCGCCGGGATAAGTCCAGACCCGCCGCGGCATGCCTCTGAGACCGGTCAGATGCATCGGCAGAAAGGTGACGTTGAAGCCGATGAAGATTAGCCAGAAAACCCACCGGCCCAGCCGTTCCGAGAGCATCCGGCGGCTGAAGAGCGGCATCCAGTAATAGATCGCCGCAAACAGCGGGAAGACGAACCCGCCGATCAGCACGTAGTGGAAATGTGCAACCACGAAGTAGGTATCGTGTACCTGATGGTCGAAGGGCACCATGGCCACCATGACGCCGGTAAGCCCGCCAAGGGTGAAAATGAACAGGAAGCCGAGAATGAACAGCGATGCGGTCGTTATCCGGAAGCGCTCCCGTCCCGCGGCGATGGTCGCGATCCACGAAAAGACCTGGATGCCCGAGGGAACGGCGACCGCCATGCTGGCGGCGGAGAAGAAGGCGAGGCTCAGCGCCGGAATGCCTGTCGTGAACATGTGGTGCACCCAGAGCCCGAAGCTGAAAAAGCCCGTGCCGATCAAGGCGACGACGATCAGGTGATAGCCCACGAGCGGTGTGCGGGCCATGGTCGGTACCATCATCGAGACGAGGCCCGCGGCCGGAAGGAAGATGATGTAGACTTCCGGGTGCCCGAAGAACCAGAAGAGATGCTGCCAGAGCAGCGGATCTCCCCCCAGCGCGGCGGTGAAGAAGGGCCAGCCGAACGCCCGCTCGATCTCCAGCATCATCGTCGCCAGGATCACTGCCGGGAAGGCGAACATGATCATGCTGGCGAAGATCAGCATCGTCCAGGCGAAGATCGGCATTTTGGCGAGCGACATGCCCGGCGGCCGTGTCCTCAGCGCGCCAACGACGATCTCCACCGCCCCTGCGATCGCCGAAATCTCGATGAAGCCGATGCCGAGCAGCCAGAAATCGGCGTTGTCACCCGGCGAATATTCCATGAGCGTCAGGGGCGGATACATGAACCAGCCGCCTTTCGGCGCGAGGTCGTAGAAGATGGTCGAGAAGAAGACCAGCCCGCCGACAACATAGGCCCAGATCGCGAAGGCGCTGAGGCGCGGAAAAGGCAGATCGCGCGCCGCCAGCATCTGCGGCAGCAGCATGACGCCGAGCGCCTCGACCGCCGGCACGGCAAAGAGGAACATCATCGTCGTGCCGTGGACCGTGAACATCTGATTGTAGAGGTCCTGGTCTATGAGGCGATTGTCGCCGAGGGCGAGCTGCGTGCGCATGACGACGGCCAGCAGACCGGCCATGAGGAAGAAGAGAAACGCGACGCCGATATAGAGAAGACCGATCACCGTATTGTTGACGGCCGTCACCAGCCGCCAACCGCGCGGCGTCGCCCAGATGCGCTCCAGTTCACGGACCTCGCCTTCGGGCCGGGTATCGGGATTTGGCAGTTCCATCATCCGCCTCCGCCGCCAGTGTCGCGCAGGAAATAGAGGACGACCAGCCCCGCCAGGTAAACGGTGAGGACCGCGAAGGAGTCGTAACCCATCCTGAAGATCGTCCGGTCCCGCCGTTCGACCAGCCCGATGAAGAAGATCGCCGTGACCGTGATCGCGATCAGCGCTGCAAAGGCTTCGAAGCGCCCGGCCCCGTTCATCACCGCGTCGGCACCTCCGGTGATATCGACGATGAAAAGAAGGAAGAGATCAATGAGGTTCGTGCCGAAGATATCCGACATGGCCATGGTATAGAGGCCGGCACGCGTGGCGCTGAACACCGTGCTGACTTCCGGCAGCGACGTCGCAATCGCCACGAGGACCGCGCCGATGAAGCTCTGGCCGAGTCCGGTCGCTTCGGCGATCGCATCTCCCGAACGCGACAGCAGATAGCCCGCGACGATGATGACGGCGCCGCAGCCGGCAGTCGCCCAGCCCACCTCGCGCAGCGATTTCTTCTTGCTGTCTTCGGCCTCCTTCCGCGCCCTCTCTTCCTCCTTTTCGGGCGTAACCTCCTCGTCATTCGCGATCCAGGGCTTGTCGCGCTTCGAGCGTGACAAGACCCACATGCCGAAGCCCGTGACCGCTGCAAGCAACCACATCCACACGCCCGAGAAAAGCACCGGCACGTCCCCCACCACGATCGAGGCGGCGACGATCGACAGGAGAAGGATCTTGAAGCCGCCCTGCAGCATGACGACCGGGTCGGGAATGACCGAAGTCAGTGCCTGGCGGCCGATCAGCATGTCGGCAAGGGCAAGGATCGCCACCTGCATGGCGATGCCGCCCAGGATGCTGTTGACCGCGAGACTGGCATCACCGCTGAGCGACGAGGTCACGCCTACCGCCAGCTCCGGGAGCGAAGTGATGCCGCCGAGAAGCACGACGCCGATGAAGGCCTGGCCTACGCCCGTCTTCTCGCTGATCGCATTGGCATAGCCGGTGATCCTGACGCCAGCCATCCAGACTGCCACGGCCGCCCCCGCGAAAATCGCGAGATTCAGCCAAAGTCCGAGGCCGGCGAAGTCAAGCATAGGTCACCTCAACTGGTCCAGATAGGCGGCGAGCTGCCGCAATTCGTCGTCGGTGAAGATCTCGTATGGCGGCATCAGATTTTCCGGCTTCACGTGCTGGCCGTCGCGGATCCAGCGGACGAAGGCGGCGACATCGTTCTCGAGCGTGGCAGCGGCAAGCGAGTGCCGGCTGCCCACATGCGTGAGATCGGGGCCGATCGTACCCCGGGCATCCGTGCCGCGGACCCGGTGGCATGCGGCACAGCCGGAGGAGAGGAACAGCGCCTGCCCTGCGGCCTGATCCTGTTTCGCAGCCGAGGCGTCGCCGGCCTCACCTGCCAGCCAGGAGGAAAACTGATCTTCGTGCATGGCGATCACGTAAAAGGACATGAAGGCATGCGGCCCGCCGCAATATTCCGCACATTGGCCGCGACTGATGCCGGCCTTCGTCGCTTGAAGCGTCAGCGTGTTGGTATGGCCGGGGATCATGTCGAGCTTGCCGGCGAGCCGCGGCACCCAGAAGCTGTGAATAACGTCAGCCGATGTCAGTTCCAATTCCACCGGCCGTCCGACAGGCAGCCTGATTTCGTTGGCGCTCTCGATGCGGCGACCGGTCTCGTCGACATAGGTCACCCGCCACCACCAGCGCTCGCCTACGACCTCGATGCGCAATCCGCCCTGCGAACGGGCCGCAGTGGTGCCGGGCGCCATAAGATAGAAGCCGTAGCCCAGCAGGACGCTGAGAGCGAGGATCGGGAAAACGAGACCGCCACCGATGACCACCCTTTCGCCCGCGATGCGGGCACGCCAGCGCTCACCGCCGAAAAGCGCGACCGCCGTGATCAGGCAGACCCCGACGAGAATGGCGGTAGAGAACAGGATCAGCAGCCAACTGAGCGTGCCGATGCGCTCGGCTTCCGCTCCGGAAGGATCGAGCGCAGACTGCAGCCCGGCGCAGCCCTGCAGCGCGAGAGCGCTTGCCACCGCGAAATATCGGGCGAGCCTCATCGGTTCGCCTCCGTCATCGGCGCTGTGGCGCTTCCCGGAGGCAGTGAGCCCAGATAGGCGGCGACGTCTTCGATCTGCGCTTCGTCCAGTGCGCCGGCAACCGCCGTCATGATCCTCCCGTAGGGGGTCCCGATCCGCCCGCCGCGCCGCCAGAGCCGTATCTGCTCCTCTATGTACTCGGCATGCTGGCCGGCGAGGACCGGAAACTGCTGCGATTGACGTCCGGAATGGCAGCTCAGGCAGGCCGGTACGCCCTGATGCGCGATGCCGCGCCTGGCTATGGCTTCGCCGCGCCTGAGTTGCTCAGGGTCAGGTGGCGCCGATTGGTTTCCGGCGGTTGGCTGAAGCGCCGAGTAATGCGCTGCCAGCTCCCGCATGGCGTCCTCTGACAGAAGGTCGGCGACCGGTTCCATGGCACCGCTCGCCCGGGCACCCTGCGCATATTCCTGGAGACTGCGCAGGAGATAGGCTTCGGGCAGTCCCGCGAGCCGCGGTACACGGTCGCCGTTCGTGCCTGTGCCTTCGCGTTCATGGCAGCGCCCGCAGGCGGTCAAGGCGCTGCCGCTCACGGATCCCTCATCTCCACTCGCCTGGCTGCGCGTGAGGCCCGCCAGGTCGGGATAATTGCCTGCCGTTGCGGGCAGGCTTGCGAGGAATGCCGTGACGGCCCAGACTTCGTCGTCGCGCCGGGTATTCGGCCATGCCGGCATGCCGGTATATTTGAGGCCGTGCTTGACGATCCAGAAGATCTCCTCCGGCGGGCGGCGCTTGCCGATGTCCATCAGATCCGGAGGCGGGGGCAGCATGCCGCTGACGATCGGATTTATCTCTTCGCCGGGGCGGTTGTGGCACGCTACGCACGCACCTTCGAAATGGGATGCCCCGAGTCGGATCATGCCGTCGTCATCGAGCGGCGGAACTTCGATCGTAAAGCTTCGGTTGGCGATCGATCGTTCGCGGATCAGCGTCAGGATCCATGTCGTAATCCGCAGGTGGTCCTTGGAGGCCGCGACGTTGTAGACACCGGACCAGACGAACACGACGCCCGCGGTCACGAGCAGCACGGCGCCGACCCCGACGATTTTCGCAACGGCCGTCCAGTGAAGGTTTCTCAGGTCCACGCTGCTGCACCTGCTCTGGATCCGGCCTCGTCTTCCTCCATCGCCAAAAGCCAGCGCGCGGCAATCACGATCCCTGCGAGAACATAGGTCACAGGACAGGCGACCAGCATGATAAGCCCCGCGAGCTGCTGATCGGCCAAAGTTGCGTTCAGGGTTCCAGTTGCATGCGCCGTGTGGGATGCAGCGAAAGCGGGGTAGAGCGCTCGCGGCGCGAAGACGAAGAGTACGGCGAGAAGACAATAGAGCTTGCTGGTCATCAGAAGGGCAACGATCGGTTGCCAGGAACGCTTGCCATGAAGAAGCAGGACCGCCCGCCAGAACAGGAATGCGGTCAGGAACAGGCTGGCATTCATGAGCAAATGAACTGTGGGAAATTCCAGGGCCCGCTTGAGAAATGGCGGCGCATGCCAGGCCCAGAGGGCGGCGATCTGCGCAAGTGTCGCAAGCGGCAGAGCCCACCCGGCGATTTCCCGCCGCTGCGGCCGACCCCAAGTCATTGCGACTGCAGCCAGGGGCGCGGCGAGGTTCATCAGCAGGATGTGCACTGCCATATGCGTCGCCAACGGCCCCATCACGCCCCCTAGTCCTCCGAGCGGCTGACCAAGACCCCGCCGGTCAGGTTTCAGAAAGGTCGCCGGCGCAGGCCGCCGGTCGAAACACGGCATCGAATTACTGTGTCGCAAGGCGAAACTGTTTGGGGTGCTTCATGGTTCCAATCCGCACCTCCTGTGGTTGCGTAGACGGTCGAACCGCCCGCCGCGAGCGCTCCCGGAACAAATGGGCGGGCCCGAGGTTTCAACGGTCGACCGAACAGGAGGCGCCGATGAATCTAAATTCCGCATCGACTGCCGCGACCGTTACCACCCCGGTCCATTCGTTGCTCGTGCCGTTTCCGGTCGTCTGTTTTACGCTCGCCCTTCTGACCGATATCGCCTTCTGGCAGACGGGACATATCATGTGGCAGAACTTCTCCGCCTGGCTGCTCTTTGCCGGCATCATTGCCGGCGTGATTGCCGGTCTGGCCGGTGTGTTGGAGTTCCTGTTTCGAAGGGAGCGGCGTAGGCAAGGGGCGGTTTGGCTCCATGTACTCGGCTACGTCCTCGTCTTCGGTCTCGCCTTCGTCAACAACCTCGTCCATGCCGCCGATGGCTGGACGGCTGTGGTACCCTACGGGTTGATCCTCTCCGCGGCGACGGTGCTTCTGACGATCCTCTTCGCTTTGCTTGGCCGCGCCACCCTCTACAGGCAATCCGGAGTGAGCGGTTATGAATAGCTCTGCCTTCTTCCGTGCAAGAATCCTCATCGGAACCGGCGTTCTCCTCCTGGCGCTCGCAGGCTGCAGCGATGACGGCGCGGATTTCGATGTTTCGCAGCAGATCGGCCCCGATCCGGTCTTGCCGGAACCGACATCGGAACTCATGCCGGACATGAAAATCGCCGAGGTCGTCGGCTGGCAGGACGGCACGACACCGAGCGTTCCCGACAATCTCGTCATTGCCGCCTACGCGAAGGACCTTGCCAATCCGAGGACCGTCCATACGCTGCCGAACGGAGACGTTCTCGTCGTTCAATCGCGCGAACCCTCGGGCAAGCCGATAGAGCGGCCGAAGGACATGATCCGGGGTTGGATCATGTCCATGGCCCACGGCGGTGGTGCCGGCCCCGAAAAGGAAAGCAATCTGATCACGCTGCTCCGCGACACCGATCGCGACGGAACGGTGGACGAACGCCACGACCTGCTGACAGGGCTCAATTCTCCTTTCGGAGTGGCGTGGCACGACGGAACGCTTTACGTGGCTGCGGCCGATGCGATCCTCGCCTATCCCTATCAGCTCGGGCAGGCGGAGATCACCGGCGAGCCGCGGGTTCTAACACCGCTTCCGGGTGGCCCGATCAACCATCACTGGACCAAGGATCTGGCCCTCAGCCCCGACGGGCGCTACCTCTATGCCTCCGTCGGTTCCAACTCGAACGTGGCCGAGCGCGGGCTCGAGGCCGAAAAGGGCCGCGCTGCGATCTGGCAGGTAGATCGGGAAACGGGTGCGGCCCGCGTCTTCGCGTCCGGCCTTCGCAACCCGAACGGGTTGATCTTCCATCCGGAGACCGGCATGCTCTGGACGGTCGTCAACGAGCGTGACGAGCTGGGGCCGAATCTGGTGCCGGACTACATGACCTCGGTGCAGGAAGGCGCTTTCTACGGCTGGCCATGGAGCTATTACGGCGCCCATGTGGACGAGCGGGTCCATCCGCCGCGGCCGGACATGGTCGAGAAAGCGATCCCCCCGGACTATGCTCTTTCCAGCCACGTCGCCGCCCTGGGCCTGGTCTTCTCCAACGGCTCCGCCTTGCCGGAGCCCTTCGCCAACGGCGCCTTCATAGGCGAGCACGGGAGCTGGAACCGCAGCAGCTTCAACGGCTACAAGGTCGTCTATGTCCCATTCGAAAACGGCCGGCCGGCCGGGAAGGCTCAGGACGTCGTGACCGGCTTCATCGAAGGCGATCAGGCTCGCGGTCGTCCGGTCGGCGTTGCGATCGACGGGACCGGGGCGCTGCTTGTTGCCGACGACGCCGGCAACACCGTCTGGCGCGTCGCCGGAGCCGACGGCAGGGTCACACCGAGCCCTGTCGGTACGGACGGACAGGGGGATAGCGCGGTCACCAGTGAAGCCAGCCCGCCAGCGGGTGAGACAGGAGGGACATCCGGACGGGCCGCTCCTCCCGCAACTGGTGCCACGCCTCCGGAGCCGCCGCAGACCGATGTCGCGCCGGCTACTCTGCCGAGGGCTACGGAACAGGGATCACCGGAGCCACAGCAATAATTCCCGATCTAATCCTCGGCGTCGCCGACCGTGTCGGCGACATAGGCATCGCGCTTTCCGAGCTCCTTGGGCCGCCCTGTCGTTGAATCCCTCGCCGTCTGATGTTCCAGCTCGGCATTGAGTTCAGCACCGATGATGACGATCATCGTGGATATCCAGATCCAGAGCATGAAGCCGATCAGCGTGCCGAGAGCGCCGTAGGTGGCATTGTAGTTTGCAAAATTGTCGATGTAATACGAGAACGCCAGGGACGCGACGAGCCAGCAGATCGTGCTCAGGGCTGCACCCCAGGTAAGCCACCTGAGTTTGGCCGGCTCCCGGCTAGGACCATAGCGATAGATCAGGGTGATGCCCGCCGCTACGAGCAACAGCATCACGGGCCAGCGCACGAACCTGAGGAGACCTTCCAGTTCCAGGTGGAGAAAGGCCAGCACTGCCGGCAATATGGCAATGGCCGCGATGAGGACGGCGGTCAGGATCAAACCGGCCAGCGTGAAGCCGATGCTTAACAGTGCCAGCCGGACGAAGCCGCGCTTTTCCGTCTCGTCATAGGCGATATTCATCGCTTCGAAAAGGGCGCCTACGCCGTTGCGCGCACTCCAGAGAGCGAAGAGCAACCCGCCTATGAAGCCGAGGCTCAGGCTGGACGTTTCCTGGGACGTCAGGGTTTCCAATTGATCGGTCATCATTTGAAGCGACTGCGCCGGGAGCACGGTGGCGAGCAATGTAGCCTGCTCGGCGATCGCGGCCGGATCGGAAACGAGACCGTAGATGGAGACGAGCGAGCCGAGCGCTGGAAATATGGAGAGGAGCACATAAAAGGTGACGCCGGCGGCAACGAGCGAAATCCGGTCCTCGCTGATCTGTGAAACCACCCGCCAGAAGACGTCACGCAGACCCCTCGCTGGAATTTCGCCCGGGCTGTCGGCCGCGCGTCCCCTGCCCCCCTCTTGAGCCTTTTCGTCAGTTCCCCTCTTTGCATCACCGGATTTCATCTGCTCTTCCTCACGGGTTCGAAAGTCCGCCGTGCCGCTGATCGGGCTTGCCGATGGCGGGCGATCGCGGGTGGCATTCGAACACGCCAGGCGATGGCTTGTTCCTTGCGATGCCCCCTATTGGGGCGCGAAGCCCTTACTTCACGGCGCGACTTATTTTCTCATAAGAAGTGCTCCATGCTCTCGTGACGCGTTTTCGGATTTGAAAAGAACTGAATCATGAAACCTGCGACGCTGCGCCTCACCGCCATATTTTTGTCTGCGGCTACTCCGTTTCTTCCGGCAATCGCGGGGAATGTGCAGCACGAAAAGGGAAAAGTTCGAAGTCAAAGCCTGGCCATGAAGAAATTCGTAGATGCCAATCCCGACTGCCTCGAGTTCAATGATCAATGCTCTGTTTGTTCGTTGATCGACGGAGTGGCCGAGTGCTCCTCGCCCAAGATCGCATGTGTCAAGGGGGAGTATCGTTGCACGATGAGATCGAAATAAGTGGCACCTACATTGGCTGACGAACCGGGATTTCCAGCTTGGCACCGCGTTGTCATCTCGGAATGATGCTTATTCCCCCGTCCGCCTCGAGAACAGCGAATTTGATCTGGTCGAGGCGAGCCAGACCCTGCTGCTCTCGGGCCGCGACAAGTATGTCCTCGATGTTGACCCGGGCTCTTCTCACGGCGCGTTCGTCGACCTTCCCGTCGGCGATAAGCACCGTCGGCGTGCCGTCGAGAAACAGGGCGATCTTCGGCGACCATTGCTTGACGTAGGAGAGAACGATATCGACGCCGAAAAGCGTAAGGATGAGCAATGTTGCGTTGACGATGGAGAAGTCGTCGCCGAGCAGCGCCTGCTGAGTCGTCTCGGCGATGATGAGGAGCAGCACGAAGTCGAAGGTGGTCATCTGTGCAACCGTGCGCCGGCCGGAAAGCCGGAGCGCGGCGAGGAGTATAAAATAGATCGTAATACCGCGAACGACGGAGTCCATGACGTATCTCCTAGGGCCAGACGATCGTCCGCACCTCCTTTACCGGCTCGTCATCGATACTTGCCCGGTAGGAAACGACACCCGGAGTTTGGGCACGGAGGTGCAGAGTCAGTACGAGGGGCTGCCGCGAAGCGGACCGGAAGCGGTATACCAGCCCTTCATCGCCTGCTTCAGCGGAGATCGGTGGCGGATCCATATCCTCCACCTGAAAGCTTTTGAAGAATTCGGGCGACAAGGTCAGGCGACGTTCGTTCTCGCCGCCGGCCAATGAAGCGTTCAGCGTCTCGGAAGCCTCCCAGCGGCTGAAACGGGGCATATCGACGGCGCCGCCGGCGAACGTCACGGTCTGCCTCTGTAGCCAGCCCCTTGAGCCGGTAACGCCCAGGACGGCGGCAAGCAGCGTCAGTCCAAAAACGATCCATGCGACGCGCTCTACTTTCCAGAAAAACTCCTGGAAGGTGCGATGCTCTTCGATCTGCAATCCGTCCGGTCGAACTGGTGGTTGATCCAAAGCTTAGACCTCGCCCTTGAGCTTTGTAGAATGGCTGAACGGGCGGAAATGTTCCGTGAACCACCCTGTATGACGGCCCGCTTCCTTGCGTCGGCGTCCGCCGCAGAACTCAAGCAGTGTCCACGCAGGATACGGGCGGCAACCGGAAATCGGCTGGTTGCCGCCGGGGACGAGAGGGCCTTTAGATGTGCTTCGTCCCGTGCCTGGTGATGGATGGCGTGGCAGCGCCGTCCTCCGCCTCGGGGTCTATGCCGACCCGATGATGATAGACGAGCTCCCCGCCTTTCCAGCCGGTGTAGAGAAGCAGGAGGACGGTGGCGAGAGATAGCAGAAGGCCCCAGGGCCAAACGGCCTCGACGGAACCGTTCGCGTAGCGCAGCCAAAAACTGGCGACCGCGAGGAGTACGACGACAACGTTTCCGATCATGTGCTTCCAGGCATCGTCGATCGCCCGAATAAGGGCATTTCCGAGGAAATCCGTCAGTCCGGCGAGAGCGGCCAGGGCTGCCATCACGATGGCTGCACCGAGCGACCACATAGATACGTCTGCCCAGAATGAATTTCCGTTCGCGAGATACACGATGTCACATATGAACGTTGCGACAAGAAGCGCGATTGGAAAGGGAACGAGCATCGGATGGATCGGATGCCCGCCGATTTTCGCGCTGGCCGCCAGACCCAAGAGGTCACGATCTGCCATGGCATAGTCCTCCAGCACCGCAAGTCCCGGTGATCCTGAAATGCGTAAGAAGCGGCGATTGTTCCTTGGCGATGCGAACCGGCGCATGCCGCGGCTGATCAATCAGCCGCCTTGCCGATGGTATCGGCCACATGAGCGCCGCGCTCGCCCAACGGGAGCGGCTTGCCCGTCGTCGAATCTACCGCCGTCTGGTGTTCGAGTTCGGCGTTGATGAGTGCGCCGATGAGGAGAATCATCACCGAGATCCACACCCATGTCATGAGACCGGCAAGCGCGCCGAGAGCGCCGTATGTCGCGTTGTAGTTGGCGAAATGTTCCAGATAGTAGGAAAAGAGCCATGAGGCGGCCAGCCAAAACAAGGTACTGAACACCGCGCCCCAGTTCAGCCACCGCAACTTCGCCCGCTCGCGGCTCGGCCCGAAACGATAGATGAGGATGGTGCCGAAGGTAACGAGGAGGAGTACCACCGGCCATCTCGCCGCTCGGGTCACGAGCTCGACCCAACGATCGACCCACACATAGGCCAGTACGGCCGGCACGACGCCGATCGCCGCGATCAGCGCCACCGCGAAGAGGAGCGCCGCGAAGGTGAACGCGATGCACAGGAGGGTTCTCGACAGAAAGCCTCTCTTTTCCCTTTCTCCATAGGCGACGTTCATCGCGTCGAAGAGGGCGGCAATGCCGTTGGCTGCCAACCACAGTGAGATTGACAGGCTCACGAAGAAACTGATGCCGAGAGTGGAGGGCTTCTGCGTCGTCAGGGTCTCCAGCTGGTCCATGATCAGCCCGTAGGAGTCCGCCGGCAGAATCACCTGCAGGATACCGACATGGGTGCCGATTTCCGACGGGTCCGCGACGAGCCCGTAGATCGAGACGAGGGCACCCATCGCGGGAAAGAGCGACAGCAGAAGGTAGAAGCTTACCCCCGCGGCTATCAGCATGACCCGCTCTTCGCCAATTTCGGAAAGCACCCGCCAGAAGACGTCCCGCATCCCCTTGGCGGGGATATCCGCGGGCGTGTCGGCTGCACGCCCCCTGCCCGGCTCCGCGGCCTCCAGCTTTTCGGCAAGTTCGATTTCGTTCGCACCCATGAATCAACGCCCGCCCGGTGTCGGAACCCGGCTTTCGCCTCGCCGCATGCCTAACCAACGCCGCGGAAAATAGCTTGTTCCGGGACGCGACGGCTCAGAGGCGGTGCGCCTGCCCGCTTTCCGAAGCGCCGAGAAGCGCATTGATGAGCCGGTGGACCTTCAGCGCCTCGCGCCCGTTGACGCGCGGTTCGCCATTACCCTCGACGGCATCGAGAAAGTCGGCAAGGACCGCACGGTGATGGTGATGCGGGAATGCCATCGGATCGGCGCCGGCACCACCCGCGGCCTCGTCCTCGATCGAGAATTCCGTTCCGTCGTGGAAGGAAACCGCAAGCAGCCGGCCGCCCAGACGCGCCATGCCGCGTGTCCCGATTATATCTATCTCGTCCGGATAGCCGGGATAGGCGCAGGTGGTCGCGCTCACGGTCCCTATCGCGCCGCCCCCGAAGCGGATCGCCGCCATCGCCAGGTCTTCGGTTTCCATGCGGTGGATTCCGCTCGTCGCCGCATAGGCCTTGACCTCTTCCGGCAGGCCAGCGAGCGAAACGAGAAGGTCGAGGGTGTGTATGGCCTGGGTGAGAAGCACGCCGCCGCCGTCGCGAGCCCGCGTACCCCGGCCCGGTTGATCGTAATAGCTCTGCGGCCGCCAGTTGTGCAGCCGGGCCGAAGCACTGACGATTTGGCCGAGGCGGCCTTCATCGATGAGCCTCGCAAGTTCCTGGCTGACCCTGCGAAAGCGGTGCTGAAGCACGATGCCGAGTTTTATTCCGGCGCGCTCGGCCACCGTCACCAGGGCTTCCGATCGCTCCGGGGTGATCTCCAGCGGTTTTTCGAGAAGCACATGCTTGCCCGCTTCGGCCGCCTGCCGCACCAGATCGAGATGCGTGCTCGGCGGCGTCAATATCATGACGGCCGTGATCGACGGATCATGGAAGATCGTCTCGGCGGAGTCGCAAGTCGGTAAACCATAGGCCTCGGAAAAGGCCTCCCGCCTGGCGGCCGTGGGACTGTACGCGGCAGCGACGTCAACTCTCTCCTCAAGGTCCAACAGGCTTTTGGCATGCGGGCCAGCCGCCATGCCGAGTCCGATCACGCCGATGCGCGTCTTTTTCATTCCGTCACCCCCTCAGCACAGTTCCTCCGGACCTCTATCTACATCCTGCAGCGATGCGCGGCAAGAAAGTCATCATACAACTTCATGAAGTTTGTATGTTGACAATATATTTTACAAGCCGTAGCCATAGAGCACCTGTTGGAGGAGCGGGAGAGTGATGAGGGGACTGATCGATCCAGATCTGTTGTTTCCGGCCGAAGAGCGCACCCGTGCGCTGGCGCGGAGGCTATATGCCGAAGTAAGCGGTCTGCCGATCGTCAGCCCGCACGGGCATACGGAGCCGCGCTGGTATGCGCTGGACGAACCTTTTCCCGACCCCGCCCAGCTTCTCATCGTGCCGGACCATTACGTGTTCCGCATGCTGTTCAGCCAGGGGATCAGGCTGGAGGAGCTCGGCGTTCCGGCGCTCGACGGTTCGCAGGTCGAGACGGATGGCCGCGCGATCTGGCGGCGTTTCTGCGAAAACTACCATCTCTTTCGCGGCACGCCGACGCGGCTTTGGTTCGACTATACGCTCTCCGAGCTTTTCGGCATCGACGAACTGCCCTCCGCCGCCAGTTCGGACCGGCTTTACGACCATGTCGCCGACTGTCTGGGGCGCCCGGATTATCGCCCGCGCGCGCTCTACGAGCGGTTCAATATCGAGGTGATCTCCACGACCGACACTGCCCTGGACGATCTGGGCTGGCACGGCAAGATACTGGAAAGCGGCTGGAAAGGACGGGTCGTCCCCGCCTACCGTCCCGACGCGGTGGTCGATCCGGATTTCCAGGGTTTCTCGACCAATCTCGACAAGCTCGGCGACATAACCGGCGCCGACACCGCAAAGTGGTCGGGCTATCTGGACGCCCATCGCTCCCGCCGCGCCTATTTCAAGAATTTCGGCGCGACCTCGACGGATCACGGCCATGCGACGGCAGACACGGCCAACCTTTCGCAAGCGGAGGCCGCGGCACTCTTCGACAGGGTGCGGCTGGGCAAGGCGGATGCCGACGAGCGGCGCTTGTTCCGGGCGCAGATGCTGACCGAGATGGCGAAGATGAGCCTGGACGATGGGCTCGTAATGCAGATTCATCCGGGCTCGTTCCGCAACCACTCGCCCGCGATCCTGGCAAAATTCGGCCGCGACAAGGGCTTCGACATTCCGGCACGCACCGACTATGTGACTGCACTCAAGCCGTTGCTCGACGCAGTCGGGCTCGAGCGCGATCTGACCGTCATTCTCTTTACGCTGGACGAGACGAGCTATGCGCGCGAGCTGGCGCCGCTTGCCGGCGTCTATCCCGCGCTGAAGCTCGGACCCGCATGGTGGTTCCACGACAGTGCGGAGGGCATGCGCCGCTTCCGTGAGATGACCACCGAGACGGCGGGCTTCTACAACACCGTCGGGTTCAACGACGATACAAGGGCGTTTCCGTCCATCCCCGCGCGCCACGACATTGCGCGCCGGGTCGACTGCGCATTTCTCGCGCGTCTGGTCGCGGAACATCGCCTGCGGGAGGATGAGGCGTACGAGCTTGCGCGGGACCTTGCCTATGGTCTCGCCAAGGAGGCGTACCGGCTCTGAGAATTCACATCATGCAAACGGGAGGAAAAGCATGAAAATCCTGGTCAAACTGGCGGCCGGTCTATTGGTCGCCGCTTCTTTCATAGGCAATGCAGCCAATGCTCAGACGGTGCTGCGTTCATCCGATACGCATCCGGACGGCTATCCGACGGTCGAGGGGGTCAAATATTTCGGCGAGCTGGTCAAGGAGCGCACAGCCGGCCGCTACTCCGTCGAGGTCTATCACTCCGCGCAGCTCGGAGAGGAAAAGGACACGATCGAGCAGGTGCGCTCCGGTGTCATCGAACTGAACCGCGTATCGATGGCGCCCTTCAACGGAACGGTGAAGGAGTCGATCGTTCCGGCGTTGCCCTATCTCTTCCGTTCGGAAGAGCACATGCACAAGGTGATGGACGGCGCGATCGGCGATCAGATCAAGAAGGCCTTCGAAGGCGCCGGAGTGGTGGTGCTTGCCTTCTATGACGCCGGCGCGCGTTCCTTCTACAACAAGCAGAAGCCGATCAATTCGGTTGAAGACATGAAGGGCCTGAAGTTCCGCGTCATCCAGTCGGACATTTTCGTCGACATGGTGGCGGCACTCGGGGCGAACGCTACGCCGATGCCCTACGGCGAAGTCTATTCGGGCATCGAAACGGGCGTCATCGACGGCGCGGAAAACAATTTTCCAAGCTACGACACCGCCAAGCATTTCGAAGTGGCCAAGAACTTCTCGCTCGACGAACACACCATCCTTCCGGAGGTATTCGTCATGAACAAGGCGGTCTTCGACAAGCTCACGCCGGAAGACCAGGAGATCTTCAAGCAGGCAGCGAAGGATAGCGTTGCCAAGCAGCGCGAGCTCTGGGCTGCCAAGGTGAAGGAGTCGCGTGCGAAGGTCGAAGCGGCCGGCGCGAAGATCACCACACCCGACAAGCAGGGGTTCATCGACGCGATGAAGCCGGTTTACGAAAAGCACGTCACCGATGAGGTCCTCAAGAAGATGGTCGAGGACGTTCGCGCGGTGCAGTGACGAGTCGGACGGGCAGGCCTGCTGTGCCCATGCGCGTTGGAGCGGGATAAGGAAAAGCGTGCGCGGTTCTCCGCCCACATCCCGCTCTAATCAATTGAAATCGATGACGTTCATGATTTTAGATCGACCCGACCCAGGATCATCATAATCGAGCGCAAAGGCCGCGGCAGAAGCCTGCCCGTCCCTTTCAATAGGAATGAAACCTTGTCCAACGGATTGGCAAAATTGGGCCGGGGCCTCTCGTGGCTGGGCACTCTCTCGCTTTGGATGGCGGGTGTGGGCCTCGTCGCGATGAC
Source organism: Sinorhizobium sp. KGO-5 (assembly GCF_036245905.1). NCBI lineage: Bacteria > Pseudomonadati > Pseudomonadota > Alphaproteobacteria > Hyphomicrobiales > Rhizobiaceae > Sinorhizobium > Sinorhizobium sp. KGO-5. The sequence goes on from NZ_BDIZ01000003.1 coordinate 172,403, forward strand.
GCTCATCGTCGCCTGGCAGGTGTTCTGCCGCTACGTGTTGAACGACTCGCCGAGCTGGACCGAACCCGGCGCCGTCATGCTGATGAGCTGGTTCATCTTCTTGGGTGCCGCCGTCGGGGTGCGCGAAAACTATCATCTCGGCTTCGACGTGCTGCTCTATCTCGTGCCGAAAGGCGGCAAGATCTGGCTGCGCATGATCTCCGATCTCGTCGCGCTCGCCTTCGGGATCGGCATGATCTGGTATGGGGGGCAGCTCGTGGCTCTCACCTGGAACACCATCCTGCCGTCGCTGCAGATTTCCGGCGGCTGGAGCTATGTGCCCCTCGTCGCGGGCGGCGTCCTCATTTGCCTGTTCGCGCTGGAGCGCATCGTCCTGCGCCTTGCCGGAGAGCCGATCGACGATCTTCTCGACGAAATGCCGCCGGCGGAGGTTGCCGCCGAACTCGACCCTGCTGAAATAAAGGCCTGACCCGATGGACATGATGATCCTTTTCGGCGTGTTCACGCTGCTGATGCTGATCGGCACGCCGATCGCCTTCTGCCTCGGCGTCGCGTCCTTCGCGACGGTTCTCTATCTGGGGCTGCCGCCGCTGGTGATCTTTCAGCGGCTCAATTCCGGCATGAGCGTGTTTTCGCTGCTTGCCATTCCATTCTTCATCTATGCCGGCGATCTGATGGTGCGTGGCGGAATCGCCCAGAAGATCGTCGCCTTCGCGGCCTCGCTGGTCGGGCACATCCGGGGCGGGCTCGGTCAGGTCAACATCGTCACCGCAACGCTGTTCGGCGGCATTTCAGGATCGGCCGTGGCGGAAGCCGCGGCTGTGGGCGGGCTGATGATCCCGCAGATGAAGCAGCGCGGTTACGGCGCGGACTACGCCGTCAATGTCACCTCCATGGCGGCCCTGATCGCGCTGATGCTGCCGCCTTCGCACAACATGATCATCTACTCGATCTCGGCAGGCGGAAAGATCTCGATCGCAGATCTCTTCACCGCCGGCATCCTTCCCGGCCTCCTTTACGCTGCCGCACTGATGACTACCGCCTATTTCGTTGCACGCCGGCGCGGCTATCCGACGGAGGTCTTTCCCGGGTTCGCCCGCGTCGGGCGCTATCTGCTGGTTTCGACGCCCGGCCTCCTGCTCATCGGCATCATCTTCGGGGGCGTACGTTCGGGCGTGTTCACCGCGACCGAGAGTTCCTGCATCGCCGTCCTCTATGCGCTCGCGGTGACCGTCTTCGTCTACCGGCAGATGACCTGGCAGGATTTCGTGCAGGCAACCTTCGCGGCCGTGCGCACGACGGCCATGGTCCTGCTCATCATCGGCATGGCGGCCGCCTTCTCCTGGCTGATGGCCTTCCTCAGAGTGCCCGCAGCGCTGATCGACTGGATGAACACGATCTCGGAAAATCCGATCATCATACTCCTGTTGCTCAACGTCCTGATGCTGTTCCTCGGCACCTTCATGGACATGGGCCCGACCATCATCATCTGCACCCCGATCTTCCTGCCCGTCGCCATGGCCTACGGCGTCGACCCGGTTCATTTCGGCGTCATCATGATCCTGAACTTCGGCATCGGCCTCAATACGCCGCCGGTGGGCGCCGTGCAGTTCGTCGCCTGTGCAGTCGGGAAAATTTCCGTCTGGCAGGCGATGCGCAGCATATGGCCGTTCTACCTGGCGGGGTTGATCGTGCTCGGGCTCGTCACCTATGTTCCGGCCCTTTCGCTATGGCTGCCGGCCGTCTTCAAAGGGTGACAAACCGCATGGATCTTCTGACCGAACGCAAACCGAAGCTTTCCGAACGCGTCGCGAACGCAATAAGGGAGCAGGTTCTGAAGGGCGAAATACAGCCCGGGCAGAAGCTGCCGACGGAGAGCCGGATGAGCGAGTTCTTCGGCGTCAGCCGCACGGTGGTGCGCGAAGCGATCGCAACCCTTGCCGCGGACGGCCTCGTCGAGCCGCGGCAGGGTGCCGGGGTTTTCGTCATGGACCACCCGACGCTTGCCTTCGGCTCGATCAGCCTCGACGTCGGCAACAAGATCTCCCATGCGCTCAACGTCATCGAGGTGCGGATGGGGCTCGAGATCGAGAGCGCGGGTCTGGCAGCGCTTCGGCGCAATGGCGCCCAGGAGGCTCAGATCCAGGAGGCCTTCTTCGAATTCGATCGCCTGCTCGAGCGCGGCGAGGCAACCGGAAAGAGCGACTTTGCCTTCCACCGGGCGATCGCGGCCGCGACCAACAATCCCTATTACGTGGAGGTTCTCGATGCGTTGGGTCTGCGGGCCATCCCTTGCGACGTCGCCTCCCCCTGGGGGACGGAAAGCGTGCTGTCTCGCGCATATCAGGAAAGCCTCCAGCGCGAGCATCTGGCGATCCTGAAGGCGATTTCCGAAAGCGATCCGGAAGCTGCCCGCGCGGCCATGCGCGCCCATCTGACCGCGAGCCAGGAACGCTACCGTGTCCGGTTGAGCGGACAGCAGGCCGCCTGGGACGCCGCCAAGCGCGGCGTCTGATTGCCCATCTCCAGAGCGTTTTCGCTGGTATCGAAGCAGCGGAACGCTTCAACACTTTGAAACGACGCACTCCTGGACGAGAACGTTACACGTTTTTCCTGGAAGTGCCCCAATCCGAGGACCGTGAGCCGATGACCGCAAGCCATATCGACTACACCATTCGTTTCGCCGTCGACCCGGCAGCAGCAGCCCGCATGGACACCGATGCCCTGCGTGCGAATTTTCACATTGGCGATCTGTTCCGGCAGGGGCGGATCTCGCTCACCTATAGCCATTACGACCGGATGATCGTGGGCGGTGCCGTGCCGGTCGACAAGCCCTTGGCTCTCGAAACCATCCGTCCGACGGGTACGGCGCGCTTTCTCGAGCGGCGCGAGCTCATCGCCGTCAATATCGGCGGCCCCGGCCGTATCGAGATGAATGGCGAAAGCTTCCGTCTCGAGCCGCGCGACATGGCCTATGCCGGCATGGGAGAGGAGGTCACCTTCTCGTCCGAGGACCCGGCCGCGCCCGCCAAATTCTACCTGCTCAGTGCGCCCGCTCACCAGGCGCTGCCAAGGCGCCATATCCGCATCGGCGATGCCAAACGGCTCGACCTCGGCAGTGCGGCCACCTCGAACGAGCGTTCGATCTTCCAGTTCATCCACCCCGAAGGCGTGAAGACCTGCCAGTTGGTCGTCGGCATGACGCAGCTTGCCCCGGGATCGGTCTGGAACACAATGCCGTGCCACGTGCACGACCGGCGAATGGAGGCGTATCTCTATTTCGACCTCGATGACAGCGCCCGCGTCCTGCACCTCATGGGCGAGCCGAGCGAAACCCGGCACATCGTGATGGCCAGGGAAGAGGCCGTGCTTTCTCCGCCCTGGTCGATCCATTCGGGCTGCGGAACCGCAAACTACGCCTTCATCTGGGCCATGGCCGGCGACAATGTCGACTATACCGATGTGGAGATGGTGGCGATGGAGACGCTGCGATGAGCGTACCGTCGCGCTTCAGCCTGGCCGGCCGCCGTGTCGTCGTCACCGGTGCCAATACCGGGATCGGACAGGGTATCGCGGTGTCGATCGCGAGGGCGGGCGGCACGGTTATCTGCGTGGGCCGCTCCGCCATGGACGAGACCGAAAAGAAGGTCACCGACGCCGGCGGAACTTTCATTGCGGCCCATGCCGATCTTGGCGATCGCGAAGCCACCCGCTCCCTCATCGACGGGTTGTGGAACGAGCATGGCGCTCTGCAGGGCCTGGTCAACAATGCGGGGATAATCCGTCGCGCCGACGCGGTGGATTTCACCGAGGCCGACTGGGATGATGTCATCGATATCAATCTGCGTTCGCTGTTCTTCCTCAGTCAGGCCTTCGGCCGCCGGCTCATTGCAGAGGAAAGCCGCGGCAAGATCGTCAACATCGCTTCGCTGCTGTCATTTCAGGGCGGCATCCGCGTCGCTTCCTATACCGCGTCCAAACACGGAGCCCTCGGCATCACCCGATTGCTGGCATGCGAATGGGCTGCCAAGGGCATCAATGTGAATGCCGTGGCCCCCGGCTACGTCGTCACCAACAACACGGAAGCTCTGCGCGCTGACGAAAAGCGCAGCGCCTCCATTCTGGAACGTATCCCTGCCGGGCGCTGGGGCACGCCGGACGATATAGGCGATGCGGCGGTCTTCCTGCTCGCACCGGCCTCCGACTACATGCATGGCGCCGTCGTTCCGGTCGACGGCGGCTGGCTCGCCAGATAGGAGAAAACGATGGACACGAAACTTTTTGCCCGTGGCGACGACGGCGAATGGACAGAGCTCGGACAGGGCAATCGGCGCCGGGTGATCCTCCATACCGACGAGCTGATGCTGGTCGAATTCGCCTTCGAGAAAGGCGGAATCGGCGCACTCCACTCACACCCTCATGTGCAGGGAAGCTATATCGCAGAGGGCAGGTTCGAAGTCACCGTCGGCGAGCACACGCAGGTTCTTTCGACCGGCGACAGTTTCATTGCTCCATCGGGCGTGGTCCATGGCGTAAAGGCGCTGGAGGCCGGCCGGCTGATCGACAGCTTCACGCCGCACCGCGCCGATTTCCTGAAATAGAGCAGTTCAAGGAAGCGGTTTTCCGTCTGCAACCGCGCAGCCGCAAGACTTGAAGCCGTCGCGTCCCACCTGCGTCGGGCATTCCGGTTCGACGCCGCTCACCCCTCGCGCAAGGCAAGAGCACGTCCAGTCATCCTCTCGGGGATGGCTGCCGTCGTTCCCCGTTCTACCAGAGGGCCATCCACCTTGATCGTCATCGGGCGCGGGTTCTTTCCGTGTATCGCCATGTCGATCAGCATTTCCGCCGCCTTCTGACCCATTTCATAGTTCGGCAGCACCAGCGTCGAAAGCGGCGGATGCGTGTAGCGGGCGAGTTCCTGGTCGTCGTAACCCATTACCGACAGGTCCTGCGGCACGCGAAGCCCGCGTTCCGAAGCTGCCTCGAGCGCCCCGATCGCCATCAGGTCGTTGCCGCAGAAGATGGCGGTCGGCGGATTGTCGATGGCAAGCAGCTCGAGTGCAGCCTCGTAGCCGCGCAAGGGCAGCCAGTCGCCATTGCGCACCAGGGATTCGTCATAGGCGATATCGGCGGTGGCCAGCGCCTGCTTGTAGCCTTTGAGCCGATCGATTGCGGCATCCATCCACGGTTCGCCGTTGATGAAGCCGATACGCCGGTGTCCGAGAGAAGTCAGATGCGCCGTCGCCGCGAAGCCTCCGGCGACCTCTCCGGGTACGATCGCCAGGTGCTGGCGCGGCTCGGCATAGCAGTTCAGCAGAATCGTCGGAATGTTCGCCAGTTCGCGCGGAACGCTCACCTTTCGTGTGAAGATCGTCGCATAAATCACTCCAGCGATTGCCGGATCGCGCAATACAGCGCGCAGCACGGCGCTCTCAAGGTCGGGGTTGGAACGGGTCGCGTGCGCGGAAACGAGCAGGCCCTGTTCGAAGGCGTAGTCGCGAATTCCGTCGAGACTGACCACCGGGTGCGGACTGGTCGATATCTCGTCTACTATGAAGGCTATCGTATCCTTTTCGATCGCGGGAGCACGGGCGAGATCCTGCCGGGTATTCGGCAGCCTGTACCCGATCTTGCGCGCTGCTTCCCGCACGCGCGCCCTAGTTTCAGCCGAGATGCGGGCTCCGGACATTTCATTCAGAACGAGGGAAACGCTCGATTGCGAGACGCCGGCGATACGCGCCACGTCGGTCATGGTCGGCCGGCCGCCGCCCGCTTCCTTAGTCGAGGCACCGCCCCCATTGCCCTTTGCCATTTCGTTCCCCAGTCCGGCGCTGCAACGCCGCATTCAATTTGTGCATGTGCTAATAACTTTAGCCTTGACTGCTAATAATATTAGCGCAAGGTTTTCCCGTGTGAAGCATAAAGTTGCTCGCAGCCGGTAGAGGAGTACCGGCAAACCGGGAGGAGAGAACACGATGAACAGGATTTCACGTCGCGCGTTCATGCTTGCGGCCACGGCGGCCGGCGCAATCGCCGTCGCCGGCACCGTCGCTTTCGCGGAACTGCCCAAACTGGCGCAGAAGGAGACCTATAAGGTCGGTTTCGCGCAAACGGAATCCAACAATCCCTGGCGCATCGCCCAGACAAACAGCATGAAAGCCGAGGCCGAGAAGCTCGGCCATCAGCTCGTCTATACGGACGCCGCCGGGTCCGCGGCCAAGCAGGTGGCCGACGTCAACTCGATGATCGCCCAAGGCGTGGACCTGATCTTCCTGGCGCCGCGCGAAGAGAAGCCGTTGATCCCCGCCGTCATGGCCGCCAAGAAGGCCGGCATTCCCGTCATCCTGCTCGACCGCAGCGTCGATCCGTCGCTTGCCAAGGCCGGCGAGGACTACGTGACCTTCATCGGCTCGGATTTCATCGAAGAGGGCAGGCGCATCGCCGAGTGGCTCGTCAAGAATGCCAACGGCAAATCGAAGATCATCGAGCTCGAGGGTACGACCGGCTCGTCGCCGGCCAACGACCGGAAGAAAGGTTTCGACGAGACGATCAAGGCGGCAGGCGGCTTCGAGATCGTCGCTTCGCAGTCGGGCGATTTCGCACGCGACAAGGGCCGGCAGGTCGCCGAAGCCCTGTTGCAGGCGCATCCGGATGCCGACATCGTCTATGCCCATAACGACGAGATGGCGATCGGTGCCATTGCCGCAATAGAGGCGGCGGGCAAGGTCCCGGGCAAGGACGTCCTGGTCTTGTCGATCGACGGCGGCAAGGAAGCGGTGCAGGCGGTCATCGATGGAAAGATCGCCGCGGTGGTCGAGTGCAATCCACGCTTCGGACCCAAGGCCTTCGAGACAATGCTGCGCTATGCCAAGGGCGAGAAGATCGATCCCACGGTCATAAACGAGGACAAGTTCTACGACGCGTCAAACGCGGCTGCCGAACTCGCCAACGCCTACTGACAACCTTCGCCACCCGGCCGGGTCGCTCCGGCCGGGTGGCGAAGTCCGCAATCGCTGCGAAATCGGCCGCGATAAAGACAGATCGGCATCGGGAGGACTTATGCTTCTGTCCATGCAGGGCATCTGCAAGTCGTTTAACGGCATTCCGGCGCTTCGTGCGGCTTCTCTCGAAGTCGGCGAAGCCGAGGTGATGGCACTCGTCGGGCAGAACGGCGCGGGCAAGTCGACGCTCATCAAGATATTGACCGGCGCGTACCGCCGCGACGAGGGTGCGGTCGTCTTTGCGGGACAGGACGTATCCTTCAGCATGCCGGCGGAGAGCCAGGCCCGAGGCATTGCGACGATCTACCAGGAGATCAACCTCGCCCCGCAGCGCTCCGTCGCCGAAAACATCTATCTGTCGCGCGAACCCCGCCGCTTCGGCATGATCGACCGGGCCGCGATGCGACAAGGCGCCGCCGACGTGCTGCGGACCTTCAATCTGGAGATCGACGTCGATCAACCTGTCGCCGGCTTCAGCGCCGCTACCCGGCAGATGGTTGCCATCGCGCGCGCCGTGACACAGAAGGCACGGCTCGTCATCATGGACGAACCGACCTCTTCCCTCGACGAGCGGGAAGTCGGCATCCTTTTCGACACCATAAGGACGCTCAAACGCGGCGGCGTCTCGGTCGTCTTCATCGGCCATCGTCTCGACGAGCTCTACCGGATCTGCGACAGGGTCACCATCATGCGTGACGGCAAGACCGTGGCGACGGCCGCAATGGCGGACATGCCGAAGCTCGCACTGGTGCGCCATATGCTGGGCAAAGAACTCGCGGCCTTCGAAGCGATCGCCAAGGACGCCGACGAGGGCGCACAGCGACCGGTGCGGCTATCGGTCCGGAATGCGGGCGCCGGCGTCCGCGTGCGGGATGTGAGCCTCACGGTGCGCGAAGGCGAGATCTCCGGGCTTGCCGGCTTGCTCGGCTCCGGCCGAACCGAAACGGCCAACCTGATTTTCGGCGCCGAGCGGCTGCAGCGCGGCGAAATTCGCTACGATGGCGAAGCCCGCTCCTATCGCCAGCCCGCGGACGCAATTGCCGACGGCATCGGGCTCGTCGCCGAGGACCGGAAGGTCGACGGCATCATTCCCGATATGAGTATTCGCGAAAACATGACGCTCGCGCTTCTGCCGAAGCTCGCCCGCGCCGGTATCGTCGATCGCGCCCGCCAGGATGAAATCGTCGTTCGCTACATCGCGGCGCTGGGCATCAAATGCACCTCGCCGGACCAACCTATCAAGGAACTTTCCGGCGGCAATCAGCAGAAAGTCCTGCTCGGCCGGTGGCTCTGCACCGATCCCAAGCTCCTGATCGTCGACGAGCCGACCCGCGGCATCGATATCGGCGCCAAATCGGAAATCCTCCGCCTCCTGCGCCGGCTCGCCGACGAGGGCCTCGGCGTGCTGATGATTTCGTCCGAACTCGAGGAATTGCTGGCGGCGGCCGACCGGGTAACCGTGCTCAGCGACGGAACCTCGGTCGCCGTGCTGCCGCGCAAGGAATTGAGCGAGGCTGCGCTCTTTGCCGCCATGGCACATCAGGTGGAGTAGCATGACGACGGTAGAGACACAGGCGACCGCAGGCACCGTCCCCTCCGGCAAACGTTTCTTTAGGCTCGCCGGGCGTTACGGCACCGTCGCCGCCTTCCTCGCCCTGATCCTGTTCAACGTCGTTTTCACTCCGAACTTCCTGTCGCTGCAGACGCTCAACGTCAATCTCACCCAGGTCGCCACGATCGTGATCGTCGCCATCGGAATGACGCTCGTGATAGCCACCGGCGGCATCGATCTTTCGGTTGGCTCCCTGATGGCGATCGGCGGTGCGCTTGCGCCGATGATCTTCATGGGGACGCTGTTTCCGGTTTCCTCCATGCCCGTGGCCGTGGCGCTGGCCTTCGTTCTGCCGGTCGTCGCCACGGGGCTGCTCGGTCTTTTCAACGGCCTCCTCGTGACCCGTTTCGCCATCCAGCCGATCATCGCGACCCTCGTGCTGTTCATCGCAGGCCGCGGCATCGCCCAGGTAATGACCAACGGCAACCTGCAGGTCTTCCGGAACGAAGGTTTCCAATTCATCGCCCTGGGGCGTGTCGCCGGCATCCCCGCCCAGGTGATCCTGATGATTGCGATCGCGGCGATCGCCTGGGCGGCAATCCGCTACACGGTGTTCGGGCGGCAGGTCATCGCGGTCGGAGGCAACGAGAAGGCCGCACGCCTCACCGGCATACCCGTCCACCGCGTCAAACTGCTTGTCTACACGATCAGCGGCGCGCTTGCCGGGGTGGCGGGCCTCATCGTCGTCGCGCGCAATTCCGCAAGCGACGCGAACCTCGTCGGCCTCGGCATGGAGCTCGACGCGATCGCCGCAGTCGCCGTCGGCGGCACGCTTCTGACCGGCGGGCGGGCAAACATCGTGGGCACCGTGATCGGCGCCCTGGTCATCCAGCTGGTGCGCTACACCCTGCTGGCCAATGGCGTGCCAGACGCGGCCGCCTTGATCGTCAAGGCTGCACTGATCTTACTTGCGGTGTTCATCCAGCAGCGCGCCGGAAAGTCGTGAGGGAGAATGCCGATGAACCCACTCCTCAAGGCTCTTGCCCTCAAGTCCCCCGGCGATATGGCCCGCCTCGGCGTCATCCTGGCGCTGTTCGGCCTCATCCTGTTCGGAGCGCTGCGCTACGAGAACTTCCTGTCGCAATACAACATCCTGAGCTTCCTGCGTTACAACTCCATGTTCGCGCTGATCGCGCTGGGCATGGCCTTCGTCATCATGACGGGAGGCATCGATCTCTCCGTCGGCGGTACCGCAGCCATGGCGAGCGTCGTCGCAGCGCTTCTGTCGCCCTATCATTGGGCCGCAGGTCTCTTCGGCGGCATAGCGGCGGGTCTTGCCGTCGGAGCATTGAACGGTTTCACGGTGACCGTCATGCGCATCCAGCCTTTTATCGCGACGCTCGCGACAATGCTGGCCGCCTACGGAACCGGCTTGCTGCTTGCGGGAAACCAGTCCGTCTCCGTTTCCTACGACAGCGGCTTCACGGCGATAGGTCAGGACGACTTCCTTGGCTTTCCGATTCCCGCCTGGATCGCCCTTCTCGTCTATGTTGCCGGCTGGCTGGTGCTCGAACGCCTGCCTGTCGGCCGCCATGTGCTGGCGATCGGCGACGGCGAAGCGACGGCCGCATTGATGGGCCTCAAGGTGAGGCGGACGCTCGCCGCCGTCTATGTCGGCTCCGGCGCGCTGGCGGGGCTCGCAGGCGTCATCCTCGCCTCGCAGTTCGGTGCCGGCCAACCGACCGAGGGAGTCGGCTGGGAACTCTTCGCGATCGCCTCCGTAGTCGTCGGGGGTACGCTTCTGACAGGCGGTTCGGGCTCTGTCGGGGCGACGTTTGCGGGCGCCCTTCTGCTCGCGATGGTGTTCAATATCCTGAATTTCGAGAACGGCCTCGGGTGGATTTCCCTTTCGGCCTATTGGCAATCCGTCATCCGCGGCGGCTTCCTGCTGATCGTCGTCGTTCTTCAGGCGCGATTGATGTCACGCCGAACAGGCGAGGAACGCATCTGAGATGCGGCCAGGGTGAAGCCCGCGACAATGCGAAGCAAGAGGAGATGTGATGACTACGACAGCAACACATGAAAACCGGTCGGCCTACGATTTCAGCGCGTCCGTCGAAGCCTTGCAACGGGAGGGCATTACCGGACTGAAGAGTGCCTTCTCGCGCGAGTGGGCCGAAACCATGCGTGAGGACATGATGACGGCCTTCTGGTCGGCCATTCAACGGCCGGGTGGCGCCGTCGGCCGTGGCCCGCGCCGCTGGTACGTCGAGATCCATCCGCAGGATTTTTCCGGCTTCGTCGACCTCGTCACCCATCCGTGGGTGGCCGGCATGTGCGAGGCGGTGCTCGGTCCCGACTACCAGATCGTCGAGATCGGCTTCGACGTGCCGTTCCAGGGGGCGAAGTACCAGCCCTGGCACCGCGACTTCCCCTCGCCGCCCGAAACCTATGTCGAGCGCCGCATCACCTCGCTTGCCTTCAATCTCACCGGCGTGGACGTGACGGAGGACATGGGTCCGTTCGAGATCGCGCCCGGCACCCAGTGGCTCGACGGCAGGGAGTGGAAGCATGAAATGTTCCCGCCCAAGGAGAGGTGGCCTGAGTTTCAGGAGCTCGCGACGCGCAAATATCCGAAGCTGGGAGACGTTTCGTGCCGCTCCGCGCTCACCATCCATCGGGGTACGGAACATGCTTCGCCGATCGCCCGTCCGGTCATGGTCCTCGGCGTCGACGCGCCCGGCGCCGGCCACGCCGAACTGCACGACATGATGGTGACGCAGGATTACTTTGATGCCCTGCCCGTTCTGGTGAAGCAGCACCTCGTCTGCAGTGTCGTTGAGGAACTGATCCCCGTCACGCAGAAGCACGACATCGAAGGTCTGGTGATGGGCTCGACACCGACCTGAGGATCCCACAGCTCGCTTTCGCCGGAATTCAAAGCGCAACCGTCGCCAGGCCCGGCAGGACCTTGTCCAGGGTCAGCGGGAACTCGCGAACCCTTACTCCGGTGGCGTTATAGACCGCATTGGCGATCGCCGCGCCGGCACCGCAAACGCCGAGCTCTCCGAGGCCCTTTGCGCCGAAAGGATTGGCCTTGTCATCGTTCTCCTCCATGAACACGACATCGAGGGCGGGAACGTCGCTATTGACCGGAACGTGGTACTCGGCAAGGTCATGATTGACGAAACATCCGTAGCGGCGGTCAAGGACGGATTCCTCCATCAAGGCTGCGCCGAGACCCCAGATCATACCTCCGAGTATCTGTGAACGCGCCGTCTTCGTGTTGAGAATACGGCCTGCGCCGATCACGGCGAGCAAGCGCCTCGCACGAACCTCTCCCGTGTCGCAGTCGACGCTCACCTCGGCGAAATGCGCGCCGTACGAATGCTGCGAGAATGCGCGGTAGCTCTCGGTGCTCGCACCGGCCTCGACCGAGCCCGTGGCGTCGAGCCCTTCCGGTGCGACGCGCCGCATAAATTCCGGCAATGCTTCCGTCCGTTCGCCGAAGCGGATCGCTCCTGCGACCATCGAGACGTCGTCAGTCCCGGAATTCTGGTCGGGTGCACCATTTTGCGCGCGCAGCGCGGCCACGATCTTGCGTTTCAGCGCCTCGCACGCACGCAAGAGGGCCGTCCCGGCACTTGCCGCTCCCCAGGAACCGCCGGAGCCTGCGGTCAAGGGAAAGCGGCTATCTCCAAGCTCGATCGTGACTGCCGCAATCGGAACGCCGAGGGCATCGGCGGCTATCTGCGTCAGGATGGTGTAGGTCCCCGTACCGATATCGGTCATGTCGAGGCGAGCGGTCACTCGTCCCTCCGCATCGATCCGAACCGAAGCCGCCGCCGCTCCGATGTAGTTCGGCCGGATCGCAGCCGCCATGCCGAGGCCAACCAACTTCCGGCCTTCGCGCAGGCTGCCCGGTTCCGACCTGCGCCGCTCCCAACTGAAGCGCCGCGCGCCCTCCTGCATGCATGCCACGAGGTTACGCGTGGAAAACGGCACCCCGCGCTCGGGATCGAGATCGGGCTCGTTGCGGATCCTGAGCTCGATCGGGTCAAGACCCAGCCGCTCGGCCAACTCGTCCATGGCGCATTCCAGCGCGAGCATGCCTGGCGCCTCGCCGGGAGATCGCATCCACTCGCCTCTGTTGAGGTCGACTGGAACGAGCCGGTGGCGGGTCAGGCGACTGGGCGCGGCATAGAGCGAACGGGCGAAGACCGCCGTCTGCTCGCAGAATTCTTCGACGCGAGAGGTTGCCGACCAGACATCGTGTCCGAGAGCAAGCAGTTTTCCGTCGGAGCTCGCGCCCAATCGAACGTTCTGAAGCATTTCCGCACGGTGCCCGGCATTGGCGAACATCTGCTGGCGCGTCAGGGCGACCTTGACGGGTCTTCCGAGAGTGCGCGCGGCCAGAGCCGCGAGCACCGAATCGGCGTGGACGATGAGTTTGGAGCCGAAACCACCACCGATGTAACGGCTGATCACGCGCACGCGCTCTAGAGGAATGCCGAGGGTCGCGGCGAGACCGGCACGAAAGTTCGAGAGGGTCTGGGCCGAGGTATGGATCGTCACGTCGTCGCCCTGCCAGATCGCCAACGTCGCATGGGGCTCCATCGGATTGTGGTGCTGATAGGGCGTACGGTAGGTCATGTCGATCCGCACCGCCGCCTCGGCAAAGGCCGCATCGAAATCGCCCACTGCACTATCCGTATCAAAGCCTGCATTGGTCCGCTGCGGTGCGTAGGCCGCTCCGCGGCGCTCTTCGAGGCCGAAGTCGCCGGCTGCTTCGTCGTAGCGCACCTCGATGAGGGCCGCAGCGGCGCGTGCCGCCTCGAAGGTCTCGCCGACCACAAGAGCGATGGGCTCGTCATAGTGGCGAATGCGGTCGTCGCGGAGCACGGGTCGCGCACGGGTGAAAACATCGCGCACGGCCGGCGTGACGGCTGGACCAAATTCCGGTTGCGGCGGTGCATTCAGATGCGTCATCACGTGAAGGACGCCCGGCGTTCGTTCGGCCTGGCCGGTTTCGATTTCCAGAATGCGACCTTTGGCGATGCCCGCACCCAGCACAAAACCGAAAGCTGGAAGCGGGCCCTCCGCAACTTCGTAGGCATAGGTGGCGGTGCCGGTAACCTTGACCGGTCCATCGACGCGGTCGATGGGTTTGCCTATGAGGCTGCCGCCACCGCTTGTGGTATTTCGCTGCGCCTTATCCGTCATAGTGTCCACCAGTTTGCTCGGATCATGCTTGTTCGGCCAGGGAGGCGAGCGTGTAACGCACCGTCCGCTTGCCCAAGGGAATCTTGAAGTCGTTGCCGCCGTGTCCAGCGGCTCCCGCCAGGGCGGCCTCCGCGGCGTCCGTCAGCACATGGTCCGATAGTGCCGCATCCGCGAGCCTGCTCTCGGTTTCCAGGGCCCGCCAGGGTTTCGGCGCAACGCCGCCCAAGGCGACACGAGCGGTTCGCACCCGATTGCCGGAAACCTCGATGATCGCTGCAACGGAAACGAGGGCGAACGCGTAGGAGGCGCGGTCGCGCACCTTGCGATATGCCTGCCGGCCCGCCGGTGGTGGCGGCAGAGTGACGCCGGTGATCATTTCGCCGTGGGCAAGCACGGTCTCCTGGTGCGGCGTCGTGCCAGGCAGCCGGTAGAGATCTCCGATCGGGATCGAACGCGTTTCACCTCCCGGTGAGACGGTTTCGACTGCAGCGTCGAGCACCGCCATGGCGACCGCCATGTCTGAGGGATGCACCGCAATGCACGCCTGGCTCGTTCCGATGACCGCATGCATCCGGTTGAAGCCCTTGAGTGCGGCGCAACCGGCGCCCGGTTCTCGTTTGTTGCAAGGCATGTTGCGGTCGTAAAAATAGGGGCATCGCGTACGCTGGAGAAGGTTGCCGGCTGTCGAAGCCTTGTTTCGTATCTGGCCGGAGGCGCCCGCCAGCAGCGCCTGAGACAGAACCGGGTAGCGTGACCTGACGATCGGATCGGCGGCGAGATCGCTGTTGCGGACCTGAGCGCCGATATGCAATCCGCCCTCCTCGGTCGGCTCGATACGGTCGAGTCCCAAACGGCCGATGTCGACGAGATGATCCGGGCGCTCGATACCCAGTTTCATCAGATCCAGGAGATTGGTGCCGCCGGCGATGAAACGTGCCGCCGGCCGACGCGCCACAGCCGCAACGGCCGTCTCCACTGTGTCGGCCCGCTGATAGGAGAAGGGCTGCATGCTTCATGACCTCTCTGCCGCATCGCGAATGGCGGCTACGATGTTGGGGTAAGCGGCGCAACGGCAGAGATTGCCGCTCATGCGCTCACGAATTTCGGCATCGGTGAGATTGGCGGAGGCGGCCGCAACATCGGCGGTTGCGTGGCTCGGCCAACCTTCGCCGACCTCCCGCAGCATTCCGACTGCGGAGCATATCTGTCCGGGAGTGCAATAGCCGCACTGAAAACCATCGTGTTCGATGAATGCCGCTTGCATCGGATGAAGTTCGTCCTCACCTGCAAGCCCCTCGATCGTGGTGATCTCATCGCCTTCATGCATCGCGGCGAGCGTCAGACAGGCATTGATCCGGCGTCCGTTCACAAGAACGGTGCAGGCTCCGCATTGACCATGGTCGCAACCCTTTTTCGAACCGGTGAGACCGAGATGGTTGCGCAGGGTGTCGAGCAGCGTGGTCCGCGGATCCACTTCCACCGCGACGTTATTGGAATTGATGTTGAGCAGCACCGGCAGCGTGGACGCCGGGCCTGCTGACGGTGCACCGGCAGCACCGATTGCAGCGGCACGCCCGACGGGCAGGCCGGCGATGAGGAGCAGGGTCGTGGCTGCACCGCCCTCGAGCACCGCCCTTCGCGTCGGTCCATTGTCCTTTTGCGTTTCGTCCATGAGTCATCTCCGGATTCGACTGCGAGGTGGATTCCCGCCGCCTGGAACGCGCCGAGCGGCGCGCATCGACAGGAGACAACATGGCCTCCCGCGCCTGCCATTTCTTTCAGGAAATCGGCGGGGTTATCAGGATTCCGGAATAACTTTCGACCGATAGGCGTGCGGGGTGACACCTCGCAGGCGCTTGAATGTCGTGGTGAAGTGGCTCTGGCTCGAGAAACCGCAGCTCAACGCGATCGCGCTCAGCGTCGTGTCGGTCTCGCACAGGAGCACTTCCGAGCGCCGGATGCGTTCCTCGAGCACATAGGCGTAAGGCGCGAAGCCGGTCGTGACTTTGAAGCGACGCGCAAAAGAATCCGAGGCAACACCGGCGACATCGGCCAAATCGCCGAGGGAAATGTCGCCGTCCAAGTGTGCGTCTATATAGTCACGGACCCGTTTGACGACGCGGCTGCCGAGGGAGCCATGGCGGGGAACCGGTACGGGCTCGTCAGCGAAGCCACGTATCCGCAAAGTGACGAGTGCAATCAGATGTTCCATATAGGCCGAGTCGGGGATATGGCCGCTGGATATCTCGCTGCTCAACGATTGCAACAGCGCGCAGATCACATTGTCGCTCTTGTTTATCAGAACCGGCAATTCCTGCAGGTGATCGCTGGCGGGAGAGATAGACCGGGGTTTGATCCACAGGGCGGAATAGATAAGGTCGACGTCGCGATAGGCACCGAGGCGTTCCACCCCCGCGGGCACGAACGTTATCGCACCAGATCGGTCCCGCCCCTCATAAACCATCTTTCCATCGGATCGGATGGAGGTCTGCGATGTGGCGCCTTCCTCCGTCAGGACGAGTACGTGATGCGGCGCCGTCCAGCGAAGTTCGGCTTCCCGGCACGCCCACCGCCGACGATCGAAAACGACCGAGGAACCGGCCCAGGAAGCTGTCGTGGGCTGCGCCGGCTGCTCTCCGGCAGTCCGAATTCGCCCACTACCGAAAAGCGGCCTGAAAGACATATCTATCGTCCTGTGTTCTACCGAACCAAAACCGCGCCATCGCCGCGCCCCCAGGGTCCTCACCTTCTCGCCCGCACGAACTCTCCAGCATCCACGCCGGTTGCGCCACCAAACCATGTTCAAAGTGTCGTGTAGTGGCTCCCACCAGCCGAGACCAACTGGAACGATCAGGACAATTCCTCGCATGGTGCGCCCGTTTGCACCTGGCTGTCGCAACGTCTTTCGGTGAGATGCGTTATCTTTCGACAAGTCTGTCCGACTGGACCCGAACTACCCCAAACGAGCGAAGAAAACGCGATGGCGAAGAGTGTTTCCGTAGCTGAGGAAAAGGATGCTCCAGACCGCCTACTGACGCCGCGGCGTTCGCGGACATTGGCAATCCTTGTCGCGCTCGCCGCGGGATTGGTCGTCTGCTACTTCCTAGCCGTGCCCTTCCTGCCCGCTCTCACATGGGCGCTCGTGCTCACCGTGATGTTCCGGCCGCTGCATCGTCGGATCGAAAAACGCTTCCGCTACCCGGAAGCCGCCGCCGGGGCGACCGTGGCGATCGCCGTCTTCGTCGTGGCTGTTCCGCTCACCTTCATGGCGGAACGGTTGGTAAACGAGGCTGCCAAGGGGGCACAGATCTTCGAGGAAGCGGTGAGGTCGGGTAAATGGAGCGATGCGCTCGCCAACCATCCACGCCTTGCACCGGTCGTCGTCTGGGTCGAAACGCAGCTCGATTTGGCCGGGATCGCAGGCAGCGCGACCAGTTGGCTTACCAACTTCAGCGCCTCGTTCGTGCGTGGGTCCGTTGCCCAGATCGTCGACGCCATCCTGACATTCTATTTTCTGTTCTATTTCCTGCGTGACGGCCAGCAGGCACTGGGCGCGCTGAAGGAATATTCCCCTCTCAGCTCGCAGGAGATGAACCGGCTGTTCACGCGGGTAAACGAAACGGTGCAGGCCGTCGTCTTCGGCACGGTGGCCGTTGCTGCCGTACAGGGCGCGATGGGCGGCCTGATGTTCTGGTTGCTCGGTCTGCCGGCGCCCGTAGTCTGGGGCCTCGCCATGGGTTTGCTCGCCGTCGTGCCGGTGCTCGGCGCCTTCATCGTCTGGCTTCCGGCCGCGCTGTCGCTGGCCCTGGGCGGCGAGTGGGGAAAGGCGCTTATACTCGTCGCCTGGGGCGCCGGAGTGGTCGCGACCATCGACAATCTGCTCTACCCCATTTTCGTGGGAGATCGCCTGAAGCTCCACACGCTGACGGCGTTCATGAGCATGATCGGAGGCATAATCGTATTCGGGTCGGCTGGGCTGGTGATCGGCCCGGTAGCCTTCACGGTGACGCTGCTGCTCCTGGATATCTGGCGCCGGCATAATTCGAACCCCGAGGTTTGAGGCGCCGGAAAGGATCGAAACCCCACGGCGCACGACCGTGGGTCGAGGAGAATGGCCCGCCTGAAGAATCAGACGGGCAGCTTCATCAAGCAAGCTGTCAGGCGAGGATTACCACGATCTCCAGCGACGAAGGTTCGACGATGACGATCCGACCATCGGCGAGGATGAAGAACAGGTAACCTTCATATCTCGGCACGATCTTCACGATGCGGGTCGGAAGCGGCTTCAGCTTGACCTTGACGGTTTCCGGTACTGCCACTCCGACGGATACGTCGAAGTCGACGTCGATCGGCTCGACGTTCTCTTCCTTGATGATCTGCGTGATTTCGGTTTTCTGCTCTACCGTCACGTCGACATCTCCGGAAGAGCCGGAGGACTGACCCTGCTCGGTCGACTGGGACTGGCCTTGAGCGGGTTCCTTGGTTTCGCCCTGCCCGGGCTGCTGCTCGGAGTCCTGCTGCTTGGTCTGCGTGTCGGTTCCCGTCTCCCCGCTTTGCGAGCCGCCTTGATCCTGCTGCGTGCCTGTTTCCCCCTGCTGGTCCTGCTGCTGTTGGTCAGGCTGCTTCTGTTGATCTTGCTGATCCTGCTGCTGGCCCTGGTCGGCCGGTTGCTGCTGATCGGCGGGCTGTTGCTGCTGATCGGCGGGCTGTTGCTGATCTGCCGGCTGTTGCTGGTCCTGGCCCGTCTGCCCGTCCTGCTGTGTCGCACCCCCTTGAGCGTCAGGCTGCTGATCCTGTTGCGCGCCGCCCTGCGGACATTCCGTCCCGGCCGGGCAATCGGTGGATTGGCCCTGTGCCGGCTGTTCCGTCTGTGCAAAGACCGGGGTGGACGCAACCCCGAGGCTCAAAGCGAGCGCACTCTTGATAAGGATACCCTTCATCGGATGTTCTCCATTCGAACGTCCCTTCGAGTAGCCAACTGCGGATTGACAGGATTGTTCCCTGGCAACCCCGCCTGTGCAGAGTAGGAGCGGGATGAGGAAAGTGTGTGCGCACTTCCGGACGGGAAGACGCTACACACTTGCCTTGAAGCACTCTAAGCCTGGATGCCGCCCGCCCCGGCCCCACCGGAACGGACCGGTCCTTCGAACAGTCCCAAATCGTCGCGGCTGAACGCGGCAAGCGTCCATTCCACAGGATCGGCTGCGTCTTGCGGGTGATAAACCAGCCTGTCCGGACTGTCGATCCGGCGCATCGCCTCATGGTCGATCACGCCGGATCTTGCTGCTTCAGCCGCCCGTCCCCGGTCACCTTCGAACGCGTCGTCGACGAGTTCGTGCGTGAGCATTATCCCTTTGCGGGGGAGACCACGGCCATCCTCGCGGGTCAACATGACCACGGCGACACCGAGCTCTTCGGCCACTTCCTGCTCGGCCAATACCTCGAACACTGACATTGGACCCTCCATCGATGTCCCGGCGGCGGCGGCGCTACCGCAAAGGCGTCGTCGCTAGCCGTCGTCAGGCATGTGGGAATCGACGCCAAGGGTTTGAAGATTGTTGCGAACCTCCAGCACCCCGGGCACGGCCTCCACCGCTGCCGCGAGCCGGCGCGCCATCGCCAAGGTTTCGACAGCACCCTCCAGGGTTACGATGCCCTTGTCGGCGCGCACGTCGATGCTGTTGGGCTCGGCTTCACCGATTTGGCTAAGCAGATCCGTGATCACCGCTTCCAGTTCGTCGCTGTCGATGCGGTCAGGCGGCAGAGGACGACCATTGTCCGGGGAATTTTCCTCAAGACCGTCTGCGCCGGCCTCATCCACGATGAAGCCCTTTCCGCGGTCCTCATCGAAATTCGCGCCGGTAGCGCCATAGCTTCTGTTTTCGGGGCTGCTCGATGTACTGCCGCTGCCATCCGCGTAGGGCCATCCTTCGCGAAGATCGCGCTCCTCATAGTCGCGATAGTCCTCGTCGCGCGAGAGCGCCTTATCCTTACGGGGCACTTTCATTGCGATCTCCTTTCGTTTTGCAAAGGTCAAACAAAACCGACAGGCTTTTGTTCAATCCGGCTTGCGGTGACATGACCCATTGGCGGGTGCGATCACTGGTAACCAACCCCGGTTCCCGTTGTTCCGCTCCGGGTTAGACGCCACGGCAGATCGACCGTGATGGCACGGTCGACGAGCCGAGGCCTGGACAAGAATTACGAAGGAGAGCTGAACTCGATCTGATTGGCTATGCCGCAGGCGCCGCCGTTGCAGGGCCGTCGGGGACAGACACCCTCAGGGGCCCGTGGCCTTCACCAGGTGCACCGAAGCCTTCTTTATAGTTTCTTCGCCGTGCCCCGCCGCGGGCCGGCGCCGCGGGGCGGAGCCTTGGCCTTATCGGGGCCTTCATTTCCGATGCTCCCGACGCCCCCGGCCGGTCCGCGGTCGGGCTGCATTCCACCGGGCTGCAGATCCGAGGCAAGATCCGACTGAGCCTCCGCATCGATCTCCCGAGCGGCTTCGTGCCAGTACCGCTCATGGTCTCCGTGACGTCTTCCGTCATTTTCCCACAGCTCATAGGCGCGTGCGCGGATGCGCTTGTCCCGTTCATTGTCGGTGGTCATGGCTGAGCCTCCTGAGCGAAACGCAGGTTAGTGCCGATCTGCCGGCTTCGGACTCCCATCGCGAGCATAGGCGCGTACCTCCGGCGACGGAAGCCAAGATCGACTATCCGTGGTTTGTCGGGCAAATATCTTCGCCTTCATCAAGGGGAACAATCGTTAGGCATGGATCGAGACCCGTCAAGGCGGGTCTCGACCGGCGTTTGCTGATCACCAATTCCACGTCTGGCGGCCGTACCAATCGTCTATGTCGCGCCTTACGCGGTCCTTCTCGATTCCGTAACGCTCCTGGATCTTTCCTTCGAGCTGCTCGCGGCTGCCGGAGATCTGGTCCAGATCGTCGTCGGTGAGCTTGCCCCACTGCTCCTTGACCTTGCCTTTGACCTGCTTCCAGTTACCTTCCACACGATTCCAGTCCATGAGTAGTCCTCCTGGTTCAATTGCATCGAAGATTGAACTCATGAGAACGCATTTGGTTCATCGAGCCGGCCGCGATCGTGCTTTCCGGGAGACCGGCCGTCGGACGTGACGCTACAGACACAAAGTTGTGTTACCCAGGGAACTCGACCTTGCGGGGCTTCTCTGCTTCTATCATGCGAGGACTGTTTCCAATCTATCCAAAGCGGGGCGGACGATGGTTTACGATCGGGATAAGAAGCGCATGCGTCGCCGTCACGTGCTGCGGTTTTTCGCGGCGCTCGCTCTGCCCGCCCTCCTGCTCGGTTCCGCCATCGCGGCAGCGGAATGGGCCGCGCCCGATCCGCCCGCGCGTGCCGACGCCCAACAGGCGGCAGCCCGGCAGTAAATCGTTTCGGTCTGGAAGTGCGTGCGGCTTTCCGTCCGCGCTCCGCCCTAACGGGCTTCACTCGAAATGCTCCCGACAAGCCGCCTTACGGTTCGCTCCACCGAATCCTGCCAGGCTGGCATGGCCCGGCCGAAGGCCGCGGTGAATTTGGCGCTTGACAGCGAGGAGTTGGGAGGGCGGCTTGCAGGTGTCGGAAAGGCCCCTGTCGCGATGTCCCGAACATGCGCCCAGGGACCGCCTTCGGTACGGCTCGCCGAAAGAGCATGCCGCGCGAAATCGGCGCGGTTTACGACGCCCGTGCCAGCGAGGTGATAGAGGCCGAAGGCGGCGTCCTGATCGGATTTCGTCAGCCGCGCCGAAATATCGAGGATGGCATCCGCAAGGTCGATCGCCGATGACGGATTTCCGCGTTGATCCGCGACGACCGCGATATCCTCGCGCTCCTCTGCGAGCCGCAGGATGGTCTTGACGAAGTTCTTCCCGAAGGAGCTGTAGACCCAGCCCGTGCGAAGGATGAGATGGCGGGGGGTTGCCTCGGCAACGGCGGTTTCTCCGGCAAGCTTGGATGCGCCGTAGACGCTGAGCGGAGCCGGTGTGTCGCTCTCTGCGTAGCTCCCCTGTTTGCTCCCGTCGAAGACATAGTCCGTCGAGATATGGATGATCGGCACTTCGAGGCATGCGGCCGCCTCAGCGACCGCGCCAGCCCCGAACGCGTTGGTCGCAAAGGCCGCCTCCGGCTCGCTTTCGGCCTGGTCGACGGCCGTATAGGCTGCTGCGGAGACGACGAGGTCCGGCCGGCACCGCTCGATCGCCGGTAGGATCGTTGCCGGCTCCGTGAGATCGAGATGCGGCCGCCCGATCGTAACGACTTCCACGCCCGGCCAACGACCAGACCGTTCCACCAGGCTGAGGGCCAACTGCCCCTCGCAGCCGGTCACGGCAATCCTCACGCGACGCTCCGATGCTGCTCGCCGATGCGGGCGCCGGAATAGCGCTCGCGCCGGATCGGCTCCCACCACCACCTGTTTGCGAGGAACCAGTCGACAGTCTCGCTCAGTCCGCCCTCGAAGCTCCGCTTCGGCCTCCAGCCAAGCTCACGCTCGGCCTTCGAGGGGTCGATCGCATAGCGCCGGTCGTGACCGGGCCGGTCCGGAACAAGGGTGATGAGGTCCCGATAGCTATGACCGCCCTTTCGCGGAGATCGGACGTCGAGCAGATCGCAGATGCATTCCATGACCGACAGATTGTTGCGCTCGGCACGGGCGCCGATATTGTAGCTCTCCCCTGGCCTGCCCCGGCTTATGACCAGTTCCAGCGCAGTCGCATGATCGTCGACATGGAGCCAATCCCGCACATTCGCTCCCGAGCCGTAGAGCGGCAACGGCTTTTCCTCGATGGCGTTGATGATCGTCAGGGGGATCAGCTTCTCGGGAAAATGGAACGGGCCGTAATTGTTGGAGCAGTTCGAAACGACCACCGGAAGGCCGTAGGTGTGGTGCCACGCACGTGCGAAATGATCAGCTGCCGCTTTCGAGGCCGCGTAGGGGGACGAAGGTGCGTAGCGCGTCTCCTCGGAAAAAATCCCGCGGTTGAACGGAAGGTCGCCGAAGACTTCGTCGGTCGAGACATGGTGAAACCGGAAGCGCTCTCGCTCCTCGGTGCCGAGCCCCGACCAGTAGGCCAGTGCGGCGTTGAGCAATCGCACCGTGCCGAGGACATTCGTCTCCATAAACGGGTCGGGGCTCTCGATCGAACGGTCGACATGGCTCTCGGCAGCAAGATGCATGATCGCTTCGATCCGCTCCCGGCGCATGATCTGCAGCAGAACCTGTTCGTCGCGGATATCGGCCCGGTAGAAGGCATAGTGCGGATCGCTTTCCACCGCCCGTAGCGACGCAAGGCTGCCGGCATAGGTCAGCTTATCGACATTGACGACGCGCTCGGCCCCGCTTCGGATCAGATGCCGGCAAACCGCCGATCCAATGAAACCCGCGCCACCCGTTACCAAAACTCGCATGGTTTCTCCCCTCATGCGGTGAACTCGAAAACATTGGATTCGTGGAGCAATGGTGCGTTCC
This sequence comes from Sinorhizobium sp. KGO-5, assembly GCF_036245905.1. Classification (NCBI taxonomy): domain Bacteria; kingdom Pseudomonadati; phylum Pseudomonadota; class Alphaproteobacteria; order Hyphomicrobiales; family Rhizobiaceae; genus Sinorhizobium; species Sinorhizobium sp. KGO-5. The sequence goes on from NZ_BDIZ01000003.1 coordinate 195,668, forward strand.
TGTCCTTCGCGGACAATTGCAGATGGTCGGTAGCGGCAGGCCAGTCTATGCCGATCTCGGGATCGTCGTATCGGATCGACCGCTCATGCTCGGCGCTGTAATGCTCGCTCACCTTGTAGAGGACTTCCGTTTCCGGCTCGAGCGTGACGAGGCCGTGGGCGAAGCCGACAGGCACCAGAATCTGGTTCCATTTTTCGGCCGAGAGTTCGAGACCGACCCATTTCGCGAAGGTCGGCGAACCTTTGCGAATGTCGACCACGACATCGAACACCCTGCCTCGAACAACGCGAACGAGCTTTGCCTGCGCCTTGGGCGGGAGCTGATAGTGCAGGCCGCGCAGCGTGCCCGCAGCTGCGGAATAGGAATGGTTGTCCTGTACGAAGGTCTCCGCGACGCCGTTGGCGGCGAGGGTCTCCGCATTGTAGGTCTCCGAAAAGAAGCCCCGCTCGTCGCCGAGCCTGTGCGGGACGATCTCCAGAACCCCGTCGAGGCCCAGGGGCCTTACATCAAGCATCCGAGAGCTCCCTGACCCGTCTCCGGAGATAGATCGCATAGTCGTTTTTACCGAGCAGGTCGGCACGCTCGAGCACCTGATCCGCCGAAACGTAGCCGAGCTCGAAGGCGATTTCTTCCGGGCACATGATCTTGACGCCCTGCCGGTGCTCGATCGTGCGTACGAAGGAAGCGGCATCGTGCAGGCTGTCGTGCGTGCCCGTATCGAGCCAGGCATAGCCCCGCCCGAGGCGGCAGACGTGAAGGTCGCCGCGCTCCAGATAGGCCCGGTTCACATCGGTGATTTCCAGTTCGCCCCGCGCTGAAGGTTTGATTGAAGAAGCGATGTCAAGGACGCTGTTTTCATAGAAATAAAGGCCGGTCACCGCCCAGCTGGATTTCGCCCGCTCCGGTTTCTCCTCGATCGCCACGGCCCGTCCGGTCTCTCCGTCGAAACTGACGACGCCGTAGCGCTCGGGATCATCCACACGATAGGCGAAGATCGTGGCACCGCTCGACCGGGCTGCGGCATCGCCGCAAAGCTCGGGCAGGCCGGCACCGTAGAAAATATTGTCTCCGAGGATAAGCGCCACCGAGCTGTTGCCGATGAAATCCCGCCCGATGACGAAGGCTTCGGCGAGTCCGTTCGGCTCCGGCTGCTCGGCATAGGAGATCGCGAGGCCGAACTGGCTGCCGTCCCCCAGCAGCTCCTCGAACAGCGGCCGGTCCCTGGGCATGGTGATCACCAGTATCTCGCGAATACCGGCCAGCATCAGCATGCCGAGCGGATAATAGATCATCGGCTTGTCATGGACAGGGAGCAGTTGCTTCGAAACCGAGATCGTCACCGGGTACAGCCTGGTTCCCCGGCCGCCCGCAAGGATGATGCCCTTCATGCGCCCACTCCGGTCGAGGCCATCATCTTGCTTGCGCTCCTGCGCCCTCGCCCGGTCCGATCGCCGCGGCGCCGACGGGACTGAGCTTGCCGCAGCGCCAGAGGCTATAGGAGGGCTCGGTATCCCAGTCGTAATAGTAGGCAGCCGTCAGCCGGCCTGCCTCGATCAGTTCGCCGAAGGTCGCGCGCATGACCTGGATCGCCTCCCCTCGCGATCGATCGTCCACCGGGCAGGAGCGCGCCTTGTTCGCGATCCCCCACTCCGTGACCCAGCAGGACTTGCCGGTTCCCGCGGTCCGGCAGAAATCGAGAATGCTTCTGACCCGCGCTGCAATCGCTGGCGCGGCTTTCCTTCCGGGGTAGATGTGGATGCCATAGGCATCGACCAGACTGTCGATGCCGCGTTGACGAAGGAGCGCGACGAATTCGCCGGGATCGAGCCTTTCCATCCCGCGCCTGTCGGCTTCTGCGGCGCTCATATCCGAGAGACCGGCGGAAATGACGGCTGCGTCGCGGCTGTGTACGGTTTTGCGCAGCTCCGATCGGCTGATCTCCAGCGCCTTGACGTAGTTGTCGAGGCCGCGTTCAAACCTTGTCCGCTCCCGTAGCTCGGCGATGCTGCGCGGTGACCGGGCGCCCGGTTCTCGATAGACGGCAAGATCGCCGTTGTAGCCGGCATAGTTGATTTCATTTCCCGGCTCGATCGCCACAAGACGCACGCCGAGGGCATCGATGCGTTGAAGCGCTTGCCGCAACTCCCTGCGATACCGAACAAGATCCAAATCCGACAGTCGATAGACGTCCCAGATACGGCCATGGCCCGTTCTCGGTCTGAGGCTCTGGGGATAGTAGCTTTTGTTTCCCAGCTGAATCTCGAGAAGGATGCGCAGACCCAGGCGGTGGGCGATTGCCAGCGCCTCTATGCTCTTGTCCACCGGACGCGAAAGCGAAAGCCGGACATCCGTCGCGCCGCTGGCGGCTATGTCCGCCAGTATTCTCTCCTGGTCGCCCCGGGGCAGCCAGGCGAGATTCATCCGATTGACGCCAATGCGAGCCGCCGAAGCTTCATCGGCATGCGCGGGTGCGGAAAGCGCCAGCAAGGCGCCGAGGAACAATGCTGCTGCTCCTCGCTTCGCCGAAGTCCCGGGCCGCAAACCGCTGCGCACTTTCCCCGGAACTGCTCTAGAGCCCGACATGCGCCAGAGCATTGCGGAAGTTGGTCTCACAGGCCGAGTACCGGTCGATGACTGCCTGCGAATCGATCTTGGAAAGGAAGCTGGCAAGATAGGCCTTCCTGTCCGGCTCCCGGTTCCAGACTGCCGCCTCCATGTAGGGGAAGCCGATGAATTCCAGCATTTCCCGCATGCGATCGTCGACCGCGATCATGAGCGACGGCACGCCCGCCTGCATGCCGATGATGCAGCCGTGAAAACGGCGCCCGAAGCAGAGATCGCGCGCGGAGACCCAGCTTCGCCATTGATTGGTGTCGAAGAACACCAGAAGCTCGTGTTTGCGCTGCCATTTCTCCGAATGCTTGTAGGCGGTCTGGCCGGTGATGCGCCCGCTTGCTCGGTCGTAAACGGGCAAGTCGTCGTCCACGGGAAGGGAAAGATTGTAGGCGACCACCTCGTCCTGGACGACGTAGCTCGCGACGCTCTCCGGTTTCAGCAGCGCGTGGGCATCGACGATCGTATCGGCCACGCTTCCGAGATAGCCTCCGAAGGCGATCTTCTGGGAGGAAGCGAGATCCGGATTGGCGAGCGCGGCGAGCGAACGCTTCATCTCGGCCGGCGCGAAGAAGAGCGAGGGGCAACCCGTCGGCTTGACGAACTTCATCCCCTGTTCTCTCAGGAACTCGGCCGTGAAATAACCGCGCGTGAGGAAGAAGCTCTCTTTGTTCCTCAGCACTTCCAGGAACTTGAGCGTGCCGGCAGGCAGGTTTTCCTTGAGCCCTTCCCGCCGCTGGATACCAATCCCCATGATCACCACCGGCATCTTCAGTTTCTCGAACACTTCCGCTTCGAGATCCGCCGAGTAGCCCGGGCGCAGGAGGTTGGCCGAAGCGAAGACGCAGATGTCGAATTCCTCGTTGAGGCTTTCATAAGCCTCGTCGGAATTCCTGTTGTTGACGAGATGCCAGAAAGGCAAATAGGTGACGTCATGCCCGCGCAGGGCATGGGCCGCGCCCTCGCCGATCAGATAGTTGCCGGTATTGGCTATCTTCTTGACCTGATCGATCAGTTCCTTCTTGGTTCTGACCTCGTCGAAATAGGGCCTGTGCCGAACCTCCGCGCCGGACACGCCCGAGACGGTTCGCTGCAGATAGGACGGGATTCCCGTAAGCAAGATACGCATCGATTACACCTGAGATTAGAGCCTGCAAACGCTCGCGTAGATTTATTGCCCGATCCCGATCTCCCGGAGAGCCGAGCGGAACGTGCGCTCGCGATCGGAATATCTGTCGACCAGTTCGGAAGCATTGAGCCCGGCCAGGTGGTCGGCGACGAATTCGGCACGGTTTTCCGCCTTGTCGACCTCGACTGCGTCGATCGCCGGCAGGCCCGTGTAGCCGAGCATTTCGCGCATCCGGTCGTCCACCGCCACCATCAGGCTCGGCACGGCCGCCTGCATCGCGATGATCGAGCCGTGAAAACGCCGGCCGAAATTGAAATCCATGGAAGACGCCCAGGCACGCCACTGGTTCGTATCGAAGAAGGTCCGCACGTCGAAGGGCGTTTTCAGTCTTTCAGTGCCCGGATAGCTCAGTTCCCCGAGCATCGTGCCGGAGGCGGAGTCGTAGACCCGGCCGTCGCCGTTCGCTTCGACGTTCATGTCGAAATGGAGGAACTCGTCCTGGATGACGTATTGGGGCCGCGAACCCTCGGGCGCCAGCGCCGCGGCGTCGACGATGCAATCGTGGTTGGCACCCAGATAGCCTGAGAAGATGGTCCGCGCCTTGCCGACCGGTACATTGGGCAGCTTCTTCAGCGAGGCGCGCATATTGTGCGGCATCAGATAGATGGAAGGGCAGCCCGTCGGCTGCACATAGGAGAAGCCCTGGTCCTTCAGGAAGCCGGCGGTTTCGAACCCGCGCGTCAGGAAATAGTGCTCACGCTCCTTGAGAACGTCCAGAAGCCGCTTCGTACCTTCCGGCAGGCTGTTTTCAAGGTCTCGGCGGTTCTGCAGGCCGATACCGAGCATGACGATCGGCATCTTGAGCTTGCCAAGCACTTCCGCTTCGGCATCCGCAGACAGGCCCTTGCGCAGAAGGTTCGCGCAGGTGAAGACGCAGATGTCGAAATTGGCGTTGAACTCGTCGAGTCCGACGCCGTTCTGGCTGCAATTATAAAGGTGCCAGAACGGGACCTGCTTCGCATGCGGGGCAATCGCGCGCAGCGCCCCCTCGCCGATCAGGTAATTTCCCGTATTGCTGATATTGCGAAGCTCCTGGAGAAACTCCTCCTTCGTCTCGGGCTGTTTCTGTCGCTCCGAATAGGAGACGGATAATCCCTGGGCGCCGTTGGCGAGGCGCGTGTAATGACCAGGAATTCCCGTCACGAGGATCCGTGGACGCATGCAATCGACCCTTCTTCTTGAAACCGGCGGGGCCTCAGCCCACGGCCGCAACTCCGGGATTGGATGCTTCGCGCCCACGGATAACCGTTGCGCGCGAAAGCGACGAATTGTTCACGGAACGGTCGCACCAGCCGAGGAACTCGGAGAAGGAGGACGTCCATGAGCGCCGAGCCGCCGTTCTCAGGCACCCCTCCATGAGGGGCGCGAGCATCTGACGGTTGTGGGCCACCTCCTCGATGGCCTTTGCCATGTCCCGGACCACCTGCGGATCGGCGGCGGCCTCGATGAGGATGCCGTCCTCGCCGTCGGTTATGAGTTCGTCGACGGCACCGACCGACGTCGCGATCGGGACGCAGCCGAGCTGCTGCGCCTCGGCGATCATCAAGGGAGCGCCCTCCCAGCGCGACGGCATCAGAAGGACATCCGCCCAACCGAGTGCCTTGATCAGATCCTTGCTTGCGAAGACCGGCGGGCGCACCTCGACGCCGAGGTCCTTCAGGCGATCCGTCCACGACAAGGTGGCATCCGCGAGGATTTCCCCGCCGATCGCCCGGGCATCGAAGGGCACGCGCGAAGCCCGCAATTCGGCGAACGCCGCAGCGAGACGGTCGATCCCCTTCTGCTGATCGAGCCGGCCCATATAGAGGACCCGAAGCCGATCGTCCTTGCGTTCGATGCGCCTGACCGACAGCACCTCCGCGAGCACCTTGGGCGGCACGGAGAAGCTCGCGCCGTTGGGGACGGCGAAGATCTTTTCATAGGGAACGCCGAAGCTGTGCAGATAGATCTTGAGTTGCTCCGAGCAGGTCAGGAAGGCATCGTAGCAATGCTCGTGGGCTATCGCCGCGAAGGGCTGGCCGGCGGGCCTTTTGAAGCCGGTATTGTCGACCACGTGAAGGTAGCAGGCCGTGCGCGTGCCCTCAGAGCGCAACCGTGCGATAAGCGGATGCACCGCCATGACGTGATTGTTGATCACCAGGTCGAAGCCGGAAAGCTGACCCTTGAGCGCGGCCCAATCGACGTCGTGGCCCTCGGCGATGAAGTCCTGCCCCAGGAAAGAGCCGGAGCCACCCCAGGCGGGAATGCCCTGGTCCCAGAAGTGAATATAGTCGAAGCTCTGATCGAACTCGTCGATCACATCCATCCTGGATGTGCCGAGCACGAAGAGATGGGTCTCGTAGCCGGCGGCCTTCAGCTCGCGCGAGGCCGCATATACGACCTTTTCGGCGCCGCCGAAGGATGCATTCGGAACAAGCAGGGCTGCGGTCTTCCTGCCCCCCTCGCTATGACCGAGCGGCAGCACCGGCGAGCCACCGATCTCATGGCGAAGCGCCTTGTGGAGGTCGGAATAGGGAACAAGCCGTGCCGGACGCCAGGTCCAGCGTTTGCCGGCGGTCCGCCGCAGCGGACTGGTCGCGATGGCGTTGACGCAGTTGATCATCACCTGCTGGGGCGTGATGAGCGAGCGTCGGGGCAGGCTTCTCGGGAAAGGGAAGCGGACTTTCAGAATTGCCGATGTCGGCCATACCTGCTGGTTGCCGATGGAGGCAAACCAGTCCAGCGCCTTGTTGTGAATGACATCGCGCACGAGCGAAGTGGACAGGAAGATGAGGTCGGCCGGCGCGTTGTGCTGGGCGCCCGCCTCCAGGAAGACCGGCTCGATCTTGCGCTGCGCCGCATCGTTGCCAAGCTGGACGAAGACCACGTTCGCCTTCTCGCTCAGGCGCTCCAGGTGCGAGAGCACGTTCGGCAGCATGCGTGAGCGCAGCAGCAGGTCGAGGGTGGCGCCGCTTCCGGCGATCAGGAAGGGCGGGAAGTGAACGTTGTCCGGCTCGCCGATGCTCGCCCAGAAGGCTGGAATGATATCGTCGAGACGAAGCCGCTTGGCCGTTTTGGTCGGATCCGTGAAGAACGAAATGGCAGCATCTTCCGTCCGTGCGAAAAGATAGCGCGGGCATTCCTCGTGCTCGAAATCGACCAGCATTGGCCGCTGGAACAGCGCACGGTGACGCTTTCTGAGGAAGCTCACCGAGGCGGCGCGATCGCGATTCGCCTCCTTGAAGCGGCTTTCCGCCCTCAGCCGGTATTCGAAGGTCGTGTCGTGGCACGGCGCCCCCACGAAGCCCTGCTCGATGCAGGACAGCCAGAATTCCCAATCCTCGAAACCGTTTTGCCTGTCGTCGTCGAAGCGGACCCCCGCCCGGAACACGTCGATCGAGATCATCGAGCCGGTGTCGCAAATATTGTCCGTGACGCAATGCAGGAGCCGCGAGTAGCGATTGCCGTAATGAGCGCGCCAGCTCACCGAGAACGTGTCGATATTGGTATAGATCCAGCCGCAGCCGCTGGCGCGCAGTTGCCGGTAGAGAGTCTCGATGGTCCCGGGCAAGACGCGATTGTCGGCGTCGAGAAAATAGACCGCCTCGGCTTCCGGCAGATTCGCGAGCACGTAGTCGATCGCGCGATTGCGCGCCCCGCCCGGCCCGGCATTGGCCCCAAAAAGCACATGAACCGCAGGATGGGCCGCCGCATAGAGCAGCAATTGATCGAATGTCTCCTGCCGCGGATCACCATCGACGGACACCACGACTGCCACCCTGCACCCGGCAAGCTTCGAAGCAAGCACGGACTCGATCGCCTCCAGGACGAGGGCCGCATGGCCATAAAGCGGCATTGCCACCACGATCAGGTCCGAGTTTTCCCTATTTCCGGACATTGGACGCCCCTGCGGACTGCTTTACCAATCGGAAGCCGGAGACCTTGAGCCAGGAGAAATCCACCGTATCCGTCACCGCACGGCTGAGGATCATGAGGTCCATCGGCTCACGCACGGGTTTATCCAATTGAAAGTTCACGTTGACCGCCTGCTCGGCGGTGACCTCGCGCCAGCCGCTGAAGAAGGCCGAGGGCTTGGCAGCCCCCTTTCGTGCGAGCTCCGCCACTTCCGAGCGCGCATTGGAGTTCGCCGGAGCGAGCAGGAAGCTCACGGCCGCGGGTGCGCCCTTCGGGTGATCGATGATCGCGCTTGCTGAGAAGGAGATGGTGCCGGGTTCCACGGCGCGGCCGATCGTGCCGGCGGAGATTCCGCTCGGCAGCGGGTGGCAAACGACCGCATTCTCGTGTTCGAGGAAGCGGACGGTCTGGAACTCGGGAACGACCGGCGTGACCGATACGTCGACGATCTGGCTCAGCAATTCGACCGCCAGACGATAGTCCTCGATGAAATGGCCCTCGAGCAAGGCGGTGGGAGCGATCATGTTCGGCATGCGCGTCGGTTTGACGCCGGGCAGTCCCGTAAAGACGCGGAACGCCAGGGGCCGGAGATCGAGATCAGGATGCGGGGTTTCCGATCTGGCCGTGTACCGCTCGCTCGCGATCGGATAGCCGAGTGAAAGCCCTACAGTCTCCGTGCCGGTCGTGGAGATTCTGAGCCGCAGCGTTCTCGCTGCGCCACCGCAGGCGCGTGGCAGGGCGAGGAAATTCCAGTTTGCCGCGAGCTGTGCATAGGGGACGGTCCATTCGGCCACGCCCTCGCCGTTCTCGACATAGCCCAGCATGACGATCAGCTCGCCGCCGTCCCTGGGCACGGAATGAAGGTGCAGCGCGATCCCGGCCACGCCAAGACTGGAGACCGGAAGAAGCTGATCGACACATCCGGTCGCAAGGAGCTGCCCGATGCCCTCGTCCTTCGGGTCGGCATAAGGATCATGGGCGAATATCTCCGCGACCGGCTCCCAGTTGCGGGCCTGAAAGGCATCCTCCAGCGCGCGGTAATTTTCGAGCAGCGTTTCCCGCTCACGCCGGAGAATGGCGAGCTCGGCGGTTACCGACGACGTGAAGCGGGAGAGCCGGCCCACTCCACCCTCCACCAGCGACTGCACGAGCGCAAGGCTCTCCGCCTTACCGCCCACGTCGATCCGCTGAAGCGGTATTTCGGGAATGGTGCCAAGAGCATTGATCGACGCAAGCGCCTCCCGCAGATCGGCTTCACCCTCATCCGAGAAGGCAAGCGCGATCAGAGGAAAGGCGTTCTGCAGGGGGGATCGCGAAGCTGCATCCGGATCGAGAAAATGCACCAGATGCTCGATGTCGCTCCCTTCGAAATTTTCCCGGTCCAGACCGGACGCCACAACGAGCCTTCGCTTCGCCGGCGACTGCCTCACGTTAGAAGACATCAACTCTTGCACGCCGCGACCCCAGAATAAATCGATTTATCCAGAAGATGAAATTGATGGCCTGGAAATATTCGTGCCACCAGAACCTCACGGAGCGAACCATATCCGTGGATTCCGCAGTGCACAACAATAGATTCTTGGGGTTTTACCCGGTATTTATACTTCAAAAATTGAAGCAATATTCAGACAAACTGCGTTTCTTTCGCTTGCGCAGCATTTCGACCGGTGAGGTTGCCGATCAGCGTCAACTGACGTGCGAGGCAGTCGTCCAACCGGAACCTCTGCTCGACCGTTCTGCGCGCGGCGCCGCGCAGTTCGCGAAAGTTGTCCGGGCGGTTCAATGCCCCAACGATCGTCTCGGCGAGCGCATCCGTATCGAAGAACGGAACGAGAAGACCGTTGCGGCCGGAGCGGATGACTTCCTGAACCGGCGCGGTATCGGAACCGATAACAAGAGCGCCGCAGGCCATTGCCTCCAGCACCGACCAGGAAAGCACGAATGGATAGGTGAGGTAGAGATGCGCCGCCGATATCTGAAAGAGCTGACGCAGCACGGAGTGCGGCACGACACCGGGGAAGATCAGCCTCTCGCGCGGCATATCCAGAGACGCAAGCAGATGCTCCTTCCACGATCCCCCGCCAGGGGGCGGCGCGCCGTAACTTACCCCATCGCCGCCGACGAAGACGAACAGCGCGTCCGGATGCCGCCGGACGACCTTCGCCGCCGCCTCCAGCGCCTGGGGAAAGCCCCGGTAGGGCTCGAGGTCCCGTGCCACGAAAGTGACGACGGGATCGCCGGCCTTGAGGACGCGCCCGTCCGGCAGCTTCAGCGAAGCCGCCGGGTCGGGGCGGAAACGGCGCGTGTCCACTCCCTCATGGCAAACGGCGATTCGTTGCCGCGCATCGGCTGGATAGAGGCTCTTCTGCCAATTGGTCGGGCTGATACCGCCATCCATCGCCTCCAGCGACAGCAGCTGCGCGATGTTGCGGAGGCGCAAGCGTTTGCGCGTCTCCGGGTCGGGGCGGTCGTCCGGCGCGAAGCCGACATCCGCCCCATCCGACCGATAGAAAAACTCGCAATAGCCGAGTGCCGGCACGCGCGGCAGGACATCCTTCACGAACATCATGCTGCCCCAGCCTATATGGCCGAGAACGATGTCGGGGGTCTGTCCAAGGCGGTCCATCGCCTCGAAGGTTTCCGCTACCCTGTGCCCGATCCGCACATGATGGTCGGGAACGGCAAGATGGCGCGCTATCTGGGGATTCGGTTGCGGACCGGGTTCCGCCCGATGCCGTACGACCCGGACGGAAGGTATCCGCTGGTCCACGGTCTCCGTCACGAGCGTCACCTCGTTCCCCGCTTCAGCCAGATGTCTTGCCAGGGCGGCGAACTGGCCGAACCCACGGCGGTGTACGAATGCTACATGCATCTTCATAAGCCACTTGTCAGTGATCGATCACACCTGCAGCGCCGCGCGTCCGAACGGACGCGCAAAGCTCGTTGCAACACTTGGGTTTCCTGCATGTTACCGCCCTTGCTCGGTTGCGCTTTGAGGAACATGCAGTGATGGAGCGTCAGATGCCGTAGCGTGCGGCATTCCCCCAGACGAGTTCGAGGCGGTGCAGTGTCTGGAAAGCGGTCTCCAGATTCCGCCGGTCCTGATCGCCATGGCTGAGGGCGCGTTCGTAGCCCTTGGCGGCCTGTCGCAGGCCGGTGCAAAGCTGCCTGCCTTTCTCTGAAAGCCGGATGCGGGCCGAACGCTTGTCACGCTGCGATGCGATCCGGTCGATGTAGTCGCCGTCGGCAAGCTGCTTCAGATAATAGGAAATGTTCGAACCCACATAGTGGCCCCGGTCCAGAAGCTCTCCCACCGAGAGCTCCGCCTCGCCTATGGCCAGAAGAACCATCGCCTGCGCGGGACCGATATCCTCGACCCCGAGTTTCGTCAGTTCCGCACGCAACAGGCCGGAAAACCGGCGGCTTGCGCGCTCCATCACCCGGGCCAGCTCGAAATAGGTGACGAGCGAATCATCTCCGTCACGATCGTCTACAGAGGTATCGAGGCCTTTCCGCTGCGTTTCATTCGCGGGAAGGATTGCAACAGTGTCTCCAAAGTCTGCGAACGGATAGAGTATCCTGTGGTTCATCCCTCTCTCCATTGGGAACGTACTTCCAATTCCGGAATTTACTTCAAAACTTGAAGTAAATTTCACAACACCCCTGCCCCGAAATTGCGTGCTCTTGAGCTGGCGATGTTTATTGTGTCACACTTATCGCAACAATACTGTGATTTGAGTGAATCTGGACCAGATCGCCCCATGAAACCCGCGAATGCGCTAATTAGAAGATCGCCACATGCGTGATACTGTTCGAAATCGTTTGATTAGCAAGGGCTCCAGTCGGCCAACACCGGCGCAAAACGGAACAATCGCGCCGAAGCTCCTGGTTCTGCGGGCCCGGCGTGTGTTCGTGGTGACGCTTCTTTATGCAGCCCTGCTCAGCGCCTGCATCAACCTCCTCCAGCTCACAATGCCCCTCTATATGATGCAGGTGCATGACAGGGTGTTGAACAGCCAGAGCATGGATACGCTCGTCATGCTGACGATTCTCGCCCTGGGTGCGCTGATCGTTCTGGGCGTGCTCGACTACATTCGCGCCCTCACCTTTCAGGCCATGGGCAGCGCCGTGGTCCGCTGGCTGAACCTGCCGGTCCTGACCGCCGCCGTCCAGGCCTCGGCCGATCAGGGACTTGCGCGCGCGACGCAGTCCCTGCGCGACCTTACCGAGCTGCGCGGCTTCCTCACCTCTTCGGCGGTGAGCGCCCCCCTCGACGCCGCCTGGTCGCCCATCTTTCTGGGCGTTCTATTCCTGCTGCACCCCCTCTTCGGGCTGATCGGTGCGATCTCCGTCGTCGTACTCGTCTGTTGCGGCCTTCTCAACGACCTTCTGACGCGCCAGCTCATGAAAGAGGCAAGCCAGGCTAATATTGAGGCAGTGTCGAAAATCGGTGCGACATTACGTCACGCCGAGGCCATCGAAGCCATGGGAATGCTGCCGGCGCTCGCCCACAAATGGCGCGCCGCGCAACTGCACGCGCTCAGCGTGCTGGAGGCCAGTGGGATCAGAAGCAGGGCGATGGCCTCGATCACCCGTTCGCTGCGCTTCGCCATCCAGGTGGCGTCGCTGGGCACGGGTGCCCTGCTGGTGATGAGGCAGGAGATCTCGCCGGGCGCAATGATGGCGACCACCATTCTCGTGGGCCGCCTTCTGCTGCCGTTCGATTCCGTCATCGAGAACTGGCGCCAATGGGTGTTGGCGATCGCAAGCTGGCGTCGCGTCGAAACGGCACTGAAGGAAGACCTTGCCGTTCGCCAGACCATGCCGACGCCGCGCTCCGAAGGCGACCTCGTCGTCGACAAGCTGGTCTACGCGGTACCGGGCATCGACGTGCCGATCATCAAGGGCATCAACTTCTCGCTCTCACCCGGCGAGGTGCTTGGAATCGTCGGCCCTTCCGCGGCGGGCAAGTCCACGCTGGCGCGGCTTCTGGTCGGCATTCTGAAGCCCACGGCCGGCGGCGTCTTCCTCGACGGCAACAACGTCTACCTCTGGGAACGGAGCTCTTTCGGACAGATCGCGGGTTATCTGCCGCAATCGGTTTCCCTTCTCGAAGGAACCATCCGTGAAAATATCGCCCGGATGGCGGAGAGCGATCCCTACAAGGTGCTCGAGGCGGCGCGGCTCGCCGACGTCCACGACATGATCGGACGACTGCCGCTCGGCTATGATACGCCGGTGGGCGATGGTCATCTGACGCTTTCCGGCGGGCAAAGGCAGCGCATCGCGCTGGCGCGCTGCCTTTACGGCCGGCCACGCCTGCTGGTCCTCGACGAGCCCAACGCCAATCTCGATGCCCTCGGCGAGCGCGCCCTCATCCGCGCGATCGACGAGGCGCGCAGCGACGGCGCCATCGTCATCCTGATTGCCCACCGGCCGGCCATCATGCAGGTGGCCGATAAGCTGCTCGTGCTGGAAGGCGGCCGCATCAGCCAGTTCGGCCCGCGAACGGATGTGGTGGCGACCATGATGCCCGGCGAAACAAGACGCGAAGGTACCGCTTCATGAACAAGGAAAAGATCCTGCCGGTTCGCCTGGACCTGCAGCCGCCCGTGAAGGCCGAGAGCCCGGAACGCCGCCTGCCGATGGCCGCGCCGGCTCGTCTCTCCGCGCCAATGCCGGCGCCGGACCTCTCCGAAGACAACACGCATTCGCCGATCCGACGCCTCGTCATCGCCGGGTTGACGACGATCCTCGTTGCTTTCGGCGGTTTCTTCGGCTGGGCATTCTCGACGGAACTCAGCAGTGCTTCGGTCACCAGCGGAACGATTGTCGTCGATTCGAAGCGCAAGACCGTCAGTCATTTTGAGGGCGGCGTGCTCGGCCGGATCCTGGTTCAGGAGGGAGATCATGTGGCGCCCGGCCAGCCGCTGATGAAGCTCGAGGATACGCGCGCCCGCTCCGACCTGGAGGCGCTGCAAAGCCGCCGTGTCGGTCTGATCGCAAAACTGGCGCGGCTGCGGGCCGAGCGGGCGGGACTGCAGGCGGTGAGCTTCCCGGCCGATCTTGTCTCCAAGGGCGAGGCTGCCGCGGATGCGGTAACGGCGGAAAACGCGTTTTTCGAGAAGCGGAGCGAGGCCAAGGAGGGCCGTCTGGCAATCCAGCGAAATACGATCGAGGAATATTCGGAGAAGGCGAAGTCTCTCGCAGCCCAGCTTCAGGCGACCGACAGGCAGATCGAACTGATGAACGAGCAGCGGACCGCTATCGCGACCCTTGTCGAAAAAGCCTTCGCCCAGCGCTCGAAACTCATCGAGATCGACGCACGGCTCAGCGAGCTCGCCGCGACCCGCGGCGAACTCGCTGGCGACAAGGCCCAGGCGGAAAAGGCGATGGCGGGGGCCGAGCTTGCGCTCATCGGGATCGAGTCGGATTTCCAATCGGAGATCGCCGGAGAGATCACCACGGCACGCCTCGAACTTGCAGAAGTCGAGCAGCGCATCACCGCCGCCGAGGACGTGCTTCGCCGCCTGGAAATCCGCGCCCCCCAGGCCGGTATCGTCGCCAACATTCAGCTGCGGACGCCGGGCAGTGCCGTCACCCCCGGTCAGCCGCTTCTCGACATCGTTCCCGAGGACGAACCGCTGCTTGTCGAGATGCATGTCAGCACACGTGACATCGACAGCATAACGATCGGCTCCAGTACGCAAATCCGCCTGACGGCCTATAACCAGCGCTCGCACCTGCCCCTGGAAGGCAAGGTAACCTATATCGCGGCGGACCAATCGGTGGATGAGAAGTCCAACGTCGCCTATTTCGTCGCACGGGCAGAGGTGGCGCCTGAATCGCTCGCCGCCAACCCGGACATCCGCCTCTATCCCGGCATGCCCGCGGAAGTGCTGATCGTGCACAAATCGCGTTCGGCAATCGACTACCTCGTCGCCCCGGTCTCCGACAGTTTCAACCGGGCGTTTCGGGAGGACTGATCTGTCTAACGCTTGATATCTCCTGCCGTCGTAAATTACTTTAAATTTTGAAGTGCTTTGTCCGCATTCTCGTCAGAATTACTCCTAAAATTATATTGTGCCAATATTGGCACATGGTCGAGTTATGTTTAAGACGCCGCCTTTCCTCCGAATTATCATCGTTTTATTTTACACATCTGTGTTGTGTTCGTAATTATTGCAGTGCACACTCCGGCACGCAATCCTCGGCTCCGTGCCGATGACGCATGCATCAAACCACGAAGAGGAGAAGCAGATGGCCACTTTGGAAGGCGGCGCATACGACGACGCCCTTTTTGGCTCCCGCTTTGACGATTTCATTCGCGCCCATGGCGGTGATGATTTCGTCAACGGAGGCAATGGGGACGACATCATCTTCGGCGACGACGGTGACGACTTGCTGTTCGGCGGCAACGGAAACGACACCGTGTTCGGCGGCGAAGGCACCGACGTTCTCTATGGCGAAAATGGCAATGACATCCTGGTCGGCGGATCGGGTGACGACCTGATCTACGGCGATAACGGCAACGACATTCTCCTTGGGGGCGCCGGCAGCGACTTCCTCCTCGGAGGCAGAGGCGACGACGTGCTGCTCGGCGGCGCCGGCAACGACGTCATCGACGGCGGTGCAGGGTCCGACCTTCTTGCCGGCGGTCAGGGCAGCGATATCTTCGTTTTCGACGGCGGCGGCGGCAACGACGTCATCCTCGACTTTACCCCCGGCGAAGACGTCCTGCAGATATCCAAGGGCATCAACGGCCTCGACGTCACCGCGCCCGAGGATCTCGCTTCGCGTATCACTCAGGTCGGCGGCAATGTCGTCATCGACCTCGGCCATGGCGACACGCTGACCCTGGTCAATGCCGACGCCGAAGACATTCAGGCCCACCCCGAAAACTATTTCACTGTCCACTGATAGTTTGAGACGCGGGACACGGGTGGAAAACCGCAGGCGGCTTTTCATCATCCCGCATTGGCTTCGAACGGTGCGCCCTGCCCTCCTCCCGTGGGGCGCACCATCCAAGAATTAGTCAGAGGAGTGGCGTGTGACGTTTGACGACCGTACGCGAAGCGCCAGCGGCATTTTCGAGGACGCGAAGGCCTTTCGGCTCGGTTCCGACGTGGCTGTATTGATCTCCGACGTTCGCGCCAGGTTGCCGGCCGCAGCCAAACACACGCTGGTCATGCCGGAGCAACCCGTCCCGCTCGTCAGCACGATGCTTCCTCTTGCGGAGGGTGGACAGCGCGTGCTTTGGGCCATGCGCCCGGGTGACGAAGCGCGCCGCGGACAGATTTACATCGAAAGCGACTTCGTTCAGACGATCGTGCTCCGGCCGGTCGGTGAACTTCCGCCCCTCGACGTGGAGGACCTGTTTTCCGCACTCACGCCGGAGGGCTGCGTCAAGTTCCTGAACAATCTGCTCACTGTCTGGCGAAGCGCGTTCCGTCTGTCCAGGGACCCGTTCTTCATCGGCCTCATCGAGGATGCGCTTCAGGCGCTGACATCGCGGCCGGCCCCCGCCAAGATTGCATGCCCGATCAACCAGGGGCGATACCTGCTCGAAACAGCGATAAGCCCCGACTTCGGCGAGATCAGCGCTATCTATGCCCTTGGGGCCAACGCCATCCTGCCACTGGCGTCGCCGGCGCTGATCGGCGCCCAACGCGAGCATAATCTTCGTCCTTGCCATTTCATCGTCGATTCTCCCCGATACCCCCAGTCTTTCGTGCTTGTCGGCAAAAGGGGCGTTGCCGTGCGCGAGCTCTCCTCCGGCAACCCCCATTGCGCCAACCTCCAGGCCTGGTGGGCAGAACGAGGCGATACGCCGGAGCTGCGCGAATACGTCGTCCGCTGGCTCTCGACGACACCCGAGGGTGGACTTGCCACAGCCGTCGACCTCCAGCTGCGGTCGCCGCTCCCTGAAAGGCGGATCGGCAGGTCTGCAATGCATCCTTCAGCGGAGGTGGACCTCGCATTGACGCTTTCCGGCGGTCTGCTTGCCGGGGGGTGGACCCATGATCCGACAGCCACTCTTGCCGGCATCGACTACCTCAAGGAGGACGGCACCGCGATACCGCTCGACGGCAACTGGTACGAGTTTGCCGCCTGGGCACGCGGGGCGGACGAAAAATCGCGAGCCGACGTGACCGGCTTTGTCGCCTGGCTGCCGTCGAACGATCCGCCGAGCGCCCTGCTCCAGCCGCGGTTCCAGATGCGGCTGGCATCCGGTGCTGTGAAACCGCTCGTGCCGAAGCCGCAACCCTTCGACGCTTCGGCACAGCGCAACCGCATCCTGCGCGCCGTCCCGCCGCAGCACGCGATCGACCAGGCTTTCCGGACGATCCTTGCCCCCGCCCTGCAGGACGTGGAACAGAGGTTGGGAAGAGCTTCCAAGGTCGACTACACCAAGGATTACGACCTGCCCGAAAAGGCGCCGTTGGTCTCGATCGTCGTGCCGCTTTACCGTGTTCTCGACTTCCTGCGGTTCCAGCTCTCCGGCATGGCGACCGATCGCTGGCTCGCAAGCAATGCGGAGATCATCTACGTTCTGGATTCGCCGGAGATTCAGGACGAGACGGAGCATCTGCTTGGCGGACTGCATCTCCTCCACGGGTTGCCGATGAAGCTTGTTGTGATGAACCGCAACAGCGGCTACGCGCGGGCGTGCAATGCCGGCGCGCGCTTTGCCCGCGGCTCGGTCGTCGTCATGCTGAACTCGGACGTCGTTCCGTCTGCACCCGGCTGGCTGCAGAAGCTCATCCGGCCGCTCATGGAACAGAGGAGCCTCGGCGCGATCGGCCCGAAGCTGATCTTCGAGGACGGATCGCTCCAGCACGCGGGCCTCTACTTCGCTCGCGACCAGCGCGGCATATGGCTCAACCATCATTTCCACAAGGGCATGCCCGGCGACTACGGGGCGGCTCAACTTGCCCGCAGCGTGCCCGGCATCACCGGTGCGTGCCTGGTGACGCGCCGGGAAATCTACGAGCTCGTGGATGGATACACGGAGGATTATGTGATCGGCGATTATGAGGACAGCGATTTGTGCCTGAAAATCCGCCGGTGCGGCTATGACATCGCCTACGAGCCGTCGGCGTGTCTCTATCATTTCGAGCGCCGCTCGATCCGCCGCAGCGAAGACTATATGCGCGGGGTCGCCAGCCAGTACAATTCCTGGCTGCACACCGAACGCTGGAACGACGACATCACCGAATTGATGAAAACCGATCTCGGCGGCCGCGACGAGATGCCGGCTCTCTTCGGGATCGGCGCTGCAACGAGGACCGCCGCATGAGCGAGACTGCGCTGCGCCAGGAAAACACAGCTGCCACGGAACTGCCCGCCCGCGACGAGCGCGTGGAGGCGCTGCTCGGGAGCATTCTTCGAAACCGCTTCCTTCCCGAACCTGATCCCGACAGTGTCTTCGTCGGCGACGGTTCCTTCAGGGCGGTGGGCGTCGAATTCCTCGGCCACTTCATCCGGCTGGGGGGACTGCGTCCGGAAAGCCGCGTTCTCGATATCGGCTGCGGCATCGGCCGCATGGCTGTCCCGCTCACCCAGTATCTGGATTTCGAGAAGGGGCGCTACAGCGGGATAGATCCGGTCGACGGCGGCATCGGCTGGTGCCGCCGCTTCATCACCTCGGTCTATCCGAATTTCGCCTTCCAGCGTGTCGATATTGCCCATGAGCTTTATAATCCGAGCGGGAAAATCAGCGGCAATGCGTTGAAACTGCCCTATGCCGACGGTCACTTCGATTTTGTGATCATGACGTCGATCGTGACGCATCTGCCGCCGGACGAAGTCCTGGTCTATCTGCGAGAGGTCGGAAGGCTTCTGAAACCCGGCGGACGCCTCTTCGTGACCGCATTCGTGGTCGATCACGTCGCAGCGGCCAACGAAAACGGCCGGCGCGACGCGCGGCTTTCCTTCGCCCGCGACGGCGACGGTCCATGCTGGTACGTCCCCGACATGCCACGCCTTGCCGCCGTCGGTTTCGACGACGGCTTTCTTGACGGCGCCCTCGACCGGGCCGGTCTCGCAATCACCTTGAAGGCGCTCGGCGCCTGGCGCGGAAAGGAGGCGGAGCACTACCAGGACATCTTCGTCGCCGAACGGCGGGGAGGCGGCGCGTGAGCATGCGCGTGCTCGTAGCGGCTCACAACCATCCGGCCCTCCACCCGGGAGGCACGGAGATTTTCGCACACGACCTGTTCGGCGCCTACAAGCGCGCAGGCTGCGAAGCGCTCTTTCTCGGAGCCACGAACCAGATCCACCGCCAGGCGCGGCCAGGCACGAGCTTTCAAGGCATCGGGCCTGCAGGGGACGAGTTGCTGTTGTGGTCCGGACATTTCGACCGTTTCTTCATGAGTCAGATCGATCTCTACGGCGTCGTTCCGGATATTGCGGAGCTGCTGCGCGACTTCAGGCCGGACGTCGTCCATATCCACCATCTGCTCCTGCTCGGCGCGGAGTTTCCTCATATCGTTCGTCGAACGCTGCCGCAGTGCCGGATCGTCATGACGCTGCACGACTATTATCCCATCTGTCACCATGACGGGCTGATGGTGAAAACGAGCGGCAAGGAACTTTGCCATGGGGCGAGCCCCGACGGATGTCATGCCTGCTTCAAGGACATCGCGCTCGACCGTTTCACCTTGCGCGAACGCCATCTTAAGGCCCTCTTGAGCGACGTGGACCGGTTCGTATCGCCCAGCCGGTTCCTCAAGCAGCGCTTCGTCGATTGGGGGCTTGCGGAGGACAGGATCAGCGTCATTCCCAACGGGCTGCCGGCTCGCGGCGCGCCGGCAGCGGCCCGCCGGATCGGTTCGGATCGTCCGGTCTTCGGCTATTTCGGCAATCTCAACCCCTGGAAAGGCGTGGCGGTACTGCTCCAGGCGGCACGGCAGCTCATTTCCGAGGGGCTGGAGTTCGAGTTGCGCGTTCACGGCGGCGCACCCTTCCAGAGCGAGAGTTTCGTCGACGAGATCACGCGCCTGTTCCAGGAAACGGCACCGACCGTGCAGCAGCGCGGGCCCTACCGGCGTGAGGACGTCGCCGACCTCGTCGCAGCGGTGGATTGCACGATCGTACCCTCGATCTGGTGGGAAAATGCGCCGCTGGTCATCCAGGAGGCGCAGGCCCTCGGACGGCCGGTCATAGCCGGCAATATCGGCGGCATGGCCGAGATGATCGAGGACGGGGCAAACGGCCTCACCGTTGCGCCCAACGATCCCCGGGCGCTCGCCTCTGCCATGCGCCGCCTCGCGCAAGACGGCGCCTTGGCGCGCCGGCTTTCCGCGCATGCGCGGGAACCGGAGAACATCGACACCACGGCACGACGCTATCTCGAATTGATCGAAGCGATCGAACCGTCACGTATCGAAGCGGCATAAAGGGGAAATCGATGGCTGCTGTTGCCGAGAAATCAAATGCCGCACCGGATCAGGACAATACGAAGCCGATGACCGGCCGGGTCGACGCGATCGACCAGGGGCGCATCTTCGGCTGGGCGTTCGATCCGGCAGCACCCGACAAACGCCTCACCATCCGCGTCTATCTGGACGGCAACGTCATTGCCCAGGCGGTTGCCGACCGCAATCGCCCCGATCTCAAGCGCAACGGCATCGGCGACGGCGGCTATGCCTTCGAAATCGCGCTTCCCAAGGCGGCAGCCTCGCGCACCACCGATCTCAAGGTGACCGCCCTGGACGCACGCGGCACCGAACAGCAGCTGCGCGTTCCGCGCCCCGATGAACAGGCGGCCGAAGCCCTCATCGCCGCGCCGCTCGCCAAGGTTCTCGACAAGCTCGACGTCCTCATGGCGGCTCAGCGGCAATTGCAGGTCTCGCAGCGATCTCTCCAGCGCACGCATAATGACGAGGGCGGCGAAGGCGGGGCCTTGGGGCCTGCCGCCGCCGCCGAGATCGGGCAGCGCCTGAACGATATCGATGTTCATTTGATGCGGCTCGATGGCGTGATTGCAGCGATGGAGAAGAACCTCGGAGCCTTGCAGAAGCGGTCGAATGGAGAGTTGAAACCGCTGCTGCTCCTGCTGTTCGTTCTCGCGGGCTTTGCCGCCGGCGCTGCCCTCTCGGTTTTCGCCGGGGCATGAAGAGTACCATGGCCGGAGCAGAACAGGCGCTTCCTCAAACGTCTCAAACAGCCGCGAGGATCATGCGCGGTGGGAGGGTTGTCGCCTGCCCGATCGACGATACGCTGCTGCTCGTCATAGGCGCGGGCGCGCCCGTCGCCGGCCAGGTGCCGGCGCAGATCAACGACGACCCCGCCACCGCGACGAGTGCCTCCATCATCGGTTGGCGCCTGGCTTCGCAGCCGCCAACCGCCACGCACGGGTTCGCGGCGCTCCTGCCCACCAATGACGCCGGCCGTCCGCTTACCACGCTCCGCCTGGGTCAGGAGGGCAGCCCCAGGCGCTATATCTTCGGCCCCCGCACGCTTGCTGTTCGCGATAGCGTGACGGTCCTCGCGGAGCTTGCCGGCGCCCAACTGGCAGAGGTGCTGGACCCGCTCGTGGATGCGATGATGCAGATGTCCACCGGTCGGCGTAGGCTTGCGGCAATAGTTGCCCTGATACAGGCCCGAAAGGGTAGCGACGGCTTCCTCGAATTCGTCGGCGAGACCCACGAGGGAGCGATCTTCCTCAGAGGCTGGGCCCGCGCCGCCGATCCCGGCAACGCTCGCGTGATCGTGTGCGGCGAAAATCCGGTCGTTGCCGACTGTGGCATCGCGACCTTCTCCCGGCAGGACATTCCGCAAGGCGGCGCAGGCTTCATCGGTCTGCTGGCGGCAAGCGAACCGCTTCGCGCACGAGACATCGAGGGGCTCGCCTATCGGGGGCGCGGGGGCTGGCGCTATGCTTCGGTTCACGAGCACCGGCTGATCGGCGGTCCCACGGAGACGCCCGGGCATATCCGCTCCGTGCTGCTTCAGACGCACAGCACCCCTGCCGTTCTGCTCCGGCTGCGTTCGGCCGCCAACAGCTTCGAGGGGCGCGAGACGATCTCCACTCTTCCCGTTCCCGTGCGTCTGGGAGTGGACAATATCTTTCAGGCGAACAGTGGCGCCTTTCTGATCTCCGGCTGGCTCCTCGACCCTGATGAGCATGTCCAGAGCGTCCGGTTGCGGCGTGGACAAAGCGAGATGCGGCTCGACGATCGCTGGACGCGGCTCGAGCGCTCGGATGTGACGGATGCCTTTACCGAAGAGCCGTTGTTCAAAAGCATGCTCGACCGAGAAACCCACCCGCATGGTTTCATCGTGTTTGCCGGCGGACTGGGGGCAGATGGTGTGGCCCCGCTACACCTGGAGTTGACGCTCAAGGATTCCCGCCGGGCTTTTCTGCCGCTGACACCCGCGCGGCTTCCGCCGCGTCAGGCGGTGCTCCGCCAAATCAAGTCCATCGATCCCGAAAACTGGGGCCTGACGGAAATCGTCGATCGACAGATCGTGCCCTTCCTGTGCGCGTCGGAGAGCCCCTCGCCCGGCGTCGGGGCTATCCTTGATGCCGGTGCGTTCGACGAGGCTTCGGGGCCGCCGATCATCGTCGCTGCCGGCCAAGCAGAAGAAAAGGAGCTTGCCCCTTTTCTCGGCCTTCTGGCGCTCGATCCCCAAACGCGGCACGCGCCGATCGCGCTCGTGCTGCACTCCGAATGCTTTCGCCGTCAGGCCGGCCGGATCAGGCAGCTCGCGCAGTTCTATCGGCTTCCGCTCAGGCTGATGTCGGCGGAAACGGCCGATGTCTACGATCTCCTGGAAGCCGGCATTCGCGCGCTTTCGAGCGACCCGGTCGTTCTGCTCGCCGGCTCGCTATTGCCCCGCAGGAGCGGCTGGTACGGCAGGCTGGTTTCCGCCTACGAGGAAAGTGGCGGGATCATTTCGCCCACGCTCGCCTATGAGGACCATTCCGTTCGATGGGCTGGCTCCTGGGCCGACGCGCAGTCCGAAAATTCGCTTTCGGGCCGTTATGCCGGTTATCCGTTGAGCGCGGTGACGGGTCTCAAGCTCACCCGGATCGCGGCGGCCTCTTTCGAATGCTGCATCATGCCGCGCGAGGCTTTCCTCGTCGCCGGAGGCTTTGCCGGCAGCTATCTCGGATCCCGGCAAAAGGGGCAGGATCTCGGCTTGAGGCTCAGCCGTTCGGGGATCGAATCATGGTGGCTGCCTTCGGTGCAGATGCTGGGCTCGGACGAGCCGTTCTCCACCGGCAGCGCCTCCGCGGCTCCTCTCGTCGAGCGGATCGACGAAAGACTGTTTTCGGCCCGATGGGCTCCGCAGCCGCAGGGCGAAGGCAATCGCATCAAGGAGGCTTCCGCATGAGCGAGCGGCTCCGTGTTCTCGTCGTTTCGCATGGACATCCGGCGATGTCGCTAGGCGGGGCGGAGATAGCGTCCCACAGCCTGCACAAGGGCCTGAACACGCTGCCGGGCGTCGAGTCGATCTATCTCGCCCGCGTCGGCCATCCGGTCCCTCGCCACGGCGCCTCAGCACTGATGAGTCTGCGTCTTGCAGTGGACGAAGTGCTCTTCCATGCGGATGATTACGATCACTTCTTCCTGTCCAACGGGGATACGGAGGCGATCCGCCGCGACCTCCTGCGTTTCGTCGGCGATCTGTCGCCTCATGTCGTTCACTTTCATCACCTGATCGGCCTCGGAATGGAGGCGCTTTACGCTCTACGCGAAGCGCTGCCGGAGGCGGTAATCATCGTCACCTTCCATGAGTATCTGTCGCTCTGCCACAATCACGGACAGATGGTGAAGCGACCATCCGCCCAGCTCTGCAACAGTTCGTCGCCGATCAGTTGCCATGGCTGCTTTCCCGATATCCCGGTTTCCCGTTTCCTGAGGCGCGAGGAGTTTCTGCGCGGCATGCTCGGCCTTGCCGATGCCTTCATCTCCCCGAGCATGTTCCTCGCAAACCGCTATGTCGAATGGGGCATCGACGCGGAAAAGCTCTCCGTGATCGACAACGGCATCGTCATGGGCGAGGCCGCACCGGTACGTGATCTGCCGGTCCCGTCCGCCCGACGGAACCGTTTCGCCTATTTCGGGCAGATGACACCCTTCAAGGGCATCGACGTGCTGGTCGACGCGGTCTCGCGCGTGCCGGAAGAAATCTGGGGCGAGGACTCCTGCCTGATGATCTTCGGCGGTAATCTCGAGCGCCAGCCGACCGAGTTCCAGGAGCGCCTGAAGAAGCTCATCGACGACGCCGGGCGCCGGGTGCGTTTTTATGGCGCCTATCAGAATGCCGATATGCCGAGGCTGATGCGCTCGGTCGACTGGGTCGTGCTGCCTTCGATCTGGTGGGAAAACTCGCCCGTCGTCATCCAGGAGGCCCTGCACCACCGCAGGCCCATCATCTGTTCCGACATCGGCGGCATGGCCGAGAAAGTGCAGGACGGAAGGGACGGCCTCCACTTCCGTACCGGCAGCGCCCAGGATCTCGCCGACCGGCTGTCGGAAGTGCTGGGCAAGCCCGAGGCATGGGACCGGCTGCACGCAACGCTGCGGCCTCCGACCGGCCACGTGGAATCGGCCCGCGCGCATGCCGATCTCTATCGTCGGCTGCTGGAGGACAGGCGGAGCTCTCTTGGTGCCGGGCAATATGAAGCGGCGGCACAGGCCTTGGTCTAGCCGCTTGCGGCTCCCCTCAAATTGACAGCTGCTCGGGAATTCCCATGCTCGTTTACGCCGACGAAAACCTGGAAGTGATCCATCTGCGAGGATCGTCGCCCTATCTTCTCGTCACCTTCAACGAGATGGAGATGCAGGCGAACGGCAGCCGCTTCTGGGGTCAGCGGTTCTGCGAGAAAGCCGGCATCGCCGCACTCGGCTTCATCAGCCGGCGGCCGAACTGGTTTCCGGCGGCAAGCGTAGTCGCGGCGGTCGAGGCTGCTGCGCCGATCCTTGCTGAAGCGCCGGAACGGATCCTCTACGGCCATTCGCAAGGCGGCTATGCGGCGCTGCGCTATCGCCGGCGTTTTGGCGCAAGCGTCGCCGTTGCTTTTTGCCCGCAGATCTCGATCGATCCGAAGACAGTACCATTCGACAACCGCTTCGTCCGCCACTTCGCTCCGGGGCTCCACACGAACATGGCAATCGCCCCCGACCAGGCGGCCGGGCGCGCCTATCTGTTCTACGACCCCTTTCATGCCGTCGATCGCCGGCACGCGGAGCGGATCGCGGCGATACAGAGCCAGACGCATCTCATCCCCGTGCATATGACCGGTCACGGCACCGTTCGGGCCTTCACCGGGACGGCGCGCGCGCTTTCGCTCATCGAGGCTTGCCGCGCGGACGACCGCGCCGGTTTGCGCGCACTCGCCCGCTCGGCGCGGATCGGCGCCCCGATGCGCCCCTATCAGATCGCCATCGCGGCGATTGCTCGCCACCCTGCCTGGGCCGACCGGTGTCTTCGACGCTTCGGAGAAGGCTTTTCACCTGTGGAGCGGGTAAACTTTCTTTACCATCGGGCCAACCGCCACATCCGCGACGGCGCACTCGAGATCGCTCGCGACATGCTCGCCGAGGCCGTGGCGCTCCAGCCAGGCAATCTCGGCTTTGCCCGCCGCCTCGAGGAACTCGAAGGCCGCATCGCCCGCACGCGCGCCTCGACACGGGATGAGGAAACCTCGGCACCTCTCTTCTCCCGCGCCGTGACATAGCTGGGCTTGTCTCGCCTGGTTGCGACATTCTTCGCCGCCAACAGACAGCCTTCGCCATATAGATCCATTGCAACCTGAGCGTGGTGCCGGTTAACCGGTACGCACGTTTCAATGGAGGAGAGGAAATCGATGGCGGGAGAATTGGAATTCATGAGCCGGGAGGTCGTTTCCGGCCGCCTGTCGAGGCGCGATTTTCTCGGGCGCGCGGCAGCGCTCGGCGTAACGCTCGCCTCGGCCCAGGTGCTGCTCGGCAATGCCGCGCGGGCGAGCGGCCCGGCCAAGGGCGGCATATTGCGGGCCGGGCTCGTCGGCGGCGAATCCACGAACAGCCTCGATCCGGCGACCTGGGCGAGCCAGGTGCCCTACACATTCGGCCGCTGCTGGGGAGAGCAGTTGCTCGAAGTTTCGCCGGCAGGCGAGATTGAGTATCGGCTGGCTGAAGCCTACGAAGCGTCGAAGGACGCGAAGACCTGGGCGTTCACGATCCGCAAGGGCGTGACCTTCCATAACGGCAAGGAACTGACGCCTGCCGATGTCGTCGCCACGTTCGAGCGTCATGCCGACAAGAACTCGAAATCGGCTGCCCTGCCCTTCGTCCAGGAATTCGAGACCATCAAGGCAGATGGCGACAAGGTCGTCATTACGCTGCGCCAGCCGAACGCCGATATGCCGTTCATCGTCAGCGATTATCATCTGATGATCCAGCCGAACGGCGGCAAGGACGACCCGACTGCCGGCATCGGTACCGGGCCCTACAAAGTCGTCGTCAACGAACCGGGCGTAAAGCATGTCGGCGAGCTGCAGGACGGTTACTGGGGAGCGGCCGAGCGCGGTCATGCCGACCAGATCGAAATCACCGTCATCAATGACGCAACGGCGCGCACCGCCTCGCTCCAGTCCGGCGGCGTGCACATCATCAATCGCATCGAACCGAAGATCGTCGCGCTCGTCAAACGCATTCCAGGGGTCACGATCCGCAACGTCCCCGGGAAGGGCCACTATGTCCTGATCGCCCATTGCAACACGGCGCCCTTCGACAACAACGACCTGCGGCTGGCGCTGAAATACGCGGTGGACCGCGAGGAAATGGTGGCAAAGATACTCGCCGGCTACGGCACGGTCGGCAACGATACGCCGATGATCAAGGGCTACCCGCTGTTCGACGACGATATCGAGCAGCGCGTCTTCGATCCGGACAAGGCGAAGTTCCACTTCAAGAAGTCGGGCCATGACGGTTCGATCCTGCTGCGTACCTCCGACGTCGCCTTCCCCGGGGCAGTTGACGCCGCGCAGCTTTTCCAGGCGAGCGCCGCGAAGTGCGGCATCGATGTCGAGCTGAAGCGCGAGCCGGGAGACGGCTACTGGTCCGACGTCTGGAACAAGCAGCCCTTCAGCATGTCCTATTGGACCGGCCGGCCGACGCAGGACCAGGTCTATTCCATCGCCTATCTTTCAAAGGCGGAATGGAACGACACCCGCTTCTTCCGCGAGGATTTCGACAAGCTGATCTTTGCGGCGCGCGGCGAGCTGGACGAGGCGAAGCGCAAGGTTCTCTATCGCGAGGCGGCAATGATCCTGCGCGATGAGGGTGGTGTGATCGCGCCGATGTTCAACAACTATATCGATGCCACCAGCGACAAGGTCGGCGGCTGGGTCGACGATCCGAACGGCGAACTCATGGGCGGACATGCGCTGACCAAGTGCTGGCTCGCCGCCTGAACGTGATCCTTGAAGCAGCCGGCGGCCGATGGCCGTCGGCCTCGTATCGCGCCGGCTCTCAACCTTTGAAACTACGGACTTGCGGACGGAAAACGTCAGCCAGTTTTCCTGGAAGTGCTCTAGCCGCGGCGGCGATGCAGCGAAAGCCATCCGTCGTCGACGAGGCGAGCCTCGACGTCGGTGTAATGCGAAAGCATGATATGCGGCATCTCGGCCGCAGCGGCATGCGCCCCGGTGATGACGGCAACCTCGGCGCCCGCGGATTTGCCGGCGAGAACACCCGCAGGCGCGTCCTCGAAAACGAGGCAATCTTCGGCACGCACCCCGAGTCTCTCTGCCGCGAGCAGATAGCCCTGCGGGTCGGGCTTCCCGACCGAGACATCCTCACCGGTCACCATGTGGCGAGGCAACGGAATACCGGCCGCCTCGAGCCGGCGCGCGGCGAGTTCGAGCGGCGCCGACGTAACGATCGCCCACCTTTCCGGCGGCAATGTCTTCAGGAAGGTGACGGCGCCCGGAATTTCGACAATCCCCTCGACATCGGCGATCTCCGCCTCGGCAAGAATGCGCGCCTCCTGTTCCGGATCGACCGGCAGGCCCAGCGCGCGGATCGTATCGACGGCTCGCACGCCGTGGACGACCTTCATGAGCGCCACGGGGTCTATTCCGTTGCGGAGTGCCCAGGATCCCCAGACCCTTTCAACGACTGCCATCGAGTTGAGCAGCGTGCCGTCCATGTCGAAAAGGAGGGCGGCGAAATTCTTCGTGAAGATTGCGGAAGAGGACGTGTCCAAACCGTGTCCCTTGGATTTCGAGTTCACATGCCTTGCAGGTCGGCACAACTATAGCCTGACGCGGCGTTGCACAATGCTAAAGCAATTGCTTTCCGCACGCATCGCACTGCCCCGGTTGCAGGAACCTGTGACCTACCGAAGGGGAGTAGGATTAAATCGTGTTGCGTGTTATACAGGCTCGAAACGAGAGCGGCCGATATGCGTACAACCCAATCCCTCAGCATTACCCTGCCGATCGAAATGGCCGAAATGGTCAAAGCGAAGGTGACATCGGGTGAGTATGCCACTGAAAGCGAAGTGATCCGCGACGGTTTGCGTACACTGGCTGCGCGGGACGCTGCGGTGGAACGCTGGCTGCGCGAGGAAGTCGCTGCCGCCTACGACGCCCATAAAGCCGACCCGACACGCGCTGTCCCTCTTGAGGACGGTATGGCACAGGTCCGATCGCGCGTCGCCAAGGGCAAGAGTCAGGCTTGAATGAGGCATTATACCGTTCGCCTGTCACCTGAAGCGCAGACCGATCTGGTGCACATCTATGGGTATGTCGTCGAACGGTCTGGCTCAACCGATACGGCAGACCGATACATTGAGCGCATCAGCGGGTTGCGCGTCTCATAAGACGCGCGGCGCTTTAGGAAACTTTCCGGAGGACTGCAACCTCTCCTCTCCTCATCCCTGTACTCGTCATAGGGATCCAGCAGCGCCGCGTCTGCGGCGCGGGAAGAGTTCTTTCAGCCCAAGGACTTGGGCTGGCTGGATTCCTGTGACAAGCACAGGAATGAGGAAATGAAACAAGTCGCGGCGGGTAGCCCGAATCTAAACAGGCCCTTAGCTGTATCCATCCGTAACCAGAAAATCGATCGGGCCTCCCGCCCTGTCGTCATCGAAAACGGCGCAGGAGAGCATGCCGCCGAAGACGGCGCCGGAATCGACATTGGTCCTGTTCCCGACGGTGCGCGGATTGCTTCGGCTCGGCGTGTGTCCGTGGCAGACATGCTTGCCCCAATAGGTGCCGGAGTAGTTCGGATCGGTGCGGATCCAGAGGAGGATGTCGTCGCCCTGTTCTTCGAGCCGAATGGTCTCGTCGACACCGGCATGGACGAAAATGCGGTGCTGATCGACGACGAGCGACGGCAGTTCCGCCATCCAGACCAGATGGCTCAACGGAATGGCGCCGCTATAGGAAGCCATCGTCTCCTCTCCCCCGTTCGTCAGCCATAGGGACATCTCGGCCTCGCCCTTGCGTGCCGCCAGCAGCATGGCCTCGTGATTGCCCTTGAGCGTGATCCATTCCCAGCCCGCCCTGCGCGGCCCGGCCATGATCCGCTCCACGACGCCGCGGCTGTCCGGGCCGCGATCGACGAGGTCGCCGAGGAAGACCACCCTGCCGCCGGCGACGACGGATTCGATACTGGCAAGCAAGGTTTCGAGTTGTGCGAGGCAACCGTGAATGTCACCGACGGCGAAGGTGAAACGCCGGCTATTCATGAATCGCTTCTCCTTTGCTCGTCCAAGACGGCGCGCTCCTTTCGTCGCTGATAAGAATCGGCCATCTGAGGCCGCCCAGGGTGTCCGAGAGCTTTAGCGCATCACCCGGACAATCGGAACCGATATTCGGAAAGCCCGATGCGTAGCAGGAACAGAGAGCGCGGACAGGCACAAGACGGCATTCTTCACCTGGTCCCGGTGCTTGTCAGAGGGATTCGGCAGCGCCGCGTCTGCGGCGCGGAAGAAACGTGGCAGCCCAAGAACTTGGGCTGACTGAATTCCTGTTACGGGCACAGGAACTAAGGCCCCAGGGAGATCCGCGCCAGGACTACCGGTGAGACGATCCCTTCGGAATCGCTGAACTGGTGATCGAGACGGGATCGCTTGCGGGAAACGTATCTTCGAGACCCTCTTCCAACTGCTCTTCCATGGCGTCCCGGTCATGCGCTTGCCGGGCATTCGCAAGCGCTCCCTTGGGGACCGAAGGAGACCGTTTCGTGCCGGTAATGGCAAGAAGCGTTTCATCCGCCGCGATAGCCGCGGCGAGTATCTCCTTTGCCTGGGAAACGGCATTCAGCCTGTTGAGGCTACCGTCGGCGTTCTGCGGGCAGGAGACGGAGACGACCTCCCCGTTGGTGCCGACGAACTCGACGGTGAAACCCGCCTTGCCGCCGCGCTCGGGATAGACCTGAATTCCGGCGATCTGCATCTGATTCTCCTCTGATGGACGCCCCGCCGGCTGCGGATGCGAGACCGGCCTGCAGTCTACCAGATTTGGCGAAGGTCGACAGCTTGCCGGTGGGAGAGGCATATCGGAAAATCACAGAAGGCCGGGCGCCCACCTCGCTTCCTGCGACCCGCCGGCGCTTGATGCGGGTTCGCCATTCTGGGCCGCGTGATATCCCGGCACCGGCCGGTTCTCTTTGTCTAGGGGCCGGGTGCAGGCGGCAAAAGCGTCGAGATCGCGGTTATAGATTCTCGTCTCGACGTCCATCATGCCGAGCACCGTGTGAAACAGGTTGTCGTGCGATTTGGGCTGGTCGGCGTCCTTGGCAAGACAGCCGGCATCGACGCCCATCGCAGCCTGGTACGGCTTCGAAAACCAGGCGATGAACGGCACCTGGGTCTGCTCCTTCGGGGCGATCACATAAGGCGCGCCGTGGAGGTAGAGGCCGTTCTCCCCAAGCGATTCGCCGTGATCCGACATATAGATCATCGCGCCGGCAATGCGGTCCTGATGCTTTTCGAGCAGCCGCGCGACGCTGGCGAGGATGTGGTCGGTGTAGAGGATCGTATTGTCGTAGGCATTGACCAGTTCCGCGGTCGAGCAACGCATGAGTTCCGGCGTTCGGCAGTCGGGCGTGAAGCGGCGGAACGCCTCGGGATAGCGAAGGTAGTATGAGGGGCCGTGGCTGCCGAGCTGATGCAGCACGATGACGCTGTTCGACGTCGCCGCCCCGAGTTTCCGGTCGAGATCGCCGAGGAGGATCTCGTCCAGGCATTCGCCGTTGGTGCAAAGCGGGCTGTTCTTGCGGCCGGTCTGGCTTGCGAAGCTGATGAGATCGGCAATCCCCTTGCTGCCGGTATTGTTGTCCCACCAGCTCACCGAGACACCGGCATGCGTCAGCACATTGACGAGATTTTCGGTCGAGCGCGCTTTCCAGTCGCTGTACTGGCTGCGCGGATAGACCGAAAACATGCAGGGAAGCGAGACGGCGGTCGCCGTGCCGCAACTCGTCGTGTTGCGGTAGTTGACGACCCCGAGTGCCTGCAATTCCGGATTCGTCTCGCGTTCGTAGCCGTTGAGCGAAAAGTTCATGGCACGCGCCGTCTCGCCCGCAACGACGACGACGACGACCGGTTTCCCCGCGGCGGCAACGCGCGCGCCCTGATGCGCGTCGGTTCCAAGAGGGTGTACGACCAGATTGCGCTCCCGATAGGTCGAAAGGCCGTAGCGCACGGTGGCAATCAGCGGTCCGGACGGATTGAACCTTTTCATGAGGTCCGTATGTTCGCGCAGCGCGTAGGCCACCGTCGCGAAGTTGGAATAGACGAGGCCTGCGCCGACGAGGAGCGATACGGAGACGAAGGCGAAATTGACCGCGGCCTTCCGCAGGAACCGGCGGTGGCGTACCCTGACCCAGGCGATCAGGATCGAAGGGAGGACGGCGTAGACGAGGAGATGCCGCGCAAGGCTGAATGTCAGCAGGTGGCTGGCTTCGGCCTGTGTCGTAACGGCGGCATTGCCGATCATGTCCCGGTCTATGACGATGCCGAAGGTGTCGGCAAAATACGCGGCCGTCGCCGACACCAGGATGAGAATGACCAGCGCCGGCTTCATCAGGTACTTGAGCGAGAGAGGCGTCAAGATCGCGAAGAGGACGAGGTAGAGTGCCGCTGCGAAGGCAAGCAGGCTCATCCAGGCGTGATCGAAATAGACGTTGGCATGAGCCCAGAACGAGTTGTTGGTCGCCAGCAGCAGATAGAGAGCGACGATCGCGCTCAGGCTTATACTGCCAATCTCGGGCCGGGGAATCCGCGGGATCTTCAAGCTGCTCACCTCCAAAGCCGCGCCCCTTGCAGGCTTGGTGCGGCGTGACCTTCATGTTCCCTGCACCGTTTGCGATCCAGGGGAGCATGCCCAGTAGCCCGGACGAGCTGTCGGAAAGCTGTCGGCATCGCCGGTACGAGCGGCGTCCCCGCGCCCGGCAGGGATTTCGCAAGTTGGCACCCCGGGAAAAACGTCCTATGGTCCCCCGTCACCGGCGCCAGAAGACTCAGGCTGCGATCTGCATGCGTTTACTCCTCGTCGAGGACAGTCCTCGCCTTACCGAACTCATCAACGAGACCATGCATGACGCGGGTTGGCGGCTCGACGGCGTTTCGACATTGCGCGATGCCGAGGCCGCCATTGCCGCACGCGAGCACGATCTGGTTCTCCTCGATCTCGGCCTTCCCGACGGCGACGGCCTGCAGCTCCTGCAATGGATCCGGCGGGAGCATGTCGGCCTGCCGGTGCTGATCATCACCGCACGCGGATCGGTCGACGAGCGTATCGCCGGGCTCGACGCCGGCGCCGACGATTATCTCGTCAAGCCGTTTCACCATCGCGAACTTCTGTCCCGCTGCAGGGCGATGCTCAGGCGAAATCCCAATGCGATACAGCCGGTCCTCGAGGCCGGTGCCCTGCGCTATGATCCTGCAACGGCGGAGCTTACCTGCGAGGGCGCCGTTCTGCCGCTTCCTCCGCGCGAGCGCTCGCTGATCGAAATCCTGTTGCGCGAGGTCGGGCGTGTCGTCCCGAAGCGCAGGCTCGAAACGGCCCTTTCGGAATATGGCCAGGAACTGAGCTCGAATGCGCTGGAACTCGCCGTCTCCAGGGTGCGGAAGCGACTGCAGTCGGCGGAAACCGGCGTGCAGATCGAAACCGTGCGCGGCATTGGTTATCTGCTTCGGACGGTTTGATGAAGAGCTGGAACCCGTCGCTCATCGGCATCGTCGCCCGCCGCATCATCGCCTTCTCACTGCTCGCCATGATGCTGCAGGTCGGCGTCGTCTTCGCCGACTACTGGTTCGATGATGACGAGCTCAGCGTCCTGATGCTGCAGGAGGAGACAGACACCCTGTCGACCGCAATCGCGAAGCAGGACGGGGAGCTGACATTCAAGCTCAGTCACGAACTGAAAGAGCGTTACCTGGAACGCGATGGACCGGGTGCGATCTATGTGAGGGTGCGCACCGCTTCCGGCTCGGTGCTCTTCACCAATTGCTCGGCCGAATGTTCGGAGCATTTTCTTCCGCTCGCCGTCAACGCACCGACTTTCTGGAAACGGCTGATCGCACCCGGCAAACCCTTCAGCGTTGCCGGCGGCCAATCGTTCGAGCGTTATGGAGAGATCGTGCTCGTAGAGCTGGCCGTCCTGAAGGACCCCAACGGCTTCATGTACAGCGTTTTGCTGCGCGAGATGTTCGATTCCATGATCGTGCCCATGACGCTGATGTTCTGCCTCGTGATCGGGGCCACGATCTGGTCGATCCGCAGTGCGCTCAAACCGGTGGCAGCAGCGGTGCGGGCGGCCGATGCGATCGATCCGCGCGACGGCAATGCCCGCCTCCCCTCGTCGCGCATGCCGGAGGAGATCGAGCGCCTTGTCGTGGCCGTCAACCGTCTCCTGGCGCGCGTTGCAGATCTCATCCAGGCGCAGAAGGTCTTTTCCTCCTCGATCGCCCACGAGATCCGCACACCGGTTTCGATCGCCAAGATGGAGCTGAGCCGCATCGACGATCCGCGCGCCCGCAATGCGGAGCGCGATCTCGATGCGCTGACCCACATTCTCGAGCAATTGACCTCGCTTGCCCGGGCCGACTCTGTGGACCCCTCGGCCTTTCAGCGCGCCGACCTCTCGGCGATCGGGGCGGAGGTCGCGCAGACGACTGCGCCATTTGTTTTCGACAACGGCAAGTCCATCGAATTCGTAGACCACGGCACACCGCCCGTAAGCGTGATTGCGCCGCTCATCGAGAACATGTTGCGCAACCTGATCGAAAACGCGGTGAAGCATAATCCGCCCAATACGCGCATAGTGCTCGCCTGCGGTCCCGGACCTCTGGTGTCTGTCGAGGACAACGGCAGGGGCCTCGTCGATCTGCCGGAGCACAATGACGATCTCGGCTACGTCAAACGCTCCGGCCAGCTCGGGCTCGGCCTCAAGATCGTACACCGCATCGGCGAGCTTCACAAAGCGAGGATCGCGGTCGATACGGTTCCCGGCGGAGGGACGAAAATCACCATCGATTTCGCCGCGGCTGCCTAAGGCCCGTTGAGATCGGATACCCGCGACGACTTATGTTGACTTCCTCATTCCTGTGCTCGTCACGGGAATCCAGCCAGACCGAGTAATTGGGCTGTATAGGCTCTCCCGCGCCGCAGACGCGGCGCTGCTGGATCCCTGTGACGAGCACAGGGATGAGGGCGGAGAGGGGGCGGCCCCTTGGCGCGCCTCATAAACCGTGAAGATAGCCAGGCGGGGCGGAAGGTCGCGGGTCACGCCCATGTACAGCGTCCCGCTTCGCTTCGATGTAGTAGCCGCACATCCCGTCCCTCATTCCTGTGCTTGTCACAGGAATCCAGCCAGACCAAGTCCTTGGGCTGAAAGAACGCTTCCCGCGCCGCAGACGCGGGCTGCTCTCTGGCGTTGCAAGACAGTCACTTCATTTCATTCGATCGATTGACTTAGTCGATTGATTGGCGCATCATCGATGCATGGTCAAGGATGGAAACCGACCCACTGTGCTCCGAGCCGACCGCGGCGACGCGACGCGGGAGAAATTGCTCAACACGGCCATCGACGTCTTCGGACGCTATGGCTTCGATGGCGCGACCACGCGAAAGCTCGCCGATGCAGCGGGCGTCAATCTCCAGGCGATTCCCTATTATTTCGGCGGCAAGGAAGGGCTTTATGTAGCCGCCGCCGAGCACCTTGCGTCGATCATCGGCGGCCATGTCGGCGACCTGCGGAGCATGATCGTCACCCGCCTTGCCGAACTCGACGCCGAAGGCGCTGCGATGACGCCGATGGAAGCGCGGCATTTCCTGACCCAGATGGTCCAGAGGATGATCGCTCTCTTCGTCAGCAAGGAATCGGAAAGCTGGGCACGCTTCATCATTCGCGAGCAGATGGAGCCGACCGAAGCATTCAAACGCATCTACGGCAGCATCATGGGGCCGATGATCGACATGGCGAGCCGGCTGATCGGCGCGATCATCGAGGACGACCCGACTTCGGAGCACATTCGTCTGAGAACGCTCTCCTTCGTCGGAAGCGTTCTGGTGTTTCGAATGGCGCATGCAGCCGTCTATGCCCAGCTCGAATGGGAATCTGCCGGACCGAAGGAGATCGCGACATTGCACCGCCATGCCGCCGAACTCGTGGCGGTGCTCGGTGCCGAGAGGGACCGCCGGTCATGAGGAAGGTCGCCATACTCATTGCAATCGCCGCCGCAGCTCTCGCCGGTGCCTGGTGGTTCGACCTGCCGGCGCGCCTCGGCTTTGCGGGTGAGCCGCGGCAGGCGGTGCTCTACGGCAATGTTGACATTCGGCAGGTGTCGCTTGGCTTTCGGGTGAGCGGGCGGATCGCTGAGTTGCGCGTCGACGAGGGCGATAGCGTGAAGGCAGGCGACGTGATCGCGAGGCTCGACGCCGAGCCGTTCCGCCAGGCGCTCGGTGCCGCCGAAGCGGACGCCGAGGCTGCCCGGGCGACGCTGGCAAAGCTAAAGGCCGGGGCCCGCGCAGCCGAAATCGCCCAGGCGAGCGCCACGCATGAAGAACGCCTGGCGGAGCTTGAGAATGCGAAGCTCGCCTATGAACGCGCAAAGCAGCTGCGTCCGAACGGCACGATCTCGCAGGCGGAGCTCGACCAGGCAAACGCCAGCCGTGCAGCGGCAGACGCACGCGCAAGGTCGGCCCGCGAGGCTTTGGTGCTTCTCGAAGAGGGAAACCGCGCAGAGGACATAGCGGCAGCAGCGGCCCAGGCGAATGCCGCGACGGCAAAGGCCGAGAGCGCCCGCATCTCGCTCGATGACACCCAACTTGCCGCCCCGAGCGACGGCGTCATCATATCCCGCGTGCGTGAAACCGGCGCGATCGTCTCGCCCGCCGATATCGTCTACGTGCTTTCGCTGACGGAACCGGTCTGGGTCCGCGCCTATGTCGCAGAGCCCAACCTCGGCCGTGTGCATCCGGGAATGAAGGTGACGATCACCTCCGACACCGCGCCCGATCGCAACTATGAGGGAACCGTCGGCTTCATATCCCCGGTCGCCGAGTTCACGCCCAAATCGGTTGAGACACCCGAGCTCAGAACCGATCTCGTCTACAGGCTGCGCATCGTGATCGCCAATCCGGGCAAGGATCTTCGCCAGGGCATGCCGGTCACCGTGCACCTGCCGGAAGCGAAGGAGGCTTCCTGATGCCCGCCCCCGCAACGGAGCCCGGTGCGGCCCCGTTCGTTCGGCTGAACGCCGTCACCAAGCGGTTCGGTACCGCGCCCCCGGCGCTCGACGTAGTTGCGGGCGAAATCTTCGGCGGATGGGTAACCGGTCTCGTCGGTCCGGATGGCGCAGGCAAAACGACGCTGATCCGGCTGATGACCGGCCTGATGCTGCCGGATGCAGGCACCATAGAAGTGCTCGGCTACGATACCCGGAGGGATCCCGCCAGTATCCAGGCGGCAATCGGCTATATGCCGCAGCGCTTCGGCCTCTATGAAGACCTGTCGGTCCAGGAGAACCTCGACCTCTACGCCGATCTGCGCGGCCTGCCGAAGACCGAGCGCAGCCGGACCTTCGGCGAGTTGCTCGACTTCACCGATCTTGCCCGCTTCACGACGCGGCTTGCCGGCAAGCTCTCCGGCGGAATGAAACAGAAGCTCGGCCTCGCCTGCGCGCTCCTGCGCAAGCCGCGGCTCCTGCTTCTCGACGAGCCCGGCGTCGGCGTCGATCCGATTTCGCGGCGCGACCTCTGGAAGATGGTCGGAAATCTGAGGGCGGAGGGCATCGCCGTCGTCTGGTCGACCGCCTATCTCGAAGAGGCGGAAGCCTGCGACCATGTTTTCCTGCTCAATCAGGGGAGGCTCATGTTTTCCGGCCCGCCGGCGGAGATGACCGGCCGCGTCGAGGACCGCGTCTTTCGCCTCTCCGGCATCCGCGGCCGCCGCCGCGAAGCGCTTGCGCGCCTCCTCGAAGAGCAAGGCGTGGTCGACGGCGTGATCCAGGGCGAAGCCATACGTCTCGTCATGAAGCAGGGTCTTTCACCGCCGCTCGGCGACACGGCCGATGCCGCTCACGCAGCGGTCACCCCGCCCCGCTTCGAGGACGCTTTCGTCGATATGCTCGGCGGAGGTCCGGGCGGCCGGTCGAGGCTTGCGGAAACACAGCGCGAGTTCGCCGAAGACGCCGGCAGACCCGTGATCGAGGCGCGGGGTCTGACGAAACGCTTCGGCGACTTTACCGCCGCCGACAACATCACCTTCGATATTCCACGCGGCGAGATTTTCGGCCTCCTCGGCCCCAACGGCGCCGGCAAGTCGACGACGTTCAAAATGCTTTGCGGCCTCCTGAAGCCGACCGCCGGCGAAGGCCGGGTTGCCGGCTTCGACCTCAGGCGCAACGCCCCCGAGGCGCGCAATCGGCTGGGTTACATGGCGCAGAAATTCTCTCTCTACGGTGATTTGAGCGTCATCCAGAACTTCAATTTCTTTGCCGGCGTCTACGGGCTGTCCGGCGCGAGAAAACGCGAACGCATCGCTCTGATGAGCGAAATCTTCGACTTCCGCACGATCCTCGAGATGTCGGCCAAGGACCTGCCGCTCGGTCTCAAGCAGCGTCTGGCGCTTGCCTGTGCGGTGCTCCATGAACCGGAAGTGCTTTTCCTGGACGAACCGACCTCCGGCGTCGATCCAATCACCCGGCGCGAGTTCTGGACCCATATCAACGGCCTTGTCGAAAAGGGCGTGACCGTGCTCGTCACCACGCATTTCATGGATGAGGCGGAATATTGCGACCGCATTTCACTCATCTATCGCGGCCGCTCGATCGCACTCGGCTCGCCGGACGACATGAAGGCCCGTGTCGCAAGCAAGGACCTCCCCGACCCGACCATGGAGGACGCGTTCATCGCGCTCGTTCAAGGCTCCGAGGCGAAGGAGGCTGCATGAACGCCGAGAGGAAAATGGCGAAAGCGTACGAACCCGCGGGCCGGGCCCGGCGTTTTGCCGCCCTGGTGCGCAAGGAAACCTATCAGGTCGTACGCGATCCGAGCAGTATTCTGATCGCCTTCGTCCTGCCATTGGTCCTGCTCTTCCTCTTCGGTTATGGCGTGTCGCTCGATACGACGCGCACGCGCGTCGCCCTCGTGGTCGAGGAGGCGACCCCGCTCACGCGCGATCTCGCTGCCAGCTTCGAGGCATCGCGCTACTTTTCCGTCGTCACCGGACGCGACCGCAGGGAATTTGAGGACGACCTCGTCCTCGGACGGGTGCGCGGCATCCTCGTGATCCCCGCCGGCTTTGCCGCCGACCACGCGGCGGGGCGCCATCCGTCGGTCCAGGTGATCGTCGACGGCTCCGATCCGAACACCGCCAATTTCGTGCAGAACTATGCACAGGGTGCTGTTGCCAATTGGGAGCGCCAGCGCTTGAGCGAGGGCCGGAGCCCGCCTCCGGCGATCTCCGCCGAACAGCGCTTCTGGTTCAACCCGCAGCTGACAAGCCGCAACTTCCTGGTTCCGGGCTCGATCGCGATCGTGATGACGCTGGTCGGCACGCTGCTCACCTCGCTCGTCGTCGCCCGCGAATGGGAGCGCGGCACGATGGAGGCGATGATGGCGACGCCCGTCTCCGCCGCCGAGCTGCTCGCCGGCAAGCTGCTGCCCTACTTCGTCCTCGGCCTTACGTCGATGACGCTTTGCGTGCTTGTGGCGGTCTTTCTTTTCGATGTCCCCTTCCGGGGATCGGTGGCGGCGCTCTACGCCCTTTCGGCCACCTTCCTGATGCCGGCGCTCGGACAAGGGCTGCTGATCTCGGCCGCGACGAAGAACCAGTTTCTCGCTTCGCAGCTCGCGCTGATCTCGGCCTTCCTGCCGGCCTTCCTGCTGTCCGGCTTCCTCTTCGAGATCAATTCCATGCCCACCGTCATCCAATGGGTCACCTATGCCGTCCCGGCGCGCTACCTCATTCCCAGTCTGCAGACCGTGTTTCTCGCCGGCGATATCTGGCCGATGTTCACACGCGCCATCGCGGTGATGTTCCTGATCGGCTGCATGTTCTTCGCGCTGGCGGCGCGCAGCACCAGAAAGAGGATCGGCTGACATGTGGTGGACGCGGCTGAAAGCCCTGATCGTGAAGGAGCTGCTCGCGGTCCTGCGCGATCCGAAGGGCCGCACCGTTTTGATCGGCCCGCCGATCATCCAGCTCCTGGTCTTCTCCTATGCGGCGACGCTCGAGGTGACTGACGTCGATCTCATGGTGCTCAACCGTGACAGCGGCCAATGGAGCCAGGAACTCGTGCAGAAGATCGGCGGCTCTCCGACCTTTCGCTCGATAGAGCTCGCGAGCAGCCCTCACCAGGTCCGCCTCGCGATCGATACCCAGCGAGTCCTGGCCGCACTGGAGATCGGCCCCACCTTCTCCCGCGATATCGAGGCGGGGAGACCGGCGGAAGTGCAGATGATCCTCGACGGCCGGCGTTCCAACGCGTCGCAGATCGTCTCCGGCTATCTCGGCCGAATCGTCGGCGCCGTCGCGGCCGAAACGCCGGCGGGCAGGCGTGCGGCCTCCGAGACGATCCGGGTCGAGGTCCGCAACTGGTTCAATCCGAACCTCACTTACCAATGGTTCATGGTGCCGAACCTGGTCGCGAGCATCGCTCTCCTGATCGGGCTTATCGTCACGGCGCTGTCGGTCGCGCGCGAGCGGGAGCTCGGCACTTTCGACCAGCTCATCGTGTCACCGTTGCGCACCCACGAGATCCTGCTCGGCAAGCTCATCCCGCCGATGATGATCGGCCTCTTCCACATCACCATCTATATCCTTGCCGCGGTCTTCATCTTCGGCGTGCCGCTGCGCGGCTCTCTGTTCCTGCTCTATGGGAGCGCCATCTTCTATCTCGCCGCCGTCGTCGGCCTCGGTCTCTTCATCTCGGCGCTGTCCATGACGCAGCAGCAGGCAATCCTCGGGGCCTTCCTCTTCATGGTCCCGGCCATGCTGCTATCCGGCTTCGCGACGCCGATCGAAAACATGCCCTCCTGGCTGCAGCCAGTGACGCTGATCAATCCGCTGCGCTATTTCCTGGTGATCGTGAAAGGTGTGTTTCTAAAGGACATTCCCCTTGCCGAAGTCGTCCACCAGACGCTGCCGCTTTGCCTGATCGCGATCGTCACCCTCTCCTGCGCCGCGTGGCTGTTCCGCAGGCGGCTCGAATGAAGACTAAACAAGCCGGATAGGACCGGGGTAGCGGCTGACGACTTCATCGGACGTGACGAGCGTAAGTCCTTCGACGAGAGACTGCGCGATGAGAATGCGGTCGAATGGGTCCTTGTGGATCAGGGGGAGTTGATCAAGCGCCACCGCATGGGTGCCGTCGACCCGCAGTTCCCGGTAACCATTGTCCAGCAAACCTCGACGCAGGAGCCGTGGATCGGCATCGAAGTCCATCCGCCCCAAGCCACGCTTGATCGCGATCTCCCACACGCTCGCCGCACTGAAGTAAAGCGTATTCTCGGAGCTTTCGATAAGAGCGCGGGCCTCTTTCGACAAGCGGCCGGGTACACCGGCCGCCCAGAGGAGAATGTGCGTATCAAAAAGAATATTCATGCGCCAAAAAGATCTGCAACCTCGTCACGGCCCATCTGATCGAAGTCGTCCGGTACCGTAAACTGACCCGCCATGAAGCCGATCCGCTGCACTTTCGCATCGGAAGGCTGATCGATCGGGATCACCTTCACCATCGGCTTTCCCGCTTTTGCAATGATAAAGGGCTGCCCCTGCGCCGCCTTCTCGATCAGTCGCGATAGGTGGGTTTTCGCTTCGTGAATGTTGACGGTTTCCATCGGGGTCCTCGGAATCGAACTTAGTTCACTGAACTTAGTTCAATCCCCGTCTCTATTCAAGGTACCGCGCCGCCAGCCCTTATGCTGTCAGCCTTTAACGAACGCTTCGATGGCGGCGATCTCGTTCTGGCGGATGTCGTGGCCGCCGGAATGCCACTCGAATTCCACCTTCGCCTTCTGCTTCGTGAAGTAGTCCCCGAGCGCCCGTGTCAGCGGGGCCGGGCAGATCGGGTCGCGTTCTCCGGCCGTAATCAGGATCTTGCGGCCGGCGAGCGCGGGATTGTCCTCCGGACGGAACGGGATCAGCGGATGCATGAGCACGGCCTTGTCGAAGAGGCCCTCTTCGATCAGTACATTCGCGAGAATGTTGGCACCGTTGGAATAGCCGAGACCGACAATCTCCGAGGCGTCGTGTTCGCCAGCGAGCGCCTTCACGAAACCCGCCATCTTCTCCGTCGCACGCGCGAGGTCCGCCATGTCGTAAACGCCCTCGCCCGTTCGCCGGAAGAAGCGGGCGGCCCCGTGTTCCGATACGTCGCCCCGCGGCGAAACAACGGTGGCCTCCGGCAGGAGCTGCGCCCCGAAGCCGAAAAACTGGTTCTCGTCGCCGCCCGTCCCGTGAAGTACGAAAAGGATCGGACCGCCGGGCCTGCCGGATTTCAATGTGTGCACATAGCCATGATCGACCATCGATTTCTCCTTTGTGCGCGCGTGGTTGCGAACACTTCTTCTATCTAAAGAAGTGCGCTCCTTCCTGCGCCAGCGGAAGGAGCGCACAGGTGCCGCTAGGCGTCCAGCTTCTGCAAATGGCTTTCGAGAACCGGGCGCAGATGCTTGTGTTGCTGCGGCAGCTTCAGCGCCTCTCCCAGATGCGCGATGTCCTCGTCCCGGTCGAAACCGGGCTCGTTCGTGGCGATCTCGAAGAGAACGCCGCCCGGCGTGCGGAAATAGATCGCCCAGAAATAGTCCCGGTCAATCACCGGCGTCACGTGGTAGCCGGTGTCCATCAGCGCCTTGCGCACCTCCAACTGCTTCTCGCGGTTGTCGACGGCGAATGCGACGTGGTGAACCGAGCCGGCACCCTGTGCGGCGCGGCTGATGTTTGGCAGCGTCTCCAGATCGACGAGGCTCGCGCCGTTGCCGCCGGGCACGATCAGCCTGGTTACGCCGTCCTTGCGGTCGAGTTCCTCGTAACCCATGAACTTCAGCAGTTCCGCAGTCGCGCCTTCGTCGCGTAGCCGCATGGCGACCGAGTGGAAGCCGCGAATGGCGTGATCCGAGGAGATGCCGCCTTCGGTCCAGGGCGTACGCGGGTCATCCTCGACCTCGACGAGAGCGAAGCCGTCGCCGTCCGGACCGGCAAAGTTCAGGCGCTTTTCGCCAAAGCTTTCCGTCTGCTTGAGACCGCTTGCACCGAGTGCCGCCAGGCGCTCCTGCCAGAAGCCGAGCGAGCCCCGCGGGATTGAAAAGACGGTCGTCCCGACCTCTCCGGTGCCCGCGCGGCCGCGCGGCATCTGCGGAAAGGGAAAATAGGTCATCACCGTGCCGGGGGTGCCGGTCTCGTCGCCATAGTAGAGATGGTAGACATCCGGCGAGTCGAAGTTCACCGTCTTCTTGACGCGGCGCAGGCCGAGCGTACCGGTGAAGAACCGGTTGTTCGTGCGGGCGTCGTCCGCCATCGACGTTACGTGATGCAGGCCTTTGATCTGGTCAAGCATGATCCGCTTCCTTTCTGCCCGCGCTTTGCGGGGTGCGTTGATGTCGGTTAGATGCTCTCTGGACGCCGAGAGCGAAAGACCGTTGCGAAAGAACGGATTGTCAATGGGATGTTGACACGACAGGATGACCGTTAACAATTACGACCACAGACCGGAGAGGACTGCCTGCATGGCAGCTTGCCACGCGTCAGAGCGCCATTTAGCATCGCGGCGGCCGGCAACATTCGATCCTGCGGCCAACACCGCGAGCGGGAGGAGGAGCCCGGCCATCCCGTGAAATACCGTCTCGTTCTTGCCCTCCTTCTCCTGCCGGCAGCCGCAGGATTGATCGCCGTCCAGGGAACCGCCGTCGCCACGCGCAGCTATATGCAGGAGGCCTCGTCGCAGGCGAACACGGCTCTGCGGCTGGCGGTTGCGGCCCTTAGCGGTCACCTGAACCGCTATCAGGCCCTGCCCGCGCTGATCGCCGACCATGATGACGTCAAGGAACTGGTCACGCGTCCGCGCGATCGGCGGCTGCGCGGGGCCGTCAATTCGTATCTCAAGGAGATCAACGAACTCCTCAAGTCTTCCGACATCTACGTCATCACACCGGACGGCAACACGATCGCCGCCAGCAATTACGATGGACCGACGAGCTTTGTCGGCGAGAATTTCAGTTACCGCCCCTATTTCCAGGACGCACTCAAGGGGAACCAGTCCCGCTTCTATGCTCTCGGCACGACATCGCTGAAGCGCGGTTACTATTTCGGTGCGCCGGTCCGCGTCGGAGGGGACATCCGCGGCGTGATCGTGTTCAAGGTGGATATCGAAACCATCGAAGCCTCCTGGCAGGGTGGCGAATACCGGATCTTCGTCTCCGACCCCGAAGGCATCATCTTCATGAGCGGCAATCCTGCATGGCTCTATGCCGGGATCCTGCCGCTGACGCCTGACCGGCTTGCCCGGACGGAGGGCTCGCGGCGCTATGCGGACGCCACGCTCCGCCCCCTGCCGGTCGTACAAAGCGAGCTTTCCGGACATCGATTGCTAAAGGTGTCCGAGGGCAGCGAGCGGGAATATCTGGCCCTCTCGCATTATATGCCGGAGGCGGATTGGACCGTGAACGTTCTTACGGACACCGCATCCGTGCGGACCCAGGCCCTGACCACGGTTGCAGCCGTCATGCTGCTCCTTTGCCTCGCGGGCCTGGCGATCGCGATCATCATCCAACGGCGCGCACGGCTCAGGGAGCGCATTCTGATGCAGGAGCAGGCGCAGGAGGAACTCGAGCGCCGCGTCGAGGAGCGCACGGCGGATCTTGCGCGCGTCAATTCGCAGATCGAAGCGGAGATCGCCGAACGGCGGCTCACCGAGCAGCAGTTGCGCCAGACCCAGGCCGATCTCATCCAGGCGGGCAAACTCGCCGGCCTCGGGCAGATGTCCGCTGCCCTGTCTCACGAATTCAACCAGCCCCTCGCCGCCGCCAAGACCTATGCCGACAGCGCCGCGCTGCTCATCGAGCGTGGCCGCACGGCCGAGGCGAGCGACAATGTCCGGCGGATTTCGGGCTTGATCGACCGTATGGCCTCGATCAGCCGTCACCTGCGCAATTTTGCGCGAAAACCCAATGAAAAGCTCGGCCCGGTTCGTCTCGACGAGGTGATGCGCGACACGCTGGAGATCGTGGCAGTCCGGTTGAAAGCGGCAGACGCGGAA
Organism: Sinorhizobium sp. KGO-5; assembly: GCF_036245905.1. Lineage (NCBI taxonomy): Bacteria > Pseudomonadati > Pseudomonadota > Alphaproteobacteria > Hyphomicrobiales > Rhizobiaceae > Sinorhizobium > Sinorhizobium sp. KGO-5. The sequence continues at coordinate 240,081 of NZ_BDIZ01000003.1, forward strand.
ATGGATACCGATCTCGGCGATGAGCTGGCGGTCCTTGCCGGTTCGGTCCGCTTGCAGCAGGTGCTCGTCAACGTGATCTCGAACGCCGCCGACGCCGTCGAGGGACTTGACGATCGCAAGCTTTCGGTGCGCGCCTGGCGCGAAGGCGGCAGGGTCGTGCTGACGGTGCGCGATCGCGGCGCGGGCGTTGCTCCGGCTGTTGCCGAACGCATCTTCGATCCGTTCTATACGACGAAGGGCGTGGGAAGAGGCCTAGGACTCGGCCTGTCCATTTCCTACAACATCATCAAGGATTTCGGAGGAAGCCTCACCGTGTCGAACCATCCGGAGGGTGGCGCGGTCTTTCGTATCGAGCTTGCGGTTGCCGGAGAAGCCGGGCGGGAGGCAGCCGAATGAGCGAAAGCCGCATCCTGCTCGTCGACGACGAAGAGGAACTGCGTCGTTCCAGCGCTCAGGCGCTGGAACTCGCCGGCTTCCGGGTGGATACGTTTGCCAGCGCCGAGCATGCGCTCGAACGCATCGCCTTCAGCTTCCACGGCGTCGTCATCAGCGATATCCGCATGCCCGGAATGGACGGAATGACCTTTCTGCAGCGCATCCGCGAGATCGATGCCGAACTGCCGGTGATCCTGGTGACCGGACACGGCGATGTGCAGCTGGCGGTCCGGGCGATGCGCGAGGGCGCCTATGATTTCGTCGAAAAGCCCTTCACCGCCCAGATGCTTGCCGGCACCATTCGCCGCGCGCTCGATTGGCGTGGTCTCGTGCTCGAGAACCGCCGCCTGCGGGCCGTTGCGGGCAAACGCGACGACATAGAACAGCGGCTGCCCGGGCGAAGCCAGGCAATGGTCGACCTGCGCTACCGCATCAGGGCGATCGGCGCCTCCGACGCCGATACGCTGATCATCGGCGAAACGGGAGTTGGAAAAGAAGTCGTCGCCCGCGCGCTCCACGATTTGAGCAGCCGCGCGAGCGGCCCGTTCATCGCCATCAATTGCGCCGCTCTTCCGGAAAACCTGATCGAAAGCGAGCTCTTCGGGCACGAACCGGGCGCATTCCCCGGAGCGCTCAGGCCGCGCTACGGCAAATTCGAGCATGGCCGCGGCGGCACCATCCTGCTCGACGAGATCGGCTCCATGCCTTTCGATCTCCAGGCGAAATTCCTTCGCGTGCTGCAGGAGCGGGTCATAACGCGCCTCGGCTCGAACGAGACCGTACCGCTCGATGTTCGTTTCATCGCGACCAGCAAGGTCGACCTGGAACGCGAGGTAGCAAGCGGCCGCTTTCGTGCCGACCTGCTTTACCGGTTGAACGTCGCAACCTTGAGAGTGCCGACGCTTTCGCAGCGCCGTTCCGATATCTCCCTGCTCTTCATGCAGCTCGTCCGCGAATCCGCCGCTCGCTACGGCCGGGACGACATCGTCGTCTCGCCCGCGCTCGCTTCGGAAATTGCCGCACGCGAGTGGCCCGGCAACGTGCGCGAGTTGCGCAATGCCGCGGAGCGTCTGGTCCTCGGGCTCGAAGCCGAACGCGAAGAAGTGCTTGCATCGGCGAACGGCCGGCGCCTGGCCGACAAGGTGGCCGCCTTCGAAAAGAGCGTCATCGCCAGCGCTCTCGCGGCCCATGGCGGCGCGTTGAAGCCCGTCTACGAGTCGCTCGGCATTTCACGCAAGACGCTCTACGAGAAGATGCAGAAGTTCGGGCTCGACAAGAAGGCGTTATCGGAGGAGCGGTAGTGCTCCCCCGCACGCGGGGTGAGGGGATGCCCTGAAAATGTGCGGTCATGTTGACGAAGTCGGCCCATATAAGTCCCTTCTTCCCGCCCGCGGGGAGAAGGTCGCGGCGGCGGGATGAGGGCAATCCGGCACGAGATTGCCTGCCTCACACGTTGAACGCGGCTCCGATCAGCGTCTTGGTATAGGGCTCCCTCGGCGCATCGAAGATCGCGTCCGTTTCCCCCTCTTCGACGATCCGGCCGTTCTTCATCACGATCACATAGTCGGACATCGCCTTCACCACCGAAAGATCGTGGCTGATGAAGACGTAGGAGAGACCGTGCTTTTCCTGCAGATCGCGCAGGAGGTCGATCACCTGCCCCTGCACCGACCGGTCGAGGGCCGAAGTCGGCTCGTCGAGAATGACGACCTTCGGCTTCAGGATGATCGCGCGGGCGATCGCGATGCGCTGGCGCTGTCCGCCGGAGAATTCATGCGGATAGCGGTTGCGCGAGGCGGGGTCGAGGCCGACTTCCTTCAGCGCTGCGATGGCCCTGCGGTCGCGGTCGGCACGGCTCAGGTCGGGCTCATGCACATGGAGGCCTTCGGTGATGATCTCCCCCACGGTCCGGCGTGGCGAGAGCGACCCGTAAGGGTCCTGAAAGACGAGCTGCAGCTGGCGGCGCAGCGGTCGCATCGCGCCGCGGTCGAAGCCGGAAATGTCGGTCGAACCGAAACGGTAGTAGCCGCTGCTCGGCAGAAGCCTCAGCAGCGCCCGGCCGAGCGTCGACTTCCCGGAGCCGGATTCGCCGACGATCCCGATCGTCTGACCCTGCCTGAGCCTCAGATTGACGCCGTCGACTGCACGGAAAGCGGCCGAGGCTCCGCGGAAGAGGCCGCCAGGGATCGTATAGTCCACCGCGACATTGCGACCCTCCAGGATGATCGGGGCATTGTCGGAAGGCGGAGGCTTGCGCCCGCTCGGTTCGGCCTCCAGCAGCATCCTGGTATAGTCCGCCTTCGGCCGCTCGAAGATATCGGCCGTCACCCCCTGCTCCACGACCTCGCCGCGGCGCATGACCGCGACCCGGTCGGCGAAGTACTTGACGATGCCGAGGTCGTGGGTGATCAGAACGATCGCCATGCCGAAGCGCCTTTGCAGCGATTTGAGCAGATCGAGGATCTGGGCCTGGATGGTCACGTCCAGAGCGGTCGTCGGCTCGTCGGCGATCAGGATGTCCGGCTCGTTGGCAAGCGCCATGGCGATCATGACGCGCTGGCGCTGGCCGCCGGAAAGCTCGTGCGGATAGCTGTCGATGCGCCGCCCCGGTTCGGGAATGCCGACGAGCTCCAGGAGCTCGAGGACGCGCCTGCGCGCCTCCTTGAAGCTGCCGCCCCGGTGATGGACGATCGGCTCGGCGATCTGGCGGCCGATCGTGTAAAGCGGGTCGAGCGAAGTCATCGGCTCCTGGAAGATCATGGTGATCTTCGAGCCGCGCACCTTGTTCAGTGCCTTCGGTGCAAGGCCCACGAGTTCCTGGCCGCGATAGCGCGCCGAACCCGTCACCGTCCCGTTCTTGGCGAGCAGACCCATGATGCCCATCATGGTCTGGCTCTTGCCCGACCCGGATTCGCCGACAACTGCGAGCGTCTCGCCGGAACGGACGTCGAGATCGATGCCCTTGACCGCTTCGACGGTGCCGTCAGGGGTGGAAAAGTCGACCTTCAGGCCGCGCACAGCGAGAATGGAGTCCTTCATCTCTGTCATGTCAGCGGTCCTTCGGGTCGAGCGCATCGCGCAGGCCGTCGCCGACGAAATTCAGCGAGAACAGCGTCACGACGAAGAAGATGGCGGGGAAGATCAAGAGCCACGGCGCCGACTGTATATTGTTCGCACCTTCCGAGATCAGGGCACCCCAGCTCGTAAGAGGCGCCTGCACACCCAGTCCGAGGAACGACAGGAAACTCTCGAGCAGGATGACCTTCGGCACGACGACGGTGACGAAGACGATGACCGGACCGATCGTATTCGGGATGATGTGCCGGCGGATGATCTGCCAGTCGGTCAGACCCAGCGCCTGCGCCGCTCCGACGAACTCACGCCGCTTGAGCGCCAGCGTCTGGCCGCGCACGATGCGGGCCATATCCAGCCATTCGACAGCCCCGATCACCAGGAAGATCAGGATGAAGCTGCGGCCGAAGAAGACGACGAGCACCACGACCAGGAAAACGAAGGGCAGCGAATAGAGGATCTCGACCAGGCGCATCATGACGTTATCGACGCGCCCGCCGATATAGCCCGATGTCGCCCCGTATACGACGCCGATGCCGAGCGAAACGAGACTCGCCAGCAGGCCGACGGCGATGGAGATCTGGCCGCCCAGCATCACCCGGACAAGCAGGTCGCGGCCATTGGAATCGGTGCCGAAGGGGAAATATTCCCGAGCCACCTCGCCCTCGACCTTCAGGGTACGGCCGTCGTTCTCCGTCGCGACCACCTCGGTGTTCTCGAACTCGTTCGCCCGGTCGAAATAGCGCGTGGCGCGAGGATCGATAGGCTCGTCCGAGGTCACGGTGGCGGTGAAGGTCTGGCCTTCGACGTTGAATTCCGTGAGCGTGACGCGTGCACGGGTCGCCACGCCTTCCATCACGTCCTGAAGTGTCGAGGTGTCCGGACGCGGCTCGAGGCTGGGGCCGATCGTGACATAGGACGGAAAGACCTGATCGTAGCTGTGAGGCGAAAAAAGCGGCCCGACGAAGGAAAAGAGCGCGATAAGCACCAGCATGACGCAACCGGCCATGGCCGGGCGGTTGCGGCGGAAGCGCAGCGTTGCAAGCTGAAAGAGGCTTCGGCCTCTGGTGTCGGGCATCGATGCCGGGATCTGAGCGATATCAGTCATGGCGAACCCTCGGATCGAGCAGGCCGTAGAGAATATCGACCAGAAGATTGAAGAGGATGACGAAGATGGCGATGAGGATCACGGTGCCCATTACCAGCGTATAGTCGCGGTTGATCGCTCCGAGCACGAAGTAGCGCCCGACGCCCGGTATAGTGAAGATCGTTTCCACCACGGCCGAGCCCGTAAGGAGGGCGGCGGCGCAAGGAGCAAGATAGGAGACGACCGGCAGCATGGCACCGCGCATGGCGTGCGTCACGACCACGGCGCGGGACGGCAGGCCATAGGCTTTCGCGGTGCGGATATGATCCGTATTGAGGGCCTCGATCATCGAGCCGCGCGTGAGCCTGGCGAAGACCGCAAGCTGGGGAAGCGCGAGCGCGATCATCGGCAGGATGAGAAAGCGGAGAGAACCGTCGCCCCAGCCGCCGGCGGGCAGCCACGCGAGCACGATCGCAAAGATCAGCGTCAGCACGGGACCGACGACGAAGTTCGGCACGGTGACCCCGATCGTGGAAACCGACATGACCGCGAAGTCCAGGAAGCTGTTCTGCCGCAAGGCGGCGATCGTTCCCGTTATGACGCCGCCGACGACCGCGAGCAACAGCGCGTAAAAGCCGAGCTCCATCGAATAGGGCAGTCCCTTGCCGATCAGCTGCGCGACATTGTTGTCGTGGTAAATGTAGCTCGGACCGAAGTCGCCCGTGACGGCATTGCCGAGATAGGTGGCGTATTGGCGCCAGAGCGGCTGATCGAGGTGATAGGTCCTCATCAGGTTCTCCATCGTGGAGGGCGGGAGAGGACGCTCGAGGTTGAAGGGCCCACCGGGGGCAAAACGCATCAGAAAGAAGGATATGGTGACGACGATGAACAGCGTCGGCACCGCACTCGCCAGCCGGCGAAGGATGAAGGAGATCATTGACTTTGCTCCGGAGGCGACGCGCGGGTGCCCGCGCGTCGCCTCAGTTCGTTATTCGGCGATGCTCAGGAACTTGCTCAGATGCGCATTCGGCGCATTGTCCTGCCAGCCCTTGACCCGTTCCGAAACGAGCCAGAGGTCCGCCTGGGTCAGGAACGGCGCTATCGGCTGCTCCTTCATCAGCAGAGTTTCAGCCTCGTGCATGATCTTCGATCGTGCCGCCGGATCCTGTTCCTCATAGGACTTCTTCATCAGCGCATCGAATTCGGCGTTTTCGAAATGGCCGTAGTTGAAGGTCTTGTTGGTGCTGAGGCTCAGTGCCAGGAAGTTCTCGGCATCGGCGTAATCGGCGACCCAGCCGGCACGCGCGACGTTGAACTTGCCGCCCTCCTGCAGGTAGGCATAGTGCGACGACACGTCGAGATTCACCAGCGAGACCTTGGCGCCGAAGGTGTTCTTCCACATGTCGGCGACCGCCGTCGCGACACGCTCATGGTTGGGATTGGTGTTGTAGCGGATTTCGATGTTGAGCGGCTTGCCGCCCTCGCCGTAACCGGCTTCCTTCATCAACTCGATCGCCTTGTCCTCGCGGTCGAGTTGCGACATGTCGGCAAAGTCGGCCTTGGCGGGATCGCCGTAGCTCTCGATGCCCGGCGGGACCATCGAATAGGACGGCAGCTGCGAACCGCTGTAGATTTCCTTGGCAAGGAAGTCGCGGTCGACCGCCATCGAAAGTGCCCGGCGGACGCGGACATCGCTATAGGGCTCCTGGCGGGTGTCGAAAGCGTAGTAGTAGGTGGCAAGCGTCGGGGAAACGTGCACCTGCTCTCCATAGGACGTGCGCAGGCGCTCGATCTGGTCGGCGGAGAAGTTGTAGGCGAGATCCATTTCCTTCGCTTCGAAACGACGGACAGAGGCCGCCTGATCGTCGATCGGATAGAAGATCACCTTGTCGAGCTTGACATTGGCGGCATCCCAATAATTGGTGTTCTTCTCCACCGTCAGGCTGTCGTTCGGCACATGCGCCGTCAGCTTGAATGCGCCATTCGAAACCATCACACCCGGTTTGACGAAGTCCGCGCCGTTCTTTTCGACGCTCGCCTTGCTGACCGGAAGCGCCGTCTGGTGTGCGAGCAGTTCCAGGAAGAAGGGCGTCGGCCGTTCGAGGGTAACCTCCAGGGTCTTTTCGTCGACGGCCTTTACGCCGAGCTGGTCGACCGGCACTTCGCCCTTGTTCACCTTTTCGGCGTTCTTGATCGGGAAGAGGATGTTGGCGTATTCGGCCGCGGTCTTCGGATCCTCCACGCGGCGGAAGGAGAAGGCGAAATCCTCTGCCGTCACCGGCGATCCGTCCGACCACTTGGCATCGGCACGCAGTTTGAACGTGTAGACGGTACCGTCGTCCGAAAGCTCCCAGGTTTCGGCGGCGCCCGGAACGATCTTGCCCGCGGCATCGTAGATCGTCAGGCCTTCATAGAGGTCCTTGAGGATGAACTCCTCGATGTTGATGGAGGTATGGGCCTGGTCGAGCGTCTGCGGTTCGCCGGCATTGCCGCGGTGAAGTACCGCCTCGGCGAGCGCGGGGCTTGCCCCGATGAGCAGCGAGCCTATGAGCGCAGCGGCCCTGAGATTGAGTTTCAGTGAAGCCATTTTTCTTCTCCTTCCCCTCGTTTTGGGTTCATTGATCGCAGGAGAGAAGTGCAAATTTTCAGCGAACGCAAGCGATCTGCCCGGAAAATTGCAGCCTTCTCTTTAAAACGCGAACGCCGATAATCGCTCAGGTTGTATAGGCGTTTGCGACGAATTTCCTCCCTTTCACGACGCAGGTCTGCCGGCCGGCCCCGGCGCGCGGAGATCCACCTGCAACGTTGTAGATCGCTTCGGCATGTTGCGCTTCGTTACGGAAGAATGCTCCGAAAGAGCAGTCATGCAACCTTCATGAATTGTAGCGGCACTTTACGTAATATGCATAAAAAATTGCCCCCATCGCTGCAATCTTTTTGCACATCGGCTCACCCTCATGCGGACCCGAAAACCGCCACGTTCCGGACCGAACCTGCCGCCGATCGCGAAAACCCGCGGCTGCTCTGCGGGCACAACTGAGATTGGCAACACCACCAGAGGGCGAAAGTAGCGATTTCTGGCAGGGGGATTTCTCATCCACAGCAATTTGGTCTGACGCACGTCCATCAAGCGACCGGCACGACCGCCGGCCCGGTTGCCAAACGCCCCGCATGAATTATTGTGCGCTTGAACTGGCGCCTGGAGTGGCGCGGAGCATCAGGGAGTTAAGAATGGCATTGATCACATTGCGGCAACTGCTCGACCACGCGGCAGAGAACAATTACGCACTGCCGGCCTTCAATGTGAACAATCTCGAATATATCCAGGCCGTCATGAGGGCCGCGGATGCGACCGACTCTCCTGTGATCCTGCAGGCAAGCCGCGGCGCGCGGGCCTATGCCGGCGATGCGTTTCTGCGCCATCTGATCCTCGGCGCTGCGGAAGAATATCCGCATATCCCCGTCTGCCTCCACCTCGACCATGGCGACCAGCCGTCGACCTGCATCTCGGCGATTACCAACGGCTTCACCTCCGTGATGATGGACGGCTCGCTGGAGAAGGACGGCAAGACCGTCGCGAGCTACGAATATAATGTCGCCGTCACCGCGGAAGTCGTGAAGATCGCCCATGCTGCCGGCGTTTCCGTCGAAGGGGAACTCGGCTGCCTCGGCAATCTGGAAACGGGTGCCGGCGACAAGGAGGACGGCCATGGATTTGAAGGCAAGCTCTCACGCGAGGAACTGCTGACCGACCCCGAGCAGGCCCTCGACTTCGTCTCGAAGACCGGCGTCGACGCTCTTGCGGTCGCCATCGGCACCAGCCACGGCGCCTACAAGTTCACCCGCGAACCCGACGGCGAGATCCTCTCGATCGAGACTATCGCCAAGATCAACAAGCGTCTGCCGAACACCCACCTCGTCATGCACGGTTCCTCGAGCGTCCCCGCCGATCTTCAGGAACTCTTCAACGCCTATGGCGGCAAGATGAAGAAGACCTGGGGCGTTCCGGTGTCCGAGATTCAGAAGGCCATTCCGCTCGGTGTGCGCAAGGTCAATATCGACACGGACCTCCGCCTCGCCTTTACCGGCGAGATCCGCAAGCACCATATCGAGCATCCGGATAATTTCGATCCGCGCAACTATCTGAAGCCGGCAATTGCCCACATGACCGAGGTCTGCAAGGAGCGCTTCGAGGCCTTCCACGCCGCCGGCCAGGCATCGAAGATCCGGGTGCTGCGGTTGCCGGAGATGGCCAAGCGCTACGCCGCCGCATAATTTTCAGATCAGAGCCCCCCATCCGCCTGCCGGCCCCTTCTCCCCGTCCAAACGGGGGAGGTCGCGGCAGCGGGTAGAGGGGCCACGCCTCAGCGCCCGCAACCAGGGTCGATGGACAAGCAGCCGGGCGCGCCCTGCATCCGGCAGTCTGCGCGCGCGCCGCAAACCTCTACCCTCCGCCCCCCGTGCCGGTCTCATGCTCATAGAGCTGGTCCATGCTGAGCGACGCGACGTCCGCCAGTGCGGCCTGGCCCTTGACGCGCCCGGAGCCGAGGACCACGACGTCGTCGCAGAACGAGATCGTGCTCCGGTGATGGCTGATCACGATCGTCGTGCGCCTGCCGGCCCTCGATCTCAACGTCTCGACGATCGCCGCCTCCGACAGGCCGTCCACCGCATTCGTAGCCTCGTCGAGGATCAGGATCGCCGGATCGCGCACCAGCGCTCTGGCAAGCGCGATGCGCTGGCGTTGGCCTGCCGAGAGGCTTGCACCCCTGTAGCCGACGAGCGTCTCATAGCCCTGCGGCAGCAGCTCGATGAAGCCGTGCGCTTCGGCAAGCTTCGCGGCGCGTTCCGCTTCTGCAGGTGTGGCGCTTTGACCGTAGGTGATGTTTTCCAGGATGGTGCCGTCCACCAGTTCGAGGTCCTGGCTGGCGACCGCGATCTGGCGCCGCCACTGAACGGGATCGAGCTCGTCGAGCGGCACGCCATCGACGAGGATGCGTCCTTCATCCGGCTCGACGAAACGGCAGAGGAGATTGACGATCGTCGTCTTTCCGGCGCCGGAACGGCCGATGATTGCGGTGGAACGGCCGCTGCGGATTTCGAAGCTTGCGGAATGCAGCACCAGGGGACGCACCTCGGAACCGGGATACCGGAAGGTCACCCGGTCGAATTTCATGCCCTCGTGCAGGCCGTCGACCGGGGCATTGCCCTGAGGAGGCTTCGGCTTGTCGGAGGAGTCGAGAAGCCAACGCACCTCTTCGAGCGATCCGCTCCAGCCCTGAATCTGGCTCCAGGACATCTGCAGGGCGCGCATATGCGGCTGCAGTCGATATAGCAGCACGACGAAGGCGACGATCACCGGAAAGCTGACGCCGACGGACCAGGCGCTTACCACCACGGCCAGAAACAACGCCGAGTGGAGCACCTCGGTCAGCGGCGGCAGCGCCCCCTGTCGTGACTGGAGCGCAAAGCCGGCACGGCGAACGGCGTCGGACGCGGAATCGAATGCATCCTTCTCGCGTGTTTCCTGGCCGAACACGCGGATCAGCCTTCCGGCATGAACGAGATGCAGCATTCTGGCGGCAAGCTCGCTGTTGAAGGAGGTCACATGGCGGCTTGGGCCCTTGAGCGTCGCGGAGAGCGCTGCATGGGCAAGCTGGACAAGGACGAGGCCGAGCGCCACGAACAGCGTCATCTGCCAGGACATGAGCAAGAGAAAGGCGAGCAGAATGACCGCCGCCGAGCCGTGCACGATAGACGAAAGGACCGTCTGGATCGCGTCGGACGCGCGCCATGACTCGTTGGAAATGATGTTGAGCAGCCGGCCGGGACTTTGCTGCATGAAGAACGGATATCCAATCCGCAGGAGCTGATCCGAAAGCGCGCTGCGGATGGCGTGGCTGGCCTTGCCGTAGATGAAGGTCGTGAGCAGCGTGTTGGCGAAGGCGAGGATATTCTTGAGCACGATCAGCGCGAGCACGGCGGCCGCAATGACCAGCAGGCGTTCGCCGTCTCCCAAGCCCGCTCCTACCGCCTGAAAGTAAGCGGATATGCCGCTCAAGCCGTTGGCTTGTCCATCTCCTGCGATGATGCCCAGCATCGGAATGATGAGGCCGATGCCGGCGCCTTCGAGCGCGGCGCTGGCGAGGCCGAGAATGACGACGACCGGCAGCAGGCGCATTTGCCGCCCCAGCGCGCCGCGCAGGACCTCCAGTCCCGGCAATAGGAATCTACGCATATGCGGTCCTCACCTGAGCTTCGGTGCTGCTTGTTCGGGCTGGCGCCGTTCGGTCGGTTGCGCCGCGTCTGCCATGGCGATCCGCGCGAAGCGCGCAGCGCCGACAATGTTCATCGAAACGATCGGCCAATGCGACAGTTGCAGCTTCGGGTCGAAGCGCGCGCCTCCGAAAACTTCGCCGCATGCGGACCTGACGGTCCAGCCGAAATGCTTGAGGAGCCAGGGCGCGCCGAGCAGGTGCTTCAGACAGAGCCCGCCATTGCCGAGGCTGTAATTACGATGCAGTTCTTCGATCGCCGCACGAAAACGGCGGCCGTGATGATGATGGACGATCATATCCGGCACGTATTCGACCGGAATGCCGAGCCGAAATGCCCGGACCAGGTAATCCGTATCTTCCGCGGCCTTCAGCGGCGCGCCTGCGCCGAAGCGCTCGTCGAAAGGACCGATGCGTGCCGCGACGTCGCGATGCATGGTCATGTTGCAGCCGAGCACGAAGCCGCCGGGGTGGACATCGCGGGTCAGACGTGCCGCGACTTTCGACCGCTTGATGGTGAACGGCAGGTCGGCAGGATCGCCGAGTTCCACGCGTCCTCCGCGGATGACCCGCGCGTCGCCACTGGCGTAGTGCCGTTGGAGGTCGGCGAGATAGTTCCTGTCCACCTCGCAGTCGTCGTCGATGAAGACGAGAATCCGGCCCCGCGCGCGCGCCATCCCTGTATTGCGTGCCGCGGCGAGGCCCGGGCGAGGCTCGGTGGCGAGCGTGATCGGCATTGTCGAGGCTGCTGCCATGCGTGCGAGTTCTTCCGGGGTGCCGTCCGTGGAGCCGTTGTCGACGACGACGAGTTCGCTCCTGTTCGCCGCATGGGCATGGCATGCGGCCTCGATCGATCGGATCGAGGCGCCAAGCGCCCGGACGCGGTTGCGCGTGCAGACGATGAAACTGACGAACGGCTCCGACGCTTCGGACAATGAAGCGGCCACCGAGTGCCCAGCAGCCGGTGCTCTTGGAGGTTTCTGCGCTTTTGCAGGCAGTTCGACGGCCATGTCAGGTCCAGCCATGTCCGGAAAGCACGCTGGCGGCGGGCACCGACTGCAGGTGGCGCGCGAGCCGATCCACCCGCTTGCTCGCGGCGAGCGAAATCCGGCTGCACCAGGGTGCGCGAGCGGCCGCAAGCAGCCCGTATCGCTCGCGGCGGCGGATGAGGCCCCATTTCCCGGTCCGCGTCAGGAACTCATGGGTCAGTCGCGGCTGCTCCTCGTCGGCGATGAGCTGGTAGAGGAAGTAGAAGAAGCAAAGGGCGCCGTCCTCATAGGCACGCCGAACCTCGCCCGGCTGGGCCGAAATCTCACCCTCTAGCGCCAGGACCCAGTCGGCAAGACGTGCCACCGTCTCGCTCGTCACCGCGGCGCCGATCGCTTCGAGGGCTGCGGATTCTCCGAGAAGGGCATCCCGCGCCAGGTTCTCGGCGACGATGGTCAAATGGGTTCGGCGCATCTGCCGCTTGTGCTTGCTGGTCACGCTATCCTCATGGATGCGATAGGCGACCAGCGCCTCGTCGATCATGTGGACTGGGAAACGATCCGCGATCCGCCTGAAGAGATCGAAATCTTCCGCATGCACATAGTTCGGGTCGTAGCGGAGCATCTCTTCCGGGATGACGTTACGGTTATAGACGACGGTCGAGTGCATGAAGATGGTGAAGAACATCGACAGGATTCGCAGGCTTCCCGGGCGGTATATGGGATTGGGCTTGCCGCGGATGATCCGATTGCCGATCAGCATGTCGATGCCCGTGCCGGAAAGGGCGAGCCGGGGCTCTGCGGAAAACAATGCGACCTGCCGCGACAGGCGCGACGGATAAGCGATGTCGTCGGCATCCATTCGCGCGACAAGCTCGCCCTTTGCAAGCGCGAGGCCTTCATTCAGTGTCGCTATGAGGCCGCGGTTCTCGCGGGAAATGATGGAAACGCGAGAATCGCTCTTGCGATAGCGTTCGAGAATGTCCCGCGACCGATCCGTCGACCCGTCGTCGATCGCGATTACCTCCAGACGCTCGTAGTCCTGGCGCAACACGCTCTCGATAGCTGCGGCGATGTACGGTTCCGCATTGTAGACAGGCAGGACGATGGAGACGAGGGGCGTCGGCATGGTTCGGCTCGTGAGCTTATCGAAGGTTCTGGGGCTGCAGGGCTTCGTCACCACCGGCGCCAGGGATAGCGACTGCCGCCCCGGCACCCCCGTCGGAACGAATATAGGGAAAGTGGCGCTTCAGCCCGTTGAGCGGCTTTTCGAAGAACAGCCAGGAAACCGAGGCGAGTATCAGGGTCAGCGAGCCCGCAACGACGAACCGCCCTGCCCCCTGATCCGAAACATTGACCGGGATGAAAGGCTGCGCTTGAACGACCAGGGCCAGCACGACCGCGTGGAAAAGATAGACGCCATAGCTGATCCGGCCGAGCGCCGCCAAAGGCGAAAGCGCGACGAGCCGACCGGCAAGCCCGCCGATTCCCTTCGAACAGCCGCCGACCAGCATGGCGAGCGGCAGGAGCGGGAGGACCTCCAGGCCAATCCAGGCGAACCACGCGACGACCGGTGACATGGCGACGGGCTTCGACCACACGAGGACGAGCGAAGCGAGCGAAAGCGGCATCCAGCTCAGTTTTGCCCATGCCGGCCAACCGACTCGCCAGGATGGGCGGGCGGCGAGCAGCGCGCCCACGGCCAGCGCATCCATCGACGCCGGCGGCAAAAGGTCCCGCGCGAGTGATGGAGTACCGGTGAGCGGCCAGTAAAAGCGGTAGGCGAGCGAGCAAACGATAACGCCGATGCAAACCCCGGCAACCGACCGGCGCGGCACGAGCAGCACGATCAATGGCCATACGAGGTAGAACTGCTCCTCGATGCTCAGACTCCACGTATGACAGAGAACCCACGGCGTCCATTCGTTCTGCAGCGCGTACCAGAAATTGGACAGATAGAGGGCGTGCCACGCCATGACCTCCTTCGATCGTTCCAGATCAAGGAAAAAGACGGCGGCGAGGACGGCGAAGTAAGGGGGGAAGATGCGAAGTGCGCGGCGCGCGTAGAAGGATTTGAGTGCCGTCGCCGGCTCGAAACGGGCAGTGTCGCGCGCATCGAGCAGCAGCCGCGTTATCAGGAAGCCGCTCAATACGAAAAACAGCCGAACGCCGAGATGGCCCCAATGGGATCCATCGGCTGCGAAGAAATGCGCATAGAGCACCATTGTGACAGCTACGGCTCTCAGGCCGTCCAGCTGCTGGTCGCGCACCATCTGCATCAACACTCCCTCTCCGTTCGAGCTTTCTTCCGTCGATTCGCGAACAGGTGCATCGTCTGCAATCAGGTTCGTTGAGCGCTTGGCGATGGAAGCAAGCAGTCGGGCAGGCTAAAGAACTGTTCGAGGCTGAACGGGGGAATCGGGCCAAACTTTGTTCCGCCCTTCATCAACATAGCCGGCCGATTCCCAAGACGCCGGGAGTGTGTCTTGGGCGCAATATTCAGCGTCGGCACGATCGAGTAGGCGTTGGTTGGCAGCGGCCCGACTCATTACGTCGGAATACATCTGTCAGCACATAAACATCTGAATTATTTTCACGCTGTAAGTGCCGATGTTTTCAAAACGTCGGCGGCGTGTTGATCCACAACAACACGGTTTCGCCGTCGTGCCTGTTCGACCAGGCATGGCGGCGGCGGCTCTCGAAATAAAGGGAGTCGCCCGGGTGGAGATCGTAGAACTGATCCGAATCCAGCACGAACTCCACGCGTCCGGAAAGGACGTAGACGAATTCCTCCCCCTCATGCCGGTAGGCGCCCTCGCTCGAGGCGCCTGGCGCCAGAACGAAGCGATGGCAATCCATCTGGTTCTTGCCTTCGGCCAGCAACTGCACCGTCACCCCCGGTGTCGTGCGCGGCCAGTTGCGCCATTCGCCGGCCCGCACGAGCGCGCGCGCTCTTGTCTCACCTTCGCCGGAGAGGCTCGATACGGTGGTTCCGAAATATTCGGCAAGGTTGTGCAGAACGGCGACGGAGACGCCCTGCGACGTCCGCTCCAGGGTCGAGAGCACGGATGCGGCGATGCCGATGTCGCCGGCCACCTGCTCCAGTGTCTTGCCTGCGGCATGTCTCAGACTGCGCAGCTTCCGCCCGACCTGCAGGTCGCCATTGTCGTCGGTCGGCGTGGCGGAGCCATTTTCGTCTTCGGTAAAGGCGCTTTCAGCCTCCAGAGCCTCCCTGATCGCTGCGGGGTTGAGGCCGCGTTCGGAGCGGAACCAGGAAATGCGCTTCAGCCGGGCGAGATCGGCATCGGTATATTGTCTATGCCCCGTCACCGAACGCTCCGGCACGACGAGACCTTGCGTTTCCCAAAGCCTGAGCGTCGAGGCGGACACGCCCGCTAGCCTTGCCGCCTCGGCAACCTTGTAGCGAATGGTGCCAATACCGCCCATCAATTCATATCCTCATCACCGTGCCGGATCCGTGCCGCCGATCGCTGGCGGCTATCTAGCCGCGAGCGCGGCGGCTGCACAAGAAGCGCCCATCAATCCGGGTGTTGTCTCGATCAGCAAATTTGATTTGCAATCCATCCTGAAAAATGTACCTCTTCCTGAGAAAAGTTGCAGAAAAAATGCAATATATTCCCTCTCGACCAGGACGACAACGATGACGAGCCTCACAGATCGCAAGAATGCAGCCATCTCCCGCGGTGTCGGAATGACCACGCAGGTCTATGCCGAGCGCGCGGAAAACGCGGAGATCTTCGACAAGGAAGGCAACCGCTACATCGACTTTGCCGCCGGCATCGCCGTGGTCAATACCGGCCACCGCCACCCGAAGGTGATCGCTGCCGTCAAGGCGCAGCTCGATCGCTTCACCCACACCTGCCACCAGGTGGTGCCCTATGAAAACTACGTGCATCTGGCGGAGCGCCTGAACGCGATCGTGCCGGGCGAGTTCGCGAAGAAGACCATCTTCGTCACGACCGGCGCGGAAGCCGTCGAGAACGCCGTCAAGATCGCGCGCGCCGCGACGGGCCGCCAGGCGGTTGTCGCCTTCGGGGGCGGTTTCCACGGCCGCACCTTCATGGGCATGGCGCTGACGGGCAAGGTCGTCCCGTACAAGGTCGGTTTCGGCGCGATGCCGGCAGACGTCTTCCACGCCCCCTTCCCGATCGAGCTTCATGGCGTGACTGTCGAGCAGTCGCTTTCGGCGCTGAAGAAGCTCTTCGCGGCCGATGTCGATCCGGCCCGTGTCGCGGCGATCATCATCGAGCCGGTTCAGGGAGAAGGCGGCTTCTATCCGGTCCCGACCGCCTTCATGAAGGCCCTTCGCGAGATCTGCGACCAGCACGGCATCCTGCTGATCGCCGACGAGGTGCAGACCGGCTTTGCCCGCACCGGCAAGCTCTTCGCCATGGAACATCACGGTGTCGCGCCGGATCTGACGACGATGGCGAAGAGCCTCGCCGGCGGCTTCCCGCTTGCGGCCGTCACCGGCCGTGCCGAGATCATGGACGCGCCCGGGCCGGGCGGCCTCGGCGGGACCTATGGCGGCAATCCGCTCGGCATCGCCGCCGCGCATGCGGTCCTCGACGTGATTGCCGAGGAGAATCTCTGCGAGCGGGCGAACCAGCTCGGCAACCGGCTGAAGCAGCGCCTTGCGGCCATCCGCGAGAAAGCACCGGAAATCGTCGACATCCGCGGACCCGGCTTCATGAACGCCGTCGAATTCAACGACGTGAGGACGAACCTGCCGAGCGCCGAATTCGCAAACAAGGTCCGCCTCCTTGCCCTCGAAAAGGGGCTGATCCTGCTGACCTGCGGCGTCCATGGCAATGTCATCCGCTTCCTGGCGCCGATAACGATCCAGGACGAGGTCTTCGCAGAAGCCCTCGACATTATCGAGGCATCGATCCTCGAAGCACGCGGTTGACGGCTGCCGGACCGGCCGCTATCGCGGTCGCCCATGCCGGGGCGCACGATCCGCGCCCTCACAAGGAATAGAAGCGAAGCCTGCGGTCGCCGCAGGCATCGCGGGAGGACGCCCCATGGCCCTGACGCCCGCACTCACCAGACACATCCGTCGACCGAAGGTCTTAGCCTCCCTCGGCGAAGTCACGCCGTCTTCCGGACAGCCGGCCGGTCCCACCTTCGATGTTTCCAACCCATCGACCGGCGAACTGCTCGCGACGCTTCCGGACATGGGAATCGATGACGCACGCGCGGCTATCGACGCGGCCGCCCTCGCCCAGCCTCTGTGGGCCGGCAAGCCGGCCAAGGATCGCAGCATCATCCTGCGCCGCTGGCACGACCTGCTCGTCGAGCATGCCGACGACCTCGCCTCTATCCTGACTGCCGAAATGGGCAAGCCCGTCGGCGAGGCGAAGGGCGAAGTCCTGCACGCCGCATCCTATGTCGAATGGTACGCGGAGGAAGCCAAGCGCGTCTACGGCGAAACCTTCCCGGCACCCGCCAACGATCGGCGCATGCTCGTGATCAAGCAGCCGGTCGGCGTGGTCGGCACGATCACGCCCTGGAATTTCCCGGCTTCGATGGTCGCGCGCAAGATTTCCCCGGCGCTTGCCGCCGGCTGCACGATCGTCCTGAAGCCCGCCGAACAGACGCCGCTGGTAGCCGGCGCGATGTTCGCGCTTGCCGAGAAGGCGGGCTTTCCCGAAGGCGTGCTCAATCTTCTTTACGCCTCCGAAGGCGCCCCGATCGGGCGCGAGCTCTGCAGCAATCCCAAGGTTCGCAAGATCAGCTTCACCGGATCGACGGAGGTCGGAAGGCTCCTGATGCGGCAATGCTCCGACCAGATCAAGAAGGTAAGCCTCGAGCTCGGCGGCAACGCCCCGTTCATCGTCTTCGACGACGCCGATATCGACGAGGCGGTGGACGGCGCGCTCCAGGCGAAATTCCGCAATGCCGGCCAGACCTGCGTTTCGGCGAACCGCATCTATGTGCAATCCGCGGTGCATGACGCGTTTGCCGACAAGTTCGTCGCCCGCGTGCGCGAACTCACGGTCGGTGACGGTTTTGCTCCCGACGTCGCCATCGGTCCGATGATCGACGCCCACGCGATCGACAAGATCGAAGCGCATGTGGCCGACGCGGTAGCCAAGGGAGCGCAAGTGCGCTCGGGCGGCAGCCGGATCGGAACGACCGGCACCTTCTTCGAACCGACGGTGCTTACCGGCATCTCGCACGACATGCGCATCGCGCAGGAAGAGACATTCGGGCCGATCGCCCCGATCATCCGCTTCGAGACTGCCGAGCAGGTGGTGGCCGAGGCGAACGATACGATCTACGGTCTCGCGGCCTATTTCTACGCCGAGAACCTCAAGCGGGTCTGGCATGTCGCCGAGGCTCTGGAATACGGCATGGTCGGCATCAATACGGGCCGCATGTCTTCTGAGGCCGCTCCCTTCGGCGGCATCAAGCAATCCGGCATCGGCCGGGAAGGCTCCCGCCACGGCCTCGAGGACTATCTCGAGATGAAATATCTCTGCATGGGCAACATCTGACCGGGCGCCTGCCGACCGCCGGGACGCCCCCCGAGACGCCCCTCTGGCCTGCCGGCCATCTCCCCCACAAGGGGGGAGACGATTTGCGGCACGGTTCACGCTTCAGCCGAAGCATGCCACATGTAGAGGCGTTCCGTATTGGGAGGGGAACTGTCGGAACGACAAGATTTCGGGCCGGCTCTTCAAGGAGCACGGATGATCGCAAGCGTATGGCGGGCGATCATCAGTTCCTCGTCGGTGGGCATGACGTGGAGCGCGACGCGGCTTCCTGCCTTCGAGATGACCGAGGCATCTGCATCGTTTGCGGCCGGATCGAGCCGCGCGCCGAGCCAGGCCAGGCCTTCGGAAATACGGGCCCGGATCGGCGCGGCGTTTTCGCCGATGCCGCCCGTAAAGACAAAAGCATTGAGGCCCCCCAAGGCTGCGGCCAGCATGCCGGCGTTGAGCGCGCAGCGGTGCACGAAATGGTCTATCGCGAAGGAAGCACGCGGGTCCTCGCTCTCCAGAAGCTCGCGCATGTCGTTCGATATGCCGGAGAGACCTTTCAGGCCGGACTGGTGGTAGAGGAGGTCCGACACAGCTTGTGCACTCATGTCCCGGAGCAGGTGGAGAACGACGCCGGGATCCAATTGGCCCGGCCGCGTGCCCATCGGCAGCCCGTCAAGTGCGGTAAAGCCCATCGTCGTTTCGACGCTGCGTCCGTCGTTCAGCGCGCACATCGACGCGCCGCTGCCGAGATGGGCGACGATCACCCGGCCGCGGGCGACCTCGGGCGCCACCTCGCGCAGTCGGCCGGCGATATATTCATAGGAAATTCCGTGAAAGCCATAGCGCCGCACACCCTGCTCATAGAAGGCGCGCGGCAGGGCGTAGCAATCGGTATGCTCGGCGCGCCCTCGATGGAAGGCCGTGTCGAAACAGGCGACCTGCGGCACATCGGGTTTGATTTCCATAGCGAGCCGGATCGGCGCGAGATTGTTGGGCTGGTGCAGCGGTGCGAGGTCCTGATAGCTTGACAGACGGTCGAGCACCGTCGTGTCGATCAGCACCGGCCGGACGTAATCCGGACCGCCATGCACCACCCTATGGCCGATCGCCCGGAGGTCGAAACCGCGAAGCGTCGCCAGCCAGTCGCGTGCGACCGACAGGGCCGCGGGAAGGTCGCGAACATCGGTCCTGTCCAAGCTCCGATCGATGAGCTCGGTGCCGTCGGCTGCCGTCGCCTTCAGGCGCGGCCGGGTTCCGATGCCGTCCAGTTTCGCACGAACCTGCCGCTCGAGCCCCGCCGTGGCGATCCCGAATATCTGGAACTTCAGGCTGGACGAGCCGGCATTGATGACGAGCAGCGCTTCCATCTGACAGGAGCTTCGCACCGAAGCGGGGCTGCCGCAAGACGACCCTTGAAATTCAGGCCGCGGCTTGCCAATTGGGAGCAAACGTCAACGAGGTCCGAAAACGCAATGAGTGAAGTCGAAACGTCCGTAGAGAAACATGTCTTCGAAGCCGACGTGGCGAAGCTGCTGCACCTGATGGTGCACTCCGTCTATTCCGATAAGAACGTCTTTCTCCGCGAGCTGATTTCGAATGCGGCCGACGCCTGCGAAAAGCTGCGCTACGAAGCGATCGTCGCCCCCGAGCTCCTCGGCAGCGATCCCGCCTCGCGCATCACTCTGACGCTCGACGAGGAGAATGCCCGCCTGGTCATCGAGGACAACGGCATCGGCATGGGCCGCGACGAGCTTGTCGAATCGCTGGGCACGATTGCACGCTCCGGCACGCGTGCCTTCATGGAGCGGGTTGAAGCAGCGCAGAACAAGGACGGCGCCCAGCTCATCGGCCAGTTCGGTGTCGGCTTCTATTCGGCCTTCATGGTCGCCGACAACGTCGATGTCGTTTCCCGCCGCGCCGGCACCGACAAGGCCTGGCACTGGGCATCCGACGGCAAGGGCAGCTACACGGTTTCGGCGGTCAATCTCGCGGACGCGCCGTCGCGCGGTACGCGCATCACGCTGCATCTAATGGACGACGCCAAGACCTACACCTCGCGCTGGACGGTCGAGCGCATCATCAAGGAACAGTCCGGTCACGTGCCGGTTCCGATCTCGATCGTCGAGAAGCCCGGTGCAGAACCGGCACAGGTAGCAGACGGCACGGCGCTCTGGACGAAGCAGAAAAGCGAGATCAGCAAGGACGATTATACCGATTTCTACCGCGGCGTTGCCGGGCAGTACGACGATCCCGCGCTGACGGTTCATTTCCGCGCCGAGGGGCGCCACGAATATACCGCGCTTGCCTTCGTGCCCGGCTCGAAGCCGTTCGATCTTTTCGACCCCGATCGCAAGGGCCGGATGAAGCTCTACGTCAAGCGCGTCTTCATCACCGACGAGGCGGAACTGCTGCCGCGATACCTGCGCTTCGTGCGCGGCCTCGTCGACACGGCGGACCTGCCGCTCAACGTCTCGCGGGAAATGATTCAGGAAAGTCCTCTTCTCACAAATATCCGCAAGGGGCTGACGAACCGCGTCCTGACCGGCATCGAAAAGCTTGCGGAAAGCGATCCCGAGGCTTTCGCCAAGATCTGGGAAAACTTCGGGAGCGTGATCAAGGAGGGCATTTACGAGGATTTCGAGCGGCGGGGCCAGCTCCTGGCGCTGTCGCGCTTCCGCACGACCGCGGATGACGACAAGCCGCGCGGTTTGAGCGATTACGTCAAGGAGATGAAGGACGGCCAGTCGGCCATCTACTACCTTACCGGCGACAACCTCGCCCAGCTGAAGGCGTCGCCCCAGCTCGAAGGTTTTCGCGCCCGCGGCATCGAGGTGCTGCTCCTGACGTGCCCGGTCGACAGCTTCTGGGTGACGACCGCTCCCGATTTCGAAGGAAAGCCGTTCAAGTCGATCACCCAGGGTGCGGCCGATCTCGCCGCCATCGCCAAAAAGGACGATGCGGCCGCCGCTTCGACGGAAGCGGGCGCCGCCGTCACCGACTTCGTGGCTTTCGCGAGGGAGACGCTCGGCGACGTGGTTTCGGACGTCCGCACCTCCGACCGCCTCACGGAAAGCGCCGTCTGCCTTGTCGCGCCCGAACAGGGGCCTGACCTTCAGCTCCAGAAAATGCTCCAAGGCGCCGGACGCATGGAGGGCGCTCCCAAGCCAGTCCTCGAGATCAATCCCGGCCATAACCTGATCGCCGCGCTTGCCGCCTGCTCCGCGGAGGACAAGGGCTTCCGCGAGGACGCGGTCAGACTTCTCCTCGACCAGGCCCGCGTCCTCGACGGCGACAAGCCCGAAAACCCCCGCGCCTTTGCAGAGCGGCTTTCCCGCGTGTTCGATCGGGCCTTGAAGGTTTAGGCTCAAAAGAAAGGCTCCTTCGTCCCGCGGGCGGGGCGAAGGAGATTGATGCCGGCCTGACTTACCGGTCTTTCGGCAAGACCATTCCGATCTCCGCCAGCACCTCATCCGTATGTTCCCCGAGCCGGGGCACGCCGCGCTCGAGCGAAAGCGTTGCACCGGAGAAGCGGATCGGCGTGCGGACGCCCGGCGACGTTCCTGCCGTCGCGCCGGTATGGGGTGTCTCCACCCGCATCTGCCGGTGGACGACCTGCGGATCGGCGAAAACGTCGGCGACCGAGTTGATCGGGCCACCGGGGACGCCTGCGGCTTCGAGCCGGGCGAGCAATGTATCCCGCTCGAACTTCGCTGTTTCCGCCGCGAGCTCCGGTGTCAGGCTCTCGCGGTGCTGCACGCGGTCTGCATTCGTATGGTAGCGGGCATCCGAGGCGAGATCCGGCCGGCCGAGGAGTTCGCAGAATTTCACGAATTGGCGGTCGTTGCCGACTGCGACGATCAGATGCCCGTCGGCGGTCGGAAACACCTGATAGGGTGCGATATTCGGATGGGCATTGCCGAGCCGCCGCGGTGCCTTGCCGGAAACGAGAAAGTTCAGCGCCTGATTGGCGAGCACGCCCGTCATGCAGTCGAGCAACGCCATGTCGATCTGCTGGCCCTCGCCCGTGCGTTCCCGCTGTGCCAGGGCCGCCTGCACCGCGATAACACCATAGAGCCCGGTGAAAATATCTGCGAAGGCAACGCCGATCTTTTGCGGTTCACGATCCGGCTCGCCCGTCAGGTCCATGATGCCGCTCATGCCCTGGACGATGTAGTCGTAGCCGGCGCGGTGAGCATAGGGCCCGTCCTGCCCGAAGCCGGTGACCGAGCAATAGATGAGCCGCGGATTGACTTTCCTCAGGCTTTCATACTCGAGACCATATTTGGCGAGGCCGCCGACCTTGAAGTTCTCGAGCAAGACGTCGGATTGCGCGGCAAGCCGGCGCACCGCCTCCTGCCCCTCTGCGGTCGTAAAGTCGAGAACGACAGACCTCTTGCCGCGGTTGCACGCGTGAAAATAGGCGGCATCCAGCCTTTCGTCGTCTTCGCCTTTCACGAAGGGAGGTCCCCAGGTCCGGGTGTCGTCTCCGGCCGGGCTCTCGACCTTGACGACGTCGGCGCCGAGATCGGCAAGGGTCTGCCCGATCCAGGGGCCCGCCAGTATGCGGGCAAGTTCGAGCACCCGGATGCCCTTGAGCGGCGCTTCCATGGCGGCGCTCAGAAGAAGGCCTGCAGCCCGGTCTGGGCGCGGCCGAGGATCAGCGCATGCACGTCGTGCGTGCCCTCATAGGTGTTGACAGTCTCGAGGTTCATCATGTGGCGCATGACCTGATATTCCTCGGAAATGCCGTTGCCGCCATGCATGTCACGGGCCATGCGCGCAATATCGAGTGCCTTGCCGCAATTGTTGCGCTTGACGATCGAGATCATCTCCGGGGCCATGCGGCCCTCGTCCATCAGCCGTCCGACCCTGAGCGAGCCCTGCAGCCCGAGCGCGATCTCGGTCTGCATGTCGGCGAGCTTCTTCTGGAAAAGCTGGGTCTGGGCGAGCGGTCGGTTGAACTGCTTGCGGTCGAGACCGTACTGACGGGCCGCATGCCAGCAGAATTCGGCCGCGCCGAGCGCGCCCCAGGAAATTCCGTAGCGAGCACGGTTGAGGCAGCCGAATGGTCCCTTCAGCCCCTCGACATTCGGCAGCAGCGCGTCGTCTGCGACCTCGACATTGTCGAGGACGATTTCGCCGGTGATCGAGGCGCGCAGCGAGAGCTTGCCTGCGATCTTCGGTGCGGAAAGGCCTTTCGCGCCTTTTTCCAGCACGAAGCCCCGGATGGCATTGTCATGCGCTTCCGACTTCGCCCAGACGACGAAGACATCGGCGAGCGGCGCATTGGAGATCCACATCTTGGAGCCGACGAGACGGTAGCCGCCTTCGGTCTTGATCGCCCGGGTCTTCATGCCCGCCGGATCGGAACCTGCGTCCGGCTCGGTCAGCCCGAAGCAGCCGATCCACTCGCCGCTGATAAGCTTCGGAAGGAACTTCCGCTTCTGCTCTTCCGAGCCGTAGGCGAAAATCGGATAGATGACGAGCGACGATTGCACGCTCATCATCGAGCGATAGCCGGAATCGACGCGCTCCACCTCGCGTGCGACGAGCCCGTAAGCGACGTAGGACGCGCCGACACCGCCATAGGTGTCGGGAACGGTCACGCCGAGCAGGCCGAGGTCGCCCATCTCGCGGAAGATCGCCGGGTCCGTCGTCTCCTCGCGGTAAGCTTCGATCACGCGCGGCTGCAGCTTTTCCTGGGCATAGGCGCGCGCCGTATCGCGGATCATCCGCTCGTCTTCGCTCAGTTGATCTTCGAGGAGGAACGGATCGTCCCACTGGAATTGGCTTTTGCCGGCCATCTCTATCTCCCGTCGCATTGTCGCGCCTGTGTTATGACAAGCCGGGTCAAGGCTTTCAAACGAAATTGAGACACTGGCTCATGCGCCTGCTGCATGATTCATTTGATCGGCCCCGTGGCGATTGGCCTTGTGCAAGCGACCATTCTTCTGAATATGCATAAAGTACATCATCGCTCCGCCGGCCACCATGACCAACAACCGCCTTGAACGTTTCGCCCACAATCTCGATTGGAACCTGTTGCGCACCTTCGTCGTGGTCGTCGAGGAAGGCAGCATCACGGCGGCCGCAAACCGGCTGCTCCTGCAGCAGCCCGCCGTCAGCATGGCCCTCAAACGGCTCGAGCAGACCATCGGGCAGAAACTGATCGACCGCCGCCCGGGGCGTTTCGATCTGACGGAAGCAGGTGAGAAACTGCACCTCCAGTGCCGCGATATCTTCGCGGCCGTCATTCGCCTGCCCCATGTTCTGGAATCGGCGGGCGAGGAGATCACCGGTCATCTCAACATCCATGCGGTGAGCCACGCCCACAATCCCGCCTGGGACCGGAAACTCGGCAGCTTCTTTCGCATGCATCCGAAGGTGACGATATCGATGACCGTGGCAACGACAGTCGACGTGTTGAGCGCCGTCGAGCGCAACATTGCGACGATGGGCCTCTGCGACGGCATCATACCGGAGGGCTTGAACAAGAGCTTCCACATACGCGAGCGCTACGCGCTCTACTGCGGCCGCGGCCACCGGCTTTTCGGCGTTGAGGGCGTTGATTTCCACGATCTGCGCGGCGATCCTTACATCGCCTTCATAGCCGATGTACTCGGCGGTCAGCACATGAATTCCGTGACCGCAGTCCGCGCCGTAGGCTCCTTCGGCCAGCAGGTTCGGGGCGTCTCCTGCAATGTCGAGGAGGTCATGCGGCTGATCGCCGCCGATGTCGGCATCGGCATGCTGCCCGATCATATCGCCCGCGAGGCCGTCGCGGCGGGAGATTTGTGGCAGTTGCCCCCCTATCGCGACCTGCCGACGACCGACGTCTTCCGCATTTCCAATCCGAATTCCATCCTCAATCCGGCCGAAGCCGCCTTCCTCGCCCACGTCGCCGACACCGAAGCGCTGGATCATTGCGACCATCAGCAGGATTGATAACGACATTTACCACTATAAATTTGAGCGGCACCCGCACCGTCCCTATTCTCCGCCGTCAAGTTGCGGGAGCGGTACATGCCAGACTACGACGTCGTGATTATCGGGGGCGGGATCGCCGGCTTGTCGCTCGCCTATTTCCTGAGCCCGCATCGTTCGGTCGCCGTCCTGGAACGGGAGGAGGCGCTCGGCTATCACAGCACCGGCCGCTCGGCCGCCGAGTTCGTGCTCAGATACAACGCGCCGGAAATCTGCAAACTTGCGACGATATCGAAGGCCTTTTTCGATCGGCCGCCGGAAGGCTTCAGCGACGTGCCGCTGTTAAGGCAACGCGGCGGCGTGATGATCGCGGGTGCCGGGAAACTCGATCGGTTTGAAAAGCTGCTCGCCGAAGAACGCGAATTCACGCCTGAAATCGAACGGCTCACGAAAGACGAGGCGCTTGCCCGCGTTCCGATCCTCAAGCCCGACTATGTCGCAGCCGCCTTCCACGACCCGAATTTCTGGGACATCGAGGTCGAGAACCTGCTCCAGGGCTACGTCAAGGGCGCCCGCCGCAACGGCTGCGACATCCTCGAGCGCCATGAAATCCTCACCGCTCGGCATCATGGATCGGGCTGGCTGCTGGGCACGGCGGCCGGTGAGATCGGAGCCAGGATCGTCGTCAACGCGGCCGGTGCCTGGGCGGACCCGGTTGCCGCGGTCTTCGGCGTAAGGCCGAGCGGCATCGTCCCGCATCGGCGCACCGCCATCACCGTTGACCTTCCGGCAGGCATCGATGCAGCAAAGCTTCCTGAAATCAACGAGATAGATGAAGATTTTTACATGAAGCCCGAGGGAGGGAGGCTGCTCGCCTCGCCCGCCGACGCGACGCCGTGCGAAGCATCGGACGTTCAGCCGGAGGAGATCGACGTCGCCTGGGCCGCACACTACGTCGAAGAGGCGACGACGGTCCCGGTAAGAAGAATCGTCAAGAGCTGGGCGGGTCTGCGCAGCTTTTCCCCTGACCGGCTGCCGGTCATCGGTTTTGCGCCAGGCTGCCCGGATTTCTTCTGGCTGGCCGGCCAGGGAGGCTATGGGATTCTCACCTCGCCTGCGCTGGGCGCTCTGGCGGCTGCCGTTCTGAGCGACACCGCACCGCCCGCAGCCTTCCGCGCCGAAGAGCTCGATCCCCGACAGTTCGACCCGCGTCGCCTGCCGAGCTGAAGCAATTTTGCGAGCCTGGCCGCAATCGCGACAAATTCCAAAACCACAGGCCACAACTCCGTCTATCGTTGTCGAGCAGCCGTCACGCGACTGAGGAGCCGCTCCTGACATCGATCAGGCTGCCCACGTTCGCATCGTTTGCGAAGTGCCGATCCTTTCGGTGTTCAAGCTCTCAACGAAATCACCCCGGAAAGGCGCGCAGCGAGGAAGGTTCGCCGCGCCTACTGTGCAACGGCCACAAAAGATCTGCGTCTGCGCGCACCATGTTGAACTCCGTTAAATCCGAGCTCTTAGGCGGCGCCATGGACGAAGCCCCGGGGGCGATCAGCCGCTGATCGGACAACGGAAACGTGTGGCAGTTCAATTTTCGATTGACAGCCACCGCTTATCCAATATTCTTTTATAAGAACACATATAACATAATAGTGGAACAAGGGGAACTTCAACGTGAAAATGGTGACTGCACTTCTGCTGGGAACTGCACTGACAGTCCTTCCTTCCGGCCTTTTCGCTCAAGAAAAGGGCGGCATCGTCGATGTCGCCACGATCGGTGAGCCGCCGACGCTTGATCCGATGTCATCGACGGCCGATCTCGTCGGTATCGTCACGCAGCATATTTTCGAAACCCTCTACACATTCGACAAGAACTGGAACGTCACGCCGCTTCTGGCCGATAGCCTGCCGGACATCAGCGCCGACGGTAAAACCTACACAATCAAGCTGCGTACCGGCATCAAATTCCACGATGATACAGACATGACATCCGAGGATGTTGTCGCCTCTCTTGCCCGCTGGGAAAAGATTGCCTCGCGCGGCAAGCAGGCAGCAGGCTTCATTGCTTCCATCGAAGCTGCCGATCCGGCAACGGTGAAGATCACCCTGACGCAGCCCTACGCGCCGCTGGCGTCCCTGCTCGCCTTCAACAATTCGGCAGCCATCATCATCCCGTCGGAAAAGCAGGATGACGTGATGAAGGACTTCATCGGTACAGGTCCCTACATGCTCAAGGAGCGCAAGGCCGACCAATATATCCAGCTGACCCGTTTCGAGGGCTACAAGTCCCGGGCCGGCGAGAGCGATGGCTACGGCGGCGCTCGACACCAGTATCTCGACGAAATCCGCTTTGTCCCCGTTCCTGATCCCAACACGCGCGTCGAAGCGGCAGTATCCGGCCAGTATGACTATGTGGATTCCATCCCGGTCGAATCTTTCGACAAGGTCAAGGCTTCGGCCTCGACGCAGCCGATTATGCTCAAGCCGTTCGGCTATCCGGTCTTTGTCTTCAATACGGCCGAGGGGCTGAACAAGGACGTCGCCGTGCGCAAGGCCATCCGCCAGGCGCTCAGCATGGAAGACATGATGGCTGCGGCCTTCGGCAGCCCGGACTTCTTTTCCCTCGACGGCGCGATCTACCCGGAGGCCTATTCCTGGCATACCGAAGCGGGCACTGACGGAGCCTACAATGTGGCGGACCCGGAAGGCGCGGCGGCAGCGCTGAAGTCCGCCGGTTACAATGGCGAGCCACTGCGGATTCTCACCAGCCGCCAATATGAATTTCATTACAAGATGGCCCAGGTCGCGGCGGAATATCTCAAGCTTGCCGGCTTTACCGTCGATATGCAGGTGGTCGACTGGGCAACGCTGACGCAGCGCCGGGCCGATCCCAAGCTTTGGGACGTCTATATCACCCACAGCCCGTTCCTGCCGGAGCCGGCTCTGATCGGCTCGCTTTCGACCAGTTCGCCGGGCTGGTGGAACACCCCTGCCCGCAAGGCAGCCGTGGATGCATTCACTTCCGAGGTCGATCCAAACAGGCGTGTCGCGCTCTTCGCCGATGTCCAAAAAGCGATCTATGACGACGCGGCCTTCATGAAGATCGGTAATTTCAACGCGGTGGCTGCCAAGTCGACAAAACTGGAAGGCGTCGATCCGGCCCCTTGGCCATTTTTCTGGAACGCGTCGATTACGAAATGATCATTCCTCAGTCGGAGACATCGGCTCGCTCGAGCCGGTGTCCTTTGCAGACCTGCGCGCTCTCCGGAGCATGAGGATCAGGCTTTCATGATACGGTATATTCTCCAGCGCCTTTTCGGCATGATCGTCGTGATGTTCCTTGTCGTCACGATCGTCTTCGTGATCGTACGGGTGACGCCCGGCGATCCGGCAGCGGTCATGCTCGGGCCGGACGCCAGCGCCCAGGATATTGCGGAGCTGCGCATACGGCTGGGCCTCGACCGTTCGCTGGGCGTTCAATACATCTATTATATGGGGCAGCTGCTGAAGGGCGATCTCGGCCAATCGATCTTCCTCAACATGCCGGTCGCATCGGCCCTGCTCGAGCGGGCCGAACCGACCTTTTTCCTTACGGTGTTCTCGCTGCTCATCGCAAGCGCCATCGCCTTGCCGATCGGGATCTATGCGGCCTATCGGCGTGGTTCGCTCTTCGACCAGGCAGCAACAGCGCTGGCGATGCTGGCTGCCAGCATTCCGAGCTTCTGGCTTGGCCTGATCATGATGCAGGTCTTTGCCGTCCGTCTCGATCTG
The DNA here is from genome assembly GCF_036245905.1 of Sinorhizobium sp. KGO-5. Taxonomy (NCBI): domain Bacteria; kingdom Pseudomonadati; phylum Pseudomonadota; class Alphaproteobacteria; order Hyphomicrobiales; family Rhizobiaceae; genus Sinorhizobium; species Sinorhizobium sp. KGO-5. The sequence continues at coordinate 269,140 of NZ_BDIZ01000003.1, forward strand.
TTCCCCGTGTCGGGCTACGGCGGACCGGGATCGACGTTTGCTGAGCGGATGCATCATCTGACGCTGCCGGCGTTTGCGCTTGGCATCGTCTCCTCGGCGCTGGTGCTGCGCTTCACCCGCGCCTCGATGCTCGATGTGCTCGGAGATGACTATATCCGGACTGCCCGCGCCAAGGGTCTGATCGAGCGGCGTGTCATCCTCAAGCATGCGTTGAAGAATGCGCTGGTTCCGATCCTCACGGTGATCGGCCTGACTGCGGCGGTTCTCGTCTCAGGCGCCGTCGTCACCGAGACCGTGTTCGGCCTGCCCGGCGTCGGCAACCTGGTGGTATCCGCCGTGCTCAGGCGCGATTACCCGGTCATCCAGGGGGCGTTGCTGGTCATTGCCGCACTCTATGTCCTGATCAATTTTGCCATCGACATGCTCTACCTGCTGGTCGATCCGAGGGTGCGTTACTGATGACAGCAATCGTCTCGAAACCGGCGCTCAGCGAGCGCAACAAATTCATTCGGCGCCTGCTGAAGCGCAAGACCGTGGCCTTCGGACTGATCGTTCTGACGATCTTCGTGCTGCTTGCCATCTTTGCCCCGCTGATCGCGCCTTATGCGCCGTCAAAACTGTCCATCGTCAACCGGTTGAAACCGCCGGGCGGCACGTTCATCTTCGGTACCGACGAGTTCGGCCGCGACGTGTTTTCGCGGACCATCTATTCGGCGCGGCTGTCATTGCTGGTCGGTGCCGCCGTCGTGACATTGTCCGCGATCATCGGTGTGACGCTCGGGCTGATCGCCGGATTCTTCAAGCAATTCGATGCGCCGATCGCCCGTCTGATCGACGCGATGATGGCCTTTCCGGACATTCTTCTCGCCATCGCGCTTGTGGCCGCACTGGGGCCATCGCTGACCACCGTCATCATCGCGCTCAGCATCGTCTACGCGCCGCGCCTGGCGCGTATCGTCCGTGCGTCGACCCTGGTGATCCGCGAGCTCCCCTATATCGAGGCCGCCCGGGCGCTTGGCATTTCGACGCGCCACATCATGACGCGGCATGTGCTGCGCAACCTGCTGTCGCCGATCCTCGTGCAGGCGACATTTCTCTTTGCGAGCGCCATGCTGGCCGAAGCGGGACTTTCGTTTCTCGGGCTTGGCGTCAGCCCGGAAATCCCGACCTGGGGCACGATGATCTCCGCCGGCCGGCAATATATCGGCCAAGCCGACTGGATGACGCTGTTTCCTGGCTTCGCCATCATTCTCTCCGTGCTGTCGCTGCAGATGGTTGGCGACGGATTGCGCGATCTTCTCGATCCAAGGCTTCGAAAGGACTTATGAAACATGTCTTATCGATATGAGGCGAAGGGGCCTGTGCTCCTCGCCAATGTCAAACCCATTGCCTTCGGCGCCAGCACACCAAACGGCCCGATCGATATCCTGATCAATGCTGACGGCCGCATCGCCGAAGTCGGCCCCTCGCTTGCCGTATCCACTGAGGTGCAGCGCATCGATGGCAACGGCGCGTGGATCTCGCCCGGCTGGATCGATCTGCACGTGCACATCTGGCACGGCGGCACGGATATTTCCCTGCGCCCGTCCGAATGCGGCGCGGAGCGTGGCGTCACGACCCTGGTGGATGCCGGCTCTGCCGGCGAAGCCAATTTCCATGGTTTTCGCGAGTATATCATCGAGCCGTCGCGCGAGTGTATCAAGGCATTCATCAATCTCGGCTCCATCGGTCTTGTCGCCTGCAACCGCGTGCCGGAACTCAGAAGCATTCAGGACATCAATCTCGACCGCATTCTTGAGGTCTACGCCGAAAACAGCGAGCATATTGTCGGCATCAAGGTCCGAGCGAGCCACGTCATCACCGGATCCTGGGGCGTGACGCCGGTCAAGCTCGGAAAGAAAATCGCCAAGATCCTCAAGGTACCGATGATGGTACATGTCGGTGAGCCTCCGGCGCTTTATGACGAAGTGCTGGAAATCCTCGGCCCAGGCGACATCGTCACCCATTGTTTCAACGGCAAGGCTGGCTCGAGCATCATGGAAGACGAGGATCTGTTCGATCTCGCCGAGCGATGTGCCGGCGACGGTATCCGGCTGGATATCGGCCATGGCGGGGCGTCCTTCTCGTTCAAGGTTGCCGAGGCGGCAATCAAGCGGGGTCTTCTGCCATTCTCTATCTCGACCGATCTGCACGACCACTCGATGAACTTCCCGGTCTGGGATCTGGCGACGACCATGTCAAAACTGCTGGTGGTCGGCATGCCGTTCGACAAGGTGGTGGAGGCAGTTACTCAGGCGCCGGCGTCCGTTATCAAGCTGCCGATGGAAAACCGCCTCACCGTTGGCGAGCGGGCCGATTTCACCGTTTTCGATCTGGTCGATGCCGATATCGAGGCGACCGATTCGAATGGTGACGTCTCGGTGCTCACCCGCATTTTCGAACCGCGCTATGCCATCATCGGCGCGGAAGCGGTGTCAGCCAGCCGCTATATCCCGCGCGCACGAAAACTCGTGCGTCACAGCCACGGCTATTCATACCGTTAAGCCGGGGCCACTCTCATTTTTACAGGACACAGGAGTTCGCGTGAACAGTTCCACGGCAACCGCCGCCGACAGGACGGGTTCGCCTGCCGAGCGGCTGACGTCGCTCGGCATCGTGTTGCCGCCCCCCCCGCCGCCGATAGCCAATTTCGTGACGCATGTGCGCGAAGGCAATCTGATCTATCTTTCCGGCCAGGGCCCGCGTGAGGCCGATGGCTTCATGCATACCGGCAAGGTGGGATCGGGCGGCGTCGATGTCGCCGATGCCTATAGCCACGCGCGACTGACAGGCATCAACCTGCTGGCCGTCCTGCAGGAGGCACTGGGAGACCTTTCCCGGGTACGGCGCGTCGTCAAGCTGCTCGGCATGGTCAATGCGACACCAGACTTCGAGGATCATCCCGGCGTCATCAATGGGTGCTCGGATCTTTTCGTCGAGGTCTTCGGCGATGCCGGGCAGCATGCCCGGTCCGCCGTCGGCTTCGGGTCGTTGCCCGGCAATATCACAGTCGAGATCGAAGCGATCGTCGCCCTGCACGGTTAAGAAAAAGCATGTCAGTGACCGCGCCAGCCCATCAGTTTTTCGATCCTGTCCGCGGAAGCGCGCGCATGCGAAGTGTAATGCGTTTCGTCGGAAAAGGCCTTCTGCTCCGGCAGAACGATCGAGATGGTCGCGACGCACCGGCCATCGCGATCGCAGATCGGCGATGCGATGCAGGCAACGGCATAGTCGGATTCGCCCGCCTGAATGGAAAGTCGCGCCTTCATCGCATCCACGGCCGCGGCAGACAGCTTGGCGGGATCGACATCGGCGCGTCCGGTCGGCGAGGAACGGGCGCATCGCCTGAAGAGCTCGAGCCGCTCATCGTCGGGCAGATGACCCACCAGAAGCCGGCCGGACGCGGTCCAGTTCAGCGGCACACGGGTTCCAACGCGCGAGGCGACCTGGAAATGGCTTGGACCTTCCGCCATCGCAAGCACCAGCATATGGTCGCCGTCACGGCCACAAAGCTGGACGGTTTCACCGACCTGGCGACAGAGATCGTGCATTTCATGGGTGGCGACACTCATGAAATCCAGCGAGCGGGCATAGGCAAGACCGAAGTGGTAAAGCCGCGCTCCAAGCCAGATCAAGCCATCGGCACCGCGCGTCAAAAGGTTCTTTTCCACCAGATCATCGACGATCACGTAGACCGTGGAAAGCGGCGCGCCAATTGCCTTGGCAATAGCATAGGCACTACAGGGCGCGCCGGTCTCGTAGAGGTGATCAAGAACCTGCAGGGCCCGGTCTATGCCGCTGACCCGAGAGCGTTTTCCGCTTTTCACGCTGTTCTCATCGATCACGGAAATGGGGTGGATTTTGGCGTTCAAGACACGAACTCACATGATGATTTTGGACTGTTATTACATTGTAATGGCATAGCTGTCGATGATCGGAAGGCAATCCCCTCCGTTTTCGGCCGCAATAATTTCGGAGAGCACAATGCCCAGTGAAGACATTCGCACATCCCTCGGACTGCGTCCGGTCATCAATGTTTCAGGCACGATGACAAGTTTGGGGGCATCGATCGTGGTTCCGGAAGCGATTGCCGCTATGACATCCATCCTGCCGCAATTCGTCGAGATGAATGACCTGCAGCGAAAAGCAAGTGCCGTGATCGCGCGGCTGACCGGCGGCGAAGCCGGTTTCGTGACGGCATCGTGCGCGGCAGGCATCACCCTTGCCATTGCCGGAACCATCACCGGCAGCGATCTGCTCGCCATCGAGAAACTGCCCGGCGTCAGCACAGAAAAAAATGAGGTCCTTGTGCAGATGGGCCATATCGTCAGTTACGGCGCGCCGGTCGATCAGTCCATTCGTCTGGCGGGCGCCAAGACCGTGATGATCGGGCAGGCGACCTCGACCCATCGGTACCACATGGAGAACGCGATCACGGAAAAGACGGCTGCGGCCCTTTACGTCGTCTCCCATCACGTCGTCGACTACGGCCTGTTGAAGCTGACGGAATTCGTGGAAATCGCCCACGCGAAATCAGTGCCCGTCATCGTTGATGCGGCATCGGAATACGATCTGCGTAGCTTTCTCGAGCAGGGAGCGGACATCGTGCTTTATTCCGGTCACAAATTTCTGGGCGGCCCGACTTCCGGCATCGTGGCTGGGAGGAAGGACCTCGTGCGCAACGCCTTCCTTCAGAATATGGGGATTGGGCGGGGCATGAAAGTCGGCAAGGAGAGCGTCTTCGGCCTCATGGCGGCCCTGGAAGCCTGGGAAAAGCGCGATCATGACGGTATCCGCGCCCGCGAGACCGGCTATCTCCATCTCTGGCGCGACACGCTGGAGAACCGACCAGGCGTCACAGCGCTGATCGAGCCCGATCCGACCGGCAATCCACTCGACAGGCTGCGGGTGATCGTGACCGCGCGAAGCCCATATCACGGCGTGGGATCTTGCCGCTGCGCTGGCGCGCGGTACGCCGCCTGTCATCGTCCGCGACCACGAGGTCGAGCATCACTACTTCTACCTCGATCCCTGCAACCTGCATCCGGGTCAGGAGACCATCGTTGCCAACCGTCTGGCCGATGAACTCGATAAGGCCAGCGCCTCGAACGACATCATCGCCACACCGCTGGAAAACCGCAGCAAGCACCGTTTCGATGGCGCACTGCGCTGGCCGGATTGAACCCGACGGCTGAAACCGAAGAAGGATCCCGACATGGCAACCCTCCCCGCCTTACAAACAGAACCCGTGCCGCCGATTTTGTCCGTGGAGAACCTGACGACGTCGTTCATCGTCGACGGGGAGTGGAGGTCCGTTGTGCGGGATATGTCGTTCACGGTGGCCCCTGGCGAGACCGTGGCGATCGTCGGAGAATCCGGCTCCGGCAAGAGCGTCACCTCGCTGTCGATCATGCGACTGCTCCCGGCCGATACCAGCCATATCGCGGGAAGGGTCGAGCTCGACGGCCGCGATATTCTGCAACTGCCTGAGACCACGATGCGGCAGGTGCGCGGAAACGATGTTGCGATGATCTTTCAGGAACCTATGACAAGCCTCAATCCGCTCTTCACTATCGGCGACCAGATCTCCGAAGCGCTTCTCTGCCACTCGCAGATGGGCAAGCGGGACGCCAGGGCCGAGACCATCCGGTTGTTGGAAAAAGTGCGCATTCCATCCGCCGCCTCCCGTTTCGATGAATATCCGCACCGGTTTTCGGGTGGTATGCGCCAGCGCGTAATGATTGCCATGGCACTTGCCTCACGACCAAAGCTGCTGATTGCCGACGAGCCGACGACAGCACTTGATGTCACCATCCAGGGACAGATTCTCGATCTCATCAAAACGCTGCAGGAGGAAGAGGGAACCTCCGTGCTCTTCATCACGCACGATATGGGCGTCGTTGCCGAAATTGCCGACCGAACGGTGGTAATGTACCGCGGCGAGCAGGTGGAATCAGGCCCAACGAGCGATATCTTCTTCCGCGCCAAACACCCGTATACGCGTGCGCTTCTGTCCGCCGTTCCTGTCCTTGGCTCGATGGGCGGCAGGGATCGGCCCATGCGCTTTCCTGTCGTCGATACGGCGACCGGGCTCTCCGATGTCCCGGTCGAGACGGCAGATACCGTTGCACTCGGGAAACGCCCGGTGCTCGAAGTCAGGAACCTCACTAAGCATTTCGACATCCACTCCGGCCTGTTCAGCCGCTTGAGTGGCCGCGTCCATGCGGTCGAAAACGTTTCCTTCGACCTGCATGCCGGCGAGACTCTATCTCTGGTCGGTGAATCCGGTTGCGGCAAGTCGACGACCGGTCGTGCGATTATGCGCCTGATCGAGCCGCAGGCCGGCTCCGTTCTGGTGGATGGAACCGAGATCTTGACGCTTGATGCAAGCGGAATGCGCGAGATGCGCAAGACCGTCCAGATGATCTTCCAGGATCCCTTCGCGAGCCTCAACCCACGCATGCGGATAGGTGCTGCAATCGCCGAACCCTATCTCGAACACGAGATGGGAACCGCCAAACAGGCACGTGATCTGGTGGCCGATCTCCTGGTCAAGGTCGGACTGACAGCCGACATGGCTTCGCGCTACCCGCATGAGTTTTCCGGAGGCCAGCGTCAGCGCATCTGTATCGCCCGGGCGCTGGCGCTCGATCCGAAGGTGATCGTCGCCGACGAGAGCGTCTCGGCTCTCGACGTTTCGATCAAGGCGCAGGTGATCAATCTGCTGCTGGATCTGCAACAGAGCCTCAATCTTGCTTTCCTCTTCATTTCCCACGATATGGCCGTCGTCGAGCGCGTCAGCCATCGCGTTGCAGTCATGTACCTTGGTGAAATCGTTGAGGTCGGCCCTCGCGCTGCGGTCTTCGGCAATCCGCAGCACGCTTATACGAAGAAACTGATTTCCGCGGTGCCGGTCCCCGACCCGGATCGCCGCCGGGGAAAGGGCCTTATCAGCAATGAAGAGATAAAAAGCCCGATCCGTCCGGTCGATTACAAGACTGTACCAATCCAGTACCACGAGGTTTCGCCGGGGCACTTTGTCGCCGCGTGATCTCGACGCGATGATTGGCCCTCTCCTCGCATCAGGCTGTTTCCCGAGGCTTCGTCTATGACGTGCCCAGCTCGGAGTTCGAATGAGGACCTTTGCTGCACGTCTGAAAGCTACGGCTTCGGCACCGACCATTCCGCGCTTCCGCTGCCGTTCGATCCGCGGCTGGAAGCCGACCTGCGCTGCAGGCTGCGGGGGTGACGGATGTCACCTGTCACGATGACTTCGGCCGGTGCGTTCGAGATTCATGAACCGCACCCGTGCACTGTTACAGAACCTACACGAAACTGACACTGCGCCTTCATGAAGCGCGGATATGGCAGGGTCATACCGATGATCGGTCTCCCCGAAAGAGGAAGCTGCCAATGTTTCAGTTGAAGAACGTAACCCGCCAGTTCGGCAAGAAGACAGCCGTCAGCTCGGTTACCTTCGACATTCCACAGGGCCAGATGGTTGGCATTATCGGCCGCTCCGGCGCCGGCAAGTCGACACTCCTGCGCATGATAAACCGTCTGGTGGACCCCTCCTCCGGCTCGATCGAATTCGCCGGGGTACAGGTCTCCTCGATCAGGGGCGCGGCCCTGCGCGAGTGGCAGCGCGACTGCGCCATGATCTTCCAGCAGTTCAATCTGGTGCCTCGCCTCGACGTGCTGACCAATGTTCTCCTTGGGCGGCTCAACCATCGATCCACCGTACTGAGCGTCCTCAACATGTTCAGCCGCGAAGAGCGCATCATGGCGATCGGTGCACTGGAGCGTCTGGGGATCGAACAGACCGCCCTTCAGCCGGCCGGCACGCTCTCGGGTGGACAACAGCAGCGCGTCGCGATCGCCCGCGCGCTGATGCAGCAGCCGAAGATGCTGCTCGCCGATGAGCCGATCGCGTCGCTCGACCCGCTCAACGCCAAGATCGTGATGGACGCGCTGCGCGACATCAACGAGCGCGACGGCATCACCGTGATTACCAACCTGCATACGCTCGATACCGCGCGGAACTATTGCGAGCGGATTATCGGCATGGCGCATGGTCAGGTCGTCTTCGACGGACAGCCGAAGGATCTGACCGCCGCCGCGGTCGCGGCGATCTACGGCGCGGAAACGGCGATCGAGGAGTCGATGACCTCGACCAGCATCAACATCCCCGCGGAAGCACCGCAGGAAACAGCATCGGCCGGCTTGAAGCCGCTGGCACTGGCCGGCCCTTAAGGTCCGCCGCGATCGAATGCCCGCGTCAAGGGCGCCTTTTCGAAACCGAGAAAGACCCGGCGCGTCCGGGAAACGGGAGAACGAACCCAATGCTTAAAAAAGCTCTTCTGAGCGCGGTCGCGCTTTTCGCCCTCGTCGGCCACGCACAGGCCGAAGACCTGAAGGAATTCCGCGTCGGCATCATCGGCGGCGAAAACGAAGCCGACCGCCTGCGCAACTACCAGTGCCTCGTCGATCAGCTCCCGGCAGCCATCGGCGTCGAGAAGGTCTCCCTCTTTCCGGCGGCGGACTATGACGGCGTGATCCAGGGCCTCCTCGGCGGCACGCTCGATTACGCCGAACTCGGCGCCTCCGGCTATGCCAAGATCTATCTCGCCAAGGCTGACGCCGTCGAACCGATCCTGACGACCGTCCAGACCGACGGCTCCACGGGCTATCATTCGATCATGGTCGCCCGCAAGGACTCCGGCATTACAAAGCTCGAAGACCTGAAGGGCAAGAAGCTCGGCTTCGCCGATCCGGACTCGACCTCGGGCTATCTCGTTCCCCTCGTAACGCTGCCGGAAGCGATCGGCGCGCCGATCAAGGAATATTTCGGTGAAACCGGCTTCGGCGGCGGCCACGAGAACCTCGTGCTTGAAGTCGTTAAGGGTACCTTCGATGCCGGTACGACCTTCGGCTCGGGCGTCGGCGAGTTCAAGGACGGCTACACCTCGGGCAACCTGCGCAAGATGGTCGACAAGGGTATCGTCGACATGAACGACCTCGTCGAACTGTGGAAGTCGCCGCTGATCCCGAACGGCCCGATCGTCGTGCGTTCCGCATTGAACGACGACATGAAGGCCAAGTTCAAGCAATTCATGATGGATCTGCCGAAGACCGACGCCGCCTGCTTCTCCGCCATCCAGGGCGGCGACTTCACCGGTTTCGTCGAGGTCAATAGCGATTTCTACAAGCCGATCATCGATGCCCGCAAGGCGACGATCGGCGGCTGATTGCCGAACGCATCATCCTGCGCCGGCCGCCAAGCTGCGGCCGGCGTTCGACTATCGGGGCAGCTGCAGCCACCCGCTCCCGGATCGTCCCGATCAAGCGATCCTACTTTTTGAAACGACGCACTTCCTCTTCCCGGAAGCGCTCTAGAGGCCGGCCCCTTGCCGGAAACCCAATGGCCACTTCCGTGTCAACACGACACCTCAGCGAGAACGGCGCCCTTATCGAGCGTCACTGGCAGGAGCTCAACAATCGCCGGCGTCTTTATACCTGGCTCGGTCTCGCATTTCTCGCGTTGACGCTTGTCAGTTCGCTCTGGTTCGCGAACGAGTCGAACGCGGGCAAGTTCTTCGACCGGCTGCCGCACTTCTTCGATTTCGTCGGCCATCTCATGCCGCGCGATCCGATAGAGATCGTTCGCGCCCTCTTCGACCTGCCTTCGCCCTATGACGACGGCAGCTTCAAATACAATTACCCGGAGGGCCGCCTCTACCTGACCGAGAGCATCTACATTCCGGAATATGTGCACAAGATGCTGGAGACCGTGAACATCGCCATCTTTTCGACGGTTATCGGCGTCTTCTTCGGCTTCATCCTGTGCTTCCTCGCCGCGAGAAATCTGATGCCCAATCCCTGGATCAGGGGCATCGTGCGCCGGCTGATGGAAATCCTGCGCGCCTTTCCTGAAGTCGTCATCGCCGGCTTTTTCCTGGCAATCCTTTCGCTTGGGCCTATTCCCGCCATCGCTGCGGTCTCGATCCACACGATCGGCGCGCTCGGCAAGCTGTTCTTCGAAGTGGTCGAGAATGCCGACATGAAACCGGAGGAAGGTCTGCGTGCCGTCGGCGCCAACTGGATCGAGCGGGTCTGGTTCGGCATGGTCCCCCAGGTGCTGCCCAACTTCACCAGCTATTTTCTGCTCCGGCTGGAAATCAACGTGCGCGCCTCGACGATCATCGGCGCCGTCGGCGGGGGCGGCATCGGCGAACTCCTGCGCCTGTCGATCGGCCAGGGCCATGAAGCAAAGACGCTCGCGATCGTCCTCCTGCTCTTCGCCACGATCTTCGCAGTCGATCAGTTCTCCGCCTGGCTTCGCCGCCGCCTCGTCGGCGACCAGGCCTTTCAGCTTGCGCAATAGGACCGCCTCATGATTGCCTCGACCAACCTCGACGCGCGCGAAATGGAAGCTATCGCCGCGCGCCACCCGCATCTTCTGCAGTCGTCGGCCGCCAAGCGGCGCAGCAAGGCATTGATAACGGCAGGCGTCGTTCTTTACATGATCTTCAGCTGGTGGTTCTTCTCGATCGGGCACGTGCTCGCCAACGCCAATTGGGGAATTGCCGGCATCTACCTCGCCGATTGGGTTTCCTACGAAGTCCGGCCGGAGATCGCCGTCGCGCCCGATGGAACGATGAGCATCTCATACGGACGCAATTCGCCGCTTGGAGACAATCCGAGCCCGGAATGGGTCACGCTCGAAAAGCAAACGGTCACGCGCACCGTTGAAACGTCGACGGCCCCGACGCAGGCCCCGAAGCCGAAGACCGCCTCCTCTTTCAGCTTTATGGCGCCGAACGCGGCGCGCGGCGGCGATACGAACGAGACGCCGCAGGAAGAGGCCGTCACGACCCGCACCGAGGAAGTCGTCACGCACGCCGTGGTGAACTTCGATAGCTCGACCCGCATCGAAGTTGCCGAAAAGCTCGTCACGGTCACGCATGCCGGCGAAACGCTCCGACTGAAGGTCGACGGCGCCGACACTGTCACGCCTGAAGGTGCCCTTCCCTCCTGGGCCGTCCAGAAACGTCCGGGCGAGAAGGTGACGCTGTCCTTCGGCGCCACCGGCTGGGCCCAGGTGGAGGGCGACGAGGTCTCCATCCGCAATCGCTTCTTCGGCTGGGTGAATTTCCTCTTCGACACCAACTCGCCCTTTTTCGGGAAGTCCTACAGCGACGTTGCCTCCTTGATCGTCTCCGGAGAACGGATCGATCCGGCGCGCTCAAACCTCTCGCTTGCCTGGAACAACATCCTCTACAATGCGGAATGGCAGCATCTGGATGTTTGGACCAAGCTCCTGCAGACGATCGTCATGGCTTTCGTCGGAACGCTCTTCGCCTCCTTCATTGCCTTCCCGCTTTGTTTCCTCGCGGCGCGCAACATCACGCCGAGCCGACTCACCAATCAGTTCGTGAAGCGCTTCTTCGACTTCCTGCGGTCGGTCGACATGTTCATCTGGGCGCTGTTCTTCACGCGCGCCTTCGGGCCTGGACCGCTCGCGGGCATCTCGGCGATCTTCTTCACCGACACGGGCACGCTCGGCAAGCTCTACTCCGAAGCCCTCGAGAACATCGACGACAAGCAGCGTGAGGGCGTCAAATCGGTCGGCGCCGCGCCGGTCGCCGTGCAGCGCTTCGGCGTGCTGCCGCAGGTCCTGCCGATCTTTGCCAGCCAGGCTCTCTACTTCTGGGAGTCGAACACGCGTTCGGCCACCATTATCGGCGCCGTCGGCGCCGGCGGGATCGGCCTGAAGCTGTGGGAGGCGATGCGCACAAATTCGGATTGGGAAAATGTCGCCTATATGGTGCTGCTGATCTTGATGGTCGTCTTCGTTTTCGACAGCATTTCCAATCTTTGCCGATCGCGTCTCATGGGCCGTACACGCTAGCGCGCGTTGAGATTCATTTCGAGTTTATGACGGCTGCTGCGAGATGGATAATGGCGTTGAAGCTCTGGCCGGTCTTGTCGGCATGATGCGCTTGAATTCCTTGAGTACCGACCGTGCGCCCCTGCATGTTTCCATTGATCGTAGCCGATCAATGGAGACATGCAGCAGATCGTCTCATAAGACGCGCGGCGCTGTAGGAAACGTATCGGAGGACTGCAATCTCTCCTTTACCTCATCCCTGTGCTCGTCACAGGGATCCAGCAGCGCCGCGTCTGCGGCGCGGAAGAGCCTTTCCAGCCCAAGGACTTGGTCTGGCTGGATTCCTGTGACAAGCACAGGAATGAGGAACCGGGGATGTGCGGCTACTGCAACTTTCGATTGCGAATATGCTAGGGAATGGTCGACCTGTCACGCAATGAAAGGTTACGCCTACATTATCGAAGCGAAGCGAAACGCTGTACACGGGCGTGACCCGGGACCTGCCGTGTCGCCTCGCTATCTTCACGGTTTATGAAACGCGCCGAGGGGCCGCACCCTCTCCATCTTCATCCCTGTGCTCGTCACAGGGATCCAGCAGCGCCGCGTCTGCGGCGCGGAAGAGCCCTTCCAGCCCAAGGACTTGGTCTGGCTGGATTCCTGTGACAAGCACAGGAATGAGGAACCGGGGATGATGAGGAAAAGTGTGTGCAGTTTTCCGCCCGCTCATGATTTCAGGTTGTTCCGACCTAAAATCATCATGGTCTAGAAACGGACCGGTCGATTCGGATAATGATGACTGATTCCGATCACTGGCGCGGGAGCAGGCGAAGCTGCAAATAAATCCATCCCGCTCCCAACCGATTTGCGTTCTGGGCCGATGTCATCATGATGTTGTCATGCAAATCGGCTAGCTGCGCATTTCATCCCGGAAACCGTCGACTCGGGGCAACTGCGTCGAAGCGACTGATGAAGAAAGTGTGAATTCGTGCGCTATGCAATCTACTTCGCGCCGCCGTCCGATGACCGGCTGTCGCAGACCGCTTCCCGTTGGCTGGGACGCGACGCGTTCACCGGCGGCGCCCTGGACTGCCCGGAAAATCCGGCAGTAGGACGTGAAGAGCAGATGGCATTGACGACCGAGCCCCGCCGTTACGGCTTCCACGGGACCCTGAAAGCACCGTTCGAGCTTACCTCCGGCCGCGGTGAAGCCGACTTGATCGCGGCTTTCGACGAGTTCGCCGCGGAGATCGAGCCGTTCGAAGTGCCGGAGATCGCCTTGCATCAGATCGGCCCCTTCTTCGCGCTCGTCGCGGCCGATCCTTGCCCGCCTCTGCAGCGCCTTGCGGAACAGGCGGTTCGCCGTTTCGAGCCATTCCGGGCGCCGCTTTCGGAAGCCGATCTCGCCCGCCGCAATCCGGACAGGCTTACGCAACGTCAGCGCGAGTACCTGGCGGCATGGGGCTATCCATACGTCTTCGAGGAGTTCCAGTTCCATCTGACGCTGACGGGGCCGGTGCCGGAAGACATGCAGCGGCCCATGAGAAAGGCGCTCGAAACGGTGTTCGCCGAATTCATCGGCAAGCCGCTTGCCGTCTCGACGATTGCCCTTTTCGCCGAAGAGCGCCGCGGCGCTCCTTTCACCGTCCATTCCCTGCTGCCGCTTGGCGGCGCATCCGAACGAAAGATTGCATGACATGCCCAAAGAACAGGTTTTGACCAACGCCCGTATCGTTCTGGAGGACCGGGTCCTCGACGGTTCGGTGCTGATCCGCGACGGCAGGATCGCCGACATTTCCGAAGGGGCGAGCGCCACGGGCGAAGATTTCGAGGGTGACTACCTGCTGCCCGGGCTCGTCGAACTGCACACCGACCATCTCGAGGCGCACTATTCTCCGCGCCCCGGGGTTCGCTGGCTGAAGATCGCGGCGATCCAGGCTCATGACGCCCAGGTCGTCACCTCCGGCATCACCACTGTCTTCGATTGTCTGCGCCTGGGCTCGGACGAGGACAGCGGCTTTCCGAAGGGCGAGATGCGCAGCATGGCCGATGCGCTCGCCCAGGCCAAGCAGGAGGGCCGTTTGCGGGCCGATCACCTGATCCACCTGCGCTGCGAAGTGTCGACCGCCGACGTGCTGGAACACTATGAGGACTTCCGGAACGATCCGCAGGTTCGTCTCGTCTCTCTGATGGACCACGCTCCCGGGCAGCGGCAGTTCCAGACCATGGACCAGTACATAATCTACTACAAAGTCAAACGCGGCCTTACCGACGAAGCCTTTGCCGCGTTCATCGACCGCCAGCAAGCGCTATCGGCGCGCTATGCGACCCCTCATCGCATCGCGCTCGCGAAAGCCTGCGCCGAGCGGGGCATTACGGTCGCCAGCCATGATGATGCGACACTCGAGCATGTGGACGAGTCTATCGGCTACGGCATCCGGCTCGCGGAGTTCCCGACGAGCTTCGAGGCGGCCGAAGCCTCTCATCGCGCCGGTCTCAGCGTATTGATGGGGGCGCCCAATATCGTGCGCGGCAAATCGCATTCCGGCAACATCGCCGCGCGCGATCTCGCCGAACGCGGCGTTCTCGACGTGCTTTCTTCGGATTACGTACCTTTCAGCCTCATCCATGCGCCGTTCATTCTGGCAGATGAGGTCGACTCGATCGACCTCCCCCAGGCCATCGCGATGGTGACGGCAACGCCGGCGCGCACTGTCGGGCTCGAAGATCGCGGCCGGATCGCCGTTGGGCTCCGCGCCGACATCGCGCGCGTCCGCCGGCCGGAGGGAATACCGGTCGTCCGCTCGGTCTGGCGCGAAGGACGGCGTGTCGCATGACCGCCGATCGGGGATCCGGAACGCTCATCGTCGTCGTCGGTCCTAGCGGTGCGGGCAAAGACAGCGTCATGGGCTTTGCCGCCCGCCATTTCGCGCAGCGGCCCGATATTCTCTTCGTCCGGCGGGCGATCACACGCCCCTCGGATGCAGGCGGCGAGGTGCACGAAAGCGTGTCCGACGCCGAATTCGAGGAGATGAGCCAGAGCGGCGCTTTCGCCGTTTCGTGGCAGGCGCATGGGTTGAGCTACGGCATCCCGGCGGAGATCGCCGAAAAGATCGCCAGAGGCATGACCGCGGTCGTAAACGGCAGCCGTGCCGCCCTCCCTGCCATTCGCCAGGCGTTCGGTACGATCGCCGTTGCGGTGATCACCGCCGAGCCGCCGGTGCTGGCGAAGCGGCTGGCGGAGCGCGGCCGCGAGAGCGAGGAAGACGTGCTGCGCCGCCTGACGCGGCAGGCACCCGACGTCATCGCCGATCCCGATGTAACGGTGATCGACAACAGCGGCAGGCTTGATGTGGCCGGCCGGCAATTCGTCGCGCTGGTCGAGCGCCACTCGGCCAAGAGCCATCACCCTGCCTGAAGAAGCGGCGAGCGGTTAGGTAACCCTTTATCGCGCCTCGCCTTGTGCCAAAGCTTCCTCTGCATCCTCGATCTTCTTGACCATGGGCAGGTCCACCGCGGCGGCGATAATGGAATCGAGGAGGCCGGGAAAGCGGATGTCGAGATCGTCCCGCCGCAGCGTGATCAACCGGCTGGTGCCGGAGACTTCGGTACGCGTAATGCCCGCCTCGCGCAGCTTGGCCAGATGATAGCTGATATTGGTCTTGGAGCCGAAATCCGTGAAGTTCAGGCACATGGTCGGCCGTCCGTCGCGGCGGGCGAGATAGCCCACGATCGCCAGGCGCGTCGGATCGCCGAGGGCCGCGAGGACATTGGACAGAGTAATCTGGTCGGCGGTGGGATGCGGTAGGGTCATTGGATCAACAATTAGCAGTCTCGGCATATTGACACGGCGAGCAACCAAGTTCAATAGTTCAATATATTTTGAACAAGCGAGGTCTCCCGATGGACAGGCGCATCATCTGGCTCGCCGTTGGCTCTTTCACGATGAGCACGGTCGGCTTCGTCTTTTCCAGCCTTCTGCCGTCGATCGCCGCCGACACGCACACGACCATTCCCCATGCGGGGCACCTGATCACGCTGTTCTCGCTTTCCTACGCCATCGGTGCGCCGCTGCTTTCGGCCCTGGCAGGCGCGGCGGACCGGCGTCGATTGCTGGTGGCTGCAATGCTCGTCTTCGTCGTCGGCAACTGCATCGCGGCAATGAGCGTCTCCTTCACCACGCTGCTGCTCGCCCAGATCGTGATGGGAATGGCAAGCGGACTCTTTGCCGCCACGGCGCAAGCGACGGCGGTTTCACTGGCCGGACCGGAGCACCGCGCATTGGCGATTTCCATCGTGGTGGGCGGCACCACATTCGCGGTGGCGCTCGGCGCGCCCCTCGGCGCGCTGATTGCCGCCTTCTGGGGATGGCGCGGCACGTTCGGGGCGGTCGCGCTGCTTGGGCTCACCTGCGCTGCCGTGCTCTGGCTGCGCCTGCCGCGGGGCCTCAGCGGAACGAAGCTGACAATGTCCGAGCGCTTCGGCGCCATCGGCCGTCCGGGCGTGGCCTCGTCGCTCATGGTGACGTTTCTCTATCTTACCGGCGGCTTCATAATCATTTCCTATCTCGCGCCGCTGGCGATCGACGGAGCCGGGCTTTCGCAGTTGGCGCTGCCGGGGCTGCTGCTCGCCTTCGGGGTCGGCGCGGTGATCGGCAATCTCTCCAGCGGCTATCTGGCCGACCGGCTCGGCGCCACGCGCGTGGTGACAGCTTCGCTCATCGCCGCGCTCGCGGTCTCGCTGATGATCGCCTTCGGCCTGCACTTCCTCACGCGCGATCTCGCCGGCCTGCTGCTGATCGGCATAATGGTGCCATGGGGGATCGTAGGGTGGGCGTTCCCGCCGGCCCAGGCGAGCCGTATCGTCGGCTTCGCGCCGGAGGTCGCCCATCTGACCCTGTCGCTCAACGCCTCGGCGATCTATCTCGGCATCGCGACCGGCACGGCGATCGGCGGACGGGTGCTCGAGAATACGGCTGCCGCCGATCTCGGCTTCTTCGCGGCACTGTTTCCGGTGGCTTCGCTCGCCGTCCTGTATGCGGGGCTAAGATCCCATCGGCGCCGCCTGGCGACTGCGGCGGCGGAATAGACGCACATGGTACGCGGGCCCGCCGCGAAACAGCTTCCCGCTTCCGCATAGTCGCCGACGCGGGCCAGCCTCAGTTCTCTCGATAGGCCCCGGACGGAAGTTTCGGGGCTTTTCTGCGCTTCTTTCCATGCTTCTGGCCGGCAGCTCCCACCGCGTTATCTCACGGACCATATTCCCACTTGTCATCGCCGGTATTATGTATATACATTAACAGCGAAGAAAGGGCGGTATAGATGGACGGAAACGACAACCCAAATTCTGCCGGAACCAGTCTCTGGCACAATGCACGCCTTGCCACACTTCGCGAGGACCTGGGGCCACTCGGGGTCATCGAAAACGGCGCAATCGCCGTGCGCGGCGAGCGGATCGTCTATGCCGGCCCCGAAGCCGGTCTGCCATCGGAGCTTGCGCGCGCCGACCAGGTCTTCGATTGCGAAGGCCGCTGGGTCACCCCGGCGCTGATCGACTGCCACACGCATATCGTTCATGGCGGCAACCGCGCTCGGGAGTTCCAGCTCCGCCTTGAAGGCGCGACCTATGAGGAGATCGCCCGTGCCGGGGGCGGCATCGCTTCGACCGTAGCGGCAACCAACGCCCTTTCCGTCGACGCACTCGTGGAGGCCGCACTTCCACGGCTCGACGCCCTTCTCGCCGAAGGCGTGTCCACTGTCGAGGTCAAGTCGGGCTATGGCCTCAACGTCGAGGCCGAACTCAAGATGCTGCGCGCCGCCCGCCGGCTGGAAAGCCTGCGCCCGGTGCGCATCGTCACCACTTATCTCGCAGCCCATGCGACCCCGCCGGAATATCGCGGACGCAACGGCGACTACATCGCCGAGGTCGTCCTGCCGGGCCTGGTTGCGGCTCACGCCGAAGGGCTAGCCGACGCCGTCGACGGCTTCTGTGAAGGCATAGCCTTTTCGCCGGCAGAGATCGCTTCGGTCTTCGACAAGGCGAAGTCGCTCGGCCTCCCCGTGAAGCTTCACGCCGAACAGCTTTCGGATCTTGGCGGCGCGAAGCTCGCTGCTTCCTATGGCGCTCTGTCGGCCGACCACCTCGAATATCTCGACGCTGCGGGAGCCGCCGCCATGGCAAAGGCCGGCACGGTCGCCGTCCTCCTACCCGGGGCTTTCTACACCCTCCGAGAAAAACAGCTTCCGCCTGTCGAAGCACTCCGAGAAAACGCAACGCGCATCGCCATCGCCACCGATTGCAATCCCGGCACTTCGCCGCTGACCTCGCTGCTCCTCACCTTGAATATGTCCGCGACGCTTTTCCGCCTGACGCTGGAGGAATGCCTCGCTGGCGTTACCCGCGAAGCCGCCCGTGCGCTCGGCATCCTCGAAGAGACCGGCACGATTGAATCCGGCAAGTCTGCGGATCTTGCCATCTGGAACATCGATCAGCCGGCGGAATTGATCTACCGCATCGGTTTCAATCCCCTTCGGGAGCGGATCTTCAAGGGTGAAAGGATTCTCCGATGACCGTTATTCTCAGTCCCGGCTCCGTTTCGCTCAACGACCTCGAAACGATCTACTGGACCGGCGCGCCGGCGCGCCTCGACCCCGCCTTCGATGCCGGCATTGCCAAGGCCGCAGCGCGGATCGCGGAGATCGTGGCGGGTAATGCGCCCGTCTACGGCATCAATACCGGCTTCGGCAAACTGGCCTCGATCAAGATCGACAGCGCCGACGTGGCGACGTTGCAGCGCAATCTGATCCTCTCGCATTGCTGCGGCGTGGGCCAGCCGCTCACGGAAAACATCGTGCGCCTGATCATGGCGCTTAAGCTGATCTCGCTCGGCCGCGGCGCCTCCGGCGTGCGGCTGGAGCTCGTCCGGCTGGTCGAAGCGATGCTGGATAAGGGCGTGATCCCGCTCATTCCCGAAAAAGGCTCGGTCGGCGCTTCCGGCGACCTGGCGCCGCTTGCCCATATGGCTGCGGTCATGATGGGCCATGGCGAAGCCTTCTTTGCAGGCGAGCGCATGAAAGGCGACGCTGCCTTGAAGGCGGCGGGGCTCTCGCCGGTAACGCTTGCCGCCAAGGAAGGCCTGGCGCTGATCAACGGCACGCAGGTCTCTACGGCTCTCGCGCTTGCCGGACTCTTCCGCGCGCACCGCGCCGGCCAGGCCGCTCTCATCACCGGCGCCCTTTCGACCGATGCGGCCATGGGCTCTTCCGCCCCCTTCCATCCGGATATTCACACGCTGCGCGGCCATAAGGGCCAGATCGACACGGCCGCCGCCTTACGGCAGCTGCTGACCGGCTCCCCAATTCGCCAGAGCCATATCGAGGGCGACGAGCGGGTTCAGGACCCCTATTGCATTCGCTGCCAGCCGCAGGTCGACGGCGCCTGCCTCGATCTCCTGCGCTCCGTCGCAGCCACGTTGACGATCGAAGCCAATGCCGTCACCGACAATCCGCTGGTGCTTTCGGACAATTCCGTTGTTTCCGGGGGCAACTTCCATGCCGAGCCGGTCGCATTTGCCGCCGACCAGATCGCGCTCGCGGTGTGCGAAATCGGCGCCATCTCCCAGCGCCGCATCGCCCTTCTGGTCGACCCCGCGCTCAGCTACGGCCTGCCGGCCTTTCTGGCCAGGAAGCCGGGCCTCAACTCCGGACTGATGATCGCCGAGGTCACTTCGGCGGCACTGATGTCGGAAAACAAGCAGCTTTCCCATCCGGCCTCCGTCGACTCGACGCCGACCTCGGCGAACCAGGAGGACCACGTGTCCATGGCCTGCCACGGTGCGCGCCGGCTGCTCCAGATGACGGAAAACCTCTTTTCGATCATCGGCATCGAGGCGCTTGCCGCGGTGCAGGGCATCGAATTCCGCGCCCCGCTCACCACCAGCCCGGAACTTCAGAAGGCCGCCGCAGCCGTGCGCAGCGTCTCCTCCAGTATCGAGGAAGACCGCTACATGGCCGACGACCTCAAGGCCGCGGGCGATCTCGTCGCGTCGGGCCGGCTGGCTGCCGCCGTCTCCGCCGGCATTCTTCCGAAACTGGAGAACTGACATGGCCGTCTTCGAAGTCCGGCAGGGCAGCTCGCCCGTCATTCTGGGCTTTCCGCACACGGGCACCGACGTGCCTGCCTCCATCCGGGAACGCCTCAACGACAACGGCCGCGTCCTCGCCGACACGGACTGGCACATCCACGATCTCTACGAAGGCCTTCTGCCGGACGCGACGACGGTTCGCGCGACCTTTCACCGCTACGTCATAGACGCCAATCGCGACCCTGCAGGCGTCAGCCTCTATCCCGGCCAGAACACCACCGGGCTCGTGCCCGAAACCGACTTCGACGGTCAGCCTATCTGGAAGGAAGGCGAAGGACCGACGGAGGCCGACATCGCGGAGCGCCTGCGCGCGTTCCATGCGCCCTATCACGCGGCGCTCGCCGCAGAGATCGCCCGTGTCAAGGCGATCCACGGCGTGGCGGTGCTCTACGATTGCCATTCTATCCGCTCGCATATTCCCTTCCTCTTCGAAGGCCGCCTGCCGGACTTCAATATCGGCACCGATACGGGAAAGACCTGCGCTCCTGAAATTGAGCAGGTAACCGCAGAAATCGCAGCCGGGGCAGACGGTTACAGCCATATTCTCAACGGCCGCTTCAAAGGTGGCTGGACGACCCGTCACTACGGCCGCCCGGAACAGGGCGTGCACGCGATCCAGATGGAACTGGCGCAATCGACGCATCTGGCGACGGAAGCACCGCCCTTCGCTTTGGACAAGGCGAAAGCCGACAGGCTTCGCCGTCCGCTGAAGACCATTCTGGAACGCATCGAAACAGTCGCTAACGAGCTCAAAAGGACAGGGAGCGAGGCATGAACATGAACAATCCGCGCCACAATATTCGCGAAGTGCGCAGCCCGCGCGGCACCGAGATCAGTGCCAGGAGCTGGCTGACGGAAGCGCCGCTTCGCATGCTGATGAACAATCTCGACCCTGATGTCGCCGAAAACCCGCACGAACTCGTCGTCTATGGCGGCATCGGCCGCGCAGCCCGAACCTGGGCCGATTTCGACCGCATCGTCGCGTCGCTGAAAGACCTCAATGAAGACGAGACCCTCCTCGTCCAGTCCGGCAAGCCGGTGGGCGTCTTCCGCACGCACAAGGATGCTCCGCGTGTGCTGATCGCCAACTCCAATCTCGTGCCGCACTGGGCGACCTGGGATCATTTCAACGAGCTGGATAAGAAGGGTCTCGCCATGTACGGCCAGATGACCGCCGGCTCGTGGATCTATATCGGTACGCAAGGCATCGTCCAGGGCACCTATGAGACCTTCGTCGAGGCCGGCCGCCAGCATTATGGCGGCAACCTGAAAGGCAAGTGGATCCTGACGGGCGGTCTCGGCGGCATGGGTGGAGCCCAGCCGCTTGCGGCCGTCATGGCCGGCGCCTGCTGCCTTGCCGTCGAATGCAACCCCGACTCGATCGATTTCCGCCTGCGCACGCGCTACCTCGACGAGAAGGCCGAGACGCTCGAAGAAGCCATGGAAATGATCGAACGCTGGACCAAGGCCGGCGAGGCGAAATCGGTCGGCCTTTTGGGCAATGCGGCGGAAATCCTCCCAGAAATGGTCCGTCGCGGTATCCGCCCCGACATGGTCACGGATCAGACCTCGGCCCACGACCCGATCAACGGCTATCTGCCCAAGGGCTGGACGATGGCCGAATGGAAAGCCAAGCGCGAGAGCGACCCGAAGGGGGTCGAAAAGGCCGCCCGCGCCTCGATGCGCGACCATGTCGAGGCGATGCTCGCCTTCTGGGATTCCGGCGTCCCGACCCTCGACTACGGCAACAACATCCGCCAGGTGGCCAAGGACGAAGGCCTCGAGCGCGCCTTCGATTTCCCCGGCTTCGTGCCGGCCTATATCCGTCCGCTGTTCTGCAGGGGCATCGGCCCGTTCCGTTGGGCGGCGCTCTCCGGCGATCCGGAAGACATCTACAAGACCGACCGGAAGGTGAAGGAGCTGCTGCCGGACAACAAGCACCTGCACAACTGGCTCGACATGGCGCGCGAGCGCATCGCTTTCCAGGGCCTGCCCGCACGCATCTGCTGGGTCGGCCTCGGCGATCGTCACCGCCTCGGCCTCGCCTTCAACGAAATGGTGCGCAGCGGCGAACTGAAGGCCCCCATCGTCATCGGCCGCGACCATCTCGACTCCGGCTCGGTCGCCTCGCCGAACCGCGAGACCGAGTCGATGAAGGACGGGTCCGACGCCGTCTCCGACTGGCCGCTCCTGAACGCGCTTCTCAACACCGCCTCAGGCGCAACCTGGGTGTCGCTGCACCATGGCGGTGGCGTCGGCATGGGCTTCTCGCAGCATTCCGGCATGGTGATCTGCTGCGACGGTACGGACGATGCGGCGCGCCGCATCGAGCGAGTCCTGTGGAACGACCCGGCAACGGGCGTCATGCGGCACGCCGATGCGGGCTATGACATTGCGCTCGACTGCGCTCGTGAAAAGGGCCTGCGCCTGCCGGGCATATTGGGCGAATAAAAAGCGGACAGGTCGCCACGGCATCCTTCTGCCGCGTCTTCTTCAGGACGCAGACGCTTTTCCTCGGCCGTCGCCGTCGAGGAAAAGCAACAGCAAGAGCCCGGCGACGCCCGCAAGGGAGCTTAGAAGCGCGGTTCCCGAATAATCGCTGATGCGCGTTCCGAGCGCGAAAAGAACGGCGCCGAACCCCGCGCCCAGGAAGACGTTCACCGAGATCAGCGAACTGCCCAGACCGGGCCGGTCCGCGATCAGTTCCTGCAGGTAGCTGATCGGAATGCTGATCAGCGCCGCTGCGCCGAAAGCGCTGATCAGCGTCAGCGCATAAATGTGCCAACGCTCGGTCGAAAGCCCGAGCAGGGCCATGTTGACGACATAGATCGCCGTGCCGAGCGCGAGCGCATAGATATGGCTGAGCCGGTACTGGATACGTCCCCAGACCACGATGAACACCACCTCCAGCAATGCGACGATACCGACGATGATGCCGATGTCGCTCACCTGGCCGCCGGCTGCACCGGTGACGATCAGCGGCAGCACCGCCGCATTGACGTGCAGCATTGACGAGATCAGGGCGATGGCGAGAAGCCGCGCCAGAACGCGCAGCGACAATATCTCGCCGAGGGACGCAAGAAACGAGAGGCGTTTGCCCAAAGCACCGTCCGCGCCCGCCTTCTCCGGCAGCAGCCGCAAGACGATCACGAAATTGGCGAGGCAGCCGAGGCTTGCCAGAAGATAGGCCGGCAGCATGCTGCCGCGTGCCGACAGCACCAATCCGACCAGTCCGGGAACCAATACCCAGGAAAGCGATATGGCCGCGCGAATGCCGGAATTGACGGCAGCCGCATGCCTGCCGCCCATGTCTTTCGCAGCCGTGCGGACATAGGCGAAGAGCAGCGGATTGAGTGCGCCGTGAACGGGCAACAGCATGAGGGCCGCAACCACGAAGCTCCCCTTCGTCGGCAGCAGATAAACCGCCCCGTAACCCACGACCCCGCAGAGAATGACCGCCAGCATCAGTGTCCGGTAATTGCCGACGCGGTCGGCGACGATGCCGATCGTCACGCTGACCGCAACATTGACCAGCGCCGCTGCGAAGATCAGCGCCGAGTAGAACCCGTCGCTCAATCCCAGTTCGGTGATGCCGACGACCGACTGGTAGGGCGACGTCGCGGCCCCGGAAAAGCCGAACAGAACGATGGCGATCATGCTTGTCCGGATGACCGGATGGCGCATGGCGATCGACAGCGGGAAAGACATGAGGGGCAAAGTCCGCGGAAGGGAACGTCTTGATGAAACCCGCCCGGACCAGCCGGAACGGGTTTACTATCTCAGGTCCAGCGGGCTGACAGGCTGGCGCTGGGGTGAAACTCGAAATCGCGGTCGAAGGGGAAGATCGGCCGCTGCCGGCGCAGGCCTTCCAGCTTCTCGATATCCTGATTGACGACGCCGTTCGTCAGCGCCATCAGGTTCGGATTGGCGATCGGCGCAAGCTCCGGCGAGAGATAACCGGACTTGACGACGAGCAGCCGCACGGTCTTCGGGTCGAGACCGAGGAGAGCAAAATCCTCGATGTTATGATAGGGGCGGCGGCGCGCCGACAACACGACCACTATGCCCCCGACCTGAACCACCGCCTGCCGCTCGGCAACCGGTCCCGGATCATTCAGATGCACCACTTTGGCCTCGACCTCTGCGGACGGGCTGGACGGGTCGAGACTGCCGCCGATCCGCAACGCCAGCGTCCTACCCGCGCCGGTCGCGAAACAGGCATTAACGGCCGGCCGATCGGCGATGCCGGCGATCAACGCATCGCGCCAGCCGCGCTCGAGAAGCGCGACCAACACATCCGCCCGGTCGCCGACCCCGCCACCCGTGGGGTTGTCGCCGGAATCGGCGAGAACTACCGGCGCCGTGGTTGCCCGCTCGGCGATGTCGAGCATGTCGGCAAGCGAGCCGGTGAGCGATCCGAAACGAAAATTTTCCCTCTGGTGCCAATAGTTTGCAGCAATTTCCTCAGCCGCCTTCGAAGCGGCGGCCTGGTCCGAGCCGGTGACGACGGCGCAGGCGGTCGCTCTCGGTTCATCGGCCCAGACGTAGCCCACCATCAGATTGGCGTCGAGGATGCCGGGCCGCCTGTCGAATTCAGGCAGGACGCGATAGAGGCTCGCCGCCGGCTCGTCCTCCGTCGAAGTGCGTTCCCCGGGAAGGAGAAGCGGTACAGGTGCCCAGGCGACACCGGGCCTCTTCCCGGAACGAAGCGTTTCCACCAGCATCGACCATGCCCGCACCATGGTCTCGCGCGTATCGATATGCGGCGCGGTCCGGTAGGCCGCGAAGATATCGACCTGGTCGATGATCCGCTGACTGACATTGCCATGGAGATCGTAGCTCACTGCAAGCGGGCAATCGGGGCCGATGACGGCGCGGGCGGCGGTGATCCAGTCGCCCTCGGCGTCGTCCATTCCATCGATCTTGATCGCGCCGTGCATGGCGAGATAGAGCCCGTCGAGAGGGAGCGCCGCTTTCAGGCGCTCCAGGAACTCGGTCTTGAAGGCGTCATAGGCCGGGCGCGAAACCGGTCCGCCGGGGACGGCCCGCGCATGCAGGAGCGGAAAGTGGCTTATCCCTTCGGCGCTGAGGAAGCCGAAATAATCCGACCGCAAGAGGTCCTCTCCCCTCAACACCCGGAAATCTTCGGCCGCCATCAGGACGGGCGAATAGGTACTGCATTCCGTATGAATTCCACCGACCGCGATCCGCATGGCTCAACTCACAGAATGGGGCTCAATGGCGCGATCGCTGCAAAGCGCAGCCAATCCTTCTTGTCCTTCGGGGTCCAGGCGGCCTCGGCGATTGCCGGCAGCCTTGGAAAAACGAGGCGGTT
Organism: Sinorhizobium sp. KGO-5; assembly: GCF_036245905.1. Lineage (NCBI taxonomy): Bacteria > Pseudomonadati > Pseudomonadota > Alphaproteobacteria > Hyphomicrobiales > Rhizobiaceae > Sinorhizobium > Sinorhizobium sp. KGO-5. The sequence continues at coordinate 294,544 of NZ_BDIZ01000003.1, forward strand.
GAAATATCCGCGCGACAGGAAATGCTCGGACCAGATGCAGGCCTGGACTCCCTTCATCCGGCTTTTCAGCTCTTCCGGGAACTCTCCTTCCGCCTCGTAGGCATAGGTGTGCGCCGGCGTCGCCGTGCCGGCCCAGCTCGCGCCGGGTTCCTGCCAGGCATCCGCCTGGGCCATGTCGAGATAATAGGCCTGGCCAGGGGTCATGACGACGTCGTAGCCTTCGCGCGCGAGCTCGATGCCGACTTTCGGGTTCTCCCAGGCCATCAGCAGCGTGCCCTCGGTTCCGACGCCGCCGCCATGCGCGACCTCGTTCCAGCCGACGAGTTTGCGCCCGCGCGCCGTCAGCATCTGCTTCACCTTCTTGAGGAAATAGGACTGCAGCGCGAAGGTGCCGGAAATCCCTTCCTGCTCCATGAGTTTTCGCGCCAGCGGTGACGCGAGCCACGAGCCGTCGGCCACCTCGTCGCCGCCAACATGGATATATCGGCTGGGGAAGAGCTCGACCATTTCGTCGAACACCTTCTCGAGGAACTCGTAGGTGAGCGGGATGGCCGGGTTGAGGGCATTGTTCGGGTAGCCCTGGACCGAGTGGTAGCTTTCCGGCGCCTCCTGACCGTCGGAGAGTTCGGGAAGCGCAACGAGCGCGGCAGTGCTGTGGCCGGGTATGTCGATCTCCGGGACAACTTCGATGCTGAGTGCCGTGGCATGCGCGACGATCGCCTTCACGTCCGCGTGGCTATAGAAGCCGCCGACCGGTTCGGCGCCGTTGCCGAGTTGAGGCAGCATGGGCTCGTCCGGGCCGCGCATGACGCCGAGCGTCGTCAGCGTCGGATAGGCCTTGATCTCCAGCCGCCAGGCTTCGTCGTCGGTCAGGTGCCAGTGGAAGATGTTGAGCTTGAACCAGGCGAGAATATCGATGAGCCGTACGATGTCGGCGGTGGGGTAGAATTGCCGCGAGACGTCGAGATGACAGCCGCGCCAGCCATAGCGTGGCCGATCCGCGATTGCGCCGGCGGCGGGAAACCTGAATTCGCCTCCGTGGTTTCGCGCGCCGTCGATCAACTGCGCAAGCGTCGTCAGGGCATATTGCCTGCCGGCCGCCGCTCCATATTCAAGCCGTATCTCCCCCTCGGAAAAGGCAAGCCTGTAGGCCTCGCCTTCGAGCTCCGCTTTCTTCGTGAAGACGATCGGCCGCCCTTGCGAGGATGGCGCGAGACTGAAGGGAGCATGTCCGGCCGAAAACAGCCTATGGAAGAGCGCAAGGACGTTGGAAACGGCATCGATCTCGCCCGCATTGCTGCCCGCTGCGGGATAGAGGACGTCCGGGACCGCGTCCCCGGGCGCCGCGTCGATCTCGGCAGGCCAGGGCTGCAGTGCGAAAGGAAGTTCGAGCCAGCCTTCCGGAAGACGCACCGGCGGCGGTTCGCTCATGGCGCCTTCGAGACGCAGATCGGAGACCGCCACAGGAACATGTCTGCCATCGGCGAGCGTCAGATAGGCCGATTTCGCCCCGTCGGTGCAATGCTTCGCCTCGCGGTGCAGACCGCTGACGGTGAACGTCCAGTGTTCGCCATGGGCGAGCGTCAGTCCGTCGGGTGGCGCGAATTCATGGAAATTGGCGTTGCGGCGCAGGAAGATCGCGTTTTCGCAGGCGGCCCCGTCGATGACGCGGGTGAGCGAAGTGTAAACCAGCCGGAAGGCACTGAGCGGCCCGCCCGAGAGATTGAAGAGGCTGAAGGTGAAGCGCCCGAACGGGCCGCCATCCGGTTGCCAGGCAGATTCAAGGCGATAGAGAACCGGCAGCATGAACATCCTCCCAAGCTGGGTTTGTCAGTAATGGATCGATTGCGAGAAGGTCCGCGCGACTTCCGCCTGTCCTGCGGTCAACCCGCAGTCGACCGGCAGGCAGATGCCGGAAATGGCTCCGGCGGCGGGGCTGGCAAGGAAATGCACCGCTTCGGCGACGTCCTTCGGCTCGACGATACGCTGCAAGGGATACCAGCGCTTCGCCTCCTCGAAGACCTGCGCATTGGCGGCCGCGCGTGCCTCCCAGGCCTGCGTGCGCACCGTCGCCGGCGCCACCGCATTCGCGCGGATGCCGAACTTGCCGTATTCGACGGCGATCAGTCGCGTCAGGTGCAGAAGGCCCGCCTTGGCGGCGCTATAGGCCGGATGGCCGAAGACATTCATGCCGTTCACGGAGGCGATGTTGACGACCGAGCCCCTGCTCTCTTTCAGCATTTCCTCGACTGCCCGGAAACAGAGAAAGGCCGCTTCGAGGTTGAGTGCATTGTCCATGCGCCAGATGTCCTGCGTGGTGTCGTGCAGGCTGACCGCGCGGGCGGCACCCGCATTGTTCACGAGGGTGCGCACGGTACCGACGGATGCGGCAGCCTCCGCCATTGCGGCCACGCTTGCGGCGTCCGTCACATCGCAGGAAACGGACAGGAAGCGCTCCGTTCCGCCGAGATCACGCGCCGTCCTCTTTACCGCCTCACTGTTGATGTCGGCTAGGAGAACGGCATCGTGTCCGTCGCCCAGGCGCGCGGCAATGGCGCGGCCGATGTCGCCGGCAGCTCCTGTGACGATCGCTACGGATTTCGGCATGGGCCTTCCTTCTGACACGTCAGTCTCCGAGAAGCTGTCGGTCGTCGCCATCCCTGTGCACCACCAGCTGCTGCTTGATGCGCCTGAGCGTCACCGTCGCCTGCGGCTGGACGCGATAGGCGACGAGGCTCGCGACGATATCGAGCACTGCGATATAGGCGATACGGGTGGAGGTCGGACGATAGATGTTGTTTCCTTCCGGCAGGTCGACCGGCACGGTGATATCGGCGGCCTGCGCGACCGGACTGCCGCTCTGGGTAAGGGCGATCGTCGGCACCTCGGCCTCGCGCGCAAGCGTGAAGGCGCGCACCATCTCCGCATTGCGTCCCGAAAAGGAGGAACCGACAATGACGTCGGCCGGCCGCGCGGCCGCCGCCATCATCATCTGCATGCTGTGATCGGAACTCGCGGTGATGCGCAATCCCAATCGGAAAAGACGGTTCTGGAACTCCCCGGCGATCATCGAGGAGTTGCCGCCAGAGCCGAAGGCATAGATCATTTCCGCTTGCGCGAGCCGGTCGGCTGCGCGCTCGATCGCTGGAAGGTCGAGCGAACGGTGCAGCAGAAAGAGCGCATTCTGCGCCTTGGTGATGATGTCCTGCGCCACATCGCCGGGCTCCTGGCTCTTCGGCTCGGGCTTCAGGTAGCGCATGCCGACATAGGGGGTGCGTGCCAGCTGCACCTTGAAATCGGAAAAGCTCTCGCAGCCGAGGCGTCGGCAGAATCGCGTGACCGTCGGCGGCGAAACGTCGGCCTTGCCGGCAAGCTCGATGATGGAAGCGTTCACCGCAAACTCGAAATCATTGAGCAGGATATCGGCAATGCGGTTTTCCGATTGGGATAACCGCCCCTTCTCCTCCTGCAGTGTCGCGAAAATATCCATCGAACGGCGCCCTTCCCTGTTCAGGCGTCCTTCGGCTTGTAGGCGACGCAATCGATCTCCACCTTGCAATCGACCATCATGGAGGACTGTACGCAGGCGCGCGCCGGCGGATGAGCTCCGAAATATTCCTGATAGATCCGGTTGAAGCTCCAGAAATCGCGCGGATCGTCCAGCCAGACGCCAACTCTCACCACGTGCTCGACACCGTAACCGGCCTCTTTCAAGATGGCCAGAAGATTGCCGATCGCCTTGTGAGTCTGGGCGACGATGTTGCCGCCGATGATCTCGCCGTTTTCCATGGCCACCTGACCCGAGACGTGAAGCCAGCCGCCCGCCTCGACGGCACGTGCGAAAGGCAATGTTTTTCCGCCTGCGCCAACCTGTTCGGCACCATAGCGCTTGATCGACATCGAGGACCCGTTCTGCAAATTATTTTCTTTAACCGTTGACAAATGACCATAGAATACGGAATTTGACCAGTGAAAATCATCATTTATGAAAAGAATTTCAATCCAGGCGAAAATACATGCGGAATCCCTTCCAGAATCCGTTTCCAGATAGCGACACGGCCCGCCACTCCATATGGGAGATGCTGGTCACCCGCGATATCGACGCATTCCTGGCCGCCGATTGGTCGATGGTAGCCGACGATTTCGTCGAGGAGAGCTTCATCGGCATCGACGGACGGCGGGAGACGAACCCGGACAAATGGCGGCTCACCTTTCCCTCGCTCGCCGTCTATCGGGACGAATGGCTGCGTCAGGCGCGGGACTTCGCCGGGCAGTCCTTTGCCGAGGATCCGCGGGAAGCGATCTTCGCCACTACGACCCTGGAAGACATCGAGGTCGACGGAGAGCTTGCCCTTGCGCGCAAGAAATTCGACGGGGGGCTGAAGAAAGCGGACGGCACGTTCGATATAATGAAGTGGCAGACGGTTTACTATTGCCGCCTCCACCGGGGCCGGTGGAAAATCTGCGGCTTCACCGGCTATCTCCCCAATCCGATGGGATCGAACTGAGTTGAGGGACAAGGCGAAGCCATTGCGCATCTTCACGGCGGCGCTCGCGACCGAGACGAATACTTTCTCTCCCATCTGCATCGACAGGCGCGCATTCGAGGCATCGCTTTACGCTCCGCCAGGAAAGCACCCCGAAACACCGACGCTCTGCACGGCGCCGATCACGGTCGGGCGCCGCGTGACCGCGCAAAAAGGCTGGAAATTGATCGAAGGCACCGCCGCCTGGGCTGATCCTGCCGGTCTCGTCAATCGGCAGACCTATGAGGATCTGCGTGACGAGATTCTCGGACAATTGCGTGCCGCCCTGCCCGTCGATGCGGTCGTTCTCGGCCTGCATGGGGCAATGGTCGCGGACGGCTGCGAGGATACCGAAGGCGACCTGCTTCAGCGCGTGCGCGAAATCGTCGGTCCGGACGTGCTCGTCTGCGCCGAACTCGACCCGCACAGCCACCTCACTGCAAGGAGAGCGGCGGCCGCGGATTTCTTCGTCTTCTTCAAGGAGTTCCCGCACACCGATTTCGTCGAGCGCGCCGAAGACCTCTGGCGGATCGCGATCGATAAGCTCGAGGGCCGCGTAGAGCCGGTAATGTCCATCTTCGACTGCCGGATGATAGACGTCTTCCCCACCTCGCGCGAGCCCATGCGCAGCTTCGTCGACAAGCTGATACAGATCGAACGGGACGATGCCGATGTGCTGTCATTGTCCGTCGTGCATGGCTTCATGGCCGGCGACGTGGCGGAAATGGGCACCAAGATGCTGGTCGTGACCAACGGCAAGGCGGAGAAAGGCGAGGCACTCGCCCGTGAGCTGGGTCTGGAGCTCTTCTCCCGGCGCGGCACCTATCGCATGCCGGAGATCGACGAGCGCCAGGCGGTGGCACAGGCGCTGGCGGCTCCGGCCGGGCCTGTGGTGATTGCCGACATGTGGGATAATCCAGGCGGCGGCACGGCGGGCGATGCGACGGTCGTGCTGGAGGAACTTATAGCGCAGGACGCCACCGACACGGCGATCGGCACGATCTGGGATCCAATGGCCGTGCAGATCTGCATGGCGGCCGGCGAAGGCGCCGAGATCCCCTTGCGCTTCGGCGCGAAATCCGCGCCCGGCACGGGGCGGCCGATCGATGGCATCGTCAAGGTCGTCAAGCTGGTGCGCAATGCTGAAATGCGCTTCGGCGAGAGCTTCGCTCCCTTCGGCGACGCCGTTCACATACGCGTCCACGGCATCGACATCATCCTGAACACGACGCGCGCCCAGAGCTTCGACCCGAGCCTTTTCTCCGTGATGGGCATCGACCCGACGTCGAAAAAGATCCTCGTGATCAAATCCACGAACCACTTCTTCGCCTCATTCTCCAGGATCGCATCCGAGATCCTCTATTGCTCTGCCGGAACACCCTACCCCAACGACCCGGCGAGGACTCCCTATCGGCGCGCAAGGCGCGACATCTGGCCGATGGTCACCGACCCGCACGGGTTGGAAACGACGGCCTGAGCCGAGCGCCATCACTGGAGCGGGATTCAGCCCCGGGGACATGGTCTGGCTGGTGGACGAGCACAGCGATGAGGACATCAAACAAGCCGCGGCGGGTATCTTCGAATCTCAACGGGCCTCAGCCCCCCAACATGCGCCCCAACCTTGCCGCATTTCGCCCGGTGCCTGCCTCAATCGCGGTCCATCCTCCAAGAAAACGCGACCAACTTTGAAAATTCACAGTTGCGTCGCTCAACCGGCGATTGCCCCAAAATATTGCGGGGCGCAATTTCTGCAACATGCCGCGAATCCGGGATTTTTCAAGAATGCGGCCCCCCTGCCGGCGGCTATCTTCTTTGCGCGAGCTCGCGGCTTAGGTGCACTGCAGCATGATTCTGTTCGCTTTTCTGCTGCAACGCCATATTTTTTCTTCGGGAGTGCCCTAGTTTCTCATCCTGCGGGCTGAGGTCTGCTCTGTTGAAACGGCTGCCGCGAGGCGCTGCCCGATAGGGAGTGACTGATATCGTGAGTATGGACGCGAATGTCTCGGCGCGCATCAACCTGATGCGCATTCTGCTGATCTCCGGCATCGTATTCGTGCACGTCCCGTACAATCCGCAGTGGAGTCCCTTTCTGGGCAACTACGGCATGTTGGACTGGATTCGCGTCTTTCTCGGCGAAAGCCTGTTTCGGATCGGTGTGCCCTGCCTCAGCGCGATCTCCGGTTATCTTCTCTTTCGCAGGGGCCTTGCCGATTTCGACTATTGGAAGACGCTGAAGACCAAGGCGCGGACCGTTCTCCTGCCGTTCCTTATCTGGAGCGTCTCCTTCTTTGTGGTGGTCTACGCCATCCAGCGCCAGGGCCTCGGCTTCGGCTATCTGCCCGACACGATCAATGCGACCCCGCGCCAGTGGCTGAGCATGGCCTTCGCGATCGAGGCAACGCCCGTCAATCTGCCCCTGTATTTCCTGCGCGACCTGATGCTCTGCATCCTGCTGTCGCCGCTTCTGGCATTGCTGGTGAGCCGTTATCCGCGCGTGACGCTCCTTGCACTGCTCGCCTATGCGATACTGCCGCTGCCAAACGGAATATTTCTCAAGAAATCCATCCTGTTCGGCTTCTCGGCTGGAATCTGTGCGAGCCTGCATGGCGTGAACATCAAAATGCTTGATCGCTTCGCTGCACCGATCGCGGCCGGGTTCCTGGCAATCGCAGTCGTGATCGCCGTCGGCCTGTATTACACCGGCCCGGATTTCCCGCTTTGGCTCGACATGGCACTTCGCCTGACGTCGATTGCGGGAATCATCGGCTCCTGGGCGATCTCGGAGCTGCTCGTGCGCACCCGCTTCGGTGAAAGATTTGGCCGCGGGAGTGGACTGAGTTTCTGGATCTTCTGCGGCCACTATCCGCTGCTCGTGTTGTTCTGGATGATCTGGAACCGCACCGGGCTCAGCTATTACCCGCTCTTCTATTTCACCGCGCCGTTCATCGCCATTGCGATCCTCGTCGCGTCCCACAATCTCGTAGGGCGTTTGGCGCCGGATCTGCTTGGAGTGCTTACCGGCAGCCGAACAGGTACGAAACGAATGGCCACGCAGCCGCCGCAAGGCGCGCAGGCAGGCTATTCGCCCCAGCAAAGGTAACGACCATGACAATCGATCGCTACAGACGCTTTGCCCGTCTCGCTTTCATCGCAACGCTCCCTCTCGCCGGCCTTGCAGACGCTGCGGCCGCGCAGGAAGGCGCCAGCGGCACCTCCTTCAAGGACGACTTCGACACTCTCGACACCCGCGTCTGGTTCGTCTCGGACGGATGGAACAATGGCGGGCATCAGAATTGCACCTGGTCGAAGAAGCAGGTGAAGACCGTCGACGGCATTCTGGAACTGACCTTCGAGGAGAAGAAGGTAAAGGAGCGCAACTTCGCCTGCGGGGAAATTCAGACGCGCAAGCGCTTCGGCTACGGCACCTACGAGGCGCGGATAAAGGCGGCCGACGGTTCCGGGCTGAACTCGGCCTTCTTCACCTATATCGGTCCGACCGACAAGAAGCCGCATGACGAGATCGATTTCGAGGTTCTCGGAAAGAACACGGCGAAGGTCCAGATCAACCAGTATGTATCGGCAAAGGGCGGCAACGAATTTCTCGCCGACGTTCCGGGCGGCGCCAACCAGGGTTTCAACGACTACGCCTTCGTCTGGGAAAAGAATCGCATCCGCTACTACGTCAACGGCGAACTGGTTCACGAAGTGACCGATCCGGCGAAGATCCCGGTAAACGCCCAGAAGATCTTCTTCAGCCTGTGGGGGACTGACACGCTCACCGACTGGATGGGCACCTTCTCCTACAAGGAGCCGACAAAGCTCCAGGTCGATCGGGTCGCCTTCACTGCTGCCGGCGACGAGTGCCAGTTCGCCGAGTCGGTAGCGTGCCAGCTGGAGCGGGCGCAATCCGAGTGAATGGCGGGTAACTGAGTAATTTATCCATTTTGTTGCAGTGCACAAAGAATTGAACTAAGCTCAGCCCCGGGCTGGGCAGGAAAACGGACGTTTTCATGCTGCAGATACTCTATCTGGCACAGGATCTTGCCGATCCCGCAGTGCGCCGGAGAACCCTAACGCTCGTCGCCGGCGGCGCACGCGTGACGCTCGCCGGATTCCGCCGCGGCGACAATCCTCTGGCCGCCATCGACGGCGTCGAGCCGATCGAACTCGGAACCACCGCCGACGGCCGTTTCGCCCAGCGGATCGGTGCCGTCGCTCGCGCCTGCCTGTCGCTGCAACGCCAGCTCGGCCATGTCCGCAAGCCGGATGTGATCATCGCGCGCAATCTGGAGATGCTTGCCGTGGCGAGGAGAGCGGTCGCGTTCTTCGGCGGTACGGTTCCTATCGTCTACGAATGCCTCGATATCCACCGCCTCATGCTGCGCAAGGATATCGTCGGGCGGATGCTGCGCGGAGCCGAAAGCCAACTCGGCAAGGATGCGCGCCTGTTGATCACCAGCTCCCCCGCCTTCATCGAGCATTACTTCCGGCCCCTTTCCGGCATCGGCGCTCCGCCGATGCTTCTGGAAAACAAGGTGCTCGAAATCGACGGCACGGTCGAGCGGCGGACGGCCTCACCGGCCGAATGCCCGCCGCCCGGCGCACCCTGGAAGATCGGCTGGTTCGGAGCGCTGCGCTGCCGCAGGTCGCTCGCCCTTCTCGCGGAATTCTCGCGAAAGATGGAGGGCCGCTTCGAGATCGTTCTGCGCGGCAGGCCCGCCTATTCCGAATTCGACGATTTCGACGGCTTCGTTCGCAACGAGCCCTTCATGCGGTTCGAAGGCGCCTATCGCAATCCTGAAGACCTGGCGGAAATCTATGGCGAGGTCCACTTCACCTGGGCGATCGACTTCTTCGAGGAGGGCCAGAATTCTGCCTGGCTGCTGCCGAACAGGCTTTATGAAGGCTGCCGCCACGGCCGAATTCCGATCGCCATGAAGGGGACGGAGACCGCTCGTTTCCTGTCCGTGCGGAGCATCGGCTTCGTTCTCGAGGGAGCCGATGCCGGGAGCCTCGCCACAACTCTCGGCTCGCTGACGCCAAAACGCTATGCCGACGCCGCAGAGCGTATCAGCCGCTGCAATCCGGGATCCTGGGTGTTCGACCGGGCGGATTGCGAAACCCTGGTGCGGCAGCTGGCAGCGCTCACGCTCCAGGCGCCGCAGACCGTTCCCGTAGTCGCGATGGCCGGTTCCAGCCACAACGAAGGTGGATTTCTATGAGCTCCGATGAACTGACGTCCACGTCGAGCCTTATCGTCATACCCTGCCTCAACGAGGCCTCGCATATCGAGGCGCTGATCGAAAAGCTGCGTCCGTCGCTCACGCCTTTGAACGCGCGGGTGGTCATTGCCGACGGCGGCAGCACGGACGGAACGCGGGAGATCGCCCGTCGCCTTGCCACTGAGGATCCGCGGGTGCTCTTCCTCGACAATCCGAAGCGCATACAAAGCGCGGCGGTCAATCGCGCCGTCGCCGAACTCGGCGCCGGCAGCGACTACCTGATCCGCATCGACGCCCACGGGACCTATCCGGACGATTATTGCGAGCGGCTTGTCGAGGACGCGCTGGCGACCGGCGCGGATTCGGTCGTGGTCGCCATGCAGACCGTCGGTTTCAGCACCTTCCAGAAGGCAACGGCCTTCGCGCAGAACTCCAAGCTCGGCAATGGCGGCTCGAAGCACCGCACCGGTGCCGTCGGGCACTGGGCCGAGCACGGTCATCATGCATTGATGCGCATCGAAGCCTTCGAGGCTGTCGGAGGCTATGACGAGAGCTTCAGCCACAACGAGGACGCCGAACTCGACTATCGCCTCGGAAAAGCGGGCTACCGGATCTGGATGACCGACAAGACGAGCATGGTCTACTATCCCCGTGCCAAGCTCGTCCCGCTGTTTTGGCAGTATTTCGGCTACGGCCGTGGCCGGGCAAAGAACTTCCTCAAGCACCGGGCAATGCCGGGGCTCAGGCAGATGTTGCCGCTTGCGGTGGCACCCATCGCTTTCGGCGCGCTTCTCGCGATCGTCAACTGGATGGCCGTGGTGCCGGTGGGGGTTTGGGCTGCCGCGTGCCTCGGCTATGGCGTCTGGATGGCGCTCGGCCAGCGTAATCCTTACGGACCGCTTGCAGCCGTTGCAGCCATGGTCATGCACCTTGCCTGGTCCGCCGGGTTCTGGCGGGAACTCCTCGACTTCCGCCGCAGGGTGGCCTGATGCCGAACAAAACGCTTCACATCGACATCGGCGTCTGCACGTACCGCCGGCCGGAGCTTGCCGAAACGCTTCGCTCGCTGGCTGCGATGAACGTGCCGGAGCGCGCCAGCTTGCGCGTCATCGTCGCCGACAACGACGCGGAACCGAGCGCCAGGGCTCTCGTCGAAGGGCTTCGGCCGCAGATGCCGTTCGACATCCTCTACGTTCACTGCCCGCACTCGAATATCTCGATCGCCCGCAATTGCTGCCTCGACAACAGCACCGGCGACTTCCTTGCCTTCCTCGATGACGACGAGACCGTTTCCGGCGACTGGCTGATCCGGCTCCTGGAAACGGCGCGCATCACGGGAGCCGCCGCCGTGCTCGGTCCCGTCAGGGCGCATTACGGGCCTACGGCTCCCGGCTGGATGCGCAACGGCGATTTCCACTCGACACTGCCGGTCTGGGTAAAGGGAGAAATCCGGACCGGATACACCTGCAATGCGCTGCTCAGGCGCGATGCGGCCTCGCTCCATGGCCGGCGCTTCAAGCTTTCGCTCGGCAAGAGCGGCGGCGAAGACACGGATTTCTTCACCGGAATGCACAGCGCCGGCGGAATGATCGCCTTTTCGCCGGAAGCCTGGGTGCATGAGCCGGTACCGGAAAACAGGGCCTCGCTTGCCTGGCTCGCGAAGCGCCGTTTCCGCTCCGGACAGACCCATGGACGCCTTCTCGCCGAGAAAGCCAATGGCTTGCGTCAGGCCTGGAATGTCGCCCTTGCCGGCGCAAAGTCCGGCTTTTGCGCAACTGCCGCGGTCCTCTGCTTTCCTTCGGCCGCAAGGCGGAACCGCTTTGCGCTACGCGCCGTACTGCATGCCGGCGTCATCAGCGGCCTGCTGGGGCTGAAGGAAATCGAACAATACGGAACCCGCGAGGTGACCTCCGCATGACCCGTCCGGCGATCGATAAGGTCCCCGACGTCACATTCGTCGTGGCCGCCTATAATTCCGCGGATACGATCGTGCGCGCGATCGAAAGCGCACTGGCGCAGAAAGGCGTGACCGTCGAGGTCGTCGTCGTCGACGATCGCTCGGCAGATGCGACGCCCGCGCTCGTGGCGGCGATCCCGGATCCCCGGGTCCGCCTGATCGCCCTCGATCGCAACCGCGGTCCGGGCGGCGCGCGCAATGCCGGCATCGACGCGGCGCGCGGCCGGTGGATCGCCGTTCTCGATTCGGACGACACGGTCCGGGCGGACCGGCTCAGGCGGATGATCGAACGAGCGGACACGGCCGGGGCGCAGATCGCCGTCGACAATCTCGACGTCGTGTCGCTGGACGGGCGCAGTCTCAGGATGTTCTCCGAAGCCGACCTCGCCCGGCTGCCGCAGCTCACGCTTCCCGCCTTCATCGAATCCAACGTGCTCTTTCGATCCGAGCACAATTTCGGCTACATGAAACCGATCTTCGAGCGCCGTTTTCTGGAAAACCAGCTGCTTCGCTTCGACGAGACGCTGCGCATCGGCGAGGACTACATCCTGCTGGCATCGGCCCTTGCCTCTGGCGGGCGCTGCGCGGTCGAGCCGTCCGCCGGCTATATCTATCATATCCGCGAGGGTTCCATCTCGCGTGTGTTGAGGCTCGATCATATAGACGCGATGATCGCCGCCGACGAAGCCTTCCTGCGCCGCTACGCGCTCGACGGCCCGGCGCAGAAAATGCAGCGCAGGCGCATGCGCGGCTTCCGTGAAGCTCGCTCGTTTCTGGTCCTCGTCGAGCAGTTGAAAAAGAGATCGTTGGCCGGCGCGCTCAAGACCGCGCTGGCCGACCCACTTGCGCTCCGGCATCTCAGCATGCCGATCGCTGCCCGATTGCGCCGCCTTGCCGCGCGATTCGTGCATCCCTCCTCCCATTCGGCCCCCCGTGCCGCCCCCATGACGGCGGCGGCTGAACGATCCCCGCTGGGCAACGACCCCCAATAAGCAAAGGATGATAAAATGGACCGTGTCAGGACCGTCAGAAAAGCAGTAATCCCGGTTGCCGGAAACGGAACGAGGTTCCTCCCGGCGACAAAGGCAGTGCCCAAGGAGATGTTGACGATCGTCGACCGGCCAGTCGTTCAATATGCCGTGGATGAGGCCCGCCAGGCCGGAATCGAGCATATCGTCTTCGTCACCAGCCGGAACAAGCAGGTGATCGAGGACCATTTCGACGACGCGCCGGAACTCATCTCGTCGCTTTCACGCTCTGGCAAAAGCGCGCAGATTTCCGAACTCGAGGCCATGTTGCCGGCAGCCGGCTCGGTCAGCTTTACCCGCCAGCAGGCCCCCCTCGGCCTCGGGCACGCGGTATGGTGTGCGCGTGACCTGATCGGCGACGAGCCCTTCGCGCTTCTGCTGCCCGACATGGTCTCCTTCGGCGCGCGCGGTTGCATGGCCGGCCTCATGGATCTCTATCACGAGGTTGGGGGCAACGTCGTCGGCGTCGAGCAATGCGCCCCCGAGGAAGCATCGAAATACGGCATCGTCGGCAAGGGCGAGACGGTCCGGCACGGTTTCTCCGTGACCGAGATGGTCGAAAAGCCCGCCGCAGGAAAGGCGCCGTCCAACTACTATCTCAACGGTCGCTACATCCTTCAGCCGGAAATCTTCTCGATCCTGGCCCACCAGACGCGCGGCGCCGGCAATGAGATCCAGTTGACCGATGGGATGCTCACGCTTTCGCAATCCCAGTCCTTCCACGCGCATCCCTATGAGGGCCGCACCTTCGACTGCGGTTCGAAGCAGGGCTTCATCGAAGCCAATGTCGCCTTCGCGCTTGCTCGTGCGGACATCGGCGATATCGTTTTCGAATCCGTCCGCGACATGGTTCTGTCTCACGAAAGCCGCATCCGGGCGGCATAAGCGGCGGCTTCCGGCAGTCCTTCGGGACTGCCGGAACAAGGACCGGAGAAGAAGATGAACAGAACGGCCCCCATGAAACAAAGAAGCGTTCCATTGAGCAGCATCATGCCCAGCGAAGAACAGTCAGACGGCTTTATCGACCTCGACCGGCTTGTCGCCGCAGTCTTTCGTCGTGCCCGGCTCGTGGCCGCATTCGTCCTGCTCTTCATTGCGCTGGGGGTCGCTTATCTCCTGTTTGCCACGCCCTATTACACGTCGATGACGCAGATCCTTCTCGACGAAAACCTGTCCAAATATGCCGAGGAGGAGCCTACCCCGGTTAACAGCCAGATGCTCGACACGCAGATTGCAAGTGCGGTCGAGATACTGAAGTCCGGCGAACTCGCATTGCGCGTCGTCGACAAGCTCAAACTCGACGAAAACGATACGATACTCAATCCGCCGCAGTCGCCCGTTGCCGTCGTCAAGGACTGGTTGAAATCGGCAACCGGGCTTTTTTCCGGCGGTCCCGACGTTACGGAAGAACAGGCGCGCAACGGACGGCGGCAGAAGGCAGCCGCGATCATACAGCAATCGCTCGCGGTCGAGCGTGTTTCGCGCAGCTCGGTCGTGGCCGTTGCCTTTCGCTCAAGCGACCCCTTGCTTGCGGCAACCATCGCGCGCGGATACGCAAGTGCCTATCTGACCGATCAGTTGAACGCCAATTTCGAGGCGACCGAGCGCGCATCCGTCTGGCTGCAGGAACGGCTTACGGATCTTCAGCAGCGCTCGCAGGCAGCCGCGCTCGAAGTCGCGCATTTCAGGGCCGAGAACGGTCTGACGGCTGCACGGGGCGAACTGATGTCCGAGCAGCAGATGGCCGATCTCAACAGCCAGCTCATCGTCGCCCAGGCCGATACGGCAAGTGCGTCGGCCCGTTACAACCAGTACAAGTCGATCGTCGATCAGGGACCGGAGAACGCGGTCAAGAACGCCACCATTTCCTCAAAGGAGGGTGACAATTCGGTGATCCGTGACCTTAGGACCCGCTATCTCACCGTCGGCAAGCGTGAGCGGGAAGTCTCGGATAATTTCGGCGCCGACCACCCGCAGGCGGTATCGCTCCGCGCCGAGCAGGAGGATGTCGCGCGGCAGATCTACCAGGAACTGCAGCAGCTCACTGCAAGCTACAAGAACGAATACGAGGTCGCGCAATCGCGCGAGGCATCGCTCAGGAAGAGCATCCAGGGCATTGCCGGCAAGACCTCCGACGCCAGCGAGCAACTCGTTCAATTAAGGGAGCTCGAACAGAAGGCAGCGGCTCTGAAGACGCTCTACGAATCCTATCTCGGCCGCTACGAACAGGCGACGCAGCAGCAATCCTTCCCGATCGCCAAGGCGCGCGTCATCTCCGAGGCCGGCGTGCCCGTGTCACCGTCGAGCCCCAAGAAAACGATGACTCTCGCGCTCTCGGCCGTGCTCGGCATGATGGTCGGCGGGGCTTACGCGGCCTTCCTCGAATTCCGCGAACGGACTTTCCGCCTGGAAGGCGACATACGCTCGATCCTCGGCCATCGCTCGCTTGGCTACGTCCCGCTGCTCGGAACGCGCATGAAGAAGAAGGCACAACTGGTCCATGCGCATTTCGGCTCGGTGAAAAGACATGACGAAGCTGTCGACGACACGATGCCGTTCCAACGACTTTCGCGCATCGTCGTCGATGCGCCGCGTTCGACCTTTGCGGAGACCTTCCGCAACGCCAAGCTTGCCTGCGACCAGATGCTCGCCGGCAGCGAAAGCCGCGTGATCGCCATTGCATCGGCCCTTCCGGACGAGGGAAAGTCGATTATTGCCGCGAACTTCGCCGCGCTTCTGGCGGCGAGCGGCAAGCGGACCCTGCTCATCGACGCCGATATACGCAAGCCGGGACTGACTCAGATGATCACGCCCGCCCCGCGCACCGGGCTCGTCGAAACGCTGACCGGAGAAGCCACCTGGCCCGCCGGAATCAAGGTGGACCAGCGCACCAAGCTCGCAATCCTTCCGGCCGGCGGCGCATCGCATCAGCGGCATCAGAGCAATGAACTGCTCGCCTCCCCGGCCATGGCGAACCTCATCGAGAACGCCCGCAACGCCTTCGACTACGTCGTCGTCGATCTTGCCGCACTCGCCCCCGTCGTCGACGCCAAGGCTTTCGCGCCGCTTGCCGACGGTATTCTCTTCGTGGTCGAGTGGGGAAGGACGCCTTCGCGGCTCGTACGCGATCTCCTCAACTCGGAACCATTGATCAACTCGAAGGTGCTTGGCGTCATCCTCAACAAGACGGACATGAACGAACTCGGCAAATACAGCGACTTCGACGGGGCGGAGAAATACCGCCACCGCTACGGCAAATATTACGTCGAGAATACGATTACGGAAAACAACGCCGCTTGAGGCGACCGCGGCCGCGCCACCTGTGCGCGGCCTTTTCGCCCTTCGCCGTCAGGCCTTGCGGCGATCGACGATCCAAGCGGCTGCCATTAGCGCGATGACCGCCGCAAGGGCAACGAGTGCCAGCGCATAGAAAAGCGAATATTCGACCAGCGACGGCAGCATCGAAAGACAACGCCGCACCCTTCCAGGCGACCGCCGCCAATCCGGCAGGTCGTCACGGTTGAAAGCCTCCAGCCGGCGGGTAAGAAAATGCATATCGCGAGAACCGATCGCCAATCGAAGCCATGGACGCGGTCATGCTGCTGAACAACAGTGGCGATAGCGAGGCACTTCAGCTCCCCCGAGCCGTCACCCGGCAGTCAATCTTCCCACCACCGGTGGAAATGATGGACCGGGCCGCGCCCCTGACCTATCTCCAGGCGGTCGGCCGCGGAGATTGCGGCATGCAGATAGGACTTGGCGGCACTCACCGCTTCGACCAGCGGCAAGCCTTTCGCAAGGCCGGCGGCAATGGCTGCCGACAGGGTGCAGCCGGTGCCGTGGTCGTTGCGCGTCTCGATCCGCGCGGCGGGAAGGCGGACAAGAGTGTCGCCGTCGAAGAAGAGGTCTGTGGCCTCCTGGCCCTTCAAGTGCCCGCCCTTTACCAGAACCGCATATGCGCCGGTCCGCATGATCGCTTCCGCCTGGCGCGCCATCTCCGCCTCGTCCTCGGCGATTGCGCGCCCGGTCATGAGCGCGGCCTCGGCAAGATTGGGCGTGGCGACGAGCGCCAGCGGCAACAGCTCTTCGATGAGCGCCGTAACGGCATCCGGCCGAAGCAACGCGTCGCCGGAGGTCGCAACCATGACCGGATCCACGACCGCCCGTTTTCCGGACCGGCGCAATCCATCGGCAATGGCGGCGATTGTTTCCCGACGCGAGACCATGCCGATCTTGACGGCCGTCACGTCGAGATCGGAGAAGACGGCGTCCATCTGCGCCGACACGATTTCAGCGGAGACATCCTCGACGGCCGTCACACCCCTGGTGTTCTGGGCCGTGATCGCAGTGATGACGCTGGCGCCGTAAACGCCGAGCGCCGAAAACGTCTTGAGGTCCGCCTGAATACCGGCGCCGCCGCCCGAGTCCGAGCCGGCGATGGTGAGAGCAATCGCCGTCATGCCCAGTCCTCCTTCGCACGAGGGCGGATGATGCTTGCGAGCGGTACGGCAGTGGACGTCATCGATCGATCTCCAGACGGAACATCACGGAGATCCAGGAAAGGCGATGAAAAGGCGAACTTGCCGCTGGCGGCCTTCTTTCCGTTCCTACGCCGGCATGACCCGGATCAGGTTTACTCAATGGCACGTAAACCATTGAAAAACAAGGGGTTGGTGGTCATGTGCTACATAACTGCTACATAACTGCTACCTTTTGTACTGCCCCGGTGAAAGTTCAAATCATTCCAAATTCTGGAAAAGTTTGAATGCCAACTACAGAATGCTTGACTCCAAGCGTTTAACCATGTAGCTGCGCAGGGATAGACTATGACTATGAAAAAATTCCATATGAAAACAAATTATATATTCCAACGAAGCGGCATTTTTTACTTCAGAATAGCGGTTCCACTTCACCTTCGCGACACCTTTGGCGGCAAAGCTCAAATTTGGGAAAGCCTGAAGACTCGAGACCCGAAGGAAGCGCAGGAAAGAGCCGCGCCACTCACTGACAAGTACAAGCGGTTGTTCCGGGGTGACGAGACGCCAGACACGACGAACATGACATTCGATCTTTTCCGGGAATTGATCGAACGACTTGGCGTGCCGGGACACTCTGTCGCCGAACTACAGGCGGCACCCGTCCAAGATCGTGTGGCGATGCTGTCCCCAAGCTTGGAAGTCCGAAAGACGATCAAGCGCCCGACAAAGGCTGAAATCGACGTCCTTGGCGGCGCTATCGAGAAACCGGCTCTGACATTCAGACAGGCATTCGCCAAGTTCAAGCAGTTGATGCCCGATCTTGTAAAGGGCAAAGACCCCAAGGACACCAAGAGGTTTTGGCGGCGGTACGAAGAGGCGGTAGAGGATTTTGTCGAAGAAATTGGCGACATGGATTGCCTGAAAATCGATATCGTCAAGGCAAGCGAATATCGTTCAAATCTCGCAGAGAGACTTGTCGAAGGCGAATTCAAGGCTGATGCTGCCAACAAGAAAATGATGTGGTTGAAGATCATCCTTGATGAAGTCTTCAAGGTCTATCATCCCGGCACCAAAAACCCCTTCAAGGAACTGAAAAAGTTCAAGGAAGACGACAAGGAAAAACGTCCGCCATTCACGAAGGATGAAATCAAGCTGGTGCGCGAACGTCTCCGGGCATCGGGCATGAGCGATGAAGCAAAGGCTATCTGCATCATCGGCGAATGCACGGGCGCTGGTGCCAAGGAACTGGCATGGATGACGAGTGCCGATATCCATCTCGACGCGAACATTCCCTACATTTCGATTGTTCCAAACAGCCTTCGAAAGAAGGTCAAGACGGGTGGTGCGAGACACCGGCAAATTCCATTGGTCGGCGATGCGTTGGAGCAAATGCGGAAATTTCCAAACGGATTTGAGCGCTTCCACACGCCGGATGGTCCGCAACAGATTAACCGTGCGATGTCCGAATTCTTCCGGAAGACCGTGCCGGGGAAAGGACATTACAGCTACCGCCATACGATGGACGACTGGCTTAAGCGTTCAGGCTGCGACCTTGGCATAAAGACAGCGATTACAGGTCATAGTCTGAAGGGACATGCGGGATATTACGGCACGGATTACGATATGATTCAGAAACAGGAGGCGCTGACTAAGGCACTGGAATACGCGAAACACAACGAATACTGAACGACGATTAATAACAATATGGCTGAAGCGAAACGACATTATATTATGAACGAAGCCATCC
Organism: Sinorhizobium sp. KGO-5; assembly: GCF_036245905.1. NCBI lineage: Bacteria > Pseudomonadati > Pseudomonadota > Alphaproteobacteria > Hyphomicrobiales > Rhizobiaceae > Sinorhizobium > Sinorhizobium sp. KGO-5. The sequence goes on from NZ_BDIZ01000003.1 coordinate 313,502, forward strand.
AATTAGGATGGATGAATTTTGGAGAAGGAACCACGTTACACGTTCGACAGACTGGCAATTGACCAAAAGGCACGAGCCGACTTTTTCGAACTATACGACGACATAATCAGCGACCTGAAACGTGAAGGACGCATAAAAACAGCAATGGCGCACATCAAAATGCGTCGGGAAATTGCGAATGAATTGGCACTATTTGATTGAAACAGGGAGAACCAGACATGCGCACACTCGTACCGCTTTTCTTTCTATTAGGAACCGCTTGGTTCGCGGTTCAGCTTTTAGGATACACTGGCGTCCTGTTGATGGCTGTCGGTCTGGCGGCGCTATGGCTGGTCGTACAGATCGGCGGTTTAGCCGTACTCGCCTATTTCCGATGGGAGGACTTCTTTAAGCGGCTTGCCGTCGCAATTGGCTACGCGTTCGCCTATGCGGTCGCGGGAACCATCGTCTCATTCTATCTAACGATGTTCTTGGGCATTGCGGGATGGGGTCCAGCGCTCTGGTTTCTGAACAACCCTGCCGGTGATGCGATCATGTACGGTTGGTTCGGCGCTATTTTCGCCGGATCATTCGTCATCACGTGGATTCGGAAGGATGGGAAGCAAGCGCCTGATTTCGAGACGGGGAACCAACCGACCGTTTGACGTGGCATGATCAGCGAACATGATAAGCTCCCGGTTCGGGGGCTTTTGTTTATTCCGTGACCAGCGCAACCAATTTGCGCTCAACCACGCAAGCTTCAATGGGGCTTGTTTCTTCGTTCAGAATGCGAAGCAACGTTTGCTGATCGGGTATCCTCACCGAACACCGGTAGATTGCCATGGCTTGTAGCTCGTCGTCGGGTTCACTCTCTTTTATTTCTCGACGTTCCTCCAACGCGGCGGCTTGGCATTCCTCAAGCGTTTCCCCAAAGTAGAGCAAATGATCATTCGGCGGTGAAATCTGATAGGCGTACAAGCTTACTTCTTGCATGGGCGAAACCTCCTTCAGAACCACGAGCGAAGTTAACGTCCGGGTGCGGCGATTGGAAGTTGTCGAATCCTACAAACGCGCTTCAATTCCAGAGTTCCGGGAAGACGTTCCGACTATGCATTTCCAGCGCCTTGCCTATATCGTCCAGCCGGTCTTTGAGACTTCGTTCCAATAGCGCGACCAGTCCCGCCACAAGCACGACACCATATGTCACCGAACCGTACTCGCACACGAACCAAGTCAAGCCCATAATGAGCGAGACAAAAGCCATTCTCCATATTTCTTTCATATGGTTAGCCCCTATTCTTCCTTCATCACGTGACGTAACCGCCACGACAGGTCTTCCAAGCGCTTATCAAGCTCTGCCGCCTTGCGCTCATGGTGGAATGAGTTGGCAACACCAACCGCCCCGACGAAGGCGGCAGCAATCACCGGACCGGCGCTTTCCCCGACAAACCAAACGAAGGCCCCAAATAGAAGCGCCGCAATCCAAATTTTTATGGACATCTGTTCCCCCAAAGCGGATGACTGCCGATCTACTCGCAGAAATAGCGGCGAATCGACTTACCGTATAGTGATTGAAGCGGCACATTCATTTCAATCTTTTGAAAATGCCACGCTGAACACCCTGAGATACAAGGCGTTGCGGACGGCTGATTTCGCGAATTTGCGTTAAATGTGCCGGATGGTGTCTCGGTATGGTAGCGCTCAATAAAAGTGCGCGTTTATCTCAGGGAAAATTTCGGCATCCGCGCATACATAGTAGATGCTCAATCAGTTCAACCTGTACATCATCCTCGCGCTTATTCTCGCACTGGTCGCCACATCGGGCGGCTTCCTCCTGTACAGGCGGATTACCCTTGCTGAAATAGCCGCTCTTGAACAGCGAAACACAACGCTGACACTTGCCGTCGATCAGCAGACCAAGACGATTGAACAGATGGTGAAGGATGCCGAAGCGCTCGCCAACGCCAACAAATTCTTGTCTGATCGGATGACCGCAACAGAAGCCGCATTCGTGGACGAATGGAGCGCGATAGAAGCGCTTGATTTGACGTCGGGTACTGGTGAGCCGGGAGAACTGGAAAAGCGCGTCAATGACGAATTTCGGCGGTCTCTCGACGCGATACGGAATGCTACCGCCAGATAAACGAAACCCGCCGAAGTGGCGGGTTCTTTCGTTCGTGCTATGTCTGGTGTGGGATTACTCGACGCGCTTTGCTTCTTCGGAAAGGTGGTAGGAATTCTTAAGCTGGAAGCGAATAGCCTCAAGCCGAACCGGATTGGCTATAGCCTCGTCGCGCACGATTTCCCGAAGCGACGACAGCGCTTCATTGAACAACTCGGCTTCGGTGACGGTAGCGGGCTTGGCGGCTTCCGGCAGTGTCGAAGGATCGATGAAAAACATGCTCGTGTTTTTCAAGCCGCTCGCTTCTGCCATCTTCGTAAGGGTCGCATAGATTTCCGCTTTGGTAGTCTCTTTATTCATTTTTGAAATTTCTCCTGTTTGATAATTGATTTACGCGGTATTTAGCGATTTCACTTCGTGATGTGCTTCACTGCCCACATGACCGCTTCTTCGGTCTTCGTCCGGGCAATGGACAGTTCGCGGCTTGCGCCCTGCCCTTCGATCAGATCAAGCAGTTCAGCGCCCTTGTCCTTGATCGCTTTCATGCTTGCCTTCTCCGCATCGGAAAGAACGCGGTATTCATGGCGCATGACGTTGTTGGTGGTGCGGTTATCGTCGGTGCTGTTCATGACGATCACTTCCGGTTCAAACGACGGACGAACCGCGCATGCTTTGCTTCATCATGTTGCCGGTCAACGAATGCTTTGATGTGCGAGTGAACGGTTTCGCTGTAACCGCTGGTGTTAGCCAAGGCAACGATTTCATCAATCGTCTTCGCCAGCTTATCGAACAGTTCTTCGGCAGTGGGTTTCGGGGTTTCAGTTGCGGAAAGCTTCATGAGGCCATTAAGGGCAGAAATTGTCGCCTTGGCTTCCTTCGTGAAAATCAGGTCGCAAACATCAAACTCAATAAGGGCTTCGGATGCTTCCCGGCGAAGATGAAACGGAGAGTCTTTATCTTTCATCACGGCGCATGCAAGCTTCGCCATTTTAAGAAGGGTGCTGTTGGTGTTATTTTGATTATCCATGTTTGTAATTTCTCCTGTTTTGAAAATGAATGTGTTCCGGCGCTGATCGCGGGGTGTGCCGCATTGGATGATGTCCACCCTTTCAGCACCGGAACTGATTTTATTTATTGTTCTAACGCTTTTGAGGATGCCGGTTCGAAACCAAATCCGATTTCCGCATATGTGCGACCGATCATGGTTTCATTGTAGGTGGTTTGAAGATATGCGGAATGCTTGTAGGCCCCCGCATCGATTTGTTCATGTGAAAGCTCACACGCCAAGCGTACCCATTTGTCTGACATGAAAAGGACGGGACAGGCGGTTGCGGCTTTCTTCGGATCGCTGAATTTTCCCCATGGTGTGCGATAGATGCCTTCGGCTCGCTTTGGCAGCACTTTACCTTTGACCGGGGAAGGTCGATGGTTCTTGACTGCTTTTGGCTTGCTCTTTGGAGTGCGAAGACATCGCGCCGATTTCGAGATATTCAGCGTGTAGGCCCCGCTGTCGATATATCGCTGTTCGACATCAAATCGCTCGTCAATGTCTTCGATTTCGGCAAGTAGACGAACGCGGAAGACCCCTCTCCCATACTTGTCGTAGAGGCCCTGCATGCGGTGATTACAGTGCTTGCCTTCCGCAAGTTGTGTAAAGTGCGCATTGAAGCGGTTCAGCATGTTTTCAGAGGAACCCACGTATTGGGTTCCTGTCTTGGTACAGATGATGGAGTAGACGCCGGGTAGTGGTGATCCGTTGCTATATTTGTCGTTCATGTCCTTTCGTGCTCAAATGAAAGTTTGAATTACTGATTAAACCGCCGAAGGGGAGCGGTTCCCCTTCCATGCGTATACGTTTCTTACAGTCGTTTTAGCGTCACGGTCGGTGCCTTCACCAAAACGATTGCGCTCGCATGCCGTGGACAGGAATGCGTTGGTCTCATATTCAGTCCAGCCGTTCTTCTTCAGTTCGATGGCACATCGAAACAGATGCTCATTCCCCTTGCCTTCTCCGGGCTTCGTTTCCCATTTGGCAAGGACAGTTTCGGGGTCCAGTCGTTCGGCAGTAGCCTTTGGTGCCGGGGCATTCTCAAATGTTGCGGCTGCTTCAGGGTCGAAGACCTGATTACGGCTAAGGAACCATTTCACGTCAAGAAACTTGGCTTCGAAAGCCATACCACCAGACATAATGTGGCGTTTGATGAAGAAACCATGTCCGCTATCAGGAACGGTAGGGCTAAAGAACCGGGAATTGATAGACAATTTGCTTCGGTCGATGGGATAGTCTTTCGGGCGCTTATCCAGTTCAAAATAGGTGGCAATGTCAGCAACCACCAACTCGATAATGCGCCTGTAATTTTCGGCATTGACTGCTTCGGAAAGTCCAATGACAACGCGAAAGCTGTAAAGGTCCGCCGTGTTGGAGCGTGACGCATAGATGAAATGAGACCAACCACAATCGTAAAGGAAATCAGATAGCGGCTTGGGCGGCAACCTCGCTTCGTCAATATCGAGGATCGCAAGCTTTGTGGATTTGATGTTTCCCTTGAGCTTGTGGTTATTGAGGTCGCTTAGATCGCCTTCCCTGAATTGCGGGCGGGGTGCGTTCGCTGGCAGGACCAGATTGTTCGCGTCTTCCTCGCACTTCGAAGTGAGCTTCCACCAGTCCATTGGGTTTTGCCGGAGGAACTTGGATTCCTTCTTCTCCCAATGAATGATCTTGAAGCCGTCGTATTGCTCGGTAAGCGCGTGGTCGTCTCGAATGGCTTTCGCACGCGCGCGGCTGTTCTTTGACCGTTCGGTAGATGTCGCGGCTTCGACCTGAACTCCCCACAACTCAGGAATGCCGATATCAAGCGGCTTGGGGTCGGCGCATTTAAACTTCCGCTGAAGCGCGTTCGCGGCGGCACGATCCAAGACAACACAATGTACCTCTGCATCGCTCGCATAGTCACGAATGCTGGTGCGCGCCATGAACTGGTACTGTCCTTCGTAAGGGATCGACTCCTTCACGTCTTCGCTTGTCTGCCCATAACGGTCACGCTTGTGATTGAAGATCGCCGGGGGCGGATTTACCGGGGCAAGGTGTAAAGCAATGTTGATGTGCTTGAATCCGTCGATACCCTTCACATTGGAAGGGAGGCGGATGCCGGGAAGACCTTTGCCTTCATATTTCCAATGATAGGGATCGCCGTTTTCGTCCGCCTTGCGGGTACAGAAGATGTAAGGCGCATTACCGAGTTCCGGATGGGCGGCAACCGCATCAGCCACACAATCGAGGAAATATTGATAACCGAGTTGGTTCAGCCTGTACAAAGTGCCATGCTCTTCCGACAGGAACCAAATCTTGATCAGATGGGACTTCAGTTCGGAAACATCCTTGCGAAGATTCTCGCAAAGCGGATGGTCCTCAAAATCTGCCACGTCCTGCCACTGATGAAAGAAATCAGCATTGTGGATGTTAGCAGCGGCGATGGTCGCGGATCGGTATCCCGAAATGATCGACGGCTTAAACGACTGATAGAAGGTGACGTACGGGGTCTCACCAGCCTTCCACTGAAGGATTTCCGATGCCCGGACTTCAACACGAACATCCTGACTGCTGGTGATTGCGTAGCAAAGATTGATAAACTTCTTGTTGTAGGAAATGACCGAGTCTTCGTCTTCGTTGCGGTACTCCTTCAAGATCGCTTCGATTTCCAAGGCGACTTGCGGTGTCAAACGAAGCTCGTAATAGCTGCTTTCCGCCGTGATCTGGTGATCAAACAGGATGTTCATCACTTCCTGTATCCGCTTGGGCATCTTCTTAAACCGAACAGTCTTTTCGATGGTCGGAACCTCGTCAATAAAGAGGTCGTATTGTTCGGTGCCGGGATATCTACCAAGCACAACCGAATGATCGGCGAAGATGATACGGTACTTTCCGGAAGCGACAGCCGTGCGGAACTTTGCCCGGCATTTCTTGTCTGTCTTGGTCGAGATGACCAAAATTTCGTCTTCGCTCGCGCCATTGACGATAAGCCGTTCTTTAATTTCGAGGGAGAGTTTGTGCTGTTGCGTGCCGATGATGGCTTTGGTGTCTGTCGTGGCAAGGTGCTCAACAATCTGATGTGTCTTGCCTCTCGCTACACCGGCATCCATAAGAAAAATTTTCTGCTTCATTAATCGAGTTTCCGTGAAAAAGTTAAAGTACAAATGAAAAAGGTCTCTGTGCTGTCCGGGCAGGAACACAGAGACCTTTCAATAGACTTCTTTCACGTACTATTTTATCAGGAAACTCGATGCAAAGCCGTTCAACAATGACCCGTTGATAACAGAGTCATTTGCCCGGACTTTGCATCAACTGTAGTATATAGTAATCTCGACACCTACAGAGACACACAAAAACGTGCGTTATTTCAAAAAAATTGACGATGTCTTGATTTATTTTCGGCTCAGGTGGATGTACCCGACACAATATGTCTCTTGAACCGTGTTTCGAATTTTATAATTTTTCCATAGTACTTTCAAGCACAAAGTGAAATTCCGTAGACGAATTAACTTCATTTGATTCCGAATTTCGACTGGCTTCGTCTTCGCTCCTTCGTCGCTCAGTGTAACAGGTCTGTTCAGTACACCTAATTCGGGATCACGAGACGGGAGTCTGTTACTATGAGTCTAAGAGAGGCATATTTGAGTCGATTTTTAAGCGCAGCGATTCTCTATAGATGGTCTGTCTTTAGAAAAACGTTGCATATAAAAATCGACTGAATAATGAATCAAAGTAATACTTCTCTTAGACTATCAATAACAGACTCGCGCGAAGCCCTTGTCCAACACATCATCCAAGCACCTGTTACACTGAGCGCGAGGAACGACGCGCGAAGACGAAGCCAGCCAATCCATAGCCATCAGCAACGTTCTCGATTTGCCATGTAATAGTGTAACATATGAGCAAAATATGAACTTGTATATACAAATACTTCTGCTGTTGATCACATTACGGGCGCCCCCGCCGCGTGACCGCCCGGAAACTCTCCAAAACCCGCCTGATCACAACAGCCCTGCCGCTTGGACAACCGTGTGTCCGAACAACAGCAGCGTGGCAAACACGACCGTCCGCAGCACGGCGAGCACGACGCTACAGACGACGGAGAAGCGCCCTACCGCATCGGACTCGTAGCCGCGAAATTTCAGCTTCAGTTGTTCGGGAATTTTCAAACTGGTCTTTGGCAATCGTCTCTCCTGTCTTAACTTCGGTTGCATATGAAAATACTTGAATCGCGCGGAATTCCTAAATCGGTTTGGCGTTGACCGGTGTTTTTGTCGCTCCTGCTGTTGTCGAACCTACAGACAGCTAACGGCGTCCGTTCTCAAGTGACCAGTGTTTTTGTGAAACATTTCGCATGGTGCCCTATTCGGCGATGGGTTTTGCCCGTTGTCCGACTGATCCACAGGCGACAGGCAGCAAGGTTGTGACCGGCAGATCGCCGCAACCTTCCTATTCCTTCATTTATCACGCACAACGTCTGTTGCCATTTGACATTCAACTGTTGTGGATGCTAAATACTGCTTTAACAGGAGTACATTTTCCATGAAGCAGTACATTACCTACATCCGAGTTTCGACAGCCGAACAAGGCAAGAGCGGTCTTGGTCTTGAGGCACAGACGCGCGATATCTCGCTTTACCTTGAGCAATATTCCGAAGTTCCATACGAGATAATCGGCGAATTCAAAGACATCCAATCGGGTGGCGACGATGATCGCCCGCAACTGATCGAAGCGCTTGCCCTTGCCCGCAAGACTGGCGCTGAATTGCTCGTAGCCAAGCTGGACAGGCTGTCTCGTAAGGTGTCGTTCATCGCTACCATTATGGACGATCCGAAGGTTAAGCTTCGCGTTGCGTCGATGCCGCATGCCGATAAGTTTTCTCTCCACATCTATGCCGCCTTGGCAGAGCAAGAGCGCGATTTCATCAGCACCCGGACGAAGGCAGCGCTTCAGGCGGCAAAGGCACGTGGCGTGAAGCTCGGCGGCATGCGCGATAAGACCATGAAGCGCAATGAAGCAGCCAAGGCTAAGGCGGATAGGTTCGCTGCTTCGGTGCTGCCGTTGGTTCAGAAGCTCCGGGATGCGGGCGAAACACTACAGGCTATCGCCGACGCACTGAACGATGCGGGCAAGCAATCGCCACGAGGCGGACAGTGGACAGCGACCAGCGTCAAGCGAGTGATCGCACGCGCCTGAACGAAGGCGATTGGGGGGGCGGTATAGGGTGGCCCTACCCCCTTGTGCGCCCCTACTTCCTTATATGGTCACGCGCAAAATTTTTAAGAATTTTGAAAAATCCGGACCAAACGAAAAGGCTGCTCCGAAGAACAGCCTTCAATCGCACGGCATTCGCTGGTGGACTCTTAGCTGTTAGCCCGCAGGGTCGGCGTGCGTCAACGCTTCGCCTTCGGCTGCGATGCCTTCTTGTATGCTGCCTCGATTAGCTCGCGGAACTCTACATCATTCCCGCGTGCGGCGTCCGCTGCCTTATCGAGAAAAATTTCAACGTCCGCTTTATCAGGAAGGCGATAGGTCTTTTCGAGCTTTCCAAGCTTTACCAAGTAACCAGCGCCATCCTTCTTGACCCAAGAGCGGTTGTTGAACTCGCTGTTCGCGAACGCCTCTTTCTGCTTCACCAAAGCAGTCACGAACGCGTTAATCTCATCACTCGTCTTCAATTCGTAATTCGCCGCGTATTCAAGGAATTCCGATGCCATTCCATTTTCCTTTCAAAGGGCTTCCGTTCCTAAATAAGGGAAAAACTAATTCGCAGAGAAAAGCAAGCGTGAAAATCAAATTTGAATTCCCAAATGGCTACAAAGCCGAAATGCAAAAGGCGCGTGACGACAACGATTTTGACGCGTGGGTGATCCGCAAGTTCACCCGTCCAATTCGCCCGCTTATCAGTGAGCCATTCGACATACAAATTGATGCCTCTCATTTCATCATCGATTTTGCGACCGATGAAGACGCGGAAGTTTTTCTTACGCTAATCGGAGGACGAGTCGTTGAGTGACGAAATCGATAATGAGACCGGCAATGAAATCAAGCTGGACGTAATTCCGGAACTGCCGCGCAAGAAGGGGCGGCGCAAACGCACTGTTACCGATCAAGAGCGCGAACGGAAGCAATCGCCTGAATGGCAAGAGCACCTGAAGAAGATCGGTTTCCAGAAGGGACGCGAAAAGACCGGTGGTCGCGTGGCTACTCCCAAAGAAACAAAGGAATGGCTTGCCGGTAAGTCTCAGGACGTCGCTGAACTTCTGTACAACATGGCGTTTGATGACACGATTCCCGCCAAGGAACGCATGAAAGCGGCTATGTGGGTTGCTGAAATGACGATGGCGAAGGCACCGACTGAACAGAAGGTGGAAGTCAACCACACGCACGATATCGGCGCGATGCTGCTTGAAGCGCAGCGCATGGCAACATCCAAACTGATCGATGTCACTCCGAAACCAAAGGTTATTGAGGATGACTCGGATGTTTAGCACTATTGCCGCTTGGCTCGCTGCCATTGGCGTCCAGCCAAGTCACCTTGTCGCTGGATTGGCAGGGGGCATCATTCGCGCTCTGGTAAACAAGAATGGTTCGATTTGGGAACGAATGATAGCTGGTGCTGTCGGTGCCTTGTGCGCAGCGTTTCTTACACCCTTCGTAATCATGTTGTTCGCAGTGACAGCGCCACAGATTGGGGGCGCAATCGGCTTCTTGCTCGGTGTCGTTGGCATGTCGTTGGCTGAAGCTCTAATCGCGATCGGTAAGGACTACGCGAACAATCCGGGGAAACTGAAGGACGATATCGGTTCGTTTCTGTTGCGGGTGTTCAACAAGGATAGCGACGACAAGTAGCGGAGAAACCCGGTTCTCTAAATACCGGCATGTCCACTACAGAAAACAAACGTAAAGAATCCGAAGAACTTGCCGCGCTAATCGCCCTCTATCGCGAAGACATGGAAGTTTTCGTGAAGCAGGTTTTTAACTCCACTCTCAGCCCGAAGCAGAAAGAGTTTTGCGAAGCATTCCGGACCAAGCGCCGCATTACCTTCAAGGGCGGTACTGGTTTCGGCAAAACGTTCGTTCTGGCGGTTTGCTTTTGGTGGGCACTCATCTGCCATGAGGAAGTCCAGGTCTCCATCCTTGGTCCTTCGGAACCGAACCTGAAAGCGACTTCATGGAAGGAAATTCTGAAGTTCCATGACCGAATGGCTTCGCCCTTCAACAAAGCCTTTGACATTGCCGCGACCCGCATTGCTCACAAACGAAATCCCGCCTCGTGCTTCGGCGAATACCGTCTTGCCAGCAAGGACAACGTTTCGTCCATTCGCGGTATCCACATGCGCAACAACTTCGTGTTTGTGGACGAGTCGACCGGTGTTGACGATGAAGTTTTCATCGAAGGTCTTGGCGGTATCTTCGCCGACCCCAATCCTAAGCTCTGCATAATTTCCAACCCTTCCCGTGCGTCCGGCTACTTCTGGCGTACTTGGTGCGACCCCGACCTTTCGTCCATCTGGACGCATGTCCACGGCACCTTTTGGGATAGTCCGAATTACGATCCGGAGACCTTTGAAGAGACAGCCAAATCGTTTGGCGGTCCGACGTCGCGTGACTATCGCGTGATGATCGAAGGCGATTTCCCATTGACCGACGTGGACGGGCTTATTCCACGCGAATTGATCGATGCGGCTGTTCTCAACGAAGATGCCATTCCCGCCGACAACGTCCCGATCCTTTGGGGTCTCGATCCGGCATCCGCTGGTAAGGACTCGTCCGTGCTCGCAATCAGGCACGATAACAAGGTGCTTGAATTCAAGCAGTGGCAGGGACTTAACCCCACACAACTCTCAGAGAAGGTTAGAGACCTTTACCAGCAGACACCGAAGCACCTTCGACCGGCTGTCATAGCGGTTGATGGAACGGGCTTGGGTAATGGCGTTTGGTCAAATCTCAGAGATTGGGGACTTCCGACCTATAACGCGGTTTACAAAGGCAAACCGACACGGAACCCCGAAAAATACGTCTCATTCAAGGATCAAATTTATTGGGAAACCCGCGATTGGTTCGCATCGGAAAATGTCTCGATTCCAAATGAAGCGAAGCTGATCGAAGAACTTGCGTCCGTCCAGTACGACGACACCAGCGGCAAAATCAAAATTGAAGAAAAGAAAGCAACCAAGAAGCGGATTGGACGTTCTCCCGACCATTTCGACGCTCTTGCTTTGACGTTCTCGGTTTCGAAAACGCGTTATGCCAGCAAATTCAACTGGTCAAAGCCAATCGAATACGACTGGCTTCGGTGTTACGAGTGAACGTGTTAATTTCCCTAAATAGTCGTAAATTCCTCTCAGCAGAGACAGTTTATGACTAACGAAGAAGAAGCCATTCTAAGGACGATTACGCCGCAACTCAAAAGCGCGGTCACTTGGTCGAACAGCCACATCGCCAACAAGCAGGAGCAAGCGCTTAAACACTACAAGAGGGAAGCCCTTCTAGATGATGAAAAGCTAAAGGGCAAATCGAAGTGGGTTAGTCCAAAGGTCCAGCAGCATGTTGACTGGCTTTCCGGGCAGCTTATCCGAATTTTCGATGCTCCGGAAAACGTCGTTGAATTTTGCGGTGTTGGTCCGGAAGACGAAGCGATTGCTCGCCAGCAAACCCAAGTCGTCAACTGGATTCTGAAGACGAAGAACAGCCACGGTGCTTATCTTCAGCCGTGGATTCAGAATGGTCTTCTTACTGGTCTTGGCGTCATCACCGCCGAATTCGAGACGCACACCGAAGAGTCCCTTCCCCGTGTTCTGAAGAACGTTCCCAACGAAATGCTGGTCGCCCTGAACCAACAGGAAGAGGCCGGTCAAATCATCATCGAAGAAGTTGGAAAGGCGCAGACGCAACCCGGACCTATGGGCATTATCGAGACACGCGATATCAAGATTCGCACCGTCAAGCGCGTTCCGTGCTTCAGCATCTTGTCTGTTCGCCCCGAGGACTTTCTGATTAGTAAGGAAGCGTCCTTCGACCCCGAAACGGGCGGTATCGCCGCTAAGATTCAGGGGCACCGCAAGCTGATTTCCAAGGGCGATCTTTTGGAAATGGGTTTCGATGCAGAGAAGGTCAACGCTCTTCCGGCTGCATCCGACAAAACGGACGGAATTGCTCTTGAGCGCTCAAAAGACCTTGCCGGTGAACGCGGTGTTGGTCCTGATGATGTCGAAGTCTTTACGGTCTACACGAAAGCCAAGATTGGCAAGGACAAGAAGGCTCGGCACTATCGTCTGACAATCGGTGGAGATATCGAAAGCAGCCCTGTATTGCTCGATTACACCGAAGTTAGCCGCTTCTACCCTTATGCGGCTTTCACCCCCTTCCCCATCGCCGACACACTGTTTTCGCTTGGCGTTGCGGACAGGCTTGCCGACGATCACATTTTGATTACGCGGATGTACCGCAACGTGCTCGACAATCTTAGCGAACATGTGAACCCGATTAAGATCGTCAATCAGGACAATGTGAACATTGACGACCTGCTTAGCCCGCATGCGGGCAAAGTGGTCCGCGTCACAAGCGGCAGTGTTAGTGAAGGAATCTCATTTAACGCCGTTCCGTTCGTTGGTGCCGATGCAATCCCGGTAATCGACCAGCTTTCGCAGTCCTTGGAATTCTCCACCGGCACTGGTCCGACCATGATCGGTGTGAACGCGGAAGACTTTCAACGCACGTCCGCTACTGCCGCAAACCTTCGTTCGAACGCGTCTCAGCTTCTTATCGAGATGATCAGCCGTTTTTTTGCCGACACTGGCTATAAGTATCTCGTCAAGATCGTTGTCGATCTACTCATTCAGAACCCGGAAGAAGCCGCCGAACTGACTTCCCGGTTGACGAACCAAGCCATTCCGCTGGACGAATTCAGCACTGATTATGACGTGGCAACGTCCGTCGCCTTCGGGGTGATGAGCCGTGACCAGTCAGCCGCTCAGCTTACGAACATCCTGAACCACCAAATGCAACTGATGCAAGCCGGTTCGCCTATCGTCTCGCAGCAGCAAGTCTATGCGACACATCAGAAGCTTGCCGAAACAGCCGGATTCAAGAACACGAGCATGTTCTTCACTGATCCGTCTACCCTGCCGCCCCCGCCACCGCCCCCGCCGCCCGTCGATCCGAACGCCGGATTGATCGAAATGGAGAAGGTGAAGGCGCAACTGAAGGCGCAACAGGACCAAGCCGACCGTGAATTCCAGATGACGAAACTTGGCGCTCAACAGGATTTCGAGCGCGATCAGATGGCGCAAGACCTTGAACTGAAGAAAGCAGAGATAGAAGCCAAATACGCCGCACAAGTCGAAGTCGAACGGCTGAAGCTTGAACAGCGCATGCCGCGCGACCCGATGGGGAATATCCAATGAAAAACGTAACTGTAATCGATAAAGCCAAAGCCGCGAAACGCCTTCAGGAAAACGAAGATTTCAAGCTGATTATGAGTAGCATTGAAGACGACATATTTGCGTCATTCAAGGCGGTGAGCATTGGCGACAATGAGAAGCTATCGAACGTTCATGCGCTGTCGCACGGCTTCAAACTCGTAAATGATCGAATTGCTAAATATATCGAACTGGCAATCTTTGAGGCCCGTAAGGAAGAAATTTCTGAAGAATAAAAGCAGAAATATCCTTATCCGTCATCTTTTTTTGCTCAACAACCAATTTTAAGCTTAGGAATTTTATAAATAGATGGAAGACGAACTTAGCAACAACTCCGAAATGGAGACTGCTACACTTAGCAATGAAGACATTTTGGCTCAATTCGAAGCCACACTGGACATGCCGGAAGCCTCTGATAATTCGGAACAAGCAGACGAACATGTTGAAGAACCGGATGCGGATGAAAACGCTTCCGAGACACCATCAGATACCGACGAACCGGTTTTCGAAATTGACGGGGAACGACTCCCGCTTTCGGAAGTCCGCAATCGGATGATGAGACAAGCTGATTACACTCGTAAGACGCAAGAACTCGCCGAACAGCGTAAGGTTTACCAAGAAGCGCAGTTCGATAAAAACCAGTTGCGAATGGAGGCCCTTCAAGGAATTGAAGCGCTGAAGCAGCAAATGGCTATCGAATTCCGACAAATGGAACAGCCTGATTGGGATTATCTCGTTGAGAATGATCCGGCTGAATTTCAGCGACAGCAGTTCATTTGGGGCAAGCGTGAAGCTGCCGTACGCCAGATGTACGAAGCTGAACAGGCTCTTAAGCAGCAAGCCGACGCCTACGAAAAGGAACAGCGTCAGATTGCGCTTCAGGAATCGCAAAAGCGTCTTTTGGAGAAGTACCCGGAACTTCGGGACCGATCCACGGCAACGAACGCACTTGGCGAAATGTCGGAACTCTTGTCGAGTTACGGTTTCACTCAAGAAGACGTCAACGACTTGCATGATGATCGCGTTATTAGCTTGATTTACGATTTTCAGAAGATGCTTCGAACACAGAAAGCAATTCCGGAAGTCGTCGCAAAGATGGAGCAAAAGCCTGTCATTTCGCAGAAGAACACGTCTGCTAAGACAAGTGATGCTTATACCCGTGACTTCAACAAATTCAACAAAACCCGTAGTGGGAATGACGCAATCGCACTCATTTCCCGTTTGCTTTAACGCTCAGAAAGAGCACCGTTCTAACTAAAAGAGGTTTTAAAACCCATGCCTACGCTTACCACTACTAACGCAACTAACGTCCGTGAAGACCTTGGCAACATCATTTCGATGATTTCGCCGGAAGAAACCCCGTTTATCTCTGCTATTGGCAAGACCAAAGCTACACAGAAGACGCACGAATGGCTTCAGGACGAACTTGCTGCTGCCAACAAGGACAACGCTGCTGCTGAAGGTGCTGATGCTGCCGATGCTACGCTGTCCGTTCCGGTTCGTCTCTCGAATCAGGCTCAGATTTTCACCAAGTCCGTTCAGGTTTCCGACACGTTCGAAGCCACGAACACCGCTGGTGCGAAGTCGGAACTCGCTCGCCAACTCATGAAGGCTGGCAAGGAAATCAAGCGCGACATCGAAGCCGCTCTTGTTTCGGCTAACCCGTCCGTATCTGCCGGTACGCGCAAGCTCGGCGGTGCTGAAGCTTGGATCGCTACCAACGCCCTTCACGGCACTGATGGTGCTACCGCTGGCTACTCCGGTGGTGCTGTCGGCGCTGTAACGCCCGGTACGGGTCGTCCCTTCACCGAAGCAATGTTCCAAGAAGCCCTTCAGGGTGCCTATGACGAAGGCGGCAACGTGACGAAGGTCATTGCTCCCCCGTCGCTTAAGGCGAAGATCGGCACCTTCACTGGTGGCGCGACCAAGCAGCAGTTGGCTGACAAGAAGACGGTTTCTGCCGGTGTTGACATCTATGACGGTGACTTCGGTGTTTATGACATCCTGCCGCACCGCTTCATGTCGAGCACGACTGTAATCGCCTTCGACCCCGACCTTTGGAATCAGGCTGTCCTTCGTAGCATCAAGAAGAACGAACTCGCCAAGACCGGCGACTCGTCCAAGTACCAGCTTGTTGCCGAACTCACCCTTGAGTGCCTGAACGAAGCCGGTAACGCAAAGATCGCTGATCTTAACGGCTAATGAGATAAGACCTTAGAGCCGATAAGAATCAATAATAAAAGGCACAAGGTCATTTGAAGGAGGCTCTTCGGAGCCTCTTTTCTTTTGCGCGCTTTTCACCGCTTCGGCGCGCGCCATTCCCCTAAATACATCAAAAACATAATGGGGAATTAATGGACAACCTCAATTTGACAGCGGGCGATTTGCTCACGCACGGCACCATTCTTTGGGAAGAAACGCCGGAATATCGCGTTTGGATCACTCGTGACGGCGACAAAATGTATTTCACCACGGAATACAACAGCGACATTCTTCAGGCGCTATTCGATCAAAACCAGCGTGAGGCAAACGCGTTCAATAAGAGCGGTTCGCGCGGCGAAATGGTCAAGGTCGCAAGCGTTCCTATTGGTCTCTATCACGAGTGGGCACGACAGGGCATTACCGACGACCGGGAAGCTATCCGCCGTCGCCTGAACGATGCCGATTTCAGTAAATTCCGCACCAATGATTGGAGGCTCTAATCATGACTTATGATGAGCTTCTTGAAACAATCACTTCCTACACGATCCGCGACGACATCCCGGTAACGACGATGATTCGGCTTGCTGAAGCTACGCTTCGCCCGATTGCCAAGCATTATCTTTCTGAAAAAACTGAAACGCTTTTCGTTGTCGATAGTGTCGCCGAACTGCCGTCCGATTTTCTGGAAATGCGTGCGATCACCGGAGAAAGTGGACAGACGTACAAACCGATTGCTCCCGCCAATTCGGACATTTTTGACGGGCAGGTTGGCTATTACCGAGTTGGTCAAAGCCTCACCTTCGTTCCAAGCGCATCGGGTGAAGTAGACGACCAAGTAAGCATTGCCTATTGGACATCGTTCCCGGCTCTTACTGACATCCGATCCAATTGGCTGTTTGACCGCTTCCCGAACATCTATCTTCGGGCAGTGCTCAAAGAGTCGTTCCGTTGGCTGAAAGACCCTGAAGGCGTTGCTATCGAAGATGCCGCCCTGAAGGAAGAACTCTCCATTCTTGCCGAAGATGACCGTCGCGGACGCCACACCGGCCCCATCATTTGGGAGTCTCGGACTTGGCAGTAATCGACATCCCGTTCACGAGCTTCACGCCCGATCTTCCCGCCCTTAACAATCCCGGTCTCGTCAAGGCGCACAACTGTAGCCCCGGTCTTGGTGCCGGTGCTGGTGCGGTGACGCTGTTTCCGCTCAAGTCCGCCTCTCTCTACAGCAATACGGCAATGGACAGCCGTCCGCTTGGTTCCGCAATCGGGCAGGACCAGAACGGCAACGCGAAGGTCTACGGGGCGAACGCGACCAAGCTCTACAAGCTCAATCCGGCAGACCGGCAATGGACCAACATCAGCCGCGTTGGTGGATACAGCACGACTGATAGCGAATCTTGGGAATTCGTAGAGTTCGGTTCTCTTAGTATTGGAACCAACTACTCGGACGAAGTTCAGTACATCGACATGAATGTTGACACGCAATTTGCCAACCTCACGACGTTGGTGAAAGGCAGACACATCGCCACACATAAGGGCTTTGTCATTATCGGAAATACGTGGGATGCGATAGACGGCGGTGTTCCATATCGTGTTCGCTGGTCCGGACTGGAATTGCCTTCCGACTGGACATTTTCAGCGGCAACCATGGCTGATTTCAACGATGTACATGGGTTTGGAGCAATCCAAGGCATTGTGACTGATGACAGTTGCTATGTGATCCTTCAGCGTGGCATCGTTCAAATGTCGTTCGTCGGCGCACCGTATGTCTTCCAATTCACGGACCGAGTCGTTGGCAAAGGTTGCTCTGTTCCCGAATCCATTATCACCGTAGAAGGCAAACACTATTTCCTGTCCGATGATGGTTTCTACAAGCTTGAACAAGGCAATTTGACCCCGATTGGTATCGGTAAAATCGACTCTTGGTTCCTCGACACTGCCGACCTAAGCCAAGCGAAATTGATGACGGTTGCCGCCGATCCGCGCCGAACGCTGATCTATTGGCAATTCGCGTCCAAGGACGCTGTCTCTGGTACGCCAGACAAGGTGCTTATATTCAACTACGTCACTGGCGAATGGACGACAGCAGAATCTTCAACGGCTTTCCTTTTCAACAGCGTTAGTTTGCCGTGGACCATCGATCAGTTGGACGCCTTCGTATCGATCGACAACGTCCCTGCTTCGTTTGACGATCCCATTTGGGCAGGTGGTCAAAACATGTTGTGGGGCATGAACGCTACCGGAGCGGTCTATTCATTCGGTGGTCCTACAATGGAAGCATCAATTGAAACGCGCGAAATCCAGATAACGGACAACATCCCAAACGAAACGGGCGCGGATACAGCCATTGTTAATGCGGTTTGTCCGATCTTTGAAGGCGGCGGCGGAACCGCGCGAATTCAAGTCGGCACTAAAATGCTTCCGAACGAAGATATGACGTGGTCTTCATTGAAGGAATGTAACTCGGAAACAGGCTTCGCCTATGTCCGATCCCGCTCCCGATATCAGCGGTTCCGTATCAATATCTCTGGTGAATGGACGAAGGCTTCTTCGCTCAAAATTGACGCTCAGCCAGCGGGAAAACGCTAAGGCAAACGCGTATTTTCCCTAAATAGAACCAAATGGAAAGCGTTTATAATCATGCGGATTCCCGCCAAGTAGCACGAGTATTGAACGACGTCGTCCGGCAGTTTGATAACACCGGCACGGTGACGCTTGCCAACTCGACAACCACGACAACGGTTAGCAATCCGAAGGTAGCTTCAACAAGCAAGATTTTCCTTCAGCCAAGGACTTCGGCGGCTGCTTCCGAGAACGCTTATATCTCATCGATTTCCGCCGGTACATTCGTTATTACGCATGCGTCCGCGACCACCACCCGAACATTTGACTACGTGGTGTTTGCGGTATGATCAAGCAGTTCGGTTTCAGCGAAGATGAATACGCAAGGGTTCGTGGTTGGCTTCTCTCGGCATTGGAGATTGCCCCCGGTCCTTTTGATGAAGCTGAATTGCTCGTCAAATTGCGCGCTGAAGCATGGCATTTGATCACTACGGATCATGCCGCATCTGTCGTGGAACTGGTCCGCATTGACGGTGCATTGATCGGCAATGTTCTGTTGATCGGTGGTGAGAAGGGCAAGGCTCTTCGGGAAATCATCGCGGCACAAAAGCAATTCTGTGAATTCCTCAAACACGAGGGCTTCACAAAACTGGTGGGAACTCCCCGCAAGGAATTTCATAACATCCTTAAAGCCCAAGGCTTTGAGCAAGAACACAAAGAACTCGTTAAGAGGCTATAATGACAAGCACTCCAAAGGAAAGTACCACCAAAGTTGAGCCGTGGGATGGGGCGAAGCCGTACCTTCTCGAAAACTACAAGAAATTCGATGAACTAATTAAATCAGGTGCGCCAAAGCAGTTCGAAGGCAGCACAGTTGCCAATCAGTCGAACGCAACGCTTGACGCCCTTTCCGGTACTGAATCGCTTGCCAGAAATGGTAACACGTCGGCACTCACCAACGCGACCAATGCCGTGAATGGAGTAATGACGCAAGGGACAAATACCCAAGCGAATTCGACGCTGTCTCAGCTTCAGCAACAGATGAATTTCGGCACCAATCCTACTGATGCGATTGCCAAGGGTATCGCGAACGGTTCGACGGTTGGGCAGAACTACAGCAATGGTGCTGCTGGCACTGCCGCTGGTCTACAGAACTACAGCAATGGTGCCATTTCTCAGTTTCAGGGTATGGCGAACTATCTGAATCCGGCGCTCGCACAATCGCAAGGTTACGGCGGCTACACGAATGCGGCGGCTGGTCTTCAGACCAATCAGGCGAACAGCCTTGCTCAAGGCAACAACCCCGCAATGGACTTCCTGAAGAACACGGCTTCCGGTGCGAACATCGGTAACAACCCGTACCTTGACCGCATGGTCAATCAGCAACAGGACAACATTGCCGAAAAGCTGAAGAACGTCACCAATCCGGGAATTGATAGCCAAGCAGCCGCCATGGGTCGCATGGGATCGGGTGCGTATGCTCGCCAACGGAACAACGCCGAAACCGTCGCCGCGAACGAAATGTCCAAGGTGGCAACCGATATGTACGGAAACCAGTACAATCAGGACACGGCGAACCAATTGTCCGCCGCTGGTCAATACGGCAACTTCGCTAACCAAGATGTTGCTAACAGGCTTCAGGCTAACCAAGCGCTTGCCGGTACGGACGCACAACAGCAGCAGTTGCGACAGGCTGGCACGTCCCTGTACGGCAATCTCGCCGACGCTCAACAATCGCAAAGGTTTAATGCGGCTAACTCGCTGTCGAGTGCCTATGACTCTCAGCAAGCGGCAAGGCTTGGCGCGAACGCGAACTATGCGGGTATTCTGGATAGCCAGCAATCCGCACGGCAGAATGCGCTTAATTCGAACCGTGATTTCCAGTTGGCTGGCGCAAATCTCGCATCGAACAACTATCAGAACTCGATTGCTAATATGCTTAGCGGTAATAGCCAGCGATTGAACGCCGCGAACGCTGCCAACAATCAGCAGAACGCGGTTGCCGATCAGCGGCTTAATGCGGCTGGTATGGCTGGTCAAACCTACGCCAACCAATATCTGCCTTATCAGCAGCTTGCCGGTGTTGGCGAAGCTCGTGACACGCGCGCTCAAGACGTTCTTAACGCCGAAATTGCGAAATGGGATTACGATCAGCAGCTTCCGATGCAGAACATTGCGAACTTCACGAATCTGCTTAACGGCGGTGGCTATTCGAACACAACGACTCCGGTTTATTCGAACACGACAGGTCAAGTGCTTGGCGGTCTTTCGTCGCTTGCCGGTCTCCTTTCGCTCTGCGATGTACGGACGAAGGTCTTTCATGAATTCCTTGGTTACATGCCCGCTATCAACGGTGAACGTGTCGGAATGTACCGCTTTTCCTACAAGGACGACCCGACCGGTGAACGCCACGTTGGTCCGATTGCTCAAGAAATTGAAGCGAAGATTGGCGGCGATACTGTCGTTGAAATCGATGACATTAAATACGTCAACATCGAAGCAATGATTAAAGAGGTTGCCTAATATGGCTGGCATTTGGGATTTCCTAAACCCTAATAAAAAGAAGAAGCCGACCGATCAGGTTAACGCTCTTGAGGCGGTGGTTTCCCCGAAGCCGCAAAACTTCCTGTCGCAATTCCTGCCGGAAGACCCTGACAAGCGTGAAGCACTGTCCAAAGCCTTGATCATGGGCGGTGCTTCGGCAATGGCTGCTGGTGGTCCGTCCGACAAGCCGACAAACCTCTTGTCGGTGCTCGGTTCCGGTCTTGCCGGTGGTGTTGGCGGCTACGATGAAAGCCTTACTAATGCGGCAGACGCGGCATACAAGGGTGCGGCTGTATCGGCGAATGCGCTCAAGATGCAGCAATCCGCGCTTGGGCAGAACCTTCAGGAAGAGTTCTTCAAGAAGTGGGGTTCTCCCGGACCGGGAGGCTATCCGCCCGAAGCGCTGTACGATTTACAGAAGATGCAGCTTGCGACCGGCGACGAAGAGTCGGCTCGTGCCACACAGAAGCAGATTCAGCAGCTTCAGCAGAGCGGTGCGGAAAAAGGCTTCATCATTGGCGAAAGCGGCTTCCAGCTTGCCCCCGGCTTCGGTGAAGGTCTCTTCGAAACCGAAAGGCATAAGGGTCTTGGTTCAGCAATCGGCAAGAATGCCGAACTCACGGCTGATGCGAAGAACTACCAATACGGTAACGAGAACCCGGACTTCCGCACTTACGAGGATCAACAAGCCAAGAGCAAACAGACGGTCGTCAATATCGGTGATCCGAAGAGCGGCGATGTCTGGAAAGCGATGAACACTGATCGTGAAAGCGTCGTCTCGGCACAGAATGCCCTGTCGTCTATCGGAAACGCCCGACAGGCCCTTGCTGGTGCGACCACTGGTTTTGGCGCTGATTACGTCCTTGCTGCCCGTAAGGCAGCGGCGGCGCTTGGCGTTGGCGACACAGATAGTATCACCGACACTGAAACCCTTCGCGCAGCAGTCGCCCCGCTGGTTGCGACGATCCTCAAGGACACCGCTGGTACGGCGAACTTGTCTGATGCCGACCGTGCGTTTGCGGAAAAGGCTGCTGGTGGTTCCATCGAACTCGACGCGACGTCTATCGCCCGAATTCTCGATATTCAGGAAAAGGTTCAGCGCTCGAAAATCGAACGGTTCAAGTCGAAGGTCGATGCGGTTTACCCGGACATTGACGGTAACCAGCAGAACCGGAGCTACTTCCTTTCCGGCATCGAAACGCCCGCCCCTGCCGCTGATCCGGCTGAAACGTCGTCCGTATCGAGTACCGCACCGAAGACCGGTCGCGCGAATATCGTCCGTGGCGGGTGGGAATATTTCATCGGTAAGGACGGCAAGAAATACAAGAGACCTGTCGGGAACTGATAGAAATGGCAAATTTCATCACATATCGAAACCAAGGCGCGACCCGCAATCGTCCGCTTGATGAAGACCTTATCAAGCGGCTCGCCTACCTTCAGGACTTGGGAATTCAAATGGAAGTCTTCTCCGGTGGACAGCCGGGGAAAGACGAAGGCGGTGCTCGTGTTGGTTCTACCCGCCACGACCATGGGCATGCTGCCGACGCCTTCTTCTACAAGGACGGTCGCAAGCTCGATTGGGCAAATGAACAAGATCGTCCGATCTTCGAAGAAATCGTTCGTCGCGGCAAACAGGCTGGCGTCACCGGCTTTGGGGCTGGTGATGGCTACATGCAAGCGGGTTCGATGCACATCGGTATGGGCAACCCCGGTGTTTGGGGCGCTGGTGGTAAAGGCGACAACGCTCCCGATTGGCTTCGTGCCGCATACAACGGCGCTGCCGGTGGCAAACCCGATGTCGTCGCCGAAGTCGTTGCTGCTGCCAACAAGCCTGAACCTGCTTCGCCACAGATGCCCATTCTTGGGCAAGCACAAGCGAGCGCGCAACCGCAACCGAAGCCCGAAGAGCCGAAATCCAACAACGGAATTTTGGTTCAGGCATTCAACAAGCTAACGGGTTCGAACGTCCAAGTTCCCGACAAGATTTTCGGCGCTGAAATTGACGACATCAATAAAGGCTTTGCCGGTCTTGGCGACTTTGCGAAGACCATCACTGAAAACGATCAATCCATAAATAACCAGATACAGGCATCCGCACGGGCTGCTTCGGGAAACCGAAACGTTACGCCGGTCGAACTCCAAATGTTGAGTAGCTTTCAGCCGATGTCGAAAAAGAAAAGGAAAGGAGCACTCTCCGGTTTAGGGGGTTATTTCGTCTAAAATG
This sequence comes from Sinorhizobium sp. KGO-5, assembly GCF_036245905.1. Classification (NCBI taxonomy): domain Bacteria; kingdom Pseudomonadati; phylum Pseudomonadota; class Alphaproteobacteria; order Hyphomicrobiales; family Rhizobiaceae; genus Sinorhizobium; species Sinorhizobium sp. KGO-5. The sequence continues at coordinate 336,589 of NZ_BDIZ01000003.1, forward strand.
GGTCCAAATAATAAGAAGAACAATGATTGGCTGAATGGCGCAATCCCCGTATCGGATGACGAATGGTTTTCAAATGCGGTTCCGGTCACCGATGAAGAGTGGAACCAGATTGCGAATTCCGGTCCTAACGTCGATCTTGTCGATTCATCGGAAGATGCCCCTGCCCTGATCCGTGCTGAAGTCGGCGCGCTCACCAAGGGTGAAGACCGTCTTGCCGCACTTCGCAAGCATTATCCCGACGCAATTCCTGATCCGAACGACCCCGAAAACTTCATCTACACCGATCAGAATGGCGCTGTTCGCCGCTACAATAATCCGAACTGGTCGCCCTTCAATGCGGGTGATTGGTCGTCCATCGCTCCCGAAATCGGCGAAGGCATCGGCGCTATTCTTGGTGCTGGTGGCGGCGCTATCGGCGGTGGGTTTGTCGGTTCAGCCGTTCCGGTCGTCGGCACGGGTGCTGGCGCAATAACGGGCGGTGTCGCTGGTGCTGGCACTGGCGCGGTTGCTGGTCGAGAAGCCACACAGATGGGTCTCAATTGGTTGTTCGGCAACGACGACACACGCACCACGGGTGAACGCGTCAAGGATGGTGCCACTACGTTTGCTATGGGCGCTGCTGGTGAAGCTGTCGGACCGCTCTTGCTTCGACCCGCCGCCAAATTGGGCAAGTATGCCCTTGCTGGTGGTAAAGTCGTAGATGCTCCGGAAAAGGCTGTTCAACGCCTTGAAGACGCACGCGCTATTGGTTTCGAACCTACTGGCGGCATGGTGACCGGTTCAGAGCGGCAAGCCCGTATCGAGCATGGTCTTATCAACACAATCGGTGGTGAGAAAATCCAGTCGCGCATCAATGACGCGTTCGACGCGACCGGCAATAAGTTTTTTGAGACTACTGCCAACATGCGCGGCAGTTCTCCTTACATGACCAATGCCGATATTGGCGCTGCCCTGAAGGAGCAAGCGCAAGCGGTCAAGAAAGCTGCCTACGACGAATCCAATCAGCTTTATGACGAAGTCGGCGCAAAGGTAACCGCTCCTGCTTCGGTCAACAGCACTGCGAAATACGTTGCCGATCTACAGGCAGAAAAGGCAAGCCTGTCCGAAGTCGGCAAGCAGAACCATTCCGGGAATATTGATCGCGTCATTGAAGAAGCCACACCGCTTCTTAAAGACTTCGAAGCTGGTCGCGCGAACTTCAATGATATGAAGGAGCTTCGAACCCGCATCGGTCGAGTTAAGGAAGACGCCTCTACCGATCCCGCGCAGAGACAACGCCTGAATGGCTTCTATGACGCTCTAACCAGAGACCTTGAACAAGTCGCTCTTTCGTCTGGTGACGAAGCCGCGCAAGCATGGCGCAAGGCTAACGACAACTATCGCGCTCTTGCTCAGCAATATGGCAAGGGCAGCATCGCCGCGAAGTTGGTTGATCCGAACACCAATCCGGACACGGTCCGCAATCTCGTATTTGGTCAAGTCGGCAAGGGTTCGAACAATCTTGCCGTTGCTCGCCGCGCAATCGTTCGTGGTGAAGACGGGCAAGCGGTTTGGGATAACGTCGCATCTTCCTTCATCGAAAGCCTTGGCAAGAAGGTTGTCGAAGGCAATGAGGTTTTTGATCCAAGCGCATTTGTGAAGGTTTGGAACGACGAAAAGAAATTGAGCAAGGAAGCCAAGGACGTTCTGTTCAAGGGTACAAACATGCAGGAATACCGCGAAAATGTCGAGCGGGTTGCGCGTGTTGCCGACAACATGAAGCGCTACGGCAAATATCGGAACCACTCCGGTACAGCCTCCCAAATGACCGCAATGGGTTCGTTGAATCCGCTCAGCAAAGAAAACCTCTATGCTGCTGCCCTTGGTGGCATTTTCAGCGGCGGCGACATCATGACCGGTCTTGCGACGGGTGCGGGTAAGGTCGCGTTGACCGGTGCCAGCATCGCAAACAACAAGTACAAAGCGCACCTTCTCACATCGCCCGAATTTGTGAATTGGTTGGCAAATGTGCCGAAGGCAGAAATGCAAAAAGGCGGAATGAAAGCGCATCTGAAAAGGCTCTTCAGCATCCGCGATACTGCTGGCAATCGGGCGGCTGCTGCCATCAATGGCTACATGCGCGACTTGGGAATCCAAGAAGACGAAAATCAATAAATAGACCGACTACAAGCATAACAATAAGAGAGGGCATAAGCCTCCATGACCGACTATTCTCAGTCCAATTGGGCAGAGCTTGATTCTGACAATGACAGTGTTGCGCCGAACGGGGTTCAGGGCGGCTACGCGCCGTCTGCCATTGCGCCGATCATCCGTGCGATTATGGGTGCCGCCAAGCGAAATTACAATCGATCCAATGCGATCTACACCACGACGGGCACGGGCAATGCCTATGTTCTGACATACGAAGGTGCGCCGCTTGCCTATGTGAAAGGCGAGATTTACCGCTTCTTCGTTGATCGTGCGAACACTGGCGCGGCTACGCTGAACATCAACGGTCTTGGTGCGAAAGCTATCATCATGCCCGATGGATCGGCGCTGACTGCTTCCCAAATCAAAGCCGGTCGCATTCTTGAAGTCGTCTACAATGGCTCGTCGTTCGTAATGAATGGCTACGTCGATCAGAACTTGAAGCTTGGCGATATCTCGGCAAATACGCTGACTCTCACGTCTGCCTTGACTATTCCTGAAGGTGGTACTGGTTCGACTACTGCGGCGGCTGCGCGCACTGCGCTTGGAACCGACAACGCAAACAATATTACGCTCGGTACGCTCGCACTTTCTCGTGGTGGAACAGGCGCAAATGACGCCGCTACCGCCCGTACAAACCTTGGACTCGTAGCGGTTTCTGCTTCCGGTTCTGCTACCGATTTGACGACCGGTACACTTTCGGATGCTCGCTTGCCGACGTCGATGGCTGGTAAGACATTCACTTCGAACACGACGATTGACCATGCTACGTCGGCTGAACTTCGGTTGGAAATGGCTGGCGTTCTGTCTGGTCGCCTTTACCGCGATAGCGGCGGCGGGCTTGTCATGCGCCGATATAACTCTTCGACTGGTGCGGCTGAAGGCTATATCCAAATCACTGGCAATGGTGTTGACGACGTCAAGTATAACGGCAACGTCATGTGGCACGCCGGGAACGATGGCGCGGGTTCCGGTCTTGATGCCGATTTGCTCGACGGTCAAAGCAGCGCGTATTATCTCAGCGCATCCAACCTGAATGCGGGTACTGTTCCGAACGCTCGCATTTCCGGCGCGTATTCCGGCATCACGACGCTTTCCACAACTGGTTTGCTGACTGTTACCAATGCGGGCGAAGCGCTTCGTGTGGCTGGTCCTAACGCTGCCGACGATCCGTACATCACCTTCTATGCTGGTGGTGCGCGACAGGCATATATTCAACACACCGATGGAACCGGCACGGGCGCTGGCTTCAGGTTATTCAACGACGTCACCGACGATTATCTTTACTTGTCGAACGTCAATTCCACCGATGCTCTGAAGTTCTACGATTCGTCCGTTGCTACTCATCAAACCGTTTGGCACACGGGTAATTTGACCCTTGCCGATCTTGGCGGCGCATCGTCTTCAACCAGCATCACGGCGGGTAACGGTCTGACTGGTGGTGGTACTCTTGCTGCTACCCGTACGCTCACGCTCGGCACTCCCGGCACGCTGACGTCTGGCACGACGAACTCGGTAACTTCGACCAGCCACACACACGAAATAGACGAAGACAGCATTGTTTCAGTTGGCATGGCGGCGCTTGGTGCTGGCGCTGTCGGTACATACATGTTCGCTCAGCGTGTCGGTAACACCAATGGATATGCGTTTGGGGCTACTATTGGCGGCGCGAACCTCGAAAGCGCCAGTTCGTCCAGCGGTGACGGAACCGTACAATCCGGCACTTGGCGCTGTATGGGCAACATCGGCGCTGGATCGACGGCGGGCGGCTCGCTTTCACTATTCTTGAGGATATCTTAATGGAATTTCGAAACGCTTTTTATAGCCGACAAGATGGTTCGGCGATTGACATGGAAGTAAACCATCCAACATTTGGGTGGATTCCCTTTACGGCGACCGCACAAGACCCGGAGGCACACGGCAGAGAACTATTTGCTTTGGCGAGTGCTGGCACTGTTGCGCCATATGTATCGCCGACCATTGAAGAAGTTCGGGCAAATATGCCTACCCTTACCGCGCGCCAGCTTCGGCTTGGTCTTGTCGGGAACGGCTATTCCATGTCTCAAGTGTCGGCAGTAATCGATGCGATGCCGGAAGGTGCTGACAAGGAAACAGCGCGCATTGAATGGGAATATGCGACCACATTTGAACGCACACATCCCTTGATCGCTGCCGTTGGTGCGGCTCTCAGCATCAGCGAAGAGCAAACGGATACGATGTGGACAGCCGCCGCAAGCCTGTAACGCCCCTCACCTGAAATGGAAAATGCCACAAATCCGATTTCCGATTTGTGGCATTTTTTTGCGCAGTTGTTAGATTTGGCTTCAGGAAAGCCATTCGGTGATTTTGTCACCCATGGCTTTGTTCAAGACGGCTTGACCGCCGAATGAACCGCCCGCCACGCGCGGGTGCGTGCCGTCATCCGAGCAATAGCTTGTGCCGGGGATCGCGATCAACGTGTCACCAACTACCATCGTGTTTGGTGCGGCGGAAGACATGGTAATGTCACCATTGGTGTTACCGTTGCCCGTCCGCGATACACCGACGTTCGCGCCGGTTCGGAACTGAACGAAACCGTTCGGGATGGTCGAGGAACCACGATTGTAGTTCGAATTGAACCGCGACGTCGTAATGACGGAACTGATCGTGATTTCTTGTGGAGCCGGGATCAGCGGGTTTTCACCACCAATTACCCATCGACCCGCATCGCGCGAAGGTTCGAACGGATCAGCCCATTCAACATAATCGTCAAAATATGCGCCGCTACGAACAGCCGCATTGAATTGACCACGCTGCGAATCCGGACCCGGATCGTAGTGAGAAGACCACGGCGCTTGCCATTGGATGGTATTTGTCGCCTTCCAAGCATCAAGAACCGGCGAACCGGTTGCCGTAGGTGTTGCCGATCCTGCGAACAACAGTTGAACTGTATTTGCTCCGGTATCGACCGCCGTACAAACAAAGCTGCCGTTGTATTCAGTTTGGGTTGCGCCCGTGAGGCGATACGCCATGCCGACGACATATTTGCTTGCGTCCGGAACAGTTGCCGTGATCGTATTGCCAGACGAAGTTGCCGTGACCGCAACCGCCGCCGCATCGGATGTACGGGGAAGCATTGTCGCTTGCGTGAATTTGATGTTTTCCGCATTGGCGCGCGACCGCATCGCAGTGAGATAACCGAGCAACGTATCTTTAGACGTGCTTGCGCCAAAATCGTTCGTACCGAAGTTTGAAACAAACCGAGTGATACCGAGCTTCTTGGCAAGATCGACCTGCTTCACGAAGTTTGCTGCGCTGGACCCGCCATAAGTCGCCGCTGTCGTGCCGGTGATGCTGGCTTGATATGCCGGACATTTACCGTTCACCGCGTTGTAGACCGCTCCATTGTTATTTGTCATGATTGAATCACCAACAGCGTACAGAGCTTCTTTCTTGAGAAGCGAACTTAGCTTATGGGTTCGGAGACCGGCAAAACCAAGGTTGGCGATGTAGGTTTGTCCAGAAGCAACCGTCGAACTGAAGTTTACTCGGAACGATCCACCAACCGGAATCTCTGCTAATGGAATCAGAGTGTCGCCTTCGACATTTCCACCAGCCGTGACAACGACAGAACCAATGTCTGCCACGACAGTACCAACCGGATATTCAATCGTGCCGGTGACCGTGTAGCTGGCGCTGGCATCGGTCGTGCCTGTCGTGCGAAGTGTCCACCCCTGAAACACCAGAGACAGTTCCGTTATCGCCGCGCCACTTTCGTTGACGAACGTCGCCGCATAGGTCTTTGCCGTACCATCGCCGGTAGATGGTGCCGAACCGGAATTGTGACCCGGACCATAGAGACGATGTGCCAATCTTTTTACGATTGCATCGACCGGAGCACCGCCGCCGCGATTGAATGTCGGGCGCTTGCCGAACCCGATCCCAAAACCGATCTTCATCGATTAAGCCGCGATAACGGTAATCTTAATGCCGGTTCTAATCGCGAACGGAAAGGACGAACCGGAGACAATTTTGCATCGGGGTTGTGCCGCCGCATTCGGCGTGCTTCCGTCACTGGTGAAGGCAACATAGATGTCTGCCAGTGCGTTCACGATGAGATACTTTCGTGAGGCTTTGACAAACTCGTATGTCTCACCGGTATTCAATTCGACTGAGTCAAAATCGCTGGTCAAGACGTCGGACTCGGAATCGATATTTCCGTAAAGCAGTTGGGCAATTGCCATTCTTAAGTAGCTCCTAAAATTCATCGGCTTTTAGGGTATTTATCAGCCGATGAAGCTTGGAAGCGGGGAAGCAGGATTTGGCGAATGCTAAATAGAAGCGTCAACACTCTTCTAATAGTCGTGCCTTGGCATGACAAAGCCGCCACGGGTTTTCCTGTTTCCCGTGGCGGCTTCTTTTTGTTTGGCGATATGCCGACTATTTCAGATGCTTTCTGTGTACCTTCACAATGATCCAGTCGTTAAAGCAGTCGTTCCGTCTCAGCACGTCATGTGCGAATTGCTCGTGAGCTTCCATAAACGAGGCTTCGCCCTTCGACTTACAAAGATGAAGGATTTCGCGGTTGAAGCGGTCCGGACCATGCTGCTCGACAAGCGCCTTCAATGCGTCATTGCTACCGTGGTATGTCTGCCAATCACTTTCTTTAACGACAGTTCTCTTCCGCTTCTGCCCTTTCAATGGCGGCAGCTTGCGAGTGCTGAAGAAAATCTTCTTACCGACGTAGAAGCGTCCGGTCTCTGTATCCGTGATCTTATAGACGAAGCTATGATTTTCGCCGATATCGTCGGACGTAAACGGCTTACCGCGATGGAACCACGTCATTTCGCAGCGAGGATAGCCGCATAGAACTGCTTAGCTTCGCCCGCGATTTTATCAGACTTATCCGTGCCGTTGATGATGCGACGGGCACCTTTCCAATCGGTGACGACAGGACCGAAATAATCCGACAGCTTCTTACCGGTAAATCTACCGGACGTCATACCGTCGAATAGCATTCCAACGGCAATATCAGGCTGAAGCGCTTTATCAGGATCATTCTCAATACCGTAGGTCCGGTAGTTGTCGCGACCTGTCACCTGAACAAGGCCCCTGCCTCTGAACGTCCAACCATCACCGGACGACTCCGGACCGTTGCCCATGCGATTGGCATAGGCGCGGTTTGCGATGGCTTGCGGCTTGCGCTGGTACTTCAGGGCATCATCAGCCGTAAAGTATTTGGGAAACGTGACGCGCAAGCCCTTAGCGCTGTAATTCAGGTTCTCGGATACCGGAACCATTTTGCCGCCCGTCTCGTGATAGGCGGTGGCGAGTGCGTAAGCCAACCAACGTGGATCAAGCTTTTCCATCTTGTTGAGGATGGAATCGATTCCCCGGACTTGTTCTTGCGTGAGCGATCCGGAGAAAAGAGCGGGTTTGATAGTGTCGAAAAAAATTTTGCGGTTCATCCCGATATTTAGGGGAAATGAACCGCTTTAACCTCTGGTGACGGGAGTAAGTGAAAACCCCAAATCAACCCATTTCATGCCGATTGCGGACGCGTCATGGTGGGTTTGAAGGTAACGCGATTTCGCGTAAGCAAGCTTGGTGATAATTTTGTCGGGGTTCCGGCAAATTCTCGATATAGAGCCTTTCGATAGAAGCCCTTCACAAGCAGATTCAGCCTGAAGAGAAGATGAATAAACACCGAATGGCGTGTGATAATATCCAATAAACCGACTGCTTAACTCTCCCTTACCGGCTTCAGAGATTTTCAATCTCGTCTCAGCGGAAAAGTACCTGCCTCTAAGGGCTTCCGAAATCCTCCTTTTCGTCTCAGCGGAAACAGCCTTACCGGTGTTTGCTGCCGACAGGCGAACCCGCGCCTCTATACTCAATGGGGATGCACGACCTTCAACCTTCATCGAAATGTTAAATCCGAACTCTTGCCTGTCCAGATATCGTTGTTCGACAACTTTTAGTTGTTCAGGTTCACAATATTCCAGTACGGAAAATTGGAATGCGCTGTTTCCGCTGCTGGCGTTGTAAGCAGTTTGTAATCTGTAGTTCCTATGACGGTTTTTAGACATTTCCCATAGGTGCTGGTACTTGCGTTTTTTTACGTTGGCGCTGCTTCCGACGTACGCCGTGTTAGATGCAATGTGGCGCAATTCGTATACGCCACTGCATGCCATTATTTCGATTTCCATTATTTCTACTGCCGATCAATTTGCTTACGATTGGCTTCGATAAGCTCTTTGATTTTGTCAGCGGCGTCCTTGATCCGATTAAGCTCGACGTGAATATCCGCGTTAAACTGTTCAATGATGATCATGCGTTCAGCCAAAGAAAGGTCTTCGAATTCGGCACTGTTCGGGAAATTGATGACGTTATTCATTTGCTTGTTCTCCTTGGTTCACTGATTGTTGGGTTGAAAAGAAAAACCGATGTCTCTCCATGTCATCTTCCCGACAATAGAGCGGTCGTAATGACTTTGAAGATAGATCGAGTGACCATAAGCGTTGCCACTGATCACTTTTTCTGCCTTGGTACAGCTTGTCCAAACGCTGGCTTGTGACATCATTCCTTCGCTTTGTTCGGCTGCTTGATAGGATGAAGGATAGCTTCCCCAAGGGGTAACAAACGTACCCAAATGTGCGTGATGACCTTCGCCAACACCACATCCCGCCACGGCATCGTTTGAACGGTTGTATCCGTATTCGCCACTACTGATGAACGCTTGTTCGCGCTCAATAAGCTGGTCGGGTTCGACGTATTCGAGAACCGCAAACAGGAACGCGCTGTTGCCTTCACGACTGGCATCGTAATCCCGTTGCATCGGCTTATTAGAGTGACGTCCGTACGCAAGCGCGCTGAAGTGCTGGCACCTACGCTTTTTGAGATTGACGGTTCGTCCGCAATAGGCGGTATTGCTCGCCAAGTGCCGGATTTCATAGATGCCGCTTGCGGCTTCAATTTTCAGTTCCATTTGTTGTTTCCTCTAAAATTTCTAATCAAAACAAAAAGTCCCCCAAATGCCCGCTCGGATGCGCACTTGGAGGACTAAGAAAACTCTTCGTTTTTGATCTTAGAGGAAGTGGACCGAACCGCTATTGAATGACTTGTGAGCAAGCCATTCCGAGCGGCTGATCACAGAACTATTTAGTTCCCCGATACGTGAAATTGGTCCATTTTCACGCGCAAATCTTGCGTTTTTCGGCGACTTTGCGCGATTTTCTTGCGTTCTGCTTCCGGTGTTCAAAACTTTGATTTTGGCTAAATACCCCTGTGAAAAAGCAGGAGAAATCACACATGATCAAAGTCATTACGCTTGGGCTTCAGTCGCCCAATTCCACCATGCAAATCATTCAGAGAGGCGGGAAGAGGTTCGTCCTTGCGCTCGCTATCAGTCTCGAAACCAACGCTGACAATCTCGCTGATGCGATGCCGAACACGCCGGTAACGTTCTCGACTGAGGAAGTGCCGTTCGCAGTCGTGAAGAAGGCATTCGCGGACACCGATCCGGATTCCGATATCGGCGCAATCATCGCTATGGAAGACGGGAAGGCCCTATCCGATGAAGCCTTAGAGGCAGTTCGGGGTTACGTGCGCCGAAGTGTGATGGCGCTGCCGGTGCGCGATTTCAAGCGAAACCTGTTGGGCGGGTAATTTAGTACCAGTTGCCGCTTTTTCGCGATTTCAGGGGCTTCGTGACCCATGAGCCGCCAATAAAGACTTTGACGGTAGATGGATGCCAAGCGCCCCCGATCCAGACCTTTGTGGTAGACGATCCGCTTGGCGGTGCGGCAGGTTCCTTGACTTCAAGAGCGAAGGCGATGGCATCCGCATTGTTCGACGTCCATGTGATGCTGGTAGGTGCCGTCAAATAGTCATCAAAAGCCAACAGGCAGCGGACGTTAGTGGCAATTGAGAAGTCGCGGGTTTCCGTCAATCCGGTCGGTGCGGGTTGGGCGGTTCCGGAGTTGATGACTTGGAAAGCCAACACCATGGACCCCGACGAAGCGGCATCAATGGTGACTGATCGGCTTGTGCCGAGCGAGGACACCGACTGGAAATTGGTGAAGCTGTTTCCCGCCCCGGTAAGACCTTGAATCGCCACTGCCGTCTGTGTCGCCCCGGTGGAAGTAACCGTAACGGTCATCGCGGAAGGTGTAGCGCCGATCTGGCGCGCGAATAGTCGGGCGGTGATGAAGCCCTGATCAATACCCGTGCCGATGGGTTCCCATGTGCCGCCTTGGCTGTCGGAAATCGTCGGTATAACCGCGCTGCCGCCACGTGCCATACAGAAGGCGATAAGCAGGATGTTTGCTTCAGGGGTGAAACTTGCCGAAGTGACCGTAGCCGCCGACGCACCCGCATCGACAACCGTGGTAGGGATGCCTACTGCCATTAGTTCGTATCAATCCAAATGTCGCCTTCAGCCGGGGAAGCTGGTGCTGTCGTCCCGACATGAATGTTTTTGAAAGCAGCCGTTCCCGGAGTTGACCAATCCGCATCACCAACGGTGTCAGATGTCTTAGTCAACACTTGCCCGACAGTTCCACCGGTCGGAAGCAGTAAAGGCTTCACGGCATCACGGATTTCATTCCCGATGCGCGTTGCCAAAGCGGATATTGAGGATGCGACGGACATTCAAATATTAGACCAAGGCTGCTTCGAAAACGGTCACGAAGTTGGTTGTCGTGTCGCCGACGTCGGCGGTAGCAACGGCACCGATGTTCTGGCGTGCCTGAAGCTGTTGAGCGGAATCGAGCGTCTGTGCGGCATCAAACCGGACGCGATTGGAAAGTGCCGTGGTGATCGTCGCAATATCGCTGTCGTTTGCGGACAGAGCGTCACCGAAGGCGGACTTCGTAAGGGCCTAAGAGAGTTTCAGTCTGTGCTTCGGAGAAGGCGACCTTGATCTTGCCTTCGTCGGGCACCGTGGTCACCGTGCCGGTAACGACGGTTGCGCCGTTTCTGACAATGATCGCGGTGAACGTGTATCCGGTCACATCGATTACCGGACCGGGAGTCTTCTTCGTGCCGGATTGCCAGACGAGATTTAGAATCAGGTCATCGCCGACATAGACGGTTTTTTTGGGTGCTGTAACGGTCATGCGTGTTCCCGAATACGATTAAGAGGTTGATCGTATTTAGGAGCGAATGCCTTTTGGGATTGTCCGCCCGACTGCTACATAACTGCTACATTCCGCCCTTGACAAAAGCCCTAGAAAGTAGCAATTTCAGTGTGTTGGCGACCCGGATCAGGTTCAAGGGTCCGGCTCAACGCCATCTCAGCACCGTCTGGTGCTCCCCTCGGAATGCGCTATCTATGCGGCTGCGGCAAAGCGATGTCAACGCGCCCGCGCAAAGGCTTGTAAGACCTGGCTTTTAGGCCGGCCGGCAAAAATATACCCGCAGCCCGGCCACCTATGATGCAGTCATTCCTTCTGCCGCCGTCAATCGCTCGTTTCCTCCTCGAAAACGGCGGCGATTGCGTTATTCTTAGCGTCGTACAGGAGGGAACACGCCATGAGTTTGCGCATCAACGATACCGCCCCTGATTTCACCGCCGAGACAACGCAGGGCACGATCAATTTCCATGAATGGATCGGCGACGGCTGGGCTGTCCTTTTCTCCCATCCGAAGAACTTTACTCCCGTCTGCACCACGGAACTCGGCGCCATGGCCGGCATCGAGCCGGAGTTCCGCAAGCGCGGCGTCAAGATCATCGGCATTTCGGTCGACCCGGTCGAAAGTCACACCAAGTGGAAGAACGACATCAAGGTCGCGACCGGCTTCGAGGTCGACTACCCGCTGATCGGCGACCGCGATCTGAAGGTGGCAAAGCTTTACGACATGCTGCCGGCCGGCGCCGGAGAGACGTCCGAGGGCCGGACGCCTGCGGATAACGCCACCGTGCGTTCGGTCTACGTCATCGGCCCCGACAAGAAGATCAAGCTGATCCTCACCTATCCGATGACCACCGGCCGCAACTTCAACGAGATCCTGCGCGCCATCGACTCGATCCAGCTCACCGCCAAGCATCAGGTGGCAACACCCGCGAACTGGCAGCAGGGCGAGGACGTCATCATCACGGCCGCCGTCTCCAACGAGGACGCCGTGCAGCGTTTCGGGTCGTTCGACACCGTGCTTCCCTATCTCCGGAAGACGAAGCAGCCAACGGCCTAAGCAAACCCGCTGCGAAGAGTCAGTCGATCGGGCGCGTCAATTCATCAAGGTCGACGCGCCCTTGGCGCTTTTTGCTAACATGGTTGTTTAACGCGCACAGAGCAGAACCATCTGCCTCAATCCGCTTTGGCGATGGAGATGATCTCCGCCAGAACCCCGTGCAGAGCGTCGCGATAGCCGTTGCGTGCCGAGGGGCCGCTTTCATCCGACGTCATGACCACGGTCAGGTCAAGGGACGGCACTATGTAGAGCATCTGGCCGCCATAGCCCCAAGCGTAATACACATCCTCGTCGCCGATCCGGCGCGTGAACCAGCCATATCCGTAGCCGTCGCCGGTAAAACGGGAGGCCGTGCGCGGCTGCCAGGAAAGCTCCACCCAATCGGCCGGGACGACCTGCCGTCCGTCTGCGGTGCGGCCGCGGTTGCGATAGAGCTCACCGAAGGCAAGCAGCGATCGCGCGCTCATCGCCATCTGGTTGCCCCCGAGATAGATGCCCTGGGGATCCCGCTCCCAGGCGCCGATCCGGAAACCCTCGACAGGACCGAGCCATTCGCGCGCAAGCGCCAGTGTCGACTTGCCGCCGATCTTGGTCAGTATTGCCGAGAGCAGATGGGTCGAGGCGGTCGAATAAAGCATCCGACCTCCGGGCTCGTCGTCGAAGGGCTGTGCCAGTGCGAAACGAACCCAGTTGCGGCTCGACACCCAGCGGCCGTAATTCGGTCCGGACATGCGCCCCAGTCCCGCTTGCATCGAAAGCAGGTTGCCGATGGTGATGTCGTTGATCCGGGGGTCGGCCTGCGACGGGAGGTCTTCCTTCAGGAGCGGCGCGATCTTCTGCTCCGGGCCGTCGAGCAGACCCTTGCCGATCGCGATGCCCACAAGTGCGGATACGATCGATTTCGACGCCGACTTGATGTTGGTCGACTCCGAGGGCGTGTGGCCGCGATAACCCTTCTCGGCAATCGTCTCCCCGTCCCTGGCAACGACCACGGTCTTCAGCGGGTTCAACTCTTCTCTGGTCGCCAGGGCCGTCAGCAAGGTGGTGACGGACTGATCCTGCGCGGCTGCCGCCGAGTGGAAACCGAAGAGCGCAAGGAACGTAACAACGAGCATGGTCATGCGTTCGACCTAGGGCGAATGGCACGACAAGTCATCAAGTGCAGTCCAAGCTCACGACGATGTGACCTTGCCTGAAGGTCGGCTACATCGATGCTCCGGGGTTCATTCCCTCCAGATCGCAACATCGACGGGTTTCAGCGTGCGGCCCCCCAGGTAGAACTCGGCCGAGGGCCCTGCGGGCACCTCCGCGGGGGTCCGGCCGAAATTGAAGGCGAAACGGAGATTGCCGCGGCGCGTCACGCGAAGATCGCCGAGGTCGGGCAGGCTTTCCAGTCCAGCCCAGCCGAGCGCGTCGCCGATCACCTTGTCGAGCAATGCGCCGTTGGCCGCAACGGCCAGATAGCGTGCCTTGTCGTTGCCCACGAGCGCCGGAGCGCCGTTACGATACTCCCCGTCGAAGCTTGCGAGAACGGTCTCGTTCGTCCTGACCGTCTCGCGCCAGCCGGCCGCCTGATAAGCCTCGTTGCCGTAGAGAACGGTCTCGCTATGAAACTCCGGCAACGATTCGACCCGCGAGACGCTGACATCGATGAGCTTCGCCAGCGGTCCAGGCGGCAGTCCCTCGGGGATGTGCATGTCCTTCGTCTTGCTGCCGCTGCGCGCGCCGAAGACCACCTTGGCGTCCGCTCGCGCGAGCCGCTCGACGAAAGCCTCCTCGGCAATGACGAGGTCCGGCGCAAGGATCAGCTTGTATCCGTCGAGGTCCGAGTGCTGGCCTATGAAATCCACATCGACCCCCAGACGCGCCGCCGTCGAATACCAATCGAGCGCAACCGCCGAAGCGGAATAGCTCCGCCCCTGCGGCAGGACGCGTGTCGCCCAGCGCGATTCGTAGTCGAGAAGGATCGCGACTTGCGCCTTGCCACGCACCTCTCCCTCGGGCAGGCGCTTCATTTCCGCGACGACTTCGGCGACTTCAAGATAGCCCTGATCCGCCTCGCTGTTTGGAAGAAGGAGGCCTGCGTGAAACTGTTCCTGCGCGAAAGGCGCCTGGCGCCAGCGGAAATAGGAGACCATGTCGACCCCATGGGCATAGGCGAGCCAGGTCCAGAGCCGAACCATGCCGTCGGCCGGCGACTGGTTGTGCGCCGCCCAATTCACGGGCCCCGGCTGCTGCTCCATGACCCAGACGCGGCCGCGGCCGACGGCGCGGTAGAGGTCGTGGTTGAAGGCCGGCTGGTCGGGATCCCCCACCCGGAGATAATGCTCCTTGTCCTTCGCTGCGAGCCGCCCGTTGAGCAGGCCGCCCATCGGGTAGACGTCCCAGGAGGCAATGTCGATGTCCTCGCCGACGGAGTAATGGTCGAAATCGGTATTCTGCGACATGAAGTTGTGCGTCACCGGACGGCCGGGGGAATGCGCCCGGATAATGTCGACCTGGGCCTTGTTGAAGCTCTTCACCTGATCGGAAGAGAAGCGGATGAAATCAACACCGTGGGTCGGGCTCGGCTCCTCCACCAGGCTGTTCGGCAGATCGATTTCCACAAAGCTGTTGTAGTTCATCGACCAGAACGAGGTGCCCCAGGCGCGGTTCAGTTCCTCGATCGAGCCGTAGCGTTCGGCCAGCCACAGGCGGAACGCCCTGACCGCTTCGGCGGAATAGCTGTAGATCGTGTCGTGGTCGCCATATTCATTGTCCGTCTGCCAGGCATGGACATAGATGTGTTCGCCATAGCGGCGCGCCATCGCCTCGGTGATGCGCGCCGCCTCGGAGCGGTAGCGCCGGCTCGAGAAGCAATAGTGGCGTCGCGCGCCGAATTTGCGGACCGCCCCCGTCGCGTCCACCGGCAGAATGTCGGGATAGCGGTCCACGAGCCATTTCGGCGGGGCCGCCGTCGGCGTGCCGAGGATGACCTTGAGGCCGGCCTTGCCCAGAACGTCGATCGCTTCGTCCAGCCATTCCCAATGAAATTCGCCCGACCGCGGCTCTATCTTCGCCCAGGCGAATTCGCCGATGCGAACCCAGGAGAGGCCGAGCTCGATCATCCGCCCGGCGTCTTCCGCCCATCGTTCGCGCGGCCATTGTTCGGGATAGTAGCACACGCCGAGTTCGAGCCTGTCAGGCGTCCGAAAGTCGGAGTTGAAGCGATTGGGGTTCGTCAGCGGCATGTGCAAGGTAAAGTCCTTTGTCGTTTTTCTGGATTGGCGGCGGACGCACGTGGCGAGCAGGCGCGACGGGGCCGGATCGAACTTAAACGTTTATATTAACCGGCGACCTCGATGGAGGATTGGTCGCTCATAGCTTCGGCCTCAGTCGGTCGTCCGAGCGCTCGATGAGATCCGGCATCAGGAGCGTCTGCAGGGCCTCGGGCGGCTCGCCCTCCATCCGCCGCAGGATGAATTTGCCGAGCAGCGCGCTCGGCTCGCCGATCGGCAGGTAGTAGCTCGTGATCGGCGGTGCGAAATACTGGCTGACGTTCAGGTCGTCGGTCGCATTGATGACCGCGTCACGCCCATGCACCAGCCCGCGCGCGTGGAAGCCGGAAAAGGCGCCGAGCGCAGTGGCTTCGTTGGCACAGATATAGGCGGTGGGCGGATCGGCGAGCGCAGACATGGCCACCACATTTTCCCTGCCGAATGCGGGCGTCAGCCGACCATGAGCGACGAGCGCGGCATCGTAGGACAGGCCTGCCTCTTCGAGCGCTTTGCGGTAGCTTTCCAGGCGAACGACACCGTAGGTGAACTGCTCTTTCGGATTGAGCAGCGCGATGCGCCTGTGGCCACGCTCGATCAGCCGCGCCATGGACAGGCGGATCATCTGTGCGTTGTCGGCGTCGACATAGGCGTGCGGCGCATTGTGGATGCTCATGCCGTAGGTCACGAAGGGGAACTCCGCTTCCTGCATCAACCGGATACGCGGATCGTCGGCCCGCGTGCCCGAAATGATGATGCCGTCGGCCTTCTTCATCGCAACGATCTGCCTGATCGTTTCCTGGCTTTCCTCGAAGTCGCGCACGGCGTAGAG
Source organism: Sinorhizobium sp. KGO-5 (assembly GCF_036245905.1). Taxonomy (NCBI): domain Bacteria; kingdom Pseudomonadati; phylum Pseudomonadota; class Alphaproteobacteria; order Hyphomicrobiales; family Rhizobiaceae; genus Sinorhizobium; species Sinorhizobium sp. KGO-5. The sequence continues at coordinate 353,035 of NZ_BDIZ01000003.1, forward strand.
CGAGACGCGATAGGGGCTTTCTTCCAGCGCCCAGGAAATACCGCTGAGGAGCTGCGCATATTCCACGCCCTCCCATTCGTTTTCCTTCGGGCCCGGCGCCGTCATGATGGCGGCAACCTGATAGGTCTTGCCGGTGCGCAGCTGCACGCCATGAAGATTGAGTTCGTAGCCCACGCGCTCGGCCGCATCGAGCACGATGGCCCTCGTCTCCGGGCGAACCTGCGGAGAATGCTTCAGAGCCTTGGAGACCGTCGCAATCGACAGTCCCGTCTCCCGCGCTATCGTCTTTATGGTCGGTCGCTGCATGACGGCTTCAACTCTTCACCGGTTTTCGTCGCGGAGGGATTGCGCCAGCAGCAGGTAGACTGCGGACGTCCAGGCGAATGCCCGATCCCGAAGGCCCCTGCCCGAGCGCGCGTCGAAGTTTTCGGCCATACCGTGTGCATTGGCAAGTGCACAGAACCTCTGCGCGATTTCCCGGGCCAATGCACGCTCCCCCTGGCGGCGCAGTCCGTCCCAGAGGAGATAGGTCGTCGGCGCCCAGATAGGCCCGCGCCAATAGCCATCGTCCTCGTAGTAGGAACTCCGGGGGCTCTCCGTCGCCGGGCCCCAATCGGTGATGAATGCGCCTTCCACCAGCCGGGCGACGAGCTGGCGGCACATCGCTGGCGGCAAGCGGGAGCCCAGCAGCAGCGGCATGAACTGGATCAGACTATCCCCAGGGAGAATTCGTTCTGGGTCGGCGGCAAGACGCGCGGCAAAAGTCTCGCCGGTCCAGAGCGTGCCGACGAGGAGCGCTTGAAGTTCGTCTGCGGTGCGAAGCCAGCGGGCTGCCTTTTCCGGATCGTCCTCCAGCAGGTTGGCAAGCGCCTCGCAGGCCAGGATGAGGAAGACCGGAAGGTCGGGTGACAGAACCGGGCCGCCTTCGGCAAAAAAACTCGCATTGTCCCAGCCGCTGTCATTGCCGTGGAAGTAGCTCGGCAGCACGCCGCCGCCGGCGCGGCCGTGGGTCAGCCAGTAGGAGACCTGCCTGCCGATCGCATCGCGCAGATAGGCCCGTCGCTCCGGTGTCAGGAAGGCGGGATTTTCGCGCGCCAGGCAGGACACGGCCCAGCCGTGAACGGGGGGCTTGGTGAAGGCGAAGAGCGCTTCGCGGTCGTTCACGTAGTCCGGCAGCAGGCCGGAAGCGTCCTGATGGTCGAAGATCGCTGCGAACTGGTCGAAGGCGAGCTCTTCGTCGAAGGCGGTCACGCCAAGTGCCGAGAAGGCATTGTCCCAGCTCCAGATATTGATCATGGCGTTTTTCGACATGTAGATCGCCGGCCGGGTCAGCACGCCTTCGGCCGGCACGGTATTCGCCCAGAGAAGATAGGCCGCGAGCCGTTGCGCTTCCTCCTGTCCGGGGACACCCGCCGGGATCGATCGATACCAGGCGCTGAACTCGGCTGCGACGGCTGCATGCGCCACCTCGAAGCTGCCGGGGCTTTTCGGCGGCGGGAGGGCGCGAAAGAAATCGACATTGCCCTCGAATGTCCCCTCGCCCGAGAGCGTGAAGGAAACGTCGGTGGACCGGTCCCTGTCCCATTTGCCGGAAACGGCCAGATCACCGAGACAGGCCCGCGGAATGAGTTTCACGTTCTCACTTGCTGCCACGAGACACCATTCGCCGCCGGGCGTGCGGTAGACATAATCGTAGCGCGATCCTTCGACATGGAAACGCACGCCTGCATTTTCGCCGCGAATGTGCAAGCGTTCGCCGGCTCCGATGACGAAGCGGACAATGCCCTCGCCGGTCCGCGCCACAAGCTGGTCCGGCGACAGTTCGAAGCGCGCCGCCGCCGGTCGGCCTTTCCCGTCCAGCAACTCGACCCGACACAGCCGTCCAAGCGAAGGACGCTCGTCGCCGCCACTGACGCATCTGAGATAAAGCGCACGCTCCCCGTCGCGCCCGGGAACACGCATCGTCGACAGCGTCAGGAAGCGCCCCTTTCGGCTGAAAGGAACATGGTCGATATCGAACAGCATCGCCTATCCCTTCACCGAAGAGCCGACGGCTCCATCCATGATATAGCGCTGCGCCAGGAAGAAGAGGGCGAGCGGCGGAAGGCAGAGGATGACGGTGATCGCCGCGATCGAGGTGACGTCGATCTCATGCAGGCCCTTGAACATCGAAAGCCCGAGGGTGAGCGTGTATTTCGACTGATCGTTGAGGAAGATCAGTGGTCCCAGATAGTCGTTCCACGCATTCATGAAATGGAAGGTACCGACCAGCACCAAAGCGGGCAGCATCAGAGGCAGATGGATGCGCCAGTAGATGTCGAAACTGTTGGCACCGTCCATGCGGGCAGCCTCGTCGATCTCCATCGGTATCGTCATGATGTATTGGCGGAGCAGGAAGACGAAGAAGGCGTCGGCGAAATAGGCCGGCACGATCAGTGGTTTGAGCGTGTTGATCCAGCCCAGCATGTTGAATTCCATGTAGAGCGGGATCATCTTCACATCCCAGGGGATCATCATGGTCGCGAGCAGCAGCACGAACAGGGCGTCGCGTCCGGGAAACCGGAAGCGGGCGAAGCCGAAGGCGACGAGCGAACTCGAGAGAAGCTGGCCGACCGTCGAAAGGACGACGACGATCAGCGAGTTCGAAAGATAGGTGCCGAAGGGCTGCTTGTTCCAGGCGGCTGCGAAATTCTCCCAGTGCCACTCGGACGGCCAGAGGACCGGTGGGAACTGATATAGCTCCGCCGTGCTTTTGACCGCCGTCATGAAGGTCCAGTAGAACGGCGCGATGAACAGGGCGGACAGCAGGATCAGCGTCGCATAGAGGACTGTCTTACGCATCGCGGTCTCCATCGGCCGGCCGGACCTCGCCCTCGTAATAGACCCATGCGGCGGACCAGCGCATGACGACCAGGCTGAGTGTCAGCACGATCGCGAACATCACCCAGGAGCCCGCGGCGGCATAGCCCATGTCGAAATATTTGAAGGCGTTGTCGTAGATGTACATGGCAAAGAAATAGGTGGAGCCGAGAGGGCCGCCCTTCGTCAGCAGAAGCGCTATCGTCAGCTGCTGGAATGCGGAGATGATCGAGGTGATGAAGGTGAAGATCAGCATCGGCCCGAGCATCGGCAGGGTGATGAACAGCATCTGCGCCCAGCCCGGAACGCCCGAGACGGTCGCGGCCTCATAGAGCTCTTTCGGAATGGCCTTGAGACCGGTCAGAAGGATCAGCATCGTACCGCCGAGGCCCCAGAGGCTTGCGACGATGATGGCGACGAGGGCCAGGCTGGGATCGCCGAGCCAGTTCGGTCCATCGATGCCGACGAGCGACAGCATGAAGTTCAGCAGCCCGTATTCCCTGCTGTAGATCCAGCTCCAGATCGTCACAAGCGCAACACCCGAGATCACGCTCGGCAGATAGAACACCGTGCGAAAGAAGCCGCTGGCGAAAGTCGCATGGTGCAGCAACAGCGCCAGCAGAAGCGACATGACGATGTTGAACGGCACGTAGATCGCCGCGAACTTCACCGTGATCCAGAGGCTCTCCCGGAATTGCGGGTCCTCCATGAACATGGAGCGGTAGTTGTCGAGTCCGACGAAGGTGCGCTCGCCGACGACGGGCCAGTCGAAAAAGCTCATCGTCAGCGAGAAGCAGAGCGGGCCGAGGGTGAAGAAGAGGAATCCGAGGATCCATGGGGAGATGAACAGGAAGGGCGCAAGATGCCTTCCGGCATTCGCTCGTCTGCGCCGAACGACATCCACCTTCGGTTCAGCATGGGCGGCCATGTCCATCCCCCGCACTCCTTACTTCAGCAGGCGCTTGGAGCGCTTGACCGCATCGTCGAGATGGGCCTTGGCATTGCCCTGCTCGATCATCGTCGCCTCGATGGCGCGCGCCAGATTGTCCTGGATCTTGCTCCAGTTGGCGTTCTTCAGATAGGCGTGCCTTTCGGTGTTGGAGGTGGCGAGAATATCGAAGAAAGGCTTGTAGACGGGGTCCTTCGTCATCCCTTTCGCCTCGGCCACGCTCTTGCGCACCGGCAGGTCGTTGACGCGCATCGCGACCGACTCGGGCGAGGAGAAGAATTTCACGAATTCCCAGGCGAGGTCGGGATGGGTGGCGTCCTTGGCGATGGAGATCGCCGAAACGCCGAGTGCCGAATGGGCTGGGCGGTCGCCGAATGTCGGCAGCGGTGCGACGCCATAGCTGAAGCCCGCGGCATCGATATCTGCCTTGTCCCACATGGCGCTCTGGAACATGGCGATCTTGCCGCCCTGGAACAGCGTGTCACCCCCCGTTTCGTCTCCGAGGTGCAGTGTCACGGCTTCCTCTTTCCTGGCCATGTCGGCGAACATGCCGAGCACCGCGGCAGCCGCGTCGCTGTTCATGTAGCCGTCGATCTCCTTGCCGTCGTCCGAGATGTATTTCGTGCCGTTCGACCAGAGGAACTGCTCGAAATCATAGGGGTCCGGCTTGGCGTCGACGGCGAACCCGTAGACCTTGCCGGCCTTGTCGCGGAACTTGGCTGCCTTGGCGCGCAGATCGTCCCAGGTCCAGCCCTCCTTCGGCTCTTCCACACCCGCCTTTGCGAACATCTCCTTGTTGTAGAAGACGACCTGGGTGGTGAAACCCGAGGGCATGCCGTAGGTCTTGCCTTCGATACGTGCCGTGTTCATCAGGCCTTCCGGAAAATCGTCCGGCTTGATCTCGGCCGAGTCGCGCGCGATCAGCTCATCGAGCGGCATCAGCGACGTGTAGTATTGCGGGAAGTTCCACATATACATGACATCGGGCGGATTGCCCGCGCCGAAGGCGGCGACGAGCTTCTGGTCGTAGCCCTCGGCATAGGGCTCGACCTGAACCTTCACACCCGGGTGCTTCTCCTCGAATTTTTTGGCGATCGCCTGCTGGATGGCAAGGCTCTCGCCGGTGTCCCAGGTCGCGAAGCGCAAGACCTCCTCTGCGCGCGCAGTCGCCGCGCCGGCAACCGACAGGGCCAGAAGCGATCCGATGATCGTCGTTTTCATATCAGGCATGTCTCTCCTCCAAAACCGGCGCACGCGCGCCCCTTGCCTTCTCGTTATCGATAAGTGCCTTCGTCTCCGGATCGAGCCGCCTTGCGATCGCCGTGCCTTCTGCATCGAACAGATGGCAGTGCTGGGGGGGAAGGCGGAGATGAACTTGATCTCGGCTCGCGACGGGATGGGTGCCGCGCACCACGGCGGTCAGATCACCACCGCCCTCGACACGGATGTGAACGTGACTTTCGGTGCCGAGCCGCTCGACGAGCCTCACCGTGCCGGCGAGATGCCCCTCCTCCGGCGAGGTCAGTTCGAGTTTGTCGGGGCGAATTCCCAGGGTGACCGGACGAACCCGGTCGATCGGTTCCGACGAACACATATCGAGCGTCACCGGCCTCGATAAGCCGCCTCCGGCAAGCGTCACGCCGGTTGCGCCCTGATCCGCGACACCCGCCGGCAGGAAATTCATCCGCGGCGAGCCGATGAAGCCGGCGACGAAGAGATTTGCCGGACGGTAGAACAGTTCGAGCGGGGTGCCGAACTGGCTGACGCGTCCCTTGTCGAGCACCACGACCCGGTCGGAGAGAGTCATGGCCTCGACCTGGTCATGCGTCACATAGATCATCGTCACGCCGAGGCGTTCGTGCAGCGACGCCAGTTCGACGCGCATCGTCACCCTTAAACCGGCATCGAGGTTGGAGAGCGGCTCATCGAGCAGGAAGAGCTTCGGCTCGCGCACGATCGCCCTGCCGATCGCCACACGCTGGCGCTGGCCGCCGGAAAGCTGGCGTGGCTTGCGGTCCAGGAGCTCCGTGATTCTCAGAATTTCGGCCGCATTGTTGACACGCCGCTCGATCTCGTTTCGCTTCATGCCGTTCAGCGCAAGGCCGAAGGAAAGATTCTTGCGCACGTTCATATGCGGATAGAGCGCGTAGTTCTGGAAGACCATGGCGATGTCGCGCCTGGCGGACGGAAGATCGGTGATGTCGCGCTCGCCGAGGCGGATCGATCCCCCGTTGAGATTTTCAAGTCCCGCGATCGAGCGCAGGAGCGTGCTCTTGCCGCAACCGGACGGCCCCAGGAAGCAGACGAACTCGCCGCCGGCGATCTCGAGATCGATGCCCTTCAGAATTTCATGCGAGCCGAAGGACTTGCGAAGATTGTCGATGCGAATAGCGGCCAAACTCTCCTCCCGCCAGGCGGCGGATCGACCGCCTGTTCGTCAGCCTGTTAAACGTTTTTATTAGAAATAAAAACGTTTAACTTAGTTGTAAAGGGAAAACTTTTGTCAGCCGGGCGTGACAACACGAAAGTGAATAATTGCCCGACTTTTGGAGGATCACGCGGCAAGCATCGAAGTTTCACGCCGCAAGGGCCCGAGTTCGAGGCCGCTGGTTGGGGTCCAGATGTAATCGCCGAAGAGGCTGATGCCTGTTGAGATTCGGGCCACCCGCGGCGGCTTGTTTGATCTCCTCATTCCTGTGCTCGTCACAGGAATCCAGCCAGACCAAGTCCTTGGGCTGAAAGAACGCTTCCCGCGCCGCAGACGCGGCGCTGCTGGATCCCTGTGACGAGCACAGGGATGAGGCGAGAAGAGAGTGCGGCCCCTCGGAAATTTCCTAAAGCGCCGCGCGTCTTATGAGACGCGCAAAGGTCGCCCTAGGACTTCGAGCTGCTGCATGCTTTTGTCCATTGATCGGCTACGATCAAAGGACAAAACACGTTCTGGTCGCACAAATTCTGGTATTGCTCCTGATGGACACGATCGCGGGAGCCAGGGCGTTCCGTGCTGCATCTTCGGCCCGGTACGTGTTGCGGTTTCGGAGATGGGTGCCGTGCAACAAACGGAAATTGTCCATTCCTTCAAAATTTGTTTCCAGGCGCGCGTGTTGGGATATTCCCATTCCTCGTCCTGTATTGACCCATCGGGCGGCCGGCGCATCACGTCATGGCTGGAGTTCTTCGACGATCCTCCGTTGGGTCTGCGTCAATACCGGCGGAAAAGCATGCTTAGAACCGACCTCGACGGGCATCCACTCGCCCTCGACGGTCGCGATAGCCACGGCAACAAATACAGCCTCACCAAGGCGGCGTTTCTGGATATGGAAATCGTCTTGGAGGCAAACATGATTGGTCAACTTGCCGAGGCCATCAGAATGCGATCCGGCCGTCTTGCGGCGGGATTCTTGACGATTCCATCCTTTCTTGCCGATGGCGGTCGTTGTTTCGACCTAAAGCTGAACAGGATGGGTGCCCAATGGCAGTCGAACCTCAAGGAAACGCTGATTCTGAGTGAGCACGGGCGCCTCGGTTGGCTGGAAACCTCGACACCCGGGATCTATTTCGAGAGGATTGAGGCACATCTTCCCGATTGGACGCCGGATATCGGCAGTCCAACCGGCTATCGCAGCCGTGACGGGATAAGGGTTGACGAAATCGAGATCGGACCGGCAGCCCTCAAGGGCACGGTCGTCGCACCGGAAGGGCCCGCTTTTGCCACCGCCGTCTTTCTCGGAGGATCCGGCCGCTATGATAGCCACGGGCTGAGCGGCGATCTGAATCTCGGCTATGGGGCGATCCTCGATGGTCTTGCACAGCGTGGCCTCCGCTCCCTCCGCTACGAGCGTTACAAGACGCAGGAAGAGCTACCGAACCTTCGAACGTTCATTGATGGGGCGAAGGATGCATGGTCCACGATGGAGCCGCGAAAGGGCGGAGCGCAGGCCAGGATTCTGCTCGGCCATAGTCTAGGGGGACTCATCGCGCTGATGGCTGCTCAAGAATTGCACGATGTGTCGGGAATAGTGCTGATCGCAGCTCCTGGAAGGCCGATCAACGCTATCATCGAGGACCAGATCGACTGGATGCTGACGAATGGCGGCTACACCGCCGAGCAGGCCGAGGCAGTCCGCAGCAAGCGAACGCTCTTGGAAGAGACGATCCGACAAGGGGGGCCACCGCCGGACGAGCTCTTCGGCCTGGAGGATCGTCTCGATTATCTTCGCGACCTCTCAAGGATAGAACCGGCGAAATTGGCCGCCTCCATCGACTGCCCTCTGCTGATTTTTCACTGCGAGAACGATGTCCAAGTCTCGCGCGTGGATGCCGAACTGCTCGCGCTCGGAGGCTCGAAGGACCGTCCGCGCAAACTCGTTACCCTCGAAGGTGTAAACCACATCTTGCAGACTGCGCCGCGCAATGAGCGCAATGCCATCTGGCACTATGGAGAACATCAGGTTGACGAGGGCACTCTCGATGCGATTGCCGATTATATCAAGCGCTTCATCACGAAAGCGTCGTGAAGGCAGGCTCTATCATGTTGCCTGACCCCGCTTACCTCTGCAACCGAGGCGGAGTCCGACGAACGATCACCTCATGTTCTAAAATGTCGGACAGATTCATAACTTTCGTATCGTGACGTCAGCCGGCCTTTACCCGCGCCAGCACCGCGTCGAGGGCATCGAGGAAACGGTCGCAATCGTCCGCGCTGAAGGGCGCGGGCGGCTTGATCTTCAGTACGTTGTGCTGCGGTCCCTCGCTCGACAGCAGGATGCGGTGCCTGTCCTTCATTTCGGCAATGACGAAGTCGAGCTCCGCTGCGGCCGGTTCGAGGGTGTCGCGATCGCGCACGAGCTCGATGCCGTTGAAGAGACCGTAGCCGCGCACGTCGCCGATGATCGCGTGGCGGCTGGCGAGTTCGCGCGCTCCATCCATCAGACGGTTTCCAACGACCGCGCAATGGTGCATCAGGCGCTCGTCGCGGATGACGTCGAGTACGGCGAGGCCGATCTCGGCCGATACCGGATTTCCGCCGAAGGTGTTGAAATATTCCATTCCGTTTGCAAAGGCCGCGGCAATCGCCTCGGTCGTCACCACAGCCGCCATCGGGTGGCCGTTGCCGATCGGCTTGCCCATGGTGACGATGTCGGGCACGACTCCTTGCGTCTCATGCGCCCACATGTGACTGCCGACGCGGCCGAACCCCACCTGAACCTCGTCCGCGAGGCACAGCCCGCCGGCCGCACGCACATGCGCATAGGCCTCTCTGAGATAACCTTCCGGCAGCACCAGTTGGCCGCCCGTGCCGAGAATACCCTCGCTGAAGAAGAGCGCGGGTTTGCGCCCTTCCGCCGCCAGCGCATCGATCTGCCGCTGCACGTCCCCGGCATATTTGCGCCCCGCGTCCGTATCGCCATAGCGATAGCGTCCCCGATAGAGGTCCGGCATCTCGGCAACCCGCACATGCGCCGGCCGCCCTTCCCCGCCCTTGCCCGCGAATTTATAGGGACTGACATCGATCAGGCTCGTCAGATGGCCGTGATAGGCGTGATCGACGGTGATGACGTCGCGGTTGCCGGTATAGGCGCGCGCCAGCCGGATCGCGAGATCGTTGGCTTCGCTGCCGGAATTGACGAAGAAGCAGACGTTCAGCGGATCAGGGAAGAGCGCCGCAAGCCGTCGGGAATATTCCACCAGGCTGTCATGCAGATAGCGCGAATTGGTATTGAGCCGCGCCATCTGCATCTGCGCCGCCTTCACGACGCGTGGATGGCAATGGCCGACGTGGCAGACATTGTTGACCATGTCGAGCCAGCGCCTACCCTCGTCATCGATCAGGTAGGCGCCCTCGCCGGCGACGATCTTGAGAGGCGCCGCGCCGTAGGCGATGCTTAAGGAACGACCGATGCGGCGCTGGCGTTCGCGCACCAGGAAGGCCTTGTCGCGCTCGACGATCACCGACGCCGGAACGGAAAGGCCGAGCACGACGCTCGGATCGGGGCTGATCTCCCGCCAGACCTGCCACTGCTCTCTGACGCCGACGCCGTGCATGCGGCCCTCGAGGCCGAGATGATCGGTGACTATCTGGAAATGCAGGTGCGGAACCCAGCCGCCGTTTTCGGCGCGATCCCCCAGGGTCGCGAAAGCTTCACCCCTGGCGACCGGCTGGCCGATCGAAAGCCGTGAGGCGCTTTCACGGGAGAGATGCCCGTAGAGCGTCCAGAACGTGTCGCCCTCGCCCGTCGTGTGTTCGAGCAGAATTGTCGGCCCGAAGCCGTAAGGGACCGCGTCGTCATGGTAGAAGGCGACCTTGCCGGCGAAGGGTGCATGCACCGGCTCGTTGGCGGGAGCGAAGAGATCGATGCCGAGGTGAATCGTGCGGCGCAGGCTTGCAGTCGCCTGGTAGGCGTCACCCTTGTAGACCGCTCTGTCCTCCCCGTAGAGGCCAAGGCCGAAATCCGCCCCCTCCGCATGGATATGCGCTTCGATGCGCGCTTGCGCCACGTCCTTCTCGAGACCTGCCCAGTTCTCCGGGCTATTCGCCGAGAAATCGAAGACGGCTGCCTTCGGTCTTGCAATGCCCGGCTTGATGACGCCCGAAAAATCATGCGCATTGCGCTCCAGCCACCGCACCACCCGTGCGGCCCTCGGGATGGGTGCAAAGCCGCAGGCGTCGCGAAGGCGGGCGATGGCGAACGAGCGGTTCTCTTGCTCGAGGCGTTTCAGTTCGCGCCAGACGTCCTCCTGGCTGACGAGCAGATAGGCGTTCTCGGGGTTGTCGCGGATCTGCCTTGCCGCCATGCATATGCTGACGGCGTAGCGGGTGCGCACGAGATCGAAGATCAGCTCGGCCTCCGTTTCGCCGAGCCGATTGACGCCCTGATAGGCGCCCGCCAGCCGCGCGATGGCGCCGATCGGATCCGGCGAGCCGATCAGCGCATAGGCTGAGGCGACGGCCACTTCCACCACCCGATAGCTCTCGACCATATCGCCGAAGTCGAGCAGTCCGCTGACGCGGCCGTCGGCGCCGACGAGCACGTTATAGTCATTGGCATCGTTGTGGATGACCTGCCGGGGGCACGCCGCAAGGCGCGGCAGCACGGTGGAGACGAAGTGATCGAGGATCGCGCGAACCGCGCTCCGCTTCTCCACATCCTCGATCAGATCGACGTTGGCGAGGTGCATTTCCGCCCGGGCGATATCCCAGGCGTACTCTCTCCTGGCGCCGGGATGAGAGAAACCGGCGAGGCTGCGGTCGAGCTTGCCGAGCAGCGCCCCAAGGGTCTCGACGCTGTTGCTCGAGCGGTTGGCGGCTCGTGCCCAGATCTCCCCGGGCAGCCACGTCAGCAGACGTGCGACACGCTCTCCTTTGAATTCGACGCGGGTGAACGAGGCGCCGGAGCGGCTCGGCAAAGCCTTCGAGACGGGCAGATCCGTCGCCTCGCGCGCGAGATGGTCGAGAACTGCAATCTGCATGTCGAGCTCCTCGGGCGCGCCGAGGGCATGCAGTTTCAGGAGGAACGCGCGACCGTCGCGCGCCTGAATACGGAAATTGAGATCGTGCTCGCCGGGCAGCGCCACGATTTCTCCCGCGACGCCGTATTCGCGGGCAAGCAGCGCTTCGATTGCTTCTATTTCCTGCACGTTCTTGAACTCGCTCGTCGTCATCGTCCCACTCGCTTCACCACGATACCGTTCTTCCGTCGAAGGCCCGGAAGCTGCCGCTCTCGGCGAGCCCGGCCCTGTCGATGATCGCCTTCAGGCCTGCGGCGCTTTCCGCAACCGGCACGCTCGCCTGATGGCCGCCCATATCGGTTCTGACCCAGCCGGGGTGGAGCGACAGCACGGTGACACGGTGGGGACGCAAATCCTGGGCGAGCTTGACCGTGGCCATGTTCAGCGCCGCTTTCGAGCAACGATAGGCATAGTCTCCTTCGTCGTCGTCGAGCGTGCCCTCGGCGAGCGATCCTGCGCGGCTGCTGATATTGGCGACGATGCGATCGCCGCCGGCGAGGAGATTTCGCAGCAGCGCCTGCACGACCAGGATCGGCGCAAGGGCATTGACGCGCATGACCTCCAGGAAATCCTCGGGCCTGACGGTCGACAGTCCGCCTGTGTCGCCGCGGACCCCGGCATTGTTGATGAGGACATCGATCGGCCGCTCGCCGAGGGTTTCGGCAAGCGCCGCCATCGACCTCGCGTCCGTGACGTCGAGCGTCCGACGTTCGATGCCGGTTTCCCCATTCCTCGCCGACGGTTGGCGGCTGCAGGCGATCACCCGCCAGCCGGCGGCGGCATATCGCTGTGCAAGTTCCTGACCCAGGCCCCGCGATGCACCGGTGATCAGCACCGTGCGCGGCCCCTCTTCCCCTCTCCTATCGATGCTTGATGTCATATTTCCGCTCGATCATGTTGATGAGGCTCGCCGCCGCGAGCGTCAGGAAGATGTAGAAGATGGCTGCCGAGTTATAGGGCGCAAAGGGCAGGAAACTCGCCGACTGGAACTCGCGCATGCGCTGGGTGATGTCGCGGATCGACAGAATCGACAGGAGCGACGTGTCCTTGAGGATCGCGATCAGCTCGTTGCCGAGCGGTGGAATGATGATCCGGAACGCCTGCGGCAGGACCACCAGCCGCGCCGTCTGCCACCGGTTGAGCCCGATGCTGCGCGCCGCTTCGATCTGGCCGACCGGGATGGCGTTGATGCCGGAGCGGAAGATTTCCGCCAGATAGGCGGAATAGGCAAGCGCCATGGCGACGATGCCGCGCATCAGATTCGGCGGGTCGAGCACGCCTTGCGTCGCATCCTTCAACGCCCCGCTCAAGGGCAGGCCGACATAGAGCACGATCACCAGCATCGGAATGCCGCGAATCGTATCGACGACGAATTCCGAGCCGATCGCCAAGGGATGACGACGGTGCAGATAGCCGCCGAAGGTGAGCAGACCGAGGATGATTGCCAGGACGGCGAAAGTGATGCCTGCGGCCCGGTCTCGATCGTTCAAAGCCGCCGTTTCCCAAAGGAGCGGCAAGCCCCCGGGCACGGCTTCGGCCGGCAGAAGCGCGGCCGTCACCTCGTCCTTTTCTATCGCCGCGACTGCCTCCGCCGGGCCAAGGAAGGTTCGTACCGCCGCCTCTTCAGCGGGCGCGCCCGGATATTGGCCGAAGCGCACCGCGCCTATGAGGCCGGACGGCGTGTTGCTGACGATCGCGACCCTGCCGTCGAGCCGCCCCGCAAGCACATAGGGCGTGCGAGGCTGCAACAGGAACCAGGCGGCGACGAGCACCAGGCCGAGGGTCGCGAGCGCGAAGAAGAGGCTGGTGCGCGCCTTATAATGCAACTGAAGCAATCCGACCCAGATGAGACCGATGATCGCGGCGAGAAGATAGGCGGCAATGGCCGCGCGGACCGTCGTCGCCACGCCGGCGGCAAAGGCCATATGCGCAAAGAAGAGGATGAACAGGAGCCCCGTACCGTTGACGAGGCCGATGCTCCACGCTCCTGCGCGATGCAGGATGCTCTCCCGCGCAGATGCCTTGCCGGCACCGAAGAAAAGCATGGAGCCGAACAGGGTCAGCGCAAAATAGGCCGGAAAAAGCACGGCTTCGATGCCGCGCAGGGTCATGTCCGCGGCGTCCGTCAATCGCCGGGGGCTAAGCCCTTTCACGACGAGATCGGACGTGAAGGGATCGACGGCATTGGCGACGACCGACGCAAGGTAGGGATGAACCGCGTCGCTCAGAAGCAAGATGGCCGCCGCAGCGAGATTGAGCACGGCGGCAGCGAGCGCCCGCCGCGGCCGCGGCGCCTTGGCTCGGGAAAAGACGAGAACGGCGATACCCGAGCCGAAGGCGACGAGCAGGGCAAGGAAGCCGGGTACGAAGGCGGACGAGCCGTTCTCGACTCCGAGAATGGCTCTCAGCGAACGTTGGTAGTCACCGGAGGAGGCGAAAAGATAGATGATGAACGGCAGCGCTGTCAGAATGATCAGATTGCTGGGCCGCACGCTTCTCAGGAACGACATTCATCCCTCCGGGGATTCTGCGCAGAAATTCGGCCCCGGAGCGCAGAACCGCTCCGGGGTGTTCGGATGAGGTTACTTCACGCCCCAGTATTTGTTGACGAGCTGATCCAGCGTGCCGTCGTCGCGGATCATCTTCAGTCCTTCGTTAAAGGCGGCGACGTTGGCATCGCCCTTGCGGAAGACGAGGCCGAGCGGATCGGATTCGAGGTCCCGGATCGCGACCACGAGTTCGCCGACGAACTCGCGTTCGTAAGCGGCAGCATTGGCTCCGTTGATGACGACGCCGTCGACATCTTTGTTCTTGAGCGCGATGATCGCGGCGCTGAAGCTGTCATAGGCGACGACGTTTTCTTTGCCGACCACCCCTTCGGCGACCTGCGCATCCGTGGTGTTGGCCTGGGCGGAAAGCTTCTTCCCCTTCGACTTGAAGTCTTCCAGTGACACGCCCTGGTCCTCGACCCGCATCAGCACCGCCTGGCTGTTGACGATGTAGGGATCGGAGAAATCCATGGCCTTCTTGCGTTCCTCGGTGATCGACACGCCCGAGGCGACGAGATCGAAGTTGCCCTGATCGAGCGCTGCGAAAATGCCGTCCCAACCGGTGGTCACGAATTCCGCCTGGCAGTTGATCTTTGCGCAGATCGCATTCACCACGTCGATATCGAAACCGACGATCTGTCCGGTCGCGGGATCGACGCTCTCCATCGGCGGCGAGGTCGTGTCCGAGCCGACCTTCAGCAGCTTCCCGCCGAGATCGGCGGCCGACGCGCCGCCTGAGACGAGGGCCGCCATCGCAAGTGCAATTACGAGTGTTTTCACCTTGGTTCTCCTCCGTTGTGAATTCTTTTCCTACGCCGGCTGCTCCAGGCGCCCGCCGAGATTGTCGGGCTGCCTCTCGATCAGCGTTGGCCTGAAAACCTGCTTCAACGTTTGCGCGTCCTCTCCCGCCATGCGCCGCAGCAGGAACTCCCCGAGGGTTCGCCCGAGTATCTCGATGGGCTGATAGAAGGTCGTGATCGGCGGCGTGAAATAGGCGCTGACATTGATGTCGTCATAGGCGACCACGTCGACATCGACGCCGATCCGCCGTCCACGCGAGCCCAGGCCCGAAAGCACTCCGAGCGTGGTCGACTCGTTGCTGCAGACGAAGGCCGTCGGCGGCCGCGCCGCGTCGAGAAGACCGAGCGCGCTCTCGCGGCCGAACTGGGTAGAGAGATCGCCTTCGGCGATCAGATCGTCGGACGGCGATAGCCCCGCCTCGCGAAAAGCCCGCATGAAGCCGTCCACCCTGTCCTCGGCGTAGGAGAGATGCCGGAGCGGATTGACGAGCGCGATCCGCCGGTGTCCGCCGGCAATCAGCCGGGCGGTCGCCGCATGGGCCGCCCATTCGTTGTCGATATCGACATGTGCGTAATCGAGGGGTTTCCGACAGCGACCGAGAGAGACGAAGGGAAACCGGCTCTCGACCAGAAGATCGATGCGCGGGTCGTCGGCGCGTATGCCTGAGAATATCAGTCCGTCCGCCAGACCCTCATCGATGACCCGGCGCGCCGCCTCGCAGCCGTCCTCCACATTGCGCACGACATGGACCGACATGCGATAGTCGCTGCCTTCCAGTGCCTGACTGATGCCGCTGAGTATCTGGGTATATTCGACGCCGTCCCATTCATAGTCGCGCGCAGCCGTTACCGGCATGAGCACGGCAGCCTGGCAGGTGCGGCCGGTCCTCAGCGCCATGCCGCGGGCGTTGGCACGATAGCCTATCTCCGCAGCGGCACGATGGATGAGCGCCTTCGTGGCCGGGGCAACCATGGGAGAACCGTTGAGCGCCTTCGACACGGTCGCAATGGAATAGCCCGTAGCCTCGGCCAGAGCCTTGATCCCCGGCCGTGCGCGCGGTGACTGCGTGTTTTCCATGATCGGCCTCCCGACGAAAGCCGTATCAGCTGATAAAAACGATTTCAATGAAAAATATAAACGTTTTTATTCCGTGTTCGCATGAGCACATGCGATCGATGGAATATGTCGGCGGATGGAATTTTGGAGAATGGCTGCGCTACGAGACCCGGCGGTGCAACAGAATGCCAGCGAAACGAGCTCATGCCGATTACGGCGACGCCGGCAAGCGAACGCTCGTTTTCTTCGGTTCTGTTTTCTACTTCTCGGTCTTGCCGGCAAAATCCGCCGGGTTCTTGTATTTCACCGTTTGCAGATGCTCGCAGTAGAGCACCAGTTCGCCCTCGTTCTTGAACACCTGGTAGCTGGCGCGAATGAGCCCGAGGTCTTTGTAACGGGGCGTTTTTTCCATGTTGGTCCGGATCGTGTAGATCGTGTCATCGATGAAGACCGGCTTGATGAACCGGAGCTTGTCGTAGCCATAGGAAAAGGCGTTGACGCAATTGGTGGCGACGAGGCCGAGACCGGCCGAGAACACGAAGGCGCCGGCAACGAGACGACGGCCGAAGATGCCTTCCCGCTCCGCAAACATCTGATCCTGGACATAAGGATGGATGTCGACGACCAGGGTGTTGAAGAGGTGGCTATCGCTCTCGCCAATCGTGCGGCGTAACGACCGAATGCGCTGACCGACGGGCCAATCCTCGTAAAACCAGTTTTCGGCGTTCCAGACCGGCAAGGCGGCATGGTCTTCCGGCATGTCGGCGGGACGTGTCGAAGAAACTCCGACGGTGGGCGTGAACTCATCCATGGTCAGTACCTGCGTAAGAAGTCGGGATTATCGGAGCCGTTTCCGGCCTATGCGCCACCATGGCGCAGAGGCTTATTCGTCGCGCTATTGGACCGCCGTCGTCCCATAGACCAGGTTCGGCAGCCAAAGCGACAGCTGGGGGAACATGCTCAGCATGACGAGAATGACCATCATCATCGCCAAGTATGGCAGCACCTCGCGGGCATAGGCCATCATCGGCACTTTCAGCACCATGGACGAAATGTACATCAATCCCCCGACTGGCGGCGTGATGCCGGCGATGGTCAGGTTCGTGATGAACACGACGCCGAAATGCACGCGATCGATGCCGACGCCATCGATGATCGGAATCAGCATCGGCGTCAGAATGATCAGTGCCGCCGACCCCTCGATCGCGGTGCCGATGACGATCAGCAGGACGTTGATGAGGAGCAGCATCAGGAGCGGATTGTCGGTGGCTTCGCCGAGCCAGCCGGACATGGCCTGCGGCACCTGCTCCCAGGCGAGATAGAAACCGAAGGCTGCCGCCGCGCAGATCATGATCATGACCACGGCCGAATCGCGCACGGCCTCGGCAAGCACCTCCGGGATCTGGCGGAAGGTGAATTCGCGGTAACCGAACACGGCGACGAAGAGCACATAGACGACGACCACCGCACCGGCTTCGGTGGTCGTGAAAAGACCGTATCGCGTACCGGCGAAGATCACCACCGGGATCGACAGCGCCCAGAGCCCGTCGATCAGCGCCCGGATGCCCTCCGCGCGGGTGGCACGCTCCTTGCGCAACGGCTTGTAACCGCGTTTGCGGGCGATGAAATAGGTGGTGACCATGAGCCCGGTCGCCAGCACGAGGCCAGGCACCACACCCGCTGCGAAGAGCCGGCCGATGGACGTCTCCGCGAGAAAACCATAGACGATAAGACCGATCGACGGCGGAATGAGGCTCGTGATGATGGCCGCCGACGATGTGATGACCGCGGCGAAGGCCCGGCTGTAGCCCCGTTGCGACATCTCGACGCCGAGCGTCTTGGCGAGCATCGCCGCATCGGCGTTGGCAGATGCGGTAAGTCCGCCGAGCAAGGTGCCGAGCACGGTGCACATCTGCGCCAGCGCGCCCGTCATGTGGCCGACAAGCACGTCCGCAAGCGCCAAAAGGCGCCGGGTGATGCCGGACGCGTTCATGATGCAGCCGGCAAGAACGAACAGCGGCAGCGCCAACAAGGACACGGACTGGCTGCCTTCCGCCATTTCCTGGGCGAAATTGGCGAGCGGGATCATGTCCATATTGATGAGGAAGAAAGCAAACGCTCCGATCGCCATGGCCCAGGTGATCGGCGTCGACAGCAAAAACAGGACGACGACGAGAAGCGAGGGACCGGCCAAATGGAACAGGGTCATATCAACGATTCCAAATTGCGGTGCTGACGGACGGTCCAGGGCCTCTCCACGATCAGATGCTGGACGAACATCCCGGCAGAGGCGAGCGCCAGAGGCGCATAGGACAGGCTGCGCGACAGATCGAGGGCGATCGTATGCACATTGCGTGAGATCCAGGCCTGCCACGCGAAGAGGATGGTCATGACGATGAAGAAGAGTGCCAGCAGCAGATAGTTGAACCAGGCGACGGCTTTTCGCCAGCTGTCCGGGAGAGCCGCGACAAGCACGTCGATCGCCGCGTGCGTGCCGAGACGGACGCCGGCGACGGCACCGAAGAAGACGAGATAGGCGAAGGCCATCATCGCCAGCTCATAGGTCCAGGCGGCCGGCTGGGGGAAGACATAACGGCTGACGACCCCCCAAAGGATCGAGAAGACGATGACGAGGAGCGCCACGACGCCGATTGCCTCATCGGCGCGGCGCAGGCTGATGAGAGGAATTATCTCCTCCGGCGGGCGTGAGCTTTCCATGATGCCTCGATTGTTGAGGGGCAATCCGAGCTGGCGTCGATGCAGGGCCCGATTGACGTTCGGAGCGCGATCCCGGCCGGCGAAGACGGCCCCCCGCGGCAGCAGCGTCCAAGAGCGGGATGACGTGTATACGGTCTCTCCGCCCGCATCCCGCTCGAAACGGCGTCGCCTACTCTGCCATCGCCTTTTGCACCTGATCGTAGATGCCGGGCGTGATGTTCGGCACCTTCTCATAGGCTGCACGCGAGGCCTCGATGAATGCCGGAATGTCGACATCGGTCACGATCTCGACGCCGGAGGCGGCGAGCTGCTTTGCATAGGCATCGTCCGTGTCCAGCGTCATCTGCGTAAGCTCTTTGGCAATTGTCTGCCCTTCCTCCAGAAGAATCTTCTGCAGGTCTTCGGGCAGGCTGTTGAAGAGCTGGCTGGAAGCCACCCAGGCCGTGAACATGATCTGGTGGCCGGTTTTCGAAATGACCTTGCGGGTCTCGTTCAGCTTCGCTCCGGCTATCGAGCCGAAGGGGCCTTCGGCCGCGTCGACGACTCCGGTCTGCAACGCATTGTAGACGTCTCCCCACGGCAATTCCGTCGGCCTTGCACCGTAATTGCCGAAAGTCGCCATCATGATCGGCGAGGAGGGCACGCGAATGGTGACGCCGGCCAGGTCCGCGGGTGAGCGAACCGGCTTGTTGGCGATGATGTGGCGGTAGCCGAACAGGCCGTTCGGCATGATGATCTTGATGCCCCGCGCCTCCAGCTTGCTGGAAAGGTCCCTATAGGGATCCGAAGCGAAGAGACGGTCCGTCGCCGCCAGATCCGGATAGACATAGGGTCCGGCAAGGATCGATAGATCCGGCACGAACTGGCCGAGCTGACCATAGTCGGTGGCGCTGAGCAGGCTTGCGCCGCTCATGACCATCTCGTTGACCTTTTTCTGCGCGCCGAGCTGATCGCCCGTCATGACGGTAATGGCGATGCGTCCGCCGGAGCGCTCACCGACACGCTCGGCATAGGTTTTCATGGCCTTGATGATCGGCTCGTCCGGATTCACCTGCGAGGTCGAAAATCGCAGGCTGTATTCCTGCGCGTTGGCAATGCCGCAGAACGACAATGCAGCCATTGCGGCCGCAGCGATCAAGGTCTTCATGCTGTCCTCCCTATTCCGGACTCCGCCTCCGGACTTTCACAAGTTTGAATAATATATTCACAAATGAACGAATGGCGTCAAGCCGTGAATCGTCGCTCAAAGGCCATGAGGACAAAGAAAACCTTCAGGCTTTTCACATCGCCAGGGTTCCAGATTGCGCGAACAATCCATTCCCAAATAAATTTTTCGGACCGTCGGGATCTGGAGCGCGTGCAGTCAACCCTTCCGCAGCCCGCGATCCTCCGGCTTCTCACAGCGTTATCCTTGACCAAGGTCAAGCCGAAGGATGACGGCGTTAGGCAAGAACGGGCGCGGCGAGACCCGTGCACAATCGGCTGATCAAGGCGAGCCGCACAAAATTTCATCACTGCACGCAAACGGCTTATTTTTAAATCAACGGGCTTACTTCGAAGACAAAGGGCGTTGTCCGCCTTTTGCAGATTTTTCAAGGAGATGGCCGGAAGGCGGATATCTGGCACGGCACTTGCATTTCTACACCTGCTTCGGTCAACGGCGATTGAAGCGAGCCAGGCGCCACATACGCCTGCCGAAGACACCGACGTCGCAAGGTCTTTGCCTCCGTAAGGGTTTCCTCCCGGTCCCGGAGCGCAAATTTCCGAGCGGCGTTTTTTTTTGCCGGTTTTCGGCCGGCCAAATCGAACCGACCTGAACTGCCGCGAAGCACTGCTCGAATTCTTCTATGAGCGGCCGCTTCGTAAAAGCTGCGGAGTGACCACATGACTGAAACTGCACTCGAAAAACTCGTCATCGTCGGCAACGGCATGGCTCCGGGCCGGATGCTGGAAGAGCTCTTCGAAAAGGCGCCCGGGCGTTATGCCGTGACGATCTTCAACGCCGAGCCGCGCGTCAATTACGACCGCATCATGCTTTCGCCGGTGCTATCCGGCGAGAAGGAGTATGAAGAAATCATCATCCATGGCGACGGATGGTACATCAAGCACGGCATCACCCTCTACAAGGGCCACAAAATCGTTGCGATCGATCGCGACGCCAAGACCGTCACCTCCGACCACGGCGTCACGGAAAGCTATGACAAGCTGGTGATCGCCACCGGTTCGGTGCCCTTCATCATCCCTGTGCCGGGCAAGGAACTGCGCGGCGTCATCACCTATCGCGACCTCGACGATGTGCAGGCGATGCTGCTCGCGGCGCAATCGCGCGAAAAGGCCGTCGTCATCGGTGGCGGCCTGCTCGGGCTGGAGGCGGCAGCTGGTCTTCAGGCGCGCGGCATGGACGTCACCGTTCTGCATGTCATGCCGACACTGATGGAACGCCAGCTCGATCCGGCCGCAGGCTACCTCCTGCAGAAGGCCGTCGAAGAACGCGGCATCAAGGTCGTCACCAAGGCGAACACGAAACGCATCCTCGGCGAGGAGAAGGTCCAGGGGATCGAGCTCGACGATGGCCGGATCATTCCGGCGACGCTGGTGGTGATGGCTGTCGGCATCCGGCCGAATGCCGGTCTTGCCAAGGAGGCCGGGCTGGCCGTCAATCGCGGCATCGTCGTCGACGCCGGAATGCAGACGTCCGACGGGGACATCATGGCGCTCGGCGAGTGTGCCGAAGTCGGCGGCATGGTCTACGGCCTCGTCGCGCCCCTTTACGAAATGGCGCGCGTCGCCGCCTCCCACCTCGCCGGCGACCGCCGCGCCGCCTTCGCGCATTCCGACACGCCGACCAAATTGAAGGTGACGGGCATCAACCTCTATTCGGTCGGCGACTTCGCCGATGCCGACGGACGCGAGGAGATCGTACTGCGCGATGCCACCGCGGGCATCTACAAGCGGCTCGTACTGAAAGACAACCGCATCATCGGTACCGTGCTCTACGGCGACACCGCCGACGGCGCCTGGTTCAACGATCTTTTGAAGCGCGGCACGGACATCTCCGAAATGCGCGACACCCTTATCTTCGGCCAGGCCTATCAGGGGGGATCTCCGCTGGACCCTACGGCGGCCGTTGCAGCCTTGCCGGATGATGCGGAAATCTGCGGCTGCAACGGCGTGTGCAAAGGCAAGATCGTCGGAGCGATCGTCTCCAAGGGCCTGACCTCGCTCGACGACGTCCGCGCCCATACCAAGGCTTCCGCCTCGTGCGGTTCCTGCACCGGCCTGGTCGAGCAGATCATGTCGCTGACGCTCGGCGACACCTACAATCCGGCTGCGGTGCAGCCGATGTGCACCTGCACGGATCTCGGCCATGACGACGTGCGGCGCCTGATCAAGGCGAAGAAGCTGAAATCCATTCCCGCCGTCATGCAGGAACTGGAATGGAAGACCTCCTGCGGCTGCGCAAAGTGTCGCCCGGCGCTCAACTACTATCTCGTCTGCGATTGGCCGGACGAATATGCCGACGATTACCAGTCGCGCTTCATCAACGAGCGTGTCCACGCCAATATCCAGAAGGACGGCACCTATTCCGTCGTACCCCGCATGTGGGGCGGCGTCACCAATGCGAAGGAGCTTCGCGCCATCGCCGATGTCGTCGACAAGTTCAACGTGCCGCTGGTGAAGGTGACCGGCGGTCAGCGCATCGATCTGCTCGGCATCGAGAAGGAGGATCTGCCCGCCGTCTGGGCCGATCTCGGTCAGGCGGGCTTCGTTTCGGGTCAGGCCTACGCCAAGGGGCTCAGAACGGTGAAGACCTGCGTCGGCTCCGATTGGTGCCGCTTCGGCACACAGGATTCGACCGGCCTCGGTATCCGCATCGAGAAATTCATGTGGGGCTCCTGGACGCCGGCCAAGCTGAAGATGGCCGTCTCCGGCTGCCCGCGCAACTGCGCGGAGGCGACCTGCAAGGACGTCGGGGTCATCTGCGTCGACTCCGGCTTCGAGATCCATTTCGCAGGGGCGGCCGGCCTCGACATCAAGGGCACCGAGGTTCTGGGTCTGGTCAGGACCGAGGACGAGGCGCTCGAACATATCGTCGCGCTGACGCAGATGTATCGCGAGCAGGCCCGCTATCTCGAGCGCATCTACAAATGGGCAAAGCGCATCGGTCTGGACGAGATCCGCCGGCAGATCATGGAGGATGCGGAAAAGCGCAGGGCCTATTTCGACCGCTTCGTCTTCAGCCAGAAATTCGCCCAGGTCGATCCCTGGTCGGAGCGCGTCTCCGGCAAGGACAAGCACGAGTTCCGGCCGATGGCGACGGTCGGCTTCAATCAGGCAGCGGAGTGACCGATGAACATGAACTGGATTGCAATCGGCGACATCAACGACATCCCGCTGCGGGGGGCCCGCTGTGTCAGGACGCCCAACGGCAAGATCGCCGTCTTCCGGACTGCCGAGAACGAGGTCTTCGCGATCGAGGACCATTGCCCGCATAAAGGGGGCCCTCTTTCCCAGGGCATCGTACACGGCACGGCCGTCACCTGCCCGCTGCACAACTGGGTGATCTCGCTCGAGACCGGCAAGGCGCTCGGCGCCGACGAGGGCGAGGTGCGCACGATCCCCATCCGCAACGACAATGGCGCGCTGTTCGTCGCTCTTGAGAGCCTCTCGCTGGCAGCGGCGGAATAAGCATGGCGCAAGAGGTCAAGACCACCTGTCCCTATTGCGGTGTCGGCTGCGGTGTCATTGCCCGCGTGGATGATGACGGTGCAGTGAGCGTCAAGGGCGATCCGGAACATCCGGCCAATTTCGGCAGGCTCTGTTCGAAAGGGTCGGCACTCGCCGAGACCCTCGATCTCGACGGCCGCCTCCTTCACCCGGAAATCGGCGGCCGTCGCGCAGGCTGGAGCGAGGCGCTCGATCTCGTTGCCGAACGCTTTTCGCACAGTATCGCCAATCACGGTCCCGATTCGGTTGCCTTCTACGTCTCGGGACAATTGCTGACGGAGGACTATTACATCGCCAACAAGTTGATGAAGGGTTTCATCGGCTCGGCGAATATCGATACCAACTCCCGGCTCTGCATGTCCTCCTCCGTCGCGGGCCACCGCCGGGCCTTCGGTTCCGACACCGTGCCGGGCGTTTACGAGGACCTGGAACTCGCCGATCTCGTGGTGCTGACGGGCTCCAATCTCGCCTGGTGCCACCCGGTGCTCTATCAACGCCTCTCCGCAGCCAAGGCAAACCGCCCGGAGATGAAGATCGTCGTCATCGACCCCCGCCGCACGATGACGGCGGACATCGCCGACATGCATCTGGCGATCGCATCCGACGGAGACGTCGCCCTCTTCAGCGGGCTGCTTGCCCATCTCGCCGCAAGCGGTGCGGTCGACCGGAACTACGTTTCGAATTACACGGGCGGCTTCGACGAGGCCGTCGCGGCCGCATCGAGGCTCGATCCCCCGTCGCTTCCCAAGGCGACCGGGCTGACGCCGACGCAGCTTCGCGCATTCTTCCGACTTTTCGAGACGACCGAAAAGGTCGTGACCTGCTATAGCCAGGGAGTCAACCAGTCCGCTACCGGGACCGACAAGGTCAACGCCATCATCAACTGCCATCTTGCGACCGGCCGCATCGGCCGGCCGGGCATGGGGCCCTTCTCGCTGACCGGGCAGCCAAATGCGATGGGCGGGCGCGAGGTCGGGGGGCTGGCAAATATGCTTGCCGCCCATATGGACATCGAAAAATCACTCCACCGGGACAAGGTACGGCGCTTCTGGGGCGCGCCGGCAGTCGCGAACGGGCCCGGCCTCAAGGCGGTCGATATGTTCCGCGCCGTCGCCGACGGGCGCATCAAGGCGCTGTGGATCATGGCGACCAACCCGGTCGTCTCGATGCCCGACGCCGATGCCGTCGAAGCGGCGATCAAAGCCTGTCCCTTCGTGGTCGTCTCCGACATCGTGAGAGACACCGACACCGCCCGGCACGCCCACGTGCTCCTGCCCTCGCTCGGCTGGGGCGAGAAGGACGGTACGGTCACCAATTCCGAGCGCCGCATCTCGCGTCAGCGCGCCTTTCTCGCAGCTCCCGGCGAAGCGCGGCCCGACTGGTGGCAACTCGCCGCAGTCGGCAGGCGCATGGGCTTCGCCGCGGCCTTCGCCCATGTTTCACCAGCCGAGATCTTCGCCGAGCATGCCTCGCTTTCGGGCTTCGAAAACGACGGACGCCGCGACTTCGACATCAGCGCCCACGCGGAGATCGAAGGCCCCGCCTATGACGGCCTGAAGCCGTTTCAGTGGCCGCAGCCCAAGGGCAGCGCGCCGCACGAGAGGCGGTTCT
Source organism: Sinorhizobium sp. KGO-5 (assembly GCF_036245905.1). Lineage (NCBI taxonomy): Bacteria > Pseudomonadati > Pseudomonadota > Alphaproteobacteria > Hyphomicrobiales > Rhizobiaceae > Sinorhizobium > Sinorhizobium sp. KGO-5. Next base: position 377,815 of record NZ_BDIZ01000003.1, read on the forward strand.
TTGCCGAGGGCGAATTCTATCATCCGGATGGCCGCGCGCGCTTCGTCGCCGTCGAGGTGCCACGGCCAAGAAGCGCCGACGATGCCTTCCCCTTCACGCTCAACACCGGCCGGGTGCGCGACCACTGGCATACCATGACGCGCACGGGCAAGAGCGCCAGGCTGTCGGGTCATCTCGCCGAGCCCTTCGTCGAGATTCATCCGCGTGACGCACAGGCGCTCGGCATCAGCGACGCCGACCTCGTCACCCTGGAAAGTCCGCACGGCGCGGCGATCGTCCGGGCGCTGGTCACCGATCGGCAGGCGGAGGGCAATCTCTTCGTGCCCATGCATTGGAACGACCAGTTCGCCTCCAGGGCGCGGATCGATGCGCTGGTTGCGCCGGTAACCGACCCGGTCTCCGGCCAGCCGGCGTCGAAGAACATGCCGGTCCGCGCGAGCCGCTTTGCGGCTGCCGCCTATGGCTTCGCGGTTTCGGCGCGTAAACCAAGGGAACTCGACGCCGCCTATTGGGCGCTCGCGAGAGCCGAGGGCGGGTGGCGGGTGGAACTCGCCTTCGCCGAAACGAATGTCGACTGGCTCGACTGGTGCCGGAAGACTTTTGCGATCGCCGCAGAGATCGAACCGATCGGCTATACGGACCGCACCTCCGGCGAGCTTCGCCTGGCCTTTTTCGAAGGGGACCGGCTGCTCGCCAGCCTGTTCCTTTCTCCGCGGCCGGTCGCCGTGGCGCGCAGCTGGGCGGTATCGCAGCTCGGCGCTTCGCACCACAATCTCGCCAAGCGCATTGCGGTAACCGCCGGCCGCCCGGGCGCCGATACGCCCGATCCGGGCGCGACCGTCTGCTCGTGCTTCAGCGTCGGAGTCAACCAGATCACTGCGGCCGTCCGCGACGGTTGCCATAGCGTCGAAGCGGTGGGCGAGAGGCTCAGCGCCGGCACCAATTGCGGCTCCTGCCGCGCCGAGATCAGGGGGATCATAAATGGCTGCCTCACCCTCGCTGCTGAGTGATCCGGCCCAAAAGCCTCAGCGCGTGACCGCTCTCGCGACGCTGCCGCTCTTCTGGCCCCTGAACGGCAAACGGGCCGTTGTCGCCGGCGGCAGCGATGCGGCCGCCTGGAAGGCCGAACTGCTGGCGGCCTGCGGCGCGGAAGTTCATGTCTACGCGCCGCGGACGTCGCTGAGCGATCTCTTCCTCGACCTCCTCGCCCGTGGGCCCGCGCATGAACACGGCTTGCTCGTTCACCACGACCAGGCGTGGCATGAGGGTGTTTTTCGCGATGCGGCAATCGCCATTGCCGATTGCGACGACCAGGCCGACGCAGAAGCATTCTTCCGAGCCGGTCGGAGCGCCGGCGTGCCCGTCAACGTCATCGACAAGCCGGCTTTCTGCGCGTTTCAGTTCGGATCGATCGTGAACCGCTCGCCCGTGGTCGTTGCGATCTCGACGGATGGCGCGGCACCGATCCTGGCACAGGCGATCCGCCGGCGGATCGAGGCCCTGCTGCCGCCGGCACTCAAACGGTGGGCGACGGTGGCGCAGGCGATCCGCGACCGTGTGAACGCGCGCCTGAAACCCGGTGCCGCGCGCCGCGCCTTCTGGGAGCGCTTCGTCGACAGGGTCTTTCTGGATACACCGGAGGAGGGTGTAGAGACGCGGCTGATGGCGGAGGTGGATCGTCTGGTCACGCGCCCCTCCGCCATCGGCCGCGTCACCATCGTCGGCGCCGGCCCCGGCGACGCGGAACTCCTCACCTTGAAGGCAGTTCGCGCCCTGCAAGCCGCCGACGTGATCCTCTTTGACGAATGGATCCCTGACGACGTCCTGGAACTGGCGCGCCGGGAGGCAAGGCGCGTCCCCGTCGCACCGAGCGCCACGGATAGCAGAGACATCGCGGCCCTCGTCGGGGAAGGGAAACGCGTGGTGCGCCTTCGGTCCGGGAACCCGATGGCGCTTGCCGGTGCCGTCGAGGAGATCGCAGCGCTTGAGAGCCTTGGAATTCCTGTCGAGATCGTGCCGGGTGTCGAGGCGGCACCTTGCCGTTCCGACGTAATCCAGGTGGCCTTCCGCAGGAGGGAAGTCTCGCAGCCGGGCCTGCGCGCTGCCCATTGATGCAGATCGGGCGTACGCAACCGCTCAGGAGGCGGAACCCGCGGAGCGGCTGGCGTTCCGCGAAGCCTCCAGCCGATCGATGAACGGGCGTTGGGAAACATTTATCTTGCCGCGCGCCTCTTCGAGCGTGAACCATCCGGCGCGGTCGACCTCCGGGAAGACCTGCATCCTGCCGCTCCGTGGCGGCCACTCTGTCTCGAACACGTTGCTGCGCAGGCTGGCGACGTCGAATTCGCTCTCATGCGCATAGGCGGTGACGAGCTTGCCGCCCTTTTGGCGCTCCTCGCCGAGAAACTCCAAGGGGCCCGTTATCGAGATGCCGGTCTCCTCGAGGAACTCCCGGCGCGCAGCGGCTTCCGGCTCTTCATCGGCATCATACTCACCCTTCGGGATCGACCAGGCGCCGAGATCCCGGTTCATCCAGAATGGCCCGCCCGGATGGACGAGCAGAACCAGGAGGTCGCTCGCCTCGTACCGATAAAGCAGAACGCCCGCACTTCTCTTCGGCATTTTCGACCTCTGTCTGAAGCGGCACCGAGCGCCAATCCATGTGTCCATTGATTGTAGCCGATCAATGGACAAAAGCATGCAGCAGCTCAAAGTGCTACAGCGACCTGCAATCTCTCCTCGCCTCATCCTCCGAGCTTGTCACAGGGATGAGAGCAGCGCCGCGTCTGCGGCGCGGAAAGAGTTCTTTCAGCCCAAGGACTTGGTCTGGCTGGATTCCTGTGACGAGCACAGGACCGAGGAAATCAAACAAGCGGCGGCGGCTCTGATCTCAACCGGCCTCAGGAGGAACCGTCCTTCTTCGTCGCCAGCATGTCGGCGATCTCCATCGGGAACGGGAAGATTATCGTCGAGTTCTTTTCGCCGGCGATGACATTCAACGTGCTGAGATAGCGCAGCTGCATGGCCTGGGGTTTCCGGGCGAGAATTTCTGCCGCTTCCAGCAGTTTCGCAGCGGCCTGCTGCTCGCCCTCGGCATTGATCACCTTGGCGCGCCTTTCGCGTTCGGCCTCGGCCTGGCGGGCGATCGCCCGGATCATCGATTCGTTGATGTCGACATGCTTGATCTCGACGGTAGCGACCTTGATGCCCCATGCGTCCGTCTGCACGTCGAGGATCTTCTGAATGTCCTCGTTCAGACGATCGCGCTCCGCCAGCATCTCGTCCAGATCGTGTTTGCCGAGCACGGATCTCAGCGTCGTCTGGGCGAGCTGGCTCGTCGCGGCCATGAAATCCTCGACCTGGATCGTCGATTTCTCTGCGTCGATGACGCGGAAATAGATCACAGCGCTGACCCGCACCGAAACATTGTCGCGCGAGATCACGTCCTGGCTGGGCACATCGAGAACACGGGTCCTGAGATCGACGCGCACCATCTGCTGCACATAGGGGAGGAGCAGGATCAGCCCCGGTCCCTTGACGCCGGTGAAACGGCCGAGCGTGAAGATCACGCCGCGTTCATATTCCCGGAGGATCCTGATCGCAAAGGCGATGACGATCAGCAGGAACAGGAGCGCGGCGACAAACGGCGCAAGATTTCCAAGCCAGGTCATGAGCGGTCTCCTTTTCCCCCGTGGTCGATTGGGGAGTTGGTGCGGGACGCGGGCGGAAAACCGCGCATGCTTTTCATCATCCCGCTCCAGCCGGTTTGCGCGCCACCTTGAGCGTGAGGCCATCCCGGCCGACGACCATGACGTCCTCGCCCGGTCCAAGCGGTTCGCTGCTGACGGCTCTCCACCGCTCGCCGTGGGCGATCACGTAGCCGTCCGCTCCCGCCCAACTGTCGACCTTGCCGGAAATGCCGATCATCTCTTCCGCGCCGGTGGCGACCCTGTGCCGGCGCGAAACAAGGGCGAGACGCGCAACCAGCAGGCTGAACGCCAGACTGGCTATCGCAATACCGCTCAGTGCAGGCCAGGACACCTGCAGTCCGGGCATGTCCGTGTCGAAGAGAATGGCAGCGCCCAGCACCAGGGCCACGGTGCCGCCGAGGCCGAGCACGCCGAATGACGGCGCATGCGCCTCCGCCACCAGCAGTCCCGCCCCAAGGAGGATAAGGCCCACGCCGGCATAGCTCACCGGCAGCACCGCAAGCGCGTAGAGACCGAGCAGGAGGCTGATGCCGCCGATTGTACCCGGCACCACTGTGCCGGGCGCGAGAAACTCGAAGATGAGCCCGTAGATTCCGACCATCATCAGGAGGAGGGCGACGTTCGGGTTGGTGATCACCGACAGCAGCCGCGTCCGCCAATCCGGCGGAAGATCCTCTATGGCGAGCCCGGACGTATCGAGCCGAACGTCGGATTGGCCGATGCGGACGGGGCGGCCGTGGGCCTGCTTCAAAAGGTCGTCGACGCTAACGGCGGTGAAGTCGATGACCTGCTCGCGCGCGGCTGCGGCGGAGGAAAGGCTCGCAGCCTCGCGCACGGCCCGCTCCGCCCAATCGACGTTTCGGTTGCGCAATTCCGCCAGGCCGCGGATATAGGCGACCGCATCGTTGATGAGTTTCGCTTCACCGGCATTGGCCGGTTTGCGCGGTTCGGGCTCGTCGGGCTTGCCCGTCTTTTCCTCGCCTTCCTGCTCGTCATTGCCAAACAGTCCTCCGCCGATGGCGATCGGCGTCGCCGCGCCCAGATTCGTCCCCGGGGCCATGGCCGCAATATGGCTCGCATAAAGGATATAGGTGCCGGCGCTTGCTGCCCGCGCTCCGCTGGGCGCGACGAAACTCGCGACCGGCACGGGCGAATCGAGGATGGCGCGTATGATGTCGCGCATCGACGTATCCAGTCCGCCGGGCGTGTCCATCTGCAGGACCACCAGCGCGGCACCGCGATCCCTGGCCTGTTGAAGACCGCGCGTCACATATTCTGCCGCGGCGGGACTGATGGCTCCGTTGACGTGCAGGACGATTGCCGTGCGCTCGGCTCCGGGCACCGGCGTGACAGGAAATGCGAAGGCCGACAGGAGACTGAACAACAGGATGAGGATGCGGGCCATTCGCCGTCGATACCTCACGGCTTCTCGTCTGCGGGCGCAGGCGGATAGCTGCAAACCACCTCGCCCGCTCCACCTTTCGTCGAAATCAACACATCCTAATATAGTGCAGAATCGCGGAAAGCGTAAGCGATGCCGCAGGCATGCTGCCGCAGAAGTTGCATCGGCGTCGCCGCTCGGTCAGCGGGCCGGTGCCGCGGCCGAGCGCGGACGCGCGCGCCGGTGCACTCGGCGCGCCTGCGCCAGCGCAGATATCTGCGCCGCCACGAAAATGGCGTGGTCGTTGACCTGCGGCAGGCCCATAAGTTCGCCAAAGGTGCCGCGGGCGAGAGGACCGGCGACGAAGAGGTCGTCCACCTCCCTGTTTTCGCTGTCGAGCGCCCTGCTCGTTTCGCTGCAGGCGAGGCCCAGCCCAACCGTATCGGGGCGCAGATAACCTGCGGCTCCGAGCGAATCCAGCCAGGATTGGCTTTGCAGGATCGACCGGTGCGCCGGGCCGGTGGTGATCACCACGGCGTCGAATTCCCCTTCTTCCGTTCCGCCAGCCCGCCGCCTCCGGAAAGTGACCGCGACATTCTCGCCGACGCGCGCCATATGAGCGACCGAACCGGCGAGGACGCGTATATCGCCGTCCCTCAGCCCCGCGCTCACGACCGCATCGATTTGCGGAGCTACACGAAAGCGGTGCACATCCCAGAAAGGCCGCACGTGACGGACAAGCCGCCGCCGCTCGCTCATCGGCAGATTGCGCCAGATCTCACCGCCTTGTGCTCTGAGGGCATCGAGGACCGCATGCCATGTAAAGCCTTCCGCTTCCGCATCGCGGATCGTCCGGCGTACCTGGGAGAGCAACTCCGCGGCCGATCTCCAAGGCCGTGAGATGAAGTCGCCATAGGGGTCCTGCGCCCGGTCGGCATGTCCACGAGAACGCAGACCGCGCCGGGAAAAGGCGGTGATCGGCCCCTTATGCCCGCCTCTGCGCAGGGTGGCGATCACATCGGCCGAAGTCAGCCCGGTCCCGATGATCAGCACGCGGTCACCGGCCCGGATTCTGTCGAGCGTGCCGGGCTCGGTCGAATCCGGCACGTAGCGGGGGTGCCCCGTGAGGATGGCGCCTACGCCTGCGGGAGCCTCCGGAGCCGGGTGCGTCGTCGCCACCACCAGCACGTCGGCGCGGCTTAGCGTCCCGCCGTCGCCGCGAACCGCCCAGGCCGCTCCCTGACGCTCGACGGCGATCACTCTCTCCCGATGGTGTGCGATGCGCCCGTGTTCCAGGAACGGCGCGATCGTTTCGGCGACATAGCGGCCGAAGAGCTGCCGGGCGGGATAAAGATGGCCGTCGCAGGCAAGCGCCTCGGGATCGTCGCGCGGTTCGCCCCGAAGCTCGAGCCAGCGCATGAAATGGTCGGGATCGCCCGGATCGATGCTCATGCGTGCGGCCGGGACATTGACGCGATGCGCGGGCTCCGCGGTATCATAGGCAAGGCCGCATCCCAGCCGCTCCCGCGGCTCGAAGACGGAAATCTGCCAGCCATCCATGGCGCGAGATCGCGCCAGGTGCGTCGCGACCACGGCACCGGTGAAGCCGCCGCCGATGATTGCGACGGTGGGGCGCGTGTGGTAATGGCCGACGGCATCCGTCATATCGAAGACCTGCTGCGCAGCGACGACCCTGTCGTCGTTGAGTCTACCGTTTGCATTTGCCTGACCGCTACTGCCTGCAGCGGGCCGGATGACCGGCATTCGTCGGCCGCCATTCCGGCCGCCGCGGTCGTATCTATCCGGCCTTCAGCGCCAGCCGCTTGCCTGTCGCGATAAGCCGTGCTGCCGCATAGGTCTGGGTAACGATCTCAGGGACCAGGTCGATGTCGGGCAGGCTTCCCAATCCGAGCGGACCGATCGCGAAGAGGTTCGGCGTGCGTCCAGACGGGCTCAAGACTTCTCCCGTCGGACTGACCGCGACGCCGAGCTCGAGTTCATCGGGTTCGGCAAGCCCACCCGCAAAAAGACTCCGGAGCAAGGGCGTATCAAGCTCCGGGGCGGAACAGCGGCACTCGATCACCTGATCTGCCCTGAGCAGTTCCTCGGCATGCCGACCCGCCCAGCGCACCATGATGCCTTCCGGCAGGCGCCGCCCTGCCCGTCCGCGGCGAAGCACGGTCCGCCCCTCGGCAAGTTCCTGCTGCAGCCGCGCGTGGACAGCCGCCGGGAGGCGATTTCTGTGGCTGTCGTAGATGGCCCGCAGGTGGCGGTTGAACTGCCGCTTTTCCTGCGCCGAGAGCGATTGCCAGAGCGAGCGCGCCCGCCGGCGCAGGCCGTTCATGGCCGACTGCCAGCTTTGCCCCTTCGCTTCGGCTTCGGCGCAGGCCTGACGCACGAACCGGACGATCCGGCGCAGCCCTTGCGGCATCGGATCGACCGGGAAACTCGGGGCTGCTGCGAGCTGCGTATGCGCCTGTGGCAGGAAGCCGTGGCGCGAAACGAGCGTGATTTCTCCCGCATAACCGTTATCGCGCATCTGGAAAAGCTGGTCGACCACGCGAATGCCGCTGCCGAGCAGGACCGCGTGGCGCGGGTCGACGAGGCGGCGCGTCCGCACAAGCGGTCGCTCCTCGTCAGAAACCTCGAGGTCGCGCGGATGCACGCCGAAGCCCGTTGCAAGAATGACGATGTCGCATGCGTCATGTCCGCCGTCACGCACAAGACTGAAGCGACCGCTTGCGAGTTTGCGCAAGCCTGTGACCTGTTCGTGGGAAAACCTCACCGTGATGTCGGAACGTCGGGCAAGCGCCTCGGAAAAGCGTTGATGCACGTAGTCGCTGAAGATGCCTTTCGGCACGAAAATCTGCCGAAAGCCGGGAATAGCCGCCGGAACGGCTGTTCGGAACTCATCATTGGCGCAAAGCCAGTCGTTGAAATCGTCGGGCTGGCCGGCCGCGACCGACAGGTCGCGCACCCGGCTGTTGAGTATCTCGCAGCGCTGCGCCGCGGAAAAGGCCTGGCCGCCGCTGATAGATGGATGCGGGTCGTACATGGTGAGGTGAAAAGTTCCCCGCATCGACTTCATCAGCGCGATCGCCATCATGATGCCGGAAAATCCACGGCCGACGATCGCAATTTCCGGCTGCGAGGACGAGGCGGCCGCCGCTGACCTGCCGGCAAACAATCCACGAACGGTCATGTGAGCTCCTTTCGCGAGCTGGCTGTCGCTCCGTGGTCGGGGCAACTCTTAAGCAGGACTTCGAGACACACAAAAGCTCTGGTGAATTTCACGGGCTCGTGTACCGCTCGCCCGTCGGGATTTTCCGGAACGACGCGCCAGCCAAAGAACGCCTTGCGCCGCCTCCCTCCCGCTTCAAGCGAAATAAAACTCCGGTCGAATACCGCCTAATGCGCGCAATGACCGCTGCAGGACTTCCAGTTCTTGGATGTTGTACCCTCAAATCGGCTCCGACGTAAGAAACATGCAGCAGCGTTTCGGCCTGACGGTCATCCTTTTCGGAAGTAGTCTATAATTTTTGTATTCTATTGCAAATGCACCCAACGGCAAGCTATTTTTCTGAAGGTAACGGCAAAGGCGCGCCGTCGTCACGCACAACTCATTGATTCTACCTGAGAAATTTTCATTTTCCAAAGCGATTCCCCTACCGGGCGTCCACCTGCGCGACCGCCTCCGGGAGGGACTGGAAGAAAATAGCGCCTGCTCCATACTAAAGGGCGGCGGCAATGCTCCACGGAGGGACAAGGATGGGGAACATCTCGCAATTCGCCGGAAAGACCAAGCCGACGCCGCACCGCATCGAGAGCGAGGAAGAGGCCCTGGCGATTGCAAGGGAGCTGGCGCTCCGGTTCTCCGACCGCGCCATCGAGCGCGACCTGGAGCGCGTCCTTCCTCACGACGAACTCGACCAGTTGGCCCAATCGGGACTGCTGGCGATCAGCATTCCATCGGAATACGAGGGCATCGACGTCTCCAACGTCGTGCTTGCCGAGATAACCGCGATTCTGGCGGAGGCCGACAGCTCCATTGGTCAGATCCCGCAAGGCCACTTTTACGTCCTCGAGGCGCTGCGTCAGCATGCCACCGAAGAACAGAAGCGGTTCTTCTTCGGGCGCGCCATGGCAGGCGACCGCTTCGGGAGCGCACTTTCGGAAAGCGGCGACGACAAAGCCCGGATCACTGGGAATGGCGCCGGGTACCGGATCAACGGCCGGAAGCAAAATTCCACGGGCGCTCTCTTCGCCGACTGGCTCGCGATCTCCGCGCTCGATCCCGCCGACCGCATGACCATCTCGTTCGTTCCGCGCGCGACGGACGGCGTCCGGATCATCGACGACTGGGACAGTTTCGGGCAGCGCGTCACCGGCAGCGGCACCGTGGTCCTTGAGGACGTTCATGTGGATCTCGGTTCTGTCGTGCCGCATCACCGCGGCTTCGAGCGACCGAATACGATCGGTTCCGTCGGCGAGATCATCCATGCCGGCGTCGATCTCGGTATCGCGCGGGCGGCGTTCCGAGAGACCCTCGATCTCGTCCGAAACGCGGCAGCAGCCAAGAGCGATGTGCTGGAGCGGGCATCGGAGGATGCTTTGACGATCGCAAGGGTCGGCGAAGTCGCAATACGCATCGAGGCCGCCACCGCGCTCATCGAGCATGCCGGTCGCAAGGTCGATACCGCTCAGGTCGATCCGACCGAGGAACACGCGGTCGAAGCCAGCCTCTCGGTTACCGCCGCCAAGGTCCTTGCCGCCGCGGCCGCGCTGGAGGCAGCCAATGCGCTTTTCGATCTCGCCGGCTCCGCCTCTGCGAAAGTTGCGCTCAATCTCGACCGCTATTGGCGCAACGCCCGCGCTCACACGCTGCAGGACCCGGTGCGCTGGAAACATCACCTTGTCGGCAACTACCACCTCAAGGGCGTAAAGCCGCGCAGCGGGTCACTGTGAGGATGAACGCTCGCATTGATGAGGAACGGACGTACACCTAAGTCTGCCGCGGGGGGACCGCACCCTCCGCGCTCAGCCCGCTTCGCTGAGAAGCGGCGCTACGGCGGCCTCTCTCTCGCTTGCTGCGAATTGCGCGAGCGTCATGTTGTCGAGAATGTCGGCCACGGCATCGCGCACGACGATCATCGAACGGCGCACGTGACAGGTTTCCGGATCCGAACAGTCATCGCAGACTTCATAGGCGGTGCGGCTCGCACAACGGATCGGCGCCAGCGGCCCGTCAAGCGTGCGGATCACCTGACCGACGCGGATCTCGGATGCGGGCCGCGCCAGCGCGTAGCCGCCGCCGGGGCCTTTCTTCGAGCGAAGAAAGCCGGCATTCCTGAGTTCGAGCATGATCGTGTCGAGAAATTTCTTCGGCAAGTTGTTGCGAACGGCGATTTCCGTGATGAAAGCCGTTTCGCCCGGCTGAAGCTGGGCAAGATCGACCATCGCCTTCAAACCGTACTTTCCTTTTTTTGTCAGCATGAGAACATCGCTTTCGAGACGGATCGCGGCAAACGAGAAAAGCACGCGATCTTCATCCGCGACCGCGCCGCAGAAACATCGATCCCGACGACGCGGATCGTCCAATTCTCGCAGAGCCAAGTGCCGTTTCCCAGCCTGCCGAGCCAATCTGCAACGGCTCGCCAACTTCGGCACCCTAGGATTCAGTTATAGATCAAGCCTAATTTGGCGGCAAGGAAATCAATTCACCTGCTACATAGATTTACTCTATTAGAGCGGTAGATGGCATCAAAAAGCGCCGCAGTGCGAAACGAATCGTGAGTTCGTTTGCTGCCGCCGGAGCTCTCAGCGCCTTTTGCGCGCCTTCGACTCGAAAGGATTCTCCGACGCGCGGAAATGCACGCGGATCGGCACGCCCGGCAGGTCGAAGTCGTTTCGCAAGCCGTTGATGAGGTAGCGGGTGTAGGACTCCGGCACCGCCTCGGGACGTGTACAGGAAATCATGAAACCCGGTGGCCGCGCCTTGACCTGCGTCATGTATTTGAGCTTGAGGCGGCGGCCCGAGACGGCCGGCGGGGGATGCTGCACCTGCTGCGTTTCCAGCCACCGGTTGAGGCGCGCCGTGGAGATGCGCCGGTTCCAGACCTTGTCCGTTTCGATGATGGCCTGCATCAGCCGGTCAAGGCCGTAGCCGGTGTGCCCGGAAATCGGCACTGCACGGATGCCGCGCGCCTGCGGCAACAGCCGCTCGGTCTTTTCGCGCAAATCTACAAGCAGTGCCTGCCAGTTCTCGACCAGATCCCATTTGTTGAAGGCAAGCACGGCTGCACGCCCCTCGCGCAGCACCAGATCGACGATCTGCAGGTCCTGCTTCTCGAAAGGGATCGTGGCGTCGAAGACGATGACGACGGTCTCGGCGAAGCGGATCGCCCGCAGCGCATCCGCAACCGAAAGCTTTTCGAGCTTCTCCTGAACCTTCGCCTTGCGGCGCATGCCGGCCGTATCGAACATCTTTATGGTGCGGCCGCGCCAGTCCCATTCGACAGAAATGGAGTCGCGGGTAATGCCCGCCTCCGGCCCCGTCAGCAGCCGGTCTTCGCCAAGGAACCGGTTGATCAGAGTCGATTTTCCGGCATTCGGCCGGCCCACGATCGCCACCCTAAGCGGCTTGGTCTCGTCATAGGCGGGCTCGACCTCCTCGTCCTCGGTACCTTCACCGGCAACGGGGCGGATATCCACATTCGTCTCGGCAACGTCTTCCGCCGGCGGGAACGCCCTCTCCTCGCCGAGTGCGGCGACGATCGCGTCACGCAGGTCGAGCATGCCCTGGCCGTGTTCGGCCGAGATCGGGCAGGGTTCACCGAGGCCGAGCGTGAAGGCGTCGTAGAAACCGCCTTCGGAGCCGCGGGCCTCGGACTTGTTGGCGACGACGACGACGGGCTTGCCCCGGCGGCGCAGCATCTCGCCGAGCGTTTGATCTGCCGGCGTCAGGCCGGCCTTGGCATCGACGACGAAGAGCGAGAGATCCGCCTCGTCGATAGCCGCCTCCGTCTGCGCCCACATCCGCCCCTGGAGGCTGTCTGGTGACGATTCCTCGAGACCGGCCGTATCGATGATGCGGAACTTGAGGTCGACCAGCTTCGCGTCGCCCGGACGCCGGTCGCGGGTAACCCCCGGCGTATCGTCGACGAGCGCCAGCTTCTTGCCAACCAGGCGGTTGAACAAGGTGGACTTGCCGACATTGGGGCGCCCGATAATGGCGACGGTGAAGGTCATCTTGACATCCGTGCTAAAGCGCCTCGCGTTCAGTGGTTACGCGACGCGCTTTAAGTTTCTGTTTTTGTGCATGTCGTTATCCCAAAACCGCTGCGCACTTTTGGGCGACATGCCTGCGTCAGGCCTTGCCTGTCGACGCGATCACATCCAGCAGCATCTGCGCCCGATTCATGATGCCGCGCGGGCTTTGCGCATCGTCGACGATCTGCTGGAACCAGCTCTTCGCCTTGGTATAGTCACCGGCCTTGTAGGCCGAAAGGCCGAGCGCCTCGCGCGCCGAATGACGCATGGCGTTCTGCGGAACGGCCAGTTGCTCGACCTCGGAGGACACCTGCTCGTAGGATCCTGCGTCGATAAGCAGATAGGCCGCACGCAGCCGCGCCGCATCGCGAAGCGCGGCCGGAATACGCGTATCCCTGCCGATTTCGGAGAACGCCGCGACTGCCGCATCCGTTTCACCCTTTTGCGCCTGCAGCGTCGCAACGCGCAACTGCGCCAGAACCGGATAGGATCCGTAACCGTCCTTTTCGAGTTCGGTCAGAGCGGCGAGCGCCTCGTCCGACTTGTTCTCCCGGGCAAGGTTGAGCGCCGCGAGGAAGGTGTCGCCCGATTGCGACGAGGAGGCCTCCTGCCAATAATCGTATCCGACCTTGCCGACGGTGCCGAGCACGATCAGAACGGCAATCCCGATGATGATACCGCCGAAGCGCGTCCAGACGGCCTTCATCTGGTCCGAACGGAGTTCGTCATTGACCTCGCGGATAAAGCTGTCGTCCTGGTTTACCATGTCCCGTCCCGGCCGCCCGGCCCTGATCTGAAGAAGTTGGCGCGTTCTACCCGATTTTACGCCTGATGTAAGGGGGAGATCGACATTTAGAGAACGACCGGCTGAACGCCTATCAGAAGTTCATGCAGCTTCCAGACGAAGAGCACAAAGGCGACGAGGCCGATAAGAACCGCCAATACGTCGTTGCGCGTCGATTTAAACACGGGAAGCACCTTCTCACCGGCGCGCTCGCGCCGTTTCAACGAGATGCGCAGGATCACCGCCCAGGCGAGAAAGGAACCGAAAAGCAGTACCGAGGACGTCTCGCCATTCGCAAGGAGGTGCGCCAGCGCCCATATCTTGATCGAGAGAACCTGCGGATGCTTGAGCGCGACGGCGATGCGGCCAGCCGGCAGGAATCCGGCGGCAAGCACGATGAAGGCGACGAGCATCAACAGAAGGGCGATATGGCGCAGGAATATCGGCGGATCGTAGAGCATGCCCGTTTCGCCGCGCGCCTGACCAAAACCGTAGATGATCAGACAGAGGCCGACGAGGCTGACGATCGTATAGAGCCCCATCCAAGTGCCCTTGCCGCGGCTTTCGATAATGCCGGCACGAAAGCCGGGCGCAACCACGCGGACGAGGTGCATGCCGAGAAATATGATGATGCCGAGAACGAGTATGGCCATGGGTCACCGCTTGTTCGAGAATGTCGGACCGCTACAGCGCCGCGCCTTGCCGATCCACCTGACTACGCACTACCTTCGATAGCGCCTGTTTTCCAGCCCAATCAAAGGATTGCCGCAATTTCCGGACAACTGCGACGAAACCAAACGTCACAGTTGAAACATGATTCGTATTTTCCTGGCTTTATCACTCGCTCTTTTTCCCGCTCTCGCCCTCGCCGATCCGCCGCCGGCACCCCCCTCGCCGGACGGCAAACAGCTCGTCGTCATCTCCTTCGACGGCGCGCACGACAATGCGCTTTGGGAGAAAAGCCTTGCCATGGCAAGGCGAACGGGAGCGCATTTCACCTATTTCCTCTCCTGCACCTTCCTGATGACGAAGGCCGACGGGAAGCAGATCTACCGGGCGCCCGGACAGAAGCAGGGACGTTCGAATGTCGGCTTCGCACAGAGCCGCGAAGAAATCGCGATCCGCGTCGGCCATATCTGGCAGGCGCATCGCGATGGTCACGACCTCGGCAGCCACGCCTGCGGCCATTTCGACGGCAAAGGCTGGAGCAAGGCCGATTGGGAGCGGGAGTTTTCAGCGTTCCGCGCGGCGCTCGCCGAAGCCTGGAAGAGGGCCGGCAAGCCGGAAGCCGAGCCGGAAGGCTGGGCCGATTTCGCGAAGAACGGCATAAAGGGCTTTCGCGCCCCCTACCTGTCACTCAGCGACGGCCTGGTGCCTGCACTCGAAGCGTTCGGTTTCAGCTATGATGCGAGCCTCGTCACCAAAGGGCCCGGCTGGCCCAGCTTCGCCGACGGTCTGCCGCGCTTCGGCCTGCCGCTCATTCCCGAAGGCCCTTCCCACCGGCCGGTTATCGGCATGGACTACAATCTCTTCGTCCGCCATTCGATGGGAGTCGAAAACAGAAAGGACAGCGTCCGCTTCGAGGAGCGGACGCTTGCGGCGTTCCGCAATGCCTTCTGGAAGGAATATGAAGGCGAGCGGATCCCTCTTCAGCTCGGCTTCCACTTCGTCGAGATGAACGGCGGCGCCTATTGGCGGGCGCTCGATCGCTTTCTCTCGGAGACCTGCAACAAGCCGGACGTCGCCTGCGTCAGCTATGCCGAGGCGTTGCCGATTATCGAGGCTGCAAGAAAGAAGGCGGATCGCTCCGCCTTCTGATGCCCGCTGTTACAGAGCCAGCTCTTCCTTACCGCCAGCGTCGATGAACTGCCGGTCGATCTCCGGCAGCGGCTCGTCGACCAGCACCGACTCGAAGGCTTTGAGGCGTTTGTAGATCGACAGCAGCTCGACGATGGTCGTCCAGGAATTGACGAGATACTGGAATGACTCCCGCACCTGCCCGAACACATTCAGCACCTGGTTCATGACGCCGAGTGTGAGCTTTCCCGCCACGATTGCCGGGACCAGCACGAAAGTGCCGAAGAGATTGTCGGCCTGCAGGTAGAAAATGCGGGCGATATTGAAGTACATGTAATGGAAATACAGGCGAAAATAGTTACGCCTGACGTTGTCGAAGAGCTGCGCGAGCGTTATCGGATCGGCACGGTCTTCATGGTCCTCGCCATAGACCAGTTCCTTCCGGTATGCGGCTTCGACGCGCTGATTGCGAAATTCCAGTCCCGGAAGCTTGATGCCGACTGCGGCCAGGAAAACCGTACCAAAGACCGACCAGAATACGGCCGCCCAGACAAGGGCGTGCGGTATCTCGCCGACAATGGGCAAGACGTTCACCTGTTCGGAAAACTTGAAGAGAACCGGGAGAAAGGCGATCAGCGTCATGATAGAACTGACAAGACCGACACCCAGCCTCTCGACTGTGCTGGAGAAGCGCATTGTGTCCTCTTGCACACGCTGCGATGCGCCTTCGACGTGGCGCAGTCTGGGCCAATGCGCGACATAAAATTCATTCATCGCCGTACGCCAGCGAAAGATGTAGTGGCTGACGAAAAAGAGGTTGAGCACACCGACCGTCACCGCCACGAAGGCAATGCCCGAAAATCCGACCATTCCCGAATAGAGCTGTCCTGCGGTGACCGGCGCCGTACGCGCCAGCGCCTGCTGGATCAAATCATAGAACGGGCCGTACCACGCGTTGATCGCGACGCTGACCTGAACCGAAAAATAGGTATTGAAAATGATCAGCGCCGTGCCGAGTACCGACCAATACTGCCACCGATGCGGGCTGTAGGCGAACCAGAACACGGAGAATAATCCCGAGACCACCGCATAATAGATGTAAAACCAGAGAAAGGGGGTCGACCAGAAAACGGACACGCCGATGACGGGTTCCTGTCCTGGAGGAAGCGGCGGCAAGCCCACGTAGGCGCCAATGTCCCGCCCCCCGGCATACCAGGCAAGGACGGCGAGCAGGCTCCAGACGGCGGAAGATATGAAAAACAGCTTCGGCTTGGGAAAGAAGGATTGGAACAAGGGACGGCACTCTCGTTTCGGGGAGGTCAAGGACTTGCCTCCTGATGCGCCGAAACTAGGGCAAATCACATTGCGCAACAATTACGGAATGCGAATGTTACTGTTATTTCATGTGGCTGCCGACGCGGCCTGCCCGGATCAGTGAGGACCCGTCATCGTGCCAGAGCTTCACTTATCCGGCGCAATTCGGCGAGGACGACGATCCCGCAGATCATGAGAACGACGGCCGCGACGAGGGTCGGCAAAGCGTAGCTTCCGGTGCGCTCGGCGAGCCAGCCGGCGACCAGCGGCCCGACGATCTGGCCGACCCCGAAGGCAGCGGTCATGAAGGCGAGGGCCCGGCGCGGACTTTCGGGGGCGAGTTGTCGTCCGATCTGCAGTCCATAGGCCGTGACCATCATGAAGGTGGCGCCCAGCATCAGCCCGCCGACGAGCGGCGCAAAGGGGGAAGGCAACGAAACCGTCAGAATGAGGCCGGCCGCCTCGACCAGCAATCCGGCCGCATAGACCCCGGCCAATCCGAGACGCGGCACGGCGAAGCGCCAGAGATAGACCGACAGGGCGGCGCTCACTCCGGTGATCAGCCAGGAAAGAAACTCGATGCTGTGGCCGCCGCTCGCGTCGCGGGCCATGGCGACGAGGAACGTGGCAGTGATCACGTAGCCGAACCCGAAAAGGCCGTAGGTCAGCGTCATCGTCATGAGCGGCCGAGATCGGACGAGCCGCGCCTCCGGTGGACCGCCAATGGCGGCGTGACGGCCCGCCGGCAGCAACGCGGCCACCAGAACCGTACCCGCCAGCGCGACCAGACCGCCCGCGAACCAGTCGGCCTGCGACTTCGAAAGATCCGCGACGCCTGCGAGCGGCGCGATCCAGACCACGACGGAGGAAAGCGCGATGCCGAAACCGACGCCGCCGAAATGCACCGAAGGCACGTGCTCGGATCTGGCGGCGAGCCCCTGCCCCAGCACTATCCCCGAGATGAAGATCATCGCAAAGGCGCTCGCCAGACCCGCAAGAAAGCGGATAATGGAATAGGCGAGCACCGAGGATGTAAGTCCCATGGCGGCAAGCAGCACGGTCGTCGCGACGAGAGCCGCGAGACCGACCCCGCGCTCGCGGCCGTGCGCCCAGCCATAGCCGGCAAGCACCGCGCCTGCGAGATATCCGATGAAATTCGCCGAGGCGACCACGCCTGCATCAGCAGGAGAAAGGCCGGTGTCGATCATCATCGCCGGCAGGATGGGCGTATAGGAGAACCGGCCGAAGCCCATGGCCACCGCCATGGCGACCGCACCGGCGATCGCGGTCGCTGCGAGACTTCCGCTCGAGCCGCTGCCGGCGGACTCGAAGCCGCTCGGCTCTGTCGAGTGCCTGGGCGCCGGTTCGCTACGGTCCTGCCGTCTCTGGAGAGTGCTCATGCCCTCTTATTGCATCGCAGCAAGAGAGCGGCAAATCATTATAATTGAACGGTTCATTGATGAAATCGAATGATCTGCGCTGAGAAAACCGGGAGCGGGTGTGATACGCCCCTCTGCCCGGCCGGGCAGAGGAGGGTGAGCCTTCCGTCGCACACTTCTCCTAAGTTGCCTAACCCGGCAGCGTCACGACCAGCGGCCCACTGCGGGTGACGACCACCGTGTGCTCATATTGGACAGTCGGTGCGCGCGGTTCGCTGTAGAGGGTCCAGTCGTCGTTGCCTCCTTCAGCCCATTGCGCGCCCATCGACAGGAAGGGTTCGACCGTGAAGACCATGCCCTCGGTCATCCGCCGCCGCTCGGACGGGTCCGGCCAGGTTGCAATTTCGCTCGGTTCCTCGTGCAGCGACCGGCCGATGCCGTGGCTCGCCAGATTGGCGACGAGGGAGTAGCGGTTCTTGCGCGCGAACTCGCCGATCGAATTGCCGATCGCGGCAAGCGACTGGCCTGGCTTGACCTGTTTCAAACCCACCCACATCGCCCGCTTGCCGTCGCGGCACAGCCGGTCGATCTCGGTCTTGACCGGCGGCACGGGAAAGGACGCCCCCGTATCGGCGAAGAGCCCGCCCTTTTCGGCAGAAACGTCGATATTGACGAGATCGCCCGGCTGGATCACCCGGCGGCCCGGTATGCCGTGGGCGATCTCCTCGTTGACGCTGATGCAGGTCGCGCCGGGGAAATCGTAGCAAAGCTCAGGTGCCGAACGGGCGCCAGCCCCTTCCAGCACCTTGCGGCCGATCGCGTCGAGCTCGGCCGTGGTAATGCCGGGTTCCAGCGCCTCGCCCATCGCCTGTAGCGCATTGGCGCAAATCCGGCCGATTTCCTTCAGCCTTTCGAGGTCTTCGTCGTTGTTGAGGGTCATGGATGTCTCGCTTTCGCGGCCACATTTAGCGCTACGCCGCCGCATATGCCAGTGCCGACGGAAGCGGCCGGCTTAGGAAGCGCGCTCCTCCGCCAGCATCTCGCGTACCAGAGGCGCGACCTTGGTGCCGTAAAGTTCGATGCCGTGCAGGATCCGGTCATGCGGCATCGGGCCGATCGCCATCTGCAGCAGGAAGCGGTCGTTTCCGAAGAGCTTCCGATGCGCAACGATCTTCCTGGCAACGGTTTCCGGATCGCCGAGGAAGAGATTGCCCGTCGGGCTGATCGCCTGATCGAAATGGGCTCGGCTGGTCGGCCCCCAGCCGCGTTCGCGTCCGATGCGGTTCATCACCTCGGCCTGCGGCCCATAGAACTGATCTGCAGCTTCTTGCGTCCTATCGGCGATGAAGCCGTGGACGTTGATGCTCGTCTTCAGCTTCGACGGATCCTGCCCCGAACGGCGCGCAGCTTCGCGGTAGAGCTGGAAGAGCGGCGCAAACCGTGCCGGTTCGCCGCCGATGATCGCAAGCGCCATCGGCACGCCGAGCGCACCGGCACGCGCAACCGACTGCGGCGTGCCGCCGACCGCAATCCAGAGCGGCAGCGGGTCCTGCAGCGGGCGCGGATAAACGCCCCGATCGTTGATCGGAGATCTCAGCGCACCCGACCAGGTGACCCTTTCACGATCGCGCAGCGCCAAAAGGAGATCGAGCTTTTCGGCGAAAAGCTGGTCGTAATCGTCCAGCGACTGGCCGAAGAGCGGGAATGATTCGATGAAGGAGCCACGTCCGGCCATGATCTCGGCGCGTCCGTTCGATAGGAGGTCGAGGGTGGCGAATTGCTGGAAGACGCGGACGGGATCGTCGGAGCTCAACACCGTGACCGCGCTCGTCAGCCGGATGCGGCTGGTGCGTGCGGCAGCCGCCGCGAGGATCACCGCCGGTGCCGACGCCGCATAGTCGGGCCGGTGATGCTCGCCGAGGCCGAAAACGTCGAGGCCCACCTGATCGGCAAGCTCGATCTCCTCCAGGAGATCGGCCAGACGCCGGCGCCCCTCGGCTCCCTTGTCGGCTGCATTCGGATCGACGTCGGCGAATGTATAGAGTCCGAGTTCCATGACTGACTTCCTGCGAGGTCTGCGCGCGATGAGGAAAAGTACGTGAGGCTCCCCGCCCGCATTCCGCGCCTCAACTTATTGGATCTAGCGTGAGGCTAGAGATAATCGGCGCAGGACCAGGTCGCAAATGCGCCTTTGGGAAACGCACTGTTTCCCGCTGATGTCCGCTGGAGTCAGGCGCTCTTCGGCTTCTTCTGCAAACGGGCGCCTGTGCGTACTGATGTGTTCAGCGCCACCGCGGCACGAACGAGCGCGATGAACGCCTCTTCATCGATCTTCTCGCCCTCACGGAAATCGATGGCACGCCGCGTATTGCCTTCCAGGCTGGAGTTGAAAAGGCCCGAAGGGTCTTCCAGCGAGGCACCTTTGGCAAAGGTCGTCTTCACGACCGCCTTGTAGACTTCGCCGGTGCAGATTATCCCGGCGTGTTCCCACACGGGGACCCCTCTCCACTTCACTTCCTCGATCACTTCCGGGTCGGCCTGCTGGATGAGTTTCCGGATCCTGGCGAGCGTCTCGCCGCGCCAATCGTCAAGAGCATCGATTTTCGCATCTATCAGTTTGGAGGGAGACGCTTCGTTCGAACCGCTCGTCCTGTTCTCCATGGCCGTCACTTTCCTGATGGTTGTGGCTTACATACGTTCGCCGGCCTGATGGTCGTTGTCGCTTACATACGTTCGCCGGGCAATCGGCTGGCTTGCCTTACCCAGGCGGAGAATTGAGCTTCGTCGAGTTGCCCCTCGTAAACATCGAGGTAGCGTACTTCCGGATATTTGGACTTGCCGGGCGGCACAGGATCGAGCGCAGCGCCGCGGAAGAACGTCACCTTGATGTATTTGGTGAAGCAGTGGAAGCTGAGAAACCAGACATTATCCTCGACACCGTAGAAAGGCGAGTTCCACTTGACCGCCTTGTGCACGCCGGGAACGGCCTCAACAATCAGAGCATCGAGGCGCCGCCCGACATCGCTCTTCCAGCCCGGCATCGCCGTGATGTAGGCCTGCACCGGAGCATCGCCATAGCCCTTCGCGATCTGGGGGTTGCCGCCCGAGAGCAGGGTCGGCCGTCCCGAGGCCGGCTCGGCGGCGGCCTTCTTCGCAACATTCGTGCTCTTTCCGGGCGTCTTGCCGACCATCGTCTTCACCTCATTGCGCCGCGGGCCGGCCGCTGCGCCTCCTCGCGGCATAGGGTAACATGAACATATAGAGGCCGGTGAAAAGCAGCAGAAAGAGCGGCAGCAGCGGGGAATAGACCACCCATGCGGGAGGTTCTCCCAATCCCATGGCCGCGAAGTTGGCGATGACGGTTACCGTGAAGACGATGGACAACCACCGGTGGATCTGACGAATCCAGGCGTTCCATTCCATTGAAGATCTCCCATTGACATGAAGCGAGCGAGCCCCGACCGGCCCGGCGGTCGGGTTTCAGTTCATACCCGCGAGAACGCGCTCCAGATTTTCGAAGAACTGCTGCCATCCGGCCCTGGCGCCGCCATAGGCCTGTCGCTGATCCGGCCGGAATCCAACCTGCTCCATGCGCAGCTGGGTTCCCGTGCTTGTCGGGACGAGGGTGAAGGTCACCACGCTCTTCAAGTCGTAGGCCGGATCCTCATGGGCGAAATTCCAGGCGTAGCTCAGTCTTTTGTTCGGCTCCACGACGAGGACCTCGCAGTCCAGCACGCCACCCCACTCGCCGCGCAGGTTGAAACGGTGCCCGACGACAGGACTGAAGTCGTTCTTCATCAGCCACTCCTCCATCAGGTGTGGTTGGGTGAGCGCGCGCCAGATCTTCTCCGGCGGATGAGCGATCTCCCGCTCGACGACGACGGAACGTGTTTCGCTCGGCGTTTCGTTCATTGGTCCATCCTTTTCAGTAGGTCTTCGAGATCGTCGAAGCGGCTCTGCCAGAAACCGGCCATCTCACGCGTCCAGTCGACCAGCGGAGCAAGAGCACCGAGTTGCGCGCTATAATAGGTGTGGCGGCCTTCGTGGCGGTCGCGCACCAATCCAGCCTGCTTCAGGACGCCGAGGTGTTTGGAGACGACCGGCTGCGAGACACCCGCGCGAGCCGTCAGAGCCCCGACCGTCCTCTCCCCTTCGCGGCACAGCCGCTCGAAGAGAGCCCGCCGCGTGGGATCGGCAAGCGTTCTGAAGAGCATGTCGTGCGCGTCGGACATCTGGGATATATACCCGATTGACTATGGGTTAATCTATAGCCAATGAGCTATGGATGAGTCAAGGGCGTTCGTTCGAGACTTTACCTAGCTTGTCGCGGAGCACTGGAAGCAATACCCTGATAGCGATGCGTTGAATTGTTATCGATATCCTACCCCCCTCTGCCCTGCCGGGCAGAGGGGGGTGCCGCCTTCGCATCGTAGACAGACAGCGGCCTATTCAAGCCGCAATCAACGTCCGCTTGACCGCGCTGCGCCAGCCCTTGAGCTTCACCTTGCGCGTGGCCTCGTCCATATCCGGTTCGAAACGGCGGTCGCGGGCCCAGGACTTGGCGAACGCTTCCTGGTTCGGCCAGACGCCGGCGCGGCTGCCCGCAAGCCAGGCGACGCCAAGCGCCGTTGTTTCGAGAATGACCGGGCGGTCGACCGGAGCGTCGAGCAGATCCGAAAGGCGCTGCATCGTCCAGTCGGAGGCGACCATGCCGCCATCGACGCGCAGGACCGTATCATTGCCGTTGCGGCGCCAATCCTTGTGCATGGCCTCCAGCAGGTCGCGAGTCTGGTAGCAGACCGCCTCGAGGGCCGCCCGCGCGAACTCTGCCGGGCCGGTATTGCGCGTCATGCCGAAGATCGCGCCTCGCGCATCCGGATCCCAATGGGGCGCTCCGAGGCCGGTGAAGGCCGGCACGAGATAGACCTCCTGCGAGGGATCGGCGCTCTCGGCAAGCGAGCCCGTATCGGGGGCCGCCTTGATCACCTTGAGCCCGTCGCGCAGCCACTGTACCGCAGCACCGGCCACGAAGATCGAGCCTTCGAGCGCGTAGGTCGTTTCGCCGTCGAGGCGGTAGGCAATGGTGGTCAGGAGACGGTTCTTCGAGCGGACCATGTCCTTGCCGGTGTTGAGCAAGGCGAAGCAGCCCGTACCATAGGTCGATTTCAGCATGCCCGGCTTGAAGCAGGCCTGGCCGATCGTTGCCGCTTGCTGGTCGCCGGCAACGCCGAGGATCGGCATCGCGGCGCCGAAGAGGGAGGGCTCCGTGACGCCGAAATCGGCCGCGCAGTCCTTCACTTCGGGCAGCATCTCCTTCGGCACGCGCAGAATGTCGGTGAGCTCCTCGTCCCAGGCATTCTCGGCGATATTGTATAAGAGGGTACGCGAGGCATTCGTCGCGTCGGTGCAGAAGCACTTGCCGCCCGTCAGCCGCCAGATCAGGAAGGTGTCGATGGTGCCGAAGCAGAGTTCACCCCTGGCGGCGCGCGCCTGCGCGCCCTTGACATTGGAAAGCAGCCAGTTGAGCTTCGTTCCCGAAAAATAGGGATCGAGCAGCAGGCCGGTCTTCTTGACGAAGGTCTTTTCCAGTCCCTTCTTCTTGAGCTTGTCGCAGAAGGCGGCAGTACGGCGATCCTGCCACACGATGGCATTGTGTATCGGCTTGCCGGTCTCGCGATCCCAGACGACCACAGTCTCCCGCTGATTGGTGATGCCGATCGCGGCAATATCGTTCGCGGTGATGCCGGCCTTCTGGATCGCTTCCTTGACCGTGCTGACGACCGTCTGCCAGATCTCCTCCGGGTCGTGCTCCACCCAGCCCGATTTCGGAAAGTGCTGCTTGAACTCTTTCTGCCCGACGGCTGCGATTTTCTGGTTGCCGTCGAAAACGATCGCGCGCGTCGACGTCGTGCCCTGATCGATCGCGAGAATAAATCCGCCCATATGCCCCTCCTCGGCACGCGATTGAAAAGGCCGACCGGAATGCGAGCGGAAGCCCGCATACGCTTTCCTTATACCGCCCCCTCGCCCTTCCTCGAGGGCGACATTCGAAAGACTTCAATACGATAGAAAAACGAATGTCAAACGAAAACAAAACGCAACTTTTGCCAAGTGCTCCCGCGGACAGGGACTCTGCTTTGCGGGGCGGAAAAACACAATTGTCACTGCCGCGCATTTGCGCGTAGGCTGATGCTGTTGCGTCGCAATAACCTGTGCGGCATCAGGACGGAGAGAGCGGGAATGACCAGAACTGCGGTGATAACGGGTTCCACGAGCGGCATCGGATTGGCGATCGCCCGGACCCTGGCAAAGACCGGCGCCAATATCGTCCTGAACGGCTTCGGTGCGCCGGACGAGATCAGGGCCGTCACGGACGAAGTCGCAGGCCTGAGCTCCGGTACGGTGCTTCATCACCCGGCCGATATGACCAAGCCCTCCGAAATTGCCGACATGATGGCGACGGTTGCCGATCGCTTCGGCGGCGCCGATATCCTCGTCAACAATGCCGGCGTGCAGTTCGTCGAAAAGATCGAGGATTTTCCAGTCGAGCAATGGGACCGGATCATCGCCGTCAACCTCTCCTCCTCCTTTCACACTATTCGCGCCGCCATTCCGCCGATGAAGAAGAAAGGCTGGGGCCGGATCATCAATATCGCGTCCGCACACGGCCTCGTGGCCTCCCCCTTCAAGTCCGCCTATGTCGCCGCCAAGCATGGTATCATGGGATTGACGAAGACCGTGGCGCTGGAGGTGGCGGAGAACGGCATCAGTGTGAACTCGATCTGCCCCGGCTACGTTCTGACGCCGCTCGTCGAAAAGCAGATACCGGATCAGGCGAGAACGCGCGGCATCACCGAGGAGCAGGTGATCAACGAGGTGATGCTCAAGGGACAGCCGACGAAAAAGTTCATTACCGTCGAACAGGTTGCCTCCCTGGCGCTTTATCTTGCAAGCGACGATGCCGCCCAGATCACCGGCACGCATGTCTCGATGGATGGCGGCTGGACGGCGCAGTAATCGACGGCTGAGGGACAAGGAAGTGGCATGGCACAGGCATCCGACAGCATCCGCTTCATCCTGAACGACACCGAGATCGCCCTTTCCGACGTGGCGCCGACAGCGACGCTGCTCGATTTTCTGAGGCTGGAGCGGCGCCTCACCGGCACCAAGGAAGGCTGCGCGGAGGGCGATTGCGGCGCCTGTACGGTGCTCATCGGCCGGCTTTCGAGCGACGGCAGCGGAGCCGAAAACCTCGTCTATGAAAGCGTCAACGCCTGCATCCGCTTCACAGGATCGCTGAATGCCACCCATGTGGTGACGGTCGAGCACCTGGCTGCCGCAGACGGCGCGCTTCATCCGGTGCAGCAGGCACTGGTGGATTTTCACGGCTCCCAATGCGGCTTCTGCACTCCGGGGATCGTGATGTCGCTTTACGGGCTCTGGCTTACCACTGAAAAACCAAGCCGCGGGGCGATAGAAAAGGCGCTGCAGGGCAATCTCTGTCGCTGTACCGGCTACGAACCGATCGTGCGCGCGGCGGAAGCCGCGGCGGCGGAGCGCCCGGCCGCTCTCTTCGACCCGATCACCCGCGCGCGGGATGCGGTTACGGCGCGCCTCCAGGCGCTGGGGCAAACGGAGAGGATCGTCGTCCGCAGCGGCGCGGACTGTCTGATCGTACCCGTGGATGCTGCGGATCTTGCAGGCGTTCTCTCGGATCATCCCAGCGCGACGATCGTCGCCGGCTGCACCGATGTCGGGCTCTGGGTGACGAAGCAGATGCGCACGCTCAATCCGGTGGTCTTCATCAACGGCATCGCCGAACTGCAGCGGGTCGAAAGCTCGAAAGCAGGCCTGACGATCGGTGCAGGCGTAAGCTATACGGCGGCGCACGAGGCCCTTTCCTCAGCCTATCCGTCCTTCGGCCGGCTGCTCGACCGCATCGGCGGCGACCAGGTGCGCAACATGGGCACGATCGGCGGCAATATCGCCAACGGCTCGCCGATCGGCGACAGCCCGCCGCCCCTGATCGTTCTCGGCGCGACGGTTACCCTGCGCTCGAAGGACGGTCGGCGCACGCTTCCGCTCGAGGATTTCTTCATCGCCTATGGCAAGCAGGATCGCAGGCCCGGAGAATTCGTCGAGAGCCTCTTCGTCCCGGCTCTGCCCGCGGACGAGTGTTTTGCCGCCTACAAGATCTCGAAGCGTCGCGACGAAGATATTTCCGCCCTGCTCGGCGCCTTCCGCATTGCGTTCGACGGCGACCGGGTGAAAGCCGCACGAATAGCCTTCGGTGGCATGGCGGCAACGCCGAAGCGGGCGAAGACCGTCGAAGCCGCCCTTGTCGGTCAGCCATGGAACGAGGAGACGATCCGCAAGGCACAAGCCGCCTTCGAGACCGATTACCAGCCGATCACCGACTGGCGCGCCACCGGCGCCTATCGCATGCTGGCGGCGAAAAACCTGCTGATGCGCTTTTTCCTCGAGAGCATGGGGGAAACGGTGCAGCTTCAGCGGTTCGAGGAGGTGGCATGAGTACCCGTCGCAATATCGGCGAGTCGAAATTGCCCCTCACCGGTTGGCGGGAATGGCTGCCCACCCTAATTCTCTCCCCACTGGCGGGGAGAGCGGACGAGGGCGGCGCGGCAACGTCCCTTCTCCCCGTCAAAACGGTGAGAAGGTGGCCGGCAGGCCGGATGAGGGGCCTCTCCATGCATGGGAGCTCGCGGCATGGATAAGTCCACCCTCGAAGTCCGCACCATCACCGGCCCGATGCACTCACCGCTCCGTCACGACAGCGCCCACAAGCATGTGGCGGGCACCGCCGATTATATCGACGACATGCCGGAACCCGCCGGCACGCTGCATGGCGCGCTCGGCCTCACGGACCGGGCGCATGCGGAAATCCTGGAGATGGACCTCTCCGACGTCGCGGCAGTGCCCGGCGTCGTTTGCGTGATCACCGCCAGGGACATGCCGCATTCCAACGACATCAGCCCCACCCATCTGCACGACGAGCCGGTGCTTGCCGACGGGCGGGTGGAGTTCCATGGCCAGCCGGCCTTCGCGGTCATCGCCGAAACGCGCGACATCGCCCGCCGCGCCGCGCGGCTCGCCAGGATCA
Source organism: Sinorhizobium sp. KGO-5 (assembly GCF_036245905.1). Lineage (NCBI taxonomy): Bacteria > Pseudomonadati > Pseudomonadota > Alphaproteobacteria > Hyphomicrobiales > Rhizobiaceae > Sinorhizobium > Sinorhizobium sp. KGO-5. The sequence goes on from NZ_BDIZ01000003.1 coordinate 404,570, forward strand.
CCTATCGTGACTTCCTGCCGGCGATCGATGTCATCGATGCCGTGGCAACCGGCGGCGAGCTGGTGACCCCCCCGCTGACACTCGAGCGCGGCGACGCCGAAGGGGAGCTGGAGCGGGCGCCCCGCCGCATCCAGGGGCACATGCGAATCGGTGGCCAGGAGCACTTCTATCTGGAAGGCCATATCGCGCTCGCTATTCCCGGCGAGGATGACGAAATGACAGTCTGGGTGTCGACGCAGCATCCGAGCGAAGTCCAGCGTATGGTCGCGCAAGTGCTTGGCGTTCCATCCAACGCCGTCACGGTGAATGTCCGCCGCATGGGCGGCGGCTTCGGCGGCAAGGAGACGCAGGGCAACCAGTTTGCGGCACTCGCCGCCGTCGCCGCGCGCAAGCTTCGCCGCGCCGTCAAGTTCCGCCCGGACCGGGACGACGACATGACCGCCACCGGCAAGCGGCACGATTTCCTGGTCGATTACGATGTCGGCTTCGACGCGGAGGGACGTATCCAGGCGGTCCAGGCGAATTATGCCGCGCGATGCGGCTTCTCCGCCGATCTCTCCGGCCCGGTCACCGACCGCGCCCTTTTCCATGCGGACAACGCCTACTTCTACCCGCATGTGAAGCTCACCTCGCAACCGCTTAAGACCAATACGGTCTCCAACACTGCCTTTCGCGGCTTCGGCGGGCCGCAGGGCATGCTCGGCGGCGAGCGGATAATCGAGGAGATCGCTTACGCCCTCGGCAAGGACCCGCTCGAAATCCGCAAGCTGAACTTCTATGGCGACGCGCATTCCGGCCGCAACGTCACGCCGTATCACCAGAAGATCGAAGACAACATCATCGGCCGGATCGTCGATGAGCTGGAAGCGAGCGCCGACTATCAGGCGCGCCGGGCGGCGATTATCGAGTTCAACAGATCGAGCCGCGTGATCCGCAAGGGGATTGCATTGACGCCGGTGAAATTCGGCATCTCCTTCACCCTTACCCATCTGAACCAGGCCGGCGCCCTCGTCCACATCTACACGGACGGTTCGGTCCACCTCAACCACGGCGGCACCGAAATGGGCCAGGGCGTCTATACGAAAGTGGCGCAGGTCCTTGCAGACAGTTTCCAGATAGACATCGACAGGGTGAAAATAACCGCGACGACGACCGGCAAGGTGCCGAATACCTCTGCGACCGCTGCCTCCTCCGGCTCCGACCTCAACGGCATGGCTGCCTTCGATGCTGCGCGTCAGATCAAGGAGCGGCTCGTCGCCTTTGCGGCCGAGCGCTGGCAGACGACGGCCGAAAACGTCAGCTTCATCGCCAATCATGTCAGGATCGGTGACGAGCTCGTGCCGTTTGCACAGTTCGTGCAGGAGGCCTACGGTGCACGTGTCCAGCTCTCCGCCGCCGGCTTCTATGCGACGCCTGGCATCCACTGGGACAGGGCCGCCGGCCGCGGCACACCCTTCTACTACTTTGCCTATGGCGCGGCCGTTTCCGAGGTCTCAATCGATACGCTGACAGGCGAATACATGGTCGATCGCGTCGACGTGCTGCATGACGTGGGCCGTTCACTCAATCCGGCGATCGATCTCGGCCAGATCGAAGGCGGCTTCGTCCAGGGGATGGGCTGGCTCACGACGGAAGAGCTCTGGTGGGACGAGAAGGGACGGCTGAGGACGCATGCGCCCTCGACCTACAAGATACCCCTTGCCTCGGATCGGCCGAAGATCTTCAACGTGCGCCTCGCCGAATGGTCGCAAAACGCGGAAAAGACGATCGGCAGGTCGAAGGCCGTGGGAGAGCCGCCCCTCATGCTGCCGATCTCGGTAGTCGAGGCCCTGTCGATGGCCGTCGCCAGCGTCGCCGACTATCGCGAGTGCCCCCGGCTCGATACGCCGGCAACGCCCGAGCGTGTCCTGATGGCGGTGGAGCGGCTTAGAGGGACCTGAACCGCCTCGAGGATATCCCTATCGCAGGATTTCATCGTCCGGCCGCGGTTCGCGACCATCCATGAAGCCCAAATCTCTCTTCATGTAATCGGATGTCGATTCCAGATCGAGCCGCGCGCTGCGCCCTCGCACCCGCCGCAGGGCGGATGCGGCAAGCCGCATCGCCCCGTTCAACGAGAGGAGCGGTTTTCTTTCAGTATATTCCAATGTATCGCAAGACATCTGAGCACCCTTTGCAAGCGGTGAAGTTGACTTGCAGGATGCCGGGAAAGATGCTCGAATTCCAATCGAACATCCGTCTGTATGCATCAAGAGACCTTATCCATGAAGATGTCGAAGCAGTTCCCGCTGAATGCGCTGAGGGTCTTCGAAGCCGCCGCCCGGCTCGGCAGCTTCACCAAGGCCGGCAACGAGCTCGGCATGACCCAGACGGCCGTCAGCTACCAGATCAAACTCATCGAAGAGAGCGTCGGCGAGCCGCTGTTCCTGAGGCGTCCCCGCCAGATCGCACTGACCGAAGTCGGCCAACGCCTGGCGCCGAAGGTGACGGAAGCCTTCGAACTGATGCAGGAGGCGGTCGCCTCCGCGCGCGGCGATGCAGCGTCGGCCCTGCTCATCAGTTCGACTGCGACCTTCGCCTCGCAATGGCTCGCCCGCCATATCGGCACCTTCCAGCTCGCCCAGCCGAACATGGCCGTTCGGCTGTCGGCGAATGATGCGATGATCGACTTCAGCAAGGAGGCAGTGGACGTCGCAATCCGGTCCGGGTTGGGCGTTTGGCCAGGTCTCGTCAGCCATCGGCTGATGAAAGTGGAATTTACGCCGATGCTCAGTCCCGCGCTCGCCGCGACGATCGGCGGCGTGAATGAACCGCGCGACCTCCTGAAGCTGCGCATCATCGACCCTCAGGACCGCTGGTGGCCGCAGTGGTTTCGCGCTGCCGGCGTCCACGACGCGGACCTCGACGGTCGGGTTCCGACACGGCTCGGCGCCCAGTCCTTCGAAGCAGGCGCCGCGATCGCCGGGCAAGGCGTTGCGATCCTCACTCCTCAATTCTATACCGATGACGTCGCGCTCGGTCGGCTTTATCAACCCTTCGATTTGCGCGGCAGCGATGGCCACGACTATTGGCTGGTCTATCCGCATGCCCGACGCAACGTCCCGAAGATCCGCAATTTTTGCGACTGGATTCTTTCAGAGTTCAACCAGGATTGCGGCGCCTGAACCTGCAGCGTGGATTGCCGAGAACGCCCCTTTCCCGTTTCGGCTTTTTCTCGCAAGCTGCGTCAACGGAGAGAAAAGGGACCCCGAATGTATGAATTCGCCATTGCCTGGGAATGGCTGGCCTTCGCCGTCCGCTGGCTGCATGTCGTCACCGCCATCGCCTGGATCGGCTCGTCCTTCTATTTCATCGCGCTCGATCTCGGTCTCGTAAAACGCGATCATCTGCCTCCGGGCGCCTATGGCGAGGAGTGGCAGGTCCATGGCGGGGGCTTCTATCACATCCAGAAATATCTCGTGGCGCCGGCCGCCATGCCGGAGCACCTCACCTGGTTCAAGTGGGAGTCCTACGCGACCTGGCTCTCGGGCTTCGCCATGCTCTGCATCGTCTATTACGGCGGCGCCGACCTCTTCCTCATAGACCGGCATGTCCTGGACATTTCGGCCACCACCGCGATCCTGATCTCGCTCGCCTCGCTCGGTCTCGGCTGGGTCCTCTATGACCTTCTCTGCAAATCGCCGATCGGGAAGAGCACCTGGGGACTGATGGCGCTGCTCTATCTGGTCCTGGTCGCCATGGCCTGGGGCTACACCCAGGTCTTCACCGGCCGCGCCGCTTTCCTGCATCTCGGCGCCTTCACCGCCACCATCATGTCGGCCAACGTCTTCCTGATCATCATCCCCAACCAGAAGATCGTGGTCGCCGACCTGATCGCCGGCCGCATGCCGGATCCGCGGCTCGGCGCGCAGGCGAAGCAGCGTTCGCTGCACAACAACTACCTGACGCTGCCCGTCATCTTCTTCATGCTCTCGAACCATTATCCGCTCGCCTTCGCGACGGCCTTCAACTGGATCATCGCGGCGCTCGTCTTCCTGATGGGCGTGACGATCCGTCATTGGTTCAACACCACGCATGCGCGCAAGGGCAAGCCTAGCTGGACCTGGCTCGTCACCACACTCCTGTTCATCCTGATCATGTGGCTCTCGACGGCGCCGAAAATACTGACGGGAGAAGAGCGAGCCGAGACGGCACCGGCCTTCAGGCGCTTTGCGGAAAACGCGCATTTCCCCGCAGTCCGGGAAACGATCTCGACCCGCTGCAGCATGTGCCACGCGGCCGATCCGGTCTATGAAGGAATCGTTCGGGCTCCCAACGGCGTCATGCTCGAAAGCGACGCCGAAATTGCTGCCCGTGCGCGGGAAATCTATATCCAGGCGGGGCGCAGCCATGCCATGCCGCCCGGCAACATAAGCGACATGACGGTGGAAGAGCGCAGGTTGGTGACGGCCTGGTTCGAAAGCGCCGTCGGGGAGACACGATGACATCCACCCTCATTCGCGGCCGCCTGCTGAGCTTCCATCGCGAACCTCAAGGCATCGAAGACAGTGCTGCCTATGCTTACGAAAGCGACGGCGCCCTTCTCGTCGAGAACGGCGTGATCATGGCATCCGGCGCCTATGCAGCGGTCAAGGCGGCAGCGCCCGAAGATGTCCCCGAGCTCGATCACCGCCCGCATCTGATCGTACCGGGGCTCATCGACACGCATCTGCATTTTCCGCAGATGCAGGTAATGGCTTCTTACGCGGCCGATCTGCTCGAATGGCTGAACACCTACACCTTTCCCGAGGAATGCCGCTTCGTCGAAACGGCGCATGCGGAGCGGATCGCCCGCCATTTCTTCGACGAGATGATCCGCCACGGCACGACGACGGCGACGGCCTACTGTTCGGTGCACAAGACCTCCGCCGACGCCTTCTTCGCCGAGAGCCTGAAGCGCGGCATGTGCATGGTTGCCGGCAAGGTGATGATGGACCGCAATGCGCCTCAGGGCCTGCTCGACACGCCGGAAATGAGTTATGACGAGACCCGCGCCGTCATTGCCGACTGGCATGGCAAGGGCCGCAACCATGTGGCGATCACCCCCCGTTTCGCCATCACTTCGACGCCGGAGCAGATGGAGGTCGCGAAATCGCTCGTCGGCGAGTTTCCCGACCTGCATGTCCAGACGCATCTCTCGGAGAACCGCGACGAAATCGCCTATACCTCGCAACTCTATCCGGAGGCGACCGACTATACCGACGTCTACGCCCGCTATGGTCTGCTGGGACCGAAAAGCCTGTTCGGTCATTGCATCCACCTCTCCGAGCGCGAGGCGGATGCGATGAGCGAGACCGGCTCGGTGGCCGTCTTCTGCCCGACCTCCAATCTCTTCCTCGGTTCCGGCCTGTTTCCGCTGCGGGCGCTGAAGCGCCGCCAAAAACCGGTGCGCGTTTCCGTCGCCTCGGACATCGGCGGCGGCACCAGCTACTCGATGCTGAAGACGCTCGACGAGGCCTACAAGATCCTGCAGTTGCAGGGCGAAAGGCTGAACCCCTTCGACAGCTTCTACATGATGACCCGCGGCAATGCCGAGGCGCTGTCTCTCGCCGACCGCATCGGCACGCTCGAGCCCGGATCCGATGCGGACCTTACGGTGCTCGACGTGGCGGCGACGCCCGCAATGGCGCTCAGGGCCGAAGTGGTCAATTCGCTGGCCGACGAACTCTTTCTGCTGCAGACGATGGGCGACGACCGCGCCGTGGTCGAGACCTACGTCGCCGGAAAGCCTTGCAAATCGACCCTTGGCGCCGATTGAGCAGCCCTGAAAACAAGAGGTAAGATTTTTTGACCTCTTGTTTTCTGCGTCTATTACAAGTCCTCCGAAATCATGATAAGGGCTCGCCTGTCATTCACTCGATTAGGCCGATCCATGACGCAGATTCTCGAAATACGGGACCTCAAGGCCCTGGCCCGACGGCGCGTGCCGAAGCTTTTCTTCGATTATGCGGACAGCGGCGCATGGACGGAGGGAACCTACCGCGCCAACGAGGAGGATTTCGCCGGGATCAAGCTGCGTCAGCGGGTGCTGGTCGACATGTCCGACCGGTCGCTCGAAACGACGATGATCGGGCAGAAGGTCTCGATGCCGGTCGCGCTCGCCCCCACCGGCCTGACGGGCATGCAGCATGCCGACGGCGAGATGCTGGCGGCCCAGGCGGCCGAGGCTTTCGGCGTCCCGTTCACGCTGTCGACAATGAGCATCTGCTCGATCGAGGACGTCGCCTCGGTGACGACGAAGCCGTTCTGGTTCCAGCTCTATGTCATGCGCGAGCGCGAATTCGTGCTCAATCTGATCGACCGGGCCAAGGCCGCGAAGTGTTCCGCGCTGGTCTTGACGCTCGACCTGCAGATCCTCGGCCAGCGCCACAAGGACCTTCGCAACGGCCTGTCCGCGCCGCCGCGACTGACGCCGAAACACCTCTGGATGATGGCGACGCGGCCCGGCTGGTGCATGAAGATGCTCGGCACCAACCGCCGTACCTTCCGCAACATTCTGGGCCACGCCAAGAGCGTGACCGACCTCTCCTCGCTTCAGGCCTGGACGAACGAGCAGTTCGACCCGCAGCTTTCCTGGAAGGACGTCGAGTGGATCAAGGAGCGCTGGGGCGGTCCGCTGATCCTCAAGGGCATTCTCGATCCGGAAGACGCGAAAATGGCGGCTAAGACCGGCGCCGACGCGATCATTGTCTCGAACCATGGCGGCCGTCAGCTCGACGGCGCGCATTCCTCGATCAGCATGTTGCCGCGCATCGTCGACGCCGTCGGCGACCAGATCGAGGTACACCTCGACGGCGGTATTCGTTCCGGCCAGGACGTCCTGAAGGCGATCGCGCTCGGTGCGAAAGGCACCTATATCGGCCGCCCGTTCCTCTACGGCCTCGGCGCGCTCGGCAAGGAAGGCGTCACGCTCGCGCTCGACATCATCCGCAAGGAGATGGATACGACCATGGCGCTCTGCGGCAAACGCCGCATCACGGAGGTCGGCCGCGACATCATCGCCGAGTAGCAGGTGCAGGAAGCGTGTGGCGGTTTCCGTCGGGAGTGCGTAGCTTCAAAGACTTAGAGCAGAACTGCACGATCAGCAATTGGCCGAGGCAAGCATTTCGCTGATCTGAACGAGCTCCCCTATCGGCTGGGCCAAAGTCCCTCGGGAGGCGCCTGACGTCTCCACCCCTGCCGCAATACGCTCACTTATCGCGTCAAGGCCGCGCCATCGTGATGGAGCAAACGATCGTCAGCGGTGGCTCCCGGCGTGAAACCGCCTAATGCCTTTACATCCGCCCCTCAGGCTGGCGGCGCATCGCGGGACGCTGAAGCCCGCGTGATCGAGAACGAGGTCCGATCGCGAAGGCAACCTATCCTGGAGGATAGATTTCCCCCCTCCGAGAGTTCTTATATTTTCCCCTGCATCACACAACGCGCGAACAACCAAAGCACCGCGACATTGCTCGCGACATTGGGGATATCATGGGCAGTAGGACTGGCAGTGTCGGCCATCACATGCGGATGCCCATCGATCCTGCAATTGTTGGCGGGGTCATATGTGAGCACCGTCAGTCGACGAGCGCGCAGTCATGAGCGCGCCTTACTCCCGCAATTCCCGCGAGAGCGAAGCGAATGCTCCAACCCGGGCGACCGCGGACGGCATGCGGGTTGCCGATCACGCACCTGCAACTGAGATGTCGCGCGTTCTGCGGACAGCCCCTATTCATCTTGCGGCGGATTCCTCCGGCGGTGCAATTGCCCATTGGAATCATGGCCCCTTGCATGACGTCGTCGAGCCCATGACCGACCACGTCATCATGGCTTACAACGGCACGGTGCAGCGCATGGAACGACGGTCAGGAAGATCGGTCGAGAGTGGCACGTTTCGTCGTGGGGTTGTGATAATCATCCCGGCCGGGTCGAGCTCCCGCTGGGATATTCCAAAGCCGGTCGATGTCGTTCAGCTCTATCTCCCTCACACGACACTGACACGCATTGCCGAGGCAGCCGATACTTTCACGCCGACCGATCTTCTGGAGCGAACGGCGCATCCGGACCCCATTACGTCTCGGTTGCTCCTGAGCGCAGCCGATGTCCTGGAAGGCAATAGGGCACTGGATACACTTTTCAGGCAACAGCTAACTGATCTTCTGGCCACACGCCTGCTGGCTGCGCATACCGGCAAGGCGCCGAGCTACCAACCAGCGCTCGGCGGCCTGGCGCCGAATGTGCTGCGCCGGGCCATCGAACGATTGCGGTCCGATGCCGATGCGGACGTCTCCCTCGCAGCCCTCGCAGCTGATTCCGGGCTGTCACGTTTTCATTTCTGTCGCGCGTTCAAGGAAAGCACCGGGCTCTCCCCGCACAGCTGGCTGCGTCAATATCGGCTTGAGCAGGCCATAAACATGCTGCGCAATCCAGCAAATTCGGTGGCTTCGATCGCGGCCTCCCTCGGTTACGCCTCGCAAACTGCATTCGCGGCTGCGTTCCGTAAATTGACCGGCGAAACACCGACCGATTGGCGGCGCAGCCACGCTGACGGTTAAGTTCCTCTCGTCTTCGTTTCCGAAACAGTTCGTTATTCTTCGATGCACTCGGCTCGACCGCGTGATTACTATGTCCGCACGCCCCCGTTTTTCCTGCGCGCCCAGTTTCGGCCACTCTTTCGAAAGCTGACCGATAAGGGACCGGGCGATGTGCGTCGGCGCAATCGCTAAACCGCAATTGCGCTTTAACGGCGCCAATCCCTCTGGCGCAGCCGCAGTCCTGCTTCGCTAAATCATCATTGCGCCCAAGCCAAATAATCCTGGCGACACGGGATGGTCTGGGCTCGGACTGCGGGTCGATCGCGTGCGGCGACCTGTAGCGGCCAGCATGGCCGATTTTAGCCACTGCCCCTTCACTTCGATGGGCGGCGTAAAACAAATATGTGCAAAGGATCAATACAATGGCCTCCATTACAACCAGCGACGGCGTTCAGATTTTCTACAAGGATTGGGGACCGAAGTCCGCGCAACCCATCGTCTTTCACCATGGCTGGCCCCTCAGCTCTGACGATTGGGATAATCAAATGCTCTTCTTCCTCGGTAAGGGCTTTCGCGTGATCGCTCACGATCGCCGCGGTCATGGCCGATCGAGCCAGGCGAGCGAGGGCCACGACATGGATCACTACGTCTCCGACGTCGCCGCACTGATCGACCACCTCGATCTTCGTAACGCGGTCCATGTCGGTCACTCGACCGGCGGTGGTGAAGCCGCGCGGTATGTCGCGCGCTATGGCAAGAACCGCGTTGCCAAACTCGTTATGATTGCGGCAGTGCCGCCCCTGATGCTGAAGACCGCCGCCAATCCCGGCGGTTTACCGCTCGAAGTATTCGACGGACTACGCAGCCAACTGGCCGCCAATCGTTCACAGTTCTATCGAGATTTTCCGAGTGGCCCATTCTACGGCTACAACCGCCCGGGTGCCGAGCCTTCGCAGGCGGTCATCGCAAATTGGTGGCGTCAGGGCATGATGGGCGGCGCCAAAGCGCATTACGAAGGTATCAAGGCATTCTCGGAGACGGATTTCACCGAAGACCTGAAGAGCATCTCCGTACCGACATTGGTGTTGCATGGCGATGACGACCAGATCGTTCCGATCGGCACCTCCTCTCTATTGTCGGCGAAGCTGATCAAGGCCGCGACACTGAAGATTTACGAGAAGCTGCCGCATGGGGTGTGCACGACCCATGCAGATATCGTCAACGCCGACATACTGGCCTTCGTCACGGCCTGAGCAACGTCACTTCAACAACCCGCGCGGCGTCAACCGTCTCCCATTCGGAGCGGCAACGGTGGCGCGCAAACCCCAGGACACGGAGTAGACATTATGAGACTTGTGATTGTAGGCGCCGGTTTCGCCGGCATGTACGCTGCACTTTCCGCAGCCCGTCTGCGCGATATCGAAGGCGTCTCGGCCGAAGAGCTTGAAATCGCGCTGGTATCCCCGGAACCGACGCTTGTCATCCGCCCACGGCTTTACGAGCCGAATCCCGAGACCCTGACGGCGCCTTTGCAGAATGTATTTGACGCCGTCGATATCGCCTACGTGCAGGGTAGTGTCGAAGCGGTTGATACGAAGGCCTGCACCGTAGAGGTCGTCAACGCCGCGGGAGAACGAAAGTCCCTTCAGTATCATCGCCTTGTGCTCGCAACCGGCAGCCGGCTGTTCCGCCCGAATATTCCGGGCCTCGCCGAATACGCCTTCAGCATCGACAATGTCGATGACGCCATTGCCCTCGATCGCCATCTCCACGAGCTTGCTAAGCTGCCGGCCTCGGCCGCGCGTGACACCATCGTCGTTGCCGGCGCCGGGTTCACAGGTATCGAGGCGGCGACCGAGATGCCTTCGCGGCTGCGGACCCTATTCGACAAAACCGCCAATCCGCGCGTCATCATCATCGACCGCAGCAGCGCGGTCGCTCCCGACATGGGTGAAGGGCCTCGCCCGATCATTGAGGAAGCGCTGCGCAGCCTCGGCGTGGAGACGCGGCTCAACGCTGGAGTTTCGTCGCTCGACAAGTCCGGCGTGACGCTGAGTACTGGCGAGCATATCGAAACCATGACCGTGATCTGGGCGGCAGGCATGCGGGCCAATCCGATTACCACTAAAATTCCCGGCGAACGTGACAAGTTCGACCGGCTACTGGTCGACGGCTGCTTGCGTGTACCGTCCGTGCCAGGCGTCTTCGCCACCGGGGATGCCGCGCGCGCTGCTTGCGACGACTGCGGCAACTACGCACTGATGTCGTGCCAGCACGCCACACGCATGGGCGCCTTCGCGGGCAACAATGCCGCTGCCGAACTGTTAGGCGTACCGGCACGGCAATACCATCAGAAAGCCTATGTCACCTGCCTTGACCTCGGCGATGCCGGGGCCCTCTTTACCCGGGGTTGGGATCGAAAGGTGGAGATGGTCGGCGAGAAAGCGAAGGCGACAAAGCAGGAGATCAACACCGTCTGGATCTATCCGCCGAAGCCCGAGCGTGCCGCTGCACTGGCTTCTGCCGATCCGGAGCGTGTGACGAACCTTTGATTGCGAGCTGCGCTCTGAGCAAGAGCGCAGCTTTCCACATTTGGGCCTGCTCGTGAGGCACCCCGTCGGTTCATGGATAAGCTTCTGTGGCGCGATGCGGAGCCGATCGGGGAGCATCTCGTGGATGCGATTCCAGCTTTGCGTGCATCACCGGCATCTCTATCCGTGGCTGCACCTACAACCATCGACATCGCAGGCAGGCCAGGGTTCGCGGCGAGACCGTCACTCCGCTCAAACTGGCCATATTGACGCGTTTGACAGCCCACAATCCCCCGACCGCTTTTTGCAGGTCGCACCGATGCTCACCAAACGGGCCATCCGCAGGGCGCATTTGCCGCGACGGCCTCCGAACATCAGTGAACCGCGTAATTCGGTTAGACTTCCTGTACCAGGGCAAGCGAGATCGCTACAACTGGCTACGATCTTATGAGCCGGTGACCCGGACCGGCCGGGATGATTGATCGTCGATCGGTGAAGGCATGAAAGCAAGGCTTTCAGCCGGTATAGCGAGCGAAAGCCCGTTCGCTCCGCATCGGTCATGAAGGAGGTCGATGATCTCATTCTTGGCAGGAGTTCGGATTGCCACGTTGTCCACGCGGAATTGAAGTTCTATTTCGATGGCGATGGCATCGATTGCTTTCAGGGCAGCGACCGGCGGCGGGCTCTTGTTGACGAGGACACTGGATTGCAGCACAGACCGCATGATTTCCTCGACGACACGCGGTCTTTGCGTTGCAGCGACGCGCACACGGAGCGTGATCAGGTGGGTCTCGTCGGGGCGGCTGAGATTTGTCATGCCCTGCTTTGCCAAGACGCTGTTCGGTAGCACGACGACATTGTGGGTAGCGGTCAACAGGTTGGTGGAGCGCCAGTTGGTTTCGATGACGCGTCCTTCGGTTCCGTCGGTCAACTCAATCCAGTCCCCTATCGCATAGGCTCTGCCGAGTGTCAGCGCGATGCCGGAGAAGACATCGCTGAGCGTATTTTGTAACGCAAGGCCGAAGATAACGGCGATGACGCCGGAGGTCGTGACCAAGGTGCCGACCGGCATGCCGAAGACGAAGCCTACAACGGAAAGCGCCACACCAAGATAGATGGTGGCAATGGCCATATCCTGGATGAGGTGTGCTTCCCGCGGCCTGCGGTTCAATCTGACGTAGATCTGGATGAAACCGATGACGGCCCAGGCGAGATGGGTCCACCACAGGATTCTGGCCGATTTTGAAAGCAGCGCTTCAATGCCCTGCAAATAGACGCCATCAGGCCGATACGGAGCGATACCCCCAAGGTAAAGCACCGCGCTCATGGCGCTGAAGAATAGAATCTGGACGATCAGACGGTCCGTCGGTCTGGTGACGCCCTGGATGTGCCAGACGACAATCCCGGCAACTCCCAGAAAGTTGACCAGGACAAGCGGTACGGCGTTGTCATCACCAAACATGGCACAGATCACCGATTGTGGTTGAATCAAAGATCAGGCCGGGCGCCAACAGTGGAGGCCCGGCCTGATGGTCTATTCCTTGATCGGGAAGGTCAGTTCCGTTTCAGCGGTATCGACCACAAAGACGGCGAGCAGCTTTGCCGGCTTGGTCTTGCTGACGTTTTCGCTGATTCCGTGGCGATCGCCTGGCAATTCCGAAAAACTTTCACCCGCACTATAGACAGTGACGGGACCGTCATTGACCTGACTGCGGATCGCGCCCTCGAGAACGGTAGCGTAAATGAAGGCGGATACTGGATGCGTATGGCCCTCCGAAAAGCCGCCCGGATCGTATTCGACGAGAACGCCCTTCACGCTCTTGCCAGGAACGTTCGGCAATTCATGCTCATAGACGAGCGTAACCTTCGCGCCCTCATCGCCACCTGGCGAATCATGTGCGAGCGCCGCACCTGAGAGAAGAGCCGCCAAGGCGACGGCAAAATGCAATGTCTTGATCATGTCTTCCATCCTTTCGTGACTGGGGCACCGGGCTGCTCAATAGACCGCCGGTGCGCCGATCGTTACTTGCTGCGCGTCGTCGCAAACCACTCATCGAAACCGATGCGGCCGACGCGAGGGTGCTTGTCGGAGACGAGTGAACCCTCTTCCAGCTTTGCCCCAAAATACCGGGCATCCGGATCTGCGATGACGGTGCGGGAATCTCCGATCGCCTTGAGATAGCGCGCGGCAAAATCGCAAAGACGAGCGTGCTCGGGCCCGCAGATTTCGATGATGCCGTTCGCCGGCGCGGCAACGGCCGCCTCCGTCACGAAATCGGCGACGTCTTCGGACGCTATCGGCTGCAACGAACCCGTCGACAGGCGAGCAGTGCCGTTGACCGTGCCCGCCTCGGCGATACCGCCGAGAAACTCCATGAACTGTGTGGACCGCACGATCGTATAGGGTATGCCGGCTGCCCGAATGATCTTTTCCTGAGCAATCTTGGCTCGAAGATAGCCACTTTCCGGCAACCGATCTGCGCCGACGATGGAGAGCGCGACATGGTGCTTTACGCCGGCTGCCAATTCCGCCGCCATCAGGTTCTTGCCCGCTTTCTGAAAGAATTCGAGCACGGCGTTGTCCTCGAAGGATGGGGAGTTCGCGAGGTCGATAACCACCTCTGTATGCTTCAGTGCCTCCGCCAAGCCCTCGCCGGTCAGGGTATTGACGCCGGTTTTCGGGGCAGCGGCAATGACCTCATGCCCTTTCTTGCGCAGGCGCTCTGCAGTCTTCGAACCGATCAGGCCGGTTCCGCCGATGATAACGATTTTCATAAGAGGCTCCATTTGCGAGCGCCTATACGGTGCGCGTCGTTCGACAGGGGAATTTGAGAAAGCCCGATGCGTCAGGGATTTGAAGGCCGCGCTGAACACGGCCTTCAAAGTTGCACGTCTGGTTCGACCTCAATTCCACAAGCGGTCAGTAGTCCCAGAAGACCGGCACCCAACGAAAGGCCTCGCCATCGACCGCGACATGGCCAACGGAAGGAAACGGCATATGTGTTGCCACCAGCAGTTCGCCGGTGGCCGCCAGCTCCTGCAAAAGCCGGACGCGAACGCGAGCCGCCTCCTCGGGGTCGTGTTCGAAACCGTTGTGCCAGTCGGGGTGGTCGAATCCGACCGCGAACACGGCGTCGCCGGCAAACATGAGACGGTCCTTGCCCGATGCCACGCGGACCACGCTGTGTCCGGGGGTATGCCCGCCGGTGCGAGACACGACCACGCCCGGCGCCACCTCATGCTCATCCTCGAACAGCCGCAGGTGACTCTGATAATCTTTGACGAACCGCTTGGCGGCCGCCCGAAGCGCGTCCGGGAACCCCTCCGGCATCACCGCGTGTGTGAAATCGGGCGACTCCCAGAACTTAACCTCGGCAGCGGCAACGTGGATCCGCAGATCCGGATTCAGCTGCTCCTTCACCCCGTCGACCAGCAGTCCGCCAACATGATCCATGTGCATGTGGGTCAGTACCACGTCGGTTACGGATGCGAGGTCGATGCCGGCGGCCGCCAGCCGCTTCATCAACTGCCCAGCACGCGGCAAGTTCAAATCGGGGTCGAGTCCCAGGCCAGCATCGATGAGAATGGTCTGCTCGCCGCTACGGACTACGACGACGTTCAGCGCCCAGTCGAACGCGTCCTGCGGCAGAAACATGTCGCCCAACCAGGCGGCACGGGCGGCCGGCTCGGCGTTATGGCCCAGCATCGCGGTTGGAAGAGGTAGCACACCATCGCTGATCACCAGGACTTCAATCTCGCCGATTTGTACGGCGTAGCGTGACGGCACCAGTTCCTCGGATGCGGACCTACCGATATGTGAGGCGCTCTCCAGTTTCACGCTTGCCTCCTGAGTATTGCTGCTCATCTGGTTCATCTTTGAACGCTCCTCTGTTCTATGTCGTGGATGGCTTCCGCTTCGTGGGTGGGAAGCGGAGTGAAAGTCGATCGCGACACACTCAATGCCGGCGTGTCCTCTTTGATCTATCGAAAGCGATCTACGGCTGCGCCAGAACGATTGCTGCCGCTGTAGAGCTATTGCTGCTGACGCATCCGCATGCGGCGATCGCCCGGTGTCGCGCTCGGTCGAATTCCTGTGCGCGACAAATGTCCGGCGATGATCATTGGGATCGTCATTCGCGTAGCGCTCGGCTGCTTTGCCGGCAGATGACAAGGCATCACTCGTCTGGCGACCTGGTGCTTGGGCCTTTCCCATAGCCTTCGTGATCAACGTCGCGGAGCGCGTTGAGGCTCGGCGCTATTTCTCAAGGAACGCCCAACCATGGATTTCCGCAAGTTGCGGCCGCACGGCTGCCAGACTAGGGTGCGCGCAACCGCCAGCACCAAACTCGAAGCTGACTCGCCCTGACGCTGGTGATCTTATGTTTCATCTGTTTGTCGGAGCAGCCGATGATGCTCATCTGGCCGTATCGTCCCCACCCCTGGCATCTGGGTCTCTTTGTCGTAGCCTACGTCCTAGGCTGCGGCTTTGCGCACGCCCTGGCAATCGTCCCTGGAACCGGGATCTCCTTTTGGGCTCCTAGCGGGCTCTTCATTGCCACGCTCGCTCTTGTCCAACGGCAGAGCTGGCCGTGGTGGCTTCTAGCGGGATGTTTCGCCGAGATGCTAAGCAATGTCCTGTGGTTCCACAGCCCGTTCCCTGCCGCCACGCTGATATATGTCGGCAATGCCCTGGAGGCAGTCATCGGTGCCTCGCTGGTCAATTGGGCCTTAAAGAAATCGATGCGGTTGGAAACCTTGCGGGAGGTTCTCGCTTTCATCGTGCCGTGTGCTGGAATTGCACCGGTGGTGAGCGCCACCGTCGGAAGTGCGACACTCGCCTGGTTCGGCATATTGTCGCAAACCTTCACCGGCGCTTGGCCGCTCTGGTGGATTGGAGACGCCACCGGCGTCTTGATCGTTGCACCGCTGACATTCATCGTAATCCAGAACCGGCGCGACAAGACCGAGCTTTCGGCCGCGCGTTTGGCGGAAGCCTGCGTTCTTGCGCTGATTTTTCTTGGAGTCGCCGCCCTCTCGCTCGGTGGCTACTTACCCTTTGCATACATCATCATGCCGCCGCTTCTTTGGGCCGCGGTGCGCTTCGAACTCGAGGGTGCGGTCGTCGCCCTGGTCCTCCTCACACTGATCACGGCGATATTCACGATATCCGGAACCAGTCCGTTTGCCGGCGACGACGAGACCCAGCGCCACAAGCAGTTCATGCTACAGCTTTTCTTGGCAGTTTCGGCCGTTTCAGCGCTTATCGTCGCCGCCATATCCCGCCAGCATCAACTGGCATTGTCGAATCTGCAACAAAGCGTGGCTGCTTTGCGGGAGAGAGAGCGGGAACTCTCTCAGATCGTGAACATGGTCCCAGTTCATATCCGGCGGCTGACCCCCGAAGGCGAGCCAACGTTCTTCAATAAGCGTCTTACCGATTTTTTCGGCCTTGACCTGCAACAGTTGCAAAAGCCGAATGCAAGCGGGCTGGTGACGGCCGTGCAAACCCTCGTCCATCCCGATGATGCCGATAGGTTGCTGCAAGCCGTTCGCCGGTCCATGGCTACGGGCGAACCGTACTCCATAAAATATCGCATGCGGCGCGCGGATGGCGCCTATCGGTGGGTCGATGGCAGGGCCGAACCTTTGCGGGATGAAAGCGGAACCGTCTTGCAATGGTTTGCAATCTCTATCGACATCGATGATGAGGTCCGAATGCAAGAGGCGCTCAAGCAGAGCGAGCGTCGCTACCGCGAACTCTTCCACTATATGCCCATCGGTCTTGCCCAGATAGATGCAGGCAAGCTTATCCCGATGTTCAAGGAATTGCGGGCACAGGGCGTCGTCAGTCTCGAAACTTACATCGACGAGAACCCCGAATTCCTCAGCCACGCGCTGGAAGCGCTGGAGGTCGAAGAGGCCAACCAGCATGTCGTCGACATGTTCCGCGCAAAAAGCGCGGAAGAAATGGGCGGCTCGATCACTCGCTATTGGCAGCCGTCCCTCGCCACCATCCGCCGCTCCATCGAAGCACGCTATCGCGGCGAAGAGGTCTTCCAGGAAGAAACCAGAGTGGCGCGAATGGACGGCAGCGTCATGGACGTCGTTTTCGCCACCGCTCGGCCCGGCGCCATTGCCGACAAGAGCCTCGTCGGCTTTATCGACATCACAGAGCGCAAGAGGGCCGAAGAGGCTCTGCGCACGCGCGAGCGGGAATTCTCGCTGCTTGTGAACATGGTTCCCAGCTATCTCTGGCGGTTGACGCCCGACGGTGTCCCGAACTTTCTAAACCAGCGACTGATCGACTTCCTGGGCCCGGACGTCGTTAACGCGAATGTTGAAGGCGTTCATCCTCTGGCTGCCATCATTGGGGCTGTCGTGCATCCAGACGACGAAACGCACATGAGAAACGCGCTGTTTCACAGCGTTGCGACCGGCGAACGATTCTCCATGAAGTATCGACTGCGACGCGCCGATGGCGTCTATCGTTGGGTGGAGGGGAGCGCTGAGCCGATGCGCGATGAGGAGGGACGTATCCTCCAGTGGTACGGCCTCTCGCACGATATAGACGATATTATGCAGGTAGAAGAAGCGCTGCGGAACAGCAAGCAGCAGCTGGAGCAGATGATCGAGGCCATGCCCTTCAGCACCTTGAGCTTCGCGCCAACGGGCGAACTGACCTATGTCAGCAAGCGATATCAGGATCAGGCTGGCGCGCCGGGGGCGCAGATCAAGGACTTCGATGCACTGGCCCGGGAAGTGGCTCACCCCGACGACTTTCCAACAATGTTTGCACGCGCAAGGAACGGCTTTGCGACCGGCCAACCCTTCGTCAATCGGTTTCGTCGGCGCCTGAAGGACGGCAACTATCGCTGGATTGAGGCGCGCGCTCAGCCTTTGCGCAATGCGCACGGCGCAATCGTACAGTGGTACTTTGCTTCAATCGACATCGAAGAGGAGATGCGCGCACAGGAGGCATTGCGCGAGAGGGAACGTTTCCTCTGGCAACTGGTGGAAACCCTGCCGGCCATGATCGATTGCGCTGCGCCAAACGGCGAGCCGGTCTATCGAAACCAGCAACTCCGTGATTTCCTTGGTTACGAGCTTGAAGAACTCGACGGAAGGGCGAAATCCCGACTGGATGCAACGTTCGATGCCGGCGTTCATCCGGATGACCTTGCGGGCGTCAAGGAGCAGTATGCGCTTTCGTTGGAAAGCGGAGAACCTTATCGCAGAAAACATCGTCTGCGGCGTTTCGATGGCGAATATCGCTGGATCGAGATGCGCGCGGCGCCGATGCGCGACGATAAAGGCGCCATCGTGCAATGGAATGTTATTTGTCTGGATGTCGAGCGAGAGGTTCGGATGCAGGAAGAATTGCGACTGGCAGAAGAACGGCTTGCGCGCGCCGGCCAGGCAGCGAGCCTTGCCGAGCTGTCGGCTTCCATCGCACATGAAGTAAACCAACCGTTGGCGGCGATCGTCGCCAATTCGCACGCATGCTACCGATGGCTTTCGGCAGACCCCGTCAACATCGAACGCGCCAAGATCACGACCGAACGTGTGATCCGCGACGCCAAGTCAGCGGCGGACGTCGTCAGCCGGATTCGAGCCCTCTTCAAGCAGTCGGTGGAGAATAGAAGCATTCTGGTTCTTTCGGACGTTATCTCGGAAGCGTCTAGTCTGGTCGCCGCCGAAGCCTTGCGCCGTCGCATCCGGCTCAACATCGACGTGGAACCCAACCTTTCGCCGGTTACAGTCGACCGGATCCAGGTACAGCAGGTGCTCGTCAATCTCATTCGCAACGGCATGGAAGCAATGGATCCCATTGAGGACAACAAAACTGTTTATGTGCGCATGCATGAAATGGACGACGAGGTACGGATCGAAATAGGCGACAACGGAAACGGGATCGCGTTTCCCGAGCGCATTTTCGAGCCATTCTTCACGACGAAGGAAAATGGAATGGGCATGGGTCTCGCCATCAGTCGCTCGATCGTCGAAGCACACGGCGGACGTCTATGGACGGAAAAAAACGAGCCGCGCGGCGCAAGGTTCGTTTTCACCTTACCAGTTGTAGCGAAGGGGGCGACATGACGAGGGAGTATGTGCTTTCCTTGTCTACGACGCGGCAGCATCAATGGGCGCTCGGCGAGCTCCTGGAGCGTACGATGCGGAAGGCATTCTAAACATGCACAAAACAAGACCGATGATCGCGGTTGTCGACGACGATCCAAGGCTGCTTGACTCACTGGAGGAGCTTCTGGAATCCGCTGGATATACCGCCCGTTGCTTTGATTCGGCGAGCGGCCTGCTCGATCACGGACTTTCGAGTCTGGACCTGCTCATAACCGACATCGGGATGCCCCGCATGAATGGCTTCGAACTTCGTGACCGGGTGAAGAGTGCCTATCCGGAGTTGCCGGTATTCCTGACTACAGGTCGCCACGAAATCGCTGACCAGGATCGCGCCCAGGGCGTTAACGGCTTTTTCCGTAAGCCCTTCGACGCTCCTGACCTGCTGGTCGCTGTCAGCAAAGCGTTGCAAAAATCGAGAGATAGAGGGTGACATGAGACTTGGCCAGTCGGCTGGAACATCAGCCCTCCTGTTGCCACAAGGCAAAGAAAGTTCAGCCGAATCAATTGTCGTCGTCGTCGATGACGATGCAGCCGTGCGAGAGGGTTTGTCCGAGTTGATCCTCTCGGCGGGCTTTCAGCCCGCCAGTTTCGCCTCGACTCAGGAACTGCTGAACGCCGTCGACATATTGGATGGCCCGGGCTGCCTGATTCTCGACGTCCACATGCCAGGAGAAAGCGGGCTCGATCTCCAGCACCACCTGGCCGAGCGCGGCATTGCCAAGCCCATCATTTTCCTGACCGGTCGCGGCGACATTCCGACGACGGTTCGAGCGATGAAGGATGGCGCAGTGGATTTCCTCACCAAGCCCGTGTCGGACCGGACGTTGCTCGATGCGGTCATAGCCGCTATCGCGTTGGATCAAAGCCAGCGAGCGGTAGCGGTCGTGGTCAAGCGCAATGTTGAACGTTTGAACACACTGACGCGACGCGAGCGGGAAGTCCTACGCGAGGTGGTGACGCGCGGACGCCTCAACAAGCAAATTGCCTTCGACCTTGGCATCAGCGAGGCCACGGTCAAGCTGCATCGTGCCAACGTAATGCGTAAGATGGAGGTCCGTTCCATTGCCGAACTGATCAGGGTATGGGAAACCTTGCCCCCGACGGTGCGCGAGAGGGCGGAAGCAGGGGCTTGACCACCCGACACCGCTGCTCAGATGACGGCGATGGCTTTTGCCTCCCGGGCGATAAAATCGCAGACTAGTCTTACCCGCGACGGCACCGTGCCTCCAAAGGCGTGCAGGGCACTAAACGGAGCGCTGGGGAACGAAAAACCTGTCGCGAGTGCAACAAGCCTGCCTCCTTCCAGGTCTTTCGCTACGAGACACCGCAAAAGATAGGCCGCTCCGAGCCCACTAAGCGCAGCCTGAATGAGTGCGGTTCCTGAGTCGCAATCGACGCGCCCCGAGGGTATGAAGCTCGTCCCATCCGGCAGACGCATTGGCTGAGTGATACCGCCCAGAACATAGCGGGCGAAGGGCAGAGCTGCCAGCGCTTCGGCGGTCGCAGGATTTCCCCAGGTTTCAAGGAAGGTCGGAGACCCGACAATCGTCATCGGCAGGTCAGCCAGGTGACGAACCATATAATCCCCCGGAGCGGAATTCCCGACGCGCAACGCAACATCGTAGTCCTCCCTGATCAGATCGACAAACCGGTCTGTCAGGCCGACTTCGATATGCAGGTTCGGATAGTCGGCTGCGAAACTTCCGAAGAGACGAGGCAGCAGTAGAGGGGCCATTTCGTTCGGCATGCTGATGCGCAAGCGGCCGGAGGGTACGATGTCTGATCTGATCGCCTCTTCACTTGCCCCCAAATCCCGCAACAGCGGCGCAACGCGCTCGAACAACAACTGACCATCCTGGGTAAGCATCAGGGCGCGCGTGGAGCGCAGGAAGAGCCGGGTACCGATTTTCTTTTCCAGGCGTGCAACCCCTTTCGACACCGCCGACGGTGTTGTTCGCAGGTCGCGGGCCGCAGCGCTGAACGATCCGGCCTCTACCGTCCGCACAAAAGCCATCAGCCCGGAAATTTCGTTGAGAAGGTTCGGCAATTGCGCCTCCGCGGCACATTTCATGTGCCCGCCCATGATCTAATTATCTCGGGCGGCACCGTTTATCTGGTTTCTCGTCGAAAGGAGATAAACAATGCACCACCTCAAAGACAAGGTCGCCGTGATCACCGGCGGTAACAGCGGGATCGGCAAGGCAACTGCTCAGCTGTTCGCGAAAGAAGGGGCGAAGGTCATCATTACCGGACGGCGCCAGGATGTTGTAGATCGGGCCGTACAGGAAATCGGTCCGTCGGCCATCGGCTTCGTGGGCGACGCGGCCGACCGTGCCGATCATCGCAGGCTCGCGGACACCGTGAAGAGCCGCTTCGGCGGACTGGACATCTACATGGCCAATGCTGCGGTCATCAATCTCACTCCCTCCGCGGACGTGACTCCGGAAGACTATGACCGGCATTTCGCAATCAATACGCGCGGCGTGTTTTTCGGCGTGCAGACGATGGCCCCTTTGATTCGCGACGGCGGAAGCATCATCGTCACAAGCTCGCTCGCGGCCACGAAAATTCTTCCGGATCACACCGTCTATGCCGGTTCAAAGGCAGCAACCGCCGCCTTTGCTAAGAACTGGGCGCTCGAATTCAGGTCGCGCAGGATTCGCGTAAACATCCTGAGCCCGGGACCGGTCGAAACCGAAATCCTCGCCAAACTGGGCGTATCGGAGGCCGAGCGGCCGGCTTTCGAAGAAAGCATGGCTTCCTTGATCCCCGCCGGCCGGCTTGGTCGACCGGAGGAGTTGGCGCGCGCCGCTCTTTTCCTAGCCTCCGATGCGGGAAGCTTTGTCAATGGGGTCGAGCTTCATGTCGATGGCGGCATGGCCCTGACTTGAGATGCGGCCCACGAGGGGTTGGCCACTCCATCGGCCAGCCGCATTTCTCGTAGTGGCTGTGCCACTCAGCAGCCCATCGTGGGCTGCTTTGCGGCTTGCAAAGGCATGGGCGTCGTAGTCTTCATCCGTCATGTCCTGCCGGCGACCTTTCCGCCGACGCGTTATCAACTGCCGCGATAGGTGGAATAGCCGTAAGGCGAGAGCAGCAGCGGCACGTGGTAATGGCTGTCGGCATCTGCAATGCCGAAGCGAAGGGGAACGAGCTCGAGAAAGGCGGGATCCGGAAGCGTCACGCCGGTTGACCTTAAATAGTTACCGGCATGGAAGACCAGTTCGTAGGTGCCGGTCGCAAACCCGTCCCCCGTCATGAGCGGCTCGTCGACGCGGCCGTCACTATTGGTATGGACCGTACGGACCAGGTGCCGCGCATCGCCTTCGAGCCGGTAGAGATCGATCTTCAGCCCGTGGGCGGGTCTGCCGAGCGCGGTGTCGAGAACATGGGTCGTCAGGCGGCCTGACTTGCTCATCGCGTTCACCCTTTGGATGGATCGGGAATGACGAAAGCCTCGTCGTAATGGAACTCTTCCAGGTTGTTGCCCGGCCCCTCGCGGTCGACAACGATGAACTCGCTGACGGCGCCCACTGACATCAACGGATGATGCCAGACATTGCGGCCGTAATTGACACCCTGCTTGCCATTCGCGAGGAAGACTCTCGGCCGGCCGGGACGGTCGCCTTCATCCTCGGCGACCACAACCAGCCACGGCCGGTCCCGGAGCGGCGAAAAGCTCTGGCTGCCGAGCGGGTGGCGCTCCATCATCGTCACGGTATAGGGAAATGCCCGGGGCTGCCCGCGAAAGATGTTGATGATGACACCGGCGCCCTCGCCCGCCGCATCGACACGTGCGAGCGCGTGAAACCGCTCGGTATTGCCGCCGTTGATGAAGCGCATCGAGGCCGGTTCGGCCTCGATGATGCTGCCGAACGGCGCGAAAGCCTCCCTGGTCAGCGGCTCGATCGAAAGCATATGCGACATCAGCCTGCCGTTCCGGCTCTCTGTGCGCTGGCGCCCGAAGGCTCGGACGCTGAACGCGTCATCCCCGTCGCGCGGTCGGACAGATCAGGAATGGTGTCAGGCATTGTCGTCTCCCGGAAGCATGGATCGGAGCCGCAGGCGGGCGATCCGCTCCACCTCGGCACAGGCCGTTTCAAATTCCTCTTCCTTGGAATTGTCAATGCGCCTCTCGAAAGCGGCGAGGATGTCTTCCTTGGTCAGCCCCTTCACCGCGATGATGAAAGGAAAGCCGAATTTCCTGGTGTAGGTCGTGTTCAGCCCGGTGAAGCGCGCATGCTCTTCGGCGGAGAGCCGGTCGAGACCGGCAGACGCCTGCTCGGCTTTCGAATCGGCCGTGAGCTCGCCGGCCACCGCAAGCTTGCCTGCGAGATCGGGATGTGCCCGCAATACCCGGAGTCGTTCGGCCGGGGAAGCCGCGCGGAATGCGTTGCAGAGCGCCGAATGGACATTGCCTGCGGTCAAGCCGGAGGAAGCCGCACGATCATAGGCGCGTTCCGCCACCCAGGGCGAGTGCTCGAAGATGCCGCCGAAGCGTTTGATGAAATCATCGCGCCCCGACATCAGCGCGTACCGTTGGGTTTGTGATGTTCGTACCAGTGGCGCGCGATGTCGATGCGGCGCGGCACCCAGACCTTGTCGTGGGACATCACATAGTCGATGAACCGCGCGAGCGCCGCAGCGCGACCGGGACGCCCGACCAGGCGGCAGTGCAGGCCGATATTCATCATTTTGGGGCTGCCTTCCTTGCCCTCCGCATAGAGCACGTCGAACGTGTCCTTGAGATAGGTGAAGAACTGGTCGCCGGAGTTGAAACCCTGATTGGTCGCGAAACGCATGTCGTTGGCGTCGAGCGTATAGGGAATGATGAGATGCGGATTGCCCGGCGTCAGTCCGGGGACCCAATAGGGAAGCTCGTCGGCATAGGAGTCGCAGGAATAGAGGAAGCCGCCCTCCTCCAGTACGAGCTTGAGCGTGTTTGCCGAGGGCTTGCCCTGATAGATGCCGAGCGGACGCTCGCCGGTCAGTTCGGTGTGCAGCCGCACGACCTCGCGGATGTGCTGGCGCTCGATGTCTTCGGGAACGTCCTTGTATTCGAGCCAGCGGAGGCCGTGGCTGGCGATCTCCCAGCCGGCCTCCTTCATGGCGGCGACGGCTTCCGGATTGCGTGCCATGGCAAGCGTCACGCCATAGACCGTCAGCGTCACGCCCCGGCTCGTGAACATCCGCCACAACCGCCAGAAGCCGGCGCGGGCGCCATATTCGTAGATCGACTCCATATTGAGGTTTCGCTGTCCAGCCCATGGCTGAGCGCCGACGATCTCCGACAGCAGACATTCGGACGCCGGATCACCGTCGAGAATGCAGCTTTCGCCGCCCTCCTCATAGTTCAGCACGAACTGCACGGCGATATTGGCGTCGCCCGGCCAACGCACCTCAGGCGGCCTGCGTCCATAGCCGACGAGGTCGCGCGGATAGGAATTCTCGGACATGATTTCACCCTTCGACTTTTCCGGAACGGTAGCATCCCGCACCGGATTGTCGAGATGGGAAAAATGGCGATTCCGAAGTTACGGCCCGCCGGGAAGCGAGGCGGTCAGCGCGACCGGCGGCGTGGCCCGAGTGTCGAGGCCGGGGCGCTGCCCGATCGACAGTCCTGCCTTGGCGCGCGGGCGCGCGGAAATCTTTCCAAGCGGATGCTGCGAATGCACGCGCATCGGCGCTCCGGGCTCGTGCTCGATGAACAGAGCGAGGCTGCCGATCAGGAGCGGTTCGGTCAGCAGCGGTTCGAACAATCCGCGCAAGGGTGCCTCAACCCGCCGCCCCACATCGGCGTTGAGGGGGCCGGTCAGCGGCATGTGGAAACGATACTCGTCCATCACATGGGGATCGCCCCAGCGATGCAGATTGGTGAATTGCGGAGCCGTGAGCCTGTCCGGGTCCGCCCGCTCGATATCGTCTTCACTCAGCGGAGCGCGGAACCGGTCCAGCGCCTGCAGGACGCGAGCGGCGAGCAGATGCATCGACTGGCTGGGCACCTCCGGCATCAACCCCCAGCACTGGCTGAGGCGTGCAACCTCCAGCCGCTCGATTTGAAACGGCGTCTCCCCGCTCGTGAAGAGCATCATCGCCTTGAGCAATTGCGCTTCGTCCATATCCGGCTTCAGGCGGAAGGGCGCCATGATCATCGCATGAAAGCCGAAGCGGCGTGGAACGGCCGTGTAGAAGGCCATCTCCGAAACGGCGAGGCCGGCAATCGACGGCAGTTCCACGGCCTCCCCGGAATAGACGCTGCGGCCGAGCCAGCTGGCAGCCGCCGCAGAAAGCGGGTCTCCCATCGGCGGGGTGAAACAGATCGCATAGCGCATGGCGCAAGCTCCGGAAGTCCGTGAAAGCGGAATGGCCCGCATCCCGTTCGAGATCCAATGGCGGCGTGTTAAGTGATTTGCGTGACAGATTGACGAATTGCACAGGCCATAACGGGGTCGTGAAGCCTGCCTCGCCTATCGCAATGCCGCGATATGGTGCGCACAGTGGAACGTTCCCGGAAGCGCGACGGCTGGACGGCCGGCAATCTCGTCGACCACGGATCGCGCCAGAGCATGCGCCAATCCGAAGCTCACCTTGAAGCCGCCCGTCAGCACGAAGACCCTTTCGTGATCGGGGTGACGGCCGACCATGGGTTCGCGCCCCGTAGATCTGGGGCGCAGGCCCGCCCAGCGCTCGACCACCGGGGCGCCGCGCAATGCGGGCGCAAGAGCGGTTGCGCGGGCAAGCAGTGCATCGAGCTGGCCATCGGTGGAAAAGGGTTCCTCGAACCGGTTCTCGCTCGTGCTGCCGACCGCCACGTGGCCGCTTTCATGCGGGACGACATAGAGACCGTCGGCAAAGATGATGGGCAAGGCCGGATCGATGTCGGTGCGAAGCAGCGCGGCCTGTCCTTTGACCGCACCGCCGCTCGGCGCCCGCCGCGGCTGGGTCAAACGGTCGATGAAGGAGAAGCTTTCGACGCCCGCGGCGAGGATCAGGCGCTCAAAGGTCAAATCGCGCCCGTCGGCTAGCGCAAGCCGGCCGACCGCCGGGTCGAGCGAGACGACTTCCGCCCCTTCCTCGCATCGGACATGCGGAAACTGGTCCAAGGCAGCCCGCAGCATCGCAAGCAGGCTGCGCGGCGCCAACCGGGCTGCCAGCGTGTCATTGACGACACCGAAGGGCGCCGCATCGGCGGCCGGCCAACCGACTGCATCGGCATCGCGGACTTGCCAATGGAACGGGCGTGCCGGAGTATGCCAATTCTGCGCCGCATCCTGCTCGCGACCAAGGGCGATCTCCCGCAGATGCGGGTTACCGAGGGGCATGACACGGCCACAGCGACGATAGCCTGCCGAGAGGCCCGTGGCTGTTTCAAGCTCGGCAATCTCGCCTTCGAGCGACACCAGGGCATCGAACTGGAACTGCTTCTTCTCGTTCCACCGGTCGGGCATATGCGGCATGAGCGCGCCGAGGAGACCGCCGCTCGCGCCGGAACCTATCAGCCTGCGCTCGAGGAGCCGCGTCGCGAACCCGGCGCGGGCGGCCATCACGGCGGCCCAGAGCCCCATGACGCCGCCGCCCACGATCAAAACTTCGCACATCGATTGACCTTCCCGGGCCGGAGAATTATCGGGTTCACCATGACAGGAACCGATCCCGGCCAGAGCCCTTCACCCTCGCGGCAAAACCTCGAATGGCACGAGGGCGATATGCCCTATTCGAAGGAATTTGGCGATCACTTTTATTGCCGCACCGACGGGCGGCTCGAATGCGGCCACGTCTTTCTTGCCGGCAACCGGCTGCCGGAACGCTGGCAGGCGGGCGGCCCGTTCACGATCGGCGAACTCGGCTTCGGCACGGGGCTCAATTTCTGCGAAACCTGGCGCCGCTGGAAACAATCGCCGGCCGCGGCCAGGAGCCTCCATTTCGTTTCCTTCGAGCGCTTTCCCATGCAAGCCGTGGATATCGGCCGGGCGCTGGCGCATTGGCCGGAAATCGACGAAGAGCGGCAGGCGCTCGTTGCCAATTGGCCCACGAACCCGGCCGGCCAGGTCGACATCGCATTCAGCGAAGAGGTTCGGCTCACGGTGGTGATCGGCACGGCGTTCGACGGCGTGTCAGCCTCCCCTCCGGACTTCGACGCCTGGTATCTCGACGGTTTCGCACCCTCTCGCAATCCGGACATGTGGTCGGAAGAGCTCATGCGGCTGGTGTTCGACAGGACCGTCTCAGGCGGCAGCTTCGCGACCTATGCCGCAGCCGGCTTTGTCCGCCGCAACCTGGCGGCGGCGGGTTTCACCGTCGAACGTCGTCCCGGCTTTGCCGGCAAGCGGGAGATGCTGCGCGGCGACAAAGCCTGATTGCCCGAATCCGGACGTGCTTATCCGGGGAAGACTACGGACTTGACCGTCGCGATCAACTGATCGGTCGGAACCGCGACGCAATTGCGGTCGATCTCGGCAAGGGTCTTTTCCTTGACCTGGTGCGAGAGCAGCTTCCTCAGGTCGCCGAGCGTCCTGGGTGCCGCGCAAATCACGAGATTTTCGAAGGCCTGGTCGTGGGCATAGTGTTCGAGCTTCCCGGCGATCTCCACGGCGAAGCGATGTTGCTCCTCACGTACGGGGTCGCTGCTATATTCCATCGCCGAACGGCCGTGACCGACGGACGAATGGCTGCGTCCGGGTTTGTCGGCCATGATGTCCTGGCGACGCTTGGTCTCGATTTGAAATGTCTCCTCCTCCGGCTGCTGCCTGCCATCCTTCAGCAGGTTGACGTCCTTCACGATGCGTGCCGTGTTTCCATCGGCTGTCAAAATCCAGATCCGGTTCCGCACTATTGTCTCCCCGTGTAGATGGCAGATAGGTTGGCGAGGTACACGGACAGAACGGCTGAGGCCGCGTCAGGTTCCTTGCCGCCGAACATCTGCGCATTCCGTGTCGCGCGGCCCGCTCGCATCACCAGCCCGTCAGCAGCCGACAATCGGCGAGGTCAAGCGGCTAGATTGTACGCTCAGGCCCTTCTTCTGCAAGGGGAACATAGGTGACGCGCTGCTTCTTTGCCGGCTATGGCGCGGATGCAGGCGTGTGGTCATGCCCTTTCGCCCGGGGGCGCCGTTTCGCGCCTGCCGGCGCGACGAGACGGCATGCTTTCGCAGCTGCGAAAAGATGCAGCTTGACTTTCCCGCGCAAAACAACGATCTAAGGCCTGCGTCACCTTCCGGCCGCCGCGTGAGCGCGCCCTCGGCATCACTTCGAAGCCGTGAAGAAGGAAAAGCGCGAAACATCGCCGCCCTCCGCGGCAGCACAGGCGCCTGACGATTTTCTATTAACCCACAAGTTCCCAATTCACGCGGGGTTCTTGACGCCAGATGACACCGGAACCGCATCCTGCTGTTCCGGCGAGAGCGTTTGGCGCCCCGAAAGGTATATGCATTGACCACTTTCAAAGAGCTTGGCCTCTCCGAGCACATTGTGGCGACACTCTCCGCCAATGGTTTCGAAAAGCCGACGCCCATTCAGGCTCAAGCCATTCCGCTGGTCCTGAAAGACCATGACCTGATCGGCCTTGCGCAGACGGGCACCGGCAAGACCGCTGCATTCGGCCTGCCGATGATCGAAAAGCTCGTCGCCGATGGCAGACGTCCCGATCCGCGCAACATCCGCGCGCTCGTGCTTGCCCCCACGCGCGAACTGGTGAATCAGATCGCGACCAACCTGAAGCTTTTCGTGAAGAAGAGCCCGCTCAAGATCGGCCTCGTCGTCGGTGGCGTTTCGATCAACAAGCAGACCGAACAGCTCGCCCGTGGCGTCGACATTCTCGTCGCGACCCCTGGCCGCCTGCTCGACCTCGTTTCGCGCAAGGCGGTGACGCTGACCCAGGCTCGCTATCTCGTTCTCGACGAGGCCGACCAGATGCTTGACCTCGGCTTCATCCATGACCTGCGCAAGATTTCCAAGCTGGTGCCGAAGAACCGTCAGACGCTGCTCTTCTCCGCAACCATGCCCAAGCTGATTGCCGAGCTTGCCGGCGAATACCTGACCGACCCGGTCAAGGTCGAAGTCTCGCCTCCGGGCAAAGCCGCCGACAAGGTCGAACAATATGTGCATTTCGTCCCCGGCAAGGACCTGAAGACGACGATCCTGAAGCAGACTCTGACTGCCAATCCCGATGGGCTGTCGCTGATTTTCAGCCGTACCAAGCATGGCGCCGAGAAGCTGATGAAGCATCTCGACCATGTCGGCTTCAAGGCCGCCTCGATCCATGGCAACAAGAGCCAGGGTCAGCGGGAGCGTGCGCTGAAGGCATTCCGCGACGGTGAGATCCGCGTGCTCGTGGCGACGGACGTGGCCGCCCGCGGGATCGACATTCCGGGCGTCACCCACGTCTACAACTACGACCTGCCGGAAGTGCCCGACGCCTATGTGCACCGTATCGGCCGTACCGCCCGCAACGGCCGCGACGGCATCGCGATCGCCTTCTGCGCGCCGGACGAAATCCGCCTGCTCCGCGACATCGAAAAGCTGATGGGCATTCAGATCGCTGTCGCCAGCGGCGAAGCGCCGGCCGACCAGGCCCGCCCCTCCAAGGGCCGTGGCGGCCGCGGCAACGGTCAGCCTCGCGGTAACGGCCAGCCTCGCGGCAATGGCGCAGGACAGCGCCAGGGCGGACCTCGCCGCGATCGGCCGCAGCGCCAGGCGGCAGCGGGCGGATTCGCCGGCGACGACCTGCTGCGCGACGAGCGCTCGCACGAGCGCCGCGACCAGCGCGCTGCCGGGCATGGACCGGCGGACGGAAGGCCGGAAGGCCACCGCAATCACAAGGCGCAGAAGCACCATGGGCGGCCCGGACCACAGCAGGCCGGCCGCCGCGGAAGCGAGCAGTCCGGCGAACGCAATGGCGGCGGCAATCGACCGCAGCGTGCCGACGGTCGCGGCCATCAGCGCTAGAGCACTTCGAGGATAAGTGCGTAGCGACAGAGACTTAGAGTGTTTGATGTTTCAATGCATTGAACGCTCTTAGGCGCCAAGCGTCGTGGAAACGGCGGGTAGATCCCCGCCGTTTCGACACCCTGCATCACCTGCGCCGGTCAGCCCTTGGGCCTGACAGACTGATAGATCGCGCTGGTGCCGTCCCTGTTCACCGCGAACACGTCATAGGATGCGCGAGGGTCGTCTCCCATGCCCAGCGATCCGACGGGCATGCCCGGGACCGCGATGCCGGCAATGTCCGGACGCTCGGCGAGAAGCCTTTCGACGGCATCGAGCGGCACGTGGCCCTCCACGTAATAACCGCCGACCACGGCGGTATGGCAACCCTGCATCTCATCCGGGATCGCATGGCGCTGCTTGATCGCAGACAGGTCGTCGACGTTCTCGATCTTTACCTGGAAGCCGGCTCCCTTCATCGCCGCGGCCCACTCATGGCAGCAGCCGCAATTGGGGTCCTTGTAGACGACCATTTCGCGCCCGGCTGCCAAGGCCGGCCCGATCATCCAAACCGACGCGGTCGCGGCCGCGGAAATCAGAAACGCTCTTCTTCTCATCGCTGCTCTCCATTGTACGCTGGTTGTGCGGCATTGGCCGGCTTTCGTCGACACACCCGGTGAGGGCAGCCGCCAGCCCTTCACGAGGCCATACACAGCCGGAATGACCACCAAGGTGAGGATCGTCGAGGATAGCATTCCGCCGATCATCGGGACAGCGACCCGCTGGACCCGGTCGGACCCGTTCGACCGCCCACACCATGAGTTGCGACCGACGATACCGGGCAGTGCGATCGACAGGGCTTCGAGTGCACCCCGTCATCCAGTTCGTCAAACCGCCTGCGCTTCCTTTGCGCTGTCGCTCGCGGCTGTTCCGTTGGCCGGCTTGCGGTTGGTGAGATAGACCCCTGTGACGGCAATTACCGTGCCGATGATCATCGGCCAGGTCAGCGCTTCTCCGAAGAACAGAGCCGCCTCGCCGGCGGCAAGCGGCGGCACCAGATAAATCAGCGATGCCGCTCGCGATACCTGCCCGCGCCGAATGAGATAGAGCAGGAGTGCGATCGCTCCCATCGAGAGGCCCAGCACCGACCAGGCGAGCGCCGCCACAAGTTCGATATTCCAGGTGACCCGCAGGTCCTCGAGCATGAGCGCCAGAGGAATGGTCACGAGGAGCGCTCCCACGTATTGCAACGCTGCAATCGACCGGATGTCGCCAGTCTGCAGATACCGTTTCTGATAAAGCGTCCCGTAGGTGACGGCGGCCATGCCGAGAACGTTGACGGCCAGCGGCAGCAGGTGGATCGGCGTTGCGGCCGAGTCAATCGCCAGCATTTTCGGCGCAACCGCAAGCGCGATGCCGCAAAAGCCGAGGATAAGGCCCAGCCTCTGCTGGCCCGCCAGCTTCTCGCCGATCAGCCAAGGCGCGACCGCAGCCGTCATCAGGGGCTGCAGGCCGGCAATGATGCCGGAGATCGCCGCGGGCACACCCTGCCCGATCGCCCACCATACGGCACCGAGATAGAGGCCGTGGAGGAAGATGCCGGACACGACGGCATGGCCGATCGCCGTCGCCGAGCGCGGCCAGCGCGCGCCGCTCAGGAGACAGAAGCCGATGAAGAGCAGAATGGCGAAGCTGTAGCGCAGCGCCAGGAAGGTCAGCGGTTCGGCGAAGATGGCCGCATATTTTGCAACGACCCAGCCTGTCGACCAGAGCAGCACGAAGATGGCCGGGGCCAGGCGGGCGAGCATGAAATCTTTCCTGAGCAAATGGATACGGGACGATCCGGCAGGATCGCCGCTGCCGCGATAGAGCGGCGACAGCGCCCGGTCAAAGGAATTTTTCTGATCGATAGTATCAGCGAATCGGAACGGCCGCTCCACAACCTGCTGAACGCGTTTTCGCGAATCCTATGGGCCTAAAATCCGGGCATCAGCCTGTTTTTTCTGCGCAGCCCGAAGTCCAGGCTGTGCGTGCCGCTGCCCCGGTTCTCGCCAGGAAACGCGGAAAACGGCCGCGCCGCCGCCCGCCAAAATTCTTCGATCGCAAATGTGCACGCTTCTTGCATTACACTCTGCGTTGTATTCAAATGGTCGAAAATAAGGGGATCACGCCTTTGGTATTTGACGAAATGATCAATGCGGACAGCAGTCCGCGCCAGCCATATTCGACCTATCATCAATGGTATGCCAGTCAGGACAGAAACCGGCTCATCGCGAAATCGAAGGAAGCCGAAAAGATTTTTCGTAAGACGGGCATCACCTTCGCAGTCTACGGACACGCGGACTCCTCCGAGAAACTGATCCCCTTCGATCTCATACCCCGCATCATCTCCGGGCGCGAATGGCGCCGGCTCGCCCAAGGCATCGAACAGCGCGTCATCGCGCTCAACGCCTTTCTCGACGACATCTATCACAAGCAGGAGATCATCCGCGCCGGGCGCATCCCGCGCGAACTGATCGAGAAGAACGACACCTTCCTTCCGCAGATGATCGGCTTCCGGCCGCCGGGCGGCGTCTACACCCACATCGTCGGTACCGACATCGTACGCACCGGCGAAGACCAGTACTATGTTCTGGAGGACAATGCCCGCACGCCCTCCGGCGTCAGCTACATGCTGGAAAACCGCGAAACCATGATGCAGATGTTTCCGGAGCTGTTTCACCAGAACCGCGTGCGGCCGGTGGAGAACTATCCCAATCTGCTTCGCCAGAGCCTTTCCTCGCTCGCCCCGGCCGGCTGCGAGGGCAAGCCGCGCGTTGCCGTCCTCACGCCCGGCATCTACAACTCGGCCTTCTACGAGCACGCGTTCCTGGCGGATATGATGGGCGTCGAACTGGTGGAGGGCTCGGACCTGCGCGTCATCGACGGCAGGGTAAAGATGCGCACGACGCGCGGCTACGAGGCGATCGACGTACTTTACCGGCGCGTCGACGACGATTTCCTCGACCCCCTCACCTTCCGCCCGGATTCCGCCCTCGGGATACCGGGGATCATGGATGTCTATCGCGCCGGCAACATCACCATCGCCAATGCCCCCGGCACCGGCATTTCCGACGACAAGGCGATCTATTCCTACATGCCGGAAATCGTCGAGTTCTATACCGGCCGCAAACCCCTGCTCGAGAACGTGCCCACCTGGCGCTGCTCGGAACCGGAGAGCCTCAAATACGTGCTCGAGCATCTCGCCGAACTCGTCGTCAAGGAGGTTCACGGCTCCGGCGGCTACGGCATGCTCGTCGGCCCGACCGCGACAAAAAAGGAATGTGCAGCCTTTGCCGAGAAGCTCAAATCCCGCCCCGGCAACTACATCGCCCAGCCGACATTGTCGCTCTCGACGGTGCCCATCATGGTCAAAAAGGGCATTGCGCCGCGCCACGTCGATCTGCGTCCCTATGTGCTCGTCTCCGACAAGGTTCAGATCATTCCGGGCGGCCTGACCCGCGTGGCCCTGAAAGAAGGCTCCCTGGTGGTGAATTCCAGCCAGGGCGGCGGGACCAAGGATACCTGGGTGCTGGAGGACTGAGGCCATGCTGGGAAGAACTGCGAACGGCCTCTACTGGATGTTCCGCTATATCGAGCGCGCGGAGAACAGCGCCCGCCTCATCGATGCCGGATTGCGCATGTCGCTCACGCGCAGCGAAGCGGCCGAGGACGACTGGGACGGGGTGCTGCAAAGCGCGGACGTGCGAGAGCTCTATGACCAGGTCCACGAAGGATTGACCAGCGGCGACGCGATCGACTTCCTCCTGCGTGACCGTGCCAACCCGTCAAGCGTGATGTCGTGCATCGAGGCCGGGCGCAACAACGCCCGCATGGTCCGAACGGCGCTCACGCGCGAGACATGGGAAGCGATCAACGAATGCTGGATCGAAATGAAGGGAATCCTCGCCAGGAGGGCGAAGACCACCGACATGCCGGAGATCATCGACACGATCAAGCGGCGGGCCGGGCTTATCCGGGGCGCCTTCCACGGCACGATGCTCAGGAACGAGATCTTCAACTTCTCTCGCATCGGCACCTTCATCGAGAGGGCCGACAACACCGCACGCATCCTCGACGTCAAATATTACGTGCTACTGCCGGCCGTCTCCGCGGTCGGATCGTCCATGGACAACGTCCAGTGGGAATCGATCCTGCGCTCGGTCTCCGCACACCGCTCCTATGGCTGGGTCTATGATGCCGAACTCAGGCCCGCAAATATTGCCGACTTCCTGATCGCAAACGGCCGCATGCCGCGCTCGCTGGCCTATTGCTACGACAAGCTCGTCTCCAATCTCGGTTATCTCGCGCGCGAATACGGCGAGCGGCACGCGGCCCACGAGACCGCCGAGCAGACGCTCGGCTTGCTGCGCAGCCAGTCGATCGCGGAAATCATGGATCAGGGGCTACACCAATATCTCAAGGAGTTCATCAGCCAGAACAATCGCCTCGGCCGGGAAATCTCAGATGGTTACCGGTTCTATCAATGAGCTCCAGGGGGCGTAGATGTATCTGAAAATCAGCCACACGACCGAGTATCATTACGACCAACCGGTACAATATGCATTGCAGCGACTGCGCCTCACGCCGGTAAATCTGCCGGGCCAGACGGTGCGGAACTGGAAGACGCTGGTGGACGGGGCAGCCATCGAAGTGAGCTATGACGACCAGTTCGGCAACCGCACGCATCTCGTCAGCGTCGACGCCGATCGAACGACCCTTTGCGTAGAGGCGAGAGGCGAAGTCGAAACGGAAGACCGGGCCGGCGTATTCGGCGCTCACCAGTCCTATGTACCGCTGTGGCTCTACGCCCGCGAAACCCCGCTGACCAAGCCGGGCAAGCGGATCCGCGAGCTCGCGAAAGCCGCCGGAGGCGCCACTGAACTCGAGCGCATGCACGCGCTTATGGCGATCATTCACGAGACCGTACGCTACGAACCGGGCGAGACCCAGGTCGGGACCTCCGCCGAGGAGGCGCTGGAGCGCGGCAAGGGCGTATGCCAGGATCATGCCCATATCCTGATCTCCGCCGCGCGCACCCTTGGCCTGCCGGCACGCTACGTCTCCGGCTATCTCATGATGGAGGATCATCCGCAGCAGACCGCAAGCCACGCCTGGGCCGACGTGCACATTGCCGGCCTTGGCTGGGTCGGGTTCGATCCCGCCAACAAGGTCTGCCCGGACGACCGCTATGTCCGTATCGCCTCGGGACTATGTTACCGCGATGCTTCGCCGGTGTCGGGACTGGTGCACGGTACAGGCACCGAGACCCTGAAGGTGGCCGTGACGGTCGAGCAGCAAGGACAGAGCCAAGCTCAGAATTGAAGCGGCCCTTAGAGCACTTCCGGGAGAAGTGTGTAACGGGTTTTCCGTCCGCAAGTGCGTCGATTAAAATGGGTAGAGCATTTCAGTGTTTCCATTGAAATGCTCTGTTGTGGAAGTACCTGGATCATTTCCCGTTTCATTGAAAGCGTGAAAGGATCCCAGGTAGCCCTTCAGCTCCACTTACCGCGATGCAGTCGACTGCAGGATCCGGCAAAGAGCGACCAGTCCCCGGTCATAGCCGCCACTGACGACATCACGGCAGCGCTTCAGTACCGTGCGCCGCTCGTTGGGGGACATGGCGTTGAAAGCTGCGATCGGGGTCTGGCCGGGGGTGCCTATACCGCCCGCGCCCCCACCGGCACCCGGTCCGCCACCGCTGCCACCGCTGCCGCCGTTGCCGGGACCACCTCCGCCGCCCGCGCTGCCGCCGCCAAGACCGAGGCCAACATCCAATCCGGCTCCGCTTCCGCCGCCGGCATTCGCACTCACATTGGCGTTGAGACCGCGGCTGCCTCCGAGCGAAACGTCCGCATCGGCGTCGATGCCGTTGCCGCCGCCGACATTTGCGCTGACAGTGCTGTTGAGGCCGCGGCTGCCGCCCGCATTTGCATTGGCATTGGCGCTGATGCCGCGGCTGCCGCCGACGGATGCCGTGGCCGAAGTGTTGACCCCGCGCGATCCTCCGACGGACGCATCGACGTCGGCGCTGACACCTCTGGATCCGCCAAGCGATGCGCCGACATTGGCGTTGACGCCCCGCGAACCTCCGAGAGACACTCCGACGTTCAGGCCACCATTGCCTCCGACGCTTTGGGCAAAGCCGGGAGTACTGGGAATAAAGGTCAGACTCGTCATGAGACCGACAGAGAGAACGAAGGCTTTCTTCCGCATGTTCACTTCCTCTTGCAACGGAAAGCGATTGCCCGATTGAGGATAATTCCGAACACGCGAATAAGTTTCACGAACAGGCGGAAGGCGCACAACTTGTCGAGGCGGCGCAGTGTGCAACCGCCCCGTCCGGTGATGAGGTCGCGGCGGAGATTCGTACCCGAACGCTCCGCCGCGGTTCATCGCATCAGTGGCTGTCGCGCTCGACCACCGATCCACGCGCGCCGACAAGGAAGTCCAGATCGGCGCCGGAATCCGCCTGCATCACGGTCTTGAGATAGAGGCCGCCATAGCCGCCCGTGAGCGGTTTTACCGGCGATACCCAGGCCGCACGGCGTCGTGCAAGTTCCTCGTCGGAAACATGGAGATGCAGCGTGCGGTTCGGGATGTCGACCTCGATCATGTCGCCATTCTCGACGAGCGCCAGGGGTCCGCCTTCCGCAGCCTCCGGCGCGGTATGAAGGATGACGGTGCCGTAGGCCGTACCCGACATGCGCGCATCCGAAATGCGGATCATGTCGGTGATCCCCTTCTTCAATACCTTCGGCGGCAGGCCCATATTGCCGACCTCGGCCATGCCCGGATAGCCCTTGGGACCGCAATATTTCAGCACCATGATGCAGGTCTCGTCGATGTCGAGATCCTCACGGTTGATGCGTGCGTGATAGTCCTCGATGCTTTCGAATACGACCGCACGGCCCTTGTGCTGCATAAGGTGCGGCGAGGCGGCCGAAGGTTTCAGAACAGCACCGCGCGGCGCCAGATTGCCGCGCAGCACGGCGATGCCGCCCGATTTCGTCAGCGCCTTTTCCCGCGGCAGGATCACGTCCTCGTTGTAGTTCACGACGGCCTTGACGTCGTTCCAGATCGTGTCGCCGCTGACGGTGATGGCGTCGTTGTGCAGGAGGCCCATCTCCGCGACCGACTTGATCACGACCGGCAGACCGCCGGCATAATAGAACTCCTCCATCAGATATTTGCCGGAGGGCTGGAGGTTAACGATGGTCGGCACATCGCGGCCGAGCCTGTCCCAATCGTCCAGCGAAAGATCGACGCCGACACGGCCCGCAAGCGCGAGCAGATGCAGCACCGCATTGGTCGAGCCGCCGACGGCGCCGTTGACGCGGATGGCGTTCTCGAAGGCCTCCTTGGTCAGGATGTCGGAGGGCTTCAGATCCTCCTTGACCATCTCGACGATTCGGCGGCCGGTAAGCTGCGAAATCACCCGGCGGCGCGCATCGACCGCGGGAATGGCCGCATTGCCCGAAAGCGTCATGCCGAGCGCTTCGGCCATCGACGCCATGGTCGAGGCCGTGCCCATGGTCATACAGCTTCCCGCGGAACGGGCCATGCCCTGCTCGGCGTCCATGAACTCCTCCAGCGACATCTCGCCGGACTTCACCATTTCGGAAAACTGCCAGATCGCCGTGCCGGACCCGACGTCCTTGCCGCGCCACTTTCCATTGAGCATGGGACCGCCGGATACGACGATCGCCGGTATGTCGACGCTGGCCGCACCCATCAACAGGCTGGGCGTGGTCTTGTCGCAGCCGCCGAGCAGGACGACGCCATCGACCGGATTGCCGCGGATCGATTCCTCGACGTCCATCGCCGCCAGGTTGCGGAACATCATCGCCGTCGGTCGCAACGTGCTTTCACCGGTCGAGAAGACCGGGAATTCCACCGGGAAGCCCCCGGCCTCGTAAACCCCGCGCTTCACACGCTCGGCGAGGTCGCGCAGATGCGCATTGCACGGCGTAAGCTCGGACCAGGTGTTGCAGATGCCGATGATCGGCCGCCCGTCGAAGGTGTCGGCGGGAAGCCCCTGGTTCTTCATCCAGGAGCGATGCATGATGGCATTCTTGCCAGTACCGCCGAACCACTCCTGCGAACGGAGCTTGCGCGGCCACTCAGCTTTCTTCTTCATTTCTTCCTTCCTTTGGCCCTGCGCGGGCTGGACAAGCCGGCTTTGCGCCCTGTTTCTTCAGGCAAGCGTGTAGGCTGTCTTGACGTTAGTGTAGAACTCTGCGGCGTATTTGCCCTGCTCGCGCGGGCCGTAGGAGGAAGCCTTGCGGCCGCCGAACGGCACGTGGAAATCGACCCCCGCCGTCGGCAGGTTGACCATCACCATGCCGGCCTCGGCATTGCGCTTGAAGTGCGTCGCATGCTTAAGGCTGGTGGTGGCGATGCCCGAAGACAGGCCGAACGGCGTGTCGTTAGCAACAGTGAGCGCCTCGTCGTAATCCTTGACGCGGATGACGGCCGCGACCGGCCCGAAGATTTCCTCGCGCGAGATGCGCATCTGGTTGGTCGCCTCGGTGAACAGCGCCGGCTGCAGATAGAAGCCGGGCGTGTCGCGCGAGATCACCTCGCCGCCGAAGGCGAGCTTGGCGCCCTCCTGCTTGCCGATGGCGATATAGTCGGTGTCCTGGTTGAGCTGGCTCTGATCGACCACGGGACCGATATGGGTGCCGGCCTTCAGCGCGTCGTCGACGACGAGACCCTTGATCCGCTCGCCCATGGCGGCGACGAACCGGTCGTGGATCCCCTCGGTGACGATGATCCGCGAGGAGGCGGTGCAGCGCTGGCCGGTCGAGAAGAAGGCGGAGTTGACCGCCGCTTCGACGGCGACGGACAGATCGGCATCGTCGAGTACGACGAACGGGTTCTTGCCGCCCATCTCCAGCTGGTACTTGCGGTTATGTTCGACCGAGGCGACGGCCACCCGCTTCCCGGTGGCGGTCGAGCCGGTGAAGGTGATGGCGTTGACGTCGGGGCTGTCGAGCATTGCCTGGCCGACGACGGAGCCCTGGCCCATGACGAGGTTCAGGACGCCCTTCGGCAGACCCGCGCGATGGAGGATATCGACGATCGCCCACGAACAGCCCGGTACCAGCTCTGCCGGCTTGAAGACGACGGTGTTGCCGTAAGCCAAAGCCGGGGCGATCTTCCAGGCGGGAATGGCGATCGGGAAGTTCCAAGGCGTGATGATGCCGACGACGCCGACCGGGTCGCGGGTGATCTCGACGCCGATCCCCGGCCGGACCGACGGGACGACCTCGCCCGCAAGACGCAGGGTTTCCCCGGCGAAGAACTCGAAGATCTGGCCGGCGCGCACGGTCTCTCCGATACCTTCGGCGAGCGTCTTGCCCTCTTCTCGCGAGAGGAGGCGCCCGAGCTCGTCCTTGCGCGCCAGGATTTCGTCGGCGGTCTTTTTCAGGATCGCATGGCGGTCGAGAATGCCGGAGCGCGACCAGGCGGGAAAGGCGGCCTTGGCCGCGGCGATCGCGGCTTTCGCGTCTTCGGCGCTGGCGCGTGCATATTCGCCGACGACATCATCGGTGTTCGACGGATTGATGTTCGCAACACCGTCTCCGCCGACCCATTCGCCGGCGATCAGGTTCTGGTGAAGTGTCATGGGCTTCAGCCTCCTTGTCTTCTTGCCGCAAGCGGCCGCGATCACTGCCTCGCGCTTGCCATTGGAGATATGTCAGAGCTGGTGGACAGTGACCTCTTCCTCCGCCGCGATCGCCAGGGGATTGCGCAGTGGCAGGCCGAATTCCTTGGCTTCGATCTCGAATACGTCTCCCTCCTCCGTGCGGATGCCGTCGCCGAAAGAGAGCGTCGCCGTGCCGAACATGTGGACGTGGATGTCTCCCGGTGCGCGGAAGAGGCCGTACTTGAAATGGTGATATTCGAGATTGGCGAAGCTGTGCGACATGTTCGCCTCACCGGAAAGGAAAGGCTTCTCCCACAGCACCTTGCCGCCCCGGAGAATGCGCGATGCCCCGCGGACATCCTCTGGGGCCGCGCCGACGCGGATTTCCGGCCCGAAGCTCGCCTGCCTGAGCTTCGAATGTGCGAGCCACAGATAATTGACCCGCTCGGTCTTGTGATCTGAGAACTCGTTGGCAACCGCAAAGCCGAGCCGGAAGGGGACGCCCTTGTCGGAGATCACATAGATGCCGGCCATTTCGGGCTCTTCGCCGCCATCCTCCGCAAAGGACGGAGACACGAGCGGCTCGCCGGGGGCCACAGCCGTGGTCCCGTTGCCCTTGTAGAACCATTCCGGCTGCACGCCCTTCTCACCGGACTTCGGCTTGCCGCCTTCCAGCCCCATGCGGAACATCTTCATCGAGTCGGTCAGCGTTTCCTCGGCGGCTTCGGTCGCCTTCTTGTGCATCGCGTCGCGGGTTGCAGCGGAGCCAAGATGCGTGAGCCCGGTCCCCGTCAGATGCAGATGGGCGGGATCGGGATGCGTGATCGGGGAAAGCAGCCGCCCCTGGGAATAGGCTTCCTCGAGATCGATCGTTTCGCTAAGGCCCTTGGCGTCGACGACGTCCCTGAGGCTCCTGCCGCTATTGGCCGCTTCCATCGCCAGAGCATAGACGCTCTCCGCTCCCCTGACGGCACGCGCCGTCTCGCCCGGGGCCCGCACGGCGACGATAACCGAACCGTCTTCTTTCCTGACCTGAGAAATCAGCACGTTCTGTCCTTCCTGATGAATTGGCTCCCACGATGCCTTCCCTTGCGGAAAAGCAACGCTTCGCCCGAGAGTGGCTTACGCCACCCGATTACGGCAAACATGCCGCGTTTTTCTGTTGCGATCATCGGGGGCCGAGCGGAGGCCGGTCAGCCCTTGCCCTTGTTCTTGTTGTAAACGTCGAAGAACACAGCTGCGAGCAGCACGAGGCCCTTGATCAATTGCTGGTAGTCGATGCCGATGCCCATGATGGACATGCCGTTGTT
This sequence comes from Sinorhizobium sp. KGO-5, assembly GCF_036245905.1. NCBI lineage: Bacteria > Pseudomonadati > Pseudomonadota > Alphaproteobacteria > Hyphomicrobiales > Rhizobiaceae > Sinorhizobium > Sinorhizobium sp. KGO-5. The sequence goes on from NZ_BDIZ01000003.1 coordinate 445,715, forward strand.
CATGACGCCCATGATGAAAGCGCCGATCACCGCACCGGTGATCTTGCCGACGCCACCCGAGGCGGACGCCCCGCCGATGAAGCAGGCCGCGATCACGTCGAGTTCGAAGCCGACGCCGGCCTTCGGGGTCGCCGAATTCAGACGCGCGGTGATGATCATGCCGGCAAGCGCGGCGAGCGCGCCCATGTTCACGAAGGCGTAGAAGGTTAGCCGCTCGGTATTGATGCCGGAGAGCTTGGTCGCCTTCTCGTTGCCACCCATCGCGTATATCCGCCGGCCGATCGTCGAGCGCGTGGTGACGAAGGTGTAGACGGCGATCAGCACGCCCATGACGACCAGGACGTTGGGCAGGCCCCGATAGGTCGAAAGCTGGAAGCCGAGGAACAGGGCCACCAGGCTGATGACCGCCATCTGGATCGCGAAGAAGGCGAACGGCTCGTTCTCCGTGCCGTGCTGGTCGTTGATCCGGCGGTTGCGAATCCCGGCAAAGACCGCATAGCCGACGAGCAACAGCACGGCGACCAGCGCGACCATGTTCTTGATCGTCTCCGGGCTCGGGTTGAGGAAATAAAGGAAGTCGGGAACGAATCCGGTCGAGAGAATCTGGAAATCCTTCGGAAACGGTCCGATCGGGCGGCCGCCGAGGACCACATAGGTCATTCCCCGGAACACCAGCATGCCGGCGAGCGTGACGATGAAGGACGGGATCTTCTGATAGGCGACCCAGTAGCCCTGCGCCGCGCCCATGATGCCGCCGACGATCAGGCAGGCGGGAATGACCACGAAGGCAGGCAAGCCCCATTTGACGAGCATGATCGCGGAAATCGCGCCGATGAAGGCCACTATGGAGCCGACCGACAGATCGATGTGCCCGGCAACGATGATCAACAGCATGCCCAGCGCCATGATGACGATGAACGAGTTCTGCAGCACCAGGTTCGTGATGTTGACGGGCCTGAAGAGGACGCCGTTGGTGACGAACTGGAAGAACAGCATGATTATGACGAGCGCGACCAGCAGGCCGTATTCGCGAATGTTGTTCCTGAGGTAGTCACCGATCGACGGTTTGGTGGTTTCGGTGCTCGTATCGGCGACCATTAGTGTTTCTCCCCTGAACGCATGATGGCGCGCATGATCGATTCCTGGCTTGCTTCCTCCTTGGAAAGCTCGGCCACAATGCGCCCCTCGTTCATGACATAGATGCGATCGCAGGTCCCGAGCAGCTCCGGCATCTCCGACGAGATCATCAGGATGCCTTTGCCCTCGGCCGCGAGCTGGTTGATGATGGTGTAGATCTCATACTTCGCGCCGATATCGATACCGCGCGTCGGCTCATCGAGTATGAGGACTTCGGGGTTGGTGAACAGCCACTTGGACAGGACGACCTTCTGCTGGTTCCCGCCGGAGAGGTTGACCGTCTCCTGATAGATCGAATGGGAACGGATGCGGAGCTTCGAGCGATACTCGGCGGCGACCTTGCGTTCCTTGCGCTCGTCGATGACGCCGTTCGATGCGACCGCGTGCAGGTTGGCGAGCGTGGTGTTGTGCATGATGTTGTTGATCAGCACGAGGCCGAGCTGCTTGCGGTCCTCCGTTACATAGGCAAGACCGGCCTTGATGGCCTTGGGAATCGTGCTCACGTCCACCGGCCGGCCATGCATCGTCACCTCGCCGGTGATCTTGTGGCCCCAGGACTTGCCGAAGAGGCTCATCGCCGTTTCGGTGCGTCCGGCACCCATCAGTCCGGCGATGCCGACGACCTCGCCGGCGCGGACCTTGAAGCTGACGTCGTGCAGAAACTGCCGGTCGCGGTGATGCTGATGATAGACGTTCCAGTTCTTCACCTCGAGCAGCGTGTCGCCGATCTTCGGTTCGCGCGGCGGATAGCGGTCTTCCATGGCCCGGCCGACCATGCCGTTGATGATCCGGTCCTCGCTGATGTCTTCCTTATGACAGTCGAGCGTCTCTACCGTTCCGCCGTCGCGCAGGATGGTGATCTGATCGGCAACCTTCTTAATCTCGTTGAGCTTGTGAGAGATGATGATCGACGTCATGCCCTGGCTGCGGAACTCCATGAGCAGCTTCAAAAGCGCGTCGGAGTCGTTTTCGTTGAGGGATGCGGTCGGCTCGTCGAGGATCAGCAGGCGGACTTTCTTCGAAAGCGCCTTGGCAATCTCCACCAGCTGCTGCTTGCCGACGCCGATGTCGGTGATCAGCGTTGCGGGAGACTCGTTCAGGCCCACTTTCTTCAAGAGTTCCTGGGTGCGGGCAAAGGTCTGCGGCCAGTGAATGACGCCCTTTTCGGCCACCTCGTTGCCGAGAAAGATGTTCTCGGCGATCGAAAGCAGCGGAACGAGCGCCAGTTCCTGATGGATGATGATGATGCCGAGCTCTTCGCTGTCCGAGATCGTGCTGAACCGGCGAAGCTCGCCGTCGTAATGGATCTCGCCCTCATAGGTACCGGCCGGATAGACGCCGCTCAGCACCTTCATCAAGGTCGACTTGCCGGCGCCGTTTTCCCCGACAAGCGCGTGGATCTCGCCTTCGCGGACCTTGAACGAGACATTGTCCAGGGCCTTGACGCCCGGAAACGTCTTCGTGATGCCCCGCATTTCAAGAATGATATTGTCCATACTCAGCCATTCCAGCTGCAGTCGGAGAGACTGCAGGCGCTCTCCCGTGCTGCGCGGTTCTTTCGACCGGCTCCGATACGAAATAAAACCACGCGGCGGGCCAAAGTGCTACAGCGACATTGCGACGAGACGCATGCCGCCTGGATTAAGAGGGTGCGCGAGCGTGTCGCGCACCCTCCCGGTTCGCCGCATCAGTTGTTGAGCTGATCTTCCGTGTAGTAGCCGGAACCGACGAGAACCTCCTTGGCATTGGACTTGTCGACGGAAACGGGCTTCAGGAGGTAGGACGGAACGACCTTGACGCCGTTTTCGTAGGTCTTCGTGTCGTTGACCTCCGGCTCCTTGCCATCCATGATCGCGTTGACCATGTTGACGGTGACCTTGGCGAGTTCTCGGGTGTCCTTGAAGACCGTGGAATACTGTTCGCCGGCGAGGATCGACTTGACCGACGGCAGTTCGGCGTCCTGACCGGTGACGATCGGCATCGGCATGTCGCCGGAGCCGTAACCGACGCCCTTCAGAGCCGAAATGATGCCGATCGACAGACCGTCATAGGGCGACAGAACGCCATCGACCTTCGCGTCCGTATAGGCGGACGACAGAAGATTTTCCATGCGGGCCTGGGCCACGGCGCCATCCCAGCGCAGCGTGCCGACCTGGTCCATGCCCATCTGGCCGGACTTGACGACGATCTTGCCGCTGTCGATCAGAGGCTGCAGAACGGACATCGCGCCGTCGTAGAAGAAGAAGGCGTTGTTGTCGTCCGGCGAGCCGCCGAAAAGTTCGATGTTCTTCGGCTCGGTGGCACTGTCGAGTTTCAGGCCTTCGACGAGCGAGGTCGCCTGCAGCACGCCGACCTGGAAGTTGTCGAAGGTGGCGTAATAGTCGACATTGCCGGAATCGCGGATCAGGCGGTCATAGGCGATGACCTTGACGCCGGCATCGGCCGCCTTCTGCAGAATGTCGGAAAGCGTCGTGCCGTCGATGGCGCCGATGACGAGAACCTTCGCGCCCTTGGTCACCATGTTCTCGATTTGCGCCAACTGGTTCGGAATGTCATCGTCGGCGAACTGCAGGTCCGGCGTATAGCCGGCTTCCTTGAACAGCTTCTCCATGGTCTCGCCGTCGGAGATCCAGCGCGTCGACGTCTTGGTCGGCATGGAGATGCCGACCATGCCCTTTTCCTGGGCGACTGCCGGCGCGGCAAAGCCGGCGACCGTGATCGCCGCAGCCGCGAGAAGCGAAGTAAAGAATTTCATCAGATCTCTCCCTGAGTGTTGAACCGGCAGGCACGGGGCCTCCGTCTATGCGCAGCGACCACCGTCGCGAGCGTGACCCCCGGCGGTGGTTCAAGATAAAGGAAGCCCTCCCCGTCTTATCATACTCCCGCATGCGCTGGCGCATATGCTGGGAAACTGGAATCAATTGCCATAACTGTCAAATACAATATCGCTTTGCATGCATACCAAAATTGATATATCGCTTTAAAAGAGTGTGATTTTTGAAACTCTTGAAAACGGAACCCAATGCGATGCTCGATGGCAGGCAGAATGCAGCCGGGCTTACCGGAGAACTGCTGGAGACGGGGCTTTTCCGCTCCGGCTTGAAGATCAACCACTTGCGGCTCATCCTGGCGATCGACGACCATCGGCGCATCAGCGCCGCGGCCGACTCGCTTGGGATTTCGCAGCCGGCAGCCTCACGCATGCTCGCGGAGATCGAAGCGATCGTGAAGGCGCCGATATGCGAGCGCGTGGCGCGCGGCGTCGAACTGACCCGCTACGGCGAGGCCCTGGCACGCCGGGCCCGCACCATCTTCCTCGAGTTGCGCGAGGCTGCGCGCGAGATCAACGAGCTGAAGACCGGCAGCGGCGGGTCGGTTTCGCTCGGATCGGTCACCGGCCCGGGGCTCAATCTCGCAGTGCCGGCGATCCGCCAGGTGTCGACCGCCTATCCGGGCATCGAGATCAACGTTCAGATCGACAACAGCAACGTGCTGACGCGGGAGCTTCTGGCGGCGCGGCACGATTTCATCGTCGGGCGGATCCCCGACGACCTCAATCCGCGGCTGTTCAACCTGGTCGAAATCGGTTTCGAGGAGGTCTGCCTCATCGTCCGGGAGGGCCACCCGCTGTTGGACAAGGCGTCAGCCAGCGCCCACGACCTCCCGGGCTACGACTGGGTGTTCCAGCCGCCCGGTACACTGCTTCGACGCGCGGTCGAAGACAGTTTCGCTTCCGCCGGCGTCCGGCTTCCGGCTACGGTCATCAATACTTCATCGACCATCCTGACGCTGTCGATCGTGCGGAACACCAATGCGATCGCTCCCGTTGCGCTCGACGTCGCCAGGCTGGTCGCGGGCAACGGCACGGAAGCCGGCGAGATCCGGATTTTGCCGACCGAATTTGCGATCCGCATCAAACCCTATGGGCTGATCACCGCCGAAGGCCGGGCCCTCCCCCCGAGCGCAAAGCTGCTTTACGATCTGATCCTGAAGCAGAGCAGGGCGTGATCAGGTCCGCATAATCTTGATATCGCAAGCTCCGGCCAACTCAGTGCCTGCCCGGAGAGACTTGATGTTCGGCATGTCGGTATTCCACTCGGTGCTCGAGCGCCTCAAGGCCGAGCAGGACGACGGGCTGTCGGACGAGGCCAGCGACGGATGGCGGGGCACCGCCATCGGCGCGGCGCTGGGCTTCGTTGCCGAAAACGCGACCCACACCTGGGCATCCCGCAGCGCGGTGGAGCAGGCCTATCGCGCAGTGGCGGCGGAGGAACGATCCGAACCGTTCTCCATGCCCGATCATCTGAAGCGCACAGGCCTTGCGGAGGTCGCCTCCGAGCTCTCGCTGGGCGAAACGGAAACGGCGCTGACGCTCGCCGCCAAGCGGAGGCGTTTCGCCGCGGCGAATCATCCCGACAGGCTGCCGGTGGAAGCGCGGCTCAATGCGACCTTGCGCATGAAGCTTGCTAACATGCTCATCGACGAGGCTTTGAGGCGGATCGAAGGGCGGAAGGTGACTGGATAAGCGTCAGTTCGTTCCGTCGGTGGTGTCGCCGGCGGCTTCGCCTTTGCTCTGGCTCTCCTCCTTCGGCCGGTAAAAGAGGAGAAGGGACGCGCCCGCATAGGCGGTCACGACCATAAAGATCGTCCCCCACATCACCTGCCCGCCGTAGAATTCCACCGCCGTCCACACGGCGCAGAACATGATGATCAGCAGCCGGATCCACAAGGGACGATAGAAGGGGTGATCCGGATCGATGAATTTGATCATCCTGGTTCCTCTGGGAGACTTTATATCGAATTCATCTACTGCACATTTCCGCAATGAGAGCAAATGCAGCAAAAGCGCGCAGAGGTCTGCCGTTCGCGGCGCAGAACGAAGCGGACGGTTTCCGCATTTCCGCTGCTCGCAACAGAGCGGCACTTCAAATCGTTGGCAAACAGGCTTATAAGCTAGACAGGCTAGCTAGGTTGGAGCAAAATAATGGATTGGCAGCTGCAGGACGCGAAGAACCACTTCTCGAAAGTGGTGCAGAAGGCGCGCAACGAAGGGCCGCAGATCGTCACGCTGCGTGGCGAGCGCACGGCCGTGGTGCTGTCCGCCCGCGACTATGACGCTCTGCGCGCCGGCCGGCCGACCCTGGTCGACGATCTGCTTGGCGGTCCCCCTTGGGACGATGAGCTCGCCGATGCCATCGAAGCGCGCGCCAAAACGCCGAGTCGCGGCGTGGCCTTCTGATGTATCTGGTTGACACCAACATCGTTTCGGAGGCGCGACGCGGCACGCCGCAGGCGCTGTCCTGGTTGCGTTCCGTCGATCCGCTCAGCATCCATCTGAGTGCACTGACCCTTGGCGAGATCATGCGCGGCATCGCACTGAAACAAAAGTCGGATCCGAAGGCTGCCGCTCACCTCACCGAATGGCTGCGCAAGCTGCGCCACGACCATGGCGACCGCATCCTTCCGGTGACCGACCAGATCGCCGTCGAATGGGGCCGCATCGCCACGATTCGGTCGCGTGGCGATATTGACGGGCTCCTCGCCGCGACCGCGATCGTCCACGATCTGATCCTCGTCACGCGCAACGTCAGGGATTTTGAAGACACGGGCGCGTCAGTGATCAATCCTTGGGAGACACCGGCGTGAGCGGCTCGGGGCCGCCCGCAACCGTCAGAAGCCGGTTTCTCCCGGCCGCGCCTCTTTCGCTCGATCAGGCCCGGGGTGAGGACTTGGGGCCGGACCGGTGAACCGACCGCGGTTGACACTTGACGACGCCAAGCCGATTGGAATAAATATTCCGCATAGGCAATAATTGGCCGTTTCATTCCAGTTCCTCCGCGGATGGCCCGCGACGCCTTTGCGCGATGAGCGTCAATCATCGTGTGCCAACCCGGTCGCGCACCGGAATTCAAGGACGACAGTGATGACAGTGAGATTTGGTCTTCTGGGCGCCGGGCGTATCGGCAAGGTTCATGCGAAAGCCGTCAGCGGCAATGCCGATGCCCGCCTCGTCGCGGTGGCGGATGCCTTTCCGGCCGCCGCGGAAGCGATCGCCGGCGCCTATGGCTGCGAAGTCCGGACGATCGATGCGATCGAAGCCGCCGGCGACATCGACGCCGTGGTGATCTGCACGCCGACGGATACCCATGCCGATCTGATCGAGCGCTTCGCCCGTGCCGGCAAGGCAATCTTCTGCGAGAAGCCGATCGATCTCGACGTCGAGCGCGTCAGGGGCTGCCTGAAGGTCGTATCCGAGACCAAGGCCAAGCTGATGGTCGGCTTCAACCGTCGTTTCGACCCGCATTTCATGGCCGTACGCAGGGCGATCGACGACGGGCGCATCGGCGAGGTCGAGATGGTGACGATCACCTCGCGCGATCCCGGTGCGCCGCCGGTCGACTACATCAAGCGTTCGGGCGGGATCTTCCGGGACATGACGATCCATGATTTCGACATGGCGCGTTTCCTGCTGGGCGAGGAGCCCGTTTCCGTCACCGCGACTGCGGCCGTGCTCGTCGACAAGGCGATCGGCGAAGCCGGCGACTATGACAGCGTCTCGGTCATCCTGCAGACGGCATCCGGCAAGCAGGCGATCATCTCGAACTCGCGCCGCGCCACCTATGGTTACGACCAGCGTATCGAGGTTCACGGCTCCAAGGGCGCCGTCGCTGCTGAAAACCAGCGCCCCGTTTCGATCGAGATCGCGACCGGCGAAGGCTACACGCGCCCGCCGCTGCACGATTTCTTCATGACGCGCTACACGGAAGCCTACGCCAACGAGATCGAAAGCTTCATCGCCGCAATAGAAGAAGGCGCCGAGATCGCCCCGTCGGGCAAGGACGGCCTTGCCGCGCTGGCGCTCGCCGATGCGGCGGTCCGCTCCGTTGAGGAAAAGCGCCAGATCAGCATAGCCTGACGACCTGCCGCCCTATTGAAAAGACAGGCCGGGCAGTGCCCGGCCTTTTTTCGTCTCATCGCGCTTCAGGCTCCCATCCGATGCGGCACCGTGGAGGATGATGAGGCCGCGTCCACACTCGGTGCCAGCCCGGGTCGGCCGGTCAGAAAACCCTGGATATGCGGGCAACCCTCGTCGACGATGATCTGTCTCTGCCGCTCCGTTTCGACGCCTTCGGTGACGACCGGAAGGTTGAGGCTGTGGCCGAGCGCGATGATCGCGCGGATTATGGCATGGGCCGCCGGGTCCTTGTCGAGCGAGGCGGTGAAGCTGCAGTCGATCTTGAGCTTGTCGAATGGAAACGTCTGGAGATTGCTGAGCGAGGAGTGCCCGGTGCCGAAGTCGTCCATCACGATCCTGACGCCAAGGAGGCGCAGCCGGACGAGAGTTGCGAGGACGTCGTCGCGGTTATGCATCAGCGCGGCTTCGGTGATTTCCAGTTCGAGCCGCCTCGGCTCCAGCCCCGTCCGCAGCAGAATGGATTCGATCCGGTCGAAAAGGTTCGGGAGGAGGAATTGCACCGGTGAGACATTGACCGAGACCGGCAGCCGCTGGTGCCAGCGCACCGCCTCCATGCAGGCCTCTTCCAGCACCCATTCGCCGATCTGAATGATCGAGCCGCTCTCTTCGGCAATCGGAATGAACACATTCGGGCCGACGAGACCGCGATCGGGATGGCGCCAGCGCAACAGCGCCTCGTAACCGACGATCCGGTCATCCCGCACATCGACAAGCGGCTGATATTCGAGGAAGAGCTGCCGCCTGACGACCGCATGCCTCAAATCGTTCTCGATTTGCCGGCGCGTGCGCACGGCTTCGTCCATTTCGGCGTCGAAGAAGCAGGCGATGCCCTTGCCGGTCTGCTTCGCCCGATAAAGCGCTGTATCGGCATTGCCGTAGAGCCGCTCCGCGGTGGTGCCGTCGCCCGGACAGATCGCTACGCCGATGCTGACCCCCACCGCCATCGGATCGCGCCGCGTATCCATCTCTTCCGAAAAGAGCTTGAGGATACGGTCCGCCAAGAGTCGCGCGGCTTCCGGCTGCGCCGCTCCGCTCTGGACGATGGCGAACTCGTCGCCGCCCAGTCGCGCGATCGTGTCGGCCTCTCCTGCCGCCGCCCGGAGGATATCGGCCACCTTCCTGAGGATACGGTCGCCTTCCCCGTGGCCGAAAATGTCGTTCACGGCCTTGAAGCGATTGAGGTCGAGACACAGGACCGCCAGCGCTTCCTTGTGGTGGACGGCGGCGGCCAGGGCCTGTTTCAGGCGGTGGTCAAAGGAGCTTCGATTGGAAAGATCCGTCAACGCATCGTGGTGAGCGAGGTGTTCGATCGTCCGTTCGGCATCCTTGCGCGCCGTCAGATCCCGCACGAAGATCACGTCGCTTTGCCGGCCCTTGTATTCGATCGTTCGGCAGACCCTTTCGACGGGCACGTATCCGCCGTCCGCGTGAAGGAGCTCTCCCTCGCTTGCCCCCTCTCCGGCGCCAAGGTCGTGCGGGCTGCGTCTTCCGGGCGCTTCGGCGAACAGCTCCCGCCGTTGCCTGCCGATGAGCTCGGCGGGCTTTCGACCACAGAGAGTGACGAATCGTTCGTTAACTTCGATGACCTCGCCGCCGCGAAGGATCACCATGCCCTCCAGCGAGGCATTGGCGAGCCCCTTGAGGTCCGTCAGGTGCCTGTCGACGAAGAGAGCGCCGAAGGCCATGAGAATGAGCGTGGTTGATGCGGCGATGACACCCCCCGCGAGCCAGAACGGATCGAAGACGTCCGTTGCCGCGACGCTCGGGTCGGGGATCAGGACGACGCCGCTCATCGACGTGAAGTGCAGGACGCATATCGCCACCACCAGAAGCAGGATGGATGCGGCGAGCCCGCGCACGCCGCGCAGCGCCTGGAACGAATGCAAGGCGAGCGCGGCGATCGACGTGCCGAGAAGAACGGCGGCGAAACTCGTTTCCGGATCGAAGGCGACCCGTCCCTGCACCTCTATGGCACGCATGCCGGTCACGTGCATGGCGGCGATTCCGAGCCCGAGCAGCAAACCGCCCACGGCCGGAGCATGGCGCGAGCCTCCGGCCAGGCCGACCGAGAAGGCAACCCAGGACGCCGCGATCGCGACCGCGATGGAAAAGCTCGTGCCTTTGGCCCCATAGGCGATGGGGATCCCCCCGTCATAGGCGAGCATCGCGATGAAATGCGTCGACCATACGCCGATGCCGCAGGCAAAGGCGCAGACTGCAATCCAGAGGCGCCGCTGACTGCCTGCGCTGCGCCGGGCGCGCTCGAGAAGCAGCATCGTCGCGATGTTGCCGGCCAGACAGACGACCGTCGCCACCACGATCAGGCGCCAGTCATGATCATCGCGTATGCATGCAATCACTGAAAACATCGCCGTCCCCCACGCCGAAGACAGCTTGGCAACGAGACTCTAAATAACCGTAAATTGAAGACTGCACAGCACTCGCGTCTGCCGGAACTCTGCGGTGTCGACCCGGCAGACCCGCCGCCTCACGGATGTCCTGCTGCTGCAATGTCGCCGTCGATCGCGCCGAGCGCCCGATCGATATGACCGTCGAAAACGAGCCGCTGCTCGTCCGGGACCACCCTTATCTGCGGCATGCCCTGCAGGCGGACCTGCAGTGATTGCGCGAGGCCCTCCTCCAGTCCCTTCTCCAGAAGATCGAAATAGCGCGTGCCCGGCCCCGTCACGAAGATCGGCATCGGCTCATAGAGACTGAGCATCCGTGAAATGCCGTTGCCGAGCGCCAAGCCGGCCTGGCGGAAGGCATAGCCGGCCATCCGGTTCCCCTGGCGCGCGCTCGCGGCGATCTTGTCCATCTCCGAAGGCGGAACGAACTTCGCCGGTATGGTGTCGGAGGGCACCTCGAAAGCCGTGCGCAGTATCCCGTAGAAGCCCGCTGCCGCCTCGATGCAGCCATAGCTGCCGCAGCGGCAAAGCCCCGCGGACGGCAGATGCAGCATATGACCGAAATTCGGCGCCGAGACATCGAGCTCGCCGGACCTGCCCCTTCTGGCAAGCCCGAGGCCGATGCTGTGGCCGAGCGAAACGGCCGCAAGCGCATGGAAGCCGCTCTCGCTTTCCTCTTCCCTTACCGCGAGGGCGTGCGCCACCAGCAACGACTCGTTGCTGAGCATGATCCGCGCGCGCCAGGCGGGCCGGAGCAGTTCCACGAAGTCGAGTTGCTCGCTGCCGAAAACCGGCGACCAGATGAGCCGCGCGCCGTCGACGGCCACGAGCCCCTTGCTGCTGATCGAAATGGCAAGCACCTCGTCCTTCGAGATATTCGAGCGGACGAGCAGGCGTTCGAGCGCTGCTGTCAGAACCTCCCCGAAAACGGCGGTGCCGCGGAGGTCGTGGCTGCGCGGATCCTCGAAACGGTCGAGCAGGATGCCGCCATAGTCCGCAAGCGAATATTGCACGACGTCGGAGGAAATGCGCACGACGATCACGTAGCCGCAGCCGCGTCTCGGCTCGAAGAGAACCCGCGGGCGGCCGCGGCCGATCTGGACGTGCTGCTCGGTCTTGGCGATGATCCCGGACCGCTCCAACTCAGCGGTGATGACGGAGATCGTCGCCGAGGCAAGACCCGTCTGTGCCGCAATCTCCGTGTGGGAGAGTGATCCTTTACGGCGGAGCGCCGAGAGAACGAGGGCGCTGTTCTGCTGACGCACAAGCTCGGTGCTGGATTTGGTCAGCATCGTTTACCCTTGCAGCGCCGCGCGCCGGACGAGGCGCTCAAAGGGCGCTGTCGCTCTTCAGGGTGCCGCATGTTCAATCCCTGAACCTGTGCGATCAATCGGAACATGCATCAGCGGTAGCGGGTCCCTCGAAGACATGCCCTTCCCAAAGCATTTGGCGGCCTACAGGACAAGGCGCATTTGTCATTTACGCAGTGATTTCAAGCTGCTGCGGCAATGATTCACACGCTGCGGCGGCCTTGTTGACAGCTTGCGGAAACTCTGACATTTATTTTCTCGACTGTCGAGAAAAAACGCGGCGACGCGATAGCGACAGCATCTGGAGGCTCGTCGGGGATGCGTGCGGGAGGTTCGTGCGCGCAGCCGGGCCATTTGGGAGGATAGGATGAAATCCATTTTGAAGCTGTTGGCAGGGGCTGCCATCATAACGTCCATGCATTCCGCGGCGATCGCCAAGGATCTGGTCATCGGCGTTTCCTGGTCCAATTTCCAGGAAGAGCGCTGGAAGACCGACGAGGCAGCCATCAAGGCCGCGCTCGAAGCTTCCGGCGACAAATATATCTCGGCCGACGCGCAGTCTTCCGCCGCCAAGCAGCTCACCGACATCGAGTCGCTGATCGCCCAGGGCGCCAACGCGCTCATCGTGCTTGCGCAGGACTCCGACGCAATCGGCCCGGCGATCGAGAAGGCAGCCGCCGAGGGAATTCCGGTCGTCGGCTATGATCGCCTGATCGAAAATCCCGACGCCTTCTACATCACCTTCGACAACAAGGAAGTCGGCCGCCTGCAGGCGCGTGAGGTATTCAAGCAGAAGCCGGAAGGCAACTTCGTCTTCATCAAAGGCTCCTCCGCCGACCCGAATGCCGATTTCCTCTTCTCCGGGCAGCTGGAAGTCCTGAAGGAGGCGATCGACGCGGGCAAGATCAAAAATGTCGGCGAAGCCTATACCGACGGCTGGAAGCCGGAGAACGCCCAGAAGAACATGGAGCAGTTCCTGACCGCCAACGACAACAAGGTCGACGCGGTCGTGGCCTCCAACGACGGCACTGCCGGCGGCGCGATCGCGGCACTCGACGCCCAAGGCCTTGCCGGCTCGGTTCCGGTTTCCGGCCAGGATGCCGACAAGGCTGCGCTGAACCGCGTAGCGCTCGGCACACAGACGGTTTCGGTCTGGAAGGACTCCCGTGAGCTCGGCAAGAAGGCAGCCGAAATCGCCGTGGCGCTTGCCGGCGGCAAAACCATGGACGAAGTCGAAGGCGTACAGACCTTCAACGGCGGGCCGAAGGGCGTCGCCATGAAGTCCGTCTTTCTCGCGCCGCTGGCGATCACCAAGGACAATCTGAACGTCGTCATCGACGCCGGCTGGATTTCCAAGGAAGAAGCCTGCCAGGGCGCCAAGAGCGACGTTGCTGCCTGCAAATAACCGCAACGACATGGCCGATCTCTGGTCTTCAAGAGCGCCGCAACGCACACCGTTGCGGCGCTCTTGCAAGGTGCGAAGCGGACCGAACGACATCGACAGATAAGTGGGGGATGGCATGGCCATGGCCGACATCACAAAAGCCAACCAGACAGGGGCCGATCAGATACCGGGCACGCAGGCCGGCCGCGCCCGCACGACGGACGAAAACCCGGTGAAACGCTTCTTCCGTGCCACCGAAATCGATACCCGGCTGCTCGGCATGGTCGGCGCGTTGGTCATCATATGGCTCGGTTTCCAGGTGATGACCGGCGGACTGTTCGACGGCCTGTTCCTCAAGCCGCGCAACCTGTGGAACCTGACCGTCCAGACCTCGTCCGTCGCCGTCATGGCGACCGGCATGGTGCTGGTCATCGTCACCCGCAACATCGACCTCTCGGTCGGCTCCGTGCTCGGCTTCTGCGGCATGATCATGGGCGTCCTGCAGGCGCAGGTCCTGCCGCAATATCTCGGGCTCGGCCATCCCGCCATCTGGGCGATCACCCTTGCCTGCGGCATCGCGGTCGGCGGCGCCATCGGCGCGCTTCACGGATCGATCGTCGCCTTCCTCAACGTTCCCGCCTTCATCGTGACGCTCGGCGGCCTGCTGGTCTGGCGCGGCGCCACCTGGTTCGTGACAAGCGGCCAGACGGTTGCCCCGATGGACGCCACCTTCCGTCTCATGGGTGGCGGCACCGAGGGCTCCATTGGCGCGACGGCCAGCTGGATCGTCGGCTTTCTCGCCTGTATCGCCATCGTCGGCGCCATTTTGAATTCGCGCAAGCAGCGCAAGCGCTTCGGCTTCCCGCTGCGCCCCGTCTGGGCCGAGTATTTCCTGGCAATCCTCGGCTGCGCTCTGGTGCTTGGCGCCGTTGCCGTGGCCAACCATTATTACTGGCCGGTGAATATCGCCCGCAGATATGCCGATGCGAACGGCATCGCCTGGCCGGACGGCGGCCTGCAGATCTCGCACGGCATCGCCATTCCCGTTTTGGTGGCGATCGTCGTCGGTATCGTCATGACCTTCATCGCCACCCGCCTGCGTTTCGGCCGCTACGTCTTCGCGCTCGGCGGCAACCCCGAAGCGGCCGAGCTCGCCGGCATCAAGACGCGCTGGGTCACCGTCAAGATCTTCACGCTGATGGGCGTGCTCTGCGCCATTGCGGCGGCCATCTCGACGGCGCGCCTCAACGCCGCGACCAATGCCCAGGGCGAACTCGACGAGCTCTACACGATCGCTGCCGCCGTCATCGGCGGGACCTCGCTCGCCGGCGGCGTCGGCACCATCGCCGGCGCGATGATCGGCGCGCTCGTCATGCAATCCCTGCAGTCGGGCATGGTCCTTCTGGGAATCGATACGCCCTTCCAGCGCATCGTCGTCGGCGTCGTGCTCGTCACCGCCGTCTGGCTCGACACCGTCTACCGCGCCCGCGCAAAATAATCAGGAGTTCGAACATGACTGAACAACGCACTCCGCTCGTGGAAATGAAGAACATTTCCATCTCCTTCGGCGGCATCCATGCGGTGGACGATGCCTCCGTCGACCTCTATCCGGGCGAGGTGGTCGCCCTCCTCGGCCATAACGGCGCCGGCAAGTCGACGCTCATCAAGATTCTCTCCGGCGCCTACAAGCGCGATGCCGGCGAGATCCTGATCAACGGCGAACCGGCCGAGATCAACAATCCGCGCGACGCCAAGAAATACGGCATCGAGACGATCTACCAGACGCTCGCCGTCGCCGACAACGTCGACGCTGCCGCCAATCTCTATCTCGGCCGCGAACTGCGCACCCCCTGGGGCACGCTCGACGACGTGGCGATGGAAGCCAAGGCCCGCGAAGTGATGGGCCGGCTCAACCCCAACTTCCAGCGCTTCAAGGAACCGGTGAAGGCGCTCTCCGGCGGCCAGCGGCAATCGGTGGCGATCGCCCGCGCCATCCTCTTCGACGCCCGCATCCTGATCATGGACGAGCCGACCGCGGCACTCGGGCCGCAGGAAACCGCGCAGGTCGGCGAGCTCATCAAGCAATTGAAGCGCGAGGGCATCGGCATCTTCCTGATCAGCCACGACATCCACGACGTCTTCGACCTCGCCGATCGCGTCTCCGTCATGAAGAACGGCCAGGTCGTCGGCCACGCCCGCACCGAGGACGTGACCAAGGACGAGGTGCTCGGCATGATCATCATGGGCAAGGTACCCCCCAAGGCCACCCCCGGCCCCGGCGCCATGCAGATGGCGTGAGGCGGTACAAACCCGCCAATGCCGCGTCGACGGGCGCGGCATTTTCTTCGCAAAAGCCGCCTCCCCCAGGCACCAAACGCAAATTTCCGCTGCAAACCCCGTCAATCACCATTGAAGCGGCGCGCAAGCTAGGCTAAGAACCGCTCACAGCCTGCTTCGGCGGCCCTGCCGCCAAACGGATGCACCCGTAGCTCAGCTGGATAGAGTGTTGGATTCCGATTCCAAAGGTCACAGGTTCGAATCCTGTCGGGTGCGCCATTTCCATAGGAAAAATCCAATAAAATCAATGCGTTTCGCCCTTTAACTGGCATTTTGCTACCTTTTCCGCCTGTCGTTTGCTACGTTTTTGCCCCTTCAAAAGCGGCGAAACGGCAGCGCCTTGGAAAAACATTCCACCATTGCGTTTCTGCAAGAATAGAGAATTTGATTTCAGTTTCAAATTCCAAGTATATCTCCGCTTTTCAAAATACCTCACTCCGCGGGTGCGTAGTCGGCATACGCATCTCATTTCATCAGCATCACTATCGAAGCGGCATCGGTGCGGGATTACCCTGCAATGATGAGCCGGGGCATTGAGATCTTGGAGACGATCAAGAAACCCGACATTGCCGAAATTGCAGCTATCGGCGGTGCCATCGAACCGCCCCGCGCTCGACATGCTCCAACTGTTTGACATCTACGTTGATCTGTCCGGGGACAAGTTCCTTGGCTTGGACAAGCGGGCACGCGACAAGAGAGTGAACCGATACAAGGCAGCGGCTACCGATTTCGTCGCCATCATGGGTGAAATCGATGTCGTCCAGATGGTTCCCAAGCAAGCATTCGAGTTCGCCGCAAATCTCACAAACCGCGTTGCAAACGAAGAAATCGAGCTTGAGACGGCACAGAAGAAGCTTCAGTTCATCAACATGTTCGTCCGCAAGGTTTTTCGCTCGCACTACCCCACCAAAACCAATCCGTCGAAGATGCGAAGATTGAAAGCAATGGTGCTGTCGAGACCGGTAAGCGCCGCTCGTTCACCGAAGCTGAAGTCCTCGCGTTCAATGACAAGCTGGCAGAGTCGGACGCCAATGACCAGTTGGTCGCGATCCTTGCGATTTCCGAATGCACCGGGGCAAGCATGAAGAAATTTGCTTGCTCACGGAATCCGACTTCCACATAGATGGTGTGGACCATCCGTTCATCACTATCGGACCAAACAAACACCGTAAATTTGTGAAGACCGGAAAATCCAGACACCGAGATTTGCCGTTGCTCGGAAAGGCGCTTGAAGCCGCCAAGAAATACGCCAAGGCTTTCCCCGGTATGCCCGTCCCGGTGGTGCTGAAGCTCTTTCAGCGGCGGCAAACAAGCTAATCAAGCCTGTGGCACCGGGGGCAACCACCTACTCATTCCGCCACCGCATGGCGGACCTTCTGCGCAACTCCGGATGCGTGGACACGATGAAGAATTCTCTGCTGGGCCACCATTCACCGGGAAGAGCATGCGATACGGCGACGGATTCGACATGCCTAACAAGCACAAGGCATTGAAGAAGGCGCTTGCCCTTGCAGAGAAGAAACAGAAGCACGTGAAGAATCAAACCCCTAACCGACAACCAAATATGCCCGAAGCGAAATAAAGCGGCTTAATGTCGCCCTACCCTACAGCATGAAAGAACGGCATATTCCCATTGAGGAATATGCAGAATTGCAAGGATACAACTACAAAACATTACCCACGAATAAGAAGGCGCGAACCGAATTTCTGGCGCAGCAGAAGCGGCTTATTAAGCTACTCAAAAGCAAGGGATTCGTCGAAGCAGCGTTGATCCACGGGAGAAAGCGAAAGCAGCTGCAAGACCAGCTAAACGATGATTTGGCACTGTTGGCTGATTGAAGTCCCTTGGCGAAGCTCTTGAAGGGCAGCCATGAGGCGCTTGAACCCGCTTAAGACGAAACCCCGGCACCCGACGACCGGGGTTTTTGTCTAGTCCGTGACTAGCGCGACCAGCTTCCGTTCCACGACGCAAGCTTCGACGAGAGTGGTTTCGTCATTAAGAACACGAAGTAGCGTTTGCTGATCGGGCATTTTCATCTCGCACCGATATACTGCCATCGCAGCAAGTTCGCCTTCGTCGGGATCATTCTCAATGAAGTCGCGACGTTGCTCCAAAGCGGCAGCTTGGCATTGTTCAAGCGTCTCTGTGAAATAGAGTAAATCGTCATTGCCCGGAGAAATCTGGTACGCGTACAGAGTGGCTGTTTCCATCTTTGGGATACTCCCTTTCAAGAATCACCCGCGCAGGTATAGTCCAATCCTCGAGGTTTGAAATTGTCGAATCCTACAAACCGGGTTGGGGAAAGAATGAACCGTCTCGTGGTTTGGCTATGGATTGCGCTCGCTACCGCGGCGAATGCACAAGCAAAAGTCGGTGCGGACTATTCCGGCAGTTACCTATGCAAGACCACAGCGAGCGGCGGTCCTTGTTCGTGGCAACGATGGCGTTTGGCAAGCGACGACGTCCAACGTTGTGGATGATGCCTATGTGATCTCTTGTCTCGTCGACGATCGGACTGGCGCCAGACGGTTTGGAGAACTGGGATAGTGACCTCTAAACTTGCTCTGGGCACGCCCCGAAAATGAGCGGCAGCCTTCCGCGCTACCCGCTCCGACAAATCGACGAAGCAGACCGTCCGCCGACTCAGCCTTGAACCATCCGTGATCGCGGCACGATGGGGGGCGGTTGTACTTGGAAGAAACGCGGTGGATCTCGCCACTAAGGGCAGTCAGCTGAGGTCTATCGACGCCAGAAATAACTGGGAACCATGCACGGAGGGCCTCGCCCCGTTCGTGTTCTAACGGTCGAGGCCCCAAACGTCCGGATTTCGTGCGAAGTACTCGATCAGCATTTCTACGAGGACACGGACTTTCCGGGCGGGGTGCTGACCCGGGGGCCGGACGACATACGCGCCTGCCGAAGGTGGGGGGTAGCGCCTCATGACCGGGACGAGCGCGCCGGAGGCCACATACTGGTGTGTGATGCAATCGGGGAGCCAGGCGATGCCGAGTCCTGCCGCCGCGGCAGCGGCAAGCGCCGTAGCGTTGTCGGCCTTGAACCTGCCCTGCGGCTGAACCGTGACAACCCTGCTGCCATCCATGAACTGCCAGGTTTCCGTTCCCTGCATGAGGGCCTGATGGTTGACCAGTTGCTCAGGCGTCTCAGGTGAACCGTGCGCTTCGATATAGGCCGGGCTTGCGACAAGCTTTCCATAGATCGGTCCGACGCGCTTCGCGATGAGGTTGGAGTCCTGAAGGTAACCAACCCGGATCGCGCAATCGAAACCTTCGGAGATGAGATCGACGAAGCGATCGCTGTAGGAGGTATGGATGTGCAGCTGCGGGTGTTGTTGCGCCATTTCCGCAAGCACGGGGGCGAAGTGGGTCGGGCCGAAAGAAAGCGGCATGGCAACCCTCAGGCGGCCACGCAACTCACCGGTAGGGAGGATCGTTTCCCTGGCCGCATCGATCTCGGCGCTGGCTCGGGCCGCATGGTCTCTGAACGTCACTCCCGCTTCTGTAAGCGCGGCGCCGCGGGTCGTTCGTGCAAGAAGCTGGACCCCAAGCTCCGCTTCAATCCGAATGAGCCGCCGACTGACGATCGATTTGGAGACGCCGAGCCGGCGCGCGGCAGCCGATACGCCCCCGGCATCGGCCACTGCGACGAATGTCTGCAGATCCTCGATATCCAATCCGGCGTTCCTCGTTTCGCGACACAGCTTGTCTGACTATGGCACTATCGCACCACCAAAAGGAACAGCAAATTGAGTCCAGGCAACGTCGCCCGCTGGCGCATGTCTCCCGTGAAACCCGTTGCCGTCCATAGCGGCAGAGAAAGGAAGTCTTGATGACCCCTCGTAACGGCCTTGATTCGCTTCTTCGTCCCGAAGACTCGGTCCTCGTTCTGATCGACCACCAGCCCTATCAGCTCACAAACGTGAACAGCCACGAACCGCAGATGGTGGTCAACAATGCGGCGGCTCTGGCGAAGGCCGCCAAGGCCTTCGCCGTGCCCACGATTCTGACGAGCGTGATCGCTGATCGGGGCGGCCGCATCTTCCCCCAGATCACTGACGTGTTTCCCGGCCAAGAAGTGATCGATCGGACGTTCATCAACACCTGGGAGGATGAGAAGGTCGTGGACGCGGTCAAGGCCACCGGACGCAAGCAGCTCATCATCGCGGGCCTGTGGACCGAAATATGCGTTGCGATGCCGACGATCCAGGCGCTCGGCGAAGGTTGGGACGTGACGGTCGTCACCGATGCGTCCGGCGGCACTTCGGTCGAGGCCCATGAGGTCGCCATCCAGCGCATGATCATGGCTGGCGCGAACATGATGACGTGGCTGTCGGTGGCTGCGGAATGGCAGCGCGACTGGGCCCGCACGGAGCATGCCGCCGAGCTTTCGGAGGTGCTCGTGCAGCATGCCGCCGGCAGCGGCATCGCCTTCCTGTGGGAGCAGCAACTGCTCAACACGCCGGTACCACGGGACGCGGGCTGATCCGAGCGGGGATGACGAGAATCTTGACCGGCGCCTTGTGAGCCGATCGTTTGTCGAGCCTCGTCATCCCCATTCTGCTGGGCTGCGTAAATCTTCAGAGAGATTTGCCCCGTACCGGAACAAAGCGGAATGCGATTCGGTTGACTCCCCGGATATACAGGGAGTTAGCCATGGCAGTCTCGGCACGAGCCCAATGGAAGGGCTATCTCCGATTTGGTGAAGTCACTGCGCCGGTGGCGCTGTACACCGCCACGTCGACCTCCGACCGGATCGCCTTCCACACGGTCAACCGCGAAACCGGAAACCGGGTACGGCGCGAGTTCGTCGACAGTGTCTCCGGCAAGCCGGTGGAAAAGGAAGATCAGGTCAAGGGCTACGAGATCGGCGACGAGCGATATGTGGTGCTCGAGCCGGAGGAAGTCGCCTCCGCCGTTCCGGAGAGCGACAAGACGTTGCGGGTCCAGGCATTCATTACCTGCGACGACGTCGACAAGGTCTATTTCGACAAGCCCTATTATCTGACACCCGACAAGATGGGCACCGACGCATTCGCCTTGCTTCGGGAAGGCATGCGCAAGAAGAAGGTCGCCGCGATCGCCCAAACGGTCCTTTTCCGCCGCATGCGCACCGTTCTGCTTCGACCGCATGACAAGGGACTGATCGCGACGACCCTGAACTTCGACTACGAGGTTCGGAGCGCCAAGGAGGCCTTCAAGGAGATTCCGGACATCAAGATCGAGGGCGAGATGCTCGACCTTGCAAAGCACATCATCGGCATGAAGAAGGGCACCTTTTCGACCGAAGAATTTGACGATCGCTACGAGGCTGCGCTCGCCGAACTGATCAAGGCCAAGCTCGAAGGCAAGTCGCTGCCGAAACGCGCGCCGCCGAAGGTCTCGAAAGCCAATGATCTGCTTGAGGCGCTCCGCCAGAGCGCCGGGATGAAAAAGCCGCCGGCGGCATCGAAGAAGCGCGCGAGCAAGGAAAGCGCGGCAAAGACCAAGGCGAAAACGGCTGCAAAGAGCGCGCCCGCCCAGCGCCGCCGCGCAAGCTAGAGCGGGATGAGGAAAGTATTGCGATTTTTTGCCCGCATCCCGCTCTACTGTTGGAACCGGTCACGTACATGTTTTCAGGTCGAACCGACCTAAAAACATCATGATCCAGGGAGGTGAACGATGGCGCCCCCGCGTCCATATTGGAAAGGCTACCTGAAACTCTCGCTCGTCACCTGCCCCGTTTCGATGATGCCGGCGACCAGCGAGTCCGAAAAGGTCCGCTTCCACACGCTCAACCGCAAGTCCAACAACCGTGTCGTCTCCCGGTACGTCGATGCGGTGACCGGCAAAGAGGTCGACGAAGACGACGAGGTGAAAGGTTACGAGCGCGGCGAAAACGACTTCCTAGTGATCGAGGACGAAGAACTTGAGAGCGTCGCGCTCGAAAGCGCCAGGACGATCGACATCGAGAAGTTCGTTCCGCGCGAGGCGATAGAATGGATCTGGCTGGAGAAGCCTCACTACCTTACGCCCTCGGACGAGGTCGGCCACGAAGCTTTCAGCGTCATCCGCGACGCCATGGTAGCCGAGAAGGTCGCCGGCATTTCACGGCTCGTGATCGGCCGCCGCGAACGCGCCGTGATGCTGGAACCGTGCGGCAAAGGCATCGTCGTGTGGACCCTTCGCTATGGCGACGAGGTGCGCAAGCCGGAGACTTATTTCGCCGATATTGGCGATGGGGATGACGATCCGAAGCTGATGAGCCTCGTCACCTCGCTGATCGAAGAACGCAGCAAGCCATGGAACCCGGATATGGTCAGCGATCCCGTTCAGGAAAAGCTGCTCGAAATCATAGAAAGCAAGCGGAAGTCGGCCAAGAAGGTAGCCAAGCCGAAAGGCAAGGAGGGAGAGCCGGTCCATGCCGGGAACGTCATCGACCTCATGGCGGCGCTCAAGGGAAGCCTCGAGAAAAAGAAACCCGGTGGCAAGAAGTCTTGAGGCGAGCGGCATGCGTTTCCGGAGCGATCCGGGTACCCCGAGGGTGGCAACATCGGTTCATCCAATATCGCCGGGTCGGTCGCGGCATCCGTGCGGCGGCTATCGCAAGTGTAGCCTTGCCGATATGGTGGGTATAATTGAATGGTTTTCTTCGTATTGTTCCAGAAAGTTGGAAAGTGTCGAATCCAGGAACTCCGACCTTCGAGCAGCTCCGCGTCTTTCTGGCGGTAGTCGATAGCGGAAGCTTTGCTGGGGCCGCGCGCAAGCTCAACCGTGCAGTCTCGGTCATAACCTACGGGGTGGCCAATCTCGAAGCGCAGCTTGGCCTTGAGCTGTTCGAGCGCAAGGGCACGCGCAAACCGCAACTCACGGCCGCGGGGCGCGCAGTGCTCGCCGAAGCGCGCGGCCTCGCCGAGGGCATCGAGGGCCTGCGCGCCAAGGTCAAGGCGCTGCATGACGGCCTGGAAGCAGAAGTGGATATGGCCGTCGACGTGATGCTGCCGACGGAGCGGCTGGGAAAGGTGCTGCGAGCCTTCGCCGAAGCCTTTCCGACGGTATCGCTCCGACTGCATGTCGAGGCGCTGGGAGGGGTGACTGCGGCAGTACTGGACCACAAGGCGATGATCGGCATTTCCGGTCCCTTGGCGACCGGCGTTCGAGGCGTGGAGTGCATCGCGGCAGGCTCCGTATCAATGGTCCCGGTGGCGGCACCCCATCACCCGCTCGGGCGCATGGAGCGGATAGCACCGGGCGATGCCCGCGATCATGTCCAACTTGTGCTGACGGACCGTTCCCCCTTTACCGCAGGCCGGGACTTTTTCGTGCACAGCCCGCGTACATGGCGGCTGGCGGATCTTGGCGTGAAGCATGCGCTGCTGCGCGAGGGAATCGGCTGGGGAAACATGCCTCTTCCACTCATACGACCCGATCTGGCAAGCGGCGCGTTGCTCCGGCTTTCCATGCCGGATCACAGGGGTGGCATCTACCGGTTCGGCGGCATCTGGCGCCGGGATACCCCGCCGGGACCGGCCGCGGCGTGGCTGCTGAACCAGTTCGTGATACTCGGAGCCGCTGACATCGAGGAAGCCGGACTTTCCGACATTTAGAGCACTTCTGGAAGAAGTGTTCCCGTCCGGAGTGGACTCGGGTGAAGATTACAACGGTCTCAGCAGATGACGCACGATCGGCGGGTGATCACCGATATGAAAGGCGTTGAGCGTCTGCTGGTCGATCTGGTCGGCATGGGTGACGCGGGCGTGCTGGCGCTGATGCTCCAGCCAGCTTTCGACCACGAAGCTCTCGGCAACCCGCCCGGGCTCGGCAACGTCTTCCCACACATCCCAGCGGATCGCTCCGTCGCGTTGCCGTACCGATCGGAAGCGACGCAGGGCCGCGACGAATTCGGCCGTCCTGTCGGGTGCAATCCGATACTCGATCTCGACCAGAACTGGTCCGCGATCGCCGGCGGGCTGAACCGAGACCACGGGTTCAGCCCAGTGGTGCGAGGGCGCCAAGTCGGCGCCCGCATCCCTGGGAAGACGCCAGATCGCCGCGAGAACAAGTGCCGCCGCCTGGCCGATGGCCGCGATGGTGAGCGCCGTCGTGACATCGGTCCGTGCGGCGACCGAGCCCCACAGGACACTGCCGCCCGTCATGGCTCCCTGGAAGACGAGAAGATAGACCGCAAGCGCGCGCGCCTTCACCCAGCCGGGCGAGGCCATCTGCGCGGCGACGTTGAGCGAAGTCAGCATGGCGATCCATGCAAGGCCGGCAATCGCCATGACGGCGCCCGCCGCCCAGGCGTTCGACGTGATGGCCAGCAACAGGGTGGCCAGAGCGAAGAGCAGCGTCGCGCCGATGGAGAGCGTGTTGGCAGGAACATGCCGGCGCAGCTTCTTGAGCAGCAACGCCCCGACAACCGCTCCGGCACCCATGCAGCCGAGCAGGGCGCCATATCCGGCTGCGTCGAGCCCCAGACCGCGCCGCGCGACCAGCGGCAGCATGGCCCACAGCGCGCTGCTGAAGACGAAGAAGCCGACGGCGCGGACGAGCACCAGACGAAGTGCCGGCGCATGCCGGGCATAGCGATATCCGGCCTTCAGCGCGCCGACGAAGTGCTCCGGCGGCAGGGAGCGCGAGTCGGCCGGACGCTTCCATCTGACGAGCACGACGAGCACCGCAATGACCGATAGGGCATTGAGCGCAAAGACAGCGGCGGTTCCGGCCACGGCAACGATCACACCACCGAGCGCCGGGCCGATCGCGCGGGCGATATTGATCCCAAGGCTGTTGAGTGCGACGGCATCCGGCAGCGTGGGCTGATCGACCAGTTCCGGTACAATCGCTTGGAAGACAGGCGCGGTAAGGGCGGCGGATATCCCTAGCACCAATGTGGCGGCCAGCAACATATAGGGCGTCGTCAGGTCCTGCCAGGTCAGCCCGGCCAGGACTGCCGCGGCAACCAGACCGAGCGTCTGGCTCGCCAGCAGCATGCGACGTCGGTCGACAGTATCGGCCAGCGCGCCCGCCGGCAGCGCGAGCAGGAACATCGGCAAGGTGGTCGCTGCCTGCACGAGCGCAACCAGCAGAGGACTCGGCGACAGCGAGGTCATCAGCCAGCCGGCGCCGACATCGTGCATCCAGGTGCCGATGTTGGAAACGATGGTTGCGATCCACAGCGCCCGGAAAACCGGAAAGCTCAGCGGGCCGGCCTTACTTGCCGCGGCAGATTGGTGTGCAGTCAATGTCAGCTCCGTCCGATGGCTGGAAATGGCAATCGATATGAGTTCCCCGATCAACCGAGATGCTCGAGGAGCGTATTGACCTGTCACCGTCACACTGCCCAACAGCCGCAGCCCAATGCACCCCAGAACGTTCTGGAATCGGCCGTGGGAACACTGGCGCCGAGCGCGGCGGCGTGGTCGTGGCCATGCACGGCGCAGCCGTTCGCGCATCCGCAGCGCAGCGACAACTTGGCGCGCGCCTCCGGCGTCTTATGGTAGCCGCCGAAGGTGCTGACCGGCGACCAGTCGGGCATCGGTTTAGGAAGCTCCGGCGCAAGCGGGGTGTATTCGCCGTCCCCATGCACAACCTTACCGCCGAGAAGAGTGAGCACTGACCGGAGATGCACGATGTCGTCATCCGGCACAGCGAAATAGTCGTCGGAGAGCACAGCCAGATCGGCAAGTTGCCCTACCTTTATCTGACCTTTCTTGCCTTGCTCGCCGGAGAACCAGGTGTTGCCCTCGGTCCAGAGCCGAAGCGCGGTCTCGCGGTCGAGGCGATTGGCTTGCGGATAAAGACGCAGACCGCCGACGGTCTTTGACGTCACCAGCCAGGAGAGCGACGCCCAGGGATTGTAGCTCGCAACCCGCGTCGCGTCGGTTCCGGCGCCGACGGGAACCCCTGCCTGCATCATTCTCCGGATCGGCGGCGTGCGTTCGGCCGCCTTCGCGCCATAGCGCTCGACGAAATACTCGCCCTGATAGGCCATGCGATGCTGCACGGCGATGCCACCGCCAAGCGCGGCGATGCGGTCGATATTGCGATCGCTGATCGTCTCGGCGTGATCGAAGAACCAGTTGATGCCGGTGAACGGGATGTCCCGATTCACCTTCTCGAAGACATCGAGCGCGCGGCCGATCGTCTCGTCATAGGTGGCATGGAGCCTCCACGGCCAGCGGTTCTCCGCCAGCAGGCGAATGACCGGCTCGAGGTCAGCCTCCATATTCGGTGGCATCTCCGGCCGCTCGACGCGGAAATCCTCGAAGTCGGCCGCTGAGTAAACCAGCATCTCGCCGGCACCGTTATGCCGGTAACTGTCATCTCCCTTACCCGGTGAGACCTGCTTCACCCAGGAGGAGAAATCGGCGAGTTCCTGCTTGGGCTTCTGCGTGAAGAGATTGTAGCTGATGCGGACAGTAAGCTGGCCGTCGCGGTGCAGCCTTTCAACGATCTCATAGTCATCGGGGTAGTTCTGGAAGCCCCCGCCGGCGTCGATTACGCTGGTGACGCCAAGCGCATTGATCTCGCGCATGAAGTGGCGGGTCGAGTTGAGCTGGTATTCGGGCGGCAGTTTCGGCCCTTTGGCGAGCGTCGAATAGAGGATCGTCGCGTTCGGCTGAGCGAGCAGAAGGCCGGTCGGATTGCCGGCCGTATCGCGCAGGATCTCGCCGCCGGGTGGATTGGGCGTATCCTTCGTGTAGCCGACAACGCGCAGCGCTGCCGCATTCAACAGCGCCCGGTCGTAGAGGTGGAGGATGAAAACCGGCGTATCCGGCGCGGCTGCGTTCAATTCGCCGATGGTCGGCAGACGCTTCTCCGCGAATTGGTGTTCGGTAAAACCTCCCACGACACGCACCCATTGCGGTGCAGGCGTCCGGTCGACCTGCTCCTTGAGCATCGCCATCGCCTCAGCGAGGCTGGGCACGCCATCCCAGCGCAGCTCCATATTGTAGTTCAACCCACCACGGATGACGTGCGTGTGGCTGTCGATCAACCCCGGAATGACGCGGCGCCCTTTCACGTCGATGATGATTGCATCGGGTGCCGCAGCCCGCGCCGCGGCTTCGGAACCGACCGCCAGGAAACGCCCGTTGCGGATCGCTATGGCCATTGCGGACGGGTTTTGACGATCGAGCGTGGTCACCTTGGCGTTGACGAGGACCAGGTCATTATTGGGCATGGGAGTCTCCTTGGCATAGGCTCGGAATGGCGAGGACAGCGCCGCCGCGGCGACGCCGGCGATGGTCTGGCGACGGGTGAAGCTCATGAGTCCTTCTCCCGATTGTGAGGCATCGGCCCGAGCACGTGCTCGGCGCACCCGGTCTTGACGAAGGAAGTCACGTCCTGTCCGGCGAAGGCACGCTTGGCGATCGGTAGCATCTGCTCGCCGAGCAGCATGCCGAACAAACCGACGAGGGCGACGACGGGCGGCGCCGGCGAGCGGACGCCGAGCAGACTATAGACTACGCCCACCAGCAGGCCGGCGCCGAGCGAGAGCAGGTAGATCTTCATGCGGTCTCTCCTTCCCTGCGTTTGGATCGATTCCGGGATGGCTCCGCCCGCCCCCGGAAGGCGGCGCGCGCTTTCCGAGGACCACGGTCGGCCTGCCGCCGGATTGCGGCGCCGAGGATCGCCTTTCCTCGTTCCGCTCTAGCCGTGACCGCCCTCGGAGGCACCGAACATGGCCGTGGCATAGGTGATCCCGATGCCATAGGCGCCGCCCCACTTCTTCGCGATGCCGGTCGTGAGCTCGTAGGTGTCGGCCCGGGCCCAGTCGCGCTGCAATTCGAGAAGGTATTGCACCGAGGTCACCGGGCGGGCACCGGCCTGGACCATGCGCTCCACCGCACGCTCGTGGGCTTCGGCCGAAACATCGCCGCAGGCATCGGTGATCACATAGACTTCAAAGCCTTGGTCGAGCGCCGATAGCGTCGGACCGACGATGCAAACAGACGTCCACAGGCCGGCGAACACGATCCGATCCTTGCCGATACGGTTCACCTCCTCGATGACGGCCGCATCCTCCCAGGTGTTCATCGAGGTACGGTCAAGAAGCCGCTGGCCGGGAAAGGCGTCCGTGACTTCCGCAAACATCGGTCCCGAGAAGCTCTTTTCGGCGACGGTCGTGAGGATGGTGGGCACCTCGAAGCCGGCTGCCGCGCGGGATATGAGCGCCGCATTGTTGCGGAGCAGTTCCGGCGCGATGGACTTGGTCGCAAACGCCATCTGCGACTGGAAGTCGATAAGGACGAGCGCATGATCGGTCGGGGACAGCAACGTCTTGCCGGGCGTCGTGGTGGCGGTGATGCTCATCGTAGATCTCCTGCTGTTAACTCGTTTCGGCCGACCCGAATTCTTCAGGGGCGGGACCGTGATCCATGCTTTACAAAGGGACGGAGCGCGCATGTAGTTGTATAATTTCTCTGCATTCGTTCTAGAAAATTGAAAAGCAGCATCAGCAGGAACAAATCGGAAAGCGTCTCAGTTAGTTCGATTGCTGGACTCTCGGCGGCTTTGAGCTTCTTCAGATGTATCAGCACGTCGACCCAGCAAGGGAGACCATATGGCCGACTCCCTCGACCACGCACCGGCTCGAGCGAACAATCTGCCGCAGTTTCTGGCGCTGACCATTGGAGCAATCGGCGTCGTCTACGGCGATATCGGGACCAGTCCTCTTTACGCCTTCCGCGAGGCGCTGCGCCCTTTTGGGGCGGGTGGCGTCGGGCGAGAAGAGGTTATCGGTCTCGTGTCGTTGGTGATCTGGACGCTTACAGCCATCGTCACCATCAAATACGTGCTCTTCCTGCTTCGTGCCGATAACGATGGTGAGGGCGGCACTCTGTCCTTGCTTGCCCTGTTGCTGAAGAAGGGAAGCGGGTATCCGGTCATGATGTTTTTTGCCGGCGTTCTCGGTGCCGCTTTATTCATCGGCGACGCGATGATCACGCCTGCGCTGTCGGTGCTCTCGGCCGTCGAAGGCTTGAAGCTCGTGACGCCGGCACTCGACGACTACGTGCTGCCGATCGCCATTGTGATAATCCTGCTGCTTTTTGCCGTCCAGTCACGCGGAACCGGGGCTGTCTCGATATTTTTCGGTCCAATCACCCTGATTTGGTTTCTCGTCATGGCGGCCGCAGGGATTGCGCATATAGGCGACGATCTGGCGATCCTTTCAGCCTTCAACCCCCTCAACGCGGTCGGTTTCTTATGGGATGCCGGTCTCGTGGGCTTTATCGTGCTCGGCGCCATCTTCCTTACCGTAACAGGCGCTGAGGCGCTTTATGCCGATCTGGGCCACTTCGGGCGGCGGCCCATCCAGTCGGCCTGGTTTACGGTCGTGTTCCCCGCCCTTGCGTTGAACTATCTCGGACAAGGCGCGCTGGTGTTGTCCCATCCGGATGCCATCTCGAACCCGTTTTTCCTGATGTTCCCGAACTGGGCTTTGTTGCCGATGGTGGTTCTTGCAACTGCCGCAACGATCATCGCCAGCCAGTCCGTGATCACCGGAGCCTTTTCTCTCATACGGCAAGCAATCCACCTCGGCTTCCTCCCGCGGTTCGAGATCTGCTATACCTCGGAAACCCAGACCGGTCAGATATATCTACCTCTGGTCAACACCACCCTCCTCATCGGCGTGCTCGCCCTCATGCTGGTGTTCGGCAGTTCCGAGGCTCTTGCTCCGGCCTACGGCGTATCCATTACCGGCGCGATGGTGATTGACACGATTCTTGCCTTCGAGTTCGTGCGGCGCCAATGGGGCTGGTCCGCCTCGACAGCTACAGCGGTTCTGCTTCCCTTGTTCAGCCTTGAACTGATCTTTCTTGGCGCCAACCTGTTCAAGGTTCATCACGGCGGATACGTGCCTATCCTCATTGCCGGCGCCTTGATCACGATGATGTGGACCTGGCGAAAGGGTATCGGCCTGCTGCGCGAGAAGACTGCTCGTCAGGACATTCCGCTCAACCAGTTCATAACCATGGTTGAACGAAAGTCCGAGCATGCTCCTGTCGACGTGCCCGGAACTGCGATCTTCCTGACAGCCACACCGGAGACGACACCGGCTGTTTTGCTGCACAACATCAAGCACAATCACGTGCTGCACAGGCATAACGTCATCCTGACCATCAGGACTGCCAAAGTCCCCTACGTACCGGAGAAAGAGCGCTACACAATTACAAAGCTGTCTGACCGGTTCAGCCTATTGGAGCTGAGATTCGGCTTCATGGACGATCAGAATGTCTCAAAAGCCCTGGCGCGCTGTCGAAAGGAAGGATTCAAGTTCGACATAATGTCGACGTCCATTTATCTCGGCCGGCGTAAACTTATAGCGGATTCTCAATCAGGATTGCCGCAGTGGCAGGACAGGCTCTTCATCGCCATGGCCGACTCGGCGATTGATCCAACCGAGTACTTCCATCTGCCCGCAAATCGCGTGGTCGAGTTGGGAGAGCAAGTCATCATTTAAGGCCTCGAGAGAATCTGAAGTTTATGACGGCTGCACTGCGCAGGTCTGTCGACGCGCGCGTGATGTGTGCCGCCTTGGCAACCCCTTCTCACAGGTCTAGATTGGGTCCCCGCGGCGAGGGAGGCCCTGATGACATCAAGCTTCAACGTGCATGATGCAGCCGGTTATGAGCAGCTCATGGGCCGCTGGAGCCGGAAGCTTGCGCCGAAATTCATAGATTTTGCCGGCGTCGCCGATGGAGAGAAGGTTCTGGATGTCGGCTGCGGAACCGGCAGTCTCACCTTCGCGCTCGCCGACGCCGCCAGGCTCGAAGAGATCGCCGCGATCGACTATTCGCCCGTCTTCGTGGAGGAGGCGATCCGGCGCAACACCGATCCGCGCATAAAGATAAGAGAAGCGGATGCCTGCGCCCTGCCGTTCGAAGACCGGACCTTCGACCGCGCCTTCGCCCTTCTCGTGCTCCACTTCGTACCCGAAGCGGGCAAGGCCGTGGCCGAGATGCGCCGCGTGGTGCGTCCCGGCGGCGTCGTCGCGGCGGCGGTGTGGGACCATTTCGGCGGAATGCCCGGCATGCGCATGATGGTCGACACGGTGGCGGCGCTCGGCGAAGGCGGGCGCGCACTTCGCGCCCGCTACTGCTCCCAGCCGATGATGCAGCCGGGAGAAATGAAGCGGACATTTGTCGAGCAGGGTCTCGCAAACGTCATGGAAACCGAGCTGATGATCCGCATGGATTACCGGAACTTCGACGATTACTGGGCGCCGATCGGCGCGGGCGAAGGGCCGCTCGGAAAATATGTGGCAACGCTCGATGCGGAAGAGCGGGCACGCACCCGTGCCGCCGTGCGCGACGCCTACGAAGCCGGCCGGCCCGACGGTCCGCGCTCATTTGCGAACGTCGCCTGGGCCTGCCGGGGCACAGTTCCGTGATCGAGCCGCTCGCGATCGCGTGCACCGACATTCTCAGCCGGTCCGCCTGGCCAGCATAGGCACATGAACTAAGGCCTGTTGAGATTCGGGCCACCCGCGGCGGCTTGTTTGAGTTCCTCATTCCTGTGCTTGTCACAGGAATCCAGCCAGACCAAGTCCTTGGGCTGAAAGAAAGCTTCCCGCGCCGCAGACGCGGCGCTGCTCGATCCCTGTGACGAGCACAGAGATTAGGGTGAGGGGAGATTGCAGTCCTCCGATACGTTACCCACAGCGCCGCGCGTCTTGTGAGACGCGCAAAGGTCGCTGTAGCACTTTGAGCTGCTCAACAGGCCTTAATGCAGAACTGGCGGCGCTTGACGCCGGAACAGTGCGATCAGTGAGATACCGTGCTGCAAAAGAAGTTCCGCGGCCGGCAAATCCATTGTCGCGACGTCTTCGGCGCAACCGCTGATAATTCTGGCGAGACTGATCGAGTTTGCTGCAAACCGATCATCGCCGATTTCCTGTGCCTCGTCCGCGGTGGCTTCAAGTGCGTCCGCGACAAGGGTCATCAGGTTTGCGCGCTCGCGAGGCGTCATCTCATTCAGGGTCTTGGCAGAATCCCGCATTGCTGGCTCCTTTGGTCGTTAAGGCGGCCTCCGCAGGCGCGGCCGGTCGGCCGGGCGGACGTATGCCACGTTTATTGTTGGAGTACGGGTCGAAGCTTTCATTGCATAAATCGGTATCAGGCACGGCGAATGCAAGGAATGGCTACTATGCGGCTACCGCATGCCCGGGTTGATACCGGCAACCGCGGACGTAATGTCGCGTGAACAAGGGCGGTCATTGTCCACGTCTTCGGAGCGGGACGAGGCGAACCGTGTGCGGTTTTCCGCCCGTATGCCGCCCTGCTTACCAGAATCGATCACGATTTTAGGCCGATCCGACCTGCAATCATAGGGACTAAGAGGCCCCTCCCCGCTCCAGCCACGCCTTCAGCGCAACCGCATTGTTGTGCGCCTCGTCACGCGCGGCATAAAGCAGCGTCAGCGGCCCCTCTTTCCATCGTTCGCGCAACTCCGCTACCGCCGCCTGCGCGGCCCCGCTCTCGAGCTCCTCCGCATAGGCGACGCAGAACGCATCCCAATCCTGCGGCTTCCCATGAAACCGCTTGCGCAGCGCGTCGCTCGGCGCGATGTCCTTGAGCCAGAAGTCGATGCCGGCCTTTTCCTTGGCGACGCCGCGCGGCCAGAGCCGGTCGACGAGGATGCGCGTACCGTCGGACGCGCCCGGCGCCTGGTAGACACGCTTCAACTGGAGTGATGCCATAGGGTCCCCACGATGCGTGCCGGGGCGGCCGCAACCGTCCCGGGGAGGAAAACTGCTTCATCCAGCGTAGCGGAGCCTTGCTAATCGTGGAAGAAGCCCTGTATCTCTTCCGGCGTGACCTTGCCGTCGCGGTTGATATCGACCTTGTCGAAAACCCGCTTGTGGATGGTGCTGATCTCCTCGAAGGAAAGGGCGCCGTCATTGTCCGCATCGGTGATGGCGAACATGATTTTCATCATCTGACGGTGCATCGTCTGCCGGTGCATCATCATGCCCCGCATCCGGTCGCGGTGCCGCATCCGGTCGCCGCGCTTCCCGTCGCCACGTATCATGTCCTCGCGCATCATGTCTGGTTGATCGCCTTGGGTGACGCTTCCGCCGCCCCCCTGATCGCCGGGTTGCATGTCGGGTTCAATGCCCTGGTCCTGGGCCGGCATTTCTCCTGCGGGCGGAATTGGAGCGGGTGCCTGGGCGGCAGTGGCCGTTGCGGCGCTGATGGCCATGATGGCGGCAAGGGCCGTCACGGTCGGAAATTTCATCAGTGACATGTGAGCTCCTCCTCGAGTTGCACGTCGGTGTGCGGTAGCGGCTGCATTGTCCTCAGACGGCGCGGCGGCTTCGCCGCGGTCATAAAACAGCCGCCCCATCGCCTGCTAACCGCAAGGGCGTGGAGAGGTTCCGATACCGGCCGCCCTTCTTTCGGTGCCGGGCAAAAACGCCTTACACCTCAGTGCCATCACGAACGGCGCGCCAGGCAGCGATGATCGCCCCGGCGGTCCTCTCGCCGGCTCGGTCGTCCGTCAGCCAGGAGATGACCGAGAGCCGCATCACCTTGCGGCCGCGCCAGACCGCGCCGCCGGCGAACAGGATGCCGTCGGCCTGCAGCCTGGCGATCGTCGCCTGGGTCATCCGGTCGCCTTCATCGCCCGGCATCGCCGCTTCGAAACGTACCAGGACCTGATTGAGGACCACCTCGTTCAGGACGTTTATGCCGTCTTCGCCGCTCAGCCGCTCGGCGATGGCGCGGGCGACGCGGCAATGCCGGTCGACCATGGCGGCGATGCCTTCGCGTCCCAGATGCTTGATCATCGCCCAGGTGGCAAAACCGCGGGCTCGGCGCGACAGTTCGGGCACGAAATGGCTCGGGTCCCGCTCGCCCTCGGTGGTCGGCGGCAGGTAGCTCGCGGCGATCGTCATCGCCCGGCGATGGGCTTCCTGATCGCGGATGATGGCATATCCGCAGTCATAGGGCGTCTGCAGCCATTTGTGGCCATCGGTCGCCCAGGAATGTGCTTCTTCGATCCCGTCGGTGAGCCCGCGCTTTCCGGGAGTGGCGCGCGCCCAGAGGCCGAAGGCGCCGTCGACATGAACCCAGGCGCCCAGGCCGCGGGCAATCGGCATGATGCCGGCGAAGTCGTCGAAGGCACCGGTATTGATCTGTCCTGCCTGCAGTATCGCAATGCAGGGACCGGAGACCTGCGCCGCGGCCTCGGCGAAAGCCGAGCCGGTGATGCGACCCATGTCGTCGGTCTGGACGCGCAGCACGCGGTCGTGCCCGAAGCCCAGGAACTGCAGCGCCGAAAAGACCGTCGCATGCGCGTCGTCGCCGATCAGTACCGCGACCGGCGGCGCGCCGAAGAGGCCCTGCGCCTCGACATCCCATCCGGCCTGCCGCAGCACCTCTCCGCGCGCTGCGGCGACGCAGATGAAATTGGCAAGCGTCGCCCCGGTCGCAAAGCCGACGGAACTCTCCCGCGGGAGATCGAGAAGATCGAGCAGCCAGTTGGCCGCGATTGCCTCGGCGGCGGCTGCGGCCGGCGCCGCGTGATGGTTGCCGGCATTCTGTCCCCAGGCGCTCGTCATCCAGTCGGCAGCAACCCCGACCGGATGGGAACCACCGATGACCCAGCCGAAGAAGCGTGGCCCCGTCATCGCGTGAAGCCCCGGCTCCGCTTTCGCGGCAAGCTCGTCGATCACTACGGTACCGGCGCTTCCCCGTTCCGGCAGAGCTTCCCGAAACATCTTCAATGCGGCCGGATACGATTGCTCCGGCCGCTGCGGCAGCTCCGTAATTTTCTCGCGGAAACGCGCGGCGTGCTCCGCCGCGCGTTGAAGAATTTCGCCGGTCGTTTGCTCCTTCATGAACTGCCTCCAGACGTTACCTACGAACGAGGCCACCCGCTTCAGGCCGCCCCGCGTTCCTCTATCGGCCGGACGTTCTGGTTCATCCGGAAGAGATTGAGCGGGTCGTAATGCCGCTTGACCTCGACGAGCCGGCCATAGTTCGCGCCGTAGGCCGCCTCGACCCGGTCCATCTCGTCTTCAGGCATGAAATTGACGTAGGCCGTGCCGGCGGCATAGGGCTTTGCTGCCTCGAAGAGATGCCGCGCCCAGTCGATGCAGGCCTGGTCCATCGCCGCGTCGCGCCATCGGCCGTGCACGTTCATGACGAAGTGCGAGTTGCGCTGCGGGAAAGCGGTTTCCTCTGCCGCAACGCGGCCGGCGGCGCCGCCGACATGGGCGATGAATACCTCGCATTCCGGGCCCGGCAACTGCCGGATCGATTCGGTGAGAATGCCGATCGCCTGATCGGAAAGCTCCATGAAGTCGTGGCTCTTCCAGTAGTTGCGGGCACCCGGAGCGAGTAAGGGGTCGAAAGCCTGCTGCCAGCCGACGAAGGGATGCGGCGATACCACGTCGGCGATCGGATTGCCGATCGCCCGCAGCTCCGCCACCGCCTTCTCGCCCGCTTCGAGATCGCCGCAATAGCACATGGCGAGCACGACGACCTCCTTGCCGTGCCATTCGGCCGGTATGAAGGGCAGCGGTGGCGCCTGGCGCATCACCACCCAGCAGGTGAGTTCGTCCGGCGCATTTTCGAGCGCCTGCCTGTATTGCTGCAGCACGCTTTCGGCTTCGGCAAAGGGATGGACGACGAGCCCGGAGAGCACGTCGGGGCCGAGTTCGTGCAGGCGGAATTCGAAGGCCGTCACGACCCCGAAATTGCCGCCGCCGCCCCTGATGGCCCAGAATAGGTCGCGGTGCTCGGTGGGGCTCGCGCGCACCAGTTCGCCGTTGGCCGTAACCACATCGGCCGATAGCAGGTTGTCGATCGTCAATCCGAATTTGCGCGTGATCCAGCCGAACCCGCCGCCGAGCGTCAGGCCGGCAATGCCGGTCGTCGAGTTGATGCCGGTCGGCAATGCAAGACGGAAGGCCTGCGTCTCCACGTCGAGATCGGCAAGCGTCGCCCCCGGCTCGACCCAGGCCGTCTTCGTTGTCGCATCGACCCGCACCGATTTCATCGGCGTGAGGTCGATCACCATGCCGCCGTCGCAGACCGCGTTGCCGGCGATGTTGTGACCGCCGCCGCGCACCGCGACGAGCAACCGGTTCTCCGCCGCGAAGCGCACCGCATTGACGACGTCGGCCGCTCCGGCGCATTGCACGATCAGCCCGGGCCTTCGGTCGATCATGCCGTTCCAGATCGTGCGCGCCCCGTCATAAGCGGCGTCGGTCGCAATCAGGACGCGCCCGCGAAGGCGCGCAGCAAAGGCCTCGATTGCCGCGGCGCTGATCATTGTTATTCCGTT
This sequence comes from Sinorhizobium sp. KGO-5, assembly GCF_036245905.1. Taxonomy (NCBI): domain Bacteria; kingdom Pseudomonadati; phylum Pseudomonadota; class Alphaproteobacteria; order Hyphomicrobiales; family Rhizobiaceae; genus Sinorhizobium; species Sinorhizobium sp. KGO-5. Next base: position 481,562 of record NZ_BDIZ01000003.1, read on the forward strand.
TTGCAGATTGATGAGGCTCATGTCGTTCATGATTCGCTCCTCCCGCGGTGAACCATTGCCCCCAGCGGCGGGCATTCTGCGCCTTTGCCCTACACCCGGCAAGCAGACCCGCGGTCGCCGCACCTAGTCCTTTGGGGTTAGCTTGCAGGGCGCCAACACGGCTTCCCGCCAGCGCGATTCTTGCAATCGTGGCTAAAATGCTCCAATGAACCGCCGGCGCGGCAATCCGCGAAATGGCGGTCGAAGGCAGTATGGAGAGGGAAGTCGTGGGCATGAAGGTGGTCATTCTCGCCGGCGGATACGGCACCCGCATTTCGGAGGAGAGCCACCTCAGGCCGAAGCCTATGATCGAGATCGGCGGGCGCCCGATCCTCTGGCACATCATGAAGATCTACAGCCATTACGGCTTTTCGGATTTCGTGATCTGCCTCGGCTATCGCGGCTACATGATCAAGGAGTACTTCTCCAACTATATCCTGCATTCCTCCGACGTCACCTTCGACATGACGACGGGCGAGACAGCCTATCACACGAAGAGTGCCGAACCCTGGCGGGTGACGCTGGTCGATACGGGACCGGACTCAATGACCGGCGGCCGCTTGAAGCGTGTCGCCGGCTATCTCGGCGAGACCTTCTGCCTGACCTATGGCGACGGCGTCGCCGATGTCGATATCCGCGCGCTCACCGAATTCCATTTGCGTCACGGCCGCGAAGCGACGGTGACGAGCGTCGTGCCGCCGGGGCGCTATGGTGCGCTCGCCACCGAAGCCGGGCAGGTCATGAGCTTTACCGAGAAACCGGCTGGCGACAACGGCCGTATCAATGGCGGCTTTTTCGTTCTCAATCGCTCCGTGCTCGACCGCATCGCGGGAGATCACGTCCCCTTCGAAAGCGCGCCGCTCGAGGGCCTGGCGCGCGACGGGCAGCTGATGGCTTTCCCGCATGAAGGTTTCTGGCGCCCGATGGACACGCTGCGCGACAAGACCCAGCTCGAAGAGCTCTGGCAGCAGAACCGCGCGCCCTGGAAAGTCTGGGCATGAGCCGTCTCCCTGATCCGGGATTCTGGGCGGGAAAGCGCGTCCTGCTGACCGGCCATACGGGCTTCAAGGGAAGCTGGGCGGGTGTGTGGCTCCAGGAGATGGGCGCGCATGTGACCGGCTATGCACTTCCGCCCGCCTCTCGGCCGTCGCTCCACGACCTGTTGCATCCGAACGGAGCACCGGGCGGTCAATTCGGCGACATTCGCGACGGTGAAGCGCTCGCGACGATCGCACGCAAGAGCGAGCCGGAGATCGTCCTGCACATGGCGGCGCAGCCGCTGGTCCGCGAAAGCTATGCGGAGCCTGCTGAGACTTTCGACGTCAATGTCATGGGCACGGTCCGGCTGCTCGAAGCGGTCCGTGCGGCGCCTTCCGTGAAGGCCGTCCTCGTCGTGACGACCGACAAGGTCTATCGCAACGACGAGAGCGGGCGGCATTTCCGGGAGAGCGATACGCTTGGCGGGCATGACCCCTATTCGGGCTCCAAGGCAGCCTGCGAGCTTGCCGTCGCAACCTGGCGCAGCGCCTACCTTAAGGAGCGCCGCATTCGTGTCGCCACGGCACGAGGCGGCAATGTGATCGGCGGCGGCGACTTTTCCGACGACCGGCTCGTGCCGGACGTCGTGCGCGCCGCCCTTTCCGGCTCGCGGCTCAATATTCGCAGCCCGCTCGCGACGCGTCCCTGGCAGCACGTGCTTGATTGTCTCAACGGCTATTTTCTCTTTGCCGAGGCACTCTACAAGGGCGAAAGCGATGTCGATGCGCTGAATTTCGGCCCCTCGCCATCCGAGCCGGCGATCCCCGTGCGCGACGTGGCGAACGCCGTGCAGGCCGCGATGGGGCTCGACCCCGAATGGGACGACGTCTCGGCGCTCGAGCAACCGCGCGAGATGCAGACGCTCGGCCTCGATCCGGCCCTCGCCGGCGAGAGCCTCGCATGGCGCCCGCGCCTCGCCCAGAAGCAGGCGATCGAGTGGACCGCGCGCTGGTACGACGGCTGGCGCCGCGGCGAAGCTGCGCGTCAACTCACGCTCGACCAGATAGAAGCATTCACGAAAGGCCTTTGATCCACGATGTCCCACTCCTGCCGCTTCTGCTCGACCCCGCTCGAAACCGTCGTGGCCGACCTCGGGGCGACACCCTGGTCCAACTCGTTTCTCGAGCCTACCGAGGAGGCGATCGCCCGGGAGAAGGCTTTTCCGCTGAAGGTGATGGTCTGTTCCGAATGCCTGCTCGTCCAGACGACCGAGACGGTCCCGGCCGACGAAATCTTCAACGCCGACTACCACTATCTCTCGTCATTCTCGACGAGCTGGCTCGACCATGCGCGCCGTTATTCAGAGGCGATGACCGAACGCTTCGCTCTCGACGGCAGCTCGCAGGTGGTGGAAGTCGCGTCGAACGACGGCTACCTGCTGCAATATTTCGCGGCCAAGCAAATTCCCGTGCTCGGCGTCGAGCCGGCGGCCAATGCTGCGAGGATCGCCGAAGGCCGCAATGTGCCGACCCTTGTCGCCTTCTTCGGCCGCGACACGGCCAACGCGCTCGTCGCCCGCGGCATCCGCGCCGATCTCACCGCCGCCAACAATGTTCTCGCCCATGTGCCGGATATCGCGGATTTCGTCAGCGGCTTTGCGATCCTCCTGAAGCCGGACGGCGTCGCTACCTTCGAGTTTCCGCACCTCCTGCGGTTGATCGAAGGCATCCAATTCGACACGATCTATCACGAGCACTATTCCTACCTCTCGCTCGCGGCCGTCGAACGTATCTTCGCCGCTTGCGGGCTGAAGGTCTTCGATGTCGAGGAACTGCCGACCCATGGAGGCTCGCTGCGCGTCTACGCCCAGGCGGTGTCCGGAAACAGACCGGCGACCGCGAAGCTCGCCGAAGTGCGGGCCGAGGAGGAAAGCGCCGGACTCACGCAGATGCCCACCTACGCCGCCTTGGGGAGGCGCATCGCCGCGGTCTGCGATGGATTCCGCGCGTTTCTCGCGCAGGCCAGAAGCGAAAACAAGCGCGTAGCGGCCTACGGCGCTGCAGCAAAGGGCAACACCTTCCTGAACGTCTGCGGGGTCACCGCGTCGGATATCGACTTCATCGTCGACCGCAACGATCTGAAGCAGGGCAAGCTCTCGCCCGGCAGCCACATTCCGATCTACGATCCCGCCAGGATCGAGGCCGAAAAACCCGACTATATCGTCATCCTGCCCTGGAACCTGACCGACGAGATCGTCGCCGCCCACGCCTATATCCGCTCCTGGGGCGGCCGCTTCGTCGTCGCCATTCCGGAAGTGCGGGTGATCTAGTCTAAGGCCTGTCGAGATTCATTTTGAGTTTATGACGGCTGCCGCGAGATGGATAGTGGCGTTGATGCTCTGGTCGGTTTTGTCGGCGCGCATGGCGATGCGCTTGAATTCATTGAGTACCGATCGTGCGCCACTGCATGTGTCCATTGATCGTAGCCGATCAATGGACACATGCAGCAGCTCAAAGTGCTACAGCGACCTTTGCGCGTCTCATAAGACGCGCGGCGCTGTAGGAAACGTATCGGAGGACTGCAACCTCTCCTCCCCTCATCCCTGTGCTCGTCACAGGGATGAGAGCAGCGCCGCGTCTGCGCGCGGGAAGCGTTCTTTCAGCCCAAGGACTTGGTCTGGCTGGATTCCTGTGACGAGCACAGGAATGAGGAAATCAAACAAACCGCCGCGGGTATTCGATCTCAACGGACTTAGGAAAGTGAGTGCGGTTTTCCGCCCGCATCCCGCTCTAACCTCTTGAATCGATCACGATGACTTAGGTCGATCCTAGATCAGAAGCGGACCTGTCAAAGCCTCTTCAGGAAGCCATCCGGCGCAACGGTCACCATCAACTTGTTCTGAACCGACCGGTCGATCTCGAACTCAGGATGCGATTTCAGATACTCATGCACTGCGGTCTTCGGATTGTCGCCCACGTCCCAGGGGCGGTCGTCGAAGAATCCCGCGGGCATGTCTTCGACCAGAGTGTCGAAGACCACGCAATAGCAGCCGGCCGTCACCATCGGCGCATAGGCTTCGAGTTCGGCGAGCACATGCGCATGGGTATGCATGGAATCGAGGCATACCATGACGCGGCTGTAGCCGACCGACGCCTGACGCACCTGCGCGACGATGTCCGGATCGATGGACGATCCCTCGAACATCTGGATGCGGCTCGCCATCGGATGGCTCTCGATCGCCGCGCGGTTGTGGGCGCGAATGTCGATGTCGATGCCGATGACCTTGCGCTTGGACCGGCCGGGGTCGAATGAAACGCCCGCCTCGATCGCATGGCACATGTCGAGCATGGCGAGCAGCGAGGCGCTCATGATCACCGAGCCTCCATGCGCGATCCCGGTCTCGATCACCAGATCGGGCCGCGTCGCCCAGATCAGTTCCTGCATGGCCAGGATATCCTGCGGATACTGAATGATCGGGCGCCCCAGCCAATCGAAATTATAGACGTAACGCTTCGCCATAGAAGCTTCGCGCCACTGGTTCGACAGCGCCTGGAAATCGCCGTCACGGCCGTAGCCGTCGATCGCGGCCGCCCGCTCGGTGCGGAATTGTTCGATAGGGTCCATGTCAGATCCTGCTTCTTCTGAAGGGCCGCGGGTGGCAACCGGTATCCGGCTCTCCCTCGCCCAGGATTTCTGCGATGCGCTCTAGCACAGGTGCTGCAGCAAAAGCGAACTCGTCCTTCGACCTGTCGACGGAGATCGATGCGAATGAACCTGTCGGCGCACCGTCGTCCACAGCTACGGAGCATTTCGTCCGGGATTGGATGGCTGCGCACCACTCGGCGTGGCTCGTCTGACGGCCGCTTGCGACGTTGTAGACGGAATTGCGGCCCTCCTGCGCGATCCGCAAGAGGAGGCCCACGGCATCATCGATCCAGATATAGTCCTTGCTCGAATCGAGCGCGGTTTGGAGCTGGATATGGCCGCTGCCCGCCTCGCGGCACAGCGCGCCGAGGAACGTGTCCGACTTCGCCTCGTCAGGCCCGACGACGTTCGACAAGCGCGCGATCCGCACCTTCTCGCGGCCGGAGGCGAGGCAGATCGCTTCCCCCGTCAACTTGGAGAGATTGTAGAGATCCGAAGGATCGAGAGGCGAGACCGACAGCCGAGCTTCCTCGCGCGTATCCTCGCTGCCGGCATAGACTCGAGTGGACGAGAGATAGAGAAATGACGAAAACGCATTCTCACGCAGGAGCTTCGCTGCGAGCGAGACATGCGCTTCGATCGTGTCGAATGGCCGAGTGCGGAAATCGGCCGTAAGGCCGATGGCATAGATGACATGGCCGAGGTCCTCGCCGGAGGCCGGCATGTCGGCGCGGGAGGAAACACGCACCTCGGCACCCCGTTCGCGCAATCGGCGGACGAGATTGCGCCCAATGAAACCGGAACCGCCGAAAACCGTGAACATCACGATCGCACCCCCAGGCGCCTCAGCGGATTGCCGCCGCAGACGGTGTAGGCTTCGACCTCGCCGCGCACGATGGATCCGGCGGCGATGACACAGCCTTTGCGCAACAGGGCGCCGTCGAGGATCACCGAATTCGCCCCTATCCAGACATCCTCCTCGACGACGATGCCGCCGCGGCTCGGCAGGAAGCCCTGTTCCCGGATCAGGCGATCCCGGTCGCCATAGGCGTGATTGACCGGAGCGAAGGTACAATTGGCCGCGATCAAGACATTGTCGGCGATGCTTATGCCGTTGCCGGTATAGAAGACGCAGCCGCTGTTGACATAACAGAAGCGGCCGATCGTGAGGTCGCCGGTGCCGCCCGCCGGTTTGATCTTGACGAAGCTGTCGATGACCGATGCTTCTCCGACGACGATCCGTGTGCCCCGCACGGAACCCTCGATATCGCAGAGGGGGCTGATCTTAGCCGAGGGATGCACCTCGATCATGATGACTCCGATATTTCGAGAGCGGGATGAGGAAAGTGTGTGCGGTTTTCCGCCCGCATCCCGCTCCAGCCTTTGCGCATCTGATGAGACGCTCGGCGCGATAGAGGGCTGTCTCGGTTTCCTCTTTTCCAGTTAGCGCTTGCCGCGTCAACGCCGGATCGTGCAAGAAGCAACGGTCGGGAACGCTGTATCGAGGAATTCATGTCGCGCTTCAATCGTCTCTCCACGTCTCTCGCCGGCCTCACGGTCTTCGAGCGCAAGCAAACCGGCGACGAACGCGGCTTTTTCTCACGCTTCTTCTGCCGGGACGAATTGCGCGATTTCGGCGCTGACGGAACGATCGCGCAGATCAACCACACCCTGACGCGAGCGAAGGGCACGATCCGTGGCATGCACTTCCAGCGGCAGCCCCATGACGAGGCGAAGTTCGTCTCGTGCCTGGCCGGCACCGTATTCGATGTCGCCGTCGACATCAGGCCGGATTCGCCCACTTATCTGCAATGGCACGGTGAAATCCTGAGCGCGGAGAATGCCCGCTCGATGATGATCCCCGGCGGGTTTGCCCATGGCTTTCAGACGCTGAGCGAGAATTGCGAACTCGTCTACCTGCATGACAAGCCCTATGCGCCCGAAGCGGAAGGCGGGCTCAATCCGCTCGACCCGCACCTCGCCATTTCCTGGCCGCTCGAAGTGGCGCAGATGTCGGAGCGCGACCGTGCCTTTGCCTTCATCTCCGCTTGAGGCGGCACTTCACCCGAAGGCGAGGGAGTCGTCGACGATGATGACCGGCCGCCCGCGAGAACAGGCTTCGACGCGCGCCTCGACGCGATAGACCGTTTTCAGCATGTCGGCGGTGACGACGGCATGGGTCGGGCCGCTGGCCACGACCGATCCCCCGCTGATCACGATCGTATCCTCGCAATAGCGCAGCGCGTGGTTCAGGTCGTGCAGGGCGATCAGCACCGCCATGCCGGATTGAGCGGCGAGCTGCTTCATGAAGCCGAGCACCTCGATCTGGCGGAAGAGATCGAGCGCCGAGGTCGGTTCGTCCATCAGCAGGACCTCGGGCTTGCGCACCAGCGCCTGCGCGATGGAGACGAGCTGGCGCTGTCCTCCGGAAAGTTCACCAAGGCCGCGAAAGGCGAGATCCTCGATCTTGAGCGCCGCAAGCACGCGGTCGATTTCCGCCAGTTCGCCGTCCTTGACCTTCCAGCCCGAACCCTGTTTGGCGGAAAGCAGCACCGACTCGTAGACCGTCAGGACGGCATTGGCGCCGGTATCCTGCGGCATGTAGCAGATTGCTTCCGCGCCATTGGCCGTATCGGAAAGATGGACGAGGCCCGGACCGGCGGCAAGGCCGGCGATCCGCTTGAACAGCGTCGACTTCCCGGCCGCGTTCGGACCGATGACGGCGGTGAGTTGCCCGCCCCTCAATGTGCCTGTGTTGATGTCGGAAAGGACCACACGCCGGCCATAGGTGGCGCCGACATCCTTGAGGGCGAGGCTTACCATGCGCGCTTCCTGTTGGTGAAAATCAGCACGAAGAAGAAGGGTACGCCGACGAGCGCGGTGATGATGCCGATCGGCAGCACCGCTCCGGGAATGATCATCTTGCTGACCACCGACGTTACGGAGAGCAGCAGCGCGCCGCAAAGGACGGAGGCCGGCAGGAAGAACCGCTGGTCTTCGCCGACGAGCATGCGGGCGATATGCGGTCCGACGAGACCGACGAAACCGATCGTTCCGACGAAGGACACCGGGATGGCCGCGAGCAGGCTGACCGTCAGCATCGTTTCGAGCCTGAGGCGGCGGACATTGATGCCGAAGCTCGCCGCCTTGTCGTCGCCGAGCCGGAGCGCCGTCAGCGCCCAGGCGCGGCGTGCGAAGACCGGCACCGCGACGAGCAGTACGGCGGCCGTGACCCAGACCTTCGGCCATGTCGCTTTGGTGAGACTGCCCATCGTCCAGAACACGACCGCCGCAAGCGCCTGTTCTGAAGCAAGATATTCGAGCAGCGACAGCGCCGCGTTGAAGGTGAAGACGAGTGCGATGCCCAGAAGGACGATCGTTTCGACGGTGACCCCGCGCATGGTGGAGGCGAAATGGATGAAGAGCGCCGCTATCATAGCCATCAGGAAGGCATTGAGCGGCACCATGTACTGAACGGCGACCGGGAAGACGGCAACGCCCGCGACGAGGCCGAGCGCCGCGCCAAAGCCGGCCGCGGCCGAGATGCCCAGCGTGAACGGACTTGCCAGCGGATTGGCCAGGATCGTCTGCATCTGCGCGCCGGCGAGAGAGAGCGAGGCGCCGACCGTCACGGCCATCAGCGCGATGGGCATGCGTATGTCCCAGATCACGACGCGAAGCTGATCGGTTACCGTTTCGGCATGAAACAGGGCCGTCAGAACGTCCGAAAGGGAATAATTGGCCGGCCCGAGCGCCATGTCGACGGCGACGGAGATGAACAGGGCGGCGACGAGTCCCGACAGCATGAAGAGCCGGCGAAAGACGAGAGCGCGGTACCGACCACGCCCTTCGATGCCTGCGGTCTCCTCGGCGATAGCGGCCATCATTTCTCTCCGTCGGTGAGCGACACGAAATAGCCCGGCCGATAGGCAACCGGAAGGAATTTCTCGTGGAATTCGCGGAAGGTCCGGTCCGGATCGATATCCGCAAAAAGGTCCGGATGGAACCATTTGGCGAATTGCTGGATCGGCACGAACTCATAGGGCGCGCCATAGAACTGGTGCCAGGCGGCATAGACCCTGCCAACCCTCACCGCTTCGAGGTTCGCAAAAGCCGGCCGCTGCATCAGGCCCTTCAGCCGCTCCCGTGCCGCCGCTGGATCGGCGCCGCGTCCGACGCTCACGAACTGGTTCAGGTCCGACTCGGCCGACCAGTTGCTGCCGGTGACGATCACATGCTCGGGATTCGCGACGACGAGCTGCTCGGGATTGAGATCGCCGAACGTGGTCGTGAATACGTCGGATCCGATATTGTGACCGCCGGCCTTTTCGACCATCTCGCCGAAATTCGCCGGGCCGAAGGTCCGACAGCATGCCGTCTCGCCCGTTATTCCGGGCGAGCGCTCGATGAAGACCGTGGGGCGGTCGACCGCTCCGGCTTTGGCCAGCCGCTCGCTCACGACAGCGATCTGGGCGCGCCGGTACTCGATGAACTCGTCCGCCCGTGTCTCCGCGCCGAAGAGCTGGCCAAGAATCCGGATGGATTTCTCACTGTTCTTCGACGGGTCCACCCGGAAGTCGAGATAGACCACGGCTATGCCCGCGGCTGCCGCCTTTTCGATGAAGCCCGACTCTTCGACTGCTTCTTCGGCTTCGAGATTGAGCGTCAGCACATCGGGCTTCAGCGCGATTGCCGCCTCCAGGCTGAAATCACCGCTCGGGATGTAACCGAAACGCGGCAGCTTTTCGATCTCCGGAAAGCGCTCGAGGTAACCCGCATACGAGTCCGGATCCTTCTTGATCAGGTCGTCGCGCCAGCCGACGATCGTATCGAAGACGGATTCGCGCTTCAGTGCCGCCGCGATGTGAATCTGGCGCGCCTCTCCCAGCAATATCCGTTTTGCCGGGAGATCGAGTTCGATCTTTCGTCCGGTAACGTCGGTGATTTCCGCCGCGGTCACCGGCGCCGCGGCAATTGCGACGGCGGCAAGCGCAAGAAGAGCCTTCCTCAGTATCGGCATCGGAACCTCGCGAACGGGAAATCGGAAGGCTGACGTCTTCCGAACTTGGAGCCTTACTTCAGGGAGACGAAGTAGCCGCTCTTGTAGGGCAATGGCAGGAAGCGCTCGTGCAGTTCCTTGAACGTCGCCTCCGGATCGAGATCCTTGAACAGATCCGGATGCAGCCACTTCGCTATCTGCTGTATGGCCACGAACTGGTAGGGGTTGTTGTAGAACTGATGCCAGATGGCATGGACATTGCCGTCCTTGACCGCCTTCACACCGGTGAAGGCAGGACGCGTGGTGAGGGCTTCGAGCTTGCGCTGCGCCTCCTTCTCGTCAGCGCCGTAGCCGACACCGACCCAGGCACCGCCAGGAACGTAACCCTCCCAGTTGCCGCCCGTGATGATGATCTGGTCGGGGTTGGACGCGATGACCTGCTCCGGATTGACGGTGCCGAAGGTGCCGGGAATGATGTCCTTCGCCATGTTCACGCCGCCTGCGAGCTCGACCATCTTGCCGAAGTTCTCGTTGCCGAACGACATGCAGCAGTCATCCGAATAGCCCCCGGCGCGCTCCATGAACACGAGCGGCTTCTTCGGATCGGCCTTTGCGAGGGTATCGGTCACCTTGGCGATGCTGTCGGCACGGAATTTGATGAATTCCTCGGCCTTTGCCTCCTCGCCGAACAGCTTGCCGATAAGGCGCATGCTCGGTTCGGTGTTCTCCATCGGCTTTTCGCGGAAATCGACATAGACGAGCGGAATGCCGACTTTTTGGAGCTTCTCGATGTAGCCCGCTTCCTCCGTCGCCGTCTTGGCATCGATATTCATCAGCATGACGTCCGGCTTCAGCGCCACCGCCTGCTCAACGTCGAAGGTGCCGTCCTTCATGCCGCCGAAGGTCGGCAGCTTGGCAATCTCGGGATACTTCTCGAGAAAGGCGGCGTATGTCTCGGGGTCCGCCTTGGTGAGGTCGTCGCGCCAGCCGACGACCCGCTTGAACGGCTCGTCCTTGTCGAGAGCGCCGACAAAGTAGATCTGGCGCCCCTCTCCGAGGATCACATGCTCGACCGGCACATTGACTTCGACCTCGCGACCGGTGACATCGGTTACCTTGATGGCGTCGGCGAACGCGGCGCTCGAAACAAGCGTGCAGAAACCCGCGGCGGCAGCGGCCACCATGTTGAAAACCTTCATCGTTCCCTGCTCCTTCGAAATTCGGTGCCTTCTAATATTTCCTGACTTTACCAGTCAACATATATCTTTTAGAACGCTTCCAAACAGACGACACCGGGACTGAAAATGAGCGACGTTGCAACGCGGCCCAATTATGATCTTCGCGATGAAATCAAAGCCTATTGGTCGCAACGTGCGGCCACTTTCGATCTCTCTCCCGGCCACGAGATTTTTTCCGAGGAGGAACGCGCCGCCTGGCATCGGCTCGTCCTGCGCCATGTCGGCGAGGGAGCCGGTCGCTCGGCGCTCGATCTTGCGAGCGGGACCGGAGTGGTCTCGCACCTTCTCGACGATCTCGGCTTCCGGGTGGCGGGTATAGACTGGGCCGAGCCGATGCTGGAACGCGCGCGGCAAAAAGCGAAGAGCCGCGGTCGCGATATTTCCTTCCGCATTGGCGACGCGGAAAATACCATGGAGCCGGACGACCACTATGACGTCGTCGTGAACCGGCATCTCGTTTGGACGCTGGTGGACCCGGCCGCAGCCTTCAGGGAATGGCTTCGCGTCCTCAAGCCCGGCGGCAGGCTTCTCGTCGTCGACGGCGATTTCGTCAACTCGACCCGGCTCGAGCGGTTCTTTTCGTCGCTGAACGCCTGGGGGCAGCGTGTCGGCCTACTCGGGCCCGAGGCTCCATCACAGCCGCGCGAGATGCTGGAAACGCATCGAAGCATTCTTGCCCGCGTCCACTTCTCGCAAGGAGCGCGCGCCGAGGCCGTCGTCGAATTGTTGCGGGCGGCCGGTTTCGCCGACATCACGGTCGATACCGATCTCGGAGAGATACACCGGATGCAGGCAAAGAACTGGAATCTGTTCAAGGGCCTTGCGCGCAGAAGCCAGCATCGCTTTGCGATCCGCGCAAGCAAACCCCTGGCCTGATGCCGGCCTACTGAAAGGCTGCGCGCGGCGGCGGGCCAATTCAGCACTCTTGAGCTTCGACGTGTCGGTGCTCTATCTCTCCGGGAAGCTGCACTGCCATCGTGGTTCAGCAGCTGGTGCCGACCCCACGTGAGTGGAGTTGCAATTGGATAGGCCCGTACGATGTCGACAGATCTCAATCTCAATCTCCTGCGATCGTTTTTCATGATCGCCGAAGAGCGAAGCCTCACGCGGGCAGCGGCCCGGCTGAACATGAGCCAGCCATCGGTCAGTCAGGCGCTGCAACGACTGGAGGAGCAGTTGGCCTGTCAGCTCGTCCTCCGCGGCAGCCGGAAGTTCGAGCTGACGGCCCGAGGGCAGAAAATCTACGAGGAATGCGGTGAGATCTTCCGTGCCGTCGAGCGGATTGGCCAGCTCACGCAGGAAAGAACCGCCGAGGAGTTCGGCGAGGTGCGCATCCAGATCATCTCGAACCTCGAGTCCCCGCTCATAAACGAAGCGTTGCGTCTCTACCATCAGCGCTATCCCTCCGTAACCTGGGTGATGGAGGTCCAGAACAGCCAGGACACGGTCAAGCGGATCCAGATGGAGAAATGCGGAATAGGATTATGTCTCCTGTCGCGCCCCGTCTTCAGCCTGAATTGTCAGTTGCTGTTTCGCGAAGAATTCAGCGTCTATTGCGGCGCTGAGCATCCCCTCTTCGGCCGTAAGGAGGTGGAGAAGAGGGAATTGCGGCAGGAATCCTTTGTTTCCTTTACCTGCGCCACCGAAGGCATGGGTCTCGAGCCGATGGCGGTCCTCAGCCAAAGCCTCGGTCTCGGCGAACGGATCAGCGGGCAAAGCCCAAATCTCGAGGAGGTGAGACGCATGATCGTCGCCGGCCTCGGGATCGGAATTCTCCCGTTGACGGCCGTTCACGACGAAGTCGCGAGCGGACTTCTGTGGCCGCTCGAAATCAAGGGTTATCCGCTCGGCGCGGACGTGTTTTTGGTGACGCACCCGGAAGGTGACTATTCCCGCGCCGAGCAACATTTCATCGACCTGATGCAGGAGCTACGTTCGCTCTACCCGGAAATGCACTGAGAACGTCCCGGCGGAAAGCCGGTACGCAATCTTCCTGGAAGTGCTCCGATCGATCAGCGGTCGGCGCGCGCCACGACGGCGTGCAACAGGACATTGAGGCCCGGCGCAAGATCGTCGCGGTCGCAGTCTTCCTCGTTGTTGTGGGTGATGCCGCCCTTGCAGGGCGTGAAGATCATTGCCGTCGGGCAATGTCGCGCGAGGAAATAGGCATCGTGGCCGGCCTGGGACTGGATGTCACGCCAGTCGTAGCCCATCCGGACCGCTTCCGCCCGGATACCATCCACCATCGCGTGATCGAAGATGTCCCCGCCCCAAAACCACTCGTCCTCTATCACCGCGTCGCAGCCGGCGCGGGCGGCGCTTTCGAAGACGGCACGGCGCATCTTTTCACCCATGACGCGCGCGGTCGCCGCATCGGGATGGCGAACGTCGCAGATCGCTTGGGCCGTGTCGGAGAGGATGCCCGGTTTGTTCGGCCACGCCGCCAGCCGGGCGCCTGTCGCCTTGCCGTCGCCGACGGCAAAGTCCCAGCCGATGTCGTCCACGGCAGTGAGCCAGCGTGCGCCCGCGATCAGCGCATTGCGGCGCAGGTCCATCGGAGTCGGGCCGGTATGCGCCGTCTTTCCCGTAAAGCGCACCCTCATCCCGTAGCTCGGATATCCGCCCGTCACCACTCCGATATCGCGTTGCTCGAGGTCGAGGATCGGCCCCTGCTCGATATGCAACTCGTAATAGGCATCGATCTCACCGGCACGACAGGGCTTGTTTCCGTTGTAACCGATGCGCTCGAGCTCGGCGCCAAAACGCGCTCCGTCGTCGGAGACGAGCTCTTTGACCCAGTCCCCGTCATAGGCCCCGACGAAGCAGCCGGATGCGACCATGGGCGGCGAGAAGCGCGCTCCCTCCTCATTCGTCCAGTTGACGATGACGATCGGACGGCGGGTGACGTGACCGACGTCGTTCAGCGTACGGATCACCTCTAGTCCGGAAAGAACGCCGGCAATCCCATCGAAGCGACCACCGTTGATCTGGGTATCGAGATGGCTGCCGATCAGCACCGGCGGCAGCGACGGGTCGCTTCCTTCGCGCCGCCCGAAGATGTTGCCGAGTTCATCGATCTCGACGCTCAGCCCCGCATCACGACACCAGTTGACGAACAGGTCGCGCATTCTGCGATCATCGTCCGTCAGCGTGAGGCGGGCGAGACCGCCCGGCCGCCCCTGGCCGATTTCGGCGGAAGTCTCGATGGTCGACCAGAAGCGATCGATGTTGGCACGGGTGTTCGATGCGAACGACATGGTTCACCTTTCAAATGCAATTGCGGACGAAGCGGCTCACATTCCGAGCGACATCAGTGTCATCAGCCCCGGGAAGAGAATGAGGAGGAACATGATGAGCGCCATGACGCCGATGAACGGCAGCAGGTAGCGGAAGGACGCCGACATCGGAATGCCACCGGTGCGGCACGCGGCCATCAGGTCGATGCCGAGTGGCGGTGTGTTGGCGCCGATCGCCAAGTTGATGGTCAGCAGTACGCCGAAATAGACCGGATCGATCTCGAAGACCCGCAGCACCGGCAGGAAAACGGGCGCAAGGATGAGAATGATGGCGATCGATTCCATGAAAGTGCCAAGGACCAGGACCGCGACCATCATCAGTATGAGAGCGACCGTGCCGCTCTCGGTCGCGCCGGTGATGGCATTGACGACGAGCTGCGGAACCTGCTCGACCGTCAGGATCCAGCCGAAGACTGAGGCGGCCGCGATGACGATGAGGATGGAACCGGTCATTTCCGTCGTTTCGCGCAAGAGGTTGAAGACCTTGGCGAGCGTCAGCTGGCGATAGACGAAAGCCCCGACGAGCAGCGCATAGGCGACGCCGATGCCCGCCGCCTCCGTCGGCGTAAAGATGCCGAAGCGGATGCCGCCGACGATGATGACCGGCGCGAGCAGGGCAAGCACGGATTCGCGCAGAGCGGTTCCCAGCCGAGTCCAGCTGAACGGTTCCCCGCCCTTCCAACCGTTTTTGCGGGAAATCCACCACGCGACGACCATCAGCCCGAGACCGAGCAGAATACCTGGACCGATCGAGTGGATGAAAAGCTGCCCGATCGACGTTCCGGTCGCCGTTCCGTAGACGATCAGGACAATAGACGGCGGAATGACCGTGCCAAGCGAACCGGCGCAGCCGAGACCTGCGGCGGAGAAGCCCGGATCGTAGCCGCGCTCCTTCATGGCCGGCAGCAGCATGGAACCGATCGCCACCACGTCAGCGACACCCGATCCCGAGAGCGAGCCGAACATCATGCAGGCGGCAATCATCACGATGGCGAGACCACCCGTCCGCTGTCCCACGACAGCCGCGCAGAGATTGACGATCCTCGGGGCGAGCCCCCCATGCACCATCAGCAAACCGGCAAGCAGGAAAAGCGGGATTGCAAGCAGCGTGAAGCTGTCGATCCCCGCGACCATGCGCTGCGCGACCACCATCAGCGGCAAGACATCGCCGACCAGCAGATAAGCGACCGAGGAAAGCGCAAGCGCAATCGCGATCGGTGCATCGATCAGGAGCAAAAGAATGAAGACGGCAAAGAGGACGAGAAGGGCAAGGCTCATTTGCGCAGTTCCGCGGCAACGAGGGCAACGAACGCGGTGGCGCCGGTGACCGGCAGCGCGAGATAGACGAGCCCGGCGGGCCAGCTCAGGACCGTGGTTTCATGCGACCATGTCAGCACCGTTATCTTCCATCCGGACCAGATGACGACGACCAGGGACAGGAGGGATGCCAGACGCGCGAGTACGGCCAGGAAGGAACGGAACCGGCCGGGCGCAACGAGCAGGTCCGTCAGGCCGGCGCAAAGATGCGTGTTGCGGACGAAGGCGGAAACCGCACCGATGAACGTCACCCAAACCAAGAGAAGACGCGGGATCTCCTCCGACCAGCGTGGTGTGAAGGAAAGGGCATAACGGCAAATGACGACGTAGACGATGATGGCGGTGAAGGTGGCGATGGCCAGGCCGCCCGCCGCGCGGGCTACGTTGTCTATGGCATTGGAAATCCGCGGGCGCGGTGTCGATGCGTCTTGCATGGAAGCCTCGCTGGTGTGGACGGACGGACATGGCCCGGCGATGGGAAACGTCCTGCCCGCAACCGGCGGGCAGGACGACCGCATCACTTGCGGTAGCTGTCCATGACTTCAAGCAGCTCGGGACCGAAGACGTCCTTCTCGCTCTCCCAGATCGGCTTCAGGGCGTCGACGAAGGCAGCCTTGTCCACCTCGTTGAACTGCATGCCTTTCGATTTCAGCTTCTCGATCAGCGCGACCTCGTTATCGGCAACCATCTGGCGCTGAGCGTTGCCCCACTTGACGGCCGCTTCCTTCACGATGGCCTGGTCCTCGGGGGAAACCTGCGCCCAGGTCATGCTCGACACCGTCAAGCATGCGGCGCCCCAGATGTGGCCGGTCATCGAAACGTATTTCTGTACTTCGTAGAACGACGAGGCATCGATGATCGAGAGCGGATTTTCCTGGGCGTCGAACACGCCCTGCTGCAGGGCCGAGTATAGCTCGCCGAAGGCCAGCGGCGCAGGCTGCGCGCCGAGACGTTCGAACGTCGCCAGCCGAACCTTGTCCGGGGTTACGCGGATCTTGATGCCGGCGAGATCGGCCGGCTTGACGATCGGATGCTTGTTGTTGGTGATGTTGCGGAAGCCGTTTTCCCACCAGGCGAGAACCTCGATGCCTTTCGGCCGAAGCAGATCGGCAAGCGCTGTGCCGAGCTTGCCGTCGAGCGCGGCAAAAGCCTGTTCGCGACTGGTCCAGGCATAGGGCATTTCGATGATGCCGAACTTCGGTTCGACGAACTGGAAGGAGCCGCTGCCGATCAGGCCGCCCTGGATGGTGCCGATCTGCATGCCCTCGATGACTTCCTTCTCCGTGCCGAGTTGGCCGGAGGGGAAGATCTCGATCTTGACGCGGCCTTCCGTCTTCTCCGAGACCTCCTTGGTGAAGTCCGTCGAGGCCTTGTGCCAGCTATGGGTGTCGGCAAGCACGTGGCCGAGACGGATCGTTGTTTCGGCCATGGCAGCCGTATGAGCGGAAAGTCCGACGATGCCAGCGATCACGGTGGCGGCAAGACCGCGGGAAATTTTCGAAATGCCCAGTTTCATAGCGCCCTCATTTGTTGCGTTTATTCTGGGCATATTAGGCGGGCATGATGCCCGCAACGCAAATAGCCGGACCCAATGACAAACATTGAGTCCGCTTATGGGAGTGGCTGCGATTTCCTGTGAGAAAAGATCGTATCACTCCACGGTGGCGATACATTCGATCTCGATATCGAAATGCGTCCAAGGCTTGATCGCCACACAACTGCGGGCCGGAAAGCCGCCCGGAAAATACGCGCGATAGACCGCATTCATCTCCGCCGCCAAATCGTTATCGGTGATAAAGACGAGCGATTTGAAGACATTGTCGAGCGAGGAGCCAGCATGGCGGAGGGTGAACGAGAGCGCGTCCATGCAGGCGCGCGTCTGGATGGTCATGTCTCCCCTGACGATCTCGCCTGTGTTCAGGTCGATCGGCGGCATCCCGCACGTATAGAGAAGACCGCCGACGCGGGTCAACGCGGAGGTCGGCGCGCCCAGTCTTCGGATTGCTTCGGAAATCACAGGGATTTCAATAATTTCGTGCTTCATGTCGCATGACCCTTTTGTCGGAGCAGATCGTGCCCGGTTGTGTGGGAGATACCGTTTGCGCCACGTTTCGAGCAAAGTATAGCCGTCGCGTATATTGCGTTCCAAGCCCCTGCATCTTGTTCCGCATGCCCCGGAGGGAGCCACAAAGCTGCCGCCTAATGGTCAGCAAATTGCCCCGTCGTCGCCGCACCGAGCACTTCCGGGGCGTACATGCTCCCCGAGTCGCTTGCGTCGTTTCGACGGCGGAGCGAACGAGCAAGGCGGTATTGCTGCCGATCAAGTCATGCACGTCATGGAGGACAGAACATGATTACTCGCTATACACTCGTTGCATCGCTGACCGTTGCAGCCTCCAGTTTAATGCTTCTCAGCCCGGCTTCGGCGCTGGAAATCGCGCAGGCGCAACAGGCGCAGCCGACACAGACCCAACCCGACGCCGGCGGCACAGGCGCCCCGATCAGCGATCAGAAGATCGAGGCCTTTGCAGTGGCCTATCTTCAGGTCGACAAGGTAAGGCAGGAGTACTCCACGAAAATCGGGGCTACCACCGACGAGGCCGCGAAGGCGAAGCTGCAGAACGAAGCCAGTCAGGAAATGGTCAAAGCCGTAGAGACCGCGCCGAACATGTCGGTGGAGGAATATACGACGATCCTCAAGGCTGCGCAGAGTGATCCAGCGCTTGCCCAGAAGGTTCAGGAAAAGCTCCAGACGTCCACGCCGCAGCAGCCGCAGCAGCAGTAAGCACGGCTTCGACACTTTGAGCAGCTCCGAGAAGATCGCGTGGCGATTTTCTGTCCGGAGTTGCGCATTTCAAAGACTTAGATCGTTTCACCATTGCGTGAAACGATCCGAGCTCTTCAGCTGACGAGCCAGAACAGTGCCGCGGCTATCAGAACGAACAGTCCAAGAGCGGCTAGGAAACGCAGCGTGCCGGCGTTCGTATTGTCGCCGAGCACCCGATTCCAGTATTCGCCGCCAGTGGCGTCGTTCGCTTCGGCGCCCGCTTCGGTCGGCGTATTCGTAAGCGTCATCGCGACCTTTCCGTCGCCTGCACTAAGATTGCGCGGATGCGGCTGTGGCGGGTCGGGGCGCGCCCGATCCACCTCGCCGAGATACGGCGCACCGCTTCCTGAATCGCCCGCATCGGCGACGTGATCGTCGGGCTCCGCGGCACCGCCGGGAGCGAGACCAGTCCGGATCGGCATGCTTTCCTGTTTCCCCGCCATAGTTGGCCTCCCTTGTGCAAAATGAGAAAGGGGGCGCCATCGCGCCCCCATCCGTGCCCAACCGCCGGACCGTTCAGCCGCTTCGGTTGGACTGGTTGTGGGATCCACCGGGTTCGGTCACGCCCTTCAGGCCGGTGCCGGCCATTTGCGGCTGTTCACGGGCCGCGTCGGCAAGCGAAACGATCCCGACCAGCTGCTTGTCATGGTTCACCACGGGCAGCCGTCGAACCTGGATGTCGCCCATGTTGCGCGCGACATCGTCCACCTCATCGTCGTCGAAGCAATATTTCACGTCCGTGGTCATGATGTCGGCCACCCGTGCCTGCGGGTCCATACCATCGGCAACGCCGCGCACGACGATGTCTCTGTCCGTTATCATGCCGATCAGGCGGTCATCGTCTCCGACCGGCATGAAGCCGATATCGTTTTCCGCCATCTGCCGCGCAACAGCCGTTATGGTGTCGTTGGGGCTTGCAAGATGAACGTCTCTTGTCATGATCTCCGATACACGCATTTGTTTTCTCCTTCACGTTTCATCGGCACGGTTTCATCGGCAGCCCGGGAAGGCTCGAGCCGCCGTTACGGCCGCTCAGCGCCCGCCGTCCGGGCGGGCCGCCGGATTTCCCTCGGGCGAAGCGGGCGCCCCAGCCCCCGCCGCGGTCTGCTTTTCGCGCCGCCTGCTGCCGTTGCCCTGGCTCCCGCTCTCCGGCGCGGAGCCGTCTCCCTTCGTTTCCGGTCCTTGCGTTTCCGGTCCCTGCATTTCTCTGGCGGCCTGCTCCCAGTGGCGCTGATGCTGCCCGTCCGGCCGACCCTCCTGCTCCCAGATCGCATAGGCTCTGCGCCTGATAAGCTCTTCGCGTTCGTTGTCTATGTCCCTTCGCTCGTCCATGTCCCTTACCTCGCCGCTGGACTTCGTTGATGGCGAGTTTCAAACGGCGCGACCGTCCATTTGTTCCGCCCGCGGCGACATCCGCGGGGGACCTTCAAATGTGCTTTGGCGGCTCCGGATTTTCGTCCGGATTAGGGACCGGAATTTCATCCGGAAGGCGGTCCGGATCGGGCTCCTCGATCGGCGGCTCGGGATACCAGGGCGGCAAGTCCGGCGGCGGCGGCTCCGGTACTGGCTCCGGCTGACGCGGGTTCGGCATTTTCATCTCCCTTGGGATGCGGGGGCGACACCCCTCTTTCGGGGACAATCCCGACCGTGCGGGATTGTTCCGCCGGCGGCGCAGGGAACGGGGAGAAGCGCGGAACCCTTTGGGCCGATCGCGGGTTTGACCCAACATCAGCAAGAGCAAAAGCCAGGAGAGAGCCCATGCCCAGACACCCGGACTATGGCAGATACGATCCCTACGGCCGTCGCGATTGGGCCCGCCGCGACTGGGAGAACGAGCGCCAGCGCGACCCTTACAACTATGGGTCCGAGCGCCGCGGTCGGGCGCGCAGCCGCTTCGACGAAGATGTGGAGCCGCGTGGCGCCGACTACGAGAGCTCGATGAACTGGCCGACCGGGAGCTACCGCGGCGGCGAACGCGAACGCTGGAGCGACGACGACTACGATCGTAGGGGCCGCGAGCGCTATTTCAGGGATTATCACGGCCCCGGTTATGGCTATCGCGGCGAGGGCCGTTACCGCGGCTACGGAGGTTACGGCGAAACGCGCGATTATCGCCACGACCGCGATTTTCTCGACCGCGCCAGCGACGAGGTCGCTTCCTGGTTCGGTGACGAAGATGCCGAACGCAGGCGGGAGATGGACCGGCACCGCGGCAAGGGCCCGAAAGGCTACAGGCGCACCGACGGCCGCATCCAGGAAGATGTCAGCGACCGCCTGAGTGACGACGGCGCTCTCGACGCCTCCAACATCGAAGTGAGCGTGTCGAACGGCGAAGTACAGCTCAATGGTTCGGTGAGCTCCAAATGGGCGAAGCGCCGCGCCGAGGACTGTGCAGAGAATGTATCTGGAGTCACGAATGTGCAAAACAACCTGCGCATCGAGACGGCGGATACCGGCACTATTCAGCAGAACCCGAACCTCACCGATCTTAGTTGAGGCGATTGCGGGCGTGCGAGCCGAGGGTCGTTTGATCACCTCATCCCCTGTGCTCGTCACAGGGATGAGGCGGAGAGATTTCAGTCCTCGGAAAAGTTTCCTGCAGCGCCGCGCGTCTTAGCTGGTGCATGTTTTTGTCCATTGATCGGCTACGATCAATGGCGCACGGTCGGCACCAAAAATCTCAACAGGCCTTAGTTGGAAGCGCGTCGCTGCTCCGCGGCAGATCTTGCCTGCCGCGCCCTCCAGTGCGCCGAGCGCCGAAGAAAACTCAGCAAGCGTTGTTCCTCCACCCGCAGTTCGTTGTCCGAGCGCCCGCGCGCCTGAAGCTGTCGCGCGGAGATCGAGGCCGACTTGTCGGCGAGAGCGAGCACATCCGGATGAATGTAGCTGCTCCGGCTGATGGCGGGCGTGTTGTGAAGAACGGAAGCAGCCGCTTCGCTCATCTGTTTGATCGTCGGCCACTCACCCTGTTCGATCGCGGTGCGAGCGGCCGTGAAAGCCGCGAGAGTGCCGCCCCAGGTCCGGAATGTCTTTGCCGAAACCGCTGTTCCGGCCACCTCTGAAAGGTACCGGTTGAGCCGGCCGGAATCGACCGGCCGCAGGGCGTCGTTTTCATCCTTCCAGACGAAAAGCTGTCTGCCCGGCAGATCCGCGATCTCTTCGAGCAACCGCTGCAATTTGGGGCGGCGCAGCAGCCGCTGGACGCGCTTGCCGCCCTTGCCGATGAATTTCAGCTCGATGAAGCCGTCGCCCAGCCTGAGATGGCGCTTCAAAAGCGTCGTGGCACCATAGCTCCCATTGGCCTGCACGTAAGCCTGGTTGCCGGTGCGCAGATGGGCTTCGTCCAGCAGGGCCACCAGCGCGGCGAGCACGGTTTGCATGTTTTCCACGTCACCCTGCATGTGGCGCCGTATGGTGCGCCGTATCCTGGGCAACGCCTTGCCGAATTCCACCAGTTGCGCGAATTTGTCGGCGCTCCTGAGAGCCTGCCACGCGCTGTGATAGCGGTACTGTTTTCGTCCGCGTGCATCGTAGCCCGTGGCCTGCAGATGCCCCCGTTCTTCGAGGCAGATCCAGACGTCTTCATAGGCAGGCGGCAGGCCCAGCGCCGCTATGCGGCTTTTGATCGACGGATCGGTAACGATCGAGCCGTCCGGCATTCGGTAGACAAACCCCTTGCCACGCCTTTGCCGCCGGATGCCCGGCTCGCTGTCGCTGACATAGACGAGCCCGGTTTCCTCGGGCACGAGACCGGCCGCCGCCAGGTTCCGCGGACCATCCACGATCACGCAAGGCGGAGGTTCGAGCACGTCGACCATCGTTGCTCTAGCCATTGCCTCCCTCCTGCGGGACGAAGGCGACGACGCTCTGCGCCGGGATAGTGTCGCGATCCGCGCTGGCGAACGTGCCGAACGGTTCTTCGGCTGCCGTGTCGAGCACGCGTTGCCAGCGCCTGCTTCCGTTTCCGCGGGGAAGGGCTATCTCGCAATCACCGCCTGCATTGAGCACGAGGACGATCTCGCCGGCCGGCGAAGCTTCGCCCTGCCCGACGCGGCATATATAGGCGCAAATCAGGCGGAGCTCGGCGTCGTGCCAGGCATCCTCGTCCATGGGACTGCCATCCGCCTTGTACCAGGCGATTTCGACCCGTCCATTCTCGTCGGGCTCTCCGTCGAGGAATCGCTCCTGCCGCAAGACAGGATGGTCCTTGCGGAAGGCGAGGAGCTTGCGGCAGAAATCCACGAAGCTATCCTCCGCTCCGCTCCAATCGAGCCAGCCGATCTCGTTATCCTGGCAATAGGCGTTGTTGTTGCCCTGCTGGCTGTTTCCCAGCTCGTCGCCGCCGAGCACCATCGGCACGCCCTGGCTGATCATCAGGGTGGCGAGCATGGCCGCCCGCCGCCGTTTGCGCGCCTCGATGATCTCCCCGTTGTCGGTCGGGCCCTCGGCGCCCATGTTGTCGGAATGATTGTCGGAGTGACCGTCCCGGTTCTCCTCGCCGTTCGCCTCGTTGTGCTTTTCGCCGTAGGAGACCGTGTCCATCAGGGTGAAGCCGTCATGGGCGCTCACCAGGTTGATCGACGAGGTCGCGGCACGGTCCGAGTGCCTGAACTGCACGGGCGAACCGAGAATGCGCTCGGCAAGCACCGGAACCATGCCGCCGTCTCCCTTCCAGAAGCGCCGGACGTCGTCGCGGAACCGGTCGTTCCATTCGCGGAACGGCGGTGGGAAGCCGCCGAGCTGATAGCCGCCCTCGCCGACGTCCCAGGGTTCGGCGATCAGCTTCACACCCGCCAGGATAGGATCCTGCCGGATCGCGTCGAAGAAGCCGCCTTCGCGATCGAACTCCATGTATTCGCGGCCGAGCGTGCTTGCGAGATCGAAGCGGAAGCCGTCGATATGCATCACGCCCACCCAATAACGCAGGCTGTCGAGGACCATGCGCAGCACCAGGGGATGGGCAACGTTGAGCGTGTTGCCGGTACCGGTCGTGTCGTAGGTGTGGCGCGGCTCGTCGGGCGACTGGCGGTAATAGCTGAAATTGTCGAGCCCGCGGAAGCTCAAGGTCGGGCCCCGTTCCGAGCCCTCGGCCGTATGGTTGTAGACGACATCCATCAAAACCTCGATGCCGACGGAATGAAACCGCTTCACCATCGTCTTGAATTCGGTAAAGCGGTCGCCCTTGAGATAACGCTCGTGCGGCGCGAAGAATCCGAGCGTCTGATATCCCCAATAGTTTCTGAGATTCCGCTCCACCAGGTAACGGTCGTCGAGGAAATATTGCACCGGCATCAATTCGATCGCCGAAACGCCGAGCTTCGTCAGGTGCTCGATGATCGGATCGCTCGCCATGCCGAGAAACGTGCCACGCAGCTCGTCCGGCACGCCGGGATGCGTCATGGTCATGCCGCGGACATGCGTCTCGTAGATGATCGTTTCCGTCCAGGGACGGCGGATCGCTTCTTCGCCCGCCCAGTCGAAAGTCGGGTCCTGAACGACGCCCTTCACCATGAAGGGGGCGCTGTCGCGCTCGTCGAAGGAAAGATCGCCCTCGGGGCTGCCGATCGTGTATCCGAAGAGCGCATCGTCCCAGATGAGCTCACCCGCGACCAGCTTGGCGTAGGGATCGAGCAGCAGCTTGTTCGGATTGAAGCGGTGACCATTGTGCGGATCGTAAGGTCCGTGGGCGCGGTAGCCGTAGAGGGTGCCGGGACCGATACCCTCGATGTAACCGGACCAGATGTCGCCCTCGCGCTTCGGCAGCGGCATGCGCGCCGTTTCCTCGCGCCCGTCCTCGGAAAACAGGCAGAGTTCGATCTTCTCCGCATGCGCCGAGAAGACCGCAAAATGGGTCCCCTGCCCGGTGTATTCTGCACCGAGTTCAGGTTTCATGAAATCGAGTTCGGAAAAAGTCAGGTTCATTCAGTCGCGCCCTCTACCGCCTTGCCCGGCAGCTTTGATGCAACGCAACGGGCAGGCATTTGTTCCTCCTCCCGGACGAGTGCCGGGGGAACTTTCCCCGCGCTTGGCCAGTTCCTCGCCTTTCATCTCGAGGGACATATCGATGCCGGCGAGTTCGACACGTGGACATTTCAGAAACAGCTGGGGCGCGAATTTCATCGACGGGGACACATGCCGGTTTCGGTTGTGGGCTCCCGACGAGCGGGACCTCGATCTGGTTCTCGGCGGGGCCGCGCATAAGATGCAGTCACTCGATGGCGGCTGGTTCGAAATCACGCTCGAGGCGAAGGCGGGGGAGCGCTATAGCTTCCGCCTTGCCGACGGCACCGAGGTCGCCGATCCCGCCTCCTCGGCACAGGAGCGGGAAGCTTCAGGCAAGTCGATCGTCGTCGATCACGCCGCCTATGAATGGCAGGCTTCCTCCTGGCGCGGCAGGCCCTGGGAGGAGACGGTCATTTCGGAGTTGCATGTCGGCTGCTTCACGCCGGAGGGCACCTTCCGCGCTGCAATCGAGCGCTTGCCGCATCTGGCCGGGGCCGGAATCACCGCGATCGAGATCATGCCCGTCGCGCAATTGCCCGGGATGCGGGGCTGGGGCTACGACGGCGTGCTGCACTATGCTCCGCATAATGCCTACGGCAAGCCGGATGATCTGAAGGCGCTCGTGGATGCGGCCCATTCGCTTGGTCTGACGGTCCTGCTCGATGTCGTTTACAACCACTTCGGGCCGGAGGGAAATTACCTTTCCCGCTATGCGAGCCGCTTCTTCAACAAGGATCGCCCGACACCGTGGGGCGCGTCGATCGCCTTCGAGGAGGAAGCGGTCCGGCGCTACTTCATCGAGAACGCGCTCTACTGGCTCGGCGAATTCCGTTTCGACGGATTGCGTCTCGATGCGACCGAACAGATCCGCGATACGACCAGGCCGCATTTTCTCCTCGCGCTGGAGCACGAGGTTCGGGAAACGTTCGCCGAGCGCCAGATCCACCTGGTGCTGGAAGACGCTCACCGCCGAAGGAGCCTTCTGCGGCGCGACGCGAGCGGCACACGCATGCTCTTCGATGCGGGATGGAACGATGATCTTCACAATGCTCTCCACGTCGTGGCGACCGGCGAAACCAAGGGCCACTATCGCCCTTTCGCCGACGAGCCCTGGGGCAAGATCCGCAGCGCGTTGGCCGATGGCTTCGCCGTGCCGGCAAAGGAAGACAATTTCTCTCCTGAGGGGAGCCGAGCCCGCGTGCCGCCGCAAGGCCGCGTGAATTTCCTGCAGAACCACGACCAGATCGGCAACCGCGCCTTCGGTGAACGTCTCGCCTCGCTGCTCCAGGAGGACAGGCTGCGCGTTTTGGCGGCTATGCACATGCTGACGCCGCAAATCCCTCTCCTGTTCATGGGTGAAGAATACGGCGAGACGCAGCCCTTCTGTTTCTTCGCCGACTACCAGGGGGAAATAGCCGAGGCTATCCGGCTGGGACGCCGGGACGAAGCCGAAAACTTCGGCGGCCTTCCAGAGGGCAAGACGATGGACGAGCTGCCCGATCCGCTCGACCCGGACGTCTTTGCCGGCTCCAAGCTGCGTTGGAGCCGCGCGACAAGCCCTGCCGGCGAGCGGCATCTTGCCTATATGCGCGACCTCACCGGGATAAGGCAGCGGCACATCGTGCCGCTGATCGCCGGCACCGCCGTACCGGATTGCCGTGCATACGAGAGCAAGGACGGCATCATCGCCGTCGACTGGCAGTTCGGCGAGGATTGCCTGGAACTGCGCGTCAATCTTTTTCAGGAGAGACAGGCCGTTCCCGCAATTCGCGGTCAGCCGATCTTCACGAGCGAAACGTCCGGGGGCGAGACCGTCGACGGCAGCGAGTTGGCCGGTCCAGGCATCGCCGTCGCCATTGCGCGGTGACACGCCATCGGCAGACAGGGGAACATGCCTTGAGCCTCACGGTTAGACGCCGCGGCGAGAATAAAGGGAGAGCGCCTCGAGGAACGATGCCGAAACAGCCTGCGAAACTTGGACCGGCCCTTGCCGGCGAACACGCCGAGGCAACCACGATTGCCTCTCTGCGGCGGCAGGCGGAGAGTTGCGAGCGCTGCGACCTCTACAAGAACGCCACCCAACTGGTCTTCGGCGAGGGTCCGGTCGACGCCCGTGTCGTGCTCGTCGGCGAACAGCCCGGCGACCGCGAGGACCTTGCCGGGCGCCCGTTCGTCGGACCCGCCGGGCGCATCCTGGACGAATGCCTGCACGAAGCCGGCATCGATCGTTCGGAGTGCTATCTCACCAATGCCGTCAAACACTTCAAATTCGAACAGCGCGGCAAGCGCCGGCTGCATTCGCGGCCGAATGCCGGTGAGATTCAGGCCTGCGCCTGGTGGCTCGGCGCCGAACTCGATGAGCTCCGCCCCGAAATCGTCGTCGCGCTCGGGGCCACGGCGCTGATGTCCCTGCTCGGGCGAAGCGTGGGTGTCACCAGAAACCGCGGCGAGCTTCTGACGGCGCCCGGGGGCTTCTCCGTTCTCGTGACCATCCACCCCTCCTATCTTCTGAGAATCCGAGGCAGATCCGACCCCGAAGCGGAACGCGCCCGGTTTGTCGACGATCTCGCCAAGGTCAAGGCTCGCATCGGTTGACGGTCAGGACTGCCGGTCGAGTTCCGGATAGTGGCGGAAGACGCAGGATTCGTTGAAGGCGAGCCGCCGCTCCGAGGCCAGATAGCTCAGAATTCTCGGGCGTGCACGAACGGCATCATGCAAGGCGACCAGTCCGGGGATGTTTGCCTCATAGGCATCCATCGCCTTGGGAAAGGCATAGCGGAGGCCTTCGATCACCTGGAAAAGCGAAAGATCGACGTAGCTCAACCGGTCCGAGACCATATGGCTCGGCCCTTTGGGGTTCTGTGTGAGCACGCGTTCGAAATAGCCGAGAAACTTCGGCAGACGCTCGGAGAGGAAATCGGCCGACCGCCTCAGCGCTTCAGGCTTCTGGTCCTCGAAATAGAGGGACACGGCGATCGGATGATGCGTGTCGTGAATCTCCGCGACGAAATCGGTGATCGTCAGCTGCAGACCATTGGTGAGGGTTCGAAGTCCCTCGTCCTCGGCAACAAGGCCGAGCCTCGGCCCGAGATAAAAAAGAATGTTGGCGACGTGGCTTATGACGAGGTCGCCATCGACGAGGAACGGGGGAGCGAAGGGAGCGGCGGCTTCACCGGGCTCCTTCATAAGCTTCAGCATTTCATTCGTGCCGCCCGGCTGGCGGGCAATGTCGACGTAATCCGCGCCGGCCTCCTCCAGCGCGAGGCGCACGAATTCACCGCGGCCGGGAATACCATCCCAGTAATAGAGCTTGTATGGCATGAAAGGTCCCCTTCTTTGCCAGCATTCATCTTTGTTCGCGGCCGGAGTCTATTCTGAGCACGATTGAAGGAAACATACAGCCGCGCAATTCGTTCCGGTTCGGCAGGGAACGGAACATACTGCGCCGAGGAGAAAACCAATGAAAATCGAAGAGCTCATGTTCGCCGAAAGCGGCGGCGTACCGAACAACCCGCGCCTGCCGGTCCTGGTCTATCGTCAAGCGGTCGACGTTACGGAAAATGGAGCCACACAGATAGAGGAACGCTTCCGGGCCAATGGTTGGCGCGGCCTGTGGCGCAACGGCGTCTTTGCCCATCACCATTACCATTGCGGTGCGCACGAGGTTCTCGGAATCGCGGAAGGCCGGGCACGGCTGCTGATCGGAGGGCCGGAAGGACAGGAGGTCGAGGTCGCAGCCGGCGACGTCATCCTCCTCCCGGCAGGTACGGGCCACCGCCGGAACGAGGCGAGCATGGATTTCCTGGTCGTCGGCGGCTATCCGCCAGGTCAGGATGCCGAGATCCAGAGGGGCGCCGCGACCGCGGATGACCGTAAGGCAATCGCCTTGGTGCCGCTGCCGAGCCTGGACCCCATTCTCGGCGCAGAAGGACCTGCGGTCACCGTGTGGCAGTCCGCCATGCATGCGGGGGACGGTCTCGGCGAAGCACACGGCCACTGATCACGCGCCGCAGTCGTCAGCGCAGCCAGACCGGGAGGTCGGCGGCGGTGCGGCAGCCCGCTGCCCGCTCTTTCAGTCCCAGTTTTTCCCAGGCGAATTTCTGGGCAGCGATCTGTGCCATTTCCTTGGTCTCGTAGATGTCCGGCAGGACGTATGCCTTACGGCCACACGACAGGAGCGCCCTGTGGCTCAGCAGGTCGTAGTGAAGCTCGAGGTATTCTTCGGAATGCATGGGACCCTCCCAGGTGGCGATAAGGAAAACGGCAGCCGTCGCGGGAAGTTCCATGCTGCCCGCCGATTGCTGCGACGGTCAGCGCTGCCGACGGAACATAGACGTCGCTTTCGAGTTGATGACGCTTACGGGAGTTCAGTCATGAGCACGAACAAACATGGAGAACCGCGCCCGGGGGCTGATGCGCGCCCGCTCGACCCACCGAGCGTCGACGAGCCGATCGACGCATGGGGGCGAGATCGGAAGAGCGCGCCGGGGGTCGGGAACCAACTCGACGAACTACGCGAGCGCATCGCCCGGCTACAATCCGAAATCGACGCCATCGCGACCGAGACCCACACGGCCGTTGGCACGGTGCCCGGAGGCGACAGGCTCGAAACAGCAAAAGACGTGGTTGCCGAAAAGCGCGACGAGATCAAGCGCCTGACGGCGCGGCTCGAAGAGCTCGAGCAGACACTTGGCGGTAACGCCTAGTTTTCCGGACCTAAAACACGGTCATCCACACGCCGCGCCAGAAAAGCGAATCCGGGTCATCGAGGCGTTCGCAATCGTCGGTCGAAGGCTTCCGGATCTTTGCAGGCGCCGGCTCGATGCCGGTAAAAGGAGGCACAGGGCGCCCTTCGCGTTCCGTCGCGGGTTCCGGTTTTTTGATCGTAAGCATCGCGAGATCCTTTCCGCCGTAAAGGCATTCCGGCCTCAGTGCTCCTTCCGCTTCTCCTCCGAGGTCCGTCTTCGGGTCAGTCCCGATTAATGAATTTACAGAAGCGGCTGGGTTGCCCGTCGTCAGTCATGTCCTGATGGAGGAAGGCCAGATTCTCGTCGTCGAAGATCTTGAAGAATTCGTCCCAGGAAATTTTCTCCAGCGTGTCTTCCGGTTTGCCGAAATCAACGCGAAGCAGACCACCACCGCCTTCGGTTGCGCCCTTAACGCGCGCCGGCTGCCCCTTGCGGGCTTCTATCCAATTGCGGATCGTGTCGTGGTCGATCGTAGTCATCGCAGCGGTCATCGGAAACTCCATCAACTGGCATGCCGGCGGCGCCTCCGTGTCCGAAGCGCCATCCTCAGCGGCAGCGAAGCGGTGTGCGCTCAACGCGCCCCAGCTGTGTAAATCGATCGCTGCGCTTATTGTTCCGCCTCAGCGCCGTGCGCGGTCGCTTGGCTCCGCGGCGGTTGCCTCGTCGTCGTGCGGTTCCCAGCCGAATATGCTGCGCCCGCCGAAACGCGCGGAGTCCCTGAATTCGCCCGCGACGATCTCCTTCAGGTCGGGCCCCGTGACGTAGCGCTCCAGCCGGCGCGATTGCTCGTCGAGCCGCTTCAGAGCCGCAAGCTCATCCTCGCGCCCGAGCCGGCCCTTGCTGACCGCGGACTTCATGATCCTGATCGTCTCGTCGTAGACTTTCACCGGTACGGGGAACGGATGGCGGTCCTTGCCGCCATGGGCGAGCGAAAAGCGGGCGGGATCCGAGAACCTGCAAGGCGTCCCGTGGACCACCTCCGCGACCATCGCCAACGCCTTGACCGTCCGCGCGCCCACGCCCGGCACCAGCAGCAGGTCCTTGAAATCCGCCGGACCACGGTCGGCGGCGGCGGCGAAGTTGCCGTGAAGGCGCCGGAGATTGACATCACTTTCGCGTACATCGTGATGGGCAGGCATGAAGAGATGCGGCAGCATCGGCTGTGCCGGCGAGGCCACAGGAGCCCCCCGAGACTCGATCCGGGCGACCTCGCGCAAGAGCCCGTCGGGCCCGAATGACTGGAGGAGATCGAGCTGCGCGGTCCTCGAGGCGGCGGCACGGCGGTCGGCCAGATTGACGATCTCGCCCTGTTCTCTGCCTTCGATCGCGCTATGCGGCGCGTCGACGAAGCTTGTCAGGCCCTCCGAGAGCCAGTGATAGCGCCTCGCCTGCCGGCGGTCGCCGTTCATGCCCTGCTGGACGACCACCCACCTGGCATCGTCCGTGACGACGAAACCGTGCAGGTACAGATCGAAGCCGTCCTGAACGGCCGCACTGTCGACCTTGGCGACGAGGCGGCTCGCTTCTGCCAATGCGCCGCCATCGAAACCGACACGATCGCCGATCGACATGAGTTCGCCCGGCGTTTTGCGGGAGTGCTGGCCGCGGCCGCCGCAGACATGGATGCCCAGCTCGCCGGCAAGCGGGGTGAGACCGCGTTTCAACGCACCGATGACGCTCGTGGTGATACCGGAGGAATGCCAGTCCATGCCCATGACAGCACCGAAGGACTGGAACCAGAACGGATGCGCAAGCCGCCTTAGAAACTCGTCGCGTCCATAGTGATGAACCACCGCTTCGGTGACCAGCGCGCCGAGGCGCGTCATACGGTCGCCGAGCCATCGCGGCACGCGGCCGCCATGCAGCGGGAGATCCGCATTGCCTGCTCTTTGAGCCATAGTGTTTCCGTTCTGCGTCCCGACCGACAGGGCGCGTCGCCATCAGGCGCCGCGCCGACCCACTTAACATAGTGGAAATTGGAGCACGAAGCGAAAAACGCAGGCACGAGGACGCGCCGCGCACGAAGACAACCTTGAGAACGAGTGCGAACCCAAGCCCTCGGAGGACGACGCCGCGGATCGAAGGCAATCCGCCAGCCGGAGGCGATGGGAGCACCGCAGTGCGAGCGGTTAAGCCTTCGCACTGCGGCCCGCCTCCTCCGGCGGCCGCCTTCGATCACGACCCTCGATATGCCGTCGCCTGCCCTAGCCGACAAACATCTGGCGCAACCGAGCAAACAGCCCTGGCTGTTTCTCGACAAGCATTGCGCGGATGTGGCGGGCGGCCGTCGATGCGCTGACCGTCGCGCCGAAATGGCAATAGCAGATGACCTTATGTAATTGCTCGTCGCTCAGCTCGAAAAACCGCCTGGCTTCGCCGTAGCTGTCGTTCTCCATCCCGGCGGTCCGGAAGACCGGATCCTCGAAGGCGACGGAGATCGGCGAACCGTCGCCGCGCATGGCCGCGCGGACTCTCGCCGGCTGATACTCTGTCTCGTGCAGCGTCGAAAGGCGTCTGTGAGGATCACGTTCCAGGAGTTCCGCCCAACGCTCAAGGCGCTCCTTGCGCGATAACGTCCGTCGCGGCAGGTCCTGCTTGACCTCGGCGACGCCCTGTAACTGCTCGATTGCTTGGTGCTTCATTGCGACCTCCTACTCTTACGATAGTTGGTCCCCCAATTTCCACCTCGTAGGCCTTATCAGCGTGACTCCAACCGGTCGGGAAGTCCAATCACGAAAATAGATCATGCCAAATTTGGCGCATGGCGTCGCACGCGGCGGCGCTCGTCACCCCTTGACGGCGCCGGACGTCAGCCCCGCGACGATCTTGCGCTGGAAGATCAGGACGAGAACGAGCAGCGGCAGCGTCACCGTGACCGACGCGGCCATGATCTGGCCGAACGGATATTCATAGCGGCTGCTGCCCGTCAGAAGGCCGATCGCGACCGGAACCGTCCGGTTCTCGTCGGTCAGGATGAAGGTGAGCGCGAAGAGGAATTCGTTCCATGCGAGGATGAACGACAGCAGACCGGTGCTGGCAATCGCAGGCCCCATCAGAGGCAGCAGCACATGGGTGAGAATGCGCAGGCGCGAACAGCCATCGATGAGCGCCGCCTCCTCCAATTCGTTCGGCAGGTCCCGGATGAAGCTCGTCAGGATCCATGTCGTAAAGGGCAAAGTGAGAATGAGATACGAAACGATCAGCGCCGACGGCCGATTGTAGAGCCCGAGCCATCCGATCACCTCGAACATTCCCGAAAGCACCACCACTTGCGGGAAGACCGAGATCATGAGAACGGCGATCAGAACGATGCGGCCCGGAGGAAAATGCAGGCGGCCGAGCGCGTAAGCTGCAAGAATGCCGATGACGAGGGAGATCGCCGTGCTGACAAGCGCGACCACGCCGGAATTGACGAGCGCGCCCATGAATACGGGATTGGCGAACAATTGCCTGTAGTTGCTGAAATCGAGCGCCGGCAGCAGAGTGAACTGGTAAAGCGCCTGCCCCGTCTTGGTCGAGGAGACGATCGCCCAGTAATAGGGAAACAGCATGTAGACGAGGACGGCCGCCACGCCGGCATAGAGTCCGGCCGTCTTTACGCGGCGCAAGGTCCGGTACGTCGCGTTCGAATAGCGTCTCGTCATGGCTGCGCTCACCGTCATCGATACCCCCTCAGCCCGTCGCCCGATCGAGGCGCAAAAGCCCGACGATGACGATGGCGATCAGCCCGATGATCATGAACACCCAGGTGGAAGCAGCGGCTCCAAGGCCGAGGTCCTGAAAGCTGATGAGCTGGTCGCGCGCATAGATCGACATCGTCATCGTGTTTTCGTTGTTGGCCGCAAGCACGTAGCTCAGATCGAACATGCGGAGCGCGTCGAGCGCGCGGAAGAGTATCGCGACGCCGATCGCCGGCGTCGCGAGCGGCAAGGTTATGGACCAAAAGCGTTTCCAGTGCGGCACGCCGGAAACGTCCGCTGCCTCGTAGATTTCCTCGGGGATCAGTTGCAGGCCGGCAAGAATGAGGAGCACCATGAAGGGCGTCGTCACCCAGACGTCGATGAAGATCACCGTCCCGAGGATCAGCGAAGGATCGGCTGTCCAGGCGACGCCCTTTTCGACGAGTCCCAACGCGACCAGGAGCTTGTTGATCAGGCCGAACTGATCGTTGAGCATCCATTCCCAGATCCGGGCCGAGACGACCATCGGCATCGCCCAGGGAATGAGGATCGCCGCCCGCACGATGCCGCGGCCAGGAAAAGCGCGGTGAAGGAGCAAGGCGATCGCAAGTCCGAGAAGCGTCTCCAACCCGACGGATACGAGCGTGAAGACGAGCGTGTTTCTGACCGCGCCCCAGAACACCGGGTCTTCTGCAACTTCCACGAAATTCTCGAAACCCACGAATCCGTAATCCGAAGGGGCATCGAGATAAGCGTCGGTGAAGGAGAAGAAAATGCTGCGGGCGAGCGGCCATATCGCCACCGCCACCAGCGTCAGCAGCAACGGGAGCAGGAATATCCATGCGGTGCGGCGTTGCTGCCGCTCCATCCGGCGGGCGGCGTTCACGACGAGGCCCCAAGGGCCAATGGAACGCTCGCGCGGTGATCGATGCGCCGGCCATCCTCTCCGAACAGATAGAGACTTTCCGGTTGCCAGCTCAGTCCGACGGGGTCGCCGGGGGCGACTTGCGGTGGACTTCCCGTCGAACGAACCGTCCAGACCAGCGTCTCGGTGAGCCGCACATAGCAGACATATTCATAGCCGAGGTCCTCGATCCGCTCGAAGGTTCCGCGGATCGCGCCTTTCGTGTCGGCACCGACAAGCTTCAAAGCCTCCGGCCGCAAGCCGATTTCCGCAGGCCTTCCTTCGGCCGCGAGATATTCCGCGGCGTAGGCGAAGCCGCCTGCCCCCCTCAGAACCGTAGCGGCGGAGCCGGTCGCTTCGAGCGGGGCGAAATTCATTCTCGGGCTGCCGAGGAAGCCGGCAACGAAGCGATTTTCCGGCCGGTCGTAAAGCTCGCGCGGCCGCCCCACCTGCTCGATCTGCCCGTGGTTTAGAATGACGATCCGGTCCGCGAGCGTCATCGCTTCCGTCTGGTCGTGGGTGACATAGATCATCGTCGTCTTGACGTCGGCGTGCAGCTTGGCGATCTCGAAGCGCATTTCCATGCGCAGGTCCGCGTCGAGATTGGAAAGCGGCTCGTCGAAGAGGAAGACTTCCGGTTGGCCGACCAGCGCCCGGCCGATCGCCACGCGTTGCCGCTGACCGCCGGAAAGCTGGCGCGGCCGACGCTCGAGCAGGTGACCGATCTTCAGCATGTCCGCGACCCTGGCGACACGGCGACGGATTTCATCCTTGCCGAGCCGCGCCGTTTCCAACGCAAAGCCGATGTTTCGCCCCACATTCATATGCGGGTAGAGCGCGTATGATTGGAAGACGAAGGCCAGTCCACGTTTGGACGCCGGCACGTCCGTCACTTGGTCGCCGCCGATAAACACGTCGCCGCCGGAAACCGGCACGAGGCCGGCGATCAGTCGCAGAAGCGTCGACTTCCCGCAACCGGATGGGCCGACGAAGACGACGAACTCCCCGTCCTCGATCTCGAGATCGATGGAGCGGATCACGTCATAGGTGCCGAAGGTCTTGCTGACGTTCTTCAGGGAGACCGAAGCCATTCCATTTCCCTTCCAGGCCTTTCGCGGCAGCGCGTGGAACGCAGCCGGTTTCGATGAGGCGCCCCCGGCCGGGCCGAGGGCGAGCTCTCGTCATTTCGCCTTCACGTCGCGCTCGAGGCGGCGCTCGAGGTCGGCGAGTTCCTTGGCGACATCGTCCTTGCCGGAGATGATATCGTGTACGGCCCGGTAGAAGGTGCGGGAAACGCGGTTATAGTTCTTGCCGGTCGCAGCCGACGGACGTGCGACCGATTCCTCGAAGGCGGTCTTCGCCATGCCCAGGAAGGGGATCTTAGCCAGCACATCGGCGTCCTCGTAGAGCGCCTCGACGGTCGGATTGTAGCCGCCTTCGATCGCACGCATCTTCTGGTCTTCCGCGCCGACCATATAGCGCAGCAGCTCCGCGGCAAGCTCCGGCTTCTTGGAATATTTGGAGACGCCGAGATAGGCCGTGCCGAGCGCGCCGCTCGACTTCTGCCCGTCCGCACCGACGGGAAGCGCGCTCACTCCGACCTTGCCGACGAGCTTGCCACCCTCGGCCTGCGACGTTCCCCAAACATAGGGCCAGTTGCGGTGGAAGACGGCATTGCCGCTCTCGAAGAGGGCACGTGAGTTTTCCTCGTCATAGTTCAAGACCCCCTCGGGCGAGATCGTACCGATCCAGCCGCGGGCACGGGTGAGCGCCGCCTCCGTCTGCGGATTGTTGATCGTCACCTCGCCGTCGTCGGAAAGAATGGTGCCGCCGCCGGCGGAAGCGATCCACTCCAGAGCATCGCATGTCAGGCCCTCATAGCTCCTGCCCTGCCAGGAATAGCCCCAGATGTCCGGGCTCCCGGCCTTGCGCTCCGCGTCCTGGATCTCCTTGGCTGTCGCCGTCAGCTCATCCCAGGTTTTCGGCGGCTGCTTGCCGTATTTCTCCAGAAGGTCCTTGCGGTAGAACATGAGGCCCGTATCGATATAGAAGGGC
The DNA here is from genome assembly GCF_036245905.1 of Sinorhizobium sp. KGO-5. Classification (NCBI taxonomy): domain Bacteria; kingdom Pseudomonadati; phylum Pseudomonadota; class Alphaproteobacteria; order Hyphomicrobiales; family Rhizobiaceae; genus Sinorhizobium; species Sinorhizobium sp. KGO-5. Next base: position 517,291 of record NZ_BDIZ01000003.1, read on the forward strand.
ATCGACAGGAGCTTGCCGTCGAGGCGCGCCGCATCCGCGGCAGAGGCGAAATGCGCCTTCACCTCGTTCTCGGGTACGAGAGAGGTCAGATCGAGGAGATGATCCTTGAACATGCCGAGCCAGATGACGTCGATATAGAGGACGTCCATGTCGGACGACTGGGCCGCGAACAATTGCTGATAGATCGGAATGGCGTCGTCGAGGTTCTGCGGCATCCGGTTGAGCTTCACCTCATGCCCGGTGTCTTTCGTCCATTTCTGGACGGCCTTCTCGCAAAGTTCGTAATCGGTCGCCGAACAGAACATCGACACGGTGTCCGCCTTTGCCGGAAAGGCCGATGCGACGGCAAAAACGGTCATGCCTGCGAGTGTTTTCAACATATGCTTCATGTTCGTTCCCTCATTTGTTCGCTTGTGAACGCAAGCTATATCGCGGCCTCCCGCCGCCGATATTTCGTCAGATCCTCTTTGAAAGGCAGGTTGCGGCCGCCATATCCCGTCACCGCCAGCGAGCCGCAGATCACGCCGAGCTCGATCGCGCCGCCGATGTCGGGCTCGGTCAGGAGCCCGTGAACGAAGCCGGCGTTGAAACTGTCGCCTGCGCCCGTCGTATCGAAAACCTCGACGGCAAGCGCCGGCACGCGGGTCGTCCGGCCCTTGGAGGAAGCGATCGCTCCGTCCGCTCCGCACTTGATCACGACGGTCGGGCAGAAGCGGGCGATCGACGACAGCGCATGCTCCACGTCCTCCTCGCCCGTTAGCGCCTTCGCTTCCGATGCGTTCGGCAGAAAGACGTCGATCAGTCCCAGCATGTCCTCCATTCCGGGCGTCGAGAGCCGGTAGTCGACATGCTGGCAGTCCGAACAGACGGTGATCCCGAGTTCGCGCGCGGCCTCGATCAGCCGCCGTCTTTCATTGTCGAGCGAAAACCCCTGCAGAAGCAGTATGCGCGGCCTGATCCGCGCCAGATCCTCCGGCGTCGGCAACGGGTCCGGCTCTTCGGCATAGCTGATGAAGCCGCGGTCATGCGCGAAGGAAAAGGCTGCACTCACGCGGCGCAGCGGCCTGTCGATATGGATGAAGAGGCGATCGTCGATATTCTCGCGGCGCGCTTCCTCGAGGATCATGCGGCTGAAGATATCGTTGCCGAACTGGCACCACCACCCGGCACTCGTTCCAAGCCGCGCGAATGCCAGCGCCGTCGAATAGGCGGCGCCCGGCACCCACTCGAATTCCTCCGCCCAGAGATCGGCGCTGATCTTCGGCACCTCCGGGAGGCCACGGAAGATCAGGTCGAAGTAGTATTCTCCGACCACCATCACGTCATTGCGTGAACCGGGGCCGGGGCCGGCGCCGATCACGACCATCCCCCTGCGAACTCGGCGTGTGCCGCCAGATACTCATCGACGAGAGGCACGGCGCGCGAATAGGAAAGCACAAGGGGGTGAGCCATGAGCGCCTGGACCGCAAGATCGCGGCTGCGTTCCCTGATCGCCCGCACGGCCAGCCGTTCGTAGCGCTTCACATTGTGGACGAGCTGCGACTGCGCTTCCGGCATCGCACCGATCTTCAGCGGCCGGATACCTTCCCCGTCGACCACGCAGCTCACCTCGACGACATCGTCGTCCCGCAAGCCTTCGATGGCGCCTTCGTTGCGCACGTTGAGGCCGGTATAGCAGGGTTTGCCAGTCTCAAGCGCATCGACCAGATTGAGCGCGACGCCGGCATAGCCCTCGCCCTCCTCTCCCGTCTCCGCGGCGGCAAGGCCTTCGACCAGCCGGTCGGCCTCTTCCATGCTGGGGGCGTCCGTCAGCGCATAATGCATATAGGTGGCGTTGCGGCGCCGCTCGTAAGCGTAATAGGCGGCGAGCGCCGCATCCGCGCCGGTATTCAAATCCATCGCGCTGAGCCGCGTGATCAGCGCTGCGTTCAGGTCCTTGACCTCCTCGCCGCGCGTGCGTGCATCGGCCTTGAGCGCCTCGACCGCCTTCTCCGCATAATAGTAATAGTAGAGATATTCGTTGATCCAGTTGCGCTGGCTTCTGATGAGGCTCGCATCGAACATGCGCTGCGAGGTGGAGCGAAGAAAGCCGTCGTCATCGAGCAGCGACTGAAGGACTTCCTTGCCGTCGATCGTTGCGCGCCTGGTAAAGGACAGATGGTTGAGCCCATAGACTTCGCAGCGCACGTCGTTCTGCTGCACCTTGTGCCAGTGCGCCAGCGCCTCCTGCGCACCGTTCGCCCCGTCACAGATGCCGACGGTACGATGATAGCCCTCGTTCTGCAGCGCCTGAGTCACGAGCCCCGCCGGATTGGTGAAGTTGAACAGCCACGCATCGGGACTGACCTTCTTCAGGATCTCGGCATATTTCAGGATGACCGGAATGCTGCGAAGGGCCATGGCAAACCCGCCGGGACCGGTGGTTTCCTGGCCAAGCACCCCGTGGGCCAGCGCGATGCGCTCGTCCTTGATACGCCCATCCTCGTTGCCGGGGCGAACTGTCGTGACCACATAGCGCGCGCCGTCGAGCGCGCGTTCTGCGTCGGCCGCCATGGTGATCCGGACCGGTGACTGCATGCGCCGCGCCAGTTCCTGGCTTATACGCCCGAAAAGCTCGAGCTTGCGCTCGTTGATGTCCTGCAGGCAGATCTCGGTCAGGCCGCTTCTCTCCGCGCGCCTCAGCGCCGAACCGACAAAAAGGGGTGCCCGGACTCCGCCGCCGCCGATCAAGGTCAGTTTCATTCTTTACTCCGCCGTTCCGATCGTGGTATCGCTACTGGATATAACCAGTTATGTCAATTCAGACGGAAGCCGTTTTCCCGGTTTCCACTGCCGATCGCCGGACTAGTCAGCGGCGCCTGCCGGCGATCCGAAAAGGCGCTTGGTACTTGTCTTCGGTCCGGACAGGTGCAATGCAAAAGAACATCCGGAAACCGGTGGCTGAAACAAGAGAGCATGGCACGACAAGCGAACCTACCGGACGAAAGCCCCATCGATCGCAACCATCCGGATGCGCTTTACGCGCAGCTGCGAAATCTTCTGAAAGGCATGATCGAGCGGCGCGAGCTGTCGGTGAACGATAAGCTCCCTTCCGAGCGGGAGCTGGTGGCCGCCTACGGCGTCAGCCGCATCACCGTGCGCCAGGCGATCAAGGAACTCGAAAATCTCGGCTACCTGCAGACGCGGCCCGGAAAGGGCATCTACGTCACAGCGCCCGCGCCGTTTTACGAACTGGAAGTCGTTCGCAGCTTCACCCAGACGGCCCATGCAAACAATCGCAAGCCCGGCATGCGGCTCCTCAGGGCGGAGATCGTCGGGGCCGATCCGGAGGTCGCAAGACCGCTTTCGCTGCCGACCGGCGCCGAAGTGGTCTTTCTGGAGAGGCTGCGCCTTCTCGACGATTTACCGGTGGTCGTGCAGCGGGACTGGTTCTCCGCCTCGCTCGCGCCCGGCATTCTCGACATCGACTGGACGGTCGAGAACAGGTCGCTTTACGGCGAATTCGAGAACCGCTACGGCATCGTCCCGACGCGCGGACAATCGACCTTGAGCGCGCGGCTTGCATCCGACCTGGAGGCGTCCCTGCTCCAACTCGAGCGGCCGGCGGCCGTCCTGACGCTCGATCAGATCGCCTATGACAATCACAACCGTACCGTCAATATCAGCGCGGCAGCCTATCATCCGACGCGCTATCCGCTTTCGCTGAGGCAGTCGCACCGGCGCTTCTAGCCAGAGCACTTCCGGGAAACGTCCAATACCGCCCGGCGCCGGTCTCAATCTTCCCGGAAGGCATGCCGCATCTGGTCGGTAAGGGGCTTGGTCAGATAGGAGATCACCGTCCGGTCGGCGATCTTGATGAACACCTCGGCCGGCATGCCCGGATAGAGCGAAAGGCCCTTCAGCTTGGCGAGGCTCTCCGCTTTCGGCCGGATGCGCAGCGGGTAGTAGCTGGCGCCGGTGCGCTCGTCCGTGACAAGATCAGGAGCGACGGTCACGACTTCGGCTTCGACCTCCGGCGTAGTGCGCTGGTTGAAGGCGCTGAAGCGGATTTCGACCGGCTGGCCGACACGGATCTGGTCGATGTCGTGGGTCGCTACCTTCGCCTCGACCGTCAGGTCCTCGGCCTCGGGCACGACAAGCATCAGCGTTTCGCCCGGATTGACGACGCCATTGACGGTATGGATCGCCAGTTGGTAAATGCGCCCGGGAAGCGGCGCGGTGATATCGAGGCGGCGCAGCTGGTCGGTCGCGGCGGTGCGGCGCTCCTCATATTCGGCGATCTTCGCCTCGACGTCCGTCAGTTCCTTCGATATCTCGCTGCGCCGGTCCTCGTCCAGCTGCAGGATCTGCAGGTCGATCTCGCTCGACTTGCCGCGGGCCTGGGCCCGGGCGGCAATATGCCTGCCGCGCCCACCCTCCAGCTCCGCCCGCTGGCGCTTCAGCGTCGTTACCCGCTGCATAGGCACGAGCCCCTGGCCGAAAAGCGAATCGACTCCGGTCAGCTCCTCCGCAATCAGCTTCAGCGCCTCCTCGATCGCGTTCAACTGCACAGTGAGCCCCTCGACCTCATCGGCGAGCTGCGCCTTTCTCGATTCGAGCTGTCCCTTCATGCCGGAAAGCGCCGACCGGCGGCTGTCAAAGAGCCGCTGTTCGCCCTCTATGAGCTTCGCCGCCGCCGTGCCGGGGATGAACTCGGCAAGATCCTCCTCGATTTCGAAGGATGCGGCGCCGATCCGCTCCGCCTGCAGCCGGGCGCGTCGGGCGTAGAACTGCGCCAGCGTGCTCTCGATGATCGCCAGATTGGCACGCACGGTGGTACCGTCCAGGCGGATCAGCACCTGGCCCGCTTCGACCCGATCGCCTTCCTTGACCAGGAGTTCGCCGACGATGCCACCGGTCAGATGCTGGACTTTCTTGACGTTGTCGTCGACGATCACGACGCCGCCGGCAACGATGGCGCTCGAAAGCTCCGTCGTCGCGGCCCAGCCGCCGACACCGGCAACGAGGGCAAGCGCAAGGACCGAGACGCCGATCAAATGGCGGGAGAGCGACCGGCGTGCAGTCGGCTTCTGCTGCTGGATCCAGCCCTTCATTGCTTCGCCTCCTGCCCTTCTGTAACGACTTTCAGGGCATTCTGTCGCTCCACCTGTTGCGGGCGAAGCACCTGGCCGAGAACCTGCTCCTTCGGCCCGAAGGCCTGCATGCGACCCTCGTTCATCATCAGCACGAGATCGACGCTTGCAAGCGCGCTCGGCCGATGGGCGACGACGATGACGATGCCGCCGCGGCTGCGCACGCTCATGATCGCTTCGCTGAGCGCCTGCTCGCCCTCCGCATCGAGGTTGGAATTCGGCTCGTCGAGAACGACGAGGAAGGGATCGCCGTAAAGGGCCCTCGCCAGAGCCACCCGTTGACGCTGGCCGGCCGAAAGCGTCATGCCGCCATCGCCGATCTCGGTGTCATAGCCGTTCGGCAGGCGCAGGATCAGATCGTTGACACGCGCCGCCTTCGCGGCGGCGACGATCGCCTCCGATGTCGCGTCTTCCGCAAAGCGGCAGATGTTCTGCGCGATCGTCCCGGCGAACAGTTCCACGTCCTGCGGCAGGTATCCGACATGTTTGCCGAGCGTGTCGCTGTCCCACTGGTCGAGCGCCGCGCCGTCGAGCCGAACGGAACCGCGATAGGCGGGCCAGATTCCGAGGATGGCGCGCGCCAAAGACGATTTTCCCGAGGCGCTCGGGCCGATCACGCCGACGGCGCCGCCGGCACGGACGGTGAAGTTCACATCCGAGACGATGAGGCGCTGTGCCGCGGGCGGACCGCTTGCCAGCCCCTCCACCGTGAGGCGTTCGCGCGGGTCCGGAAGCTGGAGCGGCGCGTCGGCCTCCGGCAGGGCTTTGAGCAATTCCTTGAGACGCTGCCAGCTCTGACGTGCCGCGACAAGACCGCGCCAGTTGCCGATCGCAAGTTCCACGGGCGCAAGAGCCCGGGCCGTCAGGATCGAGCCGGCGATAATGATGCCGGGCGAAGCTTCGCCCCGGATCACCAGAACGGCGCCGGCCGCCAGAACGCCGGATTGCAGCGCCATGCGGAAGACCTTCGACAACGCGCCGTAGCCGTTGCCGATGTCGGACGTACGCCGGTTCTCGTCACGGAATTCCGTGTTGCGGCGCTCCCACAGCCCGGTGAGCCGCGCGGACATGCCCATGGCATGCACCACTTCGGCATTGCGCTGGGAGGCCTGAGCGAAGGCGTTGCGCAGCCCTCCGGCTTCCGACGCTTTCTTGGCGGGCGCCTGCGTGCCGCGGTTGGTGAGATAGGTGAGCAACGTCAGGATCAACCCGCCGATGATCGCGATCATTCCGATGACCGGGTGAAAAAGAAAACAAATCGCGATGTAGAAAGGCAGCCAGGGCAGGTCGAAGAGCGCGGCCGGACCGACGCCCGACAGGAACGACCGGACCTGATCGAAGTCGCGCAGCGCCTGGAGGCCGTCTCCCTGCATTCTGAGCTTCAACGGCGCCTTCACGATGGCGCGGTAGATGCGTCCGTTCAGGCTCTCGTCGAGGGCGCCGGCGATGCGCACCAGCATCCGCCCGCGGATGAGCTCGAAGGCTCCCTGAAAGGCATAAAGCAACAGCGCGAGGAGAGAGAGGGCAATCAACGACGGAATGCTGCGGCTCGGCAGGATCCGGTCGTAGACTTCGAGCATGAAGAACGAACCGGTGAGATAGAGAAGATTGACGAGCGCGCTGGCGATGCCGACGCCGATAAAGGCCGCCCGGCAATCGCGAAGTGCGGCGGCTGGATCGGCATTCCTGCCCTTGGATGTAGCCATGAACTCAGGCACCGGCTGATATCTCGCTATCGGGTTTCAGGTGCATGCGGCTCCTTTTCTCTTCATCCGCCGCCGAACACCGCAGACCGGCCATCCGCATCGACGCTTTTTTGTCCCGTTGTCTGGATCGTGCCGGCTCATACTTCCAAAGCTCGCAAGGAAGAGTTGTTCCCGAAAATATAATGATGTACGCCAAACTTGCTTAATTGACTACCGGTCACTGCGAATCCCGCGCTTTGCCGCCGGCATTCGCGCCATCACTCCATCGAAGCTGCGGCCTCGGCCAGAGGGGCGGACAGGGTCGGAGGGATGGGCTCGACCGCCGCTGCCAGAGGGCTTCCCTCGATGCTGCCGCCCCTTCCCCATGTCGCGGCAAGGCTCATCAGTTCCTCCATTTCCCGTCGGAGCCGATGCCATGCCAGGATCTCGTCCGCGTGCGTCGCATTGGTACGCGGATCATAGAAGCGGCCTATCTCGTCGCCGGCGCTCCTGCGGGCGGCCTCGAGCCGCCCCTTCAAGGCGCCTGCCTCCTCCTTCAGCGAAAAATACCGGCGCATTACCGCAATCAGGGCAAGATCGTTCGGACTGGCGTTCACAAGCATTCCTCCGCGCAATTTCTTCAGCCCGACGGCGCGCAGGACTCGCGGCCGGCAGGGCCGGCCCCAATTGCCCAAGACTTTGGCACTTTTCCGGCAAGGCAGGAGAAAATGCGGCGCACGAAAAAGAACGACCCGGCGGAATATCCGCCGGGTCGTTCCTCGTCCTGATGAGACCTTTCGGCCGGATGGATCCAATGACCCGCGCTTGGCTCAGGCCTCGAGGCGTCTGCGCCCGCGCGTGTCGCCCTCGACCTGCTCCATTTCCCGCCTGTTGTGCCGGATCGAAGACCAGAGCGAAAGACCGATGAGGCCTGCCCCGCCGAGGCCGGTAATGACTTCGGGAATGTGGATCAGCGTCTGGAAGTACATGACCACGGAAAGGATCAGGATAGCGTAGAAGGCGCCGTGCTCCAGGTAACGGTATTCACTGAGCGTGCCCTTCTCGACCAGCATGATCGTCATGGAGCGGACATACATCGCCCCGATACCGAGCCCGATGGCGATGATGAAAAGGTTCTGGGTCAAAGCGAAAGCGCCGATCACTCCGTCGAAGGAGAAGCTGGCGTCGAGCACTTCCAGATAAAGGAAAGCCCCGAAGCCCCCCTTCGCCGCAGCGCTCATCGTCTGCTGCGAGGCGTCGAGCAAACCGCCGACCACCTCGACGGCCAGGAAGGTGAGGAGGCCGTAAACGCAGGCATGAACGAAGACTACGGCTTCTTCCGCTTCGAGCAGCCTCGAAAAGCCGAGTATGAGCGCCAGCACGAAGGCAATTTCGACGCCTTTGATGGTCGCAAAGCGTGCCATCCGGCTCTCCAGCCATGCAATCCAGTGCACGTCCTTCTCATGATCGAAGAAATAGGTGAGACCGACCATCATCAGGAATGTACCGCCGAATGCGGCGATCGGCAGATGCGCCTCGTGCATGATCCGGGAATATTCCTCGGGCCGGGCCGCTGCGAGAATGACGGCATCGATCGGACCGATACCCGCGGCGATGACCACGATCAGCAGCGGAAAGACGATGCGCATCCCGAAAACGGCGATGAGGATGCCCCAGGTCAGGAAGCGTTGCTGCCAGACGGGGGTCATGTCCTTGAGCTTGTTGGCATTGACGATGGCGTTGTCGAAGGACAACGAGATTTCCAGGACGGCAAGCACGGTGCAGATAAAGAACACCGTCATCATTCCGCCGATGGTGCCGGTCGACTGCCAGCCGAGCCATCCGCCAAGCAGAAGCCCGGCAGCCGTAACGATGAACGCCCATTTGAAATAACCGAGGGCGGTTGTCTGTGTGCTGGATCCGGTCATGGGCGAACCTCCCCTCCACGCGCTGTGGAAGCGTGGGCGAAAGGGAGATTTCCAGAGACAAAAAAACGCACAGCCGTATGGGCACATGCGTGAGGCATGAGATCAGTTTTCATGGTAGCTATATCCGCCGGCGTGACTTGCTGGCGGTACCGACATCACGAGAGCGCCGTAAACTCTCGCCAGAGGGGCCCGGCACCAATGTTCATCCCGCATTCCGATGTCCAAGAGCGGGACGTCTCTTACTTAGCAATGCCGCGCCTTGCGTCAAGGGGCAGGCACGTGCTCGCAGCGGAACCAAAAGCCCGTTTCCCAAGTTTCATTTCCAACCGGCAACAACCCCGCGAGGCTAGCGTCATGCATTGTTTCTGGTGGGATAAGAGTGTCGAATTGGAACTCGGAACCGAGGGCAAATATCGCGACGTGAAAAGCACGCGCGAGGCCGTAGAATGCCTGTTGCAGCGATGGCCGCGTCGGGAGGGACCGGCGCTGGCCGCAGCCAAGCGCGTATGCCTCCAGGCTCTGGATGGCAAGGTAAAGACCGAAAGGGCCCGCAGGGCCTTTATAAAGGCAGCGGAAGAGGCACATATTTCGATCCGCAGCCATTAGACCAGGACAATTTAGATTCCAACGCGTCGAAAGACGCGGTCGATCGAGTTTCGGAGTGGGACGCGGGAGGCGCCGTGCTGGCGGCCTTCGGATTGGGCGAGGAAGAACGATGTACGAGATTCCATGGAGCAAGCCCGTCAATATCAACATGCTCGACGGCAGGTGCCGCACGGTTGTCGGCCCGCTCGACGCGATGCACTGCCTGCAAAGCGAATGGCCGGTGCGGGACGGCGCCTATTATGGCTGCGCCATCCGTGCATGCAATGCGGCGCTCAAGCGCAGAAAGAGGCCGGAAGATGCGCGGGCTGCCTTCATCGCCGCTTTGCGGGAGGCCTTTCTGACGGTCGTGCCGCTGCAGGAGGAAGGTCATGGACCCCGGCCCTTGGAATGAATGCGTCCCCGTGCGGATGCCCGATGATCCGCAGATCCACATGGTGTCGAACACCCGACAGGCGGTCGAATTGCTGACGAAGCGGTGGCCGGTCAGCCACGGCCAGGCTTACCAGGCGGCAATCGACATCTGCATGGCGGTGCTCGAACGCGAATCCCCCGCTTATGTCGCGCGGGCGGCCTTCGTCGCTGCCGCCAAAGAGGCGCAGGTCAATATCGTAAGCTGACCGATACATGCGCGGGAGGACACCGCATGCGGCTTCCCGCGCGCACCCACGATTCAAGGTGCCTACGAAGCGTTGCGCGCCTGACGGAGCTTGGCGTCGCGTGGGAACTCTTCGCCTGCTCGCGTGTTGATCAGCGGATCAACAAACGTGGGATATCCGATGCCAAAGGCCAATGGTTTCAGCAGGTTTGCAAGTGCGGTGGCGGAGTATGCCGGGCGCCCCGCCGTCTTTGTCCTCGCCCTTGTATTGATAGCCGTATGGGCCCTCACAGGCCCGATCTTCGGTTTTTCCCAGACGTGGCAACTCGTCGTCAATACGGGCACGACGATTGTCACCTTCCTGATGGTCTTCGTCCTTCAGAACACGCAGAACCGGGACGGCCGAGCGCTTCAGACGAAGCTCGACGAGCTCATTCTGACGAGCTCGGCTGAGAACAGTTACGTAGGCATTGAGAGGCTCGACGAGAAAGAGCTGAAACGCCTGGGCGAGATACTCCAGCAGCACGCCCACGACGAAGACGATCATACGCTTCGGGAAAAGGTCGCGAACGTTCTCAGCCGGCGGCCGCCGACCCGGAGCTAGGCGTCGGAACCAAAACACACCGCATCCGTTTGCCTGACGAATGGCGGGCGACCGCAGAACCCAATGCGGCATGGAAGCGCCGCAGCGAACGAGGAGGTGCCGTATGCATCTTGTAGGTACACAAGTGATCCCCGAACAGGGCGGGAAAGCCGGCTTCACGGTCGAATTCGTCGGCGATGGCGGTGAGATCGTTTCGGTCTCGATGCGCAACGACGCGGCCGCAAACCTCAACCGGCTCAACGCCATCGAAAAGGCGCAAGCCGTCATGCGTGAGCTCGCGTCCGCCGATTGCAGCGCGATCGAGGAGTCCCAGGAGACCTCGAAAATCCACCGCAGCGCACGTGGCGCGAAAGACACGGATGAAATGGAAAGGCAGCTCGACGAGGGCCTTGAGGACACATTCCCCGCCAGCGATCCGGTATCCGTTACGGTTTCCACGATCCCGACCGACCGCGCGAAGAACGGCCAGCCATGAACCAGTCCTCGCCCGTCGCCTTGATCACCGGTGCCGGATCCGGCATCGGCCGAGCCACCGCGTTTACGCTTGCCGCAGACGGCGTGAAGGTGGGAGCGCTGGGGCGCACCCGCATGGAGGTGGAGGAAGTCGCCGATGAGATCGTCGGTTCCGGCGGCCAGGCGATCGCGCTGGAGGCGGATATCTCCGACGAGCTGCAGATGCGCAACGCAGTCAGAGATCTTGTGCTCAAGTTCGGTCATCTGGATATCGTCGTCGCCAATGCCGGCATCAACGGCGTCTGGGCGCCGATCGATGACCTGAAGCCTTTCGAATGGGACGAGACGATCGCCGTCAACCTGCGCGGCACGTTCCTCACCCTGCATTTGACGGTTCCCTACCTGAAACAGCGCGGGGGCGGCGCCATCGTGGTCGTTTCGTCGATCAATGGCACCCGGACCTTCACGACACCGGGTGCCACGGCCTACACCGCCACGAAGGCGGCACAGGTCGCGATCGTTCAGCAATTGGCGCTGGAGCTCGGCAAGCACCGCATCCGGGTCAACGCCGTTTGCCCCGGCGAGATCGAGACGAACATCAACGACAACACCAAGCTGCGCCACGAAGCGGAAACGGCAATTCCCGTCGAATGGCCGGAGGGGCAGGTGCCTATCACCGACGGGCAACCGGGGCGCAGCGAAGACGTGGCGGAGCTTATCCGTTTCCTCGTCTCCGAGCGTGCGCGCCACGTGACCGGAAGCCCCGTCTGGATCGACGGCGGCCAGGGCCTGCTGCGATAGTCCCTCCCCTCGTCACAGATCATGATCGACAAGAATGCGTTCCGCGCTCGCTCGCCGGCCGTCTTTCCTGGTCTCGCCTGAGATGCGTTCCCCTCGCGACACTTCGACACGCAAAGCCGCACAGGAAAGGGCCCCGCCCGGGGCGGCGGGGCCCACTATTTTGTTCGTTATTATTGAGGAGCGCGTGGATCCGTAGGGGCTTTGCGGAGAGGGAACTTGATTCCACGCGGTCCGACTATCAAACCGTGCAGCGATGCGTTTGTTCCCTTCGCCCCGGATAATGTTGTCGCTTGCGGGTTTTCCCGGACGATACCGCCAGAGGGCAAGCGATGGCGGGCGAATGAATCGTTAACCATCTAGCCGATAGACGTGGCTGGTGATGAACGTAGGGTGATTCGATGGCAGCTGAGTTTGGTGAACGAGCCATGGTTCGGGGCGGCGAAGTGATCGCGTTTCCTTTGGCGGCACGCGCAGGCGATGTCGATCGCTGCGCACGCGAACTCGACCGGATACACGGGCCCGCTGCCGTCGACTACTGGAAGAGCGAGTGCCGAAAGCTCGCCGAACAGCTTTCCGCACTCGGTCTACGCGCGGACGATATCCGAAACGAGGTCCTCGCGTTCCAGGCGGAAGTCCAGATCGCTATCGCCGAACGCTATCAGGAGCCTGCGACCCGGAACCGCTCCGACAGCCGCCCATGATGCCTCAATCTTTGTAACGCCGGATAAATCACCCGGTCCAGCTATGTACGCTGAACTGCGCTTCCTCGGCGGCCTTTATGAAGGCGGCACGTGCGACATCGGGCTCGTCATCGCCGTCGATCACGCGCTCGCATGCTGCGAAGGCCTCGCGCTTTGCGTCTCCGTCGGCAACCGGCCAGTGATTTTTGAGGCAAAGAAAAGCGTCGCGGGTGCTCTGTACCCGTAGGACGCGGTTCTCACCGGCCTCCAGAATCACCGCCTCGCTCCAGAGGCGATCCTGCGTCAGCATGTCGACATTCCTTCAAGTTGGTTATCGACGGGCGCGGGCCGGTTGATTCCCTCGAGAACGAGACCGCCGAGTTCCGGATTGACCCGGCTGATGTCCGCAAGAGCCACAATGCCGGCCGCGTGTCGCTTCCCGTTGACGACGACGAGGCGCCGGATTCGCAGGTCGTGCATCTTCTGGGCGGCAAGCAGGAGGCTGTCGTCCTCTTCGCAGGATTCGGCAGCGACTGTCATGAACTCGAACACGGCCGTCGAACTGGACAGCCCCTGCGCGACGACGGAGGTGACGATATCCCGATCGGTGACAATCCCGAGGATCGTTCCGACACCCGGCGTTTCCACCGGCACCGCGCCAACCCCTGTCTCGGCCATGAGCCGGGCGACGGACTGCGCCGTATCGGTGGGAGAAACGGTGAAAACCTGCCGAGACATTACGTCCCGAACACGGACCATCTTGTCCTCATGGCCGGCCATCGATGAGACTCCTCCCATTGATCGAGGCCGGAATTGCCACTTCATCTGCCGTCGACTTCTTTGGAGTGAGGTCGACACGGTAAGGGCCAATGACCTGAGGTTGCCAGGTATTCCGCCCCGATTTCTTCGGATTTGGATTTTCAGGCGGCCGGGCAAATTTCGGACGCTTCTGTTTCAGTCGAACGCGCACGATACGCTCCCTTCTCTTGCGTGGACATGCGGGGGCTGAAAACGCAGCCTTTCGATTAACGCACGAAGGTAGAAGGGGTTCCGGTCTAATTGCCCCGGCAGGCGTGTCAAGGCGGCTGAGGGTCCAGATCCGTCCGGTCCCTCGCGTCCTGCAGCATGGAAGCGATTTCCGTCGTCATCGCGTTCTGCCTGGCAAAGGCTTCCGAGGGTACGACGCCGGGATCTTCCTCATGATCCTGAACGATCGGGACCTCTTCCAGGGCGCGGTTGACTTCCGCCCAGACGTCCTTGTGGCGGTAAAGCGCGGATAGGACGGCAACAAGGATTTCTCTGTGCGCCGCCAGGCGAAACTCGATGCTTTGATTTTCCATGTATTGCCCTCAAGGGCTTGCGTGGCGGCGCATGCCGCCACGCTCGTGATTCAGGGACAGGAGCCGCACCAAGCAGACTTGCGCATGCATGCTGCGCACATCCAGCGCCGCGTCTCCGTCAGACGCGCAATGCTACTCCAAGACTTCCACGACCGTGTGCGTCTTCGGATTTACCACGACGCGCTTTTCGTTGACGATCGCATAGGCAAAATCGGGCTGGTCCGGGATCGTGTGGATCTCCACCGTTTCCGGAATCGGTTGCCCGACGACAATCTCGCCTTCATAGGTGATAGAAGGCGTCTTCTGCTCCATCACATAGGTTCTTACTTCGCCGGGCAGGACGACTGTCGTCTGCGCGACGGCCGATGAACCGATCAAAAGCAGTGCAGCAGTCATAGATGCAAATCTCTTCATGGCGTTCTCCTTCCACTCAACTGGATGTCCCTAGACCACTCAAACTGGTGATGTCGCTTTTGGTTCCCGTGTCGAGCGGCGGAGATCTCTCCCGGTGCAGGCCGCGCGATCAGATGCCGCATTGAGCCCGTCCGGGAAATATCCCCCGGCTCTCAGGAACCAAAGGGCCGGAAAGGCATTTCCCAACGTCACCTAGAGAAATCTTCATAGGCAGAAGGGCAATATTCGACATGCCTGCTATCGGCGGTCACGCATCGCAACAATCACCGCTGCTTGAGGAGCAAGTCGTCGATCTGATTCCCGCTCTGCGGGCGTTCGCTCGAACGTTCACGTCAGCGTCGTTCGAGGCCGACGACCTCGTTCAGGAGACGTTGTTCCGGGCGTTGAGAAGCATCGAGCAGTTCGAGCCCGGTACGAGCCTCAAGTCCTGGCTGTTCACGATCATGCGAAATGCATTTCGTACGCAGTACAAGATCCGCACGCGGGAAAGCCCGGGGAGCACCAATTGCGCCGAATTGCCGATTCCAACCGCGCCGTCGCAGGAGTGGTCCGTGCTCAACGGCGAGCTGCGCAGCGCGCTTGGGGCTCTTTCACCCGAGCACCGCGAGGTCCTCGTGCTCGTTGCCGGGTTCGGAATGAGCTATAAGGAAGCCGCTGACATATGCGACTGCGCGATCGGTACGATCAAGAGCCGGCTCAGCCGGGCACGTGACGAACTGACGGCGCAAATGCACGGCAATCCGCTGAACTGAGCGGACGAGCGGCTCTACGAGAGCAAACCGGCTTTCGGTCAGCGCTTGCGCTCGTCAAGGGCTTTTTGCAACTCCCGCGCCAGTTCGAGAAGTCGCTCCGGGACTGCTTCCTTGCGCATCTTCTGGACGAGCGACGCAATCCGCTCATCAACGGCTTTTTCCGCGTCCGCATCCGCGGAAACCCTGCTATCGTCCATTCGCCCGTCCTTAACCACGACCCGGATCCTGCTACAGAATATTGTTCCCGCTTGGCGCTGTACATCATCAAAACGGCGGGCGTGAAAGGGCTACAGCCATGGTGAGCTGAAACATTCTTCCGACCGTGAGGGCAAACCGGGACTTTTATACCTCGGCCCGAATACCGTTTACCGGCGCGTTCCGCAAGCGCAATGCGCTTTCAGCATGCGCGGTTACTTGTCCGAGACGTGTTCCTTCTTTCCCTTGCGCTTGGTCGAGGCCATTTCCTCGAGTTCCTTCTCGGTCATGGACTCTTCCATGCCCCTGGAGGCGCCCTTGAGTTCGCTCTTCTTCTTTTCGCCTCGTTTGGCGGCAAGGGCCGCGCCGGCAGCCTTTTGCTGCGCCTTCGACTTTGCAGGCATGGCTCCTTTCTCCTTTCGGTGCATGGCACTCATCGCAATGCACGGAGTTCGCTCCCGCACCGCGTCGCTGCCGGAACCGGCGAGACTCGATTATGTTCCCCCGCTCGAGCCAGCTTTACGGTTCTGATCGGCAAGCCGAAACAATGACGGAAGCTCGGGGGCGCATGGCGGGACGGAAACGAAGGGGCTTTCCGAGCCTCTCGCCTTCGCTCTATTCGTTGTAGATCTCGAGCTTCTTGCTGAAGACCAGCGCGAGGACCGTGCAAAGAGCGCCGGAGAGAAGATAGTAGCCCGCGAAGGCGAGCCCGAAGCGGCTGGTCAGCCCCAGCGCCACCAGCGGCGCAAAGCCTGCGCCGATCAGCCAGGACAGGTCCGAGGTGAGCGCCGCCCCCGTATAGCGGTACGCCTTGCCGAAGCGCGACGCGACGGCTCCGGCGGCCTGGCCGAAGGAGAGGCCGAGGATCGTGAAACCGACGATCACGAAGACGTCGCGACCGGTGGCGCCAGCCTGGAGCAGCATCGGGGCGACGAAGCTGAAAATCGCGATCAGGACCGCGCAAATTCCGAGGTGATTGCGCCGGCCGATGCGATCGGCAATCAGCCCGGAAGCGACGATGGCGAGGATGCCGCAGACCGCGCCGAGAAACTGCACCATCAGGAACGAACTTGCGCCGTGATCCGTGTAGATTTCCACCCAGCTGAGCGGAAACACGGTCACCAGATGGAAGAGGGCGAAGCTTGCAAGCGGGACGAAGGCGCCGATGAGGACGTTGCCTCCATTTACCCTGAGCACTTCCGTGACCCGGGCCGCCTGAAGCTCGTGCATGTCGAGCAGCGTTCCGAATTCCTTCGTCATGACAAGCCGCAGGCGCGTGAACAGCGCGACGACGTTGATCGCAAAGGCTACGAAGAACGGGTAGCGCCAACCCCAGGCGAGAAAGTCCGCCTCGGAAATCGAAACGAGAAAATAGGCGAAGAGGGCGCTGGCGAGCATGAAACCAAGGGGCGCGCCGAGCTGCGGAATCATCGCGTACCAGCCGCGATGGTGCTGCGGCGCGTTCAGAGCGAGAAGCGAGGCGAGCCCGTCCCAGGCGCCGCCAAGCGCAAATCCCTGACCGAGACGAAAGACGGCAAGCAGCGCGATGGACCAGGCGCCGAGCGTCTCATAGCCCGGCAGGAAGGCGATCGATGCCGTCGAGCCGCCGAGGAGGAAAAGCGCGATCGTCAGCTTGACGCCTCGGCCGTAAGTGCGGTCGATGGCCATGAAGACCAGCGAACCGACCGGCCTTGCAACGAAGGCAAGCGAAAAAATCGCGAAGGAGTAGAGCGTCGCCGTCAACCGATCCGGAGCGAAAGGAAAGAAGAGCTGGGGAAAGACGACCACGGAGGCAATGCCATAGACGAAGAAGTCGAAGAATTCCGCTGCCCGGCCGATAACGACGCCGATGGCGATATTGCCGGCAGATACGGAGGTGTCGTCGTGAATGCGCCGCGCGTCGCGCTCCATCGAAGAGGACGACGGTCCCAGGGACTGTTGCATTGCACTGCTCATCAAACGCCTCCCGCGCTCGCACGGGGGCTAGGAACATGCGGTGTTCCGCCGCACCCGCTCGTATTCTCAAGGTGAGAGCGCAAGGCCCCCTTGGTGGGATCTTGACCAATCAACCGCTCATATCAAGGGGAGAAACGCGAAATAATGCGTTTCACGTCCTCGCTACCTGCAAGCGGCGGAAGATGCTGCGTCGCAAAACGACTGCGGCGGATTGCTGCAGTGCGACCATCGACCTCATACCTTTCCCGCCCACTCTACTTTAGTCGCAAAGCCGTCGAAACAAATAGAGCTTCGAGCCGTGCCAGAACTGTTGAAGTTTTCCCGCCGCCTCGCCGTTTTGCCGCTGTTCTTCGTGATGGCGGGATGCGACATGGTGGTGATGTCGCCGTCCGGCGATATCGCTGCGCAGCAACGCGATCTGATCGTCATATCGACGATCCTCATGCTGCTGATCATCGTCCCGGTCGTTTTCCTGACGCTTTTCTTCGCCTGGCGGTATCGGCGGTCCAACACGAACGCCACCTACGATCCGGAGTGGCACCACTCGACGGCGCTCGAGATGGTGATCTGGTCGGCACCGCTTGCGATCATCATCGCGCTCGGGGCGGTCACCTGGATCAGCACGCACAAGCTCGACCCCTATCGGCCGCTCGACCGACTGGATGCCGAAAGGGCGATACCCGCGGAAGCCAGACCGCTGAACGTCGAGGTCGTGGCGCTCGACTGGAAATGGTTGTTCTTCTATCCCGACCTCGGGGTCGCGACCGTCAACGAGCTCGCAGCGCCCGTCGACGTTCCGATCCGCTTCAAGATCACCGCCTCCTCGGTGATGAACTCCTTCTATATTCCGGCCCTTGCCGGCCAGATCTATGCGATGCCGGGCATGGAAACGAAGCTCCACGCGGTGATCAACAAGCCGGGCGAATATGAAGGCTTCTCGGCCAATTACAGTGGCGACGGCTTCTCCCACATGCGTTTCAAGTTCCACGGGCTCGACCGGCAGGGCTTCGACGACTGGGTGGCGCGGGTGAAGGCGCAGGGGACCGCGCTCAACCGCGACGCCTATCTGAAGCTCGAAAAGCCGAGCGAAAGGGAGCCGGTCCGCTATTACGCCGCGGTCGAGGACGGCTTGTATCGGGCAATCCTCAACCTATGCGTCGCACCCGGCAAGATGTGCATGGAGGAGATGATGCACATCGACATGATGGGGGGCGCCGGCAAGGAGAGCGCCGAGAACCGGGAAAAGCTGGAATACGACAACAGGCATTCCCTTGCGGAAGGAGCGCCGGCCGCAACGCACCCGGCGACGGGCACACCCGCGCGCAGCCAGCACGAGCCGCAGGGCACCGGCGCAGAGGAGCCGATGCAGCACGATATGCCCATGGGGGGACACGAGGGACACTCGATGCCGGGCATGAACCATGAGAGCGATCCGGCACCGCCGCAGCTCAACCATTGAACATGGCGCGTTGCGCCAACGATTGAACAGGTTTCCCATGTTCTCCGATCCAGATTTTCTGAAGCTCATCTTCGGCCGGCTTACCCTCGACGCGATCCCTTATCACGAGCCGATCCTCGTCGTGACCTTTCTCGCCGTCGCGCTCGGCGGCATCGCGCTGATTGGGCTCATCACCTATTACCGCTTCTGGGGGACGCTCTGGCGCGACTGGCTGACGAGCGTCGACCACAAGAAGATCGGCATCATGTACATCATCCTCGCGCTGGTGATGCTGCTGCGCGGATTTTCCGACGCGATCATGATGCGGCTGCAGCAGGCGATGGCCTTCGGCGGCTCGGAAGGCTACCTGCCGCCGCATCATTATGACCAGGTCTTCACCGCACACGGCGTCATCATGATCTTCTTCATGGCGATGCCCTTCGTGACGGGGCTGATGAACTTCGTCGTGCCGCTGCAGATCGGCGCGCGCGACGTCTCCTTCCCCTTCCTCAACAATTTCAGCTTCTGGATGACGACGGCCGGCGCGATCATCATCATGCTCTCGCTCTTCGTCGGCGAGTTCGCGCGGACCGGATGGCTTGCCTATCCGCCGCTGTCGGGCGCGGACTACAGCCCCGGCGTCGGGGTCGACTATTACATCTGGGGCCTGCAGATCGCCGGCATCGGAACGACGCTGTCGGGGATAAACCTCATCGCCACCATCGTGAAGATGCGCGCCCCCGGGATGACGATGATGAAGATGCCGGTCTTCACCTGGACCTCGCTCTGCACCAACGTGCTGATCGTCGCCACCTTCCCGGTGCTGACCGCGACGCTGGCGCTGCTTACGCTCGATCGGTATGCCGGCACGAACTTCTTCACCAACGACCTCGGCGGCAATCCGATGATGTATGTCAACCTCATCTGGATCTGGGGCCATCCGGAGGTCTACATCCTCATCCTGCCGGCCTTCGGCATTTTCTCGGAAGTCGTCGCGACTTTCTGCGGCAAGCGGCTCTTCGGCTATGCCTCGATGGTCTATGCGACGGTCGTCATCACCATCCTCTCCTACATCGTCTGGCTGCACCACTTCTTCACCATGGGCTCGGGTGCGAGCGTCAACGCGTTCTTCGGAATCACGACGATGATCATCTCGATCCCGACCGGAGCGAAGATGTTCAACTGGCTCTTCACCATGTATCGCGGCCGCATCCGCTACGAGGTGCCGATGCTCTGGACCATCGGTTTCATGGTGACCTTCGTGCTCGGCGGCATGACCGGCGTTCTGCTTGCGGTTCCGCCTGCCGATTTCGTGCTGCACAATTCGCTGTTCCTCATCGCCCACTTCCACAATGTCATCATAGGCGGCGTCGTCTTCGGGCTGATGGCAGGCGTCGTCTACTGGTTCCCGAAGGCTTTCGGATTCAGGCTCGATCCGTTCTGGGGCAAGATGTCCTTCTGGTTCTGGCTGACCGGCTTCTACTTCGCCTTCATGCCGCTCTACGTGCTCGGGCTCATGGGGGTCACGCGCCGAGTCAGCCAGTTCGAGGATCCCTCTCTGCAGATCTGGTTCGTCATCGCGGCCTTCGGCGCCTTCCTGATCGCGCTCGGCATCCTGTCGATGCTGATCCAGCTCGTCGTCAGTTTCGTGCGGCGCGAAGAACTGCGCGACACGACCGGCGACCCCTGGGACGGGCGCACGCTCGAATGGTCGACCGCCTCGCCACCACCGGATTACAACTTCGCCTTCACTCCGCTCGTCCACGATCAGGACTCCTGGTGGGACATGAAAAAGCGCGGCCACAGCCGGCCGCTTGCAGGCTGCAAGCCAATCCACATGCCGAAGAACACCGGCACAGGCGTCATCCTCGGGGCGATCAGCGTCGTCTTCGCCTTCGCCATGGTCTGGTACATGTGGTGGCTGGTGATCCTCTCCTTCGTCGCCATGGTGGTGATCGCCGTCGGTCACACCTTCAACTATGACCGCGACTTCCACATTCCCGCAAACGTCGTCGCCGACACAGAGGGCAAGCGCACAGAAGTGCTTGCCGCCGAGGTGCAAGCATGACCGAGTTCCGTACCGAAAGCGCGCTTGATGCGGACGAGGCGCCGACCTTCTACCTGACGGATGAACACCACCCCGAAGGAAGCACGATGCTCGGCTTCTGGCTCTATCTGATGAGCGACTGCCTGATCTTCGCGGTTCTCTTCGCCACCCATGCGGTTCTCGGCCGAAACTATGCCGCAGGCCCCTCGCCCGCCGATCTCTTCGACCTGCCGCTCGTCGCGGTGAACACGTCGATGTTGCTTTTTTCCTCGATCACCTACGGCTTCGCCATGCTGGCGATGGAACGTTACGAAAAAAAAGCGACGCTCGCCTGGATGGCAGTCACCGCGCTCTTCGGCATCGCCTTCGTCGGGCTCGAGCTCTACGAATTCGCGCATCTGATCCATGAGGGCGCCGGACCGCAGCGCAGCGCCTTCCTGTCCTCCTTCTTCACGCTCGTCGGCACGCACGGTCTGCACGTGACCGCCGGCATCGTCTGGATGTTCGTGCTCATGGCGCAGGTCGCAAAGCGCGGGCTGATCCCGGAAAACAAGCGCCGCCTCATGTGCCTTTCGATGTTCTGGCACTTCCTCGACGTCGTCTGGATCGGCGTCTTTTCCTTCGTCTATCTGATGGGAGTTCTCGGATGAGTACGCACGCACCTTCGCACGAGGACGCTTTCGAGGCCCATCATGGCCACAGCCATGGTCACGACGCGGGACACGGAACGCTGAAGAGTTACGTGACCGGCTTCGTCCTCTCCGTCGTCCTGACCGCGATCCCCTTCTGGCTGGTGATGGCCGACGTTCTCGACAGCGCCGTCCTCACCGCCGCGATCATCATGGCTCTCGGCGCCGTCCAGATCGTCGTCCACATGATCTTCTTCCTGCACATGAACACCCGCTCGGAAGGCGGCTGGACGATGATGGCGCTGATCTTCACGATCCTTCTCGTCGCCATCGCGCTTTCCGGCTCGCTCTGGGTCATGCATCACCTGAACACGAACATGATGCCGATGAGCCCGGAAATGATGAAAAACATGCCGTGAGTCGGAGCTTCGCCCCTCACCGGATCTTCTCCCCGCCTGCGGGGAGAGGGCGCCGGCAGGCGGATGACGGGCGCCAGCAGATCGAATTCAAAGACAAGCTTGCAATGGTAGATTCTCAAGTCGAAGCCGCATCCCGACAGCACTCCCGGCTCTCGCTTGCGATCCTCAGCATCCTCGGCCTCCTGCTCATCGCGGCTTTTGCTGCGCTCGGCACGTGGCAGCTCAAACGCCTCTCCTGGAAGCTCGACCTGATCGCCCGGGTCGAGGAGCGCGTCCAGGCGGCACCCGTGCCTGTGCCGCCCCGCAGCGACTGGCCGAACGTCAACGCCGCGCGAGACGAATACCGGCACGTCACTCTCCAGGGCCGCTTCCTCCACGAGAAGGAAACGCTGGTCTATGCCGCGACCGAGCGCGGTGCCGGCTATTGGGTTGTGACGCCCCTTGCGGCTGCCGATGGGACGACCGTGCTCGTGAACCGCGGCTTCGTCCCGACGGAGAGGCGTGAGGCATCGACGCGGCGGGAAGGCCAGATCGAGGACGAGGCGAAGGTCACCGGCCTGATGCGCATGGACGAGCCGAACGGCTCACTCCTTCAATCGAACAAGGCCGGGGAAAACCGTTGGTATTCGCGCGACGTGGGTGCGATCGCTGCTGCGCGCGGCCTCTCCGAGGTCGCGCCCTATTTTGTCGACGCGGATGCTGTCCCCAATCGCGGCGGGCTTCCCGTCGGAGGCTTGACGCGCGTCGTCTTCGCCAACAATCACCTCGTTTATGCCGTCACATGGTACGGTCTCGCGGCCATGACGGTAGGTATGCTGGTGATTTTGTGGAGGTCGGCGAGGAGATCGGCCCCGGCGCGGCGTAACGGCCGCGCCGGCCAAGACATCAATTCGCGGAGTTGAGGGTCATCGATGTGCCCGCGGCCGCGACGTTGAGACCGAGCTGGCCGGTGACGCTGACCGTCTGGAGGTGGATGGAGCCGGAGGTGCCGCCGACAAGGACGTTGGCCCCCACGCCCGCACCGAGCGTCGCCTCGGCGCTCGCGCCCTTATAGATACCGCTCAGAGAACCATGGTGGTAGCCGGCCGTCGGCGCGAACACGGCCCAGATCAACCGGCTGCGCATCGTGAACCCCACATCGATCCCGAGTTTGCGAATTTCTCCCGTGTAGCGATCCTCGATCATGTCGCCGCCCAGCGACCGGAAAGCGCACTCGACCTCTTTGGACGAACCGAGCACGTAGCCGGCGCCGCCGCCGATGTCGCATTCCAGATAGCCTATCTTCACACCGCCGCGCGCGTCCTGCACCGCCGGCGGCGGCGCCGGCTCCCGATAGGTCAGATCGGCGGCATTGGCGCCCGCGGCGGCAAACGCGATCGTGACCGCGAAAAACGCCTTGGCGAGAGTCTTTTTCATGCATCTTCTCCTTTTCGGCTCATGATCGGCAGAAACCCCGGCCGATCGTCCGAAACAAATTCAGTAATGTCAGCCGCACGGAAAGCTATCGTGCCGCTATGCCTGCCACTCAGGCGGGCTCACGTTTTCGTTGCATTGAGACGATTCGGAGGCAGGCTCGACAACAACTTACTTTTGCGCAGAAGTGTTGCCTTTCGGCCAAAGCCTGAAGCGCGACGCCTCGAAACGATTTGCCACGCGCATCAGCCGCCGTTGACGAGATTGAGGATGAGCTGGTGAACATTGCCGCCGTCGCTGAGCTCGGCCCTGTCGAAGTCGCGGCTCTTCTGTCTTTGCATGCGGGAGATTTCGCCGAGCCGCTTCGTCATTTCGGATTTGATCTTGCGGCATTGGGGATCGTCGGCAACGGTGAGGCCCACGGTGGCGGCCTCGATGGCGCTCACCATCTCCTTGATGAAGTCGCCATGGACCAGCTCATGCTTTCTCACGCCGGCGATGAAGGTCTGCCAGCGGCCCTCAATATCGGCCGGCAGCTTTCCGGCAAGCTTCGGCAGCGTATAGGTGATGGTGAGCTTCGGCAGCGCCGACGCGAGCACGCAGGCCCCGTCCCGCTCCTCATATTTCCG
The DNA here is from genome assembly GCF_036245905.1 of Sinorhizobium sp. KGO-5. Classification (NCBI taxonomy): domain Bacteria; kingdom Pseudomonadati; phylum Pseudomonadota; class Alphaproteobacteria; order Hyphomicrobiales; family Rhizobiaceae; genus Sinorhizobium; species Sinorhizobium sp. KGO-5. The sequence continues at coordinate 541,007 of NZ_BDIZ01000003.1, forward strand.
CCTCCAGGTGAGCTTGAAGCTCGTATGGGCGATCGCGCGCCCGAGGCCGCCCACCTGCGGTCCTCGTTCGCCGATGGAAGCATAGAGCTCCGGCCCGGACTGCCCGGTGATCGCGTAAGTCTCAGTCTTTTCGACCGCCCGCCATTCCCCCCGGGCGGCCGCCGGCACCAGCAGAAAACAGGCCAACAGAAAACAAGTTCGACGGCCCGCCAAGCCAACCCCCACGAAAACCTTCATTGAATGCGGGCGCAACCTAACGGGGATGGGTCCGGCTTTCAATCGTCCCGATCTGCCCCTGCGCGGCAGCTGCCGGTCAGACGCTGCTCAACAGGAGACTGGTCTCGCTGTTGGCCACGCCGTCGATCATTCGCACCTCGCGCAGGATCCGGTCGAATTCGGAGAGATTAGCTGCCCGTATATTGGCGACCAGATCCCAGTTGCCGTTGGTGGTGTGCAGCGTATAAATCTCGGGCATGCCGCGCAGTTTGCGAACAACCTGCGTCGTCGACTTCCCCACAACCTCGATCATCATCACCGCATGAACCGTGTTGAGGTCGTAGTCTTCCCTGACGCGCACCGTGAACCCGAGAAGCGTCCCGGTCTCCAGCAGGCGATCCAGGCGATTTTGCACGGTGCCACGCGCCACGCCCAGCGCGTCGGAAAGTTTGGAAAGAGATGCCCGGCCGTCGGCGCGCAGATGCGCAATGATCCGGCGGTCCAGATCATCGGGGGTGTATTTTGCAACGACTGAATCGCCAACCGCTGTTCTGCTCATATTGCACAATCCGACTGGAAAAATCGCTCAATTCGGTGCCGAAATTAGCACATGTTTGCGCTTTCGACCAGCGCACGCAATCGCTACCCTGTCGTGGAGTACAGCAAGCCGCCAAGAGGAATCCCCATGTTCTCCCCGCTTCCTTCAGCCAAGGCCATGGTGCCCTTCGTCAGCGTCGACAACATGATGCGCCTCGTGCATCACCTCGGTGTGGAAACGGTTCTGGCGGAACTCACGGACGCCATCGAGGCGGACTTCCGCCGCTGGGAAAGTTTCGACAAGACGCCGCGCGTCGCCAGTCACTCGCGCGACGGCGTGATCGAGCTGATGCCGACCTCGGACGGCAGGATCTACAGTTTCAAATATGTCAACGGTCACCCGAAGAACACCGCCGAGGGGCTGCAGACGGTGACTGCTTTCGGGCTGCTCGCCGAGGTTTCGACGGGCTATCCGGCACTTCTGACCGAGATGACGATACTGACGGCGCTCAGAACTGCCGCAACCTCGGCAATGGCTGCCCGGCACCTGGCGCCGAAGGATGCACGCACCATGGCTATGATCGGCAACGGCGCGCAGGCCGAGTTCCAGGCGCTGGCGATGAAGGCCGTCTGCGGCATCGACACCATCCGCCTTTACGATATCGACCCGCGTGCAACGGAAAAGGCCGCCCGCAACCTCGACGGTTCCGGGCTCAGGATCGTGTCCTGCAGGTCCGCCCAGGAAGCGATCGAAGGCGCCGAGATCGTCACCACCTGTACGGCCGACAAGCAGTTCGCCACGATTCTCACCGACAACATGGTCGGCGCCGGCGTCCACATCAACGCAATCGGCGGCGATTGCCCCGGCAAGACGGAATTGCATCGCGATATCCTGAAGCGCTCGGACGTCTTCGTCGAATATCCGCCGCAGACCCGGATCGAGGGCGAAATCCAGCAGATGGCACCCGATTTTCCCGTGACCGAATTCTGGAAGGTCGTCACGGGCGAGGCGCAGGGCCGGCGCGACGCCCGCCAGATCACCCTCTTCGACAGTGTCGGCTTCGCGATCGAGGATTTCTCTGCGCTCCGCTACGTCCGCGATCGCCTCCCCGGAACCGACTTCTATCAGAACCTCGACATGATCGCCGACCCGGATGACCCGCGCGACCTGTTCGGTATGCTGCTGCGGGCAAAAGAGAGCGAAGAAGCCGTCTAAGCCCTGTCGAGGTTCGGGCCACCCGCCGCCGCTTGTTTGGTCGCCTCATTCCCGTGCTCGTTGTCTAGCCCGGACACAGGAATGAGGGTAGAGAGGGTGCGGTCCCTCGGCGCGATTCATTGCGTCACAGGTTGACCATTCCCCGCCCGGGCGGCACCGCTTCACCGGGCCTGCAGACGCAACATCGCCTTTCGAGCATCCTCGACGAGCGCATGGCCGGGATGACGGCGGATGAAGCGCTCGTAGGCCTCCACCGTATTTTCCGCCCGTGCGGCCTCGAACTCCGATCGCACGGCCCGCTCGTAGTCGGGTGGCTTCTGCATCTCCGCTCCGCTTGGCTTCATCGCGCCTTGCGCCATGGCCGGAGACATTGCCGTCAATCCCAGCACAAGCAACTGCGCAATTTTGCGAAATGTCACGAACCGCTCCTTTTGCGGCATCCCTACGATAATAGTAGCCAATGTCTCTGATAATTGCTAATCAGAAAATACAACAATAGCGGGAATTTCGAATGAGCGGTGCCGGAAAGTCTCTTAAGTTCGTCAAAGCAACCGGAAACAGCGTCGTTGATTCGTTGCTGACAGGAGACGCATGGGTCGGTACGATAACCTACGCATTCCCGACATGGCGCGGAAGCTACGGCTACGGGTTCGAAAAATACTACGGGTTTACTTCGATATCGGCGGCACAGGCGAAAACAGCGCTTTTCGCCATGGAGCAATCCTACGGTTCGGCGGCCAATGACGGCTTTTCGGTCGAAGGATTCACCAATGCCAGCTTCAAGGCGGGAAGCGCCAGCACCGCGACGATCCGGTTCGCGCAATCGTGGCTGCCGGACACCGCCTATGCTTACCTGCCGGCGCTCGATGCCTCCGGCGGCGACATCTGGTTCGGCACGGCCTATGCCGGCACGGCGGACGACTACCGCAAGCCGGTCGCGGGCAATTACGCATGGCACACGCTCCTGCACGAGCTCGGCCACGCACTCGGCCTGAAGCACGGCCATGAAGGAGACGTCTACGGCGCCTCGCCCGCACGATACGACTCGATCGAATATTCGGTCATGACCTATCGTGGCTATATCGGCGCCGACGAGGGCTACTATTACGAGCAGTTCGGCGCGCCGCAGACCTTCATGATGGCCGACATCGCCGCGCTTCAGGAAATGTACGGCGCCGATTTCACGACCAATGCCGGCAATACGGTGTATAAGTGGACGCCGGGCGGCGGCACCACTTTCGTGAACGGCGGGGCCGGGATTTCGCCCGGCGCGAACCGCATCTTCGCAACCATCTGGGACGGCGGCGGCAACGACACCTACGATTTGAGCGCCTATACCAACGCCCTCAAGATCGATCTCAGGCCGGGCAGCGCTTCGACCTTCAGCATCGACCAGCTGGCCTGGCTCGGCGGCGGCCCGAATGGCGGCTTTGCCGCCGGCAACATTTTCAATGCGCTGCTTTACCATGGCGATGCGCGCTCACTGATCGAAAACGTCAAGGGAGGTTCGTCCGGCGACTCGATCATGGGCAACCAGGCAGCCAATGTGCTGTGGGGTTACGGGGGCAATGACAGGCTGAACGGAGACACGGGCAACGACACGCTCTATGGCGGCTCCGGTTCCGACAGAATCTACGGCGGAAAAGGCAACGACAAGCTCTACGGGGAATCCGGCAACGACCTGCTCTATGCCGCCGCGGGCGCGGATCGTCTGAACGGGGGCAGCGGTAGCGACAGCTTCACTTTCAAGGCGCTCTCGGATTCGACGGTGGCAAAGTCCGGGCGCGACACCATTTTCGATTTTACGGCAAAGTCCGACAGGATCGATCTCTCTGCGATCGATGCCAATACGTCCTCCGCCGGCGACCAGGCGTTTGGCTTCGTGGGAAGCGCCGCCTTCGGCGGCAAGAAGGGTGAGCTACGCTACGTCCGCGATGTCTCCGACACCTATATCTACGGCGACGTGAACGGCGACAGGAAGGCGGATTTCGCGATACACCTGGACGATGCCGTCACCCTCCAGAAGGGCTATTTCGTCCTCTAGACCGCCTGAACCGGCTGGACACACACAGGACGCACCCACCCCTTGCAGCATCGCATATTACAATCGAAAGCAAATGACTGCGCAGCCGCAGGGGCGCGCGGCACGGCAGGACGTTCGACGCGACGCCTGCGGCCGGCGTCGACAGGCCTCGGCGTATCCCACCGGCCTGATTTGCAGTGACAAACCCGCTTCCCTATTTGCCGCAGCCCCGCTAGCATGAGAAAGAGAAGCAATTTCAAGTTGCGCCGCTCGAAGTGTAGGGGTGGCTTGAGCCGAGATAGATGGTGTGATCCACGCGACGCGTGCGGGGTCGGCTTGAGGGGAGCATTGCATGCGTGTTTCGAGAATTCTGGCCGCCGGTCTGACTTGCGGACTGCTCGCCGTCAGCGTCATGGCGGGAAATGCGCAGGCGCAACAGCCGCCTCCCTCGGTTACCGTCGCGCCGGCCGCGGTCATGGACCTGCGCGAAAGCGTCGGCCTGACCGGCAAGGTCGTCGCTGTTCAAAAGGTGGACATCCGCGCCCGCGTGTCCGGATTCCTCGAGAAGGTCAATTTCGAGGATGGGCAGAAGGTCTCGGCGGGAACAGTCCTTTACCAGGTGGAAGACGGTGCCTATCGCGCCGCGCTGCAGGAGATCGACGGTTCGATCGCGGCAGCGGAGGCTCAACGGGACCTCGCCGTTCTCGAACGTGACCGTGCCCAGCGGTTGATCTCCACCAATACCGTCGCGCAGGCGACGCTCGACACTGCGAATGCGCAACTGAAAAAGGCCGAGGCCGATATACTGCGCCTCAAGGGCAGTAAGCAGAATGCCGAGCTCAATCTTTCCTACACGAAGATCCTCGCGCCGTTCGATGGCGTCGTCGGCCTGACCAGCGTCGATGTCGGCGCCCTGGTCACGCCGGACAGCGGAGCGCTCGTGACGCTGACGCGTCTCGACCCGATCTATGTCGAGTTTCCCGTCGCGACATCCCTTTATTTCTCCTACCGCGAGCGCGTCGAAAAGGGTGAGATGTCCGGCGGCGCCAATGTCAGCATTACGCTTCCGAACGGTACCGATTACCCGGAGAAAGGCACAATAGACTTCGTCGCGAGCACGGTCTCGCAAGGGACCGACACCGTTACGGTTCGCGCCGAGTTTCCCAATCCCCGTGGGACGCTTCTCGACGGGACGCTCGTCAGGGTCGTTCTCGAGCAGTCCGATCGGCAGGACGTGCTGGCCGTACCGCAACAGGCGGTCCAGCGCGACCAGCAGGGCGCCTTTGTCATGGTGGTCGACGCCAACTCCAAGGTCGAGCTTCGCCGCGTCGACGTCAGCCGCTCCAGCCGCGGCCAGGCCGTCGTCGCCAAGGGACTGAAGGAGGGAGAAAACGTCATAACCGAGGGTGTGGGCAAGGTTCGGCCGGGCATCGTGGTGGACGCCGTCGCCGCAACCACGACGGGTGGCTGAGCCATGATCTCCGGGATCTTCATCGATCGTCCGCGCTTTGCCGCGGTCATTTCCATCGTGCTCACGCTCGCGGGGCTGATCGCCCTGACGAGGCTGCCGATTGCACAGTTCCCCGATATCGTCCCGCCGCAGGTCAGCGTGACCGCAAGCTATCCCGGCGCAGGCGCCGACGTGGTCGAGGCCACCGTCGCTCAACCCTTGGAAAGCAAGGTCGTCGGCGTCGACAACATGCTCTACATGAAATCGACGAGCGGCGCCGACGGGACCTACTCGCTGACGGTGACCTTTGCCGTCGGCACCGATCCGGATATCGCCACCGTCAACGTGCAGAACCGCGTCGCGCTTGCCGAGCCGGTGCTGCCGGCCGAAGTCAAGCAGAGCGGCGTCAGCGTCAAGAAGCAGTCATCCTCGCTCATGCAGGTGATCGCCATCCACGGCGAGAATGACGAGTTCGACAATCTGTTCCTCTCGAACTACGCGACGATCAACGTGCTCGACACGATCAAGCGCGTGCCGGGGGTCGGCGACGCGACGCTCTTCGGTGCCCAGGACTATTCAATGCGGATCGTCCTCGACATCGATCGGCTGACAAATCTGGGGCTGACGCCGACGGATGTGGTCAACGCCCTGAAGACCCAGAACGTCCAGGCGGCGATCGGCCGCATCGGCGCGCAGCCGATGACCGACGATCCGCTGTTCCAGCTGAACATACAGACGCAGGGCCGGCTCACCGATCCCGCCCAGTTCGAGGACGTCGTGCTTCGGGCAGAGGCGGACGGGTCCTTCGTGCGCATCCGCGACGTCGCGCGCGTCGAACTGGGTTCTGTGACCTCCGACTCAACCGCCCGCATCAACGGCAAACCCGTGGCGATGATCGGCACCTATCAGGCGCCGGGCGCCAATGCGCTCGCCGCCACGGAGGGCGTGCAGCAGGCGATGGAGCGCCTGGCCCAGGCCTTCCCGGAGGGGCTCACCTATACGGTCTCCTACGACACGTCCGATTTCGTCGAGGCGAGCGTGGAGAATGTCGAGCACACCCTGTTCGAAGCCTTCGCACTCGTCATCGTCGTCGTCTTCCTCTTTCTCGGCAATTGGCGCGCGACACTGATTCCGCTCATCGCCGTCCCGGTGGCGCTCGTCGGCACCTTCGCCGTGATCCTGGCGATGGGCTTTTCGCTCAACACGGTTTCGCTTCTGGCGCTGGTGCTCGCCATCGGCATCGTCGTCGACGATGCGATCGTGGTGGTGGAAAACGTCGAGCGCGTCATGGAGGAAAACCCCGGCATGAGCGCGGCGCAGGCCGCGCGCCTCGCCATGGGAGAAATCACCGGGGCGATCGTCGCCATCACGCTCGTGCTGCTTTCGGTGTTCGTACCGGTGGCATTCATTCCTGGCCTGAGCGGGCAGCTCTTCCAGCAGTTCGCCGTCGCCGTATCGGTGTCGATGGTCATTTCCGCGATCAACGCACTGACCCTCAGCCCGGCCCTCTGCGCGATCCTCCTGAAGCCCCATCACGGGCCGAAGCGCGGCGTCCTTGGATGGATTTCACGGGGTATCGACCGTACCCGCAACGGCTATGCGCATGTCGCAGGCGGCATTGCGCGCAGGGCCGTCATCGGCTTGGTCCTCCTTGCCGTTGCGATCGGCGCCAGTGGCTGGCTGTTCCGGGTCGTGCCGACCGGGTTCCTCCCCAGCGAGGATCAAGGCGCCTTCTTTGCCGAAATCCGCCTTCCGGAAGGTGCCTCCTTCAACAGGACCGACGCCGTGGTGCGCGAGGTCGAAACAATGCTCGGCGAAATCGAGGGCGTGGCGAACGTCACGACCGTCACCGGCTACAGCTTCCTCGACGGAATCGCCAAATCCAGCAGCGCGTTCGCGATCGTGATCATGAAGCCCTTCGCCGAACGCCAGAGCGAAAGCGCATCTGTCAATGCCGCGATCGGCACGGTGATGGCCAAGGGTGCGGCAATCCGCAATGCCCAGGTTTTCGCCTTCAACCTGCCGCCCATTATCGGTCTCGGCACCGGCTCCGGCTTCGAGTATCAGCTGCTTGACCTCCAGGGCCGATCGCCGGCCGAGCTTGCCGCGACGGCAGGCGGATTGATGGTGGCCGCCAACCAGAACCCGCAGCTCGGACCTACATTCAGCACCTATTCGGCGAGCTCGCCGCAGCTTTATCTGGATCTCGACCGCGATCGCCTGCAGGCGCTCGGGGTCTCTGTCAGCGATCTTTTCGCGACGCTGCAGGGCACGCTCGGATCCTATTACGTCAACGACTTCAATCTTTTCGGCCGGAGCTGGAAAGTCACCATGCAGGCGGCCGAAGCGGATCGCGATGCCGTCGACGACATCTCCCGGCTGCATGTACGCAATGCCGCGGGCGATATGGTCCCGGTGGCCTCGGTCGCGCGCGTGGACTACATCGTCGGGCCGCAATCGATCGTGCGGTACAACAATTACCGCTCCATCACGCTCAACGGCCAGCCGGCCCCGGGCGTCTCCTCGGGTGAGGCGCTGGCCGCAATGGAACAGGTCTCCGCCGCCACGCTGCCGCCGGGCTACAGCTTCGAGTGGACGGGGACGGCACTGCAGGAACTCGAAGCCGCGGGCCAGACGACGGTGATCCTCGCACTGGCCCTGTTCTTCGCCTATCTCTTCCTCGTGGCTCTTTACGAAAGCTGGACGATCCCCATACCGGTTCTGCTTTCGGTCTCCGTCGGCGTAGCAGGCGCTCTCGTCGCCGTGCTGCTGGCAGGGCTCTCCTTCGACATCTATGCCCAGATCGGCCTCGTCGTGCTGATCGCGCTCGCGTCCAAGAACGCGATCCTGATCGTCGAATTCGCCAAGTTCCAGCGGGAGAAGGGGGTGCCGATCGTCGATGCCGCCGTGGAGGGCGCGCGCACCCGTTTCCGTGCGGTGATGATGACCAGCTTTGCCTTCATCATGGGGCTGATCCCGCTCGTCACGGCCGAAGGCGCCGGCATGCTCAGCCGCCGTGCCGTCGGCACGGGGGTTGCCGGGGGCATGCTCGCCGCATCGCTCCTCGGAATTTTCATCATTCCCGCGCTCTATGTCGTATTCCAGTGGCTGCGCGAGAGGGGGCACAAGCTCGCCGGCCTGTCGTCACACACGGCAGGCGATGCGGCAGAAGATGCCAGGAACCGAGAGGGAGCCGAACCGGCTCAGCCCGCCGGACACGACCGGGGCGCTGCCGGCTGAGCCTACATCTCCACCAGAAAATAGGGAGTGGGCCCATAGGGCGTGTCGTTCGAGAGGCGGAAGGCGACGCGCCCGCTGCCGCTGTCGGCGGGCGGATAGACGGTGCCGTCCAGGCCTACCGGTGACACGCTCCATCTGGCAGCGGTTCGTGCCAGTTCGAGATCGACATAGCCCTTCCGGATTCTCGCCGGCAGCGCGCCGAAATCCTCGATCACCTTCTCTTCGCTGTCGCGAAAGACCATGCCGGTGTTCTGCGCATCGGTTGCAAAGATCAAAAGCAGGCGCCGGCTTTCGGAAAGCGTGCCTTGAGCGTCGATAGCCGAAAGCGCCACGAGACCGTTGCCGTCCGCCTGTCCGATGCGCATGAGACCGAGATCGATCGGTTCACGCAGAGAGGAGAAGGCTGCCGCTTCCGTAGCGGGCGTAGAAACACGGAGCTGCCCTGCCCGGCGGTCGAGCAGGACCTGACCTGTATCGCTTTCGTAAAATCCGCTTGTGGTATCGGTGCGATTTTCAGTCGCGAGAATGTGTTCGTCGCGGAGTGCGGCAAGGATTGTTCCGGCGTCCCGGTCGCGTGGTTGCGTGACACCGCTTTCTCCACCGGACGGGTCTGCCCGCAGCAGGCCGATGCGCCCGACCAGCGCCAGATCGGTCAATCGCTCCGGCTCGCGGACCTGCATGTCCTCGCCGAGATCCTCCTCGCCGCGAACTGAGAAGGGGATCGTGATGGCGGAGGTCGTCACGTCGCCGCGACGAAAGACGAGTGCGCTGAGCGTCTCGCCGGCGCGCGCCACGGGATCGAGCGCAATCGCATAGGGAAGCATCGCCTTTTTGTGCGGAAAGGGTTCGCCATAGGCGAGCGCGATCGGCCCGTGGCCGTGACGGCAAATCACGTCCCAGCCCTGGAGTGCGGCGTAGGCCGGCATTGTCAGGCCGGCCTCGTAGCGATAGCGGTTCCAGAAAAGATGGTCATATTCGCTGACGATGAATGGCTTTCCTAGCCACCGCGCCGCGGCAATCATGCGCATGTAGCTGGCGCCGTCTGCAAGCGAACTTGCCTGCGTCAAAGCGCTTCCCGCAGAATAGCCCCCAACCCAATCGTGATAGGTGTTCATGGTCACGGCGTCGAGATCGCGCCGGCTGAGCGCCGTCTGCACCGTCGGCCAATTGTTGTAGGTGCTGATCAGGCCGCGATAGCCCAAATCGCGCAGGACCTGGCTCATGCGTGCGGCGGAGGCGCGCTCGGTTTCGACGAAGAAGGCCTGGAGATCGCGCATCCGCGGACCGTCTGCGTAGCGCTTGGCGGGAAGCCTCACCGATGCCGTTTCGACCCGCTCGTCGGCACCGAGATCTCCCCAGGCGCTCGCGAGCGCTTCCGTCGTGCCGTAGCGTGCCGAAAGCCAGCGGTTGAATGGTTCCGCAAGCGCCTCGTCATAGGCGGGCTTTTCGGGCCGCTCACGCACGACGCTGTCGAACTCCATGCCGTTTTCATTGGCAAGGATCACCAATGCGAGCGCGTCGTCGCGGATGGTCGCCGTCCCCGTATAGGGATTGACGCTCGCGAGAAACGTGTGCTGCAGCTTGCTCCAGTGCGCAACGGCCTCTTCGTCGAGGTGCAGCCGGAGCTTGAGATCGCCGTTTGCGTCCCATCGGTCGTCGTGGCCGCCGTAGGCGCCGCGCGGAGACGAAAGTCCATCGATGATCCAGTAGATGCCGTTGCGCTTCAGCGCCGCCAGCAGGTAATGGACACGATCCAGCGTCTCCGGATCGAAATCGAAATCCTTCTGCCTGCCGAACATAAGGCTGGCATCGACGAAATGGAGCCGGGCGATGTTGTATCCGTGCATCGCAAGCTGGCGGGCGTAGCGCTCGGCGCCGTCATGGTCCGGAAAGCCGCCGGATGCCGGACTCCAGGCGAGCGACGCGCATAGCATTCTGACCGGTTGTTCCGGCGCCTTGGCAAAGGCCAGCCGGCCATCCGGACCTGCAACGAGGCGGCTGTCCGCGTCGATCGAAGCGTTCGGCAGCAAGGACGAGAAATCGAGCGGACTGCCGGCGCGGACTTCGAGCGAGACCTCGCGAACCGGCACCCATTCAGAGGCACTGGCGGCCGGGGACAGCCACGTGCAAAGCAGCGCCGCCGCGAGCGATGGCCTCCTCATGCCCTCTGTCCGAGAACCGGTTCGCCGGGAGAGGACTTCCCGAGACGACCCTTTGCGAGGATCGTGCTTTCGATCGGTTCGGCAGGCAGCCGCCGGCTTCGCAGGAAGCCGACAGGAAGGGCTGCCGCATGGAAGAACCAGGCGACGACCGTATAGAGGCCCATGCTGAGGCCGCCCTTTCGGAAGCTGACGGCGAGAACGGCGGCCGCGAAACTCGCGCAGACGGCGGCGAGGGACATGAGCGTATCGGGCAGCAGCAGGATCAGGCCGAGGCAGGCGAGCCACCAGAGATAGACGAGAGCCCAGAGTTTCAGCTCCGGCAGTTCCCGCAACAGCTGAAAGAAATAGGGCTTGCCGAGAGAAGCGCGCAGAAGCTCGCCTATCCCGTAGAGATATTTGGTCTTCCAGCGTCGAACGAGCAGCCGGTAGGAATTGACCGTGTGGCCGAAGTGCTGGACGAAACGGCGGTCGAGCCGGTAAAGCCTCCAGCCGGCACTTCTGAGGCGGATGCCGAGATCGAATTCCTCGTAGCCGTGCAGGTTGCGGTCCGAGAGGTAGCCGACGTCCTCGACGGCACTGCGCCTGTAGAGCCCGCCGCCGTTCATGCGATCGATCGGACCCGTCCGGTTCTCGGGCGCATTGCGGCTGACGCGGCGCGCGAATTCGAGGTTCGAGATGTGCATTTCCTCCACATGTCCGGTAACGCCCGCCATGGCCGGATTGTCGGCCAGGAAGCGGACTGCGTCTTTGAGGAAGGCAGCGTCGAGCAGCATGTCGCCGTCGATGAGACAGACGTAATCGTGGCGGGAATGCTGGAAGCCGAGCTGCGGGCCGATGCCGCAGCTCGGTCGCGCGGGCGGGGCGATCTGGGCGATGATGACGGGATATTGCGAGGCGATCTCGACCGTGCGGTCGCAGGAGCCGCTGTCGGCGATGATGACCTCGCCGCCGACGTCGCGAAGCGCTGCGAGCGCGCTCTCGACGGTTGCGGCAATCCGCTTCTCTTCATTCAATGTCTTGATGATGATGGATATAGTCAAGAGAGCCCCCAAAATCGCGCGGCGAAGGTCTATCCGCGGTGGTTTGCGCTTTGGTTCATGCCCGCGATTTTCGGCTGAAACCGGTGCCAAAGGCGGACGAGCAGCCAGCCGGCGCCGACACCGCAGCCCGCCCCCGCCATTTTGACCGAAAGGTCGATCAACCTTGCATGGCGGTCGGCGGCGAGCATCTGCGTGAGTTCGAGCCCGATTGCCGCCGCGAGCATAGCCGCCAGAACGGCAAGCACGTGCCGGGGATAGGCGATCGCGAACATGAGACCCGTCAGCCCGAATGCTCCGAACCGTTCAAGCTGCACCGAGCTGCCCATGTGCGGGCGCAGGTCGAGCGGAGAAAGTGTCGAATAGGCAATGACGCCAAGAAGCAGCCACGCAAGTACCGATGCGATGCGCCTGACATTCATTTCGTCACCGCCCGGTAGACGTCGAGCGTCTTCAGTGCCACGCTCGACCAGCTATAGACAGTTTCGACGCGCTCGGTCTGCGCGAGCACCTCTTGTTCGTCGGGGGGATTGGCGATCTTTTTGGCGATGGCAGACGAAAGCGCGTCGACGTTCCCCAGCGGAAAATAATCGTCGGCGGGCAGGCCGAGCTGCCGGTTGGCAACGATGTCGCTTGCCAGAACCGGAAGACCATGGGCCATCGCCTCCAGAAGCGCGATCGGCATGCCTTCATGGCTCGACGGCAGCACGAAGAGCGCCGCATTGGCGAAGAGTTCCGCCAGGCGATCGCCAGTCTGGAACCCCGTCAGGACGACGCCCGGCACGCGGCTGGCCAGCGCCCGTACTTCCTCTTCGTAGGCGCCCGCGAATTCCGCACCGCCCGCAAGCACGAGATCGAATCCGCTATTTTCGAGTTTTGCATATGCCTGGATGAGATCGATCTGCCGCTTCTCCGGAACAAGCCGCGCCGCAAGCAGGATATAGCGCCGTCGCAACAGACGGAATTCGCCGAGAATGCCGGTTTCGCCGCTGGGGCGCGAAACGGTGACGCCATTCGGTACCAAAGACACCGGTACGCGATAGCGTTCGCCCATCGTATCGGCGATATCCCTGGAGATTGCGATGCGGCCTTGCGCGAGCCGCATTCCCATGCGTTCACCCGCTCGCAACATCCTCCTGGCGAAAGCCCCCCATTTCTGTCGGTCGTAGTCGTAGCCGTGGTGGGTCACGACGACGTTCAGGCGCATCAGCCGGGCGAGCGGTACCAGGAGCGCCGGGCCGACGGCGTGGATGTGCAGGATATCCGGGCGCCGCAGCGCCGCATAGCATACACCGAGGAAGGTATGGACGATGGCCTCGAGTGCCATCATACGTGGAGACCAGAGGGGAGTGACGCGAATTCCGTTCCAGGAATGCGGCGCGCGGCCCGGAAGATAGCGCCGGCGTCCGACGACCTCGACATCCCAACCATGCGCGACCAGCCTGCCTACGAGCATCTCCACGTGCTTTTCGACGCCGCCCTGAACGTTCGGAATGCCACGAAGCCCGAGCATCATCACGCGGCGGCGCTCTATCGTCAGTGCACGATAAGCGCTTGCAGGCATGCTCGCGGTTGCCCCGCCCGGCATTGCCGACGCATCCGGCCCTGCCGAAGGTCGATCTCGGGAAACCCCCGATCTTCTGCTCATGGTTGTTGCGCCCCAGCGATAACCCAATTCGCATCTTTTACGAGCAGAAGACTTACCATCCCGGTAAGACGGTCATTAGATTCGTAGAGGTCTGACCGAAAATCAGACGGTGATGGGCGAGCGTTGCGAATGTGCTCGTCACAGGAATGAGGATCGGAGGAGAAGCCTCAGGCCACGCCGATCGCCCCATAAAGCTCGAGCGTCCTCTCGCGGTAGGCGGCGGCGGAGAATTCGCTCGCGACCCAGGACCGGGCGGCCGCCCCCATGCGGGCGCGTTCCGTCGGCGAAAGTGCCGCCATTTCGCACAGGGCTCTGGCGAGGTCCCCGGCGTCCCCCGGAGCCGCAAGCAGACCGGTCTCGCCTTCCCTGACCATTTCCGGAATGCCGCCGATCGCCGCGCCGATCACCGGGCGCCGAAGCGCGTAGGTTTCGAGCACGCTGATCGGCGCGTTTTCGTACCATTCCGACGGCAGCACGAGCGCGCGGGACTCGCCGATCAACTTGTGCAGCTTCTCGCCCGAGAGATAGCCGGCGAAAGTCACGTCCGCCTTGAGCTCGGCCGCGAGGCGGCGAAGTGTTTGCTCCTCCGGACCGGTGCCGGCGATGACCAGCCGCTGGTTCGACAAAGCCGCCGCTTTGATCAGGGTCGTGAGGCCCTTTTCCGGCGCCAACCGGCCGGCAAAGGCGAAATAATCGCCCTCCTGCCAAGCACCGGAAAGAGCCGTGACATCGACGAAATTGGCGATATGAACCATCTTCTCGCGCGGCCAGCCCCATTCGGCGAGCTTTTCCAGATAGAAGCGGCTTGGCACGACCAGCCGGTCCACCTTGTCGCGGTAGAGCCCGAGCAAGCGGTGCAGCACCGTTTCCGCGAGCACCACCGCGCTCAGAGGGGCCGAACCCTTCACGCAGCGATGACGCAGGACATTGTAGACCCTGCCGCCGCGACAGTCCTCGCATACCCTGCCGTCCCGAAGCATCTTGTAGGAGGGGCAGGCGAGCTTCAGGTCGTGGACCGTCATCACCACCGGAATGCCGGCGGCTTTCAGGGTCGAGAAGATCGCCGGCGACAGGTGATGATAGACATTGTGCGCGTGGGCGACCGAAGGGCGGGCGCGTTCTATGAGCCGGCCGAGATTGCGCTGCGCCTCGAGCGAATAGATGACGCTCGCCGCCTGGACAGCCTTCCGCAGGAGACCGGTTCGGCGGCCGTATTCTATCTCCGAGACGAAATAATCCGACCAGGGCGAGGATTCGTTGAGATCATGCTGCATGGCGAATGGAACGATGTCCCAGCCGATCTCGCCGAACATGCTCATATGGTCGAAGAAGACCGCCTCCGCTCCGCCGCGGCGGTAGAAATAGTTGTTGATCGCAAGAAGGCGCTTCCCGGTCACCAGAACCTCCTTACCAGCCGATCCGGTCAGCGGCGCTGTCGACGGGCAGGATGCAGCATCCCTTTTCGGCGGCGTAGCGGACCAGATGATCGAAGGTATCGGGTGTGCAGCCGTAGTTCGTGGGCTGCGCGGCAATGTCGTGAGTGAAGAAGATCAGCCAGCCGGGACGCTCGGCGACATCGTCTATCCAGCGCGTCAGCGCGCGCGCCCTATCCTCCGGCTGGCGTATCTCGACGCCCTTGAGCATCATCGGGTCGACGGCACCGCGGTTGATGTCCTCGCCCCCTGCCCGGCACGTTCGGTAGCGGCGGCGGAGCTCGGCCCGTGCCAACGGCCAGGCAGCGTTGTAGGGGAAGGCAAAATTCGATGCAGCCGGAGAAACGCCGACCTGCTTCAGGTACTCGGCATTGCGGTCGAGATCGGTGCCAAGGCCGGCAATGTCACGCAATCTTCGGTGGGCGAAGGTGTGGCAGCCGATTTCGTGTCCGCGGGCGAGCAACTCGCTGCACCCTTCGGGCGTGATCAGCCTTCGATCCGGCTCCACCTGCCCGGCTAGCCCGCCCGCAATATAGAAGGTGCCGCGGACTCCATACTTCTCGAGGATGGCTGCGCCCGCGCCAAGTGCGCTGTCAGGGACATCGTCGAAGGTGAAGGAGACGAGCGGAACCTCCGCCTCCAACCGGCGCCGGGCTCCCGCCAGCTTCCAGATCGCCCGGTTAGCCAGCCTGTCGACGAGCGGACCGAGCCCGCTCAGTTTCTCAAGCATGCGCTACCCTCCCCTGACGAACGCGTGCAGGAGCAGCCGCCAGTTCCGCGCTCGACTGCAACGACAGTCCATAGAGCGCGACCATGAATGTGAACCACAGAAGGCTCCCGCCCTCGAAGAAGAGACTTTCGAGGCCGGCGTTGAAGATCGTGTAGAGCCATATGCGGACGAACAGCCTCGTCAGATGCGAATGCACGCGCTCCGGAGCGATG
Organism: Sinorhizobium sp. KGO-5; assembly: GCF_036245905.1. NCBI lineage: Bacteria > Pseudomonadati > Pseudomonadota > Alphaproteobacteria > Hyphomicrobiales > Rhizobiaceae > Sinorhizobium > Sinorhizobium sp. KGO-5. Next base: position 556,911 of record NZ_BDIZ01000003.1, read on the forward strand.
CGGGCGATCTTTCGAAGCGGCAGGAAAAGGATCCAGATCAGGGTCAGGGCGAGGCCCGGGAAGCCCGTCATCAGGGCAATGTCGAGATAGGAATTGTGACCGTTGGCGGCAGCGACGGCCCAGGTCTCGACCGAGCCGCCGCTATAGACCAGTTCTTCCGTCTGCCAGAAGGCCTTGAAGCCATAGCCCGTGAGAGGCTGTTCGGCGAGCGCGCCGAAGGCGAAACGCCAGATATCGGCGCGATTGGTAAAGGTCGCATCGATGCCGAGCCCGCTGATGAATTCGCCGAGCGGGGAGAAGACGGCGGAGCCCACCGCGAAGAGATTGAAAAGACCGACGCCGCCGACGGCAATCGGGAGGCGGAGAAAGCGCACCTTCTCGAATATGAGCGCGAGCAGCAGAATGGCCGGCAGCATCGCGGTCGACGTCTTACCCCCGGTATTGACGAGGAAGACGAAGGACAGCGCGACGATGACGATCCCGGCAAACCTCGACCAAACGTTCATGACGTAAAGGCCGATGAAGGCTGCGATCACCATGGCAGCCGCGGCGCTGTTCTTGTGGGGAAAGTGGCCGCGCCACAGGCCGGCATTCATCGGCTCGCGCAGTTCTGACGCCTGATGGATCGCGAGCAACGGCTTGAAGACGATGCCGTAGTAGGCGACCGCGAGCATGATGAGGATGCCGATGCCGAGCATCTTGGCGAAGTGGCGTTCCGAAGCGGGCAACAACAGGTAGACGCTGGCATTGACGGTAACCATCAACGCGAGGATCGCACCCTTGATGCCGAGCATCGGATGCGCCGACAACAGCGAAACAAAGATGAACCAGGAAAGAAGAATCGCCAGCAGCGCGCGCGGCTGCAGGATCGTTTGCCGCAAAGGGTGGACCAGGCCGTAGCCCAGCATTCCGGTGAAAAGCAGGAGCGAGATGATCTGGTTCAGCCGGTTGGAATTGCCGGCGGAAGGGTCCAGCACCGCCTCGCCCGTCAGATCCACGAATGGATTGATGGAGATCCAGAAGAACCCGAAGATCGCCATGAACAGCACGGTACCGACACGCGCCCTTACCGCATTCGTCGGCTCGACCTCTCCGTAGCCCGCGCGATCCATCTCCCGGGCTCCTCAGGCAGCCACGTGGGTCTTGCCGCGAAGGAATTTCCAGAGGCCGAGGGCAAGTGCCGCGGCGATGCCGATTGCGAGACCCAGGACGGCGCCGCCGATCAGCAGGATCAAGGTACGCGGGGGCCAGCTTCGCGCATTGGGCGGCAGGGCCCGCGAGATGACGCGAATATTCGTGGTGTCGATCTGCTGGCGTTCGGTGATCTGCTGCGCGCGTGCCAGATGGGTTTCGTAGATCGCCGCCTTGCTGCGCGCGTCGCGTTCGAGGTCACGAAGCTGCACCTGGGCCTGGTTATCGGTGAAGACGTTCGATTTTTCGTCATCCGCCTTGCCGCGGAGCGCATCGAGCGCCTTTTGCTCCCGGTCGAAGTCGGCCTTCGCGCGCTCCAGAATGCGGCGGGCTTCATCCTTCATCGCCGCTTCCAGCGCCGTGCGCTCCGAGCGCGCGGCAACGAGCCGCGGATGCCGCTCGCCATAAGTGAGCTGCATGGAGCCGATCTGCTGCTGCAAGGCATTATACTGCTGGCGCAGATTGGTCATGTTTGCCGACTCGAACACCGAGGCGCTGGCGGTCTGGCCCTCGGCAACGGCCGCACTCATCTGCCTGTAACGCGTTTCCGCCTGGATGAAACGCTGCTGACCGTCGAGAACCTGGGTGTTGAGCTCACTCGAAAGCTGGTTGCTGACGAGCTCGCCATTGGTGGATTGCAGGCCGTTCTCACGCCGGAAATCCTCGACCCTCTTCTCCGCTTCGGTGACGTTGCGCCGCAGCTCGTCGAGTCGCTCGTTCAGGTTCTGCGCCACGCGGCCGGCGCTCTCGGCGGCCGACTGAAAGAGTTCCGCCTCGAATGCCTCGACGATCGCGTCCGAAAGGGCGATTGCCTTGGCCGGTTCTTCGCTCCACACCTTCAGGATCACGACGAAGGAACGTTCCTCCCGGCGCGCCTCGACCCTCTCGGACAGAGCGCGCATGGCCGCCAGCTCCTTGTCCACCTTGGCGTCCCGCGGCGCAATGAGCGTCTTCATCCAGTCGAGGATTGTCGGCCTGACGAATTCGGGATCGTCCGCAAGCCGCAACTCGTCGATGACGCGTTGGAGGACGTTGCGCGAGGTCAGGATCCGGAGCTTGCTCTCGACCTCCAGCAACTGCGCGTCGCGCTGAGGATTGGTCGTAAAGACGTCGTCGCTGACGACGTTGAGATTGGAAGGGTCCACCACGAGATCGGTATAGACCGTGTAACGCGGCGTCGCCGCCACGGCATAGGCAAAGGCGGCGGCAACCGAGAGGACGAGCGCAAGCACGATCCAGCGGGCGCCGTTGCGTAGCCACGCGATGAGGTCATTGACCCCGATGCTGCCCAGGAGGTGGATTTGCGGGAAGAAATCCGCGACGGAGGACGGCTGCTCCTCAAGAGCGCGCGCCTGGTGGGCGGGACCGGGAATATCAACCACGCGGGCGGAGGCGCCATCCTCTGCCTCCGCGGGGGCCTCTTCGCGAGCGGCGGCCTCTTCCGTTACCGCGGGCACGAGGTCGAGCAACGACCCTCCGCCCGCGCGAAGGCGCTGATGTGGCCTTTCAAGGCGTAATCCCAGTCCCTCGGGCTCGCTGCGCCGATACATCCGTTTTCCCCATCCCCTCGGAGCCACCAAGGTGCTTATTGCCGTATAAGCAATTCCCCATGCGGATTTAGGGCCTGCAGGGTGAATATTCGGTTAAGCGGAACTGTTCGGACGGTAACCTTTTGGGCAGGCCAATGCTCCTCTACGGGCACTGGTTCGTTTCCGCTGGGGAACTTCGACCTGCTTCCACAGTTTCTGTAGAATGCCCGACCTGACCAGCTATGCCGCGTTTCTGGGCGCCGTGCTTGCCTATCAATTGTCCGGAGTCGGCCCGGACATGATGCTTGTCATCAGCCGCGGCATCGGCCAGGGCCGACGGGCTGCGCTTGCAACCGCTATCGGATGCGTCGCGGCGGGCTTCGTCCAGATACCCTTGCTTGCCATGGGCCTTGCCACGGTCGTGGCGTCCTCGCCGCTCCTCTACAAGGCCATGCAATTTATCGGAGCGGCCTATCTGATTTATGTCGGGGTGCGTTTCTTGACGACGAGCAGTAAGACCTTCCTGCGCGAAGCGCCGGGCCGCACCACGTCTCCATCGCTTCTCGCCCCCTTCAGGCAGGGTGTGATCTGCAATCTGACGAATCCGACGTCGCTTTCCTTTATGCTCGCGATCCTTCCGCAGTTCGTGGCACCGTCCGCCGGATCGCCGGCCCTGCAATTCTTCATCCTCGGAGTTACGATGAAAGCCACCGGGCTGCTGGTCCTTGGTGCGGTGGCCCTCACCTCAGGCACATTCAGCAATTGGTTGTCGCACAGCAGTGCCTTTGTGGCGTGGCAGCAGCGCATTGCGGGCAGCATCATGATCGCGCTTGGCATACGGTTGCTGCTTTCTCCAGTCGCGCCCGCCCTTCACCGATGATCAGGACCGGCTGGAGCACTTCCGGGTAAAGCGTAATTCCTCAAGAGCACTCTTAGAAGTCGATCAGTTTCTGAACAGCTTCCTCTACCCGTACATTGTCACGAGGTCCAAGCGGCAAAATCGGCCGCGGGGGCAATGCCTGAAACAGTCCGAGGATGCTCCCGATAGCGTACATCACGCGGAAACTGCCGAACTCCTTGAATAGTGCCCATAAGGGTTGAAATGCGGTGTCGATCCGATGCGCTTCCGCACGATCGCCCCCTTTCGCCGCCCGAGTGAGTTTTGTTGCAGCCACGGGCAAAAGCCCGCCCGCGACACTGAACCACGCATCAGCACCGGACAGGAGCGCACCTGCTGCGCCCCAATCGCCGCTATAGCCGATAGCAAAAGCTGCAGACGTGTTCGCACGGAGTCGAGCGATCTCACCCGCGAAATCTCCGTCGGCAGGCAACGGCATCTTCACTGCGGCAATATTCGGCACCTGCGAGAGCCGTGTGATCAGTTCCTCGCTGAAAACGAACCTGGTCGTGCCCGGATTATTGTAGATGCAGAGCGGCAAGTCGGAAACGCCGGCAACGGCAACGAAATGCTGATAAACTTCCTCCTCAGTCAGAGGCGTGTAGGATACGGGAGCCAGGAGAAGTCCATCTGCCCCGGCTTCTTTCGCGTCGCGCGCGAGCGCCTGAGCCTCGTCGGTCCTGAGTGCGCCGACGCCGACGATGAGGGGAACTTTGCCTCCCACGCATTCGACAGCGATCTCCACTGCCCGTCGCCGTTCACCGCGCGAGAGAAATGCGTAAGCCCCTGTGCTGCCGAGCAATCCAATCGAGTCCGCGCGTGCTAGTCGGATACGCTCGAGCAGTCGCGACAGCGCCTCTTCCGAAACCTTGCCGCCCACATCGGCGGGTGTGGGCGGGAACGCTGACAGGCCATCAAATAAAGCCGCAGGTGCCATCGTCATTTCCCATCGACTGCGTCAGAACAGGCCTCGCTCATATAACCGCGAATGATCGCCGGCAAGACATGCAACCAAAAATCCGTCGGCAGCCGGCTCCGGGTCACTCGTAGGCGTGTTGCCGCCCGCTGCAGTCAACGATAAATTGCCATCAATGAAGAAAGGAAGCCGCATGGCGAACGTGACGATCCGCAACCTCGATGACGGGCTCAAGAAGCGCCTGCGCATTCGCGCCGCCGAGCATGGGCGTTCGATGGAGGACGAAGCGCGGGACATCCTTCGCGCCGCGCTTTCGACTACCGAATACCGACCGGCCAATCTCGCTACAGTAATCCGCATCCGAATGGCGCCGCTCGCAGGCGTCATGCTTGACCTTCCGCAGCGCGAGCCCATCCGCTACGCACCGGATTTCTCCGAGTGATTATCTCGATACCAATGTGCCGTCGGAGCTGTTGGCAGCCACCCTCTCCGTCGCGGTAGAGGCTGGCTCGCCTCCGTGGCAACCCGTAACGTCGCGGATCTCGCCGACACCGGTGTAACTATCATCAATCCCTGGGATCATCGGCCTTGAAATTTCAACCGGGCTAAAAATCCGTCAGCAGCCGGCTCCAGGTCTCCGAGGCGAGGCCGCCGATATAGATGCCGTTGCGCTCTGCCGCTTCCTTGAGGTCCGCATGGCGGGTCACCATGCAGAAGTAGCCGCGGTGCCGGAATGACAGCCATCGCTGGCGCGAGATAGCGTTCATCAGGAACGGCTGAGCCATGCCGACCGCCACGGCATAGCCTTCCGCATCGAGCTGCGCGAACATCGCCGCGGCGACGTCGCGCTCACGCCCCTCCTCGCAGACGAGATTGAGCACCGTGGCCGCGGCATCCTGCTTGCCGAAGAAAAGAAAGGCGCCAATCGTGCGACCGTCCGGCAGAACGACTTTCCTGCACTGGAGCGTCCCGAGGTTGCGGTTCATCGAAGCGACGCGCACGAGCCAGTCGAATTCGGCTGGCGACCAGACCGGGCGGATCGCAAAGCGTTCCAGCATCGGGCTCGCGCATTGGAGGAACTCCTCGACGCCCGCTGCCTCGCTCCTGCATTCGCCCTCGGCCTTCGGCCGCATGGAGGGCCGCAACCGGCGCAGTGCACGGTCAATCGGCCGGAGGACGCCGACGAGAACACGCGAGCGCGCGATTGGGAAGTGACGGCCCGCAAGGATCGCCGCCGCGGTCAACGGCAGAAACGAGCGCTGCCATTCGAGGCTCTGGATCGGCAGGACGATGCCGCCTCCCGCAACCCAATGGTCGGCGCTGACCGGCGACGCATTGTCGGAGAAGCACATGTCCTGGCGAGCCGCCCGCATGGTGCGCGCAAGACGCGCCGCTCCAACGGCCCCGGCCTTGCCATCCGCCATGAAGGCACAGAGAAGGCGGGCCATGGTCGGGCGGCCATTGACCATGAACGCCATCGGCACCGAGAGTATGGCGCTGTCTATGCCGTTTGCACCGCTCTCGTGCACGACGCTGCCGAGTTCCGGAGAATAGTGAGGGCTGCCGAAGAAGACGGTCTCGAGATACCGTCCGAGGTCATCGTCGGATGCCTGATCGTGCCTTCGGAAAATCCTGTTGAAAAGCCGCCCGACCGCCGCAACGTCGTCGCGCGCCATGGGCCGCGTACCGCGGCGCTGCCCTGCATCGGCCGGCACGCTCTCGGATACGCGTAGTTCATTCGCCTCCATCGTCATATGGCGCCCGCTCCAAGAGTGAGCGCAGCCTGGCGGCGGTCGCGCCGCACGAAGTGCAGGAACACGCTCCAGGAGGCGACGACCATCGCGATTTCGATTGCGTAGAAGGACAGGAAAGTTCCCATCGGCGGGGCGTACCAGCTTGCCCATGCGGCAAGGCCGGCACCGGCGATGCTGCCGAGCCCCATGACGGTCGCGCGGGCCGCGTGTGCGCCGGAGGCACCGAGCGCCTCGACCGCGACGGACCACATCGCGAGCGGCACCACGACCCAGCAGAGGCTTCTGACGAAGCCGACCAGCGAGAGATAGTCCTTGCCGAAGAGGTAGGGCAGGACCGGCGCCAGAACGAAAACGGTGACGGCCGCAGCCAGGCTGATGACGATTGCGGCAGCGAGCACCCGGCGCACCCGATGGAGGGCGTGGTGAAGCCCCGCCGCCGTCGCCCTCGCCGAACCCGGGTAGATAAGCCGGTTGAGCGCTTCCACCGAAAGATAGCTGCTCTCCAGCATGCGGCGAGCGACACTGTAGCTTGCGACGACCTCGGCGGTGGTGACGAGGCTCAGGACAAGCAGGTCGGCATTCTGGCGCAGCGCACGCAGGATGAAGGGAATGCTGAAGTAAAGGCCTTGCGGGAGTTCCTCCCGCACGATGCGGTAGCGCGGCGCACCGAGTCCCCGGATTGCCCGCATACACAAGAGCGCCACGAGGACATGGCAGAGAAACTGCCACACCGCCCAGGATGCGACGCTGGTGACGCCGAAGGCGATGCAGGCAAGTGCCGCCGCAACCGTGCGCGCCGCCGCAAAACCGACGACGACCTTGTTGGCGGAGGCAAAATCCGTGTGAGCGATAAAGATCTGCTCGGTGAGCACGATGACCCGGACCAGCAGGATATTGGTGACGAGCATCAGCGTGATCACGGCGACGTTCGTCACGGGATCCGGCGAAAGGGTGAAGAAGAACGGCAGGACCACCGCTCCCGACAGGACCAGGGCTGCCCCGCTCGCCACCGTCAGGATGACATTGTGTCCGAGCATCTGCGGGTAGATCGCGCGGTCGCGCGCGACCCGGCGCACCAGGCATTCCATCGCCCCGAGCCCGCAGAGATGGACGGCTATATTGGCGACCGCAGTAATTGCGACGAACACGCCGAACTCGTGGACGCCGAGCCAGCGGGCAAGGATGGCAAAGGTAAGGAGTTGCGCCGCAGAACCGAGAACCAGACTGCCGCCGGAGGCGAGATAGGACATGACCATCGGCAGGAATGGTCTGTCACCGCGCTGTTCCGTTACACCTTCCGAGACCATCCGTTCTGCCTTGACAAATCGACTTAAAGGCCGGCACCGGGCTGCGAAACGCCCCCCTCGCCGATTGAGGCGCACACTAGCGAGGATAAGTGATTGGCCGGTTAACATAAGCATTGTGGCGCCATGTGTTGTCGGACGCCCTGCATTTCAGCTTCCGTTTACCTGCACGCGCTAGTGTGCGCCGGACCGACATCCCATCCGATAACCGAAGGAGCCTTCGTGCTGCAGGGCGACAATCATCTTGACGGCCGGACCGAGGGTCGCGCGCCACGGCTCGTACGATTCATGGGCGTCGACCTCGAACTGGCGCCGGACGTGCTTGTGCCGAGGGAGGAGACGGAACTCCTCGGGCGGAACGCCGCAGCGATCCTGATCGAGCGCGCCGGACCGGCGACCGTGATCGACATGTGCTGCGGATCCGGGAATCTCGCTCTGGGGATCGCCGCGGAGGTACCGCTCGCGCGTGTCTGGGCTGCAGACCTCACCGACAGCACGGTCGCGCTTGCGAGGCGCAATGTCGAGCGCCTCTCGCTTGGAGACCGCGTCGTCATCCGCCAGGGCGACCTGTTCGCGGCCCTCGCGGGAGAGGACCTCGCGGGCGCCGTCGACATGATCGTCTGCAACCCGCCCTATATCTCGACATCCCGCCTGGAAGGCGACAGCGCGCATCTTCTCGCAAGCGAGCCGCGAGAGGCGTTCGACGGCGGGCCCTACGGCATATCCATCCATCAGCGGCTGATCCGCGAAGCCGCCGCCTTCCTCAAGCCGGGCGGCTGGCTTCTCTTCGAGTTCGGAGAGGGACAGGATCGCCAGGCCACGGCGCTTCTCGCCCGGACGAAGGCCTATGAGGCAGTGACATTCGCCGAGGACTCGGCCGGAAAGCCGCGAGTCGCACTGGCGCGCAGGCTGGGCGGTGCAGCGGCAGCCGCCGCGGCTGACGGGGCGGACAGATGAGCGACATCCGTTCGCTCGCAGCCGAGGATATTCCGGCTGTCGCGCGGCTCTTCCAGAAGGTCTTCCGCAACAGCGCGGAGGAGCCGCCGCCTGCGTTCATCGAATATCTTCGGCAACTCTATATCGATGCCCCGGGAAATGACCCGGAAATACGCCCGCTCGTGTATAGCAACGATGACGGCCGGATTTCCGGCTTCGTCGGAGCGAACACTCTGGCCATGACGTATCGCGGCAGGGCATTGCGCGCCGCCATCTGCGGCTCGCTGATGGTCGACGGCCGCGAAAGCGATCCGATGGCCGGCGCGCGGCTGCTGAAAGCGTTCCTTGCAGGACCGCAGGACCTTTCCTTCAGCGAAACGGCGAGCGAAGTTTCGACGCAGATGTGGACGAAGCTGCGGGGAGTCGTGCTGCCGCAATACAGCCTCGACTGGATACGCGTCATCCGGCCGGCATCGTTCGGCGTCGATCTCGTCGCGAGCCGGTTCGGTCCCGCCCGCGCACTCCGGCCGCTGGCTCATGCATTCGATCGCCGCCATCGCGGAAAGTTGCGACGCGGCGAGCTGCGCTGGTCGGGCGTGCCCGAGGCCGCCACCCAAGGACGGCTGCAGGTCACCGACATCGACCGGCATGGCTTCGCCGAGCTCTTCGCCCCCTTGACCAGGCAGTTTGCCGTGCAGCCGGCCTGGACCGAGGGCCAGCTAGACCATATCCTCGAAGACGCGGAGAAGAAGCCGGAATTCGGCGAGCCGGTGCTTGCGGCCGTCAGAACGCGAAGTGGTGCGCCCGTCGGAGCGTTTTTCTACCACCTGCAGCCCGGCGGAACTGCCAGGGTTCTCCAGGTCCTCGCCCAGCCGGGACAGGCCGGGCCGATCCTCGACTGCCTGATAGAGCACGCGGCCGCGCGCGGAGCCGCTGCGGTTCGCGGTCGAACCCAGCCGGCGCTGCTTGAGGCCATGATGGGCCGCCGTATCGGCTTCGTCCATGCCGCCTCGACCGTCGTCCACTCCCGCGAGGAGGAACTCGTCGACGCTTTCCGTCACGCACGAGGGTTCATCAACGGGCTGGCGGGGGAACACTGGAGCCGGCTGATCGGCGGGACGTTCAACCGGATCTAAAGCACTTCCAAGAAGGCGCAGAGTGGTCTTGCGTCCGGGAATGCGCCGTTCGAAGTGCTCTAAACCACGATGATTTCAGGCCGGGTCGGCCTAAAATCATCAAACAACCGCGGCGGGTATGCCGGATCTGAACAGCCCTAGACCTGAAGCTGCTCGGCGAGAGGCTTTTGATAGACGACGATCGGGGCGTGATAGGGTACACGCTTGTAAAGATCGATGACGTCCTGGTTCACCAGCCGAACGCACCCTGACGAAACTGCCTTGCCGATCGATTTCCATTCCGGCGTGCCGTGCAGACGGTACAGCGTGTCCTGCCCGTTCTGGAAGATGTAGAGCGCACGGGCACCCAAGGGATTGTCTATGCCGGGGGCCATGCCGCCATTTTCGACGGAGTATTTTTCGAGTTCCGGCCGGCGGGCGATCATATCGGCCGGAGGCTTCCACCGGGGCCAGGGCTGGCGCCAGTGTATGATCCCTTCGCCCTGCCAGGCGAAGCCCTCGCGCCCAATTCCGACGCCGTAGCGCATCGCCGTTCCGCCGGGCTCGATGAGGTAGAGGAACCGCCCGGGCGTGTCTACGACGACCGTCCCCGCCGGTTCGCCGGTGGGGTCCGGCACCCGCTGGCGCAAATATTTCGGATCCATCTCCCTATAGGGAACTGCCGGAATGAAATGCCCGCCGTCTTCGACGGCAGCATATCTGGCTTCCAGTTCGGCATCGCTCGCCAGCCCGATCGGGCGGCTCACCAGACGCGGCACGGGGGCGCGCTGCGCTTGCGGCGCAGAGGTCGAGCACCCCGCGACGGCTGCCGTTGCGGAAATCGCTCCCAGAAGAAGCGTGCGTCGTCGTAATTGAATTTTGCTAAACATCTCAAGCAGGTACGAAGAGAGAAAAGGGGGTCGCGTGTAGACGTGTAGCCGACTCGCCTGGATTGCCAAACTCACGGCCAATCACATGTTCGATATCTGCAAGCATCGCGCGGAGGGTCGTCGGAGATTTAGAAGTGACGAAGTCGGCAGCCCTCCAGCCGGAGGAATGAGGTATGTGCGGTTTTCCGCCCGCATTCCGCTCTATTCCTGGATTTGATCACGTTTATGCTTCTAGCCGACCCGACCTGAAAGCATCGTGCCTAGGAATGCAGCTGCCGCGATCCCGCAGATCTGCGTATGGCGGCCGGCAGCGGCGCGGGCTGGCCGCAATAGACCGGGTACAGCGTCGGCTCGGACAGAAGGAAGCCCTGCACATGCGTTGCGCCGGCCTTTTTGACGGCTTCGAGCTGTCCGTAGGTCTCGATGCCGTCGACGACCACCGTCGGCGCAACGCAGGAAGCGAGCCCCACCAAATGATGGAGGAACCCCTTGCCCCCGCCCTGGCCGCGGCCGATGAAGAATGCGTCCAGTTTCACGATGTCGACGGGAATGGACAACAGCGATTCCGGCGTCGAGTGACCCGTTCCGAAACTGTCCAGGGCGATTCTGTAGCCCAGTTCGCGCGCGCCTTCAATGAACTCCGCCGCCATCGGCAGGGTGGCCAGCGGCAGGCACTCCGTTATCTCGAGAACCAGGCGCGAGGCCATTTCCCGATTTCGCGAAAGCAGATCGTAGAGTTCCGACCAAGTGTTCTCGTCGAGAATGTTCCCGGCCGAGATATCGCAACCCAACACGCCTGACGGATTGCAGTCGAGCCACTCGAATGCGAGACCGAGCATGTATCGATCGAATGACGCAACGCGTCCCGACGCTTCGAGAAAAGCCGTGAATTCCTCGCTCGTCCTGACCGCTCCGTCACGTTCTACGAGTCTGCCTAGGCATTCCGAATAGAGCACCTCGCCCGTATCGCCGACCGCATTGACCTGTTGCAGCGAGAAGCCTATCCGTCCCTCCCGCATCGCTTGGGTCACGGCGCCGACGACACGGTCGAATCTTCTCAGATGTTCCATCCGGCGACGCGCCTCGCTCGGTCAGTCTTCGATCACGACGTCCTCATCGGGCGTCGTGTCGAGAAGGTGCTCACGAATATCGTCTATCTTCCCGACGGACGATCCGACGCCAAGCGTTTCCTTGACGTCCTCAAGTGTCGCATCCGTCACTTCGCCGCCATTCGTGAAGCTTGCAATCGCCTCGCGCAGCGCTTCATCGCTGAGAGCCGGATCGGTCGGGATGACGTCCGAGCCGAACTCCGCCTCGAACTCTGCATAGGCGATCGCATAGGCGGAGATTGCCGCCATTCGCGGATCGTTCGAGTTCAGGTAGGCGTGATAGTTCCGGCCGAGCGAGCTCAGCTTTGCCGTTTCGGCCTGCGGATTCTTGGGCTTCGGCGTCGGGACAGCCGTTTCCGTCACCCTGGCCTTTACTACCTTACCGGACTTCCCGGACTTGCCGTGCGCCGCTTTTCCGGACTTCCTGCCGTGCTTGAACAGGTCCTGGAGGAAGCGCGGCGTGCCCGCGCGCTCGCCGCCCGATCTGCCCGAATCGGATCGGGCCTTCGCGTGGCTTCCGCTATTGCCGTGGCTTCCGCTCTTGCCGTGGCCGCCGCCATTGCCGTGGCCCCCGCCATTGCCGCCGCCATTGCCGTTGCCGCCGCCACCATTGCCGCCACCGTTGCCATTGCCGCCCTTGGCGAATGCGATGTCCGACATGCCGGGTGCAAGGCCCGCCAGGGGAGCGCCTGCGAGCGCCAGCGCAATAAGACCTCGTCCGACGAATTTGGAAATAGGCATGAGGGCCTCCTATCGAAAGTCGCGGCCGTTGTTGCTGCGGCCGATTTTCTGCTTCAATTGATTAAGCGATAGCGTGCAACTGGTGCGGGTTCCACCGCCGCCGGACCAATGCGCCGGTTGATTGGACTTAGGTCCGTGGGCTCGGTCGTCAAAAGTCCCAAGATGCGCTATGACCAAGGGGTAAGGGATGGCGCGCGTTGACCGGCCGGCCGGAAATGCTAATTTGGCGGTTGCAAAGAACGCAGCAGTGCCGGCGACGAATTGAGCGGGCCATCGTGAGATCTCTCGTGCACGTCGACGCCCTCATCAGACGGTGGAACTCTCAGCCGCTGGCGAAGCAGTTCCTCATTATCGGTGGCTCTGTAGCCGCCGCGGCGATGCTCGTCGTCGGCGCCTTCGTGACGAGCCTTATAGAGGACGCCGTGACGCGCAACTCCGCGGCCACCACGGCGCTCTATGTCGATAGCGTGATTGCGCCGCTCCTGCCCGACATGCAAACGACGCAGGTGCTCGACGATTCGGTGGCACGGGCGCTTGACGAAACGCTTGGGCAGGGCGCTTTGGGTGATCGGCTTGCTTCATTTCGCCTCTGGCGTGCCGACGGCACGGTTCTCTATTCGAGCGACAAGGCCATGGTCGGTCAGAAGTATGAGCTGGGTCCGGAGCTGACGGCGGCATTCGACGGCGGCATGGTCGCTCGTTTCATGCCTCTCGACGAGGCCGACGGCGAGACGGAGCGCCTTTCGAGCAGTCCTCTCCTGGAGATCTACAATCCCCTTCTCCAACCCTGGTCCGGCGAGGTGGTCGCCGTCTCGGAATTCCACGAGATTGCCGACGAATTCGAGCAGAGCCTCAATCGGGCGAGGCTTCACACGTGGCTCGCCGTTGCCGGCTTCACGCTCGCCTTCTTCATCGCCCTTTCGGCCATCGTCCTGCGCGGCAGCAGAACGATAGAGAAGCAGCGCCATGCGCTTGCGCAGCGCGTCGACGAGCTTTCGGCGCTGCTTGCGCAGAACGAGACACTGCGCGGGCGCCTGCGCCAGGCCTCCCAGCGAGCGACCGCGCTGAACGAGACCCTGTTGCGGCGGATCGGCGCCGATCTGCATGACGGGCCGGCGCAACTCGTGGCCTATGCTTCCCTGCGACTGGACAGCAACAAGCTTGTCAGCCCCACGACGCCCGCCGAACTGCGCGAGCGTGAGATCGCCGCCATCAAGGGCAGCCTCGACGAGGCGATGAACGAGATCAGAACGCTGTGCAGCGGGCTGGTCCTGCCGCAGATAGAGACCGCCGGCCTGAGGAAAATTCTGGAGCGCTGCGTCCACGCCCATGAACAACGAACGGGAACCACCGTGGAGTTGTCGATGACCGACCCGCCCGAGCGCCTTTCGGCATCGGCGAAGATCTGCATATACCGTTTCGTGCAGGAAGCGCTTAACAATGCCTACCGTCACGGCGGCGGCATCGCGCAGCGCGTGACGCAGAGCACGAAGGGTGACAAGGTTACCGTCGAGGTTGCAGACGGCGGGCCGGGCTTCGACCCCAAAGACGTACGGCCGACGAGCCTCGGCCTCGCGGGCCTTGAAGGCCGGGTCGAGAGCCTCGGCGGAACATTCGAGATCAACCCCAACGCACCCGGCACGATTGTCCGGATGTCGATCGGTTTTGAGGAAACGGAGCAGGCATGATGACGGGAATTCGAGTAGCCGTGGTCGATGACCACCCCTTGTTCAGGGAGGGTGTGACACGGAGCCTGTCGGAGATCGACGGGTTCGAGGTCGTCGCCGAAGGCGGGTCGCGGGACGAGGCGATCGCGATTGCGCAAAATTTCAACCCTGATGTGATGCTGCTCGACATCTCCATGCCGGGCGGCGGGCTGAACGCCATTCCGGCGATCCTGAGCGTCGCGCCCTCACAAAAGATCGTCATGCTGACCGTTTCCGAGGCGAATGACGACGTCGCTGCAGCTCTCAAGGAAGGCGCGAAAGGTTACCTTCTCAAGGGGATCGGTGCGAGGGCGCTGGCGGACGTCATTCGCACTGTCGCCTCAGGCGAGAGCTATGTCGCCCCCACCCTTTCCGCCAAGCTGCTGACGGGCCAGCTGGCCAATCCCGCACCGGCCAAATCCAACCTCGTTGCCGAGCTGACGCGGCGCGAACAGGAGGTCCTGCACCTCGTCGCCTCGGGAATGAGCAACAAGCAGATTGCCCGGAAGCTCGATCTGCACGAGAAAACGGTGAAACATCACATGACGCAGATCATGGCGAAGCTTGACGTCGCCAACCGGACGGAGGCCGCCATGGTACTGCGCGACGCGCTCGACTGGCGTCCTGTCAGTCAATGAAGGACAGAAGCCGTTTCCGGTCGGCCGACGTTGCACGCCGGTTGACAATAGTGCGCCCGCGCGAATCCTTCATGATATAACGGGCGCCTTCGATCACCTCGCTGATGCCGTCCCGGTGACGTACGCGCAAGACGGAGCCGCCCCCTTCCACGGACGTCGTTGCTTTTCCGCTTGCCCGGCCGGAATTCGAATTGCCGCCGCCCTTACCGTTTCCGCCGCCCCCGTTTCCACCGCCTCTTCCGCCGCCGTTGCCACCGCCTCGTCCGCCGCCGCCACCGCCGCCACCGCCGCGCCCGCCGCCGCTACCACCTCCCTTGGCGAGAGCGGATTGCGGTTCCAGTTCGATGCCTGAGCCCGACAGCGCGATTTTGTAAGGCGATACGGCGATGGGAAGGCCGACCGAAACCCAGCACAGTGCTGCAAGAAAGTTTCGACGCGTGACCATCACGCTCCTCCTGAAGAGTTTTACCGGGATGCGCCTGATCGCGGTCTCGCGAATGCCTTGACGCTATCACCGATCGTCGGCGTCGCCGCCGACCCGACAACAGTCCACCGGGAAAGCCCGACACTCGCTTTCGCCGGCTGTTGCGCCATCTTTGGTCACGGCCTGACCGGTGCGTCAACTGCAATCGGGGTGTCTCAGACGTTTCGCTTTCGCCGGTCGGACGATCGTCCGATGTGATTCGGACGAAAGTCCGACGACGGGGCGCGGTGGCCAGGCGAAAGCCGTACTGCAGCCTCCCGGACGAGAGGCTGCAGGAAGAGATATCCATCCGGTTGCCATTCGCGCAACCTGGCCGGACCATGGTGCCGCTGCGGCCGGCTCAGGCCGCCCGCACGCCCGCCTTCATCGGTATCTCGATGTCGACTTCGAGCGTGGTGACGTGCTCGCCGCGTTCCATCGTGACGTTGACCTTGTCGCGGTCGACCTGGACATGCTTGGCGATGACCGCGAGAATTTCTTCCCGGAGCACCGCAACGAGGTCCGACTGGCCGACCGACGCCCGCTCATGCGCCAGCAGCACCTGCAGGCGCTCGCGCGCCGTCGGCGCCGAGGTCTGCTTGCTGAAGAAACGGAAAATGCTCATGCTGCCCTCCGTCCGAATATCTTGCCCAGGAAGCCGCGCTTCTCGCCGGGAATGGTCATCGGCACCGTTTCCCCCGCAAGGCGGCGCGCGGCATCCAGATAGGCGCGTGCCGGAGCGCTGCTGCTGTCGGCGAGCGTCACCGGGGCACCGAGGTTGGAAGCCTTGAGAACGTCCATGCTTTCGGGAACGATTCCGATGAGCGGGATCGACAGGATCTCGAGAACGTCATCGACCTTGAGCATGTCGCCGCGCTCGGCGCGGACGGCGTCGTAGCGCGTCAGCAGCAGGTGCTTCTCGACCCGCTCTCCGCGCTCTGCCCTTTCGGTCTTGGCATCGAGCAGGCCGATGATGCGATCGGAGTCGCGGACCGATGAGACTTCCGGATTGGTGACGATGACGGCGAGGTCGGCGTGGCGCATCGCGAGCGTCGCGCCGCGCTCAATCCCGGCCGGGCTGTCGCAAATGATCCAGTCGAAGTGTTTCTTGAGCTCTTCCATCACCCGCTCGACGCCCTCGGGGGTCAGGCTGTCCTTGTCGCGGGTCTGCGATGCCGGCAGCAGGAAGAGGGTGTCGAGCCGTTTGTCGCGGATCAGCGCCTGCGGCAGCTTCGCGTCGCCCTGGATCACGTTGACGAGGTCGTAGACGACCCGGCGCTCGGCGCCCATGACGAGGTCGAGATTGCGCAGCCCGACGTCAAAATCGACGACGACCGTTTTCTCGTTGCGCTGCGCCAGCGCCGCACCCAGTGCGGCGGTTGACGTCGTCTTGCCGACGCCGCCCTTTCCAGATGTAACTACAACTACTTTCGCCATCTTCCCGCTCCTGTTGTCAGAGCGGGAGGAAAACTGTGAGCGGTTTCCGCCCGCATCCCCGCTCTAATTCTATAAATCAGCCGGCGACCGGCTCAGTTCAGTCTTTCTGCCATGATCGAATCGCCTTCCAGCCACAGCTGGACCGACTGCCCGCGCAGATTGGGGGCCATGTCCTCGGCCGTCTTGTAGACGCCGTCGATTGCCAGCAGTTCCGCTTCGAGCCGGCGGCAGAAGATGCGCGCAGACGCGTTTCCGACCGAGCCTGCCAGCGCCCGCCCTCGGAGCGTCCCGTAGATATGGACTGAACCTCCTGCGACGATCTCCGCGCCGGATGCGACGGAGCCAACCACCGTCACGTCGCCTTCCGGGAAGATGACCGACTGTCCGGACCGAACCGGTTCCCGGACGATGATCGATGCCGTCGCCCGAACCGGCTGAACGTCCTCCGACGTAATCGGCGCAGCGGCCTTTCCCTTGCCGGCCTTCGGCGGATCGGCCGGATCGGCCTCGGGTACTTCGAAATCGGGAGCCGGCCGACCGCCCTTCATGGCAGGCGGCATCCCCGGCTCGAAAAGCGAGGGACGTCCGCCTTCGATCCCCATGACCCTGACATTGCGCTGGCCGAGCTCGTCGAGCAGGCTCTTCAACTGTTTCCGGTCGATCTCGAGATCTGCCACATCGAGCACCACCGGGCGCCCCAGGAAGAAGCCCGCCGAACGCGAAGCGAGGTCATCGAGCCGGCCAAGCCACCAGTCGAGCGGCAGTTCCGGGGAAAGCACCAGCGCCAGGAAGGAGCGGCCCTTGATGCGGATCGAGCGAGCGTCTGTTAGCACTTTGGTCATCTTCGTTAATTTTTGGTTGCCAAGATGTAGGCGAGCCATGGTTAACAAACAGTTAACCGGGCCTCCTTCTTTGCCTGATCTTCGGTCCGTTTCGCCCCTGCACGACGTGAAGTTTCCGTCACGCGCGAGACCGTCTGTCCAAGATGAGACTCGACGGAACCGGCGACCAGTTCTAGGCAGCATGGTGACGAGGGGAGCTTGCACAGGGCTGACGAAGGCGGGATGCCCATGCGGGAAGAATTGACCGCTGCCCCGTAATCGGGGGGAGAGAGACCCTGCGAACCTCTCCCCCCGCACTTCTCAGGGTTTGCCTCCAGATCAATCCGGATGCCTTGCCCTGGCCTGGATGAAGGCGTCTATGTCCCAGATGGGAAATTCCTCCTCCGCCTCCGGAAGGCCGATATCGCGGCGCATCCGATTCGACAGGTGAGAGATCTGGTTTTGCGCCTGATGGCGCCTCCATGCGGCCGACATCAGTGCCCGTGCGGTCTTCCAGACGCCGAATTTGCGGTAAAGCTCATCGGCCGCCGCCGCGAGGGGCTCGACAACTATTGCTTGTGGTTCACGCATGACTGTCCGTCCCGGCGCGGTGATGCAGCCAGGTCCTTTCGAGGATCAGAAGACGTGCGGATGCGGAACGAAACAATGCGAACAATTGTCCCGTCAGCCGGTCACGTCAGTTAAAAGGGAAGCGCCAAATGGCGGAGATGCGGGCTTGTGAGCCTCAGATCAGTAGCGGCTGAAGCCAGATGCGCGTCGCATCGAAGGCACGATAGCCGTTCCGCCACAGAGGCGCACAAACACGAGATTGGAATTCATCTTACGCCTCCTCTGATTTGAATTGCGGATGAGGTGATCCTCGCACGAGACAGGCCGATCGGCAAGCACTCAATTTCGAATTGCAATCGGCGCTTCATCCCTGTTGCGGGAATACAACAGTCTTCCCATGAGAAGGCGCATCCGTGCGGCAAGGCACGTCGTTCAACTGCATCTATTATTGCTTGGCGAGACTCATGTTACGCTAACGGCGCATCTCCGGTTGAACGCATGGCGGCCGCTTATCTACTCGCCGTCGTGCAGTCGATCGAAGATGATCGTCAGCAGCGGAGAAAACACCATGAACCGCAACGTTATCATTGGCATTATCGTGCTCGCGATTATCATTCTCGCGGTCATATTCTTCATGCCAGGGACGGCTGAAACGCCCCCGGCGACCGAAACGACTCCCCCGGCGACGACGGAGCCCGCGCCCACAGAACCGGCACCGGCACCGACGACACCTGCACCTTCTCAATAAAGCCGGCCGATCGCACGCCCCGTTTAAGGACGGGGCGTGCGATCGGATTCTTACTCGATCTCCTCGACCGGCTGCACCAGCTGCGGCCCGAGATGCAGGTAGCGCGTGGCCTTGCGCTTGGCGGCAATATCCGCCCAGACGCGCTCGACCTGAGCCGCGTCTAGATTTGCCGCGCGTCCGACCTCGTCGGCGCTGAGCCCGTTGTTGAGGCCGAAGAGGCACAGATCCATTCGGTCATAAGGCAGCGAGAAATAGAACTCTTCCTGCGTCTGCTCGAGCGAATAGGTGTCGGTGGTCGGCGGCCGGCGCCGGATTTCCTCGGGAACGCCGAGATAACCGGCAAGCGCATAGACCTGCGACTTGTAAAGATGGGCGATCGGCTTGACGTCCGCCGCGCCATCGCCGTTCTTGACGAAGAAGCCCTGATCGTATTCCAGCCTGTTCGGCGTGCCGAGCACGGCAAAGTTCAGCCGGTCGGCATGGTAGTATTCGATCTGCTTGCGGGTGCGCTGCTTCATGTTCGTCGCGGCGACGATGCCGAGATAGACGGAAGGCGGCATGCGCAGCTTCGTCTGCTTCCCCTCGGGGTCCTGCACCACGAGCGAGGAAATGTTGTAGCCGTCGCCTTCGAGCGCATTGGCGATGACGATCTTCGACGCCCAGCCCGGCCCGTAATCGGGGACGAGTTCGCGAATGAAGGCGTCACGCCGCTGATAGCAGCCCATGGCGTCGAGCGTCGGTCCGATGTCCTCGACCACCGCCTCTACACCGAACGTCTCGGCGACCAGCCGTCCGAGGTGCAGGCTTTCCGGATCGGAATCGTTTTCCGGCATGAAGAGGCAGAAGACGTTCTTCGCACCGACGGCGCGCACGGCCAGCGCGACCGAGACGCTCGAATCGATGCCGCCGGAAAGGCCGAGGACGAGGCCGCGTTTGCGCAGGCTGCGCAGCTGGGCCCGCAATCCGGCGATTATACGCTCGGCTTCCGCAGCTTCGTCGATTTTCAACGTGTCGGCCGAGAAGACGAGCCTGTTCTGGTCCGGTCGGATATTCATTCTGCGGGCTCCAATGTTTCGGCCGCAAGGCGGCGACTGACTTTTCCTGTATCCGTCTTCGGCAATTCGGTGCGGAATTCGACGATCTTCGGCACCATGAAATCCTCGAGATGGCGGCTGCAATGACGGATGATTTCCTTCTCCGTCAGCGTCGGGTCCGACAACACGACGAGAGCGCCGATCGCGGCCCCAAGCACCGGATCGGGAACACCGATGACCACGGCCTCGGCAATTCCGGGATGCGCATGCAGCACGGTCTCGACCTCCTTGGGCGCCACCTTTTCGCCGCGCGTCTTGATGATGTCGTCCTTGCGGCCGACGAAATAGAGGAAACCCTCCTCGTCGGTACGGAACAGGTCACCGGTGTGAAGCACCTTTTCCCATGGATTGGGGCCGGGGCGGAGCATGCGCTCGGTCGCGGCGTCATTGCGCCAGTAGCCCTGCATCACATGCGGGCCGCGAATGACCAGTTCGCCGGCTACACCGGGCGGTACCCGGTTCCCCTCGTCATCGACCACGAAGGCTTCGGTGTTCGGTATCGCGATCCCGACGGAACCCGGCCGCCGGTCGAGCTCTTCCGGCGGCAAATAGGTGCAGCGCTTGCATTCCGTCAGTCCGTACATGGAATAGAGCCGGGCGCCCGGGAAAAGCTCTCTCAGGCGGGCGATATGCGCCGGCGGCAGTGCTGCCGCGGTATTGGAGAGAAAACGAAGGCTCGGGAGAAAGCCGGGTTCGAGGTCACGCATCTGCAGGATCATTGCCGCCATGGTCGGCACCAGCGGGAAGCCGGTAACCCCTTCGGTCCGGATACGGTCGAAGATCGCCTGCGGGAAGGCGAATGACTTTTCGAGTACGAGCGTCGCGCCGAGCCGGATCGCCATCAGCAGCTGATAGAGCCCGTAGTCGAAGGCGAGCGGCAGCACGTTCAGGATGATGTCGTCAGGCGTGTTCTGGAGATAGGAGGTGATCGACTCCGAAGCCGCATCGATATTGCGATGCGTCATCATCACGCCCTTGGGACGGCCCGTCGAGCCCGAGGTATAGATCAGCATGCCGAGATCGACGTCGATGCCGCCGTGGCGGATGGGCCTGGGCGCAACCGTCAGGCATTCCTCGAAGGAAGCGGCACCGTCCGGGATGCGGCCCCCCGGACCCGCGGTCGAGGCGACGAATGGCGCATGGCCCCGGGCAAGCGCCAGCGCCTCGGCAACGACCGGCACCAGCTTGGCCTGCGTCAGGATAGCCGCCGCTTCGCAATCGGCGACGATATAGGCAAGCTTGTCCGCCTTGGTCGAAGCATTGATCGGGCTGAAGGTCGCACCGGTCTTGAGGATCGCGAAGATCGCGACGGCCGCCTCCCAGCAATTGTCCATGAAGACGAGAACCCGGTCGTTCCGCTTCACGCCGCTTTCGGCAAGAGCGGCGGCGAGGCGGCTCGAAAGATCGTCGAGTTCGGCATAGCCCAGCCGCCGGCGATCGGTGACCAGCGCCGTCTTTGCCCCGTTTGCCGCGGCGTTCCTGATGAGGAATTGCTCGAACCGCATGATGGTGATGCCCCCGCCCTTCGCCGCTTACGCCGAGACCGGCACGGCGGCTTTCGCTTCGATGAACGCCGAAATCCGCGCGAGCGAGTCGAGATTTTGCGGGACGATGTCGGCATCGGCCATCACGATCCCGAAATGGTCTTCGATGAAGGCCACCAGTTCCAGAACGCCGGTCGAATCGATGATGTCGTTCTCGATCAGCGAAGCGTCGTCGGCGAGTTCGTATGCGCTGTCGCCGAAGAGAAAGTTCTCGATGACGAATGCCTTGACCTTGTCCTTAATCGCTTGGGCCATTCCACTATCCTTTTCTCCAAGGGTTTTTACGCGGCCTCAGCCTTGCGATGGCTGGTGCCGGTGAATGTCTGCAGCCAGAGTTGCGTCGAGAGGACGCCGACGAAGGCCGCATTGTCGCGGAAACCGGAGGCCGGGCGCGACTGGCATTTCTGGTAGAGTTTCGTTACCGCTTTGGCGTTGAAGAGCCCACCGGCGGCGACCGCGTCCTCGCTCATGGCCGACCGCACGTAATCGAGTTCGCCCGTGCCGCTGAAGGAGTGGCTGTCCGGAGCGCGATAGGGCTGCTTCGTCCGCCGGCCGATCGCCGGCGGCAGCAGATCTTTCGTCGCTTCGCGCAGGATATGCTTCTCGACGAGCCCTCTGAGTTTCATGTCCGGCGGCAGCTTTGCGGCGAATTCGACGAGGCGGTGGTCGAGGAACGGGAAACGGCCCTCGATCCCATGTGCCATCGCCATGCGGTCGCCCTGGCTCGAGAGAATATATCCGGGCAGCAGGAAGCGACTTTCGAGATATTGGGCCTGATGCAGCGGATGCCAGCGGCCGAAGGCGGCGGGGAGCCGACTGACCAATTCTTCCGCCGCATCATAACCCTTGAGTTCGGCGCGCAGGTCCGAGGAGAAGAACATCTTGGTTGCCGCCGTGCCCTTGAGGCGTGGCCGATGCGAAAAGAGCGGGTCGTCGAGGGCCACGTCGCCGGCGCCGAAAAAGGCGGCGAGATACTCGGCCGATTGCTGCTGCAAACCGGGCAGATAGGGGTAGAGCTTGCGGAAGAGGTGCGGCCTGATGCGCGAGCCGGGTTGCCGGCCGCAGAAACGGCGGACGCGCGCTTCCTTGAAGATATCGTAACCGGCGAACACCTCGTCGGCGCCCTCGCCCGTCAGCACCACTTTCAGACCCGCCTCGCGCACCAGGCCGGACAATTTGTAGAGCGGTGCGGGCGCAGTGCGGATGATTGGCTTCTCCGTAAAGCGGATGACATCGGGAAAGTCCCTGGCGATGTCGCCGGCGCGGCATGCGACAGCCCTGTGCTCGGTTCCGAGTGCCGCTGCCATCTCCTCCTGGAAGGCGCTTTCGTCATGTTCCGCGCTGTCGAAGGTGACGGAGAAGGTGCGCAAGCCTTGGGACGTCATCCCGGCCGCCAACGCCGAGATTATGGACGAATCGAGACCGCCGGAAAGATAGGCGCCGACGGGCACATCGGCCCGCATGCGGATCCGCGTCGCGTCCGTCAGGAGCGCGCGCAGTTCCTCCGCGGCGCGGCTTTCCTCCGCGTAGGCTGAGCGCTCGTCCCGGTCCGGATAATCGAGCTGCCAATAGGGCCGTGTCGTGATGCCGTTCTGATCGGCGATCATCAGATGCCCGGGCTCGAGCTCGTGGATGTCACGGAAGGGTGTGCGCGGCGCGATCGGCGCCCACAGCGTGAATATCTGGTCGAGCGCGATCGGGTCGATCTCCGCGGAGACCCCCGGAACTTCGAGGAGCGCCTTGACCTCGGATGCGAAATAGAGCGTGCCGCCTTTCAACGTGTGGAAGAGTGGACGCACACCCATGCGGTCGCGCGCGAGCACCATCCGGCGTAGGCGTGCGTCCCAGATCGCAAAGGCGAAGTCGCCGTTGAGGAGGGAAAGACAGTCCGCGCCCATCTCTTCGTAAAGATGGAGGATCACCTCCGTATCGCTGGAGGTGCGGAAACGGCGGCCCCTGGCGCGCAGGTCGTCGCGCAACTCCACATAGTTGAAGATTTCGCCGTTGAAGGCGATCGTCAGCTCGCCGCTCGGGTCTGACATCGGCTGCTGGCCGTCCCCAAGCCCCACAATCGACAGCCGGACATGACCGAGGCCCGCACCCGGCACGGTGAAGATCCCACGCTCGTCCGGCCCGCGGTGGCCGATCGCGGCCGTCATCCTCTCGAGAAGGGGCTTACCGTCCCGTATTGAACCAAGATACCCGCCGAGTCCGCACATGCCTATTCGCTCTCACGCCCGCAATGACACCCTAAATATAGACTGAATACCGGCGAGAATAGTTAATCAGCGGGGCTTTTTTCAATAATGGTAAATTGTCTTCTTGGCCTCGATAATAATCACTGCATCCTTGCCCGCATAATATTCACATTTACTTTGATACATTTTTATGCTTATTTTACTAAAATGGGATGCATCAACAAATCATCCAATCTTAACGGATGGATAACGGGACCGCGCGCCGCCCAGGTTCTGTCACATTGCAGGCCTCAAGGCGTGGAACCGCGCAGTTTCCATTTTGTTAAGAAAAAGCGTCCAATCTTAACGTTTGAGCTGCACATCTCGGAGCACATGATGAGCTACGATTGGACCGGCGAGCGGACACGTCGGATGAAGATGATGAGATATGCGATCGCCATTGCCCTCGCCCTTGGGCTTATCGCCGGCGCGGCATCCTGGACGTTGCAGACCATCTAGGCCTGAGCGAGCGCCACTGCATGTTTCTATTGATCGTAGCCGATCAAAGGACAAAAACATGCAATACCTCAAAGTGCTACAGCGACTTTTCGGCAATCTCTCCTCCGTTCTCATCCCTTTGCTCGTCACAGGTATGAGAACAGCGCCGCGTCTGCGGCGCGGGAAGAGTTGTTTCAGCCCAAGGACTTGGGCTGGCTGGATTCCTGTGACAAGCACAGGAATGAGGGACCGGGATGGGCGAAGCGACGCGGGACGCTGCACACGGGCGGGACCGGCGACCTTCCGCGCCGCCCCACTATCTTCACGGTTTATGAAACGCGCCGAGGACCGCACCCTCTCCGCCCTCATCTCTGTGCTTGTCACAGAGATCCAGCAGCGCCGCGTCTGCGGCGCGGGAAGAGCTCTTTCAGCCCAAACTTGATCGCCTCATCCCTGTGACAAGCACAGGAATGAGGCGATCAAACAAACCGCGGCGGGTGGACCGAATCTCAACAGGACTTAGGCCGTCGCGCATTCGGCTTGCCCGGCAGGCAAAGGCGCCCGACACATCTTTTCTAACTCGAATTGAGTAAGCGCTAAACCTTGACGCGAGCGCGCCCCGGGAGTGAAATCCGGGTTGAGGCGTATGCCTTGAGGCCGCCCGCCGAATGCTATTGAGGAGGCGGCCTCACCAGTTTCGAGGGGACGATAGGTGGACCCCGCCGCATAACCGATCAGCAGCAGCGCGGGTTCACCTATCGGGTCAGGCCAGTTCGAGGCATACCAGGACGCTATATTTTCACGATTTGCATAATGGCGCGGGAACAAAGCAGTTCCTTGCGTGTTCTTCGACGCAGCCGCGTGGAGGGTCGAATGCAGAGAAAATTCATGCCGACGGACGTATTCCTGCGCCTTGAGAAGGAATGGCAGCACATGCGCCATGCAAAGCACAATCTCGAGATCGAGGCCGTTCCTGCGAACGACCAGCGCATCGACGGTATCAATGAACTGGAGCACTCCGCGATTCCGCGGAACGCCCATAGGAGCTAGTCCGCTTCGTCCCCCCAGATTACCAATCATCGCGTTCTACTATCGACGATCCGGAATTCCGCCATATCGGGCAGCACCACCGCGCCCGCCGAAACATCCAGCAGTCCGCCGGGCAGTGTCACGGTGATCGAATTCAGGCTCGGCGGCCAGAATTCACCGTGCTCGGGGCCGGTCCTCTCGATCCTTTCCCGGTCTTTAACTGCACCGCGCTCACGACTTCGTGGCTGCAGAGTAGCGCCGCAGGGGTTATTATCCCGCCCCATGAGCCACAGGCTCGAGAGTTTCGGGCCGAAGGGAGCGAGCGATGACCTTCACGCGGCGCGCAGTCGTCCAGGGGCTGGGCATAGGTATGTCGCTGCCGCTCATGCCGCGGGCGCGGGGCCAGGCTGCCGACCTCAGGACGCGCGTCATACCGAAGAGCGAAGAAGCGCTGCCGCTGGTCGGCCTCGGCACCTGGATCACTTTCAACGTCGGAGACGACCCCGTCCTGATGGACGAATGTGCCGCCGTGATCGCTGCCTTCTTCGAAGGCGGCGGTCGCATGATCGATTCCTCGCCGATGTACGGATCCTCCCAGCCGACCATCGGCTACGGCCTCCGTAAGCTCGGACATCCGAAGCGGCTCTTCTCGGCGGAAAAGGTCTGGATATCGGATCCCGGCGACGGCGCGGCCCAGATCGAGGCATCGAAGGAATACTGGGGCGTCGAGAAATTCGATCTCATGCAGGTTCACAATCTCGTCTCCTGGGAAGAGCACCTGCCCGCGCTCTTCGACATGAAGGCGGCAGGCCGGCTGCGCTATGTCGGCATCACCACCTCGGAAGGGCGCAGGCACCGCGAGATCGAGCAGGTCATGGCGACCCGGCCGATCGATTTCGTCCAGGTCACCTACAATATCCTCGACCGCGAGGCGGAGGAGCGCATCTTGCCGCTGGCGCAGGAGAAGGGCATTGCCGTGATCGTCAACCGGCCGTTCCGACAGGGCGATCTGATCCGACAGGTCGAAGACGAACCGTTGCCGGCTTGGCTTGCCGAGACCGGCGCCCGCAGCTGGGCGCAGTTTCTCCTCAAGTTCATCATTTCGCATCCGGCGGTCACCTGCGCAATCCCCGCGACTACGCGCGTCGACCATGTACGGGAGAACCTGGAGGCTGCGAGAGGCATCCTGCCCGACGAGAAGTTGCGCCGCCGCATGGCCGCCTATGTGGAGGCGCTGTGAAGCACGATCCTGTCGCGCATGATACGGATTTGACGTGATGTCGGACTGGGGGACCTACACGCTCGCGGATTTCCTGATGTTTTCGCCGCGCGTCTATTTCCGCCTTGTCGAACGCTACAATCAGGGACTCTGGCCGCTTCAGCCGGTCTTCGTCGCGGGCGCGCTTGCCATCCTTTTCGCCACTGCGACGGACGGACGGCGCGCCCGCGCCGCGGCCATGGCGACGCTCGCCCTGGCCTGGCTCTTCTGCGCGTGGCAATTTCTCTGGCTGCGTTACTCCACCATAAACTGGGCAATGTCCTATGCGACGGCGGCCTTCATGCTGCAGGCCGGTCTGCTGCTTCTCGCGGTCCGGTGGACGCAAGGCGGCGTATTGCCCGCGAACAGCCTGCGCCGCCGTGGCGGCATCGGCCTGATGGTCTTCGGCTCGCTCGGCTATCCTTTCGGCCCGCTGCTTGCCGGCCGCGCGCCCGCCTCGGCCGAAACCTTCGGGGCAATGCCGGACCCGACCGTTGCCGTGACCCTCGGCGCCCTTCTGGCGCTCATGCCGCAGAAGCTGTGGCTCCTTCTGCCCATTCCGGTCCTCTGGTGCGTCTTCAGCGCACTCACCCTTCTGGCGTTGGAGGATCCAGGCGCCTGGGTGCCATTCGCGGTGATCGTCGCGACATTTGTCCTCCTCGTCGTCAGACGTTGACGGGAGCTCACTCCTTCACCGCTCCCGTCATCGACGAGACGTAATAATCGACGAAGAAGGAGTAGAGAATGACCACGGGCAGCGAACCGAAGAGTGCGCCCGCCATCAGTGCGCCCCATTCGAAGACGTCGCCGCGCACCAGTTCCGTCAGCACGCCGACCGGTACTGTCTTGTTTTCCGAAGACTGGATGAATGTCAGCGCGTAGATGAACTCGTTCCACGAGAGGGTGAAGGCGAAGATGCCGGCCGATATCAGGCCGGGCACGGCGAGCGGCAGGATGATCTTGACCAGAATCTGCCAGCGCGTGGCTCCGTCCACCAGCGCGCTTTCTTCCAGTTCGAAGGGGATCGAGCGGAAATAGCCCATCAGGAGCCATGTGCAGAACGGTATGAGGAACGTCGGATAGGTGAAGATCAGCGCCAACTTGGAATCGTAGATGCCGAATTTGAAGACGATGAAGGCGAGCGGAATGAACAGGATCGACGGCGGCACCAGATAGGCGAGGAAGATCAGCAGCCCGACGGGCCGCGCGCCGGTGAAGCGCACCCGCTCGATCGCATAGGCCGCGAAAACCGATGCAGCCAGCGACAGGATGGTCGAGCCTACGGCCACCAGCATCGTGTTCCAGAGCCAGCCCGGATAGGAGGTCTCGAAGAGCAGATACTTGATGTGGTCGAGCGTCGGACGGACCACCCAGAAAGGGCTGTAATTGTTGTAGTCGGTCAGCTGCGCGTTCGGCTTCACCGCCGTGATCGCCATCCAGTAGAAGGGGAAGAGCAATACGAAGACGAAGACCGCCATCGGCAGGTAAAGCACGACGATCCGCCGCGGCAGGCGGTTCAGGTAGCTCATGCCCTCGGCCGTGTCGGTGAGGACCTCGTCGTCGGTTCGTGTGGTCGTGTTCATTTTGTCCTCCCGCTCAATCCTGGCCGCCCTGCTGCCATTTGCGGCGTTGCAGACCGAAGAAGCTGAACATGATGGCGGCAAGCAGGAAGGGGATCATGGCGACGGCGATCGCCGCCCCCTCCCCGAGCTGCCCGCCCGGAATGCCGCGCTGGAACGAAAGCGTCGCCATCAAGTGGGTTGCATTGACTGGCCCGCCCTTGGTCAGCACGTAGATCAGCTGGAAATCGGTGAAGGTGAAGAGCACCGAGAAGGTCATGACGACCGCGATGATCGGGGTCAGCATCGGCAGGGTTACATAGCGGAAACGCTGCCAGCTGGTGGCGCCGTCGAGCGAGGCTGCCTCCTGCAGCGAAGCCGGGATCGTCTGCAGGCCGGCCAGAAGCGAGATCGCCACGAAGGGAATGCCGCGCCAGACATTGGCGGCGATGACGGAAGCGCGCGCGTTGTTCGGGTCGCCCAGGAAGTTGATCGGCCCGTCGATGATGCCGAGCTGCATCAGCGACCAGGAGATGATGGAAAACTGCGAATCGTAGATCCACCAGAAGGCGAGCGCCGAAAGCACCGTCGGCACGACCCAGGGCAGGAGCACGATCGCGCGGAAGAAGGATTTGAAAGGCAGGTTTTCGTTCAGCAGCAGCGCCAGCCAGAGCCCGAGCACGAATTTCAGGATCGACGCCACGAAGGTGTAGAGCAGCGTGTTGTAGACCGAGAGCCAGAAGACCGAATCCCGGGCCAGGAACTCGTAATTCTCGATCCCGATGAAGACGCCGTCGCGGCCTATGCGTGTGTCGGTGAAGCCGAGCCAGACGCCCAGCCCGAGCGGATAGGTCAGAAAGCAGATCAGAAAGACGGCTGCCGGCAGCATGAACAGGAAGCCAAGCACATTGTTGTTCTGCATTAGCGAAGCCGTGGTGGATGGCTTTCCGGACGGCGTTATGGAGGACATCGGGCTTCTCCGGCTGGAGGAACGGATCTCGAGGCATTTGCCGGCAGCGTTTGCTGCCGGCTTGAGGCGGCCCGTGGGCCGCGTCAGACGCGATAATAGCGGTTCGCCCGCCGTTCGGCCTCGATGATGGCGTCTTCCGGCGTTGCCTGGCCGGTGACCGCACTGGCGAACATGTCGACCAGGACGTAGTCGGCCATTACGCCTGCCGAGGCATAGCCGAGCGGTCCGGCGTAGCCGTTCGGCCGCAGCGTCTCCGAGGCGCGCGCATAGGGCGCGTGAATCGGGTCCGAGGTCCAGACCGGGTTGTCGGCAAAGGCCTTCAGCGGCTGGCAGCAATAGGCGCTCGATCCCTCGATCCAGGCGTTCATCTGGTCGGCTTCCATCATGAACTTGAGATAGGCCTTGGCGGCCTCGGGATACTTGCTGTGCTTGAAGAGCAGGATCGAGCTCGTCTGGTGGAGTTCGACGCTCTGGCCGACCGGACCGACCGGGAAGTTGGTCGTGCGGATGTCGGCCGCAAGCTCCGCAAGGGCCGCGTCCTTCTTGGCCGCATAGTAGAGCGAGACGCCGTTTGCCGTCAGCGATACCTGGCCCGCAAGGAAGGCGCGGTTGTTGTTGATGTCGAGCCAGCTTTCGGTGCCCGGGATGAAGGTCTCGTATAGCGACTTTGCGTAGTTGACCGCTGCGAGCGTCTCCGGGCTGTTGATCGTGACCTTGCCGCTCTCGTCGACCATCTTGCCGCCATGGCTCCACAGCAGCCAATGGGCGTAGTTGTTGCCGTCGCCGACCGCTTTGCCGTGGGGGAAACCGGCCGGGGTTCCCTTGGCCTTGAGGGCCTTGCAGAGTTCGAGAAAGCCGGCAGTATCCTTCGGGAACTCACTGAAGCCGGCCGCCTTCATGTGGCTCTCGCGGTAGCAGACGGCGTTGCCGATCGCGGCCAGCGGCATGGCGATGAACTGGCCGTCGCGGCTCGCATACCCCTTCAGGCCGTCGTACCATCCTCCATATTTGTTGCCGAGATAGTCGGCGAGCTCCGTCAGGTCGACGAGCTTGTCGGGATATTGATGTGCGTCGTCGAACCAGCACATCACCATATCCGGACCGGAGCCGACATTGGCGGCAACCGCCGCCTTCGGCCGGATGTCCTCCCAGCTTTCCTTGTCGATGCGGACTTCGACGCCCGTGGCTTCGGTGAACTTCTTGGTGTTGGCGATCCAGGCGTCTTCATCGCCCTTGACGAAGGGCGTCCATCTGAGAAGCCTGAGGCTTGCCCCCTCCTCCGGCTTGTAGCTCGGCTCGGCCTGCGCGAAGGACGGGCGGATGCCCAGACCCGCAACGCCGGCGAGTGCGGCGGAGGTTGCGAGAAAATCACGTCTCTTTATCGGCATGCTACTCCTCCTCAAAATGCGGGAGCGTCTTCCTCCGGCATTCACCGTCCCGCTTGGCGAATGCGGCTTGAGCGATGCCGGCGATTGCCTGGCATCTTTATGGCCCACGAAGGCTCCTCCCTTCGTCAGCGACGTCAGCCGACCAGCCGCCGTCCCGTTCCGGCGTCGAACAAGTGCACATGCGCGGCATCGATCGCGAGATGGATCGTTTCGCCGGGCTTGGCATTCACCCTCTCGCGGAAAACACAGGTCACATCGTGCCCGCCGAGCCTTGCGATCAGCTGCGTCTCATAGCCGGTCGGCTCGATCACCGCGATTTCTGCCGGCAGCCCGTTCGGGTCGAGCGCCATGTATTCGGGCCTGAGACCGTAGACGAGATCGCGCCCTTGGGCCGCTGCCGCCGGCTGCGCCACGGGCAGAGCCGTTCCGTCGGCGGTGAGGAAGGCATTCGGATTGTCCGGATCGAGGCGGCCCTTGAGCATGTTCATCGCGGGCGAGCCGATGAAACCGGCCACGAAGAGATTGGCGGGGTTGTCGTAGAGCTCGAGCGGTGCGCCGATCTGCTCGATGATGCCGTCATGCATGACGACGATCTTGTCGGCCATGGTCATCGCCTCGATCTGGTCGTGCGTCACGTAGACGGTCGTGGTTTTCAGCCGCTGATGCAATTCCTTGATCTCGGCGCGCATGGCGACGCGCAGCTTCGCGTCGAGGTTGGAAAGCGGTTCGTCGAAAAGAAATACCTGCGGGTCGCGCACGATCGCCCGCCCCATGGCCACGCGCTGTCGCTGACCGCCGGAAAGCTGACGCGGATAACGGTCCAGCAGCTTCGAAAGGCCGAGGATTTCGGCCGCCACGCCGACGCGCTTGTCGATTTCGGATTTGGGTCTGCTTGCCAGCATCAGGGAGAAGGCCATGTTGTCGGCGACAGTCATATGCGGATAGAGCGCGTAGTTCTGGAACACCATGGCGATGTCGCGGTCCTTCGGCGGCAATCGGTTGACCACCTGATTGCCGATGCGAATTTCGCCCGCGGTGATGTTTTCGAGACCCGCCAGCATCCGCAGCAAGGTGGATTTGCCGCAACCGGAAGGGCCGACGAGAATGACGAACTCGCCATCCTCGATCTCGATGTTCACGCCCTTGATGACAGGGAAAGCACCGAAGGACTTACGAACATCGACAAAATCCACGCCTGCCATTTGCGTTCCTCCCAGAACTGATCTTTACCCTTGCGGCCGCCAAATTCATCGTTTGCGCGATCGCGCCAGGCTGAAAACCTCTTTATCCGCGGCCGACCAGCGGCATCCTGGTCGCCATCACGGTCATCGTTAGAACATTGGCCGAGAGCGGCAGGCTCGCCATGTAGACGACCGCCTCGGCGATGTGCTCGATCGGTATCGTCGGCTCCGCCGCAACCTCGCCATTGGCCTGCAGCACGCCGGTGCTCATCCGCGCCGTCATGTCGGTCGCAGCATTGCCTATGTCGATCTGACCGCAGGCGATGTCGTGCATCCGGCCATCGAGCGCCGTCGATTTCGTGAGGCCGGTAATGGCGTGCTTGGTCGCGGTATAGGGCGCCGAATTGGGCCGCGGCGTCTGCGCGGAAATCGAGCCGTTGTTGATGATCCGGCCGCCCCGCGGCGTTTGCGCCTTCATCAGCCGGAAGGCATGTTGCGTACACAAAAAGGCGCCCGTCAGGTTCGCCGCGACGATACCGTTCCACTGTTCGAAGGTCACATCTTCGAGGGGCACGGGCGGCACGTTCGAGCCGGCATTGTTGACGAGGAGGTCCAGCCGGCCGAATTCCGCCCGGACGGCGGCGAAGAGAGCCGCGACCTGATCCGGATCGCCGACGTCGCAGACGACCGCGCGGACGATATTGCCGGTCCGCCCGCTTATTTCGCCGGCCGCAGCCTCGAGTACATCCGGACGGCGGCCGGTGATGACGACGCTGTAGCCTTCCTCACTCAAGGCCTGGGCTATGCCCCGGCCGACACCGGTCCCGCCGCCCGTGACCAGCGCGATCCTGCCCTCGCCCGATCCCTTCGCCTGGGCCATCTCAGATCCTTCCTCCGAGTTCGTCTTCGATATGGATGCGGATGATCTCGTCGAAATTGCTTTCGGCCGTAAAGCCGAGTTCTCGTGCACGGCGAGCATCGAAGTCGGTCGCCCAGCCGGAGACGATCGTGCGGATCACCGGGTCCGGTTCGCGGCGGATGAGGCCCACGGCCTTCCGGCCGGCAATGCGGCCGAGCGCCTCGATCTCCTCGCCGACCAGCGCCGACAGGCCCGGCATGGTGAGGTTTCGCCGCGGTCCGATGATATCGGTATCCATTCGCGCCGCATGGATGAAGAAGCCCACGGCCGAGCGCGGGCTCGCGAACCAATGCCGGACATTCTCGTCCACCGGCAGGATAGCCTCCTGGCCGACGAGCGGCTCGCGCAGGATGTTGGAGAAGAAGCCGGATGCGGCCTTGTTCGGCTTTCCGGGCCGTATGCAGATGGTCGGCAGCCGAATGCCGATACCGTCGAAGAAGCCGCGGCGGGTATAATCGGCGAGCAGCAGCTCGCAGATCGCCTTTTGCGTCCCGTAACTGGTGAGCGGCGTCGTGAAGAACTCGTCGCCGATCTTTTCCGGGAACGGCTGGCCGAAGACGGCGATAGAGGAGGCGAAGAGGACGCGCGGGAGGTAGCGCTCGCGCTGTCCCTCGCGGCGGATCGCCTCGAAGAGCGCACGCGTGCCGTCGAGATTGACCAGGTAGCCTTTGTCGAAGTCGGCCTCCGCCTCTCCCGAGACGATCGCCGCGAGGTGGAAGATCACGTCGGGCCGCGACGCGATCAGGCGCTCTGCGCTGCCCTCGGTGGACAGGTCGATGGCAAGCGTCGTCGCAAGCGACGAAAGCGCCGGAGGCACGGGCGGCTCAGCCACGTCAGCCAACGTCAGGCTGGCGATCTCGCGTCCCAGAGATCCGGGCTCCGCCGCCAGCCTTTCGACCAGCTTCCGGCCGATCATGCCGGCGGCACCTATGACCATTACATTCATTTTCGGCGAACCTCCTCCTGTTCAGCCACCCGGTCGGTCCTGCTCAGCTTGACTTTCTGTTCGTTCCGTCTGCCTCCTCGTCCGCCAGCAGAGCCTTCGTCGTCTCATAGATCCGGATCAGATGATGGTGAAAGGCGGCAACGACGGCCGCCCGGTCATGCCGCCTCAAGGCGGCGACGATGTCGCTGTGATCCTTGTAGCTCGCTTCGATTGCTCCCGGCCGTGACATGGCGCTGCGCCGGTAGTCCATCATATAGGTGTAAAGGTCGGTGACAAAATCGGAGAGCAGCGGATTGCCGCAGGCCCGGTAGATCGCCACGTGGAACTCGCGGTCGCAGATCAGAAAGCGCATCGCGTCGTCACCGCAGATCTTCTGCGCATCGAGAAGGCTGTCAAGCTTGCGCAGCGCCTCTTCGTCGATGTTTTCGGCCGCGTCGCCCACCACCTTCAACTCGATATGGAGCCTTGCGGCGTGAACGTCCTCGAGATCGTAGCTGTCGATCGCGTTCGGAGAAGCGATCGTCACTGTGACATGGCTGAGATCGACGTTCCCGACGCGGGTTCGGCTTCCTTGCGACACCTCGACCACACCGCGCGCCGCCAGCGTCTGGATTGCGCCGCGCACGGTCTCGCGGCTCACATGGAGCACGCTCGCAAGCTCGCGTTCGCCCGGCAGCACGTCGCCGGGCCTCAGCATGTTGGTCGCAACCAGCACCATAAGCTTGTCGGCGATGAGGTCGCGCGCGGTACGGCGCTCGAGGCTCTTCCCGACTTTCGGCATATGCGTGAGGATTGGACTTCCGTTCACCGCGGCCTCCCAACTGATCCACTGGTTGGTCCAGCAGATCAGTATGACGAATAGAGGGCTTATCGGAAGGTGCGGTCAAGACAGGTTCGTTGCGGCAGCGCACCAATAATGCACGGCTCGTTGTGCGGTGCCGTGGGACCGGACACGCTCGGCCTGCCCCTCATCCGCCTGCCGGCACCTTCTCCCCGCAAGCGGGGCGAAGGGACTAGCCGGCCAGCTTAGTGGCCCCAAGCATTTTTCAGGGCAGGTCCCCTCTCCCCGCCGGCGGGGAGAGGGCTAGGGTGAGGGGCAAAACGCGGGTCCAGGCCGGTTGAGAATAGATGCAAGAAGGCACTCTATCCGTGATCATGTCCCTCATGGTCGCCGAGCGACGGCAGGTCGAGGCTGAAGGTTTTGGCAAGATCGGCGACTTGCTGCGGGCTGAGATAGCGGGGATTGAGGTTGCGCAGCAGCAGGTAGAGCTTTGCGGTCTCTTCCAGTTCCTCCGTCGCAAAGACCGCGGCCTCCAGAGTGTCGCCGGCGACGACGGGACCGTGATTGGAAAGCAGCACGGAGGAATATTTTCCCGCAAGCCCGCGGATCGCATCGACGACTGCCGGGTCTCCGGGGCGGTAATAGGGTACGAGCGCAGTCTCCCCGGCCCGCATGAGGTAATAGGGCGTCATCGGCGGAAGGGCCGCTTGCGGATCGATCTCCGGCAGCATCGTCAGCGCGACCGCGTGGGTCGAATGGAGATGCACGATGGCACGGGCGCTGCCGCGCGTCTCGTAGAGGGCGGAATGAAGCGGGATCTCCTTGGTCGGCTTGTCGCCCGAGACAAGCCGGCCGCCGGCATCGAGGCGCGAAATACGCGCTGGGTCGAGGAAGCCGAGCGAGGCATTGGTGGGCGTCACCAGCCAGCCGCCGTCATCGAGTCTCATCGATATGTTTCCGGAAGAGCCGGGGGTCAGGCCCCGCTCGAAGAGAGACCGGCCGTAGCGGCAGATTTCCTCGCGAAGACGCGTTTCGGACATTGGTGGTCCTTTCGTTCAGGCTGTATCGCCTTCGATCAGTTCAAATCCAAGATCGGCGATGTGAGACGGGTGATCGTTGATGACCAACTCGGCCGCCAGCTTTCCCGTCGCGACGCGAGGCGTGCGAATGGTCGTCAGAGGCTGCGGCGTGGCCTGGCCGATATCGAGGCCGTTATGGCCGAAAAGGGCGAGCCTGGTTGGGACGGAAATGGCGCGTGCAAGACAATGAAAATATCCGCCGAGCGCCATGTCGTCGTTCGAGAAATAGACCGCATCGAGTCCCGGCGCCCTTCGAAGAAGCTGCTCGAGCCCCGCCCGCCCGCTCCCAACCGAAGAAGCGCCCGGACGGATTTCCCGATCCACAAGGGCGACGCCGGCCAGGTTCAGCGCTTCACGGAAGCCGTCGAAGCGTTTGCCGGCGCGTGTGTCGCGGTCGAGATCGTGGCCGACATAGCCGATCCGGCGATAACCGCGCTTCAACAGGAATTCGGCGCTCGCCCGACCCGCCTCACGATTGGAAAAGCCGACCGCCAGGTCTATGGCGCTCCCGTCGATGTCGAGCAGTTCGACGACGCGACAGCCGCTCGCCCGCAGCATCTTGAGCGTGCCCTCCGTATGCTCGAATCCGGCAAGCATCACCGCCGTCGGCCGCCAGGCGAGCATGGCGGCGACGAGGGCCTCCTCGCGCTCCGGCTCATAGTCCGTCACGGAAAAGACGGCCTGATAGCGATTTTCCTCCAGAACGGCACCTGCACCCCGCAGCACGTCCGGGAACACGATGTTGGTGAGCGACGGGATGACGAAGGCAACGAGCCGGGACCCGGCCGAGGCCAAGGTTCCGGCGATCCGGTTCGGCACGTAGCCAAGCCGCTCGACCGCATCCAACACGCGCTCGCGGGCCTTGCCGGAGAACGAGCCGTGATTGCGCAGCACGCGGGAAACCGTGCTCTCACCCACGCCCGCGGCTTCCGCCACCTCTGCGAGCGTTACGGGTGTCTGCTGCTTGAAGTCCGTCGCCACTTCGCGCCTGTCCAGTTTGACGAGACCGTTCACGGCTCTCATCGACTTCATAGGCGGATTTTTTTGGCAGCGCTACCAATTTTGGTTGGCAGCGCTGCCAAAAATCCCTAGAACGAGTGAGCGGCAACTGGAGGAGACGAAATGACATCGAAGATCGCAGTGCTCGGGCTCGGCTCGATGGGCTTCGGTATGGCGTGCTCGTTGAAAAGCGCGGGCCTCGACGTGTTTGGCTACGACGTTGCCCCGCCCGCAGTGGAACGTTTCGTCGCCGAAGGCGGTCGCGGAGCGGGCACGCCAGGCGAAGCCGTGACGGGCGCCGACATCGTCGTTTCGGTGGTCGTGAGCGGCGCGCAGACCGAAGCCGTTCTGTTCGGCCGGGACGGCGTTGCAGACGCGATGAAGCCCGGCGCCGTCTTCATATCGTCCGCGACAATGGATCCGGCGATCGCGCGCGACTTGGCGCAGCGGCTCGAAGGACTGGGGTTTCACTATCTCGACGCGCCGATCTCAGGCGGCGCGGTAAAGGCATCGAAGGGCGAACTGACGATCATGGCGTCGGGATCGCCGCAGGCCTTCGCCGCCGCCCGACCGGCGCTCGACGCCATGGCCGCCAAGGTTTACGAACTCGGCGAGACTGCCGGGACCGGCGCCGCCTTCAAGATGATCAACCAGCTTCTCGCCGGCGTGCACATCGCGGCCGCCTGCGAAGCGATCGCCTTCGCGGCGAAACAAGGGCTGGACCTCGACAAAGTATACGAGGTGATCACCGCCTCGGCCGGCAATTCCTGGATGTTCGAGAACCGCATCCCGCATGTGCTGGCGGGAGATTACGCCCCGCTGAGCGCCATCGAGATTTTCGTGAAGGACCTCGGCATCGTCCAGGATATGGCGCGCGCGGAGCGCTATCCGGTGCCGCTCGTGGCGGCCGCACTGCAGATGTATCTTGCAGCCTCGGGCGCAGGCATGGGGCGCGAC
Organism: Sinorhizobium sp. KGO-5; assembly: GCF_036245905.1. NCBI lineage: Bacteria > Pseudomonadati > Pseudomonadota > Alphaproteobacteria > Hyphomicrobiales > Rhizobiaceae > Sinorhizobium > Sinorhizobium sp. KGO-5. Next base: position 594,056 of record NZ_BDIZ01000003.1, read on the forward strand.
GACGATTCCTCCCTCGCGCGGCTCTACGCCCAGCTCTCCGGGGCCACGTTGCCCGGCACAAATAACCCGTAAGGAAGACGCGCATGCCCGTTTTTGCCGCCAATCTGACGATGATGTTCACCGAGTGGCCGTTCCTCGACCGCTTCGACGCGGCGGCCGACGCCGGGTTCGCCGCCGTCGAGTACCTTTTTCCCTACGAGGTGCCGCCGGAAGCGATCGCCGAACGGCTTGCCCGCAACAGGCTCGAGCAGGCGCTGTTCAACCTGCCGCCGGGCGATTGGGCAGCCGGCGAGCGCGGCATCGCCGCCCTGCCCGGTCGCTTCGACGGGTTGAAATCGGATGTCGACAAGGCGCTCGACTACGCGGCGGCGACCGGCGCCAAGCGCCTGCACCTGATGGCTGGTCTTGCTGATCCGCGCGACCCGGAGGCCGCATCCCGTTACCGCCGCTCGGTCGCCTATACCGCCGGGCGCCTGGCCGACGAAGGCATCGATCTCCTCGTCGAACCGATCAACGGGCGCAACATGCCGGGATATTTCCTCAACGATTTCGGGACCGCCGAGCGGCTCATCGCCGAACTGGCGCTGCCCAACCTGAAGCTGCAATTCGACATCTATCACCGGCAGATCCTGCACGGCGACGTCGCAATGGCGCTCCGCCAACTGATGCCGGTCACCGGCCACATCCAGATCGCCAGCGTGCCCTCGCGGCACGAGCCCGATGGCGAGGAGTTGAACTATCGCTACCTCTTTGATGAAATCGACCGGCTCGGCTATGGCGGCTTCGTCGGCTGCGAATATAACCCGCGCGGCCGGACGCTGGACGGCCTCGGCTGGTTCAAACCCTTTCGACGGAGCTGACCCATGACAATCCTGCTCGGATCGATCGCCGACGACTACACGGGCGCCTCCGATCTCGCGAATACGCTGACGAAGAACGGGCTTCGCACCGTGCAGACGGTCGGCATTCCCGATCCGTCGCTCGCCCTGCCCGACGTCGATGCAGTGGTCGTTTCCCTGAAGATCCGGTCGGTCGCAGCGGAGGAGGCCGTGGCCGCCGCCCTCGCGGCCGAAAGCTGGCTGCGCGGCCGAGGCGCCGCCCATGTGCTCTACAAGATCTGCTCCACCTTCGATTCGACGGATCTCGGCAATATCGGGCCGGTGACCGAGGCGCTTCTGAGCGTCTCCGGCGGCGACATCGCCCTCGTTACGCCGGCCTTTCCGGAAACGGGGCGAACCGTCTATCTTGGCCATCTTTTCGTCAACGGCCAGCCGCTTGACGAAAGCCCGTTGAAAGACCACCCGCTCAACCCGATGCGCGATGCCAATCTGGTGCGGGTGCTCACCCGCCAGTCGCGCGGCAAGGCCGGCCTCATCGACCTGCCGACCGTCACGCGCGGAGCCGATGCGGTAAAGGCGCGGCTCGATCGGTTACGCGCCGAAGGCGCCGCCGCGGCAATCGCGGATGCGGTTTTCGAACGCGATCTCGAAACGCTCGGCGAAGCGGCGCTCGAAATGCCCGTCTCCACCGGCGCGTCCGGCCTGGGTCTCGGCCTCGCTCGCGCGCTTCTGCGCTCCGGCCGCGCTTCGGCAAGCGGCGGGGAAAGCGACGCCATCCGCCCCGTCGGCGGTCTTGCCGCGGTGGTCGCAGGCAGTTGTTCGGCGGCAACGCTGAAGCAGCTCGACGCGGCGGAACGCCATATGCCGGTGCTGCGGCTCGACACGGAAAAGCTCCTCGCCGGATCGGACGAGATTTCCGCAGCCGTCGCCTGGGCCGGGGAACGGATTGCCCAAGGCCCCGTCGCCATCGCCGCGAGTGCCGCGCCCGAGGTCGTTTCGCGTCTGCAGGCGCGCTACGGGCGAGAGGCATCCGGGCACGCGATCGAAACGGCAACCGCCGCGATCGCCGGCGAACTGGTGGAGCGCGGCGTGAGACGCCTCGTCGTCGCCGGCGGAGAGACCTCCGGCGCGACCGTCGACAGGCTCGGCATTCCGGCTTTCCTGATCGGTCCGGAAATCGCGCCCGGCGTCCCCGTGCTGAGGACGATCGGCACTGCCGGAAACGACATGTTGCTGGCGCTGAAATCGGGCAATTTCGGCGGCGAGGATTTCTTCGCCACGGCGCTGTCGATGATGCGGTGAGAGGGAAGGCGGGCGGTCCCCCTCGTCTGCCGCCCGCCCGCTGCACGCTTCCTCAAATCGGACCGAGTAAAGCATGCACCTTTGAGTTTGCCGCAGCGCGTCCGCGCGACGGCTCTTACAGGCCGTTGTCCTTCAGGATCTGCGCGGCGTTTTCCTTGGTTACCTTCATCGTGTCGAGCGTGACGGTCTTTTCGACCTTTTCCCCCTTCAGGAACTTCACCGCCTGGCGGAGACCCTCTGCTCCCGGCGTCGCATAGAGGAAGGTCGCGGTGAGTTCGCCGTTGTTGACCCAGGTCACGCCTTCGTTCGGGAGCGCGTCGATGCCGATGAACTTCATTTCCTTCTCACGACCTGCGTCCTTCGCCGCCAGATAGGCGCCATAGGCCATCGGATCGTTGTGGCCGTATACGAGATCGATCTTCTCGTTGTTGCGCAGCGCCGTCGCCATGATGTTGTAGGCCTGGTCCTGCTTCCAGTCGCCGGATTGCTGATCGAGCAGGTTCTTGATGCCGGGCTCCTTGTCGGTGAACTCGTGGAAGCCGTCGTGGCGGTCGTGGGCCGGCTGGGTGCCCATGCCGCCCCATATCTCGACGATATTGCCCTGAGCCTTGCCCTTTCCGCCGAGAAGCTCGACCGCATATTCGCCGGCCGCGCGGCCGATCAGTTTGTTGTCGCCGCCGACGAACTGGGTGTACTGGTCGGTCTCGACGTTGCGGTCGAGAACGAAGACCGGGATCTTGGCATCGATCGCCTGCTGCACCACGCCGGTGAGCCCTGCGGACTCTTTCGGCGACACGAGCAAGGCATCCACCTCCTGGCGAATGAGGTTCTCGACGTCGGCCACCTGCTTTTCCGTCCTGTCCTCACCGTCGGTTATGATCAGTTCGACGTCCGGATGCTTTGCCGCCTCGGCGATGATGTCCTTGTTGAACTGCGCACGCCACGGTTCGATCGTCGTCGCCTGGCTGAAGCCGATGCGAAACTTCTTGTCCTGAGCCAGGGCGTCGTGCGCCGGCATGAGCACGGTCGTCGCGGCGAGAACGGCGGCGACCGCCGTCAGTTTGATGATGTCACGGCGTTTCATTTCTTCTTTCCTCCCATTGTCATGGATAACGTCTCTCCCGACGTCCGCTCCTCGGCGGACGTATCTCCTTGAGTCGGGCGCCGGCTTGCGCCCGGCAGCCGCAATTGCGCGAGAAGGTCGTAGGCATTGCGCTCCTGAACGAGCACCGTGCCGATGATGATCACGCCCTTCAGCACCAGCTGAAGATTGGAATTGATGTTGTGGAGCTGCAGGATATTGGAGAGCAGGCCGAAGATCAGGACGCCGCAGAACGTCCCGGCAAGGCTCCCGCGCCCTCCCATCAGGCTCGTCCCGCCGATGACCACTGCCGCGATCGCATCCAGTTCGAGGCCCGCGCCGGCGTCCGGCTTGCCCTGCCGGTACTGCGCCACATAGAGGACCGCGGCGATGCCCGCGAGAAGACCCGATACTGCATAGGCGACGATCTTCACCCGGCCCGCATTGATGCCGGAAAGGCGCGCCGCCTCCTCGTTTCCGCCGATCGCATAGACATAGCGGCCGAAGGGGGTGAACCGCAGCACCGCGCCATAGAGAAGAATCGCGACGATGAAGAATATGCCGGGCATCGGCACGATGCCGAAGACGAGCTGCCGCAGCATATCGAAATCGGCGGTCGCATTGCTGCCGGTATAGACCGGCAGAACGGCGTTGTTCTGCCCGGCGGTGAGCCGGGCGATGCCGAGCGCCGTGACCATCATGGCAAGCGTGACGATGAAGGGCTGCAATCGTCCGACCACGATGATCGCGCCGTTGGCCGCGCCGCACATGAGTCCGACCGCCGGCGCCACGAGCAGAACGCCGAGCACGCCGAATTTCGTCTGCATCTGAGGCAAGAGGAAACTTAGAACCAGGGCACAGAGAACGATGCCGGCTGCGGCGGGCAGAACGGTACCGCGGGTCCGGTCAAGCCGGATGTCGCGGACATGTGTCACGCCCGCACGTGATTTCTCGATATTCAGGAAGACGAAGCGTACTGCCGCCGCACCGCCGACCAGAACGGCAAGCCCGACGGACGGCAGCCCCAGATAGAGGGCGGCCGTGTCCCCCGGAACGGTCAGGAGCATTGCGCAGACGACGGTGCAGATCGCCATCAGCGAGCCGACCGAAAGGTCTATGCCGCCGGTCAGAATGACGGCCGTCATGCCGGTGGCGATCAGCCCGGTGGTCGATACCTGCCGCAACACGTCGAGGAGATTGCCGGAGGAGAGAAAGATGTTCCTGCCCGACGACGTTACCGGCGAGGACAGGACTCCGATCAGGAAGATGGCGATCAGCCCCCAATAGAGTTTCGTACGGGAGAGAGCCTTCAGGAAATTCATGCAACCGCCCTTCCGCGTGCGCTCCGCGGAGCGGCGAGCTGCATGATGCGCTCCTCGCTCGCCTCCTCCCGGGAGATGAGCCCGGTCTGCCGTCCCTCGGCCATCACCAGAATGCGGTCGGCGAGGAGCAAAAGCTCCGGCAGTTCGGAACTGACCACCACGATCGCCAGCCCGTCGCCGGCGAGCTTGAAGATGAGATCGTAGATCTCGCGCTTCGCACCGACGTCGATGCCGCGTGTCGGCTCGTCGAGCAGAAGGACACGCGGACCGGTCGCCAGCCACTTGCCGATGACGACCTTCTGCTGGTTGCCGCCGGACAGGGTTCCGGCCGCCTGATCGGTGCTCGCGCAGCGCACGCCGAGCGCATCGACTGCCCCTTTTGCGAGCGCACGCTCGCCTTCGAAGGAGCGCAGCCCGAATCGGGCGAGCCTTCCAACAAGCGGCAGGGCCACATTGTCTCTGATCGATTCGTGAAGATGCAGCCCCTTCGCCTTGCGGTCCTCCGTCACCAGAGCAAAACCGAGGCGGCGAGCATCCCGTGGCGAGCGGATATCGACGGCGATGCCGTCCAGCCGGATTTCACCGCCGCGAAGGCCCTCATTCGATGCAAAGATCGTCTCCAGGATTTCCGTGCGTCCCGCGCCGAGCAAGCCGCCGATGCCGAGGATCTCGCCGGCGCGAACGTCGAAGCTCACGCCCTTCAGCACGTCGCGCCAGCCATGGCGTCCGGGCACGGCAAGCGACAGGTCCCTGACCGAAAGGACGGGCTCGCCGCCGCCGTTGCCCCGGTCGGCCGGATGCGCGTCGAGGAGGTTGCGGCCCACCATTGCGGCGATGATCGTATTCTCGTCCAGTCCGGCCATCGGCCGGGTCCAGACATGCCGGCCGTCGCGGAAGACGGTGACCCGGTCGCTGAGCTGCATCACCTCGTCGATCCGGTGCGAAATATAGATGATGCCGACGCCGTCGGCCGCGAGTTGCCGCATGATCTTGAAGAGGCGTCGACACTCGCCGGGCGAAAGCGCCGAGGTCGGTTCGTCCATGATCAGAATGCGCGCTTCGACGGAGAGGGCCTTCGCGATCTCGACGAGCTGTTGTTCGCCCACCCGCAACTGCCCGACGCGCGCCTCCGGGTCGAGTTCGATGCCGAGACGGTTCAACAGCCCTCGTGCGGCCTCCAGGCTCGCCTTGCGATCCACGAAAAGACCGGCGATCACCCGTTCGCGGCCGAGAAAGATGTTGTCGGCGACGCCGAGTTCGGGGACGAGGTTGAGTTCCTGATGGATGATGGCGATCCCGGCCGCCTCGGCATCGCGCACATTGGAGAAGCGGGCGGTTTCTCCATCGACGCGGAAGGTGCCCTCGTAGTCCGGGTAGACGCCGGACAGGACCTTCATCAGCGTCGACTTGCCGGCGCCATTCTCGCCCATGAGCGCATGGATTTCGCCCGCGCGCAGTTCGAAGCGCACATCCTTGAGCGCCGCGACGCCGCCGAACGATTTCGAAACCGCTTCGGCCGCCAGAACTGGCCGGCCGGATTCTTTGGTGACCGAATCACGGGGGATAGCATCGCGCATGATATTGGCAGCCTCCCTACCGCCGACATCTGACGCTCTATTCGCCTATTTCCTGCAGCCTATTCTAAACGTTTCGACACTGTCAAGCAGGCGGTTCCGGACTTGATTGCCTAATTCCAGCAATTCAAATACAGTTTCGCGATCAAATTATCTAAACGTTTCAGAAGAAATGCAGCAGCGACGAAATTCTCGGAAATCCGGTGCACCGACCATGCTCGACGTTGCCAAGGCGGCGCATGTCTCTGTGGCGACGGTCTCGGCCGTGATCAACGGCTCGGCCCCGGTCAGTCCGGAATTGCGCAGCCGCATCGAGCAGGCGATCGGCCTCATAGGCTACAAGCGCAACGCGATCGCCCGCAGTCTCAAGCTCGGCACGACCCGCACCGTAGGCCTGATGGTTGCCGATATCACCAATCCGTTCTTCACCGATGTCGTGGCAGTGATCCAGGACGTGCTGCATCGGGCCGGCTACGCCGTGATGCTCTGCTGCAATGACGAGGACGTTGCCTTGCAGGACGAGCAGATCGCCCTGTTGATCGACCGGAGCGTGGACGGCCTGATCATCGCGCCGGCCGGAGACGACGAGACGCTGAAGCGCATGATCGCTAACGCCAATCTTCCAACCGTGCTGATCGACAGGCTTTGCGACGGCATCGACACCGATGCCGTCGTGCTCGACAATCGTCGCGCGGTTCAGGATGCAACGGTCTATATGCTCGGCCTCGGCCATCGGCGCATCGGCTATATTTCGGGCTCGCTCGACACTTCGACCGGACGGGAGCGTCTTGCCGGCTATCGGGCAGCGTTGGAGGCGGCGGGCCTCCCCTGCGAGGAGGACCTGATCCGGATCGGCAATTTTCGGGAGAAGGACGCCTACACCGCGGCGATCCAGCTGCTGACAAGTCCCGAGCGGCCAACGGCGATTTTCTCCGCCAACAACCTGATGGTCATCGGGGTGATGAAGGCGATCCGGGATATCGGCCTTCGCTGCCCGGACGACGTTTCGGTCGCAAGCTTCGACGATTTTCCCTGGGCCGACGTCTTCCAGCCGCATCTGACGACGATCGCCCAGCCAGTCCAGGCGATCGGCGAACAGGCCGCGCAGCTCGTGCTCGACCGCCTTTCCGGCGCTAGCCCGGAAGCGCCACGCCGGCTCGTGCTTCAGGGAAGACTGGTGATTCGCGACTCCTGCCGGCCGGCCGGCAGCCTGACGCCGCGCGCGATCGCCTGACCCATTTTCGCACAAGGATCGCGTTATCGGGGCGTCAGTCGTCGTGCAAGGCGCGAGCGATCGGCGGGCCGAAATTCAAATCGCGGAACCTTGCCGCAAAGCCCGCGCGCTCCGGCGAACAGGCCGTGACGCCGGCCTCGGCATCAGCGGCGGAAAAGGGACAGAGCCGCGCCATCTGCCAGCGTTCCTCGCCAAAGCGGAATTGCACCCGCACCGCATCGTCATGCCGCGTCAGCCGCACCTCCAGTGGGTCCGAAGGCGCCCTTGCGTGCAACGGAATGACCGACCAGTCCGATACGCCGCGCGTCACGACCACGCTGAAATGCATCAATCCGTCGGTATATTCGATACCGCATTTGATCCAGTTCTGTTCGTCGAGCCGCAGCATCAGACCGGCCTGGTCGTAAAGCTGCTCATACTGGCCGACGATCTTCGCCGAGGCGGTGAAATCGCCTGAAACCGGACGAAGATAGGCATGTCCGCTGTCGCGCACGAAGCCGTAGAAGGTTTCGCGCCAGAAATCCGTCTTGGCGTCGGTTCTGAGCGACAGATCGCGTTCGTCGCCCTCCCAGCTTGCCGGCTCGTTCAGCCAGCGATAGGCGCTTGCCATTCTGTCCCTCCATCCGTCCCAGTGTTTAATTGCTCGGCAGCTGTCGCGCACCCCACTCGCTCTTCGGGATCGCCTTGCCGATTGCGAAGCTGAAGGAAGTGACCGATGTCGTCTCGGGGCTCACTTCGCATTTAAAGTCGATGGCGTACCATGTCGACCGACTGCGGAAGGCGCCGCCATCGGCGTTCAGGCCCGTCGGCGAGATGAAGCCCCCCGAAGGGCCGAAGGGAACGAGCATGTCCGGAAAGGCGCCGGGCATTTCACGCCGCACCTGCTCGAGCGCTTCGATGCTGCAGAGCTGCACGATCCGCTTCTTCGGCGGCAGCCTGCCGATCGCCTGTTTCACGCGGGGGTCCGACAGGGCGTTTTCAGAATAGAGTTCCTTCGCCTGGACGAGCTCGTTCGACTGGCGTTCGGCCATGGCCTCGGCCGGCTTTTGCGCCGGGTCCGCCCTTGCTTCCTCCACGACCGGTTTCTCCTGGGGAACAGCTGCAGCCGGCGGCGTGGCTGCGGCATCGGCCGCCTCGTTCGCTGCGCTCCGGGCATCGACGCGCAATTCCGCAAGCGCGGTCCTGCTTTCCGCCGGCTTTTCGCTGGCGGTGTTTTCCTTTTTTGCCGGGGCAGGGCGCGAGGCCTCCGGCGTCTCGCTCGGCGTTTCGGTCTTCTTCGGCGCGGCCGGAGGCAATTCGGGCCGAGGCGGCTTTTCCGTTTCGACCGGCGCTGCGGCCGACTCGAATGCCTCAGGCTGAGGACGCGTTTGCTCGCTCTTGGCCACGTTCGGCTGTTGCTCGGGCTTTTCTGCACTCTTCGGCTGCGCAACGAGCTCGACGCTGACGCTTTGCTCCTTTGCCGGCGCAGACAATTCCGGCAGCCGAACCAGCAGCAAGAAGGCGAGCGCCAGGTGCAGGGCGAGCGAGGTCGGCATGCCCCAACCGGTTTCTCCCCACATTTTCCTGGCGAAGTGCTGCATTGCTCAAAGATCACGGACTCGGAAGCACCGAACCTAAGAGTTCGAGCGCCCCGCAACAAGTGCGGGACGCGCGTCGGTCAAGCGTATTCAACCTGATAAGGCTTTTCGAAGAAATGCTCCTCGAGATTGCACCCGCTGCCGCCGCGGTCGATGACGACGAATTCGGAGGTCGAACGAAGCGGCGTCAGAATTCCGTGCCAGACATTTTGCGCGATGTTGACCCCCTGCCCCGGCGCAGTCTCGAAGGCGATCGGCTCGCCGGGTTCCCCGCCTTCGTCGGGCGCGACGACCACGAGAAAGGGATTTCCCGTCAGCGGGATGAAGGCCTGGCTTCCGAGCGGATGCCGTTCCACCATCTTCAGCGTCAGGGGGATGTCGTAGGGCTCGCCCTTCAAGAGGCTGACCAGCGTTCGGGCTTCCGGCCCGCTCGTCTCCACCTTCGCAAGGTCGTGATAGCGGATGCATTTGCCGGCGTTGATCGGAAAGCTCTTCGCATCGTCAGGCTCGATGACGTCGCCGAAGGGCGCGAACTCGCCGTGCGAAAGCGGGCGGATCGGTAGAGGTATCATGGTCTTTCCTCCCTGGTTGACCAATTGCCTTTGGGCGCCGGCACCGATCACTGGATCAGCACCGCCCTGAAATCATTGACGTTCGTGCCCGTCGGCCCCGGCTTGAAAAGGTCTCCAAGCGCATCGAAGGCCGCCCAGCTGTCGTTCTTCTGAAGCAGCGCGGCGGCATCCAGGCGCCGCGCCAGCAGGCGCGCGATCGTCGTATGATCGGCGAAGGCGCCGGCATTGTCCTCGGATCCGTCGATGCCGTCGGTATCCGCGGCGAGCGCCGAGATCCCGCCGATACCGTCGATGCCGAGCGCCAGCGACAGCAGGAACTCGCTGTTGCGCCCGCCGCGACCTTCGCCCCGGACCGTCACCGTCGTTTCGCCGCCGGAAAGGATGAGGGCGGGCTTCGGAAAGGGACGGCCGCGCAGCGCCGTCTCGCGCGCGATGGCCGCATGAACGAGCCCGACGTCGCGTGCCTCCCCTTCGATCGCATCGGAAAGAATGACGGCCTCTACGCCCGCGGACCGGGCCTTGGATGCCGCGGCCTCCAGTGAGACGCCTGCCGAAGCGATCAGCCGCACCTCGTTGCGGGCAAAGCGCGGATCGGAAGGTCTCGGCGCATCCGCCGCAGCGCTCGCCAGCCGGCGCATGACCTTTTCCGGCAAGGCGAGGCGATAGCGCTCGACGATCTTCAGGGCGTCGTGGCGGCTGGCTGCGTCGGCGACTGTCGGGCCGGATGCGACCAGCGCCGCGTCGTCGCCGGGAATATCGGAGACGACGAGAGAGACGACCCTGGCCGGATGGGCCGCGGCGGCAAGGCGGCCGCCCTTGATCAAGGAAACATGCTTGCGTACCGCGTTCATCGCTCTGATCGGCGCGCCCGACGCAAGTAGCGCCCGATTGACGGCGATTTCATCCTCGAGCGAAAGCTCCGGTGGTGGTGCCGGCAGGAGCGCCGAACCGCCGCCGCAGATCAGCGCCACGACCAGGTCATCCCCGGTCAGGCCGCTGACCGCCGCGAGGAGCCGCTTCGATGCCTTCAGCCCGCCCTCGTCCGGCAAGGGATGGGAGGCTTCGAGCACCTCGATCTGCCTGCAGTGCGCGCCGAAACCGTAGCGCGTGACGACCACGCCGCTGAGCGGCCCCTCCCAGGCGCATTCGAACGCCCGGGCCATCTGAGCGGCGCCTTTGCCGGCTCCGATGACGACCGTGCGCCCCTTCGGCCGCTCCGGCAGATTTGCGGCGATGACGCGTTCCGGATCAGCGGCGGACACCGCAGAGGCGAACAGGCTCTCCAGGAATTGACGCGGGTTGGCGATGGCGGCCATTGTTCCTCCCGTTTGGAAATACGCGGGCGGCGGCTCCTCCTTCCGCCGCCCGGATGCATGATCTCCCCGACGGATGAGGCCGTCGGCCGATCATGCGCGTCCTCGACCGCGACTTAGGCGACCTCGTGGTTCGCCATCCGCTCGAGCGCCCGCACGAGCCCGGAGTGGTCAAGCCCGCTGTCGCCATTGGCGGCGCAATTGTTGAAGAGCTCCTGGGTCGCCGCCGTGTTCGGCAGCGAGATGCCGAGGCTTTTCGCTCCCTGCAGCGCGAGGTTCAGGTCCTTCTGGTGCAGCGAGATGCGGAAGCCCGGCTCGAAGGTACGCTTGATCATCCGATCGCCATGGACCTCGAGAATGCGCGACGATGCGAAGCCGCCCATCAGCGCCTCGCGGACACGGGCCGGATCGGCTCCTGCCTTGGACGCGAAGACCAGCGCCTCGGAGACTGCCTCGATGGTCAGCGCCACGATGATCTGGTTTGCGACCTTGGTGACCTGACCGTCGCCGCAATCGCCGACGAGCGTGATGTTCTTGCCCATCAGCTTGAAGAGCGGCAGGGCGCGTTCGAAGGAGCTCGGCTTGCCGCCGGCCATGATGCTGAGAGAGGCGTTCTTGGCGCCGACCTCGCCTCCGGAAACCGGGGCGTCGATATATTCGGCACCGGTTTCGCGTACCTTCTTGGCGAACTCCTTCGTTTCGATCGGCGAGATGGAGCTCATGTCGATGACGAGCTTGCCCTCGCCCAGGCCGTAATAGACGCCATTCTCACCGAACAGGACATCCTTCACTTCCGGCGTATCCGGCAGCATCAGGATGATCGTGTCGACCGTTTCCGCGAGCGCCTTCGGCGTTTCGACGATTTCCAGCCCGTTGTCGACGAGCTCCTGGCGCGGCGGGATGGCGAATTTGGACGTGATGATCTTGTGACCGGCATCCTGAAGGTGCCGCGCCATCGGCGTGCCCATGATACCCAGTCCAATGAAACCGATAGATGCCATCGTGCTTAGCTCCTGATTTGGATGATGTCTGCGGATTGTTTGCGCCGGCGCTCGGTGCCGAGCCACCCAAGTCCTTCTGCGGTGGTCTTCAGCGGCTTGTATTCGCACCCGATCCAGCCGTCGTAGCCGGCTGCTTCCAGCGCGTCGAAGACGAAGGGGTAGTTGATCTCGCCGGTCCCCGGCTCGTTGCGTCCGGGATTGTCCGCAAGCTGTATATGCGCGATCTTTTCGCGGTAGCGCCTGTAGGTGCCGACGAGTTCGCCTTCGGTGCGCTGCTGGTGGTAGAGGTCGTACTGGACAAAGAGGTTGTCGCTCCCCACCTCCTCGATGATCGACGCCGCCTGCCCGACCGTGTTGAGATAGAAGCCGGGAATATCGAAGCGGTTGATCGGTTCGATCAGGAGGCGGATGCTGCACTTGCCGAGTTCGGCCGCCGCAAGCTTCAGATTGGCGACGAGGGTCGTGCGCAGCACGCTGTCGGGCACACCGTCCGGGGCAATCCCCACGAGGCAATTGACCTGACGGCAGCCGAGCGCGGTCGCATAGTCGATGGCCGTGGCGACCCCCTTGCGGAATTCGTCGATCCGATCCGGCAGGATCGCGATGCCTCGTTCGCCGCCGGCCCAGTTGCCGGCCGGCAGGTTGTGCAGCACTTGCGTCAGGCCGTGGCGGTCGAGTTCGCCGCGCAGCGCCCCCTTCTCGAATTCGTAGGGGAAGAGATATTCCACGCCTTCGAACCCGGCATTGGCGGCCAGTGCGAAACGGTCGAGGAACGGCGCCTCGTTGAACAGCATCGTCAGGTTCGCAGCAAATCTCGGCATGCGATCACTCCTCTGTGGTAGCGGGATGCGGGCGGAACCGCGCAGGACGTTCTTCAATCGAGAAGGGCGGCAATCGCGGTCGGGGCATCCTCGCCGCGCTCGGCGAGTTCCTCGAACTCGACGACCGCGTTGATGTCCGCCCCCATGGCGATGTTGGTGACGCGCTCCAGGATGAATTCGATGACGACGGGCACCTGGTGCTCTTCCATCAGCGCCTGCGCCCGATCGAAGGCGTCGGCGAATTCATTCGGGCTCCTGACGCGGATTGCCTTGCAGCCGAGCCCCTCGGCAACCGCCACATGGTCGACCCCGTAACCCTTCTCCGCGTCGCCGTCGGCATTGATGTTGTCGAAGGCCAGACTGACCTCGAAATCCATGTTGAAGCCGCGTTGGGCCTGACGGATCAGCCCGAGATAGGAATTGTTCACGACGACATGCAGGTAAGGCAGCTTGTGCTGGGCGCCGACCGCGAGCTCCTCGATCAGGAACTGGAAATCGTAATCGCCGGAAAGCGCAACGATTTTCCGGTTCGGATCGGCGGCCCGCACGCCGAGTGCTGCCGGCAGCGTCCAACCGAGCGGACCGGCCTGGCCGCAATTGATCCAGTTGCGCGGCTTGTAGACGTGCAGGAATTGCGCGCCGGCAATCTGGCTCAAGCCGATGGTCGAGACGTAGCAGGTGTCGCGGCCGAAAGTCTTGTTCATCTCCTCGTAGACACGCTGGGGTTTCAGCGGGGTCTGATCGAAATGGGTCTTGCGCAGCATCGTCCGCTTGCGCTCGCGGCACTCCTCGGCCCAGGCCGACCAGTCGCGCAGCTTGCCGGCAGTCTTCCATTCGGTTGCGACGTCGAGGAAGAGCTTGAGCGCGGCGCCTGCGTCGGAGACGATGCCGAAATCGGGCGCGAAGACGCGGCCGATCTGCGTCGGCTCGATATCGACATGGATGAACTTGCGGCCCTCCGTATAGGTCGGGACGTTACCGGTGTGGCGGTTTGCCCAGCGATTGCCTATGCCGAAGACGAAATCGGAGGCGAGCAGCGTCGCATTGCCGTAACGGTGCGAGGTCTGCAGGCCGCACATGCCGGCCATCAGCGGATGGTCGTCCGGGATGACGCCCCAGCCCATCAGTGTCGGAACGACCGGAACGCCGGTGATCTCGGCGAATTCGGTCAGGAGATCCGAAGCGTCCGCATTGATGATGCCGCCGCCGGCGACGATCAGCGGCCGCTCTGCCTCATTGAGCATGGCGAGCGCCTTTTCGGCCTGCGCACGGGTGGCGGCGGGTTTGTAGGCGGAAAGCGGCTCGTAGGTTTCCGGATCGAATTCGATCTCGGCAAGCTGGACGTCGACCGGCAGGTCGATGAGGACCGGCCCCGGCCGACCCGAGCGCATCAGATGGAATGCCTTCTGGAAGACGAAGGGGACCAGCGCCGGCTCCATGACGGTGACCGCCCATTTGGTGACCGGCGCCGCGATTTTCGCGATGTCGACCGCCTGGAAATCCTCCTTGTCGAGACGCGCACGCGGCGCCTGCCCGGTGATACAGAGGATCGGGATCGAATCCGCGGATGCCGAGTAGAGGCCGGTGATCATGTCCGTGCCGGCTGGGCCCGAGGTGCCTATGCAGACACCGATATTGCCGTGCTTGGCGCGGGTATAGCCCTCCGCCATGTGCGAAGCCCCCTCGACGTGGCGAGCGAGGATGTGACGGACCGATCCGCGCGCCCTGAGGGCCGAATAGAATGGATTGATCGCCGCGCCGGGTACGCCGAAGGCGCAATCAATCCCTTCTTTTTCCAGAACATAAACCGCTGCATCGACTGCGCGCATCTTGGCCATGGGAACTCCTCCTGTTTGATTGGAAGGTAAATCCATGCTGCACCCATTTCAACGCGTTTATGGAAACCATTCCCATCATATGGAAATAAAGATTTTCAACAAATAGGAGAAAATCGGATGCAATGGCTGTAGAGCATGATCTCAGGCGGCAACTGATTTGGAGACTGGCATGGAGGCGAACGGCAGGGGAAAGAGAGGGCGCAAGGCGGGAGAGAACGCCGCCCCGGCTTCCGTTCAGGTACTGGACAGGAGCCTGTCCCTGCTGGCGATCATCGCCGAAGGGGACGGCTCAACCTTGACCGCGCTTTCGGAGCGCTCAGGCATGGCGCCTTCGACCGTGCACCGGCTGCTGACGTCGCTCGCCCAGCACGGGATGGTGGCGAACGACGCTGAGGCCGGCACGTGGACCGTCGGCGTCAAGGCTTTCGAGATAGGCAACGCCTTCCTGCGCTTCCGCAAGCTCGGCACGATCAGCCGTCCTTTCCTGAAGCGGCTTATGGACGAAAGCGGCGAGACGGCGAATATCGGCATTGAGGAAGACGGCGACGTCGTTTTCATTTCCCAGGTCGAAAGCCACGCGCCGATGCGCGCCTTCTTCCGTCCCGGGCGGCGCGGCCCGATCCACGCTTCCGGCATCGGCAAGGCCATTCTGTCGACTTGGTCCGATACGGAGATCGCCAAGACTTTGAGCGGCAGAACGCTGCCCTGCTTTACCGGTCGGACGCTCGCCACGCTGCAGGACCTGATACGCAATGTTCAGGAGATCCGCTTCCGCGGCTGGTCGGTCGATGACGAAGAGCACACGCTCGGCATGCGCTGCATCGCAGCCCCGCTCTTCAACGAGTACGGCGAGGCGATCGGCGGCATCTCGATCTCCGGCCCCACCGTCCGTATCGACGACGAGAGACTCGGCATCCTCGGCCCCGCCGTGCGCCGCACGGCGGACGAATTGACGCGCGCGATCGGCGGGCATAGGCCGGAGGAAGGCTGAAGGCGCTCCGCATCCAGTTGGTCTGGTGCGCCATGCTTCGAAGGCCCTATCCGCGGCGGATGCCGCAGGCAGAACGCGGAAGCGGAAGCGAGGGCAAGCGGCTCGACCTCGACCTATCTCACCCCGGCATCGATCCTTTTGCCCGGCGAGCCTTGCGCGGCCTCCAGAAATGCTGCGATGACGGGTCCGGGGTTCGGCCGGCTGATGACGTACACGTCGGCTTCCGGCGCGGGGTCGGCGAGCGGCCGGTAGACGACCCCCGGTCGCGAAAGAGTCCTGATGCATTCCGGGACGAGTGCGACGCCGAGCCCCGCGGCAACGAGGCTGGTGAGGGAATAGGATTCCACGACCTCGTTCGTGATATCAGGTACGAATCCCGCCGCCACGCAGCAATCATGCAGGTAGCGGGCAAAGCGGGAGTCCGCGAGCCGCAGGAAGACGAAACTTTCCTGCCGCAGGTCGCCGAGCGCGATTTTCCCGAAATCCGCCAGGCGATGGTGCTCGGGCAAGGCGATACCCACCTTCTCATGCCAGGCGACATTCGCGACGAGATCCGGATGGTTCCGAGGCCTGCGCACGAAGCTGAGGTCGGTGCGATGGGAGAGCAAGGCCGCCTCCTGCGCCTCGGGGTCCATTTCATGGATACGGACGAACACGCCGGGCCACGCATCCCGGAACCGCGCGATCAGGTTGGACAACGGCCCCAGCAGCACCGAGCCGGTCGTCGCAATGTTCAGCGCTCCTACCTGCCCGGAACCGATGGCGCGCGCCTGGCGCGTCGCATGCTCCACCTGGCCGAGAATCATCCGGGCGTGTTCGAGAAAGTCGGCGCCCGCCTCGGTCAGCTCGACATTGCGGCTGGAACGCTCGAACAGCCGCGTGCCGACTTCCGCCTCCAGATCCCTGATCTGCTGGCTCAATGGCGGCTGGGAGATGTTGAGGTTCCTCGCCGCCGCCGTGAAACTGGCGGCCTCGGCGACAGCAACGAAATAGCGCAGGTGACGTAGCTCCATCGCGAAGTCCTATCGATACATCATTCCTCTGGATCGAGTGGAACAATATATTGGACGTATCGCGGATCAAGCCTGTAAAGTCCTGGTGGAGAGGCGGAAGAACCCGTTTCACCTGGCATTCGATGGGATTCACATGCAGAAGAACTACTATTTTCCGGAAGGCGGCCTCCCGCCTCAGACCAGCCTGCTTTCCGACCGCGCCATCTTCACCGAGGCCTATGCGGTCATTCCGAAGGGCGTCATGCGCGACATCGTGACGAGCTATCTGCCCTTCTGGACGAATACACGGCTCTGGGTGCTGTCGCGCCCGCTTTCCGGCTTCGCCGAGACCTTCTCGCAATATATCATGGAAGTTGGCCCTTCCGGCGGCAGCAACCGGCCGGAGACGGATCCCCGCGCCGAGGCCGTGCTGTTCGTGGTGGACGGCGAGTTCCATCTCACGCTCGGCGATGAGACGCATCTGATGCAGTCCGGCGGCTATGCCTTCATTCCGCCGGGCACCAAATGGAGCCTCAGAAACGAGTCCGGTGCGCCGACGCGATTCCACTGGATCCGCAAGGCCTATGAGGAAGTCGACGGGGTTCCCCTTCCCGAACCGATCGTCACCAATGAGCGCGACATCCCTCCCTCGCCCATGCCGGAAACGGACGGGCGCTGGGCCACCACCCGCTTCGTCGATCCTTCCGACATGCGCCACGACATGCATGTCACGATCGTGACCTTCGAGCCCGGCGGCGTCATCCCGTTCATGGAAACCCATGTGATGGAACACGGACTCTACGTGCTCGAAGGCAAGGCCGTGTACCGCCTCAACAACGACTGGGTGGAGGTGGAAGCCGGCGACTATATGTGGCTCAGGGCCTTCTGCCCGCAGGCCTGCTATGCCGGCGGACCGGGCAAATTCCGCTATCTGCTCTACAAGGACGTGAACCGCCATATGACGCTCGGCAATCCGGGCAGGCTCGCCTGATATTGCAGCCCGCCGTGATCCGCCATAGCTTGGGTGCATGGCGACGCCGAAGCTGGAGGCCTACCGCAAGAAGCGGAATTTTTCGAAGACGCCGGAGCCGGTCGGAAATCTGACCGGCGGCGGCAACCGATTTGTCGTGCACAAGCACCATGCGACCGCCGACCATTACGATTTGCGGCTCGAGGTCGACGGCGTCCTGAAAAGCTGGGCGGTGCCGAAGGGTCCGTCGCTCAACCCGGCCGACAAGCGGCTGGCGGTGGAGACGGAGGACCATCCCCTCGACTATATCGACTTCGAGGGCGTGATCCCCGAAGGCGAATATGGCGGCGGTCCGATGATCGTCTGGGACAAGGGCGTCTGGGCGCCGATGGGCGATGTCGAAGACGACCTGCGCAAGGGCGCCTTCAAGTTCCGCCTGGCAGGGGAGAAGCTCAACGGCGGATGGATGCTGGCCCGTCTGAAGCCTCGCCCGGGCGAAGAGGATCAGCGCAACTGGCTCCTTTTCAAGGAGCGCGATCCGGCCGCCGACACTTCGATCGACATCCTTGCCGCCCGGCCGGAAAGCGTCAAATCCGGCCGGCGGATCGAGGAACTGGTGGAGAAGCCGAAGGCACCGGCAAAGCCGGTCAAGCTCAATCCCGGGGCGCTGGCCGGTGCGGCCAAGGGCGCACCACCCGAACGCATCGAACCTCAACTCGCAACACAGACGATTCTCCCCCCGGAAGCCGAAAAGAACGCGAAAAAGCCCGAGCTCTGGCTGCACGAGATCAAGTTCGACGGCTATCGCACCATGGCCCACATTGCGGAAGGAAAGGTGCGCCTCGTCACTCGTGGCGGGCTCGACTGGACGAAGCGCTACGGAGACCTGCCGGAGGCTTTCCGGCGGCTGCCGTGCCGCGATGCCGTCATCGACGGCGAGATCGTCGTGCTGGACGAGACGGGTGTCAGCCGCTTCGCGCTGCTGCAGGATGCGCTTTCCACCGGCGCCGGCAACAGCCTCGTCTTCTACGCCTTCGACCTCCTGCATCTCAACGGCTGGAATCTTTTCGACGTCCCGCTCGAAAAGCGCAAGGCACTGCTGAAGAAATTGCTTGCAGGGCAGATCCCAAGCCGCTCGGCAATCCAGTTCAGCGATCATGTGGTGGGCGAAGGGCGCGCGCTTTACGACCGGGCCTCCGAGATGGGTCTGGAAGGGATCGTCTCCAAACGCATCTCCGCCCCCTACCGAAGCGGCCGGTCGAAGACCTGGACCAAGACGAAGGCGCTGAAGGCGGAGGATTTCGTGATCGTCGGCTACACCGTTTCGGAGGCGGCCGAGGGCATTGCGTCGCTTGCCCTCGGAGAGTGGGCCGACGGCGAGCTGGAATATCGCGGCAAGGTCGGAACCGGTTTCGACGCGCAGATGCTGAGAGAATTGCTTGTGCGGCTCGAGCCCTTGCGGGCCGGCGCCGCAACGCTCGAAGGGGCGCCCCGGGAGATCATCTGGGTGCGGCCCTTGCTCCGGGCGCATATCCACTATGGCAACCGGACGACCGACAACGTCCTGCGGCACGCCGTCTTCAAGGGGCTGCGCGACGTCGAGCTGTCGACGCCGGTTTCCATGTCGAGAAAGCGCCTGATCTCGGACGCGGACCTCGCAGGCATATCGATCACCAACCCGACCCGGCGGCTCTTCGGCAGGTCCGGCCCGACCAAGCTCGACCTCGCCGTCTACTACGCGATGATCGGGGATTTCATGCTGCCGCATATTCTCGGCCGTCCCGTTTCGCTGGTACGCTGCCCTACCGGCCGGACGCAGGATTGCTTCTTCCAGCGGCATCCCTTTACCGGCATGCCGCCTTCGGTCGCGACGTTCCAGGCAACCAACTCGGAAGGCGAGGCGAAAACATACCTGTCGGTCGAGGACGCGAGAGGATACCTGGCGCTGGCGCAGTTCGGCGTCGTCGAATTCCACAACTGGGGGACGACACGCAAGCTGCTCGGCAAGCCGGATCGCATCGTCTTCGATCTCGATCCCGGCGAGGGCATCGCCTGGCGCGAGGTGGTCGAGGCCGCGATCCACATCAAGGCCGAACTCGAGGCGCTTACCCTCGTGCCCTTCGTAAAGACATCGGGCGGCAGGGGAGTGCACGTCGTCGTACCGGTCGCGCCGAAGCTCGACTGGAAAAAATTCCATCAGGCGGCGAGCGCGCTCGCGACCCGTCTCGCGGCCACCGCTCCGGACACCTTCACCACCACCATGGGCAAGGACAACCGCGTAAGGCGCATTTTCATCGACTTCCATCGCAACGCCCGCAGCCATACCTGGGCGGCCCCCTATTCGCTGCGCGCGCGCACCAATCTGCCCGCTTCGACCCCGCTCAGCTGGGCGGATCTGGAGACTATCGACGCTCCGGCGGATTTGAACTATTCTTCGCTGCCGGGCCTTCTGGCCACGTCCGGCGATCCCTGGGCCGATATCGACGACTTCGCGAGGGATCTGTCTATACTGTAGTCGTTGAGCGCGGGATGCAGGCGGAGACCGCATGCATTTTCCTCATCCCGCTCTGGCAGATGTGATCGTAGTGCCGCGTAGGAGACAACCATGGCACCCAGGGCAAGTTGGAAGGGCTATATCAGACTGAGTCTCGTGAGCTGTCCGGTGAGGCTTTACCCCGCCACCAGCGCAAGCGAGCGCATTTCCTTCAATCAGCTTCACAAGGACACCCATAACCGGATCAACATGAAGCCCGTCGATCCGGAGCTCGGCCTCGTCGAGCGTTCGGACCTCGTGAAGGGCTACGAATACGAAGACAAGAAATACATCATCATCGAAGACTCGGATCTGGAAAGCGTCCGGATCGAATCCAATCACACCATGAACATCGAGGCTTTCGTCGACGCCGATTCCGTCGACGTCATCTACCAGGACGCCCCTTATTATCTGGCGCCCGACGGGGCCATGGCCGAGGAAACCTTCGTCGTCCTGCGTGAAGCTCTGCGCCGAAGCGGGAAGCTCGCGATCGCCCGCCTCGTGCTGTCCAGCCGCGAAAGGGTGGTGACCATCGGTCCGCGCGAGACCGGAATGTTCGTCTGCACCTTGCGCAATCCCAACGAGGTGCGCGGCACGGCGGATTATTTCGGCAACATTCCGGTGGGCAAACCGGATCCCGAGATGCTGCAGCTTGCCGAAGCGCTCATCGAGCAGAAGACGACGACCTTCGACCCGAAGCAGTACGAAGACCGCTACGAGGTCGCGCTGATGCAGATGATCCGCGAGAAGCTCAAGGGTCACAAGCCGATCATCGCGCAGGCGCCCGAACGCGGCAACGTCGTCAATCTCATGGATGCCCTGAAGGCGAGCCTTTCGCAGGCCAAACCGCCCGCCAGGAGCAAGCCCAAGGCGGAGCCCGCAGCAAAGGAGCCCGCTGCCAAAGCCGCGGCGGCGAAACGCGTGACGGCGAAACCCGCGGCCAAGAAGAAAGCCTGATGGCGGTTGCCGGTCGGACATTCGGTATCGTGGGCGCGCTCGCCGCCTTTCCGCGGCGGCTGGCGGCGCGCGAGGTCGAGCGCCAGGGCGGACACCTCAGGCGCGGTGTCAACAGGCAGACGAAGTTCGTGGTCTTCGGGCGCGGGCTGCTCGCAAAGGCGTCCGAAGCGGAGATCGAGGCCCGCTTCGACAGCGAAAGCGGGCAGCGTCGGTGCGTGCTCAGCGAGAACGGCTTCCTCCGCCTGCTCGGACTGGCGAGCGCCCCGGAAACATCGGCGCTGACGCGGCAATCGCTCGTCGACCAGTCCGGCATCTCCCCGCGCCACCTCGATCTTCTGTCGTTGTTCGACGCTTTCGAGCATGACGGCGAGCCCTATTCCTTCCGCGATCTGATCCTCGCCAGAAAATATGCCGGACTGATGGCCAGCGGCGCCGGCTGGAGCGCGATCGCGCGCTCGGTCCACCGCTCCGGAAACGTTGCCTCCCTCACGGCGCTCTCGCTGCACCATGAACGCAAGGATGCGATCTATGCGCGACGCGCCGAAGGCCTGAGCGAGCTCGACGGTCAATTGCTGCTCGACATCGGCTCTCCCGACGAGGAGGCGCTCGAAGATCTGTTCGCCCAGGCCGAAGTGGCCGAAGAAGCGGGGGAATACGACCAGGCGGCCGCGTTCTACCAGCGCTATCTCGGCATCGACCGCACCGACGAGGTTGCAGCCTTCAACCGCGCCAACTGCCTCAGGGCCGCGGGGCGGGAGGCCGAAGCGGCCCAGGACTATGTCCGCGCCATCAAGCTCGATCCTTGCTTCGTCGAGGCCTGGTTCAACCTGGCCGGGCTGATGGGCGAACGCGGCCGCACGGACACGGCCAGGCGGCATCTGAGGAGAGCGATCGAAATCGATGGCGATTACGCCGATGCCATCTTCAATCTGGCGAAGCTGGAGTTCGATGCCGGCAATCTCGCTGAGGCCCGCCGCTGGTGGACGCGTTACCTCGAGCTCGATCAGCATTCCGAATGGGCACGCGCGGCAGAACGCGGCGTGCAGTTCGTGAACCTTCATCTCCTCTCCAGAACGGCTGGCTGACATGCACGGAAAATTCCTGTTCGACGGGCCGGGCGATGCGCCCGTCACCATTCTCCTCGCGCATGGAGCCGGCGCGCCGATGGATTCGACCTCGATGACCGCGGCCGCCCTGGCGCTTGCAGGGGTGGGCTTTCGCGTCGCCCGCTTCGAGTTCGGCTATATGGCAGCGCGGCGCACTGCCGACGGACGCAAGCCCCCGCCCCGTGCGGAAACGCTCAATCCGGAGTATCGGGCGGCCATTGCCGAACTCGGCGCCCAAGGCACTCTCGTGATCGGCGGCAAGTCCATGGGCGGCCGCGTCGCCAGCATGGTCGCCGACGACCTTCATGCCGAGGGGAAGATCGCCGGGCTCCTTTGCCTCGGCTATCCCTTCCATCCCCCCGGAAAACCGGAGCAGTTGCGCACCCGGCATCTCGCCGATCTCAAGACGCCTGCACTGATCTGCCAAGGGACCCGCGACGAATTCGGCACCCGCGACGAGGTTTCGCGATACGCGCTCTCCGACAGGATCGAACTTCTCTGGCTGGAGGACGGCGACCACGACCTGAAGCCACGCAAGAAGGTCTCGGGCTTCTCGACCGCAGATCATCTGAAGACGATGGCCGAGGCGGTCGCGCGATGGGCGGATCGCCTCGCCCCTTGAGCTCCTCATGAAGATCGCGACCTTCAACATCAACGGTGTGAACAAGCGGCTCGACATCCTCTTGACCTGGCTCGCTGCGGCCGAGCCGGACGTGGTCTGCCTGCAGGAGCTCAAGGCGACGGACGGACAGTTTCCGAAGGCCGCGATCGAGGAAGCCGGCTACGGCGCCGTCTGGCGGGGCCAGGCGGCCTGGAACGGTGTCGCCATTCTCGCCCGCGGTTGCGAGCCGGTGCTCACGCGAACCGGATTGCCCGGGGACCCCTCGGATACGCAGAGCCGCTACATCGAGGCGGCGGTGAACGGCATTCTGATTGCGTCGCTCTATGCGCCCAACGGAAATCCGCAGCCCGGGCCGAAATTCGACTACAAGCTCGCCTGGCACTTGCGCTTCAACCAGCATGCCGCCGCGCTGCTCGAGACGGGGGTGCCGGTGGTGTTCGCCGGCGACTACAACATCGTTCCGGAACCGCGCGACATCTATCCGACCCGCTCCTACGACGACAACGCCCTCGTCCAGCCGGAAAGCCGCGCAGCCTTCCGGAGCCTTATCGATCAGGGCTGGCTCGACGCGCTGCGCAAGATCCACCCGAAAGATCAGCTCTTCACTTTCTGGGACTACCGCCGCAACCGCTGGCAGCGCGACGCCGGCCTTCGCCTCGACCACATTCTCTTGAGCCGCAAGCTCCGGCGCCGCCTGACCGGCGCCGGCATCGACCGGGAGATCCGTGCGCTCGAAGGAGCGAGCGACCACGCGCCGGTATGGGTGTCGCTGCGGGATTAGTCTAGCTGTCCCTGTAAGCCTGCGATGCATCCGCAGCGCCCGACTGGCGAGCCAATGCGGCGAGCTTGACCTGTACCAGCAGCGAAAGCTCGTCATAGACATTCCATTCGTCGACGATCTTCCCGTCCTTGTAGTGGTAATGGGTCATGCCCATGACCTGCAGTCGGGCACCTGTCGGTTCGCCGAGATCCTGAAGAATACCGTAGCCAAGGTGATGACCTTCCATCAGCCAACGCACCGCGACCTTGACGCCGCCTTCCTCGCAGGGGTTTGAGCAGATGTGCTGCGCCGTGTAGGCGGCATCGGGAATCGACCCGATAAGGCCAAGATGCTGGTGGGTGACGGCTGCGACCCCGTAGAGCTCCTTCATCAGCGGACCGTGATATTGGCAGGTCGGGGCGTAGACATCCTTGATCTTTCCGAACATGCGCCCGTTGAACATCTCGTGGAGCCAGCGCAGCGTATAGGCTTCGATATCGTTATGCGCGAGCGAGACGTCCGCTTCCGCCTCGGGCGGATATTGACCGAGCAGACGGCGGTTCTCGCCGATATCGAGCGAGAGGAGCCCCTTGTCGAACGAGGATCGGGCAAGCTTTTCGGCAAAGGCATGGGGATCGAGACCGAGCTGCTTGATGATAGCCATCGTGTCGGCGACCACCCATTCGCGATAGATCTTGTTGCGGTGGATCATGCAGTCGGCGATCGTGCGCGCCACGAAGGTGCGGCCGGTGGGCGGCCCGAAATGACCAGATTGCGTATGCCGGCCAGAACCGGTGACGAGATGCGACGTGTAGAACCCCTCGACATCGTTGCCGCGCCAGAGCACCTGGGTGGCCATGCCGCGCCGCTCCGGCAGCGACACGAGCCGCTGGATCGTGTCGCGGACAACGTCCTCGCGATTGTAGATGGTGCCGAGGGTGCCGTAGAGGACACAGTTGTGGGTGTAGTGCGTGTAGATCAGACCGATATCGCGCTCGTCCCAGATCCGATGGGTGCATCGTACGATGTAGTCGACGATATCAGTGTATATCTCATCGAAACCGTCGAGCGACTGGCTGCGGGGGCGGTCGACCGGGGCGAGTTCGGTGTAGTCGCGGCGCTCGACCTGCAGAACCTGCTCCACCGGCTCCTTTCGCTGGCTCTGCGCCATGGCTTTTGCTGCCTTGGTAGTGTCGTCGCTCATGAGATGTCCTTCCATTGGAATTCCGTAGGGTTACGATAGGGGGGCGGAAACGGCTGCAAGCCAGCGCTTCATGACGAGCGCCACGGGTTCGGGGTTCTCAAGCGGTGCGAAATGGCCGGCATCCGCGATGAGGTGGAGCTCCGCGCCGGCAATGCCGGCGGCGAGCTCCCGTTGCGCATCGAGCGGGCATACTTCCTCGTCCTCTCCGGCAAGCACCAGTGTCGCCTGCGTGATGGAAGCAAGCCTCGGGCGGCTGTCCGCGCGGTTTACGGCGACGTCTGCCTGTTCGGAAAGCCGGTCGGGGCCGCAGTCGCGTGCCATGGCGACGATCGTGTCGCGCAAGCCCGTATCATGGACATTCGCGGGCGCCACCAGCCGCGGCCAGGCATCGAGGATGAAGCCGTCCATGCCCTTTTCGCGCGCATCCGCGACCGCCTTGCGCCGCACCGCCGCATTGGCGGGCGGATCCGGACGCGCCGTCGTGTCCATCAGGGCGAGCTTGCCGATCCGTTTCGGCTGCTGTGCTACCATCTCGAGCGCACAGATACCTCCAAGGGAAAAGCCGGCGAGCAGAAAATAGGGCGGCGCGTCCGCAAGAATGGCCTCGGCCAGCGCCGCCATGGTGCGGGCGCCGCCCATACTGCCTATCAGAACCGGGTAATCGCCAAGCCTTTCGATCAGCGGAGCAAACACCCGGCGGTCGCAGGCTGTGCCCGGCAAAAGCAGGAGCGGCGGTCGCGGATCGTCGATTGACTGAGAAGTCTTCATTGTCGGGTCGCCCGGAGAGATTGCTCGCTTCGCCATCACGATCCGGCCTCCAGGGGTAGCCAAGTAGGATTGTGAGGCCGTGCCTGAAAAATGATTGGCAGATTTTGAATACGTATGCAATAGAATTTGTGCTCGGACATTTTCGAACCTCCCGGATGCCTCTTCCTGTGTGACGCAAGCTCGCCACGCATCAGTGCCTGGACGAACGGGGCGTCGCTGGCTGCCCGCTAACCTTCGTGCCGGCAGGCGTCATTTCGGAGCGAGGAAGTGCTCTAAACTCCGGAATTGGACCACAGTCGCGGCGGCTTGGACGCGGCGAAGTCGCTCGCCTCTTCATAGGCATGGCCGATCTGGCAAAGGGTCGCCTCGCCCCCTGCCCGGGCGGCAAGCTGAAGCCCGAGCGGGAGGCCGCCGGCAAAACCACAAGGGACCGAGAGGGCGGGGTGGCCCGTGACATTGAAGGCGATCGTGCGCATGGGTGTCCACCGCGCCGCATCCCCGGTAAAATCGGCAAAGGGTATCGCCGGCGTCAGCGTCGTTGCCGTCAGGATCGCATCGAAGTCCGCGAACGCCGTGCGGTCGATCCGATTGCGCAGGCGCGCGGCAGCCTGACGAGCCCGGGAAAGATCCTCCGGCGTCAAGCAGAGGCCCGACACGATGTTCTGGAAGACCTTGCGGCTGTAGCGGTCGCCGGCCTCGGCAAGCTGCCGCCGGTGTGCCTCGAAGGCCTCGGCATGGATGATGACGGCGCCGACGGCTTCGAAATCTGCCGCGGCTGGCAGTGTCACCTCCTCGATCCTCGCGCCGAGTAGCGACAAGAGCGATGCGGCTCCGTCGACGGCCTCGAGAAGCGCCGGCAGGGTCTCCGGATCACCGGCAAACCATTCGCGAGCATAGCCGATGCGCAATCCCGTCAAGGGCCTGCCTAGGCACGCGGCGGCAGGATTACCGTCCCTACCTGGAGGGTCCGCGACAGCGTCGAAGGTGATCGCCGCTTCGGCCACCGAGGCGCTGACGAAACCAACGTGGTCCATGCTCGGCGAAAGCGGAAAGACACCGCGCATGGGTATGCGGCCACAAGTCGGCTTGAAGCCTACAGCGCCGCAATAGGCGGCAGGGCTGCGCACCGAACCTCCCGTATCGGAGGCGACGGACGTGCGCAGCAGGCCGCCGGCGACCGCCGCTGCCGAACCGGATGACGAGCCGCCGGTAAAGCGCCGCACGTCCCAGGGGTTGGCGGCCGGTGGAAAGGACCGGTCGAAGACCGGGCCGACCATCGCGAATTCGTAGGTTTCCAGTTTGCCGATCAGGACGGCACCGCCCAGCCTCAGTCGACGTACCACCTCCGCATCCTCGGCCGGGATTTGCCGAACATATACATCCGAGCCATAAGTCGTCGGCATATCCGCCGTGTCGAAGAGATCCTTGACGGCAACAGGGATGCCGTGCAGCGCACCCCGATCCTCGCCGCGCTCGAAGGCCTCGTCGGCCCGCGCCGCCGCGGCGAGCGCCCTTTCCGCAGCCACATGCAGGAATGCATGATAGGCGCCGTCCCGCTCCACAATTCGGTCGAGATGCGCTTCGGTCAGCGCCACGGAGGTCAAGCTTCCGTCACGAAGCCGCGCGGCAGCCTCCGGGATCGGGAGGTCGGCTGGGTTCTCCGTCATCGGCCGTCAGCCTCCGGCGGCGCTTCGTCATCGCCTGCGATGTGGTCCAGGCGTTGCGCCGCACCATGAAGATGCACCGCACCGGCCAGAACGGGTGCCTCCCGCTCGGCTGCAATCGAGATGCCGAGGACGCGGGCCCGCTTCCGGATGATGGACAGGGTCGGCCGCGTGGATTGGGAATGTGCCATGGCGTGCTCCAGTCAGGTCCGGGCAGCCTCGAACCGCGCCCAGGCTTCCTCGAATTTTGCGAGATTGAAGCCTTCCTGTCGAGCGGGCTCCAGGATCAGCCGCTCAGTGGCGCGGAGCTTCGCGATCGAGGCCGCAAGCACGGGAAGGACGTCCTGCGGCACCACGACTGCGCCGTGGCGGTCCGCGTGAACGAGATCGCCCGGCGCAACCGTCAGGCCGAAGACGGTGACCGGGACGCCGATCGCCTCCACATGCACGAAGGCATGGCTGGGTCCGATCGAGCCGGCGATCATCGGGAAGTCCTCGGGCACGTCTCCAAGATCGCGCATGACGCCATTGGTCAGCACGCCGGAAAGGCCGAGCCCTCGGTGGACGGTCGCGTTGATCTCGCCCCAGAAGGCACCGACGCAATGGGGAAAATCCGTATCCTCGACGACGGCGACTGAAGGCGGACCGCCGCTCGCCATGTGGCGGTAGTAGTCCATGCGCCGCGCCCTTATAATGGCCGGGTCCTCGCTCGGAGGCGCGGCGGCGGCTATCTTCGCTGTGCGCGCATATCCGACGACCGGCGGGGACGCCGGAGCCGAACTGACGACCGTGCCGCGGGTAAAAGCGTCAAAGCCGCGCTTGCCCTGCGCCACCTCGATCGCGTTGCAGACGGTGGGCGTGTCGACCATGCGCAGCAGGGACAGGAGTTCGTCGTCCAAGTCTTTTCCTCCGGTAATCTGGGCCTCGAGCCGCAACCTCAGGGGTAATGAAGGGCGGCCCGCCGCCCTTCACTGGAGATCAGCCGCGCCAGGTCTGGCCGGCCTGGTCGCCGGTCGAGACGACGCGGTAGAGGCTCGCCTCGCCGGTCATTGCGGGCGCGAGGCTGCGCTTGAGGCCCGGCGGAACGGCGCAGGTGTCGCCCGGCGCCAGCACGGATTGGCCGCCGTCCCAGGCGAGCTTCCAATGGCCGCGCATGACCATCAGCACCTCGTGACGTTCGTTCACATAGGCCTCTTCCGGAATCGAGCCGCGCGTGAGCAGTTCGACCTCGAAGCCCGGCTTGTCGCGCAACAGCGCCTTCTCGCCGATCACCTTTGCCGGCGCCTTCTGCGCCAGCGCCATCAGATCCCAGTAACGGGCGACATAGTCGCGTACCACGTCCTGAACCGGCGTTTCCGGGAAGGCCCTCAGCTCTTCCTCCGTCAGAAGCGGCATCGGCTTGATGCCATCGGGCAGCGACTGACCCTTCTTGGTATCGTAGAGCTTGCCGTTTTCGCCGAGAACCAAACCGTGATCCTTGGCATCCTCGATCACCTGCGGCGCCCAGATCACGCCGCCGCCGGCGTCGTCGCCGCCGAGTATGGCCATTATCATCCCGTAGTCCGTACCGATGTTCTCGAAGCCGCGGAAGATGCCGGTCGGAATGTTGAAGATGTCGCCCTCTTCGAGCACGACCTCGCCGGCCTTGCCCCAGCGCCCCCAAAAGAAGCGCCAGCGACCCTTGAGCACGAAGAAGACTTCGGCCGTGCGGTGCGAATGCAGCGAATTGCGGCACTTCGGCGGCTGGCCGGCAGCCCCGATGTTGAAGCCGGGCGTGTCCTTGATATGGACGTGCTGGTCAGCGCTTTCCGAGACGCCGCCCCCGATTATGGTGAAGTTTTCCTTCTGGTTCGAGCCCGGCGTATGAGCGTCGATGAAGGCGGTCCGGCATGGTTTCAATTCGCCATAGCGAACGATGCGCTTTTCCATTTCCGTCTGGGAGATGTGCATTTGTAATGCCTTTCATACGTATGCAAAATAGATTGCGGTCATGGCTTCGCCCTCCAGAGCCGGGCGATGTGGCTAGCGTGTCTCTCCTGTCCGCGCTTTTGCGCGGGTCGAGCCGCGCAGAACCAGGGCGCCATCAAGGGCGATGCGGCGCGCGGCCCCCTCCCCCTCTTTGATGTTCTGCATGAGCGTGGCCACCGTCTCGGCGACCATGTGGTCGACGTTCTGGCGGATCGTCGTCAGGTCGTAGGCGGGCCAGCGCGCCGGCGGCACGTCGTCGAAGCCGACGACGGAGACATCGTCGGGAACGCGCAGTCCCAGTTCGAAGCGCAGCACGTCCATTACGGCGAAGGCCATATGATCGTTGCAGACGAAGACGGCGTCGGGCCGCTCCGGTCCTGCAAACATGCGTCGGGCCGCCGACTGCGCCTCTTCATAGCGGAAGTTTCCGACCTCGCGTGCAAAGAGCGCGAGCCCCGCCGCCTCCAGCCCTTCGCGAAATCCCTGTTCGCGGTCGCGCTGCGTCGAGGCGCCCTCGAAGCCTGCGATGTAGCCGCAGCGTCTGTGGCCAAGTGAAACGAGCAATTCCGCCAGCTGGCGGCCCCCGCCGCGGTTGTCCGAAGTGACGGCCGAGAGCCGCTGGTCGTCCTGCAGGCGGTTGAACAGCACGATCGGGACGCCGGAGGCGTGGCAGCGCGCTGCCAGCTCAGAGGACATGTTCGCCGAGGCGAGCACGATGCCGTCCACCTGATAATCGAGGATTTCCTGGGTAATCTGGTCGACGTTCTCAGATGCGATCGAGGAGATGAAGACCAGCACATGATAGCCCTGGTCCTGCAACGCCTTCGACAGACGCTCGACTACCTCCGGATAGAAGTAATTTTCCAGATAGGCGACGACGAGGCCGATGATGCGGCTGCGGCCCGTGATCAGCGATCGGGCGAGCACGTTCGGTCGGTAGCCGAGCTCTTCGGCAGCCGCCCTGATCTTCTCCGCCGTCTTTTTCGAAACGGACGTCCCCGGCGTGAAGTAGCGCGACACGGCCGATTGGCTTACCCCCGCCAGGCGGGCAACATCGTTCGAGGTGACCTTCTCGTTTGCCATCAGTCCGCTGTCCACCCCCCATCAACCATCAGCGCGGTCCCCGTCACCATCGCCGAGGCATCGCTCGCAAGATAGGTGACGGCAGCCATAATGTCTTCCACGCGCCCGAGGCGCCCGAGCTTGATTTTCTCCTTTATCCACTGGACCCGCTCGGGTCGGGAAAAGGTCTGCTCCGTCAGCGGCGTGCGAATGAATGTCGGGCAGATCGTATTGACCCGAATGCCCTTCGGGCCCCACTCGATCGCCATTGATTTGGTGAAGCCCTCGACGGCGTGTTTCGTGGCGCTGTAGACGGCCCTGTCGATGCCGCCGACATGGGCCATCTGCGAGGAAATGTTGATGAGCGAGCCCGGCTCGCCGGCGGCAATCAACCCCTTGGCGACAGCCCGCGTGAGGAAATAGGCGCCGCGCACATTGAGCGCGAAGACCGCGTCGAAGTCCGCCGGAGCCGTATCCTCCGCCGGGCCATGGCGGGCGGTGCCCGCACTGTTGACCAGAACATGGAACGGTCCGTGGCGCGCGATTGCAGCCTCGGTCGCCTCGACATTGGCGACATCGAGCACCAGGGTTTCGGCCGAGAACCCCTGGGCGCGGATCGCCTCCACCGCTTCGGCAAGCCTCTCCGGCGAGCGCGCCGATAGTATCACATGGGCGCCCGCCTCCGCGAGCGCGACAGCGCAACCGAAGCCGATGCCCGACGAAGCTCCAGCGATCAGGGCACGCTTGTCGTCCAGGCGGAAGGAAGGCGTGCGGGGCAGGATCAATGCAGAAGCCTCCCTTGCTGCATCGCCGGGGCGGGCACGCGCGGGCCCACGCCGGGGGTTGTGTGAAGCGATCTATTCAAGCGCCGCGCCCTCCCCGTAACCGATGCTGCGCCCGCCATAGCGGCGAACCCGGACATTTGCCTGTTCGGCATGGCCGACGAAGCCTTCCAGAAGGCACAGGCGCGAGCAATAGGCGCCGATCTCCACTGCGGCTTCGTCCGTCAGTACCCGTTGGTAGGAATGCGTCTTCAGGAATTTTCCGACCCAGAGGCCGCCCGTATAACGGCCGGCCTTCCTGGTCGGCAGAGTGTGATTGGTGCCGATTACCTTGTCGCCATTGGCGACATTGGTTCGGGGTCCAAGGAAGAGCGCACCGTAGGAGTGCATGTTCTCCAGGAACCAATCGTCGCGGTCAGTCATGACCTGCACATGCTCGGAGGCGAGGTCGTTGGCGACATCGAGCATTTCCTCATAGGTATCGCACAGTATGACCTCGCCGTAATCGCGCCAGGAGGCACCTGCGGTTTCCGCCGTCGGCAGGATCGCAAGGATGCGATCGATCTCCGCAATGGTCCGGTGGGCGAGATCGTGCGAGTTGGTAACGAGCACCGCAGGCGAATTGTAGCCGTGTTCGGCCTGGCCAAGCAGGTCGGTTGCGCACAGCTCGGCGTCGACCGTTTCGTCGGCGATTACCATTGTCTCGGTCGGGCCGGCGAAGAGATCGATGCCGACGCGCCCGTACAACTGCCGCTTGGCTTCGGCGACGAAGGCGTTGCCAGGGCCGACCAGCATGTCGACCGGGTCGATCGTCTCGGTGCCGAGTGCCATCGCGCCCACCGCCTGCATGCCGCCCAGCACGTAGATCTCGTGGGCACCGGCCTTGTGCATCGCCGCCACGATCGCCGGGTGCGGCTCACCCTTCTGCGGGGGTGCGGAGGCAACTATGCGTGGCACGCCCGCGACCGCAGCCGTCAGCACCGACATATGGGCGGAGGCGACCATCGGGAACTTGCCGCCGGGCACGTAGCAACCGACCGACTGCACGGGAATGTTGCGATGCCCCAGGATCACGCCCGGGATCGTCTCGACCTCGATGTCCTTCATCGAAGCACGCTGGGCTTCGGCGAAGCGGCGTATCTGTTTCTGGGCGAAATCGATATCAGCCATGTCGCGGGCAGAGACCTTGGACATCGCGGCCTCGATCTCGGAGTGGCTCAGCCGGAAGGACGGCGGCGAAAATCCGTCGAACTTCTCCGAAAGTTCCCGAACCGCTTGATCGCCTCGCGTCTCGATGTCCTTCAGTGTCGCTTCGACGATCGCGCGAACCTTCGCGTCTTCCTCCGATCGCTGGGCCTCGGGCTTGCCGCGCTTGAGGTAGGTCACCGTCATGTTGTTCCTTCCCTTGGGACATTCCGGCCATGCGAAACCGCATGCCGATCGTATGTTTCAGTTTCCGGGTGTCCGCGCGATCCGCACACCCGTATCGGTATCGAACAGGTGGCAGATCGAGGCGGGGATCGCCGCATGCACGACATCGCCGATCTCGGCGCGGTATTCCTTGCCGGATTTGATGGAGACGAGCTGGTCGCCGATTCGGAAGCTTGCCATGGTGGCTTCGCCGAGAAGCTCCATCGAATAGACCTCGGCGCCGAACTCGCCGCCCTCGGAAACGAGCGAGGCGTCCTCGGCGCGGAAGCCGAGCGTCACCGGGCCCCTCACATTCGTCTGCAGACCGCCGACGGTGATGCCCGGCCCTCGGAAAGTGCCGTTGTCGATGTCGCCGGAGACAAGGTTCATCGCCGGCGAGCCTATGAAGGACGCAACGAACGTATTGGCGGGATTGTCATAGATATCCGTCGGAGTGCCCACCTGCTGGATGACGCCCTTGTTCATCACTACCACCCGATCGGCAAGCGTCATCGCCTCGATCTGGTCATGAGTGACGTAGATCGTCGTGACTTTCAGTGTGTGCTGCAGGTTCTTGATCTGAGCACGCGTCGAGACGCGAAGCTTTGCATCAAGATTCGAGAGCGGTTCGTCCATCAGGAAGGCTGCCGGCTGGCGCACGATGGCGCGCCCGAGCGCGACGCGCTGCCGCTGACCTCCGGAGAGGGCTGCAGGCCGGCGCTCCAGGAAATCCACCAACTCGACCATGCGGGCGGCCTGCATGACCTTCTCGTGGTGCAGTTCCTTCGGGACCTTGCGTACGCGTAGCGGAAAACGAATGTTCTCGTAGACGGTCATGTTGGGATAGAGGCCATAGCTCTGGAAAACCATCGAGATGTCCCGATCCTTTGGCTCCAGATTGTTGACTATGCGGTCGCCGAGCCAGATCTCGCCTTCGCTGATGTCGTCGAGCCCGGCGATCATGCGCATCGTCGTCGTCTTTCCGCAGCCGGACGGCCCGAGCAGCACCAGGAACTCCCGGTCGGCGATGTCGAGATCGAAATTGTTAACACCGACGAAATTGTGCCAACGCTTCGACACGTTCTTCAGGCGGATTTCAGCCATTGCGATTATCCCTTGACTGCGCCCGCGGTGAGCCCGCTGACGATCTGACGTTGGAAGAACATGACCAGCACGAAGAGCGGTGCGGTCGCGGAAACGACGGCTGCGACAGCGAACATCACGTTGCCCTCCTGCTGTATCGTCCCGAGGAAGCTCGCGATTTTCGGCACCATCGTTTGGTTGGGCTGCGACAGGAGCATCGCGGTGACGGCGAAATCGTTATAGGCAAGCAGGAAGGAGAACAGGCCCGTTGTGATCACGCCTGGCCACATGACGGGGATCACCACCATGCGGAAAGCCTGAAACCGTGAGCAACCGTCGACCATCGCGCTTTCGTCGAGATCCTTGGGGATCGACAGGAAAAACGAATGCAGCATCCAGAGGGTGAAAGGCTGGTTGATCGCCACCAGCACGATGATGGCGGTTGGCAGATGGCCCCAGATGTTCATTTCGAAAAAGGGCAGCAGATAGCCAGAGACCAGCGTGATGTGCGGCATGGCGCGGAACACCAGGGCCAGCATCAGCAGCCAGAAGGTATAACGGTAGCCGGAGCGCGCCAGCGCGTAGCCGCCGAGCGTGCCGAAGGTAAGCGAGATGACGACAACGGACACCGTGACGATGATCGTATTGAGGACCGAGGAGAAGAAGTCGCGCAGCACCCAGGCGCCGTAATAGCCGTCGCCGGTAAAGGCGGAACCGGTCTGGGCGATTGTGCGTGTGCCCTCGATGGCAAACCACCAGCTGTCGCGCGAGAAAAAATCCTGCTCGACCTTGAACGATCCCCAGACCGTCCAGATGAAGGGAAAAGCCGCCATCAACACCCAGAGCAGCACGAAGGTGGTGGAAAGGACCGTCAGCGGCAGGGGCCTTCTGCGTTTTTTGACAATCATCGCTGCTGCACCTCATCGACGGTTGAATTCGCGCCGGGTGCGCACGAGCACCGGCGATAGCAGGATCACGACGCCGATTATGGTCAGCATCGAGGTGGCCGCGGCCGAGCCGAAGAGCTGATCGACTTGGCCGCGCAGGTCGTTGAAGATCGACCAGGAGAGCGAGGTGGCATTTGCCTCGGCGCTGAAGCCGACGATCGGTTCGAAGACGCGGAAATTGTCCATTAGCTGCACCAGCGCGACGAAGGTGGCGAGCGGCATCAGATGTGGAATGACGACGAAACGGATGCGCTCCCACCGGTTGGCGCCGTCGATCATCGCGGATTCGAGGGTATCGTGCGGCACGGTTTGCAGGCCGGCATAGAAGACGACGAAAGAGAACGGTGCATTGTGCCAGATGCCGTAGACGAGAAGGGTGGTCCAGGTCAGAACCGCCGAGGATTTCAGAGACAATGTCGGATCGTTCAGCAACGATTGCAGCGTCGCGCCGAGGATGCCCTGCGGCGACGACATCCAGTAAAGGATCAGCGCGCCGACGAGCGGAGTCACGATCATGGGTAGCAGCGAGAAGAAGATGACCGGCCCCTTGTAGAACGGCGGAATGGCGTTCACCCCGAGCGCGATGCAGAAGCCGAGCAGCATGGCCAGCGGCGTGACCACGAAGGTGTAGGTCAGGGTGAAGGCGAGTGCCCTGTAGAAAGGCAGGTTGTAGATGCGCGAAGCGATATCGGCGAAGCCCGCATTGTCCGACAGGATCGCGCCGATTTCGGCGGTGGCCAAGTGATTGCGGTCGAGATAGGTGCCGAAGCCGTTGAAGCGGCCGAGCGGCTCGGCATGGCGCAGCTTTTCGGTCGCCTCGGCGTCCACGCGCGTTTCCGTGGTGCAGCCGGCGAAGGGAGCGCAGGTCTCGACTTCGGTCACGACCCGCTCGTGCTGGACGTAGAGCGACTGCACCGCGACCGAGACGATCGGCAAGGCGATGAAGAGCAGCATCGCCAGCAGCGACGGCATGATGAAGGCAAAGAAAGCCTTGTGAGGCATGCGCCCTCTCCTTGCTCATTTTGCATGTTGCATCTCGTCCCACGAGGCGGGACATTCCAACTGGCCACGGAGCGCGCGCGAAGCGGCGCTCCGTGTGCGTTATTTGAGGAATCCGCCCTCTCTGGCGGCCGCGCTGTAGGATGCCTCTACATCCTTCAGCGCCTCCTCGGCGCTTTCGCGTCCCTGCATGAACTCCGCCAGTTCGGAACCGAGAGCCGAGTGCAGCAGGCCCATATAGGGCAGCATCGGATAGGGCTTCGCGCCGCCATTTGCCGTTGCAAGCACGCCGACCGCATTGGGGCCGGGTACGTATCCCTTAGTCAACCAGGTCGCAAGAGCCGGATGCTTCTGACCGACCTCCGGCCGGACACCGTAGACCATGGCACGGAAGGATGCTTCTGCATCCTCGTCGGAGATGTTCTTGGCGATGGAGAAGCCGTCCCACCAGAGCGCTGCCGCAGGGGTCGAGCCGCCTCCAACGGTAGGCGCGGCGGCGAGAACCGTGTTGTCGGCAATCTCCGCCGGGGTCTTTGCCGGGTCGATCACGCCGCCGGCAAGCGACCCCCAACCGTTGATGATCGCCGTCTTTCCGGCCGCATAGCCCTTGACGATCTCGTCGGCATTGTAGGTCATGAAGTCGGGGTTCATGTACTCGGTCATCGCCTTCATGGTCTTCAGCGTGGCGAGGCCCTTTTCGTTGTTGATGGTCGGGGCTGCCGAACCCGCTTCGAAGAGCTCCCCGCCGTAACCGAGATACATGTTGACGAATTCGGCGGCGAGGTCCCAGCCGGCCTTGTTGGAGGCGGCGAGCGGATAGTCCATGAGACCCTTATCCTTGATCGCCTTGGCCGCCGCGAGAATATCCTCGTAGGACTTCGGCTGTTGAAGCCCCGCCTTTTCCAGAATGTCCTTGCGGAAGAAGAGATGCTGGGAGTTGCCCATGAAGGCGACCGCCATGATCTTGCCGTCGAGCTTGATAAGCTGGGTCGGCTGGAGATCCTGGCCGTATTTGGCGACGAGGTCGTCCAGCGGGCGCAGAAGACCCTCATTCAACAGTGGAACGATCGAGTTGTTGGCGATGACGGCGACGGTGTATTGCGCCGGATTCGTCGTCAGCGCGGGCACCTGCAGGTTCTTGTGCTCGCTCGTCTGGTTCTTGCTGACATTGACGGTCGCAGAGGCGCATTTCTCGGCCTCCGACGCGACAAGACGCAGCGCCTCGAAGTCGTTCGAAAGAATGCGCACCGTGCCTTTTTCTATGCCGCATTCCGCCCTGGCAGGCTGAACTGCGCTAAGGCCTGCCAGAATGATGGCAGCAGTTGACGCGAATAATGCCGGTTTTCTCATGTTCCCACCTTCTTTCTTGACGGCGTTTTCGTTCCAGGCGCCGCGTCTGCTCCCAACATCCTCGGCGTCGTTTAGTGCATCATATGTATTCTGCATACGTATGCAAGCTATTTTGCAGGCGTATGCAAAAATGCTGTGGGATATGGCTGGAAGCACGCTGCTCGCTGCAAAAATGCCCGTTTCAAAGGCAGCTGGTGATGCCACCGTCGACGTAGAGGATGTGACCGGTGACGAAGCTCGATGCGGCCGATGCCAGGAATACGGCGGCCCCTGCCAGCTCGCCGGTATCGCCCCAGCGGCCAAGCGGCGTTCTCTGCTCGAGCCATGTCGAGAACTTCTCGTCCGAAACCAGCGCACTGTTCAGTTCCGTCTTGAAGTAGCCCGGCGCAAGCCCGTTGACGCGGATGCCGTATCGGCCCCAGTCGAGCGCCATGCCCTTGGTCAGCATTTTCAACCCGCCTTTAGAAGCAGCATAGGGCGCGATCGAGGGACGCGCGAGTTCGCTCTGCACCGAACAGATATTGATTATCGTCCCCTCGCGGCGTTCGATCATCCCCTGAACGACCGCCTGACCGACGAGAAAGGCACTCGTCAAATTGGTTTCGATGACGCGCCTGAAGGCGTCTTCCGGGAATTCGTGAAGCGGGGTGCGGTGCTGTATTCCGGCATTGTTGACCAGAATGTCGATACGGCCTCGCTCGGCGAGAATATCGGCCACCGCTTGACCGATCTCGGCCGACTTGGTGACGTCGAAGGCTGAGGCTCCCACGGTGAAGCCGTGCTCTTCGAGTTCCGCCCGTGCACCGGCAAGGCGCGTCTCGTCGCGCCCGTTGAGGATGACTGACGCCCCCGCCTCGCAAAGAGCGCGCGCCATGGTGAGGCCGAGCCCGCCGCTCGATCCGGTAATAAGGGCAATCCGGCCGCTCAGATCGAAAAGCGCGGGAAGGCCGTTTATCCGCGGCGCGGCGTTTGAGGCACCATCTATCATGTGTCGGGCTCCTTGGGCGGGCGTACCACTCTCGGCACGGGGGGCATGGCGCAGCTTTGGCTCCGCTGCCATCCGGAACATAGGAGCAAACAGGGCCGCGGTACAGTTCCTGACCGGCGGGCCGGCAAAGTCCTCGGGTCGGCCCCAGGGGCCGGTGGAGATCCGCGCGAGAAAGCAGAATATTCCCAAAGGCTTGCTGTCGCGCGGCGGGAATCCTCGCGAGGGTTGGCTGACGATTTCCTGCCGATCTGCGTGCAGCGTCAGTCTCGGTGACCGTGGTCGTCGAGGAAGGTCCTGGCGATTTCGGAGACGATATCCGGGAGAACCCCGAAGGCATAGGGTTCATGGACGCGCTCGAACTTCTGGTGGAACTCCCGTCCCCAAGGCCCGAGATTGACTGTCGGGAACCGCAGCGCGTTCTCGGGTGGCCGATCGACCAGACGCGCGATCGGGGTGTTGTCCGAAACGACCTGGCTGCCGCTTGCGGCAAGCCCGAGGAAACTCATGTCCGAGATTCCGTAGAAATGCGGCTTCCAGACGAGGCTTCGCGCGGGATCGTTGCCAAGACCGGCACGGGCTTTCTCGATCGCCTGATGAAGGGAGCGGTCGTTCCCTTCGGTCAGGCGCAGATGGCTGGGCGGATACTGCAGGCCGGAGAAGCCGATGACAATGGCGGGGCCGGAAAGGCGCGCGAGACCGACCAGCCACTCCGTCAGTTGCCGCGTAGCGACGAGCGGATTGTCGCTCTGAGAGAATTCTCGTTCCTTCTCGGCATAGAGGGCTTCAAAGCCGTCTCCGAAGACGCGTGCTGCCGCCGCCCGCAATTCCTTGAACGACAGGAGGCGCGGCCTCGCCGGTATGGCGCCCGCACTTCCGCCGACGAGCTTGCCGTATTCCGCCGACTGTGCCGCAAACTTCTCGATGGCCTCGTTCGCGCCGGTCAGCACTTCCTCCCGGAAGCGCTCAAAGAGTGCGTCCGCCGTCATCGAATGATAGAGCCAGTTGAAAGCTATCCAGAAACGCTCCGGCGTCGTCACTTCGTAACCGTCGCGCAGATCCTTCGCCTCGAGGCAGATCGGCGGCGGCGAGATATCGTTGTCGTCTCGATCCGCCAGAGAGGCGTTCCCTTCCAGGCGTGCCAGGATCCCAGCCGCGATGGCCTGTGCGCTCACCCCTTCGAACGGATAGCTCGCATGAGAGCTGCAGCCAATCACCAGGGCAAAGGGTAGAAGCTTGCCGATCGTGCCGGCGTAGACGGCCCGTCCTTCGCTGCCGTCGCCCTGATCCGAGGTCACGTCGAGGTTGATGCCCCCGGCGATTTCGATATCGAAATCCGTGACCAGACCGGGCAACGCGTCCCGGAGCGATCGCATTCCCCGGCTTTCGCGTTCCTCGTCGGGGGTGGCGACCAGCATGAGATTGCCCTGTCGGTCGGTGTCGGCCGCGAATTGTTCGAGACAGGCGATGGCCACGGCAAGTCCGCTCTTCATGTCGAGCAGACCGCGGCCGGGGAGGAAGTCGCCACTCGCCAGATCCGCCAAGGCCCGCTCTTCCTGCTCGGATCGGTCGGTGCGCGCCGACAGGCTTTCGATGAGTGCATCCTTGAGCGCCAGGCTGTCGCATGCGAGGGCCTTGAGCTCGTGATAGTTGTCGGTCGAAACCGTGTCGAAATGGCCGGCCATGACCAGCGTTCGCTTACCCGTGCCGCGAACGAGCGCAACGACATTGCGGGTCAGCGGTTCGCCGTGACTTGCGACGAGGCGCAGGTCCTGCGGATGCGCCCGAAAATAGGGGAGTTCGCCAAGAAGACCATGGAGGCGATCCGCGAAGGATGCTTCACCCGGCGTGCCGGTTTCGCTCGGCCAGGACGTCATGCGCAGAGCGAATTGCCGGACGCGCTTGCTGTCGATCCGGCTTCCAGCCCGAGAGGCAGTCTCTTCTTGTGCACTCGTCATTGGCAATTCTCCGTCTTCAGTTCGACAGTTACCTTCGAAAGAGCCCACGCGTTCGGTCTTCACCAACGGTGCGGGGGACATGATTGCGTTGGAACTGAACGAGCTGATCTCGACGGTACGGGTAACTGACGGTGTCTCGAAAAGCGAGACCTTTATGATGCTGGGACGCGCTTGGTCGGAAAGGTCCGGTGACCCGATGGCCTGGCCGCCACACGGGCGCGGCCTTTTTCAGCACGCGCTTTCGCATAGCGCGAGAGGCCGATCTTGATGCCGACCAGCACGGGGGCGGCGATGACGAAGAGGAGGGCGATCGCGTTGAAGGCGGTGTCGAAGGCGATCACGGTAGACTGACCTGCCACGGCCCGGCCGAGGAGGTTCGCCGCCCCGCGGCTTGCGGCAGCCGCGTCCATTCCCTTTGCCGTCAGCATGGCAGCGGTGATCGTCAGCCGCTCGGCGACCCTGGGGGCTCCCGCGGTGACGCTGGCGCCGAGGACTGCGAGGTTGTGGGAGACGTTGTGCTCGATAAGCGTCTGGAGTGCGCCGACCCCTATGAGGCCGCCGAGCTGGCGGCCCGTATTGAAGAGGCCGATGCCGGAGGCGAGATTGCGGCTGTTGAGATTGCTGAAGGCGATCAGGGTGATGGACAGGAAAAGGAAGCCAAGGCCGGCACCGCGCAAAAGGAGGGCAGCCATCATGTCGCCCGCGCCGCTTTCGCTGGTCGATCCGGACAGCATCCACATCGCCGCCATGATCATCAGGATGCCGAAGGGCACGGTGGCGACCGGAGGAACACGGCGGAGCTGCATGAGAAAGGCTGCGATGAGGAGCGCGCCGATGAAGAGCGCACCGCTCGGCAACAGGAGCTGCCCGGCGTCTGTCGGCGTGAAGGCAAGGACGGACACGGCAAAGGACGGGATCAGGAACGCGCTCCCGAACAATGCGGCGCCGGCGACGAAACTGACGATGAAGGCGAAGCAGAAATCCTCCGTTTCGAACAGGGTAAAGTCCAACAGGCCCTGTCCTTTGGCGAGCACCTGCTGACCCAGAAAGGCCAGAAGCGTGGCTGTACCGATCACGGCCAGCCACAGGATCCGGGGCTCTTCCAACCAGTCCCACCGGCTGCCCTGGCTGAACACGTAGGTGAAGCAGAAAAGCGCAATGGAAATCAGGCAGAAGCCGATCCAGTCGAACGGCCGCCGCCCGCCTCGTGCGGGCATCGGGGCTTGCGCGATCAGCAGAAGCCCGGCAGCCGCCAGCGCCAGCGGAACGATGCCGAAGAAGATCCATGTCCAGGACTGGCTATCGAGCAGCCAGCCCTGAAGCGCCGGGGCGATCGTCGCGGGAGCGACGACGGACCCCATCGCGAACAGGGCCTGGAGGACCGGCTGGCGGGACCGCGGAAAAGCGAGAAAGATGATCGCCTGGCCGCCAACGAGCAGGGTGCCGCCGGAAAAGCCCTGAATCATTCGAAGGCCGACGAGAAGGTCCAGCCGGGCCGTCATGGCGGCGATGCCGCACGCCATGCCCATTGCCAGGGTCGAGCCGACGATAAGACTGCGCGGATCGAAGCGGTTCATCAGCCACGAGGCCGCCATGAACCCGATAAGCTTGAAAGCGGTGTAGCCGACATCCAACCAGGCGAACTCGTCGGGCGTCGCATATGTGTCGCCGATGATATCGCCGCGCCCGAGCGAGAGCACGGTGCTGGCGATCGCCTCGGTCAGCGTCGCAAGGACTATGCCGGCGACGAGAAGGCCCCCTGCCATGGATGTGTCGCGGCCCGACGTGGCGGTGGCGACGGTCATGAACCGCTCTCCAGATCGATCTCGACGCGCGCCGACAGGCCCGGCACGAGGCGGCCCGACAGCGGATTGCCGGCAAACCGGATCTTCACCGGAACGCGCTGGACGACGCGAACGAAGTTGCCCGTGGCGTTGTCTGCGGGCAGCAGGCTGAAGGCAGAGCCGCTGCCGGGCGCAAAACTGTCGACCACGCCTTCAAGCGTTCCGCTCGGGTAACCATCGATTGTGATGCTGGCGCGCTGACCGGGCCGGATGTTTTCGAGCTGGGTTTCCTTGAAATTCGCGACGATCCATACATTGTCGAGCGGAACGATGTCGAGCAGCGAAGCGCCCGGCGCGACGAGCCGGCCGACACGGACCTGCCGGTTGCCGATGACGCCGCCGACGGGCGCGCGCACCACGGTGCTCTCGAGATCGATCTGGGCGAGGTCGCGCGCGGCCTCCGCCTGCGCCACCGCAGCAACCGCGGCTTCGCGCTGTGCGGCAAGCACGGCGATGCGCTGCTGCTGAGCCTCCACCGTTGCGGAAGCCGCCAACAGGTTCGCCTCGGCGCTCGATTTCGCCGCGTCGCTTTCGTCGACATGTGCCTGGCTGATAGTGTTGCTGCGGATAAGCTCGCGGCGGCGGTCGGAGGCCTTGGTCGCCAGGTTCAACTCGGCCGCGACCGAACGTCGCTGCGCTTCGGCCTGGCGGATCAGGGAATGCTGAAGCGCCATCTCCGCGTCGACGTTGGCCAGCCGCGCCTTGGCCGCTTCGACATTGGCCACCGCTTGCGCGAGCTTTGCGCGGTAGTCCCGATCGTCGATCCGGAAGAGCACCTCACCCGCCCGGACCGCCTGGTTGTCCTCGACTTCGACCGCCGTGACGTAGCCCGCGACCTTTGGGGCAAGCGCGGTAACATCCCCCCGGACATAGGCGTTGTCTGTCGACGCCGCTCCGCTCTCGCGGGCCCAGGCCCATCCGGCAACCACGACGACGGCCGCCCCCAGGCACAGCGCCAGGCCGATCATCTTTTTCCTGTCGGGTCGCGCCACGGCGACACCGTTCCCGGACCTTGCGCCGGTGATGATCGCGACCTTGTCCTCGAGCGATTTCATCTTCTCAATTCCTGTTGGTGCCGGTTGCCGCAGCCCCGGCGCAGGGGTCTGCGCCAGAGCTGCGGCGTTGATGAGCGCTCTTCCCGTTCACTCCTTGAGGGGTGTCGTCAGCTCCGTTTCCTCGGTGTCGAGAACGAACACCGCCAGCAGCCGTGCAGGTTCGGTATCGCTGGCATTCGCACTCACTTGATGTCGGGAGCCTGGATCTTCGTAGAAGTTTTCGCCGGCCTGATAGACCTTTTCCGGGGAGCCGTTGACGCTGCTGCGGATCGCACCTTCGAGCACCGTCGCATAGATGAAGGCGGACTTCGGATGCGTGTGGGCGGGCGACCCGCCGCCCGGTCCGTATTCGACAAGGACGCCCCGCATGCTTTTGCCGGGCACGTTCGGAAGGACGTGATCGAATACGACGGTCACCTTGCCGGCAGGCCGGTCGCCTGCCGAGGCTGCAGTGAACGAGAGCGCTGCAAGAGCAACGGCCGAGAGAAATCGCGTGAACATTTCAGTT
This sequence comes from Sinorhizobium sp. KGO-5, assembly GCF_036245905.1. NCBI lineage: Bacteria > Pseudomonadati > Pseudomonadota > Alphaproteobacteria > Hyphomicrobiales > Rhizobiaceae > Sinorhizobium > Sinorhizobium sp. KGO-5. The sequence goes on from NZ_BDIZ01000003.1 coordinate 637,048, forward strand.
CTCCTTTGAGAGCGCTTGTGGTGTCGGCGCGGCCCGGTGCCGCGTCGGCTTTTCGATTGTTCGCGGGAGCCTCAGCCCGCGGCCTGGCGGCCGAGCCAATCCTCGAAGCGGATCGCGCCGAGGCGCGGGTTCTTGCCGGGGGTCAGCGATTGATCGTCAAGCACGGCGCCGAAGTAGCGCGCGTGGACATCGGGCAGGACCTTGCGCGGGTCCTCGGTCTGCCTCAGGAAGCGCCTGACCAGTTCATCGAGCGGTATCGCCTCGGGCCCGGCGACTTCGAGCGTGCCGTTGACCGGCGGTGCGACCGCAACCTCGGCGAGCGCTGCCACCACGTCGTCGGAGGCGATCGGCTGGATCAGCGCCGGCGACAGGCGTATCTCGTCGCCGACGGCGGCCGACTGGGCAATGCCGCCGACGAACTCGAAGAACTGCGTGGCACGCAGGATGGTGTAGGGAATGCCGGATGCCTTGATGAGGTTTTCCTGCGCGACCTTCGCACGGAAATATCCGTTGTCGGGAAGACGTTCGCTGCCGACTATCGACAGGGCGATGTGGTGGCGGACGCCGGCGGCAGCTTCCGCAGCCAGCAGGTTGCGGCCCGACGTCTCGAAGAATTCGAGGACGGCCTTGTCCTCCCACACCGGCGCATTCGCCACATCGACGACGACATCCGCACCGTCCAGGGCCCCCGCGAGGCCCTCGCGGGTGATGGTGTTCACGCCCGTGTTGGGGGAGGCGGCGAGCACATCGTGGCCGCGCTCGCGAAGGTTCTTCACAAGTTTCGATCCGATGAGGCCGGTGCCTCCGATAACGACGATCTTCATCGCTTGTCTCCGCTTCTCTCGACTGCAACCATTGCCGTCGGTCTGAAGAAAGAGTGCCTGCGCGCGTCGGGGAAGTCCCTGTGGCGGGCTTGAATTGCCCTTCAAGGAAGCTTGAATTTTCGTCCAAAGAACGGTTGCTCGACCGGCATGCCTTGCTGCCGGCGGAGCAGCCAGTTACGCGATGGCGTGCTATCAGATATTATTCGCCGGTTGCCCGGATAGCGAACCGAGGGCGGTCGGCCAGGGGATGCCGAAGTGCAATTCATGTTTGGAGACTACGTGCTCGACCAGGAGCGCCGGGAACTCACCCGGCGCGGAGAGGTCGTGTCCGTCGGACCGCAGGTCTTCGACCTCCTGCTGCATCTCGTCGGCACCCGCGACCGCGTCGTCAGCAAGGACGAGTTGCTCCAGGCGGTGTGGGGCGGCCGCATCGTCTCGGAATCGACGATCACCAGCCACATCAATGCGGTTCGCAAAGCCATTGGCGACACCGGCGGGGAGCAGCGCCTGATCCGGACGGTCGCCCGCAAGGGCTTCCGCTTCGTCGGCGACATCAGGGTCGGAGGGATCGCAGAAGTCCGACAGCCCGTCGGTGCCGGCGTCGCCTTAGAGGCCTCCGGCGGATCGGGAGAAGCACCCTCCGCGCTCGTCCTTCCGGACAAACCCTCCATCACCGTCCTGCCCTTTCAGAATCTCAGCGGCGATCCGGAGCAGGAATATTTCGCCGACGGCATCGTGGAGGACATCATCACCGCCCTTTCGCGCATCCGCTGGCTGTTCGTCATCGCGCGCAATTCGAGCTTTCGGTATAAAGGCCGGGCGGTGGAGGTGAAGGACGTCGGCAGGGAGCTTGGCGTGCGCTACGTGCTGGAAGGCAGCGTGCGCAAATCCGGAAACAGGGTGCGCATAACCGGGCAGCTCATCGACGCGACAACCGGGACGCATCTCTGGGCGGAGCGCTTCGAGGGCACCCTGGACGACATTTTCGAGCTGCAGGACCGGATGGCGGAAAGCGTCGTCGGCGCTATCGCACCGCAGGTCGAGCGGGCGGAAATGGAGCGCGCCAAGCGCAAGCCGACGGAAAGCCTCGACGCCCACGACTATTATCTGCGCGGAATGGCAAAACTGCACAGCGGAACCCATGAAGCAATCGAGGCCGCACTGCCCTTGTTCTATCGCGCGATCGAGCTCGATCAGGAATTTGCGTCCGCCTATGCCGGGGCGGCCTGGTGTTATTTCTGGCGCAAATTGAACGGCTGGATGGTCGATCGGGGCGAGGAAATAGCCGAGGGAGCGCGCCTGGCGCGGCGGGCGGTCGAACTCGGCCGCGACGATGCCGTAGCGCTGACGAGAAGCGGGCACGCGCTCGGACATCTCGTCGGAGACCTGGACGGCGGCATCGCGCTCATCGACAGGGCACGGCTGCTCAACCCCAACTTCGCCCCCGCCTGGTTTCTAGGCGGTTTCCTGCGCGTTTTCCGCGGTGAACCGGAGAGTGCGATCGAGCATATCGAGCATGCAGCCCGTCTGAGCCCGTTGGACCAGGAAATGTTCCGGATGCAGGCCGGAACGGCACTCGCGCATTTCTTCGCCGGCCGTTTCGATTCCGCCCTGGTCTGGGCGGAAAGGGCGCTGGGGAACCTGCCCAGCCTTTTGGTCGCGGTCGCCCTGGTGGCGGCGAGCCATGCTCTTGCCGGACGGACGGAGGAAGCGCAACGGGCGATGGAGCGCCTGCGCCGGCTCGACCCGTCGCTGCGCCTTTCCGACCTCCAGGACTGGCTGCCGATCCATCGCCCGGAGGATCTCGCGCGCTTCGCGGACGGACTGCGGCTGGCCGGGTTGCCCGAGTGACCGGATGCGGCGGAAAGCCGCTGGACACACCGTTTCTGGAAGTGCTTACCTCTAGCCTTCGTATGTGCCGACGATCTCCGCTTCTCCAACGAGATGTTTGCGGGCCCTCTCCCAGGCTTCCGCCGCGCCCACGTCGTCGGGGATCGAAAGATTGGCCGCGTCGAGGGCGGCGAGCCTGAACCGGTAACGGTGCACGCCTGTTCCGGAAGGCGGCTGCGGCCCGTCGTAACGGGCGTTACCGAAATCGTTCTTCATGAACTTGATCCCACGTTCGGGGCCGGTATCGACGGCCTGCGGAAGCTCGGTCCAATTGCCGGGAATGTTGATAATTCCGCAATGGCGGAACAAACCGCTCACCGCATCCGGATCCTCCACGATCAACGCGAAACTCGCAGTTCCCTCGGGCGTGCCCGTCCATTTCAGCGGGGGAAACAGGTTCTCGCCGAAACGGGTGTATTTCTGCGGTATCGGCTGGCCGTCGGCGAATACGGGACTGATCAGACTGAAGGTCATCAGTTGCCTCCTTCCATGTACAAGCAAATGCCGCAGCAATCTTTGCAGGTCCGGCGGGACGCTCGGCGCGGCTGCCGCGGAAACGAGAGCGCGGGGCATTGCCCCATCGGCGCCTCCTCGCGCGAATAGGAGAACCAAGAGCCGCGACTTGTGTTCCCGAAGGCGGCAGGCGCCGCAAATCCGGGCAGCGCGAACAGCGCCCGATAAGGCGGATAAAATTTCGCCGGACGACCGGAACTTTGATCCTCGTGATTGTGTTGATGGAGGGCACATCGGCGGCGAGTGGGCCGGTTGCAGTCAACACGTTTCCCGGAACATGAGCGATGCAGATACTGTCTGTCACGGCCGAAATTTTTCCGCTCGTCAAGACCGGCGGCCTGGCAGATGTAGCGGGATCGCTCCCCAAAGCACTCAGGGCTCACGGCATCCACACGCGCAGCTTCGTTCCGGGCTACCCCGGCGTCATGCGCGCGCTCAGCGACGCGACCCCCGTCGCCGCGTTCGAAAACCTGTTCGGCGAACGCGCCACCCTTATCGCGGCCAGGGCTCAGGGGCTGGATCTCTTCGTGCTCGATGCGCCGGCCTTCTATGACCGGGAAGGGGCTCTCTACGTGGACAGGCATGGCCGGGAATATGCGGACAACTGGAAGCGCTTCGCCGCCCTTTCGCTGGTCGCATCGCAAATCGCGGGCGGGCTCGTTCCCAACTGGCGGCCGCATATCATTCACGCACATGACTGGCACGCGGCGATGAGCCTCGTCTATCTGAAATACGCAGGCGACGACATCATTCCTCGCGTCCTGACCGTGCACAACCTCGCGTTCCAAGGGCAATTCCCGGCCCACTACTTCCCCGAGCTCGGCCTGCCGGCGGACGCCTATTCGATCGACGGCGTCGAATATTACGGCGATATCGGGTTCCTCAAGGGCGGCCTGCAGGCAGCCGATGCGATCACGGTCGTCAGCCCCACCTATGCGCGGGAAATCATGTCTCCGGCCTTCGGCATGGGGCTCGAAGGCGTGATGAACGAGCGGCATGCGGATGTCGTGGGCATCGTCAACGGCATAGACCTGGAAGTGTGGGATCCAACCTCGGATCCCTGCATCGAGCATCACTATTCGGCACGCGTGCCGCTGCGCCGCCTGCCCAACCGGCAGGTGCTGCTCCGGCATTTCGGCCTGCCGAACACCTGCGGGCCGGTCTTCGCCAGCGTCAACCGACTGACATGGCAGAAGGGCATGGATATGCTCGCCGCGACCGCCGGCGAGATTGTCAAGAATGGCGGCACCCTGATCATCCATGGGCAAGGCGAGGAGAAGCTGGAGGCCGCATTCATGGATCTCATGCGACGGTACCCGCAAAACATAAGCGTCAGCATCGGTTATGACGAGCAGCTTGCCCACAGGATCCATGCCGGCGCGGATGCGATGCTCGTTCCGTCCCGGTTCGAGCCCTGCGGCCTCACGCAGCTTTACGCTCTGCGCTACGGCTGCGTTCCGGTCGTCGCCCGCACGGGCGGCCTGTCGGAGACCATCATCGATGCCAACGATGCCGCGCTCCATGCCCATGTCGCGACGGGCATCCAGTTTGCGCCCATCGACGAGGACGGGCTACGCCATGCACTGCGCCGCACCTTCCGGCTCTACCGGCTGCGACGCGTCTGGGAGGGACTTCGCCGGCAAGGCATGAAAACCGACTGCTCGTGGCATCGCAGTGCGGCCCGCTATGCGGAGCTTTACAGCGAACTCCTCAATCCCGACATGCGTCTGGTCGGCAGCGCCTGACCTGGAAACTCCAGGAAAACTGCGCAGCGGTTTTCCGTCCGGAGCTTCGAAAGCAAAGGGCTGAGCATTCGGAGGAAAGCGGAAATGCGCCAGCGCGATACCGGGCGCGTGCCCCGCCTATCCCGCAATCCGCAATTTCGCGGAATGCTATCATTCGCAAAGGTGATGAATTGATAAGCAGTGCGGCATGGATTGCGCCGCCCGAATATGCGAATGGCTGCGGCAGGCCAGACGCCGGATTCGCTGAAGCCCGAGCTCCTGTCCGCAATGTTCCGCGGAAAACGCGGTCCCGCTCTGAAGGAATTCGCACCCATGGCCGTCGACAGCGTCCCCGGCAACCTTTCCCGTGAAAACGGCGCCGCCCGCGCCGGCGTGGTCGTCATGCTCCTCGGCATGTTGATGTTCTCGGTGAACGACGTCATGGGCAAGTGGCTCGTCGCCACCTACTCGGTCGGGCAGGTGGTGCTGATCCGCAGCATCGCCGCTGCCCTTCTGCTGGCGCCCTTTCTGTGGGTGAGCGGCCCGAGAAAGCTCTTTACCCTCGAGCGGCCCGGCCTTCAGTTTGCCCGCGTCGTCGCCTCGACGGCCGAGGTGGTCGCGTTCTATTTCGCTGTCGTCTACCTGCCGCTGGCCGACGTCATGACCTATTGGCTGGCGGCGCCGATCTATGTCGCGGCCGTTTCGCCGCTGGTGCTGAAGGAACCTGTCGGCTGGCGGCGCTGGACGGCGATCGGCATCGGCTTTGTCGGCGTCGTCGTCGCGCTCGAACCGTCGTCACAGGCCTTCACGCTGCCGGCCGTCATTTCGATTCTCGGCAGCATGACCTTCGCCTTCATGATGATTTCCGGGCGGTCGCTGCGCGGCACTCCGGATACGACGCTTGCCTTCTGGCAGATCGTCGGCGCCGCTGTCGCCGGCCTCGTCTGGGCACCCTTCGACTGGACACCTCTCAAACCGGTCGACACCGCGCTCATCTGCCTGCTGGGCGCCGTCGCGATGATCGCCCATGTGCTCGTCAACCGGGCGCTGAAGCTCGCCGACGCCGCAACGGTCGCCCCGCTGCAGTACACGCTGCTCTTCTGGGCAATCTTCTTCGGCTGGCTGATCTTCGGCGACACGCCGCGGCTGTCGATGGTGATCGGCGCCGCCCTCATCGTCGCTTCGGGCCTCTTCATTTTCTTCCGCGAACAGCAGCTGAAAAGGCAGGGGCGGCTGAAAGGCTGAGTCCCCGCCGCCGCCCCCCCGCATCAACGCGAAGAATATCGATTATCGCGCCTATCGATTTCGCTTATGTAAAATCTGTCCCTAAAGTTCTTTGGAAGCGCCGAACAAAGGCGCAACCGAGGGGAACGAACATGCGAAAGCTCATTCTGGCACTGGCACTCGCCGGCACTGCACTGTCTTCTTCCGCCGTTGCTGCGGAGAAGCTGAAGATCGGAACCGAGGGCGCCTATCCGCCCTTCAACTTCGTCGATTCCAGCGGGAAGATCGGCGGTTTCGACGTGGAAATCGGCCTCGCGCTCTGCGAGCGCATGAAAGTCGAGTGCGAAGTCGTCGCTCAGGATTGGGACGGCATCATTCCGGGCCTGCTTGCCAAGAAGTACGATATGATCATCGCCTCGATGTTCATCACCGAGGAGCGCAAGAAGCAGGTGGCTTTCAGCAATCCCTATTACCTCGCCGCGATGACGCATGCGGCACCGAAGGGTGCCGGCATCACCGACTTCAGCAACGAGGCGCTGAAGGGCAAGGTGATCGGCGCCCAGGCCGGCACGACCCAGGCCGACTATATCGCCGCCGTCTACCCGGATGCCGAGATCAAGCTCTATCCCACCCAGGACGAAGCCAATCTCGACATGGTCAACGGCAGGCTCGACCTGCAGGTCGGCGACATGCTGCCGCTGCTCGATTGGGTCACCAAGAACGACGACGGCAAGGGTTGCTGCGAGCTTATCGGCGAGCCGATCACCGACAAAAAATTCGTCGGCGACGGCGTCGGCATTGCTGTCCGTCAGGAGGACAATGAACTGCGCGAGAGGCTGAACAAGGCACTTGACGAGATCCGCGCCGACGGGACCTACAAGAAAATCAACGACAAGTATTTCACCATCGACGTCTATACGATGAAGTGACGGCGCATGCGTCTCATCCGGCCTGCCGACAGGCCGGATGAGACGCAGAATCTATTTTTTCCCCGAAAACGCGAACACATCGACCGGCTCGTCAAGCCCCCGCAAGACATAGGAACCCAGATTTTCCATCTGGCCTCTACAGCCTGCCTTTTCGACGAAGGCTCTTGAGAGCAGCACCGGACGCTTCAGCTCCTTCGTAAGGGTTTCGAGCCGCGAGGCGATGTTGACCGCCGGTCCGATCACCGTGAAATCGAGACGCCTGCGCGAACCGATATTGCCATACATCACATCGCCGACATGGACGCCGATGCCGTAGCCGAGCGGATCGTGGCCCTTGCGCAGGTTCTCCTCGTTGAGAACGGCAAGAGCGGCCTGTGCCTCGCCGATGGCTCCGAGAAGCTGACTGCAGGCACATGGATTGCTGAGCGGAAAGATCGCCAGAAGCCCGTCGCCCATGAATTTCAGGATCTCCCCGCCGTGCCGTTCGATCGGTTCCGACATGGCATCGAAATAGCCGTTGAGGAGTTCGATGACGTCGTCGCGGGGCCACAGGTCCGACAGCTTCGTGAAGTCGCGCAGATCGCAGATGAGGATCGCGGCACCCACCGTCACGCCGCTGCCGCGCGTGGTCGCTCCGGCAAGGATCTGCTCGCTCGCATGCGGCCCGACATAGGTCTCGAGAAGCGTGCGGGCGAAGCGGTTTTTCAGCCGGATCTCGCTGACAAGCGCCAGGGCCGGCAGAATGTCCTTCAGGAAGGCGAGATCATCGGGGCTAAATCCGCCCGGCCTGTCGCTCGCAAAGGTCACCGCGTGCCGCTTGCCGAGCGTATGGAGCAGCGGCCAGATGATGTATTCGGTCAGTCCCTCCGCGCGCAGTTCATCATAGAGCGGGTAATCCGGACCCGCGGCCATCGGGTCGTCAAGGCGTCTGCGCACCTCCTCCGCCCCCTCGTTGAAATCGCGCAAGGGGCTGCTCAGATATTGGGTGGTGTCCTCGACGCCATAGGCATAGGTATCGAGCTCCGCATCCGCCAGGCCCTTTCGCCACAGAATCCGTGCACCGATCCACTGCGGGTGGTGAATTCTGAAATGAAGCGTGGCGCGGGCGACGGGCACGCCCGCCTCCACCAGCCTGTCGCACATCTCCACGAAGATGTTGTCGATGAAGCGTTCATCGCGCGTCTCGATGACGAGCCAGTCGATGATCCGGCGCCGCCGCGCCGGCCATGTTCCCTCGCTTTCGCCTGGCAAAGGCGGGTGTGGCTCCGTCGGAGACTGAACCGCGACGTTCGCCTCGCTCGGATTCGTGATGGCCATTTCAAAACCCCAGGGATTGCTGCGCGGGCTCCGGCGGAGCGACCTTGACGCCTTCCATTTCGAGCATTCCGAGCTTGGTGGATGAACCGCCCGGCGCCGAGAAGCCGCCGATCTTGCCGCCGGCTGCGAGAACGCGGTGGCACGGGATGATCAATGCCACGGGATTCTTCGCCATCGCCTGGCCGACATCCCGGGCCGCCTCCGGACCTGCTCCGAGCTCCTTTGCAAGCGCGCCGTAGGTCGTCGTGCTTCCCCACGGGATCTTTCGCGCGGCCTGATAGACTTTCTCGAAGAAGGCGTCCTGCCCCTGCAGATCGAGATCGAAGCGGGAAAAATCGGTCTCCCTTCCCTCGAAATAGGCCTTCACCGCCGCAACCGCTTCGGCAACCCTCGGCGGCGGCTCTTGCGGGGCTCCGTCCGGCAAACGCCGCAGAAGCAGTCGCTCGGTGGATTCGGCGCTTCGCGTCGGCAGTTGGAAGCGCGTGATGCCCGCATCGCTCCAGGCGATGCCGCAGAAACCGCGCACGGTTTCGAAAATATGGTAGTGGTTCATGAGTTCGCTCTCCTCCAGCACCGCATGGCCGATCGAGGCACACCGGGTCGCTGTAGCGCTTCGAATTCCTTCATGGAGAATCGTGCGCCCGGGCGTTCAATTCAACCCGTTTTCCCTAGGGGGCGGCTAAAAAAGACGATCTGATTTTCGTCATTCATGCCTTGGCGCTCGCCGGATCTCTTGCGAGGATGCGGATAGCTTGAACCGACCGGTGCATCGCTTGACCTCAAAAGTCGACTTCTTCGCGCGCAGCGCAGTCCAGGTGGCGGCTGATTTGATCGGCGCCGCTTTCACCGTTTCCGGTGTCGGCGGCATTATCGTCGAAACGGAGGCCTATCTTCCGGACGACGCGGCGTCGCACAGTTTTGCAGGCGCCACGGCGCGCAATCGCGCCATGTTCGGTCCGCCGGCGCATGCCTACATCTATCTCTCCTACGGCCTGCACTGGTGCCTGAATTTCGTCTGCCTGCCCGGCAGCGCCGTCCTGATCCGCGCGATCGAACCGAAATGGGGCATAGAGACGATGCGGGCGAGACGTGGCGTCCGTGAAGAGAGGCTGCTGTGTTCCGGGCCGGGACGTGTCGGACAGGCGCTGGCGATCAGCCGGGAGCTGGACGGATTGCCGCTCGGAGAGGAGCCGTTCCGCCTCACCCCGCCATCCACGCAACCGCCGATCGCCACCGGCATCCGCGTCGGCATAACCAAGGCGGCAGAACAGCCCTGGCGGTTCGGGCTGGCCCGCTCATCCTTCGTGAGCCGCAAATTCTGAAGCAGCTTCGCCGGTCCGGTGAAGTCGTTCCCCGATACCCGTTCAAGTTGACACGGAGACCCGCTTCTGTCCTTAAGCTACACCCCGGCGCGTCTTATCGGACGCGAAATATCGCTGTAGCACTTTGATCTTCTGCATGTCGTTGTCTTCCGATCGGATAGATTAAAGGACAAATGTATCGACGGTTCGATCAGAGCTGATCGTAAGTGGACGAGCTTGATGACATCACGATGGACATGGTTGTTTTCGCAGATCACGCGGCGGATCTGGTTTCGAGCCACGCTTTTCTCCATTCTCGCGATTATAACCGCACTCATCGCAATTTTCCTTGGCCCGTTCATTCCGCGAGACCTTCCGAACCGAATAGGGGCGCACGCAGTCGACAACGTGCTGGGGATCATCGCTTCCAGCATGCTGACGGTCTCGACATTCTCGCTAAGCACGATGGTATCAGCCTACTCGGCGGCAACCAATAGCGTTACGCCACGGGCAACGAAGCTTCTCATGGAAGACAGCACGACACAGAACGTGCTCGCGACCTTCATCGGGTCGTTCCTGTTCAGCCTCGTCGGCATCATCGCTCTCAGCACCGGCGCCTGCGGCGACCAGGGCCGCCTTATTCTGTTCGTGGTGACGATCGGCGTCATCGTCCTGATCATCGTGACGCTGCTGCGCTGGATCGATCATCTATCGCGCCTCGGACGCGTTACCGAGACGACGGAACAGGTCGAGGCGGTCACGATCGAGGCAATGCGATCGCGGCGGCTACGACCTTACCTCGGCGGAAACCGGTTGGACGATGCCGCACGCATCCCCGCATCCGCCACGCCGGTCTTTATCGACAGGATCGGTTACATCCAGCATCTCGACGTAAGCGGGCTTTCCGCCATCGCGAACGATAGGAAGACCTGCATATTCGTCCGATTGATACCCGGCCAGCTTGTCGATCCAAACCGGCCCGTCGCTTCCGTCGACGGCACACCGGACGAGCATGTCTTTGCCGAGATTGCCAGGTGCTTCTCGGTGGGAGATACGCGTTCGTTCGATCAGGATCCGAGGTTCGGAGCAGCGGTGCTGGCTGAAATAGCGTCGCGCGCCCTGTCGCCGGCCGTCAACGACCCCCGGACCGCGATCGACGTCATCAGCCGTGCGTTGCGCGTGCTTGCCGTCTGGACCGAGCCCGTGGAGAAGGCGCTCCAGGACGAGGTGCTCTATCCAAAGGTCTACGTGCCGGCGATCGAACTCGACGAAGTTTTCGACGATCTGTTCACGCCAATCGCGCGGGACGGCGCTGCTATCGTCGAAATAGGAGTCCGCCTTCAGAAGGCGTTCGGCACGCTCGCCAAATTCAACCAGGACCGGTTTCGCGATGCAGCCATGCGGCATTCGAAAGAAGCGCTCGAGCGAGCGGAAGCGGCACTTGGCATTGCCAGCGATCTGCAGAGGCTGAGGCGGGAGGCTGACAAGGTCGGGAATGGCTGACAACTACCGGTGTCCCAGAACATGAACACGCTATGGCCGCATGGAAAAGTCCCGCTAGACGAATTCCGGAAAAAGGCGCCCGCAGTTTTCCGCCCGCATCCCGCTCGAATTCTCTAAGATCGCGGATACAGTCGTTCAACGTCCGGAACATGAAGGTAGAGGAGGCGATTAGATGACGAAATCGAACATAGGCTTCATCGGGCTCGGATTGATGGGTCAAGGGATGGCGGCAAATATTCTGAAAAAGGGTTGGCCGCTCCAGGTGATGGCGCATCGCAATCGGGCGCCGGTGGAGACGCTTATTGCCGAGGGCGCACGCGAAGCCAGGACGCCGCGCGAGATGGCGGAGCAATGCGACGTCATCGTCCTCTGCGTTACCGGCTCGCCTGAGGTCCTTTCGGTCATCGGTGGCCCGGAGGGCATTGCGAGCGCGGGCAGGCCGGTCACCATCGTCGATTGTTCCACATCCGATCCCTCCGTCACGACGAAGCTTGCAGCAGATCTCGCGGCAAGCGGCCTTACGCTGATCGACGCGCCGCTCAGCCGTACGCCGGCCGATGCCGCCGCGGGCACGCTCGATGTGATGGTCGGCGGCGCGGAATCAGACGTACAGCGCGTGTGGCCGGTACTCGAATGTTTCGCCGGTCGAATCATTCACACGGGGCCGACCGGCTCCGGTCACACGATGAAGCTGCTCAACAACTTCCTGTCGATGGGCTACGCGGCGCTCTATTCCGAAGCGCTGATGCTCGGACGCAAGGCCGGGCTGACGCCCGAGGTCTTCGACAGCGTCATTCGCGGCGGCCGGATGGATTGCCCCTTCTATCAGACCTTCTTCCGCTGGGTCCTGGAACGCGACCCGAACGCCCATAAATTCGCGATCCGCAACGGCTTCAAGGACATGAGCTATCTTGCCGGCTACGCCATTGCCGCCGGCGCCGCCAATCCGGTGGGGGCGGCCGTCCGGAACTCATTTGCACAGGCGGTCGGCGCGGGCCGCGGCGAGGACTATGTGCCGATGCTGTCGGATTTCATCGCCGAGGCGAACGGTCTCGAGTGAAAGCGGGGGCGAGCGCCCCTCGCCGGGCGCCATGACAGAATTCCATCAGCGGTGAAATGCAATCTTGCAGGGATGCAACATTGCCGCTGATCTGCGCCTTTGACTGCGTCTCGCGGAATGGTGAATGTGGCTGCGCCGGCAAATGGAACAAACGTTCCGGCATCACCGCATCACTATTCCCCCAGGAGACTTCCGGCATGACCGCCCTCCCCTTCGCCCTCAACCATATGGCCGCTCCCGGCCTCCCGGTCGACGCGTTCTTCTCGCTTGCGAGATCGCTCGGCATTTCCCTGGTCGAAATCCGCAACGACCTGACCGCCAACGCCATTGCCGACGGGACGCCTCCGGAGGAGGTGAAAGCCCTTGCGGAGAAGCACGGTCTGACGATCGTCTCGATCAACGCCTTGCAGCGCTTCAACGAATGGAATGAGCAACGGGCAGCCGAAGCGCGCGAACTCATCTCCTATGCACGCGACTGCGGTGCGAAGGCTCTGGTGCTGGTGCCCGTCAATGACGGCAGCGGCAAGGAGGACGGCGTGCGGCAAACCAACCTTCGGCAGGCGCTTGGGGCGCTGAAGCCGATGCTCGACGCGGCCGGCGTTATCGGTCTCGTGGAGCCGCTCGGCTTCGAGATCTGTTCGCTGCGCTCCAAGGCGGAGGCCGCCGAAGCGATCCGGGCAGTCTCGGGTCAATCGAGCTTCCGCCTGGTGCACGACACGTTCCACCATCACCTTGCTGGCGAAGACCAGCTTTTTGCGGATCTCACCGGCCTCGTACACATCTCCGGCGTCATCGACGAAAACCTGGCCGTCTCGGATATGCGCGATCCGCATCGCGTTCTCGTCGACGCCGCCGACAGGCTGGACAATCAAGGCCAGATTCGCCGGCTGCGGGACGAGGGCTATGCTGGCCCCTTCTCCTTCGAGCCCTTTGCCCCTTCGGTGCACGGACTTGCGGACCCGGCGGACGCCCTGCGAGAGAGCATGGACTACCTTCGGTCGCGGAGCTGATCGCCACCGGCAGTGGAAAGAGCTGGATTCCAAACCGGCGCGCCCGGGCGCTCTTGACGGCATCCCGATAAAATGGAATACATATTCCGTAATGTCAAAACACTGGTTTTTTTATTCCGTTTTGATCGGAAGCGTAGCGGGAGTGCCGCTTCCGGTCGAAGTCTGAACGCGATCTCGGGAAGAAGGTCGCGTTCCCGGCCGAAGAAGGTGTGGCCGGCACCAAGTGGAGGAGAAGAACAATGAAGAAATTTTTCATAGGCACTGCGATGGCCGTCGTGATGTCGACGGCCGCGCATGCGGAGACCATCGGCGTGTCGATGGCGCTCTTCGACGACAACTTCCTGACGGTGCTGCGCACCGGCATGCAGGATTACGCCAAGACGCTTGACGGCGTCGAGCTGCAGGTCGAAGACGCGCAGAACGACGTCGCCAAACAGCAGAGCCAGATCCAGAATTTCATCGCCGCCGGGGTCGATGCCATCATCGTCAACCCGGTCGACACCGATGCGACCGCCGCCATGTCGAAGATCGCCGCGGATGCCGGCATTCCGCTGGTCTATGTCAACCGCGAGCCGGTGAACGTCGATACGCTTCCGGACAAGCAGGCCTTCGTCGCGTCGAACGAACAGGAATCCGGCACGCTGCAGACAAAGGAAATCTGCAAGATGCTGGGCGGCAAGGGCAAGGCCGTGGTCATGATGGGCGAACTCTCCAACCAGGCTGCCCGCATGCGCACCAAGGACATCCACGACGTGATCGCGACCGACGAATGCAAGGGCATCGAGATCGTCGAGGAGCAGACCGCGAACTGGTCGCGCACCCAGGGCTCGGACCTCATGACGAACTGGCTTTCCGCCGGCCTCGAATTCGACGCCGTCATCTCCAACAACGACGAAATGGCGATCGGCGCGATCCAGGCGCTGAAGGCGGCCGGCCGCTCGATGGATTCCGTCGTCATCGGCGGCATCGACGCAACCCAGGACGCGCTCGCGGCCATGGCGGCCGGCGACCTCGACGTGACCGTTTTCCAGAATGCAGCCGGCCAGGGCAAGGGCTCGGTAGACGCCGCGCTGAAGCTCGCCAAGGGCGAGCCGGTGGAGAAAAAGGTCTATATTCCCTTCGAACTCGTCACGAAGGAGAACCTGGAGCAATATCAGGCGAAGAACTGACCGGCGCTGCCGGGGGCGCGGCAATGCCGCGCTCCCGAACGCCACGCCTGCTTCGGATTCGCACCGAGGAAGGCATGCTCCGCCACCGCGTGGACATTCCGGTTGAACCGGAACATGGGAGGCAACGAGAATGACACTCAGTCCCACGACAATGGCAGCCGTGCGCGCCAGCGGCGCCGTTCCGAAATCCGAATACCTTCTGACTGCAGAAGGCGTTCGCAAGGAATTTCCGGGTGTCGTCGCACTCGACGACGTGGAGTTCAAGCTGAAGCGCGGCACCGTGCATGCGCTCATGGGCGAGAACGGAGCCGGCAAGTCGACCTTGATGAAAATCCTCGCCGGGATCTATCATCCCGACCAGGGCGAGGTGAAACTCAGGGGCGCCGGCATCCGGCTGAAGTCGCCGCTCGACGCGCTCGAGAACGGCATCGCCATGATCCATCAGGAACTGAACCTGATGCCTTTCATGACCGTCGCCGAGAATATCTGGATCCGCCGGGAACCCAAGAACCGCTTCGGCTTCGTCGACCATGGCGAGATGCGCCGCATGACGGCAAAGCTTTTCGAGCGGCTAAAGATCGATCTTGATCCCGAGATCGAGGTCCGTCACCTCTCGGTCGCCAACCGCCAGATGGTCGAGATCGCCAAGGCGGTCTCCTACGAGTCCGACGTGTTGATCATGGACGAGCCCACCTCGGCGCTCACCGAACGCGAGGTGGCCCATCTGTTCGAGATCATCCGTGACCTGCGCTCGCAAGGTATCGGCATCGTCTACATCACCCACAAGATGAACGAGCTGTTCGAGATCGCCGACGAGTTCTCGGTTTTCCGCGACGGCAAATATATCGGCACCCACCTCTCGAACGAGGTCACCCGCGACGACATCATCCGCATGATGGTTGGACGTGAAATCACCCAGATGTTCCCGAAGGAGGAGGTGCCGATCGGCGACGTGGTGCTGTCGGTGAAGAACCTGACCCTCGACGGCGTCTTCCGCGACGTCTCCTTCGATGTGCGCGCCGGCGAGATCCTCGGCGTCGCAGGCCTCGTCGGATCCGGTCGCTCCAACGTCGCCGAGACGCTCTTCGGGGTCACGCCGGCCAGCTCGGGCACGATCGCGATCGATGGGAAAGAGGTCGTGATCGACAGCGCCAATAAGGCGATCCGCCATCGGATGGCGTTTCTGACCGAGGATCGCAAGGACACCGGCTGTCTGCTCATCCTCGACATTCTCGAAAACATGCAGATCGCCGTGCTGCAGGACAAATTCGTCAAGGGCGGCTTCGTCAGCGAGAGGGAGGTCACCGCCGCCTGCGAGGAGATGAGCCGCAAGCTCCGGGTCAAGACGCCGAACCTGCAGGAGCGCGTCGAGAATCTCTCGGGCGGCAACCAGCAGAAAGTGCTGATCGGCCGCTGGCTGCTCACCAATCCGCGCATCCTGATCCTCGACGAGCCGACGCGCGGCATCGATGTCGGCGCCAAGGCGGAGATCCACCGCCTGGTGACCGAGCTCGCCCGCAACGGCGTCGCGGTCATCATGATCTCGTCGGAAATGCCGGAAGTGCTCGGCATGAGCGACCGGATCATGGTGATGCACGAGGGCCGGGTCACCGGATTTCTCGACAGGGCGGAAGCTACCCAAATCAAGGTCATGGAGCTTGCGGCGCGATAGAGCGGGATGAGTGCGTGCGGCCTTCCGCACGCATTCCGCTCCGACCTTTGGAACCGATCAAGGCGAACTGCCGACCGCAGGGAGGAAAGAAGATGAATACCAATGTCGCAGCACAGGGCACGAGCTCATCCCTCGCCCGCTCGAGACGGCGCGTGCCGCCCGAGCTCAACATCTTCCTGGTGCTGATCGGTATCGCGCTCGTCTACGAGGTTCTCGGCTGGCTCTTCGTCGGCCAGAGCTTCCTGATGAATTCGCAACGCCTGACGATCATGATCCTGCAGGTATCGGTGATCGGCATCATCGCCGTCGGCGTCACGCAGGTCATCATCACGGGCGGCATCGACCTCTCGTCAGGTTCGGTCGTCGGCATGACCGCGATGATCTCGGCGAGCGTTGCGCAGGCCTCCACCTGGCCGCGGGCGCTTTATCCGTCCCTGACCGACCTGCCGGCCATCGTGCCGATCTGCCTTGGCGTCGGGATCGGTCTTCTTGCCGGCTTCATCAACGGCCAGCTCATCGCCAGGACCAAGATCCCGCCCTTCATCGCCACGCTCGGCATGATGGTTTCGGCCCGCGGCGTCTCCAAGTGGTACACGAAGGGCCAGCCGGTCTCGGGCCTCACCGAGCAGTTCAACTTCATCGGCACGGGCATCTGGCCGGTGATCGTGTTCCTCGTCGTGGCGCTCATATTCCACATCGCGCTGCGCTACACCCGCTACGGCAAGTTCACTTACGCGATCGGCGCCAATGTCCAGGCCGCGCGCGTCTCCGGCATCAATGTCGAAGCGCATCTGGTGAAAGTCTATGCGATCGCCGGCATGCTTGCGGGCCTCGCAGGCGTGGTCACCGCCGCCCGCGCCCAGACGGCACAGGCCGGCATGGGCGTCATGTACGAACTCGACGCGATCGCCGCGACCGTCATCGGCGGCACGTCGCTCACCGGCGGCGTCGGCCGCATCACCGGCACGGTGATCGGCACGGTGATCCTCGGCGTGATGACGTCCGGCTTCACCTTCCTCCGGGTCGACGCCTACTACCAGGAGATCGTCAAGGGCATCATCATCGTCGCCGCGGTTGTCGTCGACGTTTATCGCCAGAAAGGCCGCAAAAAAGCATAAAAATACTGCTCCTCCTCGAAAGAACTGGCCGGGACGAAGACATTCATCCCGGCCCTTTTCTTTTCTCGTCATGGTACTGGGCCGCTATATTGTCGCGAATGACATATGCTCGTCTTGCAAGGCAGCCCCTTTGGCTGCCCTATGGCTTCCGCTGCGCCGATAGACTATATCGCCGAAATGAAAAACTATCGGAGAATTACCATGTCCTCGCAGCGCCAGCTTGCGAAACACGCCCGCACCAGCTTCCTCCTCCAGCTCTGGAGCGCGATGATGCGGGTCCAGACCCGCGAAACGGCGGCCCTCTTCAGCTCCCGCCAACGTTAGGACAGGTACTGCGCTGCCGGCCATGTCTCAGCGGTCGAGGGCGATTGATGGTGTGCCGCTCACTGCCTCGCAGTCATTGGCAAAATCAAGCCCCACTGCGTCTCTTGAGGTGGTCCCAACGGCTCGAAACCCAGTTTCCTGTAGACGGCAATCGCCCGTTCATTGGCCGGGTGCGGATCGGTGCCGATAACCGGTACCCCCGCATCGAAGAGAGCCCTCATTCTCGCCCCGATAAATGCTGTCCCGTGCCCGACCCCGATCATTTCGGGGTCTCCTATGTATTGATCGATCCCCCGCGATCCCTTGGGAAGCTTGGCGAAATGGTGGTTTTCCCAGCCGTGGACGGTATAGTCCTGCATGAACGCAAAGGGGCGTTCGGCGGTTGAAACAATCCAACGCGCCACGCGAGGATCAGCCAGGTCTGCTGCATCGTGCGACCCGTCCGAGCCCCACCATGCGCGGACATGCGGGTTCGATCGCCATGCTGCGAGCAAAGGGAGATCATTCACCGTCGCTTTGCGAAAACTGTATCGGTCGGCCGCCGTCATTCAACGAACTTAGCACGTCGCTGGCCGGTAGAAACAGGCCCTACCTCGCTTCAGCCAGGCTCGCTGCCATGCGACTCTGGCTGAGCGCTTATGAGTGACCACCTAGCTCGCCAGGACGAGCCCTCCGTAACGACTGATTTCCTTCTCGATTTCGGCGACGAGCGTTTCGAGCGCGGAATTTCTCGCCTTCCTGGCGCGGCGCACGACATAGGCCAAGGCAGGCGGCGCCGGCAGGTGCTCGGAGACGATCTGCATCTCGGGGCGCAGATGGCGGCCGCTCAGAAGCGCTACGCCCATGGCCGAATTTACCGCGGCCACGATGCCGGCCGCGCTTGCACATTCGAACACGGTTTCAAGAACCACCCCTCCATCCTGTCCGATATCGAGCGCCCATCTTCGGTAGAAGCATTCGTCATCGAAGGACAGGAAGGGTATCGGGCCTTGCTGCGGCAGCGACAATTCCGGATGCTTGACCCAGTGAAGCTCCTCGCGGAACAGGACGACGTCGGTCGGTCGGACCTCATGAGCGAAGACCTGCAGGATCGCAGCCTCCAATTCGCCCCGATCCAGCATTGCCCGCAGGACTAGACTCATGCGGACCTTGGTGCGGACGGCGACGTGAGGATGCAGGCGGCGAAATCTCGCTAATATGCGCGCAAGATCGCTGCAGGCGGTGTCTTCGGTCAGGCCGAGAGCGATGCGCCCCTTGAGCGACGTTTTCGACAAACTCAGAAGCGCCTCGTCATGCAGCCCGAGGATTCGCCCGGCATAGTCCAGCAAATCCTCCCCGGCCGCGGTGAACATCGCTCCGCCCGGCTTGCGGCCGAGCAGGTCGCAATCGAGGCTCGTCTCGAGCCGTTTGACCTTGTGGCTGACGGCTGACTGCGACAAACCCAGAGCCTCGGCCGCGCGCGTGATCCCCCCGTGATGGCGAATTGCCCACAAGGCGCGCAGCGCATCGATTTCCAAACGTCGGCCGTTGAGCTCTTTCATCGCGATCGCCGTCATGAATATTGCGTGAATTATGCGGACCAAGTGCCCATTTGGCAATTTCACATTGCCGATCCGGCTGCGATGTCATGTTGCTATCGAAATTTGTCATGTGCAAAAGGGATCGCCGCCACCTAAGGCTGGGGAACGAACGACACGCCCGAGAGCGCCATGACCCACCAGCCCATCTCGCTGCCCGCAGCGAAACAGCATCGTCTCCTCTGGCCCCTCATGGCGACGCTACTGGTCGTCGGCTGGAGTTCCGGCTTCGTCGGCATTCGCTATGCAAGCGAAGAGGCGAGCGTAATGCTGGTTCTGTTCTGGCGCACGCTTTTGTCGGGGGTGATCCTGCTGCCCTTCGCGCTGATCATCGGTCCGCGGCTGCGGATGCGCGGCGTCGTGGAACAGATGCTGTTCGGCGTCATGTCGGTCTTCCTTTATCTCGGTGGCTTCGCACTGGCCATCGAACAGCGGGTTCCGACGGGACTGGTCGCACTCATCTCGGACCTCTTGCCGTTGGCGATTGCCGCCCTGTCGCAACCGGTTTTGGGCGAACGCCTGAGCGCGCGGCAATGGTTCGGAACGGCAATCGCCGTTTTCGGCGTGCTGATCGTCTCGTTCGACAGCCTCAGCTTCGGCACGGCCCCGTTGTGGGCATATGGATTGACGGTGGGCTCCATGCTTGTTTTTGCGCTCGCCTCGGTTCTGCACAAGCGACGGCGCACCCGGCACATGCCCGTGCACCAAAGCCTTTGCATCCATACCCTGACCGGTTCGGTGCTGTTCGGGCTGTGCGCTATGATGCAAGGGAACCTCGCCCCACCGTTGACGCCCGCTTTCGGCGTGGGGATGGTCTGGCTGGTTCTGTTCGCAACCTTTGCCGCCTATTCGGTCTACTACACGAGCTTGCGTCTCTTCCCGGTGGCCCAGGTCAGCGCTGCGATCTATCTCAGTCCGCCTGTCACCATGCTGTGGGCCTGGGCGCTGTTTTCCGAGCCCCTGACCCCGGCTGTCTTGATGGGGCTGACGGTGACGCTGGTCGGCGTTTGGATGACCTCGCGCGGCTGAGCCCTCGAGAATCTTTGATGGGGAACTGCGTGTTTCCACAGGCTGAAGCGGGGCAGCGGCAGTGAAGCCTTCTCAACCCCATCGTGCAGACGGCGAAGATACGGAGTTTCGCACCACGAGATCGGGCCTGAGGAATATCTCGGTCTCGGCCGGGCTGCGGTCGGAGAGAAGCTCCAAGAGAAGCGCCATGGCGTGTTTGCCGATCAGCGTGCGCGGCTGGCGGATCGTCGTCAAAGCCGGCGTCATGAATGTCGCCTGCGGCACGTCGTCGAAGCCTGTGACCGAGAAATCGCGCGGTATGTCATAGCCGCGTGCCTTCAGCCCGATCATCACCCCGAGTGCCGTCTGATCGTTGACGCACATGAATGCCGTCGGCAGCGTGTCGCGCACGAAGAGCCGCTCGACGGCAGCCCTGCCGCTCTCGAGCGTGCCGTCGCCCTCCTGGACCAGCCGAAATTCCGCCGGCACCCCCGCCGCATCGAGGCCCGCATCATAGCCGGCGCGCCGCCGCTTATAGGCAAGGCGGGTCCGCGAATCGCCGATGAAAGCGATCTTGCGATGACCTTCGGCGATGAGGAGGTCGACCACCTTGCGGGCGCCCTCGACATCGTCGACACCCACATAGGGTATGCCGCCGTTGAAGACGGGCTCGAATATGCCGACGCTCGGCGGCAGCCGCGCCGCTATCGTCTCGTGGCCGAAGGGCAGGATGCCGGTAAAGAGGATCAGACCCGCCGCCTGGTTGGAGTTGAGAAACTTCAGATATTCGACCGCGCGCTGGGCGTCGTTCTGGGTATGGCCGATCAGCACGCCGTATCCGTGCGACCGTGCCTCGTTTTCCAGGCCGACCAGGATGCTCGAAAAGTTCGGATCGCCGATATCCGGGGCGACGACCAGGATCATGTTCGAGCGGCCGAGGCGCAGGCTGCGAGCCATGGCATTGGTCGTATAACCGGTGATCGCGATCGCCTGGTTGACCTTCAGCCGCGTGGATTTGGCGACCTTCTCCGGGTTGTGGATTGCCCGCGATACCGTCGCGATCGAAACTTCAGCGATCCTGGCGACGTCTTCGATGGTTGCGGGCGTGGAATCCGACACTGCGCTCTGCCTTGCGTCTCCCTACTGCGTGTTTCCCTAAATCCCGATTTAGAGATAAAAACAAGCAGCTAATCAATCTGCTACGGCGGACTTTGCGTGTCTGACAAGAACGCGCGGCGCTGTACACGGCGGGACACTACACACACCGCGGGCAACGTCAAAGGCGGTCCGGCAAATTCCTGTGCATGCCGTTATGTAAACCTTTACATCGGGAGTGTAAAGGTTTACATAACGTCCATGGGCGGTCGGGAGCCGCAATGGGGGAAATCGATGAATCCGGAGACGGTAGACGCCGCGCGCGTCGTGCTGGAGGCGCGGCGGATCAGCAAGTCCTTCAGCGGCGTGCAGGTGCTCTTCAGTGTCAATTTCGAGCTTCGCGCCGGCGAGATCCATGCCCTGATGGGCGAGAACGGCGCCGGCAAGTCGACCCTCGTCAAGATTCTTTCAGGGTTCGAGCAACCGTCCTCGGGCGAGGTCCTGCTCGATGGCCAGCCGGTAACGCTTCCTGCAAACGGCGCGGCCGAAGCGCTGGGCATCGTCATCATCCACCAGGAATTCAATCTCGCCGAACATCTGACCGTTGCCGAAAGCCTGTTTCTCGGTCGCGAGGTGACGCGTTTCGGCGTGCTCGACCGCAAATATATGCGCGCGGAGGCGCGCCGGGTTCTCGATCTGCTCGGCTGCCACGTGGACGCGAACGCGCTGATCGGCAGTCTTTCAATCGCCGAAAAACAGATGGTCGAGATCGCCAAGGCCATCAGCCGCGACGCGCGGATCGTCTTCATGGACGAACCGACGGCCGTTCTCTCCCGCGAGGAGACCAACTTCCTTTTCCGGCAGGTGCGCAAGCTGCGCGATAGAGGCACGAGCTTCGTCTTCGTGTCGCACAAGCTCGACGAGGTCATCGAACTGACCGACCGGGTGACGGTGCTGCGCGACGGGCAGTGGGTGAAGACCGCCGCGACATCGATGCTCGACGGCGAGTCGATTGCGCAGCTCATGGTCGGCCGCGAAATGTCGAGTCTCTATCCCGCCAAGAATGAGCCGAACGTCGACGAAGAGGTCGTGCTGCGAGTCGACGCCGTCTCGACCGACTATGTGAAGGACGCCAGCTTCGAGGTGCGCAAAGGCGAAATACTGGGCTTTTCGGGCATGATCGGCTCCGGCCGCACCGAACTCATGGAAGCGGTCGCCGGCCTCAGGCCCCGCCTGTCGGGCGAGGTGACGATCCGTGGAGAGACCGCGCCTTCAGGCGACGTGCACGCGGCCAACCGGCGCGGTCTTGCCTACATGACCAAGGACCGCAAGGCGAAAGGCCTGCTGCTCAACTCCGGCATGACGACGAACCTGACCTTGCAGTCGCTCGGCCGGCATGCCCGCATCGGCTATCTCAGCCCGGCAAGCGAGGCGGCTGCGCTCGAAAGGGCCCGCCGCCGCTTCGACATCCGCGTGCGCGACGGCAATGTCGTCGCCAGGCGCATGTCCGGCGGCAACCAGCAGAAGCTGCTGCTCGCCAAGGTGATGGAAACGGAACCGGACATCATCATCATCGACGAGCCGACACGCGGCATCGACGTCGGCACCAAGCAGCAGATCTATCATTTCATCTCGGCGCTCGCGCGCGACGGCCGCTCGATCATCGTCGTCTCTTCCGAAATGCCCGAGGTCATCGGGCTTTGCACCAGGGTCGCGGTGATGCGCGAGGGACGCATCGTCGGCATGCTCGAGGGAGACGAGATCTCCGAGCAGGAGATCATGCGCTACGCAGCCGGACTGAAGAAAATGGCTGCCGCCTGACCGCTTGGACGCGCGGCGAAGGCAGGCACAGGAAAAGGAATTCCCCCGGCTCGGGGGCGGGAGAGGTTGATCTGGACATGAGCGTGAACGAGGAAAGCATCCAAAGCACAACGCACCGCCGGACGTGGCGGGACGTCGATCTCAGGGCCGTGGCGCCGTTTGCCGCCCTTGCACTGCTGTTGATCGTCGGTGCCATGGTCAACCCCAACTTCATCAGTCTCAACAACCTCGCCAACGTCGCCACCCGCAGCGCCTTCATCGCCATCATCGCTGTTGGCGCCACCTTCGTCATTTCCGCAGGCGACCTCGACCTTTCGGTCGGCTCGATGGTCGCCTTCGTCGCAAGCCTGATGATCCTGTTCATGAATTCCGGCGTGATTGCCGATCCGGCACTGATGCTCACGGCTGCGGTCCTCTTTGCGGTCGTCGCCGGTAGCGCCTGCGGGCTCGCCAACGGGCTGATCACCACGGTCGGCAGGATCGAGCCCTTCATCGCGACGCTCGGCACGATGGGCATCTATCGCGGCCTTACCACCTGGCTTTCGCAAGGCGGCGCGATCACCCTGCGCGAGCCGGAAATACAGGAGCTCTATCGCCCGGCCTATTTCGGCAGCATTCTCGGCATGCCAGTGCCGATCGCGATCATCCTCGCGGTCACCGCCGTCGCCGCCTTCATCCTTTATCGCACGCGTTACGGCCGGCACGTGGTCGCGGTCGGCTCCAACAGCGACGTGGCTCGCTATTCCGGCATCGCCGTCAATCGCGTGCGCACCATCGCCTTCGTCATCCAGGGTCTCTGCGTCGCCGTCGCCGTGCTGCTCTACGTGCCGCGCCTCGGCTCCACCTCGGCCACGACCGGCATCCTCTGGGAACTGCAGGCCATCACCGCCGTCGTCGTCGGCGGAACGGCGCTCAAGGGCGGCGCCGGCCGCGTCTGGGGCACGATCTGCGGTGCCTTCATTCTCGAATTGGTCGGAAACATCATGCTCCTGTCGAACTTCATCAGCGAATACCTGATCGGCGCGATGCAGGGTGCGATCATCATCATCGCGATGCTCGTCCAGCGCTCGCTGGTACGCAAATCGTGACCAAGCCGGATCGAGCGCGATCCGGCCACATCAACCAAGACCTAGAATCATTGGGAGGAAGAAGCATGCGAAAGGGATTAATGGGCATTGCTGCCGTCACGATGATGGCACTGACGGGTGCAGCCCATGCACAAGACAAGAACGTCACGATCGGCGTGTCGATCCCGGCGGCCGACCATGGCTGGACCGCCGGCGTCGTGTTCCACGCCGAGCGCGTTGCCAAGCTGCTCATGGAGCAGCATCCGGGCCTCAACGTCATCGTCAAGACCTCGCCGGATCCGGCGAGCCAGGCCAACGCCGTGCAGGACCTCGAAACCCAGGGGATCGACGCCCTCGTGATCCTGCCGACCGACCCCGATCCGCTGGTCAATGCGATCAAGGAAATCAAGGGCAAGGGCACCTTCGTGGCGCTGGTGGACCGCGCGCCCTCGACCAACGACAACAGCGTGCGTGACCTCTATGTCGCCGGCAACAACCCGGCACTCGGCCAGGTCGCCGGCGAATATATCAAGGCCACGACGCCGGAAGCCAAGGTGGTCGTCATTCGCGGCCTGCCGATCCCGATCGACCAGCAGCGTCAGGACGGCTTCGACAAGGGCATCGCCGGCTCCAAGGTCGAAATCCTGGACCGCCAGTACGGCAACTGGAATCGCGACGACGCCTTCAAGGTCATGCAGGACTACCTGACCAAGTATCCGCAGATCGACGTCGTTTGGTGTCAGGATGACGACATGGCCGTCGGCGTGCTGCAGGCGATCGACCAGGCCAAGCGCACCGACATCCAGTATGTGGTCGCCGGAGCCGGTTCGAAGGACATGATCAAGCGGGTCATGGACGGCGACAAGATGATCCCGGTCGACGTGCTCTACCCGCCGGCGATGGTCGGCACGGCACTCGAAATGACCGTTGCCAACTTCTACGGCCAGGTCCCGGTTCGCGGCACCTACACGATCGACGCGACGCTGGTGACGAAGGAAAACGCCAAGGACTTCTATTTCCCCGATTCGCCGTTCTGACCGGACGTCGGAGCTAATCAAGACACGGCCTGCCTGAGGCTTTCCTCGGGCGGGTCTTTTCTTTGGCGTTTATACAACGGACACCCCCTCCGCCCTGCCGGGCAGAGGGGGTGTCCGTTGGCGCCTTCGCGGCCGCCTGTAATCAGCCTCACCCCGCCGGAAACGCCGCCACCACCTTCAACCCTCGACCGGCGTCACCCTCGTCCAGCCGCATGGTCCCCCCGTAAAGCCCGACGATTTCCTCGACGATCGGGAGGCCCAGTCCGGTACCGGGGGCTTCCTCGCCGCCGCGCCGGAAACGCTTGAGCGCCGCCTCGCGCAGCTCCGCCGGAATGCCCGGGCCATTGTCCTCCACTTCCAGCAGGACCGCGTGGTCCCCGCTCCCGACGCGCACGGTCACCTCCGCCCCGCGGCCGGCATAAAGCAACGCGTTGCCGATCAGGTTCTTCAGGAGTTCGCCGATAAGCAGGGGCTCGGCGCGGATCCAGTGCTCGCCCTCGCCGGCAAAGCCGAGATCGATGCCGGCTTCGCCCGCCGCCGGTACGTGGTCCGCCGTGACGGCGCGGGCAAGCCCGACGAGTTCGACCCGCTCCAATCCCCGCGCCTCGTCTCGGCCCGCGGCATCGATCTTGGCCATCAGCAGCAGCTGCGCGAGAATGCGCTCGGCATTGGCGACAGCCTCGTCCGCCTTCATCGCCGCCGCGCGGGTTTCCTCGATCGTCGTCGACCGCTGCGCAAGCGCAAGCTGCGTACGGATGATAGCAAGCGGGGTTCTGAGCTGATGGCTGGCATTGCCGGTGAAGTGCCGCAGCGCATCGAGGGCCGATTGCAGGCGGACCATGAAAGAGTTCACGGTATCGACGAGCCCCTGGACTTCGTTCGGCACCTGCTCGCGGATCGGATGCAGATCGTCGGGGCTGCGCTCGGCGATCGCATCGCCAAGCCGATAGAGCGGCCTCAGGGAAAAGGTGACGGCGACCCAGACGATCATCGCCGCCCCGGCGATCATCAGCCCGAGGCGCAGGGCCGAGCGGATGATGATGGTCTGCGCGAGCTGGCGCCGGGCGATCGTCGTCTCCGCGACGGTGACGACGAAGGGAACGGAATTGACCCCGGTCGAGGCGGAGCGTCTGAGTGCCGCCACGCGGATAGGTTCGCCGCGAAAGACGGCATCTGCGAAGCTCGTCGATTGACCGGTGCTTTCGGAAAGCGAAGGCAGGGTCTGATAGCCGGTGATGAACTCGCCGGGCGGGCCGTCCACCCGGTAAAAGACCCGGTCCTGCGCCGCCGATGTCAGCATCTCGAGCGCAACATAGGGGATGTCGACCTGTAACGAGCCGTCTTCGGCGACGACCACGCGCTCGGCGATCGCCAGCGCCGATCCGGCAAGCACCCGGTCCGAGACGGCATTTGCCGTCTTGACGGCTTCCCGGTAGGTATCCGCCAGCGCGACGACGCCGATCACGGCTGTCGAGATCAGCAGCCAGCCGAGCAGCCTGCGCCGCAGCGAATAGACGACCTTTCCGGGGGCGGCTGTCATTCGGGACCGGCCGTCTTGTCGAGATAATAGCCGATGCCGCGGGCGGTCCGTACGGTCAGCCCGAAGGGCGCCAGCCGCTTGCGCAGCCGGCTCACATATTGCTCGATCGCATTGGGGCTCAGATCGTCGTCCAGGCCCGTCAGCGATTGCACGATGGCGTCCTTGGCGACGACCTTACCGGCGCGCATGAACAGAAGCTCGAGAAGACCGAGCTCGCGCGCCGGAATCTCGATCGGCATGCCTGCCGAGGAGAAACTGCGCGAGGTGAGATCGAGCGAGACATTGCCATAGCTGACGACGGAGGCCCGCAACCCCGCCTGCCGGCGCAGGAGGACGCGCACGCGCGCCTCGAACTCGCCGATATCGAAAGGCTTGATCAGGTAATCGTCGGCGCCGAGGTCGAGTCCCTTGATCCTCTCCTCCGGCGTACCGCGCGCCGTCAGGATGAGAACCGCCGCGCGGTTCTGCCGTGCCCGCATGGCACGCAGCACGTCCAGGCCATCCATCTCCGGCAGGTTCAAATCGAGGATCACCAGATCGAAGCTCTCGGCCGCGGCAACCGCATGCGCGGATGCGCCGTCGCTCACGACGTCGACGGCATAGCCGCTGCCCCGCAGAAGCGTCGAAAGGCCCTCCGCCAGGGCCCGATTGTCCTCAACCAGCAAGATACGCAATATCGCCTCTCCCGGGGATCACTCTATCGCTCGCGAGCTTGCTTGTGAACGGCAGCGCTCTCAGGCATTGTGAATTCATGCGGTTCTTGATTTCTCTCGGTTTTTTGATCCTGTCGGCCGCGGTCGCCGAGGCCGCGCCGACGTTCTTCCCGGCTCTCTCCGGTGACGGCGCCGCACCGGTCCTGACCGTCTATTCCTCGCTCGACGAACCCCTGGCGAGACCGATGATCGACGGCTTCCAGAAGGCCAATCCCGATGTCGCGGTCCGCTACGAGGACATGCTGACCGGCGAGATCTACGACAGGATCGTCAAGGAGACCGATGCCGGCGAGAAGACCGCCGATTTCGCCTTTTCCTCCGCCATGGACCTGCAGGTCAAGCTCAGCAATGACGGTTATGCGCAACGCAGCGACCTGCCTATGAGCGGGCGCTGGCCTGCCTGGGCAAACTGGCGCAACACGGCTTACGCTCTCACCTTCGAGCCGGCCGTCTTCGTCTACCACAAGCCGAGCTTCAGGAACGAGCAGCCGCCGGCGACGCGCGCCGAATTCGTCGATTACCTCAAGCGGAAAGGAAACGCCGTCTTCGGCCGCATCGGCACCTACGACATCGAACGCTCCGGCGTCGGCTTCCTCTTCATGTCGCGCGACCAGGAGCAGTTCGGCGACATCTGGACGGTGATCCGCACCATGGGGTCGGCCGGAGTGAAGCTCTATTCGACCAGTCAGGCGATCCTGGAGAGGATTTCCGACGGGCGCTTCGTGCTCGGCTACAACATCCTCGGCTCCTATGCGGCCGACTGGGCATCGCGGCATCCCGATGTCGGCATCGTGCTGCCGAAGGACTATACGGTCGTCATGTCGCGCATCGGGCTGGTGCCGCAGGCCGCAGCCGCCCCCGAACTTGGCCGCCGCTATCTCGAATTCTTCATGTCGAAGGAGGGCCAGACGATCATGGCGCGGGAGCTGCAGATCCCGGCGGTCAGCCCCGAAGTCGCCGGCGAGAACACCGCGAACACCATGCGGGAAATGCTCGGAGGTCAGTTGAAACCCGTACCGGTCAGTCCCGGGCTGATGGTCTATCTCGACCAGGTCAAGCGGGCGCGGCTGATTGCCCGCTGGAACGAGATGCTGCGCCTGCAGTGAATAATAAGCAGGCAAACAAGTCATTTACGCGAAACGGACTTGATGTCAGGTTAATGTCAGCTTTCTATGTTGCTTAAGGTCGCCGGCGAACCGTGGAGGCGGACCGCCGGCAGCGTATCGGGAGGATTCACCAGTCCGGTCTAAGGTCGCCGTCGATGTCGACCAGCCGCTTCTCCCCTTCGCGAACGATAATCAATGTGCGCGTGACGAAGCGCGCCTCACGGAGGACCGACCTTGAAACACTTCTTCCTCGCATCCATTCTCGCCGGCGCAATTGCTCTGCCGGCCTATGCCGCCGACTACACGATCATCGCGCCGGCCAATCCCGGCGGCGGCTGGGACCAGACCGCCCGTTCGATGCAGACCGTCCTGCAGCAGGAGGGCATTTCCGGCAACGTGCAGGTCCAGAACGTTCCGGGCGCCGGCGGCACGATCGGCCTTGCCCAGTTCGCAAGCCAGCAGAAGGGCAACCCGAACGCGCTCCTCGTCGGCGGTTACGTCATGGTTGGCGCCATCCTCACCAACAACTCGCCGGTCACCCTCAAGGACGTGACGCCGATCGCGCGGCTTACGGGCGAATACGAAGCGATCGTCGTCCCCGCCGCCTCCGAGATCCAGACGATGAAAGATCTCGTCGAGGCGCTGAAGAAGGATCCGGGCGCGGTTTCCTGGGCAGGCGGCTCGGCCGGCGGTACCGACCATATCGCGGTAGGCCTGATTGCCAAGGCCGCTGGTGTCGATCCGACCAAGATCAACTACATCGCCTATTCCGGCGGCGGCGAGGCGCTTGCCGCGATCCTCGGCAGCCAGGTAACCGCCGGCATTTCCGGTTACGGTGAATTCGAGTCCCAGGTGAAGGCCGGAACGCTCCGTCTGCTCGCCGTCTCCAGCGCCGAACGCCTCGAGGGTATCGACGCGCCGACGCTGAAGGAATCCGGCGTCGACGTCGTGGTCGAAAACTGGCGCATGGTCGCCGCTGCCCCGGGCCTCACGGAAGAACAGAAGGCGGCAGTCTCCGCCGACATCGAGAAGCTTGCCAAATCCGCAGGCTGGCAGGAAGTACTGAAGACCAAAGGCTGGCAGGACACCTATCTCGCCGGCGCCGCCTTCGACGAGCAGCTCGCCAAGGACATTTCCGCCACGGAAACCGTCCTGAAGGACATCGGGCTGGTCAAATGAACAAGGGGAACAACCCTTCCGTCGAAACGCGCCGCCCCGACCGGGCGGCGCTGGTCATCGCCGCCGTTCTGGCAGCAATCGCCGGTGTGATCTTCTGGGACGTGTCTCGCCTGAGCGGCCTTGCCGGCTACTCGCAAGTCGGGCCGATGACCGTGCCCTACGCGATCGCCTGCTGTCTCATCGCGCTTGCTGTCTGGACGGCGGTCGAAGCCTGGCGGGGCGACTTTCCCGAACGCGAGCACCAGCAGGCGGGTCCGGTTGTCTGGATCGTCGCCGGGCTTGCGGCGCAGATGCTGCTCTTGAACACGCTCGGCTTCTCGATCGCGACCGGCATCCTCTTCGCCCTCACGGCCCGCGGCTTCGGCAAACGCAAATTGTGGCTGACCGTGCCGGTCGGCGTCGTGTTCAGTTTCATCGTCTGGGCTATCTTCGCCAAGCTGCTGCAATTGTCGCTGCCCGCAGGGCCGCTGGAACGCCTGTTCTTCTAGAGCGGGATCAGGAAACGTGTGTGCGGTCTTCCGCCCGCATCCCGCTCTTAACCTATCAGATCGATCACGTTCATGATTTCAGGTTCGATCCTGGAATCACCGTGATCTAAAGAAGGCCGACGACCATGGGTACTTTCGATTTCCTGCTGCAGGGGCTGCTGGTCGCTGCCCAGCCGATGAACCTTCTCTACGCACTCATCGGCGTAACGCTCGGCACCGCCGTCGGCGTGCTGCCCGGCATCGGTCCCGCATTGACCGTCGCACTGCTCCTGCCGGTCACCTATCAGCTCGATCCGGCCGGGTCGCTCATCATGTTCGCCGGCATATATTATGGCGGCATGTATGGGGGTTCGACGACGTCGATCCTGCTCAACACGCCCGGCGAAAGCGCCTCGATCGTCACCGCCCTCGAGGGCAACAAGATGGCGCGTGCCGGCCGTGGCGGTCCGGCGCTTGCCACGGCAGCCATCGGCTCCTTCGTCGCCGGCCTCATCGCCACGCTCGGATTGGCCTTCATTGCGCCCTATATCGTCAAGCTGGCGCTCGTCTTCGGCCCGCGCGAATATTTCGCGCTGATGGTGCTCGCCTTCGTCACCGTCTCCTCCGCCTTCGGCGACTCGACGCTGCGGGGGCTCACCTCGCTCTTCGTCGGCCTGACCCTTGCCTGCATCGGCATCGACCAGCTGACCGGCCAGGCGCGCCTTTCTTTCGGCGTGCCCGACCTCCTCGACGGCATCGAGGTGACGACTCTCGCCGTCGCCATGTTCGCGATCGGCGAGACGCTGTTCATCGCCGCGCAAGGCGACCGCGGCCCGGACAAGGTGGAAGCGGTCAAGGGCTCGGTCTGGATGAGCGCCACGGATTGGGCGCGCTCCTGGAAGCCGTGGCTGCGCGGCACCTTCATCGGCTTTCCCATCGGCGCCATGCCGGCCGGGGGCGCCGAGATCGGCACTTTCCTCTCCTATGCGGCGGAGAAGCGCCTGACCAAACATCCGGAGGAATTCGGCAACGGCGCCATCGAAGGCGTGGCTGGCCCGGAAGCCGCCAACAACGCATCCGCTGCAGGCACGCTGGTGCCGCTCCTCACGCTCGGCCTGCCGACCACGGCGACGGCCGCGATCATGCTCGCCGGCTTCCAGCAATACGGGCTGCAGCCGGGGCCGCTGCTCTTCGCCACCAATCCGCAGCTCGTCTGGGGTCTGATCGCCAGCCTCCTCATCGCCAATTTCATGCTGCTTGTCCTCAACCTGCCGCTGATCGGCCTCTGGGTGAGGCTGTTGACGATCCCGAAGCCGTGGCTCTATGCGGGCATCCTGCTCTTCGCAACGCTCGGCACCATCGGCGCCAATCCCTCGGTCTTCGAACTCGGCATGCTGCTGGCCTTCGGCCTGCTGGGCTACGTCATGCGCGTCTTCGGCTATCCGATCGCGCCGGTGGTCGTCGGCCTGATCCTCGGGCCGCTCGCCGAACAGCAGCTCCGCAGGGCGCTCTCGATCAGCCAGGGCGACATCACCGTGCTCTTCACGTCGCCGATCGCGGCCGTGCTCCTGGTGATCGCCGCGCTCGCGCTGGTCGTGCCGCTGATCCTCAGGGCCCGCGGCCGCGGCGAAGTGCTCGCACAACTCGCCGCCAGCGAAGACTGAGCGGCTTCCGACGATCTGGCAGGCCCGATCGGCTGCCGCCCCTATTGCTGGACGCGTGCGGGCCTGCTTTCGCTGCATGGCTGGGCTGAGGTTTTGTGCATTGCAAAACAACCCCGCCGGACCCATCTTTTGCTCATCGAATAGAAAACGAAAGCGAGCAAGAGATGACCAGCAAGAACCGCATGGGCTTCATCGGCCGCGCCTTCGCCGTACTCGGCGCCGCAACCGCTGCTGCCGCCGCCGTCGAAGGCCATCGCCGCCCCAAAGCACAGGATCTCCGCACCCTCGGCATCGATCCCGCAGCCTTCCCGGGCAATCGCCGGGGCTGACCTGCCCGGCGTCCCCAGCCTGAAACAGGATCGCGTCGCCATCAGGCGACGCGATCCTGTTTCAGGGAACTGCCCTCCCATTGCGACCGTCGTCCGAACGGCACCTCAACCGGACGCGATGATCCTCCGGCCCATGACGCCGAGCCCCCCCGCACGAAACCGGAAAGATGTGAGGTCGGCTCGCCGCTTCGAACGACCCCCTGCCCTGCCCGGGTGAACTGCCATTTCATGGTGAATGTGCAGGGCGACCAATCCGTCCCGATGATATCCGTCAGCGCTGTGATGCCGCCTTCGGCCTGTTCAACGGTCCCCGTCACGAACTGGCAGGGAATGTGAAAAGGCGCCGGAATGGGAAGATCTTCAAATAAAAATGGCGCCGGCAAACTGGCCGGCGCCACCAAGATTTTACAGTCCCGCGCGCTTTGAGCTCATGCGGGCATCCAACAAGAGATCAAGCGACCTTGGCAACCGCCGTCGGCACGCTCGCGATCGTCTTCAGGATGACCGAAGCGATCTGGTAGGGGTCTCCCTGGGAGTTCGGGCGGCGATCTTCGAGATAGCCGCGGTAGCCGTTGTTGACGAAGCTGTGCGGAACGCGAATGGAGGCGCCGCGGTCGGCCACGCCGTAGCTGAACTTGTCCCACGGCGCCGTCTCGTGCTTGCCGGTCAGGCGCAAGTGGTTGTCCGGGCCGTAGACGTTGATGTGGTCGTGCAGGTTCTTCTCGAAGGCGGCCATCAGCGCTTCGAAATAATCCTTGCCTCCGACTTCGCGCAGATAGGCAGTCGAGAAGTTGGCGTGCATGCCGGAGCCGTTCCAGTCCGTGTCGCCGAGCGGCTTGCAGTGGAACTCGACGTCGATGCCGTATTTCTCCGTCAGGCGCAGCAGAAGGTAGCGCGCCAGCCAGACTTCATCGGCAGCCTTCTTGGAGCCCTTGCCGAAAACCTGGAATTCCCATTGGCCCTTGGCCACTTCGGCGTTGATGCCTTCGTGGTTGATGCCCGCGGCCAGGCAGATGTCGAGATGCTCTTCGACGATCTGGCGCGCGATGTCGCCGACATTCTTGTAGCCGACGCCGGTGTAGTACGGGCCCTGCGGCGCCGGATAGCCCTGCTCCGGGAAGCCCAGCGGGCGGCCGTTCTTGTAGAAGAAATATTCCTGCTCGAAGCCGAACCAGGCGCTTTCATCATCGAGGACCGTTGCACGGGTATTCGACGGATGCGGCGTCTTGCCGTCCGGCATCATGACCTCGCACATGACCAATGCGCCGTTCGTGCGGACCGGGTCGGGATAGACCGCAACCGGCTTCAGCACGCAATCGGAGCTGCGCCCTTCGGCCTGCTGTGTCGAGCTGCCGTCGAAGCCCCAGAGCGGAAGCTGCTCGAGCGTCGGAAAAGCGTCGAATTCCTTGATCTGCGTCTTCCCGCGGAGATTTGGAACGGGCGTGTAGCCATCGAGCCAGATGTACTCGAGCTTATACTTGGTCATTAGCGAATCTCTCTAACGTGGTGCTGCATGGTTTGAGCAAATCCTGACAGCTTCAGCGCTACACAACGCCCAACCGCCAGGGATCGAATACCATGAAGCATCAAGCGTGCCAGTTGGGCTCCGGAGAGAGACTTTTTTCGGCCGGCGGCACCGCGGCGGGGCGAATCGGCGCGGACGCGCCCCGCGGACGCAGCCGGAAAAGATCGTCGGCGGGACCCGCAAAGCCCGGCATTTTTACGCGGTTTGGGGCCGGCCTGGGCAGAAAAACAAGCAGCAATTCAAATCGATACCGCGGTCTCCTCACTTGCGGAAAGGTGCCAGGTGCCGCTTCTCCTGCTCATCCTTATCGGCGTCCGCGGCCCGAACATTTCTGCCCAAAAATTATTTGGCAGGCGCCGCTGCCTAAAAAATCGCACTTGCGACCGTTGCATCCGTGAATGCTCCGGAGAATGCTCGCAATTCCGGCACGGAATTGAACGAAATTTCGGCAATTCGCGTAAATCATGTGCAAATCCTGCCTGGTTGCACTATGTTTCTCCCCAGAACTCACGGGAGACCAGAGCATGGCCACGAGTCTTTACGGCAAGTCTGCGACGATCCTGAAGTTTCCGGCCGCTGTGTCGCGGAAGGCCGAGGAACGGCGTTCCGAAGCCCAGCGCAAACTGGACCTCGCACCGTCGGACGTGTGCGCCGCCGTCGATGGTTGCTGGTATCACGAAGAAGCCCTGAGCGACGATACGAAGCACTGAAGCGGAGCGGTCATTCCCGCTCACCGCCGCCCGCCGACCTCGTCGATATGGTGCAACATATCGGCCGGGTCGTCGAAAATGCGGTAAGCGCCGGCTTGCCGCAGTTCCTCATGTCCGTAGCCTCCGCTCAGCAAGCCGATGGCCAAGGCACGGCAGCGCACCGCCGCCAGCATGTCCCAGATACTGTCGCCGACCACCACTGCCGTCTCGATCGGGGCGCCGAGCTGTTCCGCGGCGGCGAGAAAGAGATCCGGATCGGGCTTGGCATATTTTACGAGGTCTCGCGTCACGACCGGCACGACCGCCGGATCGACGCCGAGAGCGGCGAGATTGACGGCGGCCGTCTCCATCCGCCCGCTCGTGGCGATCGCATAGGAGATCTTCGCATCGGTGAGCCAGGTTAGGAGCTCGCGCGCGCCGGGCAACGGTCTTATGCTGTCTGCCTGCCGCCTGTAGGCCTCGGCGTGGCGCTGACGCAATCGCGCAACCCTGTCACCGCTGATTTCCATGTTCGTTTCGCGCAGGAGCTGGTCGGTGAAGAGCCCGCCGCTCATGCCGATCTTGCGATGGATGCGCCAGACCGAAAGGTCGATCCCTTCCGCGTCGAGCGCTTCCTTCCAGGCAAGCACGTGCTGGTAGACGCTGTCGACGAGTGTGCCGTCCAGATCGAACAGGAAGACGGGTTCGATGCGCATGCTCTTTCTCCCGGTAACGGCCTTTGCGCGTCCGATCGGACGCACGGGCCATGGCGCCGTCACCTGCGAAAATATGGGTCAGGTTTCGCAGCCGAACAGGCAGCCTGTCTACTTTTCCTTTGTGAACCCTGATCGCGTCTGCGTGCAAGTGCAACTACCCCATCGCATGGCGAATGGTTCTCGAAATCCGGGTCAGGAAGGCCGGCCGCGAGGAAGCGACGAGCTTCCATGAAAGGACCGCCTGCGCCATGCGCCGCGGCAGCAGCCCGACAGAGACGAACCAGGCTGCCAGCATGGCACGACGGCGCAGCGAGACGTTCATCTGCATGCTG
This sequence comes from Sinorhizobium sp. KGO-5, assembly GCF_036245905.1. Classification (NCBI taxonomy): domain Bacteria; kingdom Pseudomonadati; phylum Pseudomonadota; class Alphaproteobacteria; order Hyphomicrobiales; family Rhizobiaceae; genus Sinorhizobium; species Sinorhizobium sp. KGO-5. The sequence goes on from NZ_BDIZ01000003.1 coordinate 672,491, forward strand.
GCGACGGCACCGTGAGCGGCGAGGCCGAGCCTCGAATCCGCAGCCACCGGATGGCGTGCGCCGTCCACGCAGAGCGATGCAAGACGCTCCTCCAGATGCACCGGGTCGCGCAGGTTCGCTTTCGGCGAAACCGATAGACCGACATCGGCCGCCTGTTCGTTGAGGGCATGCAGTCGGTGAAAATCATGCTCCACCCTCCAGCGCGCCCTCTGCCCGAGTTTTTCGGCGAAGACAGAATGATTGCTGCCGTGCATTCGGTAGGCGCCGAGGCAGGCTTCGAGCGACGTCACCTTCCCGTAGAGCGGGGCGAGCGTGACAAGGTAGCCGTCTGCACCCTGCCGGAACTCGGCTTCCGGAACCGGCATGATGACATCGAGAGCCGCGCGTGCAAAAGCCAGTCCGCTGGTGACCGTCGTCTGGTATCGTGCGCGGCGCGCCAGTTGCGGCGTTACGTCACCGGAGTCGAACGGGACCTCCGGGGGCGGGAAGATGTCCTTGACGCGCAGATCCTCGTCCACCAGATGCAGCCGGAACTGCATCTGGGCCGTGTCGTCGCTCCACTGGGCAAGCAATTCGGAAACGGCAGCCGGGTAGAGATAGTCGTCGGCGTCGAGGAAGAGAACGATCGCCCCTCGACTTGCCGCAAAGCCGGTGTTGAAAGCGGCTGCGTGACCGCCATTTTCCTCCCGCAGGCAGGCCTTGATCCGTCCGCCGTAGGACGCGATCACCTCCGCCGACCCGTCGGTCGACGCATCGTCTACGACGATGACCTCGACCTGCGCGTGGTCCTGGTCGAGGGCGCTGTCGATCGCGCGGCTCAGGAACCGCGCATAATTGTAATTCGCTATGATGATGGAGACAGGAAGATGGTCTCGGATGGAATGCATCGCAGTGAACCTCGCTTTTCGGCTTTGGTCGCGGCGAACCTTCTCATGCAGGTCCTTGAGGGTGATGCCCGTCCCGAAAGCACAGCCTCTCGGGCTGCGGTGAAGACAACGGCGCGGTTGCGCCGGGCGGGCGGCGAAGATCGTGCTCGATCCTGCGTGAGCCTCCCCAGTTTTGTGGCATTTGAGTGACCGCTGCAGCGGTGGCACGCCGGTCTGCAGCCTTACCGTGCCGATGATCGAGCGTATGCCCGGATAGGCAGCAAAGTGACCTCGGTTGACGCGCCTCCGGCGGCTGATATACCAGTTTTGCAGCCAGAACGACGCAGGGAGGAAGCCGCGTGGATGCCAGACACCCCGACACCATGAAGGTGATCGCCACGCGATTGACGGCGCCAGGCGCGACATTGCAGCCCGCGAACGCGATGCCGGTCGCAGGCACCGGACAAGCGGGTACCGGAAACGGATGGGCCTTCTGATGCGGCTTTCGAGAAAGACGATCGACCGCCTGCCGCACACCGTCAAAAGGCCCGATTACGACCTCGGTCCAGTTACCGTCGGCATCGTACACCTCGGTATTGGTGCCTTTCATCGCGCGCATCAGGCCGCGTACACCGATGCGCTGCTCTCCGAGAATCCGTCCTGGGGCATCTGCGGCGTCTCGCTGCGCAGCCCGGAAACGCGCGACGCGCTTCAACCGCAGGACGGGCTCTACACCCTCGCCGTCCAGGACGGCGAAGGCTCCGATCTCAGCGTGATCGGCAGTGTCGTCGAGCTCCTTTGCGCGCCGGAGGACCCGGAAGCCGTCCTTCGCCGCATGGCGGACCCCGCCACGCGTATCGTGTCGCTGACGATCACCGAGAAGGGCTATTGCCACAATCCAGCAACCGGCACGCTCGACGAAGGCCATCCGGACATCGTTCACGATCTCGCAAACCCCGCGCGGCCGCGATCGGCAATCGGCTTCATCGTCGAGGCGATTTCGCGTCGCGTCAGCGCCGGTATCGCCCCCTTCACGCTGCTCTCCTGCGACAATCTTCCGGGGAACGGCCATGTTCTGAAGCGTATCGTCACGCAGTTCGCGGAACTGCGCGATCCGGCCCTCGCCGCCGTCATCCGCAACGTCGCGTCGCCTTCGACCATGGTGGACCGCATCGTTCCGGCCACCACCGACGGCGACCGGAGTGCGGTCGCAGCGGCAATGGGGCTCGAAGATGCCTGGCCGATCATGACCGAACCCTTCCGGCAATGGGTGATCGAGGAGGATTTCCCACTCGGCCGCCCGGCATGGGAAAAGGCGGGAGCGCTCTTCGTCCAAGACGTCTCCGCCTTCGAGTTCATGAAGCTCCGGCTTCTGAACGGAAGCCATTCCACACTCGCCTATCTCGGCTATCTCGCCGGTGCCGAGACGGTGGCGGATGCCATGTCCCTTCCGGGCATGGAAGCTTTGGTCGAAGGGTTGATGCGCCACGAGGTGAGCCCCACCCTTCCGGAACTGCCCGGCTTCGACCTTCCGGCCTATCGGGCCGAACTCCTTCAGCGCTTTCGCAATCCGGCGCTTCGCCACCGCACCTGGCAGATCGCAATGGATGGCTCGCAGAAGCTGCCGCAGCGCCTCCTCGGCTCGATCAGGGACCGGCTGCACGCCGAGGCCGGCTATGACCGGCTCGCGCTCGGGGTCGCCGCCTGGATGCGCTATGCGCGCGGCCTGGACGAGGCGGGGCGTCCCATCGACGTGCGCGATCCGCATGCTGCCCGGATTGCCGGGCTTGCGCAGGGAATTGACGAGCCGGATCGCATCGTCGATGCCTTTCTGACGATGACGGACGTCTTCGGCACGGACCTTCCGGCGAGCGCTCCATTTCGCGCCGCGCTGATCAAGGCGCTGGATGGACTCCTCCGGAACGGGTCGGCGGCAACGCTTCGAAGCTACGGGGCTTAGAGCGGGACGAGGCAAAAAAGTGTATGCGGTTTTCCACCCGCATCCCGCGTCTCAACTTCTTGGAACCGATCACGATCCTGTTTTTAGGTCGACCCGACCTTAAAACATCGTGATCTAAGAACGGGCGAAGGAAGGCCATGTTCGATCTCAGCGGCAGGACGGCTCTGGTTACCGGCGGCGGACGCGGCCTCGGGCTGGAGATGGCGAAGGCGCTCGCCAGGGCCGGCGCCTGGACGGTGATCAACGGCCGCAACGGCCAAGGCCTGGAAGAGGCGCGCAAGCGGCTCCAAGGCGACGGCATCGAGATCGGGATTGCGGCCGGCGACATAACCCGCGATGCGCCGGCGATCATCGCCGCCACGGTCGAAAAGACGGGCGGGCTCGACATTCTCATCCACGCTGTCGGCGAACGCGACCGCCGCGGGACGGAAGCGATGGAACCGCACGAATTTGCGGCTCTGTTGAACACCGACCTGACCGCGGCCTACGCCGTGGCAAAGACTGCCCTTCCCTATCTCAGGCGCTCCGCGGCCGGTCGGTTGATCTTCGTGACCTCGATCGCCGCCTTCGCGGCGCGGGCCGGCGATCCCGCCTATACGGCGGCGAAGGGCGGGCTCGCCGCACTGACGCGCTCGCTCGCGGTCGAACTCGGCGCCGACAATCTCACCGTTAACGCGATCGCGCCCGGCTGGTTTGCAACCGAGACCAATGCGCATCTCGCAACCGATCCGGCGCTCAAAGCCTTCGTCGACGTCCGCATTCCGCTGAAGCGCTGGGGGCGGCCGGAAGAAATCGCCCCCGCCGCCGTCTTCCTCGCCTCGCCGGCCGCGAGCTTCGTCAACGGCATCACGCTCACCGTCGACGGCGGAATGACCGTGCAGATGTGAGGATTGGTGGATGCCGGCAGGCCAGAGGGGGCAAGCTACCCCTCCTTCGCCTCCTCGTTCCCCCTGAGCAGATGGATCAGCGCGGAGAAATCCTCTGCCCCGTGACCGAGCTTCTCGAAAAGGCTGTAAAGCTGTGTCGCCTGTGCCCCCATCGGCGTCGCCGCACCGCTGGCGCTGGCCGCCTGCTGCGAGAGTTTCAGATCCTTGAGCATGAGGCTCGCGGCGAAACCGGGCTTGTAGCCACCATTTGCAGGCGAGGCCGGAACCGGGCCGGGCACCGGGCAATAGGTCGTCAGCGACCAGCACTGGCCCGACGAGGTAGAGGCCACGTCGAAGAGCGCCTGATGCGAGAGGCCGAGCCGTTCGGCGAGCACGAAGGCCTCGCAGACCGCCGCCATGGAAACGCCGAGGATCATATTGTTGCAGATCTTCGCCGCCTGGCCGGCGCCGGCGTCGCCGCAATGGACGATCTTCTTGCCCATGGCTTCGAGCAGGTGCTTGCCGCGCGAGAAGGCGCCCTCGCTCCCTCCGACCATGAAGGTCAGCGTAGCGGCCGCCGCCCCCGCCGTGCCGCCGGAGACCGGCGCGTCGAGCGAAGGGCAGCCAGCCCTTTCGGCAAGGCCGTGAACCTTGCGCGCGCTTTCGACGTCGATCGTCGAGCTGTCGATCAGAAGCGTGCCGGGATCGACGAAGCCGAGCAGTTCGTCCCACACATAAAGGACATGCGCGCTCGCCGGCAACATGGTGATGACGCATTCCATCTCACGCACGGCCTGCGCGATCGAGCCGGCGACCGAAACGCCCGTCTTGGCGGCGGCATTGCGCGAGGCTTCCGAAAGGTCGAAGCCGGCGACCGCGTGGCCCGCCTTCACCAGATTGGCGGCCATAGGTCCGCCCATGTTGCCAAGCCCGATAAAGGCGATCTTCGTCATCTTGCCTCTCCTCCTCAACTGAACCTGTCGCGAACTGCCCGCGCCTTATGCCTTTCCGGCGAAGAGCGGCGCGCCGTCATTCCTCCCGAAGCGGGCGAGCATCTCGGGGGTAGCTTCCGAAAGCCCAACCGACCATTTCGGATTCCTGTCCTTGTCGATCACCGCGGCCCTGACGCCCTCGTAGAAATCCGGGTTGGAAAGCATGGCGAGGGTGGCGGCATATTCCCGCTCGAGGCATTCGTTGAGCGTTGCGCTGGAGCGCCCTGCCCTTAGGAGCGACAGCGTCAGTTTGAGGCTGATCGCCGATCGGGTCTTCAGGAGTTCGAGCGTCTCGCGCGCGAAATCCGACCCGTCCTTTTCCAGTGCCGCGAGGATCTCCTCCACGGCATCGAAGGCGAAGCAGCGGTCGATGACGGACAGATGGTCGAGCAGGGCCGATGCCGGGGGCTCGCTCGAAACGGCGCGGATCGCCGCCGAAACGTCATCGGCCGTGGCCGAGGTGGAGAGCGAGGCGATGAGCTCGCCTATCCTCTCGGAGGGAACGAAACTGTCGGCGAGCCGCGCATGGATGACCGCCGCCGCACCGACATCGCGGCCCGTCAGCCCGAGATAGGTACCGAACTCGCCGGGCGCGCGCGGCAGGAGCCAGGTCGCGCCGACATCGGTGAAATAGCCGATCCCCGTTTCCGGCATCGCGAAGCGCGTCCTCTCGGTCACGATCCGATGGCTGCCATGGGAGGAAACGCCGACGCCGCCGCCCATCACGATCCCGTCCATGATCGCGATATAGGGCTTGGAATAGGCTGAAATTCGGCTGTTGACGATGAACTCCTCGCGCCAGAACTGCGCGCCCTCCTCAGGCCGTTCGCGGCCGCTTTCGTAGATCATCCGGATGTCGCCGCCGGCGCAGAGGCCCCGTTCGCCCTCGCCCGTGACAAGCACTGCGGCAATCTCCGGGTCGCGCTCGAACTCGGTCAGCGCCGCAGCGATCGCGCGGATCATCGTGCGATTGAGGCTGTTCAGTGCGCGGGGACGGTTGAGCCGCAGCCTGCCGATCGCGCCCTGGCGCTCGACAATGACCTCCGGAAGCGTGGTCTGCATGTCCATCGAAAATCCTTCCTAGGTCCGACCCATGATCGCACGCGACACGATCAGCCGCATGATCTCGTTCGTACCTTCGAGTATCTGGTGCACCCTCAGGTCGCGGACAATCTTCTCGACGCCGTAGTCGGCGAGATAGCCGTAGCCGCCATGCAATTGCAGTGCGTCATTGGCGACAGCAAAGCAGCAATCTGTGACAAAACGTTTGGCCATCGCGCAGAGCTTCGGCGCCTCCGGGTCCGCCGCATCGAGGGCGCAGGCCGCCCGCCAGAGGAAGGTCCGAGCGATTTCCAGATCCGTCGCCATATCGGCGAGGCGGAACTGCAGCGCCTGGAATTCGCCGATCGCCTTCCCGAAGGCCCGGCGCTCCTGGACATAGGCAAGCGCCTTGTCAAAAGCGGATTGCGCGCCGCCGAGCGAGGCGGCGGCGATGTTGAGCCTCCCGCCGTCGAGACCGGCCATGGCGATCCTGAAGCCTTCGCCCTCGGCACCCAAGCGGTTCTCGACGGGAACGCGAACATTGTCGAGCATCACCGCCCGCGTGGGCTGGGCATGCCAGCCCATCTTCTTTTCATTGGCGCCGAAGGTGAGCCCAGGAGAGTCCTTCTCGACGACAAAGGCTGAGATCCCCTTCGGCCCGTCCTCGCCGGTGCGTGCCATGACGATATAAAGGCCGGACTCGCCGGCACCGGAAATGAACTGTTTCTGGCCGGTAAGCAGATAGGCGTCACCCTCGGGCACCGCCTTTGTCTTGAGCGCGGCCGCGTCCGAGCCGGAGCCGGGTTCCGTCAGGCAATAGCTCGCCAGGACGTCCATCGTGAGAAGCGGCGGAAGCAGGCGCCGGCGCTGCGCGTCCGTGCCGTAGCGATCGATCATGCCGGCGCACATATTGTGGATCGAAACGAAGGAGGCGATCGCGGGGCAGCCGGTCGCGAGCGCCTCGATGATCATTGCCGCGTCGAGACGGGTAAGTCCCGTTCCGCCGACGTCGTCGCGGACATAGATGCCGGCCATTCCGAGCGCGGCCGCCGCGCGCAAAGTCTCCACCGGAAAATGCTTCTGCTGGTCCCAGTCGATTGCGTGGGGCGCGATCTCGTCCCGGGCAAAATCGAGCGCCATCGTGCGGATGGCCTGCTGTTCCTCGGAAAGGCGAAAATCCATATGCATGTCCTCCCTGACCCGCATATCGCTGCTGCAATGCTTAGTTACAGCAAAACCCGCACAGGCACAGACGCAAATGCACACAGTATCTGTTCAGAAACGAACAGGACGCTAGGCGCGGCTCTACGTCTCGCTAAGACGATACGGCAGAGCGCCGCGCATGTCATGATCGACGATGAGCTTGCGCTTCAGCGGCGGCACGGCACGGCTCGCACATCTGGTGCGCTCGCAGATGCGGCAGGAAATGCCGATCGGATCGTAGGCGGCGCGGTTCCCGAGATCCATATCGTCGGCATAAACGAAGGCATCGGCGTAGGAGATTTCGCAGCCCAGCGCCAAGGCATAGCGGGGATGCGCGGCCCGGTAACCGCCGCCGCCCTTGGTGATCTGGGTCGCGAGACAGAGGTAGCGCACGCCGTCCGGCGTCTCGGCAAGCTGGCGGATGATGCTTCCCGGTGTCTCGAAGGCCTGATGCACGTTCCAGAGCGGGCAGGCTGCGCCGAAGCGGGCGAATTGCAGCTTGGCGGCACTGTGGCGCTTGGTGATGTTGCCGGCCCGGTCGATCCGCGCGAAGAAGATCGGAATACCCTTCTGCCCCGGCCGCTGCAGCGTCGAAAGCCGGTGGCAGACCTGCTCCAGCGAGGCACCGAAACGGGCAGCGAGAAGCTCGACATCGTGGCGCAGGTCGCGTGCGGCTTTCGAGAACGGCTGGTAGGGGAAGATCAAGGCGCCCGCAAAATAGTTCTGCAGACCGATGCGGCAGATCTCATAGGCTTCCTCCGTTCGGAAGCCGGCGCTTCCCGCCACCCGGTCGATCTCCTCGCGGGCGTGCATCTGTGCGATCTGCAATGCGAGCTGGAAGTCGCGTGTCGCCGCCGGCGCGTAAGGATTGAGCGTGAGTAGGCGGGCGCGGGGATCGAAACGGCGGATCGCCTCGTCGCCCGCTGCCCCGCGCACGACACGTATTCCGTGGCGCGCCTCCAGATAGGCGGCGAGGGCCGCATGGTTGTCGCCATCGCCGAGGCCGAGCTCGCCCGCAAGCGTCTCGGCGAGCGTATCGATTTCATGAATATAGTTGTCGACGAAATGGAAGAAGTCGCGCACCTCTTCATAGGGCGTCGTCTCCACCAGGGACGCACCACGACCGATCGTGTCGTCGATGCTGGCGAGCTGCTCGCTGTTGCGCCGATAGGCCTGATGACAGGAGATCAGCGCATGGGCGAGCCCCGGCGCATTCTGGGCGACGAGCTTCAGCTCCTGCAGGCTCGGCGAATAGGTTTCGAAGAGCGGGTCGCTCAGAGCTTCCGACAGTGCCGAGAGCAATCGGTCGCTCTCGCCCGAGGAAAGTTCGGCGATGTCGATCTGGAACTTCTCCGCCAGTGCGAGCAGCACCGCCGCGGACACGGGACGCTGATTGTTCTCGATCTGATTGAGATAGCTCGTCGAAATTCCGATGCGCTCGGCGAACTGCCCCTGCGTCAGTCGCTTGCCATCCCTGAGATCCCTGACCTTGCGGCCGATATAGAGCTTCCCGATCGCCATCTTTGCACTCGTATTCGCAACTTTGCAGTTTGCGCTTCGCAATTTTATATATTCCACATTTGCACATCATCGGCGGTTTTTCCATCAGGCCTTCGGCGCTATTGCGAAGGCAGGCAAGCCTCTGCACAATCAGCAAAAATGGAGGAGAGCGATGCGCGCCGTACTTGAACAGGTGGAAGCCCGCCGGGCCGAAGCGAGGGCGGGCGGCGGTGAACGCCGCGTGGCCGCGCAGCACGGCAAGGGCAAGCTGACGGCACGCGAGCGCATCGACGTGCTTCTCGACGAGGGCTCCTTCGAAGAATACGACATGTATGTGACGCATCGCAGCGTCGATTTCGGCATGGCTGGCCAGAAGATCCCCGGCGACGGCGTTGTCACCGGCTGGGGCACCATCAACGGCCGCCAGGTCTATGTCTTCAGCCAGGACTTCACGGTCCTCGGCGGCTCCCTCTCCGAGACGCATGCCCAAAAGATCTGCAAGATCATGGACATGGCGGCGCGCAACGGTGCGCCGGTGATCGGCCTCAACGATTCCGGCGGCGCGCGCATCCAGGAGGGCGTGGCGTCGCTCGCCGGCTATGCCGAGGTCTTCCGCCGCAATGCGGAGGTGTCGGGCGTCATTCCGCAGATCTCGGTGATCATGGGCCCCTGCGCCGGTGGTGCGGTCTACTCGCCTGCGATGACCGACTTCATCTTCATGGTCCGCGACAGTTCCTACATGTTCGTGACCGGTCCCGACGTCGTGAAGACGGTCACCAATGAGATCGTCACCGCGGAAGAGCTCGGTGGCGCCCGCACGCACACGACGAAATCCTCGGTCGCCGACGGCGCCTACGAAAACGATGTCGAGGCGCTCGAGCACGTCCGCCTGCTCTTCGATTTCCTGCCGCTGAACAACCGCGAGAAGCCGCCGGTGCGGCCGTTCCATGACGATCCGGGACGCATTGAGATGCGGCTCGACAGCCTGATCCCGGACAGTGCCGCCAAGCCATACGACATGAAGGAATTGATCCTCGCCATTGCCGACGAGGGCGATTTCTTTGAACTCCAGGCAAGCTTCGCCCGCAACATCATCACCGGCTTCATCCGCATCGAAGGCCAGACCGTCGGCGTCGTCGCCAACCAGCCGATGGTTCTCGCCGGCTGCCTCGACATCGACTCCTCGCGCAAGGCGGCGCGTTTCGTCCGCTTCTGCGACGCCTTCTCAATCCCGATTCTGACGCTCGTCGACGTGCCCGGCTTCCTGCCCGGCACCGCCCAGGAATATGGCGGCGTCATCAAGCACGGCGCCAAGCTGCTCTTCGCCTATAGCCAGGCCACCGTGCCGATGGTGACGCTGATCACGCGCAAGGCCTATGGCGGCGCCTATGACGTCATGGCCTCCAAGCACATCGGCGCCGACGTGAACTACGCCTGGCCGACGGCCGAGATCGCCGTGATGGGTGCCAAGGGCGCGACCGAAATCCTCTACCGTTCCGAACTCGGCGATCCCGAGAAGATCGCAGCCCGGACGAAGGAATACGAAGAGCGCTTCGCCAATCCCTTCGTCGCCGCCGAGAGAGGCTTCATCGACGAGGTGATCATGCCGCACTCCTCCCGCCGCCGCATCGCCCGCGCCTTCGCCTCCCTGCGCAACAAGCAGGTCGAGACCCGCTGGCGCAAGCACGACACCATCCCGCTTTGACGGGAGAACCCGATGGGAAACATGTTCAAGAAGATCCTCATCGCCAATCGTGGTGAAATCGCCTGCCGCGTCATCCGCACCGCGAAGAAGCTCGGCATAGCGACAGCTGCCGTCTATTCGGATGCCGACCGCGACGCAATGCATGTACGCATGGCGGATGAGGCCGTCCATATCGGCCCCTCCCCCTCCAGCCAGTCCTACATCGTCATCGAGAATATCCTCGCGGCGATCCGCAGGAGCGGGGCCGATGCCGTTCACCCCGGCTACGGCTTCCTCTCCGAAAACCCCGCCTTCGCCGAGGCTCTGGAGAAGGAAGGTGTGACCTTCATCGGTCCGCCGGTCGGGGCGATCGAGGCGATGGGCGACAAGATCACCTCGAAGAAGCTCGCCGCGGAAGCGGGCGTTTCCACCGTTCCCGGCCATATGGGGCTGATCGAGGATGCGGACGAGGCCGCGCGCATCGCCGCTGAGATCGGCTTTCCCGTGATGATCAAGGCTTCCGCCGGCGGCGGCGGCAAGGGCATGCGGATCGCCTGGAACGAGCGCGAGGCACGGGAGGGCTTCCAGTCGTCGAAGAACGAGGCGAAAAGCTCCTTCGGCGACGACCGCATCTTCATCGAGAAATTCGTGACCGAGCCCCGCCACATCGAGATCCAGGTGCTCGGCGACAGACATGGCAATATCGTCTATCTCGGCGAGCGCGAATGCTCGATCCAGCGGCGGAACCAGAAGGTCATCGAGGAGGCGCCCTCGCCCTTTCTGGACGAGAAGACGCGCCGCGCCATGGGCGAGCAGGCCGTCGCGCTGGCAAAGGCCGTCGGCTATCACTCGGCCGGCACGGTAGAGTTCATCGTGGACGCCGGCCGCAACTTCTACTTTCTCGAGATGAACACCCGGCTGCAGGTCGAGCATCCCGTGACGGAACTCGTTACCGGCCTCGATCTGGTCGAGCAGATGATCCGCGTCGCGGCCGGCGAGAAGTTGGCTTTCACCCAGAAAGACGTGAAGCTCGACGGCTGGGCGATCGAAAGCCGGCTCTATGCGGAAGACCCCTATCGCAACTTCCTCCCCTCGATCGGCCGGCTGACGCGCTATCGTCCGCCGGAGGAAGGCGTGCGGGCCGGCGGTACCGTCATCCGCAACGACACCGGCGTCTGCGAGGGCGGCGAGATCTCGATGTATTACGATCCGATGATCGCCAAGCTCTGCACCTGGGGACCGGACCGGCCGACGGCCGTGCGCGCGATGGCGGATGCACTCGACGCGTTCGAAGTCGAAGGGATCGGCCATAACCTGCCCTTCCTCTCGGCCGTGATGCAGCAGGACCGCTTCCGCGAGGGACGGCTGACCACCGCCTATATCGCCGAGGAATTCAAGGACGGGTTTCAAGGGGTGGCGCCGGACGAGACTTCGGCACGCAAGCTCGCCGCCGTCGCGGCTACGGTCAACCAGACGCTCCAGGAGCGCGCCAGCCGGATCTCCGGCACCATCGGCAACCACCGCCGGATCGTCGGCCATGAATGGGTGGCGAGCCTCGACGGGCACGACATTCAGATCACATGCGAGGCATCCGCCGACGGCACCTATGTCCGCTTTGCCGACGGGACATCCGTTTCCGTCGCAACCGACTGGGCGCCCGGCCGCACCCGCGCCGCTTTCAATATCGACAATCAGCCCATGAGCGTAAAGGTCGAGCTCGCCGGCCCGGGCATAAGGTTGCGTTGGCAAGGGATCGACGTCGTCGCAAGGGTAAGAAGCCCTCGCGTTGCCGAGCTCGCCCGCCTGATGCCGAAGAAGCTTCCGCCCGACACGTCCAAGATGCTGCTCTGCCCGATGCCCGGGGTGGTGACCTCGATCAGCGTCAAGCCCGGCGACACGGTCGAGGCCGGACAGGCGATTGCCGTCGTCGAGGCGATGAAGATGGAGAATATACTGCGGGCGGAAAAGCGTGCGATCGTGAAGCGCGTGGCGATAGAAGCCGGCGCGAGCCTCGCGGTGGACGAGTTGATCATGGAGTTCGAGTGATGGTGCAGCGTTGAGGATGCGCTGAGATGCCGCCGTAAGGAGCGGCAGCTTTGCCCCTCACCCTAGCACTCTCCCCGCACGCGGGGAGAGTGGACTTAAGACTGCGCCGCGAGTCTCCTTCGCCCCGCCTGCGGGGAGAAGGTGCCGGCAGGCGGATGAGGGGCTTGCGGTTTCATCGGTACCGATGAGGGCCAGGCCCCGGCCAAAGCTATTCGGAGTGAAACAATGACCGAAAAGACCATCAAGGACTGGGAAGCCCTTGCCGAGAAAGAACTCAAGGCCTCCCCCGAAAACCTCGTCTGGCACACGCCGGAGGGCATCGACGTCAAGCCGCTCTATACGAGCGACGACATCTCCGGCATCGGTCACCTGAACGCGCTCCCCGGCTTTGAACCCTTCGTGCGCGGCCCGCGGGCCACCATGTATGCAGGGCGGCCCTGGACGATCCGGCAATATGCCGGCTTCTCGACGGCCGAGGCGTCCAACGCCTTCTATCGCAGGAACCTCGCCGCCGGCCAGCAGGGCGTCTCTGTCGCCTTCGATCTCGCCACGCACCGCGGCTATGACAGCGACCACCCGCGCGTCGAGGGCGATGTCGGCAAGGCCGGGGTCGCGATCGACTCGGTAGAGGACATGAAGATCCTGTTCGACGGCATCCCGCTCGACAGGATTTCCGTGTCCATGACCATGAACGGTGCGGTGATCCCGATCCTCGCCTCCTTCATCGTTGCCGGCGAGGAACAGGGCGTCAGCCGCGACAAGCTCTCCGGGACCATTCAGAACGACATCCTCAAGGAGTTCATGGTCCGCAACACCTACATCTATCCGCCGGAACCCTCGATGCAGATCGTCGCCGACATCATCGAATATACCGCGAAGGAGATGCCGAAGTTCAATTCGATCTCGATCTCCGGCTATCACATGCAGGAGGCCGGCGCGACGCTCGTGCAGGAACTCGCCTTCACCCTTGCCGACGGGCGCGAATATGTGCGCGCGGCACTCGCCAAGGGGCTCAACGTCGACGACTTCGCCGGCCGGCTCTCCTTCTTCTTCGCAATCGGCATGAACTTCTTCATGGAGGCAGCGAAGCTGCGCGCGGCACGGCTCCTCTGGACGCGGATCATGAAGGAGTTCAAGCCCGAGAAGACGTCCTCCCTGATGCTGCGGACCCATTGCCAGACGTCGGGCGTGTCGCTTCAGGAACAGGACCCCTATAACAACATCGTCCGCACCGCGTTCGAGGCGATGTCCGCCGTGCTCGGCGGCACGCAATCGCTTCACACCAATTCCTTCGACGAGGCGATGGCGCTTCCGACGGATTTTTCGGCCCGCATCGCCCGCAACACGCAATTGATCCTGCAGCACGAGACCGGCGTGACGAATGTCGTCGACCCGCTTGCCGGCTCCTATTACGTCGAGAGCCTGACGAACGAGCTTGCCGAAAAGGCCTGGGCCCTGATCGAGGAAGTGGAGGCGCTGGGCGGCATGACGAAGGCCGTCAATGCCGGCCTGCCGAAGCGGCTGATCGAAGAGGCCGCGACCCGGCGCCAGGCGGCCGTAGACCGGGGCGAGGAGGTCATCGTCGGCGTCAACCGGTACCGGCTCGATAACGAGCAGCCGATCGACATTCTCCAGATCGACAATGCCGCGGTTCGGGCGGCTCAGATCAAGCGGATCGAGGAAACGAGGCGCCGGCGGGACTCACGGAAGATGAAGGATGCGCTGGACGCGCTGGCCGACGTGGCGCGCAGCGGCAAGGGCAATCTGCTCGCCGCCGCCGTCGAGGCCGCCCGGGCGCGCGCCACCGTCGGCGAAATCACCGATGCCATGCGGGAGGCTTTCGGCGATTACACCGCCATTCCGGAAGTCGTCACCGACATCTACGGCAAGGCTTATGAAGGAGATCCGGAACTCGGCGTACTCGCCGGACGGCTCGGGGAAGCGACGAAGCGGCTCGGCCACAAGCCGAAGATCATGGTAGCCAAGCTCGGCCAGGACGGGCACGACCGCGGCGCCAAGGTGATCGCATCCGCCTTCGGCGATATCGGCTTCGATGTCGTCGCAGGCCCCTTGTTCCAGACGCCGGAAGAAGCCGCCGATCTGGCGCTCGCCGAAGAGGTCACCGTAATCGGCGTTTCATCGCTTGCCGCCGGCCACAGGACGCTGATGCCGCAACTCGCAGAGGCACTGAAGAAGCGCGGCGGCGAGGACATTATCGTCGTCTGCGGCGGTGTCATTCCCCGGCAGGACTATGATTATCTGATGGAGAACGGCGTCGCCGCCGTCTTCGGACCCGGCACCCAGGTGCTCGACGCCGCGCGCGCCGTGCTGGATCTGATCGAAGGCAGGCGGCGAAACGTGTAGTCCGCGCCGTCCGGCCGAGTTCAAGTCTCGATCCGGAGCTTCATCCGGTCGGCGGCAAAGCGCGTTCGCGAATATTCGACCGGGCGGCCTCCGAGATCCGCATTGATCGATTGCGTCTCCATGACGATCGCCCCCGGCGAGAGTTTCAGAAGCGAGAGTTCCTCTGCGTCCGCGTGCCGCGCGACGATCTCCGTCGAGACCCGGACGTAGTCGTCGAGCCCATGCACGACAAAGGCCTTGGTGACCGATCCGAGCCGCCCATATTCCTCCGCCATCCTCGCAAAGCGCTCGGCGGGGTAGTAGCTGACCGCCGTCGAAAGCGGCCGCCCGTCGCCGCTGCTGACGGTGCTGAGCTCGATGAGAGGGGTGCCCGGGGGAACGCCAAGCGCAGCGGCGATTTCGCCGCTTGCCGACACTTGGCGATGCCCCCGGAGCTCGGTTCCGATTTCCTTCACCTGGCGGCCGAGACCTTGCGAGAAGCGAGTGCGCCGCGAGATCGGATAGCTCACACGATCCTTGCGCTCGATCATCGTGCCGCGCCCCTGCACCGCGCGCACCAGACCTTCTTCCGCGAGTGCTGCCAGCGCGCTGCGCACGGTGTGGCGATTGACGCCGAATTCCGCTGCAAGGGCCGTCTCCGGCGGCACCATGCCGGTCGCGTCATAGTCACCGTTGCTGATCGCCAGCCGTATCCTGTCGGCAATCTGCCGCCATAGCGCCACACCCATCTGCCGTTCGACGACCTTCGCCACCATCTTCTTCGCCCCACTTCTTCCGCCGCCGGTTTCTTGGCAAATGTCACAAGCCTGTCATTTGCGAAGGCTATGGAAAGGTATAAGATGTATAGTTGTCTAGATCAATAGACATTTTGGAGTGAGATGATGGACGCAGCTAAGACAAGTGATGAAGGCATCGCTCAGCGCCGGGAAGGCATGCGGCTTCTGGCGCGCGCCACGCTCGGCGAACTTTCCATGGCCTGGGATGCGATCGAGGACAAGCCGGAGGTCGCGCCGGTGCGCGGTCCGGAAACCGGGCTCGTCATGGTGCGCGGCAAGATCGGCGGCGGCGGCGATCCTTTCAACCTCGGCGAGGCCACCGTTTCACGCGCCACCGTGCGGCTTGCGACCGGAGAGATCGGCCATGGGCAACTGCTCGGCACCGACAAGGCACGCGCCCGCTTTGCCGCGATCTTCGACGCGCTTTTTCAGAGCGCTGCGCATCGCGCAAGCGTCGAGGCGCTGCACGAGCAGGTGGCCGCTCGCCTTGATGCGGAAGACCGTCGCAAGGCCGAGGAAACGGCTGCGACCCGCGTCGACTTCTTCACCATGGTCCGCGGAGAGGATTGATGACGGCCAAATCGCAAATCTATAGCGGCGCCTTCGCCGATCCTGTCTTCGAGGCGCAGTCCGTGTTCCGCAGCCTGATGGACTGCTTCGCCCGCCCGGGTACCGTCGGCCGGCTTTCCACTGCTGCAGCCCCTCCGGCGCCACTCGGAGAGGCAAGCGGAGCTGTCGCGCTCACGCTCTGCGACCACGACACGCCGGTCTGGCTATCGCCGGCGCTCTCCAAATCCTCCGCGCCGAAGTGGATCGCGTTTCACACCGGCGCGGGCGTCACCGAGGCGAAGGACGAAGCCCGCTTTGCCTTCTTCGAGAAGGACGCGGCTGTGCCGGGCTTCGACCAGTTCTCCCTCGGCACGCAGGAATATCCCGACCGTTCCACCACGCTCGTCGTCGAGGTGGAAGCGCTCGAGGGCGGGCAGCCGCTGATCGGCCGGGGACCGGGAATCAAGAACGGGATCGTCGTCGCACCGAAGGGCCTGCCCGACGTGTTCCTCGACCTCTGGGCCGCCAACCGGGCGATCTTTCCACGCGGCATCGATCTCGTCCTGACGGCGCGCGAGGCAGTGCTTTGCCTGCCGCGCACCACCAAACTCGAACGGGAGTAAGCGCATGTATGTAGCCGTCAAGGGCGGAGAAGCCGCCATTGCCAATGCTCACCGGCTGCTGGCCGACCGCCGGCGCGGCGACCGGACGCTGCCCGCGATCACCATAGAACAGGTCGTCGAGCAGCTCGGGCTCGCGGTCGACCGCGTGATGGCCGAGGCCTCGCTTTACGACCGTGCGCTTGCGGCGCTTGCCGTGCGCCAGGCGCGCGGCGACATGATCGAGGCGATCTTCATCCTGCGCGCCTACCGCACGACCCTTCCGCGCTTCGGCTATTCTGAACCGGTCGACACCGCGAAAATGAAGGTCGAACGGCGCGTCTCGGCCACCTACAAGGACCTCCCCGGCGGCCAGCTGCTCGGCCCCACCTTCGACTATACGCACCGGCTTCTCGACCCGTCGCTCATCGGCGAACAGCCGGTCGATGAGCCGGCGCTCAAGGAGCCGGGCGAACATGTCATGCGCGTCTCCGACATTCTCGACGGCGAAGGCCTGATCGAGGGCGACGGCCGGATGCCGGAAGCTCACGTGGCGGGCGACCTGACGCGCGAGCCGATGGAATTTCCGATGGCGCGCGATCTCCGCCTGCAGGCGCTTGCCCGTGGCGACGAGGGATTCCTGCTGGCGCTCGCCTACTCCACGCAGCGCGGCTATGGCCGCACGCATCCCTTCGTCGGCGAGGTCAGGATAGGCGAGGTCGAGGTCGAACTGGAGCTGCCGGAGCTGGGCTTTGCCGTTTCACTTGGGGTCATCCGCGTTACCGAATGCCAGATGGTCAACCAGTTCAAAGGCTCGGCCAAGCAGCCGCCGCAATTCACCCGCGGCTACGGACTCGTCTTCGGCCAGAGCGAGCGCAAGGCGATGTCGATGTCGCTGGTCGATCGGGCTCTCCGGACCGACGAATTCGACGAGGACATCGTCGCCCCCGCCCAGGATCAGGAATTCGTCATCTCGCATGCCGACAACGTCCAGGCGACCGGCTTCGTCGAACATCTGAAGCTGCCGCATTACGTTGATTTCCAGGCCGAGCTCGACCTGGTCAGGCGCATGCGCCGGGAACACGACGCCGCCCAGGCCGGCGGCAGGGACGGCATGAAGGAGGCCGCCGAATGAACGACCTCGCAACTTACAACTTCGCCTATCTGGACGAGCAGACGAAGCGGATGATCCGCCGCGCGATCCTGAAGGCGATCGCCATCCCGGGCTATCAGGTGCCCTTCGCCTCCCGCGAAATGCCGATGCCCTATGGCTGGGGCACCGGCGGCGTGCAGGTGACCGCCTCCATCCTCGGGCCCGACGACGTGCTCAAGGTGATCGATCAGGGCGCCGACGACACGACGAACGCCGTTTCGATCCGCGCCTTCTTCCAGAAGGTCGCCGATGTCGCCGTCACCACGAGGACGACGGAGGCGACGATCATCCAGACGCGGCACCGCATTCCCGAGGAGCAACTGAGAGAGGGGCAGACGCTCGTCTACCAAGTGCCCATTCCGGAACCGCTGCGCTTCCTCGAGCCGCGCGAAACCGAGACGCGCAAGATGCATGCGCTCGAGGAATACGGGCTCATGCATGTGAAGCTCTACGAGGACATCGCCCGCAACGGCCATATCGCCACGACCTACGCCTATCCTGTGAAGGTCGAGGACCGTTACGTGATGGACCCCTCGCCGACGCCGAAATTCGACAATCCGAAGATGCATATGTCGGAGGCCCTCCAGCTCTTCGGCGCCGGCCGGGAGAAGCGCATCTATGCGGTGCCACCCTATACCGAGGTCGTCAGCCTCGATTTCGAGGATCACCCCTTCGAGGTCCAGAAATTCGACAAGCCCTGCGCCCTTTGCGGCGCCGAGAACGTCTATCTCGACGAGGTCGTGCTCGACGACAAGGGCGGGCGCATGTTCGTCTGCTCCGACACCGACCATTGCGAGGATCGCCGGGCGCACGGCCATGCCGGTGCCATGCTCGCCCCCGCCGCGAAAGAAAGCCAGGAGGCTGCAGTATGAGCGCCGTGCCGCTTCTGAAAGTCAGTGACGTTTCGAAATTTTATGGAAGTCGCATCGGCTGCCGCAACGTCTCCTTCGAGCTCTATCCGGGCGAGGTGCTCGCCATCGTCGGCGAATCCGGCTCGGGGAAGACCACGCTGCTCTCCTGCCTCTCGACCCGGCTGATGCCGACATCCGGCATCGTCGAATATCACATGCGCGACGGCCAGTACCGGGATCTTGCGCGCATGAGCGAGGCCGAGCGTCGCTTTCTGATGCGCACCGACTGGGGCTTCGTGCATCAGAACCCGGCAGACGGGCTGAGGATGACGGTGTCGGCCGGTGCCAATGTCGGCGAGCGCTTGATGGCGGTCGGCGACCGGCACTACGGAAATATCCGCGCGGCGGCAGGCGACTGGCTGAGGCGCGTGGAAATCGAAGAGGACCGGATCGACGATCAGCCGCGCGCCTTCTCCGGCGGCATGCGCCAGCGCCTGCAGATCGCCCGCAATCTGGTCACCTCGCCCCGCCTCGTCTTTATGGACGAGCCGACCGGCGGCCTCGACGTCTCGGTGCAGGCACGCCTGCTAGATCTGGTTCGCGGCCTCGTCCACCACCTCGGCCTTGCGGCGGTCATCGTCACCCACGACCTCGCCGTGGCGCGCCTCCTTTCGCACCGGATGATGGTGATGAAGGACGGCGCCGTCATCGAACAGGGTCTGACCGACCGGGTGCTCGACGATCCGCGCGAGCCCTACACGCAACTCCTCGTTTCCTCGATTCTTCAGGTGTGACGCATTGACAATGCGCAACGGAAAGTAAAGACCATGCCAACTCCCCTCGTTGTCTCGGAAGTCGCGAAAAGCTTCACCATGCACCTTCGCGACGGCGTGCGCCTGCCGGTGGTCGCGAACGTCTCCTTCTCGGTGAAGGCCGGCGAATGCGTCGTGCTCGGCGGCCCCTCCGGCGTCGGCAAGAGCTCGATCCTCAAGATGCTCTACGGAAATTACGGCGTCGACGAAGGCCAGATCCTGGTGGAGCATGACGGCCGCCTGGTGAACCTCGCGACGGCCGAGCCGCGCACCGTGCTCGAAGTGCGCCGCACGACGCTCGGCTATGTTAGCCAGTTTCTGCGTGTCGTGCCGCGCGTCTCCGCCCT
This sequence comes from Sinorhizobium sp. KGO-5, assembly GCF_036245905.1. Lineage (NCBI taxonomy): Bacteria > Pseudomonadati > Pseudomonadota > Alphaproteobacteria > Hyphomicrobiales > Rhizobiaceae > Sinorhizobium > Sinorhizobium sp. KGO-5. The sequence continues at coordinate 692,100 of NZ_BDIZ01000003.1, forward strand.
CGACATCGTCGCCGAGCCCTTGCAGGCGCGCGGTGTGACGGCGGCCGAAGCGCGGGAGCGTGCGGCCGAACTGCTTTCGAGGCTCAACCTGCCGAGGGAACTCTGGGCCCTGCCGCCGGCCACCTTCTCCGGCGGCGAACAGCAGCGGGTCAATATCGCGCGCGGCTTCATCACCGACCATCAGATCCTGCTCCTCGACGAACCGACGGCCTCGCTCGATGCGAAGAACCGCGCAGTGGTGGTGGAAATGATCGCCGGGAAGAAGGCGGCCGGCACGGCCCTGATCGGTATTTTTCATGACGAGGAGGTACGCGAGGCGGTCGCCGACCGCATCATCGACGTATCGGAATTCTCTCCGAGGAAATACGCAGCATGAGCCAGAAACTCGGCCTCGAACCCGCCATCCATGCGACAGCGAGCGTCGTGAATTCGACGCTCGGCCGCTACACCGAAATCCGGGAACGCTCGCGCCTCGACGAGGTGGAGTTCGGTGATTATTCCTACATCATGCAGGACGGCTCGATCTGGTGCGCGACGGTCGGCAAATTCGTCAACATCGCCGCAGCCGTGCGCATCAACGCCACCAACCATCCCACCTGGCGGGCGACGCTGCATCACTTCACCTATCGCGCACCGATGTATTGGGACGATGCGGAGCCCGACCACGATCTCTTCGCCTGGCGCCGGCAGAACCGGGTGACGATCGGCCATGACGTCTGGATCGGCCATGGCGCGACGATCCTGCCCGGCGTGAGTGTCGGCAATGGAGCCGTGATCGGCGCCGGCGCCGTCGTCTCCAAGGACGTCGCACCGTACACGATCGTCGGCGGGGTACCTGCGAGACTCATCCGAGATCGCTTCACGGCCAGGGTCGGCGAAGCCATGGATCAGCTCGCCTGGTGGGATTGGGACCACACCAAGCTACGCCATGCGCTGGACGATTTCCGGGAACTGACGGCGGAGGAGTTCCTTGTGCGGTATAGCTAGGCGCCGCGCGTATGATGCCCTCATCCCGCTGCCGCGATCTTCTCCCCGTTTCGAGGGGGAGAAGGGACAAGCCGGGGAGAGGGGCAAATCCGCCGCCGCAAGCGTATCAGGCGGCCGCAGCTTCCATCAAAAACGCACCCGCGACCCGAGCCACCAGCGCCAGCGAAACCGCACCCGCATCCGGGTGGCCGATGCTCTTTTCGGCCAGCGGCCGGGCGCGGCCGAGTTTCGGGGTCAGCGCGGAGGTCGCATCGGCGGCCTCTTGAGCGGCCTTGGCCGCCGCGCTCCAGGCTTCCACAAGCGGCCTGCCGGCGGCGGATTCCCTTTCCAGCGTCTCCACGAAAGGCACCAGCGCGTCGACCAGCGTCTTGTCGCCCACGCGCGCGCGGCCGAGACGCGTGACGCCGTCGAGTGCGAGGCGGGAGCCCTTCGCGATCGCCGCGTCGCTCACCTTATCCTCATCACTGAAGGCATTGCTCCAGGAGCGCAGGGCCAGGCCCCAGATCGCGCCCGAGGTGCCGCCGGCGCGGTCCGCCCAGGCGTCGCCCGCGGCAGCAAGCACGCTTGCGGCCCCTGCCCCAGCCGCGGCCGCCGCCTTTGCTGCGTCGAATGCGGCGGCCGAACCGCGGCGCATCCCCTGGCCGTGATCGCCGTCGCCGGCAAAGGCGTCGATGCGGCCAAGTTCCTCCTCCGCGTCCTTCAGCGCCTCGGCAATGTTGCCGATCAGCCGGGCTATGCATTTGCCGCTTTCCTTCGAGGCTTCCGCTGCGGGGCCGAAAGACTGCGGGCCGTCGGCGTCTACGATCTCGTCGGTCGCGGGTTCGGCGGCAATGATCACACCCTTTCGCAGCACCGGCGCATCCGTGGGCGCGCGCCAGAGCGCCTCCAACTCTTCGTCCAGCCAGAGAAGGGTGAGCGAGCAGCCCTGCATGTCGAGGCTGGTGACGAATTCGCCGCATTCGGGGTCGACGATTTCGAGGCCCGCATCGCTGAGCTGTCTGGCGATCGCCGTCCAAAGCACGAAAAGTTCTTCATATTTGGTCGAGCCGAGACCGTTCAGCACGGCCGCCACCTTCCTGGAGCCTGCGGGGCGCTCGGCAAGAAGCTTGCCGGTTAGAAGCTTCGCGAGATCGCTCGCCGTCGCAATCGTCTCTTCGCTGACGCCCGGTTCCCCGTGAATGCCGAGGCCGAGCGCCATCTGGCCCTTCGGCACGGTGAAAAGCGGACCGGTGGCGCCCGGAAGCGTGCAGCCGCCGAAGGCGACGCCGAAGGATACCGTCCGCTCATTGGCGTGACGCGCGAGCCGCTCGACCTCGTCGAGCGATTTGCCAGCTTCCGCTGCCGCGCCGGCGATCTTGAAGACGACGAGGTCGCCGGCAATCCCGCGGCGCTTGGCCGACGTCTCCGCGGGCGCACTCGCCACGTCATCGGTCACGGGCAGGATGCGCACGTCGATGCCTTCGGAGCGAAGCCGTTCGGCCGCAACCCCGAAGTTCAGAACGTCGCCCGCATAGTTGCCGAAGCCGAGCAATACACCGCCGCCCTGGTCGGCATGGCGGCAGACGCGGGCTACCGCGGCCGTCGAGGGCGAGGCAAAGACATCGCCGGCGACCGCCGCGTCGGCGAGCCCCGGTCCGACATAGCCAGCGAAGGCCGGGTAGTGTCCCGAGCCGCCGCCGACCACGACGGCGACCTTGCCCTTCGGCACCTTGGTCGAGCGCACGACGCCGCCCTTCACCAGGCGGACGTTGCGCTGATAGATCGCTGCAAAACCTGCGAGTGCGGTCGTGGCGAAATCTTCCGGAGCGTCAAAGATCGTGGTCATCGCTTCAATGTCCCCTTCAATGTCCTTCTTGTCGAGGCAGGATGCGCCTCAGATAGTCCCGATTGGCGGCGCTGACGGAAAGGCCGTCACCGCCGTAATGCTCGCAGAGGAAGGGACTGTCGAAGCCATGCGCCAGCGCCATGCGAATTGCCGCCCGATAGTTGATGAGGCCGAATTCGAGCGGGGCCGGATGGGTGACGATGACGCCGGATGCCGGATCTTCCGTGCGGTTGTAGTTCTTGACGTGCCAGTATTTGGCAAAAGGCGCAACCTTCGCCATCATTTCCTGCCAATGTTCCACGGGCCGGTGCAGGCGGATGAGATTGCCGAGATCGGCATTGATGCCGACATTGGCGAGGCCTACCTCCTGAACGAAGCGCACGGAACTGTCGGCCGTGCCCAGATAGGTATCCTCGTACATCTCCAGCGAGACTTCGATGCCGAGTTCTTCGGCATGGCGGCCGAGTTCGCGAACACGCGAAACCGCCAACTGCCAGGTTCCCGCATCGTCGGGGTTCTTCACGCCGTCAACCGTCCAGAACCAGAGGACTTTCTTCTGCGCCTCCGTCAGCGGGCCGAAGAAGCCGAAGGACACCGAGCCGGCGCCTACGGCGGCAGCCGCCTCGACGACCCGGTGTCCGTAAGCGAGGTATTCCTCGCCATGTTCCGGGTCGATGAGGCTGCGCCGCGAGGTGGAGATCGCCGGTATCGTGAGGCCGAGAGACCGTGTCAGGCCCACGAACTGATCAAGACGCTCCGCCGAAAGGTCCGCCAGCCGTATCCAGCTGTCGGTCGGATCCAGTTCGGTGAAGCCGGCATCCACCACGTCGGCGAGCGTCGCCGCCCACTCCTCGACCGGCTGGTCCTGCACCGAACGGCCGTCCGGCAAAAGGTTGGGATACTGGATCATCGCGGCCGCAATCGGCCAGTTGTCACGGTTCCATTTGCGCGGCGCCATGGCGGACTCCTCGGGATTTGAAGAAATTGGATCTAGGGGTACGGGACGAGGCGGCCGGTCAGGCCGCCGCGTTGCCGTCGCCGCTCGAAGCGGCAACCTCGTTCTTGCGCCTGCGCAACGTGCCGATCAGCCAGAAGAAGAGCGGGGAGAGAAGCAGCGCAAGGGCAACGGCCATCAGGGCAGAGACAAGGCCGTTCGACCAGAAGATGTTGAGGCTGCCGCCCGACATCAGCATCGACTGGCGGAAGGCGTCTTCCGCCTTGTCGCCGAGCACCATGGCGAGAACCAGCGGCGCCAGCGGATAGTCCAGCTTCTTGAAGATATAACCCAGGAGACCGAAGCCGATCACCATGAAGATGTCCGAGACGGAGTTCGCGACCTGGTAGGCCCCCGAGAAGATGACCGCGACGATGATCGGTCCGATGATCGAGAACGGCACGCGCAGGATCGAGGCGTAAAGCGGCACCGTCGCGATCACGAGGAAGACGGCGACGACATTGCCGAGATACATGGAGGCGATCAGACCCCAGACGAAGTCCGGGCGATCGGTGAAGAGCATCGGGCCGGGCGTCAGGCCCCAGATCATCAACCCGCCCATCATCACCGCGGCGGTGGCGGAGCCCGGGACGCCGAGCGCCAGCATCGGCAGCAGGGCCGATGTGCCGGCGGAATGATCGGCCGTCTCGGGCGCGACGATGCCGCGCGGATCGCCCTTGCCGAACATCGATTTGTCGCGCGCCGAGCGCCGGGCAACGCCATAGCTCATGAAGGAGGCGGCGGTCGGGCCGGCCGGCGTGATCCCCATCCAGATGCCGATGATCGTCGAGCGGGCGATCGTCAGCCAGTAACGCGGGATCTCGATCAGCGTCCTGCCGATCTCGGAGAGACGCACCCGCGCCTTGATGCCTTCGAAGCGCAGCCCCTCTTCCGTCGTCAGCAGCAGTTCGCCGATGCCGAAGAGTCCCATGACGGCAATCAGGAAGCTCACGCCCTTGATCAGTTCGGGGATGTCGAAGGTGAGCCTCAGATTGCCCGAGATCGTATCCATGCCGATCGAGGCGAGCGCGAAGCCGAGCATCATCGAGACGAGCGTCTTGAAGGGTGACTGCGCGCCCATGGAGATGAAGCTCGCAAAGGCGAGGAAATAGACGGCGAAATATTCGGGCGAGGAGAATTTGAGCGCAAAGTTCGCCACCCAGCCCGAAAGCAGCGTGATCATGACGACGCCCGCAAGCGCGCCGAGGCCGGCCGAAACGAAGGCAAGCGTGAGCGCCCGGCTCGCATGACCGGCTTTCGCCATGGGATAGCCGTCGAATGTCGTGGCGACCGAGGAGGGCTCGCCCGGAATGTTGAAGAGGATCGACGTCGTCGAGCCGCCGAAAAGCGCGCCCCAATACATGCAGGACAAGAGGATGATCGCCGAGATCGGGTCCATGGAAAAGGTAAGCGGCAGAAGCAGCGACACGCCGTTCGGCGCACCGAGGCCCGGCAGCACGCCGACGAGGATGCCGAGCGTCACGCCGACGATCATCAGCAGGATGTGGTTCCAGCTGAGGATGTGGCCGAAGCCATCGATCAGAAGACCGATATTTTCCATGTCATTCCTCCCGCAAGCACTGCACCCTTGCGGGTCAGTAAATTCCGAACCAGGCTTCGACCGGTCCCTTCAGCAACGGAACCTGGAAGCCGATTTCGAAAACGATGAAAAAGAAGATCGAGACGCCGAGTCCTGCGGGGATCGCGATCCACCATTTGTAACGCCCCTGGAAGAGCATGGTCGCGGCGATGTAGAGTGCCGTCCCGACATAGAGTCCCAGCCAGGCGGAAACGGCGGCGAAGGCCGCAACCGGCAGCAGGAAAGAGGCGACCACCCTGGCGCGGGCGCCGTCGAGGAAGATCTCGCCTGTACCGCGATGCTTGAAGAATGCATGCGCGATATTGGCGAGGCTGCCGAGAACGATGAGCAGACCGATATAGAAGGGGAAATAGCCCGCATCCGGACCCATGTCGGTCCAGCCCGCACCGATGTCGAGGGAGCCGTAGTAGACAGCGATGCCGAAGGCACCCGTCAGCGCGGCAACGCCGAGTTCCACCGCAAAGCGGCTGATCCCATTCGCACTGTTCTCACTCATGATCGTGACCTTTCCAAGCGGAGAACGGGCGTCCGAGAGGCCGGGATGAGGATGCGGTTCTGCCCGCATCCTCATCCCCCGGGCCCCAGGCGCCCGTCGACCGGTCCTTAGTTGGCGAGCCAGCCTTCGCGCTTCAGCACTTCGCCGATCGTCGCGCCATCCTTTTCGATGACGGCTTTGAGTTCGTCGCCGGTCATATAGCCGGGAGACTGCGAGCTGTCGGCGAGATATTTCGCCCATTCCGGGGTCTCGGAGACCTTGCGCAGGACATCCGCATAGAACTGGACGACCTCAGGCTCGACGCCGGCCGGCAGCCAGACGGTGCGCGGCATCGAGTAGTTCTCGATCGGAATGCCGGCTTCCTTGCAGGTCGGGATATCGCTCCAGGCCTTGTCGCCGGCGACCTTGGCGTCGCTCGTGAACTTCGCGCTCTTGAAGACGCAGAGTGGCTTGATCATGCCGGCCTGCCATTGACCGAGGTTCTCGCTCGGATTGTTGACATTGGCGTCGAGGTGCTCGCCGGCAAGCTGAACGGCCGCCTCGCCGCCGCTCTTGAAGGGGATGTAGTTGATCTTGGCGCCGGTTGCGTCGTTGATCATCGAAGTCAGAATCTGGTCGGCGTCCTTGGACTGGCTGCCGCCGATCTTCAGGCCGCCTTCCTTCGCTTTAGCCACGAAATCGGCAGCCGTCGCGTAGTCCGCCTTGCCATTGACCCAGAGCACGAACTCGTCGGACGCGAGCGAGGCGACCGGCGTCAGGTCCTCGGACGTATAGGGCACCTTGGCGCGGACCGGCAGCAGATAGGCATTGTTGGTACCGAAGGCGAGCTTGTAGGGATCACCCTTGTAGCCAGCCGTGTAGACGAAGCCTTCCGCGCCGCCGGCGCTGCCCTTGTTGGTGACGACGACCGGTGCCTTCATCAGCTCGTACTTGCCGATGATCGCCTGGATTGTGCGCGCGAAGATATCGGTGCCGCCGCCGGGGCCGGCGGTGACGACGAATTCGACCGGGCGGTTCGGCTCGAAGGCCGATGCCGGCGCGGCAAGGCCGAAAGCGGCGGCCGCGATTACTGCGATGGAGACGGATTTTTTCATGCGTGGTCCTCCCTTTGAGCTGGATTGCGGCGCGAGACCTCCCCTCACGCCGGTATTCATCGAAAGCGTGCGAATTCAGGCAGCAGCCGAAAGCGTCCTCTTTTTCTTCGCCATGCGGGCAGCAAGCAGGATCGCCTCGCGTGTTGCGCCTATATCGGCGATCCCCTTGCCGGCGATGTCGTAGGCGGTGCCATGGGCGGGCGTGCAGAGCGGGAACGGCAGTCCGCCCATCATCGTCACACCCTTGTCGAAGCCGATGATCTTCATGGCGATCTGACCCTGGTCGTGATACATGGTCATCACCGCGTTGAAGCCTTCCTTCAGCGCCCGGAGGAAGACCGTATCGGCCGGGAACGGCCCCTCGACGTTGAAGCCGAGCGCCTTGGCCTTCTCGACCGCCGGCTCGATAATGTCGATCTCTTCCATGCCGAAGCTGCCGCCGTCGCCGGCATGCGGATTGAGTCCCGCAACCGCGATCTTCGCCTCCTCGTAGCCGGCATCCTTGAGGCAGGCCTGAGTCAGTTTGAGTTCGGCCAGGATCGCCTCCACCGACAGGTGGGACGCCACGTCCTTGAGCGGGATATGCGACGTCACCCGCGCGTTCCACACTTTTTCGAGAACATTGAATTCACGAACTTTTCCGGTGAAGGAAAGCACATCGGCGACGAAGCGGATCTCGTCGTCATAGCCGGGATAGGCAAAGCGCATCGCCTTCTTGTTGAAGGGGGTGAAGCAGACGGCATCGGCCTTGCCCGCATGGGCGAGTTCGAGGGCGGTGCGGAAATTACGCGTGGCGAAGGTGCCGCCGGCAAGCGTCGCCTCGCCGCGAACCACATCGGCCGGATCGAGATGGGCGAGATCCACGAAGACGTGGCGGACGGTGCCGGCGTCGTCGAGCGCATCGAGCGAAGCGGCTTCCAGATCCAGCGTGACGCCGGCCACCCGGGCGCCCTCGTCGAGGATGCGGCGATCGCCGATGGCGATGATGTGCGCCGCGTCGCGGATGTCGGAAAGAGCCAGAAGCTGCGCCGTCAGTTCCGGGCTGATTCCCGCGGGGTCGCCCATGGCCAGCGCAATCACAGGGCGCCGCTCCTTCGTTCCGTCCGCTCCAGATGTCGTCATTCGAGATGTCCTCCGCTTCATGCTTGAATGTCTCATACGTCATTCAAAATTCTGCATCAAGTCTTTTGTATTCTGTATGCAGCATTTTTTGTTGACGACTTCCGGGGCAGTCTCCATGCTTGAATGAACGGCGCTGATTCAATCGCGCACACTCAAGGGGAAGGGCCGCGCGGCGGGCCCAAGGTTCAGACGAGAAAAATGAACGAACTCAAATCACTGGAGCAGCGACCCATAGGCGGCCCGGGCCCCATCCGGCGCACCGCACTGCACGACACGCTGGTCAGTCATCTGCGCGACATGATCATCGAGGGCGACCTTCCGCCCGGAACCCGTCTGCACGAGGGGCAACTGGGCGAGCAGCTCGGCGTATCGCGCACGCCGCTGCGCGAGGCGATCAAGTATCTTGCGAGCGAAGGCCTGGTGGAGCTCGTCCCGAGCCGCGGCGCCGTCGTCAAGCGCTTCAGCGCCAAGGACGTTCAGGACATGCTCACCGTGCTGCAGACCCTGGAGGAGCTCGCTGGCAGGCTTGCCTGCGAGGCCGCGACGGATGCGGAGATCGCCGAAGTGCGGGCGCTCCACGACGAAATGGTGCGCCGCTACGAGGCGGGCGACCGGATGCAATATTACAAGCTCAACCAGGACATTCACACCGCCATCGCCCGGCTTTCGGGCAATGCGGCCCTCGCCGACATGCATGCCATGCTGCAGACGCGACTGAAGCGCATCCGCTTCATCGGCCATGAAGGCCCGGAGAAATGGGCCGCCGCGGTCGCCGAACATCAGGAAATGATCGCCGCACTCGAAGCGCGCGACAAGGCCAGGCTATCGAAAGTGCTGGGGCTTCATCTGACGAAGGCCTGGGAACGGGTGCGCGACGCGGTCTAGAGCGTCGACGCAAAAGCGAAATACCCCCTCTGGCCGGCAGGCCAGAAGGGCATCACCGCTCGGCGCCCATCATTTCACCGCCAGCAGGCAGATATAGGAAAGCACCGTTACCAGCAGGCCGCGGAAAGCAAAGCTGACACAGCGGTATTTGCCGCAGGCGATTGCCGCAAGCGCGTCCGCATTCTCGGCATATTGGCGGAAGAGATAGGCCTGATCGCCGGTCTCCGCCGCTCGGATGAAGCTGTCGCGATGACGGGACCAGGCGCCCCAGAACAGCGTCGTGGAGGTGGTGCTCTTCCTCGGCAGCACCACGAGTATAGCCGACACGATGGAGAAGACCGAAGCAAGCGCAAGCATTGCCGACAGGGCCAGCGCCATGCCGCCGCCTTCGGCGTAACGCTGCCAGGAAAAGACGCTCCGCCCTTCTTGCGAAGTGACGAGAAAGGCGAACATGAACGTGAAGATATAGGCCGCCTTCTGGTCCGACGTCTTTATCTGATCGGCGAAGACATCGTTGACCTTCCTGATGTGATCGTAATAGGCGCCGAGTGCCACTTCCGGCCCGGCTCCTTCACTTGGCAGATCGAATTTGTACAGATTACCCCCGGCTTCCATTCGCCACTCCCCTTTATTCGTCTCCTCTTTATTACACTCGACGAGTAAAAACATCCGCCCAAAACTGGGCTCTTGACATTTCTCCCCTCTAAATTCACTGGATTCAGTATAACGAGGGGTGACACGAGAATGCGGGGAAGAAGAACGGGAGCATTGCTTGCCGCGGCGACGTTTTTTGCGCCCTTGTCTGCGCAAGCCGAGCCCGTTCCGCGCCCCTCGCCGGCCGCCGGCTCCGTCATCGCCCGCAAGTCCGGCGAGGAGGTGCGCTTCGTCGACGTTTCCAACTGGCGGGTCGTCGACCTCGCTCAGGATCTCATTCCCGGCGATGTGCTGCGCACCAATGCCACCGGCGCGCTCGCGGTCCTCTTCAGAGATCACACGCAGATAAGACTGGGGCGCAATACCGCGCTGCGCGTTAAGGAAATCGGCGCGGGCGACACGAAATTCGGGCTGGAATCAGGGACGATCTGGGCCCGGGCCGAGCGCGGCGGCGAGGGCCTGGTCATCGACACGCCGGCCGCGGCCGCCGCCATTCGCGGCACCGATTGGACGCTGACGGTCGGCCCCGACGGCAAGACCTCGCTCGTCGTCCTCGAAGGTGTCGTCGAACTCAGCAATGCGTATGGCAGCGTGACTGTGAAGCAGGGCGAAGGCGCCGTTGCGGCGATCGGCAGCGCACCGACGAAGATCGTGATCGTCACCCCGAAGGACCGCGAGCAGATGCTCTTTCATCTGTCGCTCCGCAACGCCTTCGTCTGGATGCCGGCCACGCCCTTCAGCGTTCCCGAAATGCGTCGGGAGCGCGCGCGCGTCGAAGCGAAACCCGCAGGCTCGCGCACGACCGAGGAGTGGCTGACGCTTGCGGAAATTTATCTTTCGCTCGATGGCCGCCACAAGGCTCAGGCCGCGCTCGCGGAAGCGGCGGGACGGGGCCTGAGCCGATCCCAGGCAGCGCGTGCCGATCTCGTGCGCGCATTGATCGCCGGCTCGTCCAACCGGTATGAAGAGGCGGCGCGCTTGTTCGCCAGGGCCGAACGCGGCCTCGACCCGAGCCGCCGCACGATCGCGGCCTATGGCGGCTATTTCTCGCGCGGGCTCGCGAACCCCGAACGCGTCGAGGAGCCGCCGCGCAATGCCAGCGGCCGCTATGCGGGCATGGTCAGGGCCTGGACCGCCGGCTTCCGCGAAGACATTCCGGCGGCGATCGCAGTGATCAAGAGGGCCGAGCAGCAATATCCCGACGACCCGACCCTGCCTGCGGCACGCGCGCAGCTCGCCCTGCTGCTGGACGATCGCGACGAGCTTCGCGACGGCGTCGAGCGGGCGCTTGCGATCGACCCTGAAGACCCGACGGCGCTCGAGGCGCGCGCACATTACCGCTCTTACATCGAGAACGATCTCGATGCCGCCCTTGCCGACCTGAACAGGGCGCTCGAGACTGCCCCAGGCTCCTCGTCGATCTGGAACGCCCTCGGGCTGGTCCAGGGCGCGCGCGGCGACAACCGTGCAGCGGAGGCCGCCTTCAACCAGGCGATCGCGCTCGATCCGCTCGATCCCGTCTCGCACGCAAACCTTGCAATACAATACATGGACGAGATGCGGATGGCCGAGGCGAAGCGCGAGATCGACGCCGCGCTTTCCGTCGATCCCTCCTTCGACGTGGCGCTCGTGGCGCGCGGCCGCTACCACATGCAGAACGGCGAGGCCGACAAGGCGGTGGAAGACCTGCTCGCCGGCTCGACGGCCAACCCGGCCTATTCGAACGCACAGCTGCTGCTCGCAGCCGCGCATTACGAGAAGGGCGACCGCGTTCCGGCAGCTCAGGCGCTCGACAATGCCGACCGGCTCGACCCGAACGATCCCGTCGTGGCGACGGTCAGAACCGCGATCGCGATCGATGCCTATGATGCGGACGCGGCCATTCGCAATGCTCAGGAAGCCCTGCGCCGCACCCGCGCCAAGGGCGGCGACACGGCGGCACTCGGCGCCAACCAAGAGCAAGGTTCGACGCTCAACGACGCCTTCCGGCTGCAGGGGTTGGATGCCTGGGGTCAATATTACGGCGACGCCGTCTTCGATCCCTTCACCGGCGCCAGCTATGTCGACCAGGCGGTGCGCGGCAGCGTCAATCCCTTCTTCAACGCTTACGATTTCACCGCCAACGCCGTCGCGAACACGGTCAATACCATAAGCTTTTCCGCTCTCATCCAAGGGCTTCTGATCGAGCCGCATATGCTCGCCAGCCGCGAGCGAACGGTCAATCTGCTGCGTTCGCCCTTTTTCGAGACGGAGCTCGGCGGCGGGTTCATCGCCAATGAGGACCATACCGGATGGGTCGGGGAAGCTGCGGTTCGGGGATTTACGGTCTCACCGTTCCCCATCAGCGTCTACGGTACGTTCCAGTGGGAGGAGCCGCGGGATACGGTCGAATCCGGAGGCGCGCGCCTGGAACGTGACCTGCGGATAATCGGAGGCAACGGCTACGTTACGGCCAGTCCGACGCCCGATGACCGCATTGTAGCCTTCGCGAACTATTCCGATATCGAGGAGACCCAGCAATTTCTGCCCGTTCCGCCTGACCTTGAGATAGGGGACGAGTCTTCCGGCCTCATTTCCGGGCTCGCATGGAGCCATACATTCGGATACCGCAACGTCGGAAACGCCGCACTCTTCTTCAAAGAACTTCGCTCTGGGGACAGCCTGCGCATTCTGGATGGGGCGGGCACTGAAACGAATCTCGATCTGGACGCAAGAGAGCGGACTTACATCGCGGCCCTTAACCATCTGTATGGAGATGGCGACCTGACGTGGCGCTATGGCGTCGAGGGCGGGAAGATTCGAGCAGACACCCGTACCCATTTCAGTTTGGTCCTACCGCCCCCGTCAGAAGTTGTGGACGACTATGAATATGATTCTGACACGCACGCCGTGGCTAAGGCGTATATCGACGGCCTGTACGAAATTACCCCCGACCTCAAGATAGAAGGCGCGCTGTTTGCCCGTTACATAGAGGACGTTAACGACGACGACATCCGGCTCGAACCGAAGCTCGGGGTCGCCTGGGCACCATCGGAGGGCCATTGGTTGCGCGCCGCCATTCAGCGCGAAGGGTATAATTTCGGCTCTGCTACGCTTGCGCCGGTCGGCATCGTCGGGCTGCAGCCCAACCAGTTCCTTATCGGCACGGAAGGCTATGCCGACACGCTGGCCTTGCGCTGGGATGCCGAATGGAGCGACTGGCTCTTCACCGCTGTCGACTACCAGCACCAGGAAATCCGCGACGGTTCGATTGCCACCCCAGTTACCAGCCCCTTCCTCCCACTGACTGATTTCCACTTCGACAAGGGCCGTCTCGACCGCGTGGCAGTAACCGCCAACATGGCGCTCGGACATGGATTCGGCCTGTCGGCGACGGTGGCCCGGATCGAAAGCGAGGACCTCTCGACCGGCGCCGGCGGCGATCTACCCTTTCTGCCTGAATATTCAGGCCAGGTGGCACTCACCTTCGTCAGCACAGCCAATGTCAAAACGACCGTCGCCGCCAACTATATAGGCGAGCGTACCGACGGCACCACGACACTCGACGACTTCTGGACGCTCGACGCCGCTCTCCAATGGGAGCCCTTCGACAAGCGGTTCGAAGTCGAGCTCGCCGGCTTCAACCTTCTGGACGAGGAGTTCGAGGTGCGCGACGGGCTGCCCGGCTGGGGTCCCACGGTCAAGGGCACCGTCAAAGTGCGGTTCTGATGAACGACTCGCGCGAGCTTCGCCTTTCCTCCCGGCGGGTAAAGCTTGCCGCCCTGACGGCTTTCGTGGCCGCCCTCGTCTCGGCTGTCTCGCTGACCGGTACGTGGTCGCTGGTGGACCTGCGCGCCTATGACTATCTTTCGATCGTCGGCCGGCCATCGCTACCGGAAGACGGCCCGGTCATCGTCGCTATCGACGAACCCTCGATGGCGGAGATCGGCAGTCAATGGCCCTGGCCGCGCGCGCTGCACGCCCGCCTGATCGAAGCCCTGAGGGCCGCCGGCGCCCGGGCGATCGGCCTCGACGTGATCTTCGCCGAACCGGCCGCCGCGCCGGAGAACGATCAGGCGCTCGCCGAAGTTCTCGGGCCCGATGTGGTGCTTGCCGGCGACGAGACGCTGATCCGGACACCGCAGGCAGAGCAGTTCGTCAGGACCGAGCCCCTTCCCGCCTTTCTGGCACGGGGCGCGAAGGTCGGCATCGCCTCGGTCGGCCTCAGCGGCGACGGAGCGCTCCGGCAGATCCCCGCCTATCCGGACGGTTTCGCCGCAACGCTCGCGACCGTCGCCGGCGCCGAGCTGGCGGTGCCGCCGAGAAGGGCGCTGATGCAGACCTTCGGCCCGGCCCGGACCTATCCGACCGTTTCCTATTATCAGGCGCTCGACCCCGAGAATTTCCTGCCGGAGGGCACCTTCCGCGACAGGGTCGTCATCGTGGGCCTGAGCCTGCAGAACGCGCCCACCATCGCGGGCGGTGGCGTCGATGCCTTCCCCACCTCCGACACGGTCTTCTCCCGCGGCCGCGTCGCCGGTGCCGAAATCCAGGCGACCATTTACGACAATCTCGTGCACCGGCTGTTCGTCAGGCAGGCGGGCGCGGGCATTGCCATCGCGGCGATCATCCTCGCCAGCCTGGCCGCAGCCCTTGCCGTTCTCAGGTCGACCAGCTGGAAGACGCTCGGTTACGGCGCCCTCGCCCTTACTCTGATCTTTCTTGCAAGCTACGGCCTGATGCGCCTCGGCCATGCGTTCGTCTCGCCCCTCGCCCCGGCACTTGCCTTTCTCGCCGTGGCGGTGGGGCAGGCGGGCCTCGACTACGCGGACGAACGGCGGCGGCGGCGGGAAATCACGCGTGCCTTCGCGCAGTATCTCTCGCCGGCCCTCGTCGAGCGGCTGGCAAGCGACCCATCCCAGCTGAAGCTCGGCGGCGAAAGACGGACGCTCACGGTGCTCTTCTGCGACGTTCGCGGCTTCACCACCATATCGGAGGACATGAAGGACGATCCCGAGGGACTGACGACGCTCGTCAACCGGCTCCTGACCCCTCTTTCGGAGGCGGTGCTCAACCGACGCGGCACGATCGACAAATATATCGGCGACTGCCTGATGGCCTTCTGGAACGCTCCCCTCGACGATCCGGACCATGCCGTCCATGCCGTTCAGGCGGCGCGCGACATGCTTGCCGCCCTCCGCGGTCTCAACGCAGAGCTGGAAGCCGAGGCGAAAGCGGCGGGGCGTCCGCCGAAGGCGCTGAGGATCGGCATCGGCATCAACACGGGCGAATGCGTCGTCGGCAATATGGGCTCGGCCCGCCGCTTCGATTATTCGGCGTTGGGCGATGCGGTCAATCTCGCCTCCCGCCTCGAAGGTGCCTCCAAGGACTACGGTGTGCCGCTGCTCCTCGGCGAACGTACTGCAACACTCGCCGCCCGGAAATTTGCGGTTGCCGAGCTCGACCGCATCACCGTCAAGGGACGCAGCACGGTCTCCCCCGTCTTCACCTTGGTCGACGGGGCTTCGGAACCGACGCTCGCACGCCACCGCGCCTATCTCGCCGGGAAATACAGCGGCGAGATCGCTGCCGATGACGGTTTGTTCGATGAACTCAAGGCGGCGCTGCCGTCGCTCGCGCGCTATTACGAGCGCGAGCGGGAACGGCTGCTGAAATAGCGGATAAGGGGCAAATCACGGGCTTGGCGCTCAATGCAAGCCACCGACCCCCAGCAGCCGCTCGACCGTGGCCTGCTCCTTCGCCAGCGCCTCCGGCGTTCCGCTCCAGGCGAGCCTGCCGCGCTCCACGATGATCACCCGGTCGGCGAAATCGAGGGCGCTCTGGATGCGCTGCTCCACCAGCAGGATGGTCATGTCGCCGGTCTTCGCGAGCTCGGCGAAAGCCTTCATCAGTTCCTCGCAGATGACCGGCGCCAGTCCTTCGAGCGGCTCGTCGAGCAGCAGGACCGAGGGCCGGCCGAGGATCGAGCGGGCGGTTGACAACATCTGCTGCTCGCCGCCGGAAAGCTGCAAGCCGAAGTTTCGGCGCCGCTCGTAGAGGCGCGGGAACATCTCATAGGCCTCGCTCAGCGCCGTCTTCGGCCGGCCCTTGAGACCGATGAAGAGATTTTCCTCAACCGTCAGCGACGGAAAGACGCAGCGCGCCTGCGGCACGAAGCCGAGGCCTTTCAGCGCGCGTGATGCGCTCGGCAGCGTGGTGACGTCGGCCTCGCCGATACGGATGCGTCCGTCGTATCGGCGCGTCTGGCCGGCGAGCGTAGCGAGCAGCGTCGTCTTTCCCATGCCGTTGCGGCCGAGAACCGCAAGCCGCGCGCCGGCAGGCACCGAAAAGGAAATCCCCTCCAGCACCCGCGTCGGCCCATAGCCGGCGGAGAGATTGTCGACCTCAAGCGGCGCTGCCGGCATCAGCATAGCTCCCGAGATAGGCTTCGCGCACACGCGGATCTTTGGTGACGTCGGCTGGAGAGCCGTCGAAGATGACCATGCCGGCAGCAAGCACGATCACGCGCTTGGCGAAGCGGAAGACGAGATCCATGTCGTGCTCGATCATCAGGACGGCAAGGTCATCGGGAAGTTCGGCGAGCGCCTGCTCGATGCGGCCCGTGTCGCTCTGCGGCACGCCGGCTGCCGGCTCGTCGAGCAGCAGCACCTTAGGTTTGAGCGCCAGCGCCACCGCGATCTCCAGCAGCCGCTGTTGGCCGTAGGCGATCTGGCGCACCGGCCGGTGCGCCAGATCGCGCAGGCCAAGCTTGCCAAGCAGGCTACCGGCCTCTGCCATCACCCCGGGCATCGCCAGGAAATTGCCGAACATGCGGCCCGCCCGGCCGTCGCGCTGCAGGATCGCGAGCGCCACGTGCTCGGCGGGCGTCATGTCTTGGAAAAGGCGCGTCACCTGGAACGAACGCACGAGGCCGCGGCGGACGCGGCCGATCGCGTCGATATGGGTGACGGTTTCGCCGCCGATCCGCACCTCTCCGGCATCCGGCTTCAGATTACCGGTGACGAGATTGACGAAGGTCGTCTTGCCGGCACCGTTGGGGCCGATCAGGGCGACGCGGTCGCCCCGTGCCATGGAAAGGCTGACATCGTTGGTGACGGCGAGACCGCCGAAGGAGCGCTTGAGATTTCTGGCTTCGAATATGGCGCTCATCGGCCCGCCCCCCGTCGCCGCGCGAGGATTTCTGCAACCGTGCCGTAAAGCCCTTTCGGCGCAAAGAGCACGACCGCGATCAACAGGGCCCCGACCATGGTCAGCCAATGGAAGGGGTTGGCCGCCGAGACGAGATCTTCGAAGAACATGAAGACGATCGTGCCGGTAAGCGCCCCGAAGAGCGAGCCGGTACCGCCGAGCACGAGCATGACCAGACTTTCGGCCGAGAGCGTGAAGGAGAGGCTGTCGAGACCGACGACCTGCGTCGAGACGGCGTTGAGCGCCCCGCCGACGCCGGCGACCGCGCCGGAAATCACATACATCTTGAGGAGGGCGATCGTCGGCGACGCGCCCATCGCCCGAATGCGGATCGGGTCCTCCTTGATGCCGCGGCAGAGCATGCCGAAGGGCGAGCGCACGACGAGGCGCAGGAGCACGAAGACGATTGCGAGCAGCACGACGCCGAAGACATAGGCCGTGCGGCCCCAGAGGTCGAAGGCGAAGAGACCGATGAGCGGATCGGGCGCGATGCCGGCCAGTCCGTCGCTTCCCCCCGTCCAGGACGAGGCCTTGTTGGCGAATTCATGGAAGAGATGGATGAGCGCTATCGAGAGCACGAGCTGCGGGAGACCGTGCGCCCGAAGGATCACGACCCCGCAGGCGAGCCCCGCCACCGCACTGCCGAGAATACCGGCGGCGAGCATGAGGAGCGGATCGGTAATGCCGAAATGCACGGCCGCGATCCCGGCGGCATAGGCGCCGCTGCCGAACAGCGCGGCATGTCCGAGGGTCGCGACGCCGCAATAGCCGGTGACGAGATCGAGCGAGAGGACCAGCAGCGCGATCGCTATGATGCGGGTGAGCAGCGCGAGATTGTTCGGAAAGAGGAGGTAGCCGATGGCGGCCAGCACGAGGATCACGGCGAGGCCGGCAAGATCGCGGCCGAGCCCCCGCCTGCCCGCAGAAAGTGCCGTGGCTGCTTCGTTCATCGTTGCCATGGTCACCTACTTCATCCTCCCGGCAAGGCCGCGCGGAAACACGCAGACGATGGCGATGACGGCGAGATAGAAGAAGAACTCTCCGAATTCCGGCATCAGATACCGCCCCGTCGTATCGATGCCGCCAAGCAGGAGGCAGGCGGCAAGTGCACCCGGGATCGACCCCGCACCGCCGACGGAAACGACCACCAGGAAGGTGACCATGTATCTGAGCGCATAATAGGGCTCGACCGGCAGCAGTTCCGCGCCGACGACGCCGCCGAACGCGGCAAGCCCCACAGCCACGGCGAAACTCACGGCATAGACGACCTCCGTGCGCACTCCGAGTGCCGCCGCCATCGCCGCATCGTCGACGGCGGCGCGGAGCTTGACCCCGAAAGCGGTTTTCTCGATGGCAAACCAGAGGGCTCCGGCAACGGTGAGGCCGCAGACGATCGCGAAGATCCGGTGCACGGCGATCGAGCGGAAGCCGAGATCGGCGGAGCCCTCGAGGCTCGGCGGCAGCGGGATCGTCTTGAGAGTCGGGCCGAAGACGTAGTTGGCAATGCCGATAATGCAGAAGGTGATACCGATCGTCATCAGCACCTGAGTCAGCTCCGGCTGACCGTAGATGCGGCGGTAGAGCAGGCGCTCGATCGGGATGGCGATGACGATCGTGCCGAAGACCGCGATCAGCACCGCGACTCCGTAGCCGAGCCCGAGATCACGCGCCGCATAGGATGCGATATAGCCGCCGATCATCGCAAAGGCGCCGTGGGCAAGATTGACGACGCGCATGAGGCCGAGCGTGACCGAAAGGCCGATCGAGATCACGAACAGCACCATGCCATAGGCGAGCGCATCGACGGCTATGCTGGAGATGGTTTGCATGAGCGCATCCTAACGGTGTGGCACGGCTTCACCCTCGGTCCTCATTCCGGAAGGCTTCCGCCAAACCAGCAATGCAGCCGTTGCATATGGCGGCTCCGATGAACCGGTCGAGATGATGGCCGCCGATCATTTCACCGCGGCAAGACCCGGATCGCCCTGTTTCTCGAAGGTCTGGATCTCCTTGTTGTAATAGGTGCCGTCATCGGCCTTGGCGACCTCGCGCAGATAGATGTTCTGAGTGATATGGCGCGATTCGGGATCGATCGACACCGGCCCGCGGGGGCTTGTCCAGGAGAGCCCCTTCACGGCATCGACCGCCTTCTGGGCATCCTGCTCGCCCCCCGTCGCCTCTATCATCTTGTAGATGATATGCAAGCCGTCATAGGCCCCGACCGCGGGGAAGGAGAGCTCGGCCGGACTGCCGATCGCCTTGGCGGCCGCCTCGACGAAGGCCTTGTTTTCCGGCGAGTCATGCGAAACGGCATAGTGAAAGGTCGTCTGCAGGCCGAGCGCGGCGTCGCCCAGCGCCGGCAGGTCGGACTCCTGGGTGAGGTCGCCCGGTGCGAAGAACTTGATGCCGCCATCCTTGAGGCCGTTTTCGTTGAACGCCTTGACGAAGCCGAGCGTCGTCGGGCCGGACGGCAGGAAGGCGAAGACGCCTTCGGCACCGGAATCCTTGATGCGCTGCATGATCGGCGAGAAATCGTTGGTCGACAGCGGCATGCGGATCGCCTCCACGATCTCGCCGCCCACCGCCTCGAAGCCGGCCTTGAATGCGTTCTCCGCATCGACACCCGGACCGTAATCGCTGACCACGGAGATGATCTTCGAGACGCCGGCATCCTTCGCCACCTTGGCGATCGGCGTGGATGTCTGCCAGAGCGTGAAGGAGGTGCGCACCACGAGCGGGCTCTTGGTGACGATCGCCGACGTGGCGGCATTCATGATCACCAGCGGCACGTTCGCCTGCTCGAGCAGCGGCGTGACGGCCATCGCGTCGGGCGTGAAATAGAAGCCGGCGAGATATTGCACGCCTTCCTTTACGACCAGCTCCTGCGCCAGCGCCTTGGACTGGGCCGGGTCCGCCTGCGGCACGTCGCGGTATAGGATTTCGATATCGTCGTCGCCGACCTTGGCGCCGTTCACCGCCATATAGGCGTCGATGCCTGCCTTGAAGTTCTTGCCCTGCAGCGCAAAGGGACCGGAAAACGGTCCGACGACGCCGACCTTGATCGTATCCGCCTGCGCCGCGACGCTCGTTGCCAGAGCCGCGAGCGCGGCCAGAATGAGCCTTGTCATATTTCCTCCCCCGCGACGCCGCTACTCCCGGCCGGCATCGCTTCCTTTTACATCAATCGCAATCGACAGCGGGCAGTCTGCCATGTCAAACGGTGATGCAAAAATGAAATATGGGCGGAAATCCATAATCCCCCGGTTATTGTTTTGTCCACGGGTTATGGAGGAAGCGCGCGTGCGTCAGTGCAGCCCGAATTCCCGAAGCAGTTCCTGCCTGTAGCGCACGAAGCGTGCGCCGCTGCGATCGCGCGGCCGGGGCAAGTCGATGTCGATCACTCTCGGCGCTCCGTCCTGTTGCTTCGGCAGTACCAGGACACGATCCGCCAGATAGATGGCCTCCTCGAGATCATGCGTGACCAGAACCATCGTCACGTTCTCCTCCCGCCAGATGCGCTCGAGCTCCTGCTGCATCGTCAGTTTCGTCATCGCATCGAGGGCGCCCAGCGGCTCGTCCAGCAGCAGGATTTCGGGCTTTACCGTCAGCGCTCGCGCAAGCCCGACCCGCTGCGCCATTCCACCGGAAAGCTGCTTCGGATAGGCATCCTGGAAATCCGCAAGGCCGACAAGCGAAATGTAGTGACGTGCAAGCTCCTCGGCGCGTCCGGAATCCTCGCCTCGCACCTTCAGGCCAAAGGCCACATTGCCGAGAACCGTCAGCCAGGGAAGCAGCCGCGGCTCCTGGAATATGACCGCGCGCTCCTTGCCGACACCGGCAACCGGCCGGCCGTCGATCAATACCCGGCCCGCATCGGCCGTCTCGAGACCCGCGAGAACCCGCAGCAATGTCGTCTTGCCAGATCCGCTCGCCCCGACGATCGCAAGGCATTCCCCGGACCGGATGTCCAGATTGAGGTTCCTGAGGACGCTGAGCCGCCGCCCGTTGATCCGGAAGGATTTCGAGAGATCGCGCAACGCCACCTCCCCTTTGCGCAGGCTTCTGACTTCAGCCATTTTCACCCCCTCAATTCGCCGCGGCGGACGTCGCGTCCGGCCGGAACAGAAGATCGGAAGCCTTGTATTTGCCCTGCGGCAGGCTGCCCTCGCGTTCGAGAACGCCGATCCAGAAATCCAGATCGCGCTCGGTCGCTTGCGCGCCCTTTCGTAGACCGAATCCCGTCCAATGCCTCGCGAGATCGCCGTTTTCGCCGCGCTCGGTCAGAATACGGGCGAGCACGGCGCGCGCTTCTTCCGGATGCTCGCGTGACCAGTCGGCGGCGCGCGCGGATTGTTCAACGAAGTTTTTGGCGGCCTCCGGATTCTTTTCCACGAAATCCCGCCTGAGAACCGCAAAACCGCCGGCAATTTCGCCGAGCACATCCGTGTCGTCGAAGACCGCGCGCACCCCGCCGTGATCCAAGATCTGGCCGTTGAAGGTCGCCTGCCAGTATCCCACGGCGGCGATGTCGACCTGGTTCGACCGGAGCGTCTGTTCGAGCTGCGGCCCGGGTACGACGACGAGGTTTGCTGCGTTTTCGGGCAAACCCTTGCTGTGCAGCGCCTCGCGTACCGCATAGTCGAGATGCGCCCCGAGCGTATTCACCGCAATCGTCTTACCTGCGATATCCTCGATGGACCTGATCGGGCTGTCTTCGAGCACGTAGAATATGCTCTTGACCTGCTCGTTGATGCCGTTGGTCGGAAAGGCCGCGACGAAATCGTTTCCGCCGGCGATCGAGTTGATGACGGCTGCGGTCGCCGCCGAGCCGATGTCGACGCTGCCGGAGGCAAGCGCGAACAGGGATGCGGGCCCGCCTCCCGCATAACCGACATTCTCAAGCCTGATGCCGAGGCTGTCGAAATAGCCGAGCTCATAGGCGAGTTCGTGCGGCGACAGGCTGCCCTGGCTCGCGAGGAACCGCAGCGTCACCGGTTCCGGAGCTTCTGCTGCTGCAAGGCTGGAAAGCCCGATCGACAACAGGCTGCCGAATGCGAGGGCGCGAATGGAAATCGTCATATGTCACCTTTTCCATGATCTGGAAGTTTCGAATGTCGAGGCCGTTTTGCCGCAATTCCGGGCGGAAGGCCGCTGCGCACTTTTTCTGGAATTGCTCTAGTTCGAGGCGTCGCTCCAGCGGCAGAGGCGGCGCTGCGCAAAGACCAGCGCGTAGTTGGAGACGAGCCCCAGCCCGGCGAGAATGAAGATCGCCGCGAACATCAGGGGAATCTGGAAATTGTACTGGGCGTTCATGACCTGGAACCCGATGCCCTTATTGGCCCCGATCATCTCGGATGCGATGAGCAGCAGCAGGGCAGTCGTCGCACTCAGGCGCAGGCCGACGAAGATCGAAGGAACGGCGCCCGGAAGAACCACGCGACGGAACACAGTGAGACGCGACGCGCCATAGACGCGCGCCATCTCGATCAGCTTCGAATCCACTTCCTTGACCCCGTTGATGGTATTCAGAAGCAACGGGAAGAGCGTCGCCCAGAAGATGACGAAGACTTTCGACGCCTCGCCGAGTCCGAGAAGCAGAATGAAAACTGGATAGAGAGCGAGCGCGGACGTCTGGCGGAAAAGCTGGAGGACGGGATCGAGCGCGTTCTCGATCGGACGCACCTGCCCCATCAAGAGACCGAGCGGTATGGCTAGGACCACCGCCCCGACGAAGGCGGTTCCGGAGCGCTGAAGACTGATCGCGATGTCGTCGAGCAAGGCTCCGCCGGAAATTCCCGTCCACAGGGCGGAAAGGATGGCACCGACGGACGGAAACACGGCCGGATTGATCCAGCCGGCGGTGCTGGCCGCCTGCCAGAGCGCAAGAAAGGCGATGAGCAGTCCGTAGCGCGACAGCCAGCTGCCGGCGGCGGCGCCTGACCGGCGGAGATACTCGTCCGCTTTTGCGCTGACGCTGCCGCCTTCGTGGAGGATCGACCTGTCGAGTTCCTGCAAGCTCATTTTCGTGTCTCCCCTCTTACTCGGCCGCCTGAACGGTCGCGCGCGCCAAAGTCCACGGGTTCGCCGGACGGGGAAGTCCGAGATTTTCCCGCAGCGTCCGCCCCTCGTAGGCGGTGCGGAACAGGCCGCGTCTCTGCAGTATGGGGACGACCAGATCGACGAAATCGTCGAGCGCGCCCGGAAGCCATGGCGGCAGGATGTTGAAACCGTCGGCGGCTTCGCTCAGGAACCACTCCTCGAGCTGATCGGCGACCTGCTCGGCGCTGCCGACGACGGTGCAGTGACCGCGTGCGGTCGCGATCCACTGATAGAGCTGGCGGATGGTGAAGCCATGCTCGTCCGCGATCTTTCGGATCAGCGCCTGCCGGCTTTTCATTCCTTCTGTCTCATTGCTGACGGGCAAGGGCCCATCGAGCGGATATCCCGTCAGGTCGAGCGTGCCGCCTGTCAGGCCATTCAACAGCGCCACGCCGTCCTCCGGCACGATCAACGCATTCAGCTCTTCATATTTGGAGCGCGCCTCCTCTTCGGTCCGGCCGACAAAAGGAGCCACCCCCGGCATGATCAGCACATGGTCGGGGTTGCGCCCGGCGTGCTTCACGCGTGCCTTGATGTCGCGGTAGAACTCCTGCGCCGAAGCGAGGTTCTGATGGGCGGTGAAGATCACCTCGGCACTGGCCGCCGCAAGCCTGCGTCCGTCCTCGGATTGCCCTGCCTGCACCACGACCGGATGTCCTTGGACGGGACGCGGCGCGTTCAGCGGTCCTTTGACGCTGAAATGCTTGCCCTTGTGGTCGATGTCGTGAACCCGGCCGGCATCGAAGAAGCGGCCGGTCGCCTTGTCGCGGATGAAGGCATCATCTTCCCAGCTGTCCCATAGAGCCTTGACGGTCTCGACGTGCTCGTGTGCGCGCTCGTATCGGTCGGCGTGGCTCGGCTGCGTTTCTCTGTTGAAGTTGCGCGCCGTCTCGTCCCCGGCGGAGGTGACCACGTTCCAGCCTGCCCGCCCGTTGGACAGAAGGTCCAGCGAGGCGAACTTGCGGGCGAGCGTGTAGGGCTCCTCATAGGTCGTCGATGCCGTGGCGATGAAGCCCAGATGGGTCGTCAGCGGCGCGAGTGCTGCAAAGAGAGTGACAGGCTCGAAACCGGCGATCTTCGCATTGCCGCCTTCGCGGCCGCCAAGCCCGACGGAGAGGTTGTCGGCGAGAAAATAGGCGTCGAACAGGCCGCGCTCCGCGGTCTCGGCGAGCCTTCTGTGGAATTCGAAATTGGTGGCACCATCTGCCGGAGCGCCCGGATGCCTCCAGGCGGCAATATGCTGGCCGCCGCCGGGAAGAAAGGCTCCAAGCTTGATCTGTCTGGTCATCGCTGCCTCCGTTGGATTTGCTTCGCCGGCCGGCGTCACTCGCCTCGATTGCCGACGCAAACCGGGTTGGGTTGAAATTGCGGTTAAGCCGCCAGGCTTGCCCTGGCGGTGCGCGCGAGCGCCTGCGTTGCCTCGCCGACCGCCCTGCCGACGCGTTCATGGATCGCCTCGGAGGCGAGAGAGCCGTCGGCAAAGTCCTTGTCGGAAGCGTAGATCGCGGTCGGGATCGCCAATGCCTCGAAGAAGCCGAACAGTGGCCTCAACTGATGCTCCACCATCAGCGAGTGGCGTTCCCCGCCCCCGGTGGCGGCGAGGATGACGGGCTTGCCGCGAAGCGAGGAGGGATCAAGCAGGTCGAAGACGTGCTTGAAGAGGCCGGTATAGCTTCCCTTGAAGGTCGGCGACCCCACCACCAGAATGTCGGCTGCAAGCATCTGGCCGACGACATAGCGCGCTTCCGGTGCGAGTTCGTCGAGCCTTCTCGCAGGGGGCAGCGACGCCCCGAAGTCCTCGATATCGAAGGTCTGCGCCGACGCCCCTGCATCGACCGCCAGCCGGTGGACGATATGGTCCACGAATGCGCGTGTCCTGGACGGACGCGTGATATTGCCTGAAATACCCACCACTCGTGTCTGCGGCATCGCTTTAGCTCCTCGTGAGATCCGTGCTCCTGTGATACTCATCAAAATCTATAATCTTAGTAGACTAAAGGAACGCCGTTCTATTCCCGATGCGCGAACAAGAAGACTTTGCTTTCGAGGCTTCCCTGGGGGAACAAAGCACCGGCCGCGGTGTTACCGCCAGACAAGTGCAAGACCGCCATGCATCTGCCCGACGCAACCTACCGTCTCCAATTCCGCAACGGGATGGACTTCGCAAAAGCCGTGGAGTTGATCCCGCACCTCGTCGGGCTCGGCATATCTCACCTCTACGCCTCGCCCGTTTTCACCGCGGTCCGCGGGTCAACCCATGGCTACGACATCGTCGACTACAACGAGATCGACCCGGCCCTGGGCGGCTACGACGGATTTGTGCGGCTCGCTCATGCGCTGAAAGCCGAAGGACTCGGTCTCATTCTGGACATCGTCCCGAACCACATGGCCGCGCATCTCGAGAATGACTGCTGGCACAGCGCGATCGAATGGGGCGGCCTTAGCGAATTTGCCGACTATTTCGACGTCGACTGGCGGGAGCCGCTTACGCTGCCCTTCCTCGGGCGCTCGTTTGAGGAAGAGGTCGCAGCCGGCAATCTGCGCCTTGCATACGACCACGGGCACCGCTGCCTGGCGCTCCGCTATTACGAGGCTCTCTATCCGCTCAATCCCGCCAGCTATGCGGCGATACCGCGCAACGGCAATGCCATGCTCGAAAGGCTCGCGGCTGTCGCCGGCACGGCCGAACGGAAAACCGCCGCACAATTCCACGCGGAAATCGCCTCTGTCGTCGCGACGCCATCGCTCGCTGCCGAGCTCGACCAATGTCTCGCCCGGTTCTCCGCAGACACACTCGACCGGCTGCATCGGAGGCAATCCTGGCGGCTGATGAACTGGCAGACGGCCCGGGACAAGCTCAGCTACCGGCGGTTTTTCGAGGTCGCCGGCCTCATCGGCATGCGCGTAGAAGATGACGCGGTCTTCACGGATACTCACCGACTTGCACTCGCCCTCGTCGGGGAAGCCCTGATCGATGGGCTCAGGATCGACCACATCGACGGCCTGGCCGATCCCAAGGGCTATCTCGACCGGCTCCGCCGGGAGGCCGGCGACGGCACCTATATCATCGTCGAGAAAATACTCGGCGAGAACGAAACGCTGCCGTCCGACTGGCCGGTCGACGGAACCACGGGCTACGAGTTCATATCGGCCCTCGCGGATCTCCTTTCCGACGACACTCCGTCTTCGTGGCTTTCGAGCGAGGAAAGGCGATCGGCGGCCGAAGAGGCGGTCACGGGATGCAAGCTCCAGGTCCTGAGCCGCAATTTCAATACGGAAGTCCGGCGGCTGACCGGACTGGCCACTCGCTTCACAGGCGATGGGGCTCCGGATCAGAACGAGCGGACCGGTGAGGCCATTTCCCAGCTGATGGCTGCACTGCCCGTCTATCGGACCTATGTCGGCGACCGGGGGGCCGGAGCGCGCGACAGCCACATCCTCGACGCAGCCGCAGCGAAGGCAGCGGCGCGCGCGAGCGCCGTCGGCGCCGAGATCGCAGCGATCGTTCCCGCACTCAGGCTGCCGATCGACTCGGCCGACGGCAAGCTGCGGTCTGAATTCCGTACGCGCTTTCAGCAGTTGAGCGGCGCGGTCATGGCCAAGGCGGTCGAGGATACCTTCTTCTATCGGAGAGGCGATTACCTCGCGGCGAACGAGGTGGGTGCCTCCCCCTTATGGACGCCCGGCGGCGTCGGCCGCTTTCATGCGACGATGCAGGATCGCGCAAGCCGGATGCCGCACGGCCTGTCGGCTACTTCCACGCACGACACCAAGCGGGGTGAAGATGCGCGCGCCCGGCTGCACGTCATCGGCGAGGCACCGGACGTCTGGGCCGCAGCGGTGGACCGCTGGCACGGGATGAGTGCGGAAAACATGGGCCGACTCCCGGCCGGCGAGGAACCGGACGCTTCGGTCGAGCAATTCCTCTATCAGAGCCTGCTCGGTGCCTGGCCCATCGCGCCCCTTGGTGACGAAGGCGACCTGATCTTTCTGCACGAGCGGATGGTCGATTTTGCCGTGAAGGCGCTGCGGGAGGCAAAGCTCAGGACAAGCTGGGACGATCCGAACGAGCGCTATGAAGCAGCGATCAAGGCCTTTCTCGGCGATCTCCTGGATCGCCGGAACCGGTCCTTTCTCGGCGATTTCGAGAAAACGGCCGCACCGTTCATCCATGCCGGCCTGATCAACAGCCTCTCGCAAACGCTGGTGAAGCTAACCGCGCCCGGCATTCCCGATATCTATCAGGGCAGTGAACGCGTCGACCTTTCCCTCGTCGATCCTGACAACCGCCGCGGCTTTTCACCGCGCCCTTCACCTTCCCGGCTGCCGCAAGCGCCGCCGATCGGCGATTTCGAGGACTGCAAGCAGACGCTGATCTCGATAGGCCTGAACTATCGCCGGGGGCGCGGCGCGGATTGTCTTGCGAGAGGCGACTATCGCGCGGTGCGCGTCGAAGGTCCGGGCGCCCGTCACGCCGCCGCTTTCATGCGTCGCAGCAGGAATGGCTTTGCGCTCACAGTCGTCCCACGGCTTGTCTTCGGCCAGACGGTCGACGGCCGCCTGTCCATCCGTCCGGAACTGTGGCGAAACGCCTTCCTCGCCTTGCCCGAGGGCTGCCAGTTCAAGCCCATGTGCAATCTCCTGACCGGCGGCATCACCGAGCCTCGGCCTCTTCTTGCCGTGGCGGACATCCTGCGGGACTTCCCTGTCGCCTTGCTGGTCGAGGCGTGAGGGATCAACCTCACACCCGCCCCAGCCGCCGGACATTGCCGGCGAGCTCGGCGGCGAGCCTCAATGCGGCCGCCGTAGCGCCGACCATCTGCGGCAGGATCAGCCATTCGAGCGTCCAGGCGGAGCCCGACCGCTCCTGCTCGTGCACCAGCGACTGGTGGATGGCGGAAATCTGCGTCGCGTTGAAGCGGGCGAGCGTCACCAGCACCTCCGCGGCGACCGGGTTCTGCTTGTGCGGCATGGCCGAGGAGCCGCCGCCGCCAGCAAGCACGATCTCGTCTCCCGCCTGCGCCATCAGCGCCACGTCCTGACCGAACTTGCCGAGGCTGCCGGTGACGAGCGACAGGAGGTGGGCGAAATCAGCGATCGGCAGGCGCTGGCTGTGCCATTGCGGGCAGTCGACCAGCGCGAGTTCCTCCGCCAGCGTCGCGCGGACGATATCGGCCTTGCCCTTGAGCTTTTCGAGCGTGCCGGCGGCTCCTCCGAACTGCACCGTAAAAATGTCCGTTCCCGTGGCATCCAGCCTGTCCTGATGGTCGAACAGCGGCTCGATCCAGCTCCGCAGGCGGTCGGCCACTGTAATCGGGATCGCCGGCTGCATCCGCGTATGGGCGGTCAGCGTACGCTCGCCCCAGTGCCTCCCGCAAGCTTCGAGCGCCGTCACGACGTCGCCGATCCGGCCGGAGAAAAGTTCCGCGATCGCCTTCAGCCTCAGCATGAGGCTGGTATCGACCACGTCCTGGCTGCTGGCTCCGAAATGGACATGTTCCGCCGCCTCTTCGCCGACCGCCCGGCGTAATTGTCGCACGAGCTCGGGAACGACGACACCGTCGATGGCAGTTGCCCGGCGCATGGCGCCGACGTCCGGAGAGAAGCCACGGCATGCCTCGGCAATGCGATTGGCGGCCGCCTCGGGGATGACGCCGTGGCGCGCCTCGGCCCGCGCAAGCGCCGCCTCGAAGGCCAGCATGGCGCGAACATCGGCGACGACGGAGAATTCCGCCGCCACTGCTTCGTCTCCCAGAAGGCCGGAAAGATAAGGGTGATCGAAGGCCGAATAGGTCATGCCGCATCTCCAGCTCTCGCGCCCTTCGATTCGAAGGGAGCCTCACACGCATGCGGCAACGCGGGGGCGGGCTGCCGAACGATCATATATCCAGGAAGACCGTTTCCTTCTCGCCCTGGAGATGAATGTCGAAGACATAATTAGGCGCCTGACCCGCCGCGACAAGCGTCTTGGCCCGGTGGCGGTGCTCGATGCGGGCAAGCAACGGATCTTCGGCATTCGCCGCCGCCTCGTCTGGGAAATACATGCGCGTGTGAAGGCCGATATTGATGCCGCGCGCGACGATCCAGAAGCTGACATGCGGGGCCATCAGCCGGCCGTCGTGGAATGGAACGCGCCCCGGCTTCACCGTCTCGAAAGTGAAGACGCCGTCCTCGTCGCTCGTCGGTGAGCGTCCCCAGCCGGTAAAGTTCGGGTCCGCCGTACCGCGCAGCTCCGACGGGGAATTGTAGAGCCCGGCTGCGTCCGCCTGCCAGATTTCGAGAAGTGCGTCCCTGAGCGGCATTCCGGCGCCGTCGATGACGCGACCGGTCACGGTGATGCGCTGCCCGAGCGTCTTGTCGTTGACCATCGAAGCGCCGAGGTCGCCATCATATACGCCGCCGATGCCGCAGAAATTCGGCGTCAGGCCGATATGGACATAGGGCCCGGCGGTCTGCGACGCCGTTTCCTTGAGGGTGCCTGGATCCTGAACCATCGGTGCCTCCTCAATTCCCTTCCGGCCTGTTTTCGAAGAAGGTCGAGCGGCGGCCACGCAGTACGATGTCGAACCTGTAGGCGCGCGCATCCATGGGCACCGTGTTACCCCAGTCGAGAGCCGCGATCAGTTGCTCGATCGCCCGGCGGTCGGGGATCGTGCCGACGATCGGACATTTCCAGATCATCGGATCGCCCTCGAAATACATCTGCGTGATCAGGCGCTGGGCGAAACCGTGGCCGAAGACCGAGAAATGGATATGGGCGGGCCGCCAGTCGTTGACGCCGTTCGGCCAGGGATAGGCTCCGGGCCTGACTGTGCGGAACCAGTAACGGCCTTCCTCGTCGGTGATCGTTCTGCCGCAGCCGCCGAAATTCGGATCCAGCGGCGCGAGATAGCTTTCCTTCTTGTGACGGTAGCGTCCGCCGGCGTTCGCCTGCCAGAACTCGACGAGCACACCCCGAACCGGATGGCCGCGTTCGTCGAGGACGCGGCCATGGACGATGATGCGTTCGCCGATCGCGCTTTCACCGGGACTGGCGAAGTTATGGATCAGATCGTTGTCGAGCTCGCCAAGCATCGAATGGCCGAAGGCCGGGCCGGTGATCTCGGATATGGTCCCGTCGAGCGACAGCAGCGCCTTCTGCGGCGAACGCAGCACGGAGGTCTTGTAACCGGGCGCGAAGGCCGGCGGGTGCCAGGCGCGGTCGCGGGCGAAAAAGGCGCCCGTTTCGGGCTGGGCCTTCCGTCTGCCATTTTGATTGTCGGACATCGTCCTTCTCCCTCGCCCCTATCGAGCAGCCGTGCCGGCATCCATTTCCGCGAAAACCTGCTTGACGATCTTGATCGCGTGATTGGCCGCCGGAACGCCTGCATAGATGGCAACATGCAGCAGTGCCTCGCAAATATCCTCGCGCGTCGCCCCGGTATTGGCCGTGGCGCGGACATGCATGGCCACCTCCTCGTCCTGTCCAAGGGCGGCGAGCAGGGCGATGGTGACGATCGACCGCTCCCGCTTCGTCCAGCCGGGACGCGACCAGACATGCCCCCATGCCGCCTCGGTGATCAGCTCCTGGAAAGGACGGTCGAAATCGGTCGATGCCGACTCCGCCCGGTCGACGTGATCGTCGCCTAGAACGGCGCGTCGCGTCGCCATTCCCTGTCGGTAGCGCCCGGAAGGCGCAAGGGCATCGCTCATGGTTTGCCTCCAGACAACACGGATCGGAAGAAGCGTTTCAGCACCGACGTCAAGGCTTCCGGCTGCTCGACGCAGGGGATATGTCCCGCTCCGCGGATCACTTCGAAGCGCGCGCCCGCAATGAGATCGGCCGTCGAGCGGACCAGGTCGGGCGGCGTCGAACCGTCCTGGTCGCCGACGACGCAGAGCACCGGAA
The DNA here is from genome assembly GCF_036245905.1 of Sinorhizobium sp. KGO-5. Classification (NCBI taxonomy): domain Bacteria; kingdom Pseudomonadati; phylum Pseudomonadota; class Alphaproteobacteria; order Hyphomicrobiales; family Rhizobiaceae; genus Sinorhizobium; species Sinorhizobium sp. KGO-5. The sequence continues at coordinate 722,932 of NZ_BDIZ01000003.1, forward strand.
CCGCGATCGTGCCCGCGGCTTCCGTGAAATCGGCGTCACGAATGGCGGCGCAGGTGCCGACATAGCCCGGCACCGGTTGACGGACCAGCATGTTGCGGTAGCCGGTGAAGGCGAGGTTTTCGGGTCGCCGGAAGGCCGGGGTGAACCAGCGTTCGAGCACGCCGTCGGCGACCGCCTCGATGCCATGCGCCTCGATCGCCGCGATGCGGGCGTCCCAGAACTCGGCGGTGCCGATCTTGTGGGCGGTGTCGGAAAGCACGAGCGCCCGCACGAGGTCGGGGCGGCGGCCGTAGAGCGATTGCGCGATGAGACCGCCGACCGAAAGTCCGCAAACAATCGCCTGTTTCACGGCGAGGCGATCGAGGAGCCCGGCGAGATCGGTCGCATGGTCCTCGATGGAATAGGGAACCTGGCCGATATCGGACAGCCCATGACCACGCTTGTCATAGAGCACGATGGCAAAATCGCCGGCCAGTCGGAGGACGACATCGCGCCAGATGCGGAAATCCGTGCCGAGCGAGTTGATGAAGACGAGCGCGGGCCTTTCCGTGACCGCGCCGACCACGCGATAGTGAAACGTGACGTCGTTGATGCGGGTGAATTGCACGGCAGCTCTCCTCCGTCGTCAAATTGGATGTTTCATCTGGTTAGGTAAAATGATATTTCGTGGCTTTCCCTTAACCAGAGGGTTATGCGATCCGTGATCGACGCTCGCGTTAAGTTTCGCCATCTGCAGACATTTGTCGAGGTCGCGCGCCAGAAGAGCGTGGTGAAGGCGGCCGAACTCCTGCATGTCACGCAGCCGGCGGTCACCAAGACGATCCGGGAACTCGAAGAGGTTCTGGGCGTCGCAGTTTTCGAGCGCGAGGGGCGCGGCATCAAGATCACGCGCTACGGCGAGGTCTTTCTGCGCCATGCAGGCGCCGCGCTGACGGCGTTGCGCCAAGGCCTGGATTCCGTCTCGCAGGAGCGGTCCGGCGAAGGCCCGCCGATCCGCGTCGGTGCGCTTCCGACCGTTTCGACCCGCATCATGCCGCGCGCCATCGCACTCTTCCTGAAAGAGAAGACCGGCGCACGCATCAAGATCGTCACCGGTGAAAACGCAGTGCTTCTCGAACAATTGCGCGTCGGCGATCTCGACCTCGTCGTCGGCAGGCTCGCCGCTCCGGACAAGATGACCGGCTTCTCGTTCGAGCATCTCTACTCGGAACAGGTGGTCTTCGCGGTGCGCGCCGGACATCCGCTCATCTCCGGCAAACAATCTGTGTTCGCGCATCTGAGCGACTATCCGGTGCTGATGCCTACCCGCGCCTCGATCATCCGCCCCTTCGTCGAGCATTTCCTGATCGCCAACGGCATCGCCGGCCTTGCGAACCAGATCGAGACCGTTTCCGACTCCTTCGGCCGGGCGTTCGTGCGCTCCAGCGACGCCATCTGGATCATATCGGCGGGCGTCGTCGCCACGGATATCGCGGATGGTGTGTTGGCGGCGCTGCCGGTCGACACGAGCGAGACGAGGGGACCCGTCGGGCTTACCATGCGGACCGACGCTATCCCGTCGCTGCCGCTCTCGATCCTGATGCAGACGCTGCGCGAGGCGGCCGGGACGGCGATGGCTGCGGAAGCAAAGAGGACGGCGTAGCACCCGGGGTAGTGAACCCCTCGCCAACCCTAAAGAGCCGGCATTCCGGCGGGTCGAAGCGAGCGCTTCTGAGCGGCGATGCGGAAGGGCGCGTTGGCTGCGCCGTAGCCGCGATAGCCGGCGCGCCGCTCGACAATTTCGAAGAAGAAGCCTTCTCCATAGGTCGGGCCGTAGATCTGGAAATACTCGCCTTCCTCATCGCGATCATAGAGGATGCTCTCTTCCCTTAGTCGATCGACGAAGTCAGGTTCGAGCCCGAACCGCACCTCGATGTCGTCATAGTAGTTGCGCGAGATTGCCAATGGGCGAAAGCCGCTGCGGCGCATATGGTCGGCGGCCGCAAAGATATCGTCGGTGCGGAAGGCCACATGCTGGACACCCGAGCCAAAGCTCTCTGCTATGAAGTGGCCTGCCAGCGTGCGGTGGTTGTCCGCTCCGTTCAATGTCAGCCGGAGCGTCCCGCTCGCATTCTCCACGACCTGGCTGCGGATCAGACCGGCAGGATCGACGATATCGACCTCTGCCGATTTGTCGGCATCGAGGATGGACGTGTAGAAAAGCAGCCAGCTCGGGAGCTCCTCCGCCTGCATGGATTGCGCCACATGGTCGATGGCGACGAGGGGCGATGATCCCTGAGGCGCCTTTCCCGACCGGACGAACTCGCGCGACCAGACGTCGTCGGCCTCGTTCAGGAAATAGATCAAGCCGCCGCCGATGCCGCGGATTGCGGCCATCGCCCCCTCGCCTTCGTTTGCCTCGGGCCGGAATATTTCGGCCCCGAGCGCGCCCGAGCGTTCGACGGCGGCCGCGGCATCGGGCACTTTCAGGCCGATCGCATAGGCCGATGCCCCGTGCACTAGGTAGCTCGAATGAGCGAAGCCATGCTGCTCGGTGTTGATGACGATGTTTACGCCTCCACGATCGCGACCCTGGCGCCAGAGCGCCACCGATTTCTCGCGATGTGAGGCAACCGCGTGAAAACCCATGGTTCCCAGAAGCGACCCGAGCGCCTCCGCCTCTGCCCGATCGGCGGTGAACTCCACGAACTCGACGCCCAGCACCTCGACGCGGTCGGGCATTGCCTCCGCGCTCTTCGCGACCGGTTCGCGCCGCTTCACCCGATCCATCAGGTAGACCAGGGAACGATGTCCATCCTCGGCGATCGCCCTGGGTGATCCGCCCCGGAACTGGTCGTTGAAGATTTCGAGCGATAGGGCGCCGTCATAGCCGGTCGCGGCGACAGCCTGCATGAAATCGACGACCGGAAGATCGCCTTCGCCGGGCATGTTGCGGAAATGGCGGCTGAGATAAAGCAGATCCATGTCGATTCGCGGCGCGTCCGCGAGCTGAACGATGAAGATGCGGTCCCCCGGAATGGAGCGGATCGACCGCAGGTCGATATTGCGCGACAGGGTGTGGAAACTGTCGAGGATCAGCCCGATACTCGGGTGGTCCGCCCGCCGCACGATTTCCCAAGCATCCCGATGATCGTTGACGTGGCGGCCCCAGGCAAGCGCCTCGTAGCCGACACGCAAGCCGCGCTTGGCCGCCCTCTCGCCCAGTTCCCGAAGGTCGTCGGCAGCGCGATCGATGCCGCCCAATGCGAGCGGGGAAACGCTGGAACAGACGAGCATCAATTCCGTTCCAAGCTCCTGCATCACGTCGAACTTGCGCTCCGCCCGGTCGAAAGCACGCGACCGGTGCGGTTCCGGCAGGCCTTCGAAATCGCGGAACGGCTGAAAAAGCGTCACCTCCAGGCCGTGATCGCCCACCATGCGGCCGACCTCCGCCGGCGAGCCGTCGAAGGTCAGGAAATCGTTCTCGAATATCTCCACGCCATCGAAGCCTGACGCAGCGACGGCGGCGAGCTTCTCCGAAAGAGTGCCGCTGATCGAAACGGTCGCGATCGAGGTCTTCATGCCGATCTCCTCTCGCCGGCCTCGTCCTTTGCCGGTCCGCGTGGCAGGGCCGGCTTGCTTCCGCAAAAAGGCGAAGCGTCGAAGGCTTGATGATGGTCACTTCTTACCTATACCGCAAATACCGTTTTTTTCGTCCTCCATAACCTGTTGCTATGTATCTCGGCCGCCGCGCGAACGGCGGGTCGATTCATCCATGACGCGGCGCAGCGTCGTGACCAGCCGCTCGGCATAGCTGGAGAGCGCGGCGTCGGCGCGATAGGCGACATAGGTCTGGAACTCCGTATCCTCGCTGATCGGAATGACGGCCAGTTCCTGGTCGGCGATACCGCCCACGGTGAAGGCGTCGATGACCGCGATGCCGAGATTCCGCTTGACCAGCGCACAAACCGTCGTGCCGAAACGCGCCCTGATCGGGGTACGATATTCGAGCTTCTCCCCCTCGAATATGCCCGCCATGATCGCCCCGTAGGGATCGCGTGGGTCGATACCGATGAGCGGATGCGCGGCGATCTCGCGGGCGGAAATTTCGGTCCGGCCGGCAATCGGATGCTCCCTGGCGGCGATGCAGACGAGGTGCCCTTTGGACAGGGGCTCGAACGTGATCGAGGGATGGGTGAGATGATAGCTCATCGCGACCAGCTCTCCCTTGCCGAGCAACAGGTAATCGATCGCCTCCTCTATCCTCAGAATATCGAAATTGATGCGGATGTCCGGGTAGCGCCGCATAAGCCCGGCGATGGCCTGCGGCATCATCGCATTCGCAATGCTCGGCACCGAGCCGAGCGCAAGTTCAACACCTCGTCCTCGCTCCAGCTGACGGATGGAAAATTGCAGGTCGTCGACCTTGCGATGGACCTCCTGGAGCTGGGCGAAGATGTCGCGCGCTTCGTCGGTCGGCACGTAACGTCCAGCCTTCTTGACGAAGAGCTTTATCCCCAGCGCGCTTTCGATATGCTTCATCGTCCGGCTGACCCCCGGTTGGGCGACATTCATCAGACGCGCCGCGCCGGCGATCGTGCCGGCGATCATCACCGCCCGGATCACTTCGATCTGGCGTAGCGTAAGCCCCATCGCACCCTCCCTGGCGGCTGCCTCACCGGCGGCAGTCGAGCAGAGCCGGTATCCGCGCGCAAGTAGCGTCCAGGGAGTTTGCGTGCGGCCTCAAAACGGCAGCCCCACATAGTTCTCCGCGAGCGCGGTCGCCGCCGCGCGCGAGCGGGTGAGATAATCGAGTTCCGCCTCCTGGATTCGCTGGTCGAAGTCGCTGGTCTCCGGAAAGCGGTGCAGCATCGTCGTCATCCACCAGGAGAAGCGCACCGCCTTCCAGACGCGGGCGAGTGCGCGGGCCGAATAGGCGTCGATGCCGGCATTCGAGCGGTCCCGATAGTGTTCGAGCAATCCCTCGAACAGATAGTGCACGTCGCTCGCCGCAAGGTTCAGGCCCTTGGCGCCGGTCGGCGGAACAATATGGGCGGCATCACCCGCCAGGAACAGCCGGTTGAACCGCATCGGCTCGGCGACGAAGGAGCGGAGCGGAGCGATGGACTTCTCGAAGGAGGGACCCGTCACCACGCGCTCGGCGTGATGGGCGGGCAGGCGGCGGCGCAATTCGTCCCAGAAGCGCTTATCGTCCCAGTCCTCGATCTTCTCCTCCAGCGGGCACTGGATGTAATAGCGGCTGCGCGTGTGCGAGCGCATCGAACAGAGCGCGAAGCCGCGCGGGTGGTTGGCATAGACCAGTTCGTGATCGACCGGCGGCACGTCGGCAAGGATGCCGAGCCAGCCGAAGGGATAGATCTTCTCGAAATTGCGGATGGCCCTTTCCGGCAGGCAACGTCGGCTCACCCCGTGAAAGCCGTCGCAGCCGGCAATGAAGTCGCAGTCGATGCGCTGCGCAATCCCGTCCTTCTCAAAGGCGACATGCGGTGTCCGCCCGTCGAAATCCCGCGGCATCACGTTCGCCGCTTCGTAAATCGAGAGCGCCCCGACCCGTTCCCGATGGTCCATCAGGTCGCGGGTGAGTTCCGTCTGCCCGTAGATCATCACCCTCCTTCCGCCGGTCAGGCCGAAGAGGTCGATGCGATGGTCGCGCCCGTCGAAGGCGAGCGAGAAGCCGTCATGGGGGAGGCCCTCGGCATGCATGCGGGCGCCGCAGCCCGCCTCCTCCATCAGCCGCACCGTGCCTTCCTCCAGAACGCCGGCGCGCACACGGCCGAGAATGTGATCCTTGGTCGCGCGATCGAGGATCACATTGGCAATCCCCGCTCCCGTCAGCAATTGCCCGAGCAGGAGCCCCGAAGGCCCGGAGCCGATAATGACGACCTGAGTGCGCATGATTGTCCTCCCACTTCCCCCCGGGAAATTGCAGTTGACCGGCCGGTATCGGCACGCGAATTCTTTCCGCTATCGTACATCGCCGGCGGCTCGGCTGTAGCGCTTTGATCTGCTGCATGCTTTTTTCCGTCAATCGCGATACGATCGAAGGAAACATGAGGGGAGAGCAGTCGTGGCCGACGAAACACAGGCGCCGGAAACCAAGTTGACTTCCACGAAGCGCCGCTGGGCGGCCGACGGCAAGTTTCTCACCGGCCGCATTGCCCGTCCGGAGACGGACCGCCTGCCGCCCGGTCAGCATCTCGTCAGGGACTGGCCGGTTCTCGATCTAGGGCAGCAGCCGCACCTGACCCACGAGACGTGGCGGCTCGACGTCACCGGCCTCGTCGAGAACCCGCTCTCGCTCGACTGGAACGCCTTCCAGGCGTTGCCTCAGAGCGACAGCCTCTCCGACATCCATTGCGTGACGACCTGGTCGCGCTATGACAACAATTGGCGTGGCGTATCCACGCGCGATCTTCTCGATCGCGTCATGCCGAAGCCGGAGGCCGCCTTTGTCATGCTGACGAGCTTTGACGGTTACACCACCAACCTGCCGCTCGCCGACTTTGCCGCCGAGGATGCGATCCTCGCGACCGCCTGGGAGGGCGCGCCGATTACGCGGGCCCATGGCGGGCCGGTGCGCCTGGTGGTCCCGCATCTCTATTTCTGGAAAAGCGCCAAGTGGCTGCAGCGCATCGATTTTCGCGCGGCCGATTCGGCGGGTTTCTGGGAGCGGAACGGCTACCACATGCGGGGCGATCCGTGGCTCGAGGAGCGCTATTCCGGCGATTGACGCCAGCGCGGGATGAGTGTGGTTTTCCGTCCGGGATTGCGGAAAAGCAATTAGAGAGTGTCCGCGATTCGGAGAAAAACGGAAATGCTCTGACGCTCTCGTCTTCGACTGCAACTCGTGATTTTTGATGCTACAGTCCCCGGTTGAGGGGGGCGGTAACGCATCCCCGCGCCGAACTTGAAGCCAACATTCCTGTCCGGGAGGAAAGCATGCGCAGTCCCTGCCTGAAATCCCTGTCCATTACCCTGATCGTCGCGCTGAGTACGTTCTCGCCGCGGCCGGTCCTGGCGGCCTCGCCAGAGCCGGTCAAGGCCGAGCACGGCATGGTCGTGACCGCCCAGCATCTTGCATCCGACATCGGCGTCGAGGTCCTGAAGAAGGGCGGCAATGCGATCGATGCGGCGGTTGCGGTCGGCTATGCCCTCGCCGTCGTCTACCCGACGGCCGGCAACATCGGCGGCGGCGGCTTCATGACCATCCGCTTCAAGGACGGCAAGACGACCTTCCTCGATTTTCGCGAGCGCGCGCCTCTCGCCGCCACCAAGACCATGTATCTCGACGACAAGGGCGATCTCGTCGAGGGATTGAGCACCGAAGGCTATCTCGCAGTCGGCGTGCCCGGACCGGTCATGGGGTTCGAGTTCGCCCGCAGCCGTTACGGCACAAGGCCGCTGAAGGAGCTGATCGATCCGGCGATCAAGCTCGCGCGCGAGGGCTTCGTGCTCGAACAGGGTGACGTCGAGTCATTCGACGGCGAGACCGAGCGGCTCGCCAGGGATCCGGCGGCCGCCGCCATCTTCCTGAAGCCCGACGGCCAGCCTTTTGCAGCCGGTGACCGGCTGGTCCAGACCGATCTTGCCGCTTCGCTTTCGAGCATCGCCGAAAAAGGCACGGACGCCTTCTATAAGGGTGCGATCGCCGACGCGATCGTTAAGGCGAGCACGGATAAGGGCGGCATTCTCGCCAAGGAGGATTTCGAGCGCTATCAGGTTCGCGAGCTCGAGCCGGTCAAGTGCAACTACCGTGGCTATGACATCGTCTCCTCGCCGCCGCCATCGTCAGGCGGATTGATCATCTGCGAGATTCTCAACATCCTCGAGGGCTACCCGCTCGCCTATCTCGGTTACGGCTCGGCCGAGACGGTGCATGCTATGATCGAGGCGATGCGCCATGCCTATGTTGATCGCAACACCGCGCTCGGCGATCCGGCCTTTGTCGAAAACCCGGTCGCAAAGCTCGTCGACAAGAGCTACGCGAAAGACATCCGCGCCAAGATCGACCCGTTCAAGGCCGGCGTTTCCCAGGAGCTGATGCCGGCGGGCTTTACCGAAAGCAAGGAGACGACCCATTATTCCATCATCGACGACGAGGGGAATGCGGTTGCGGTGACCTACACGCTGAACGGCTCCTTCGGCGCGGGCGTCGTCGCGCCCGGCACGGGTATCCTCCTCAACAACGAGATGGACGATTTCACCGCCAAGCCGGGCACCCCCAATCTCTATGGCCTCGTGCAGGGCGAGGCGAATGCGATCGAAGCCGGCAAGACACCGCTCTCATCGATGAGCCCTACGATCATCTCGAAGGACGGCAAGCCCTTCATGGTGATCGGCAGCCCCGGCGGCGCCCGCATCATCACCATCACGCTGGAAGCGATCATCAACGTGATCGACCACGGCATGAACATCCAGGAGGCCGTCGACGCGCCGCGCGTCCACCATCAGTGGCTTCCGGACAAGGTCTTCATGGAGCCCTATGCTCTCTCGCCCGATACGCGCAAACTGCTTTCCGCCATGGGCCATGACGTTCAGGTCGACGAGAACTGGATGATCTGGGGTCAGGCAGCGGGCATCCTCGTCGGCGGCGAGAACGTTGCCGAGATCGAGGCGGGCGGCGGCGCCCGCTACAACGGCGCCGTCGACAGCCGCATCGGCGCAGGTGCGGCACGAGGATATTGAGGGCGATGGCTAAAGCGGGATGAGGAAAAATGCGTGCGGTTTTCCGCCCCCATCCCGCTCGTAGCCGGTCAATGGACAAAACATGCAGCAGCTCAAAGGGCTACAGTGACCTTTGCTCGTCTCATAAGACGCGCGGCGCTGCAGGAAACTTTTCGGAGGGCTGCAATCTCTCCTCATCCTCATCTCTGTGCTTGTCACAGAGATCCAGCAGCGCCGCGTCTGCGGCGCGGAAGAGCCTTTCCAGCCCAAAGACTTGGGCTGGCTGGATTCCTGTGACAAGCACAGGAATGAGGGACCGGGGATACGTCACGCAATGAAAGGTTACGTCTACATTCTCGCATCGAAGCGAAGCGGGACGCTATATACGGGCGGGACCCGCGCCGCCTCGCTAACTTCACGGTTTATGAAGCGCGCCGAGGAACCGCACCCTCTCCACCCTCGCCCCTGTGCTCGTCACAGGAATGAGGAAATCAAACAACCCGCCGCGGGTATCCGATCTCAACACGCCTAGCGCAATACAAGCCGCAATGCGGCTTGTGTTTCCCTGAGCAGAGGCAGAAAGCGCTCCGCCATCTCGCGGGCCGGCACATGGGCGGCGGATGCGCCGATGTTCACGGCCGCGAGCACCTGCCCGCGATCATTGGCGACCGGTACCGCGATCGAGCAGAGGCCGAGCTCCAGTTCCTGGTCGATAACCGCATAGCCCTCGTCGCGAACCCGCCGCAATTCCGCCACCAGCTCTTCCGGGTCGGTTCTCGTCAGCGGTGTGTTCGCCTTCAAGTCGGAACGTCCGAGTATTTCGCGTGCCTCGGTCTCGGGTAGTGCGGCCAGCAACACCCGCCCCATCGAGGCGCAATAGGCGGGAAGACGCGAGCCGGGCGTCAGGTTGATCGACATCACCCGGCGCTGCGACGCGCGTGCCACATAGACGATCTCGGTCCCGTCGAGCACCGAGGCGGAAGCGCTCTGCCCGGCTCTTTCCGCGAGCTGGTCCAGGTAAGGCTGGACAATGGCCGGCAGCGGCGTCGCCGAAAGATAGGCATGGCCGAGCCTCAGGATCTTCGGTGTGAGCGTGAAGAACTTGCCGTCGTAATTGGCATAACCAAGCTGCGACAGCGTCAGCAGGGATCGCCTGACGGTCGCCCGGTCGAGCCCGGTGATCTTCGCGGCGTCGGCGATCGAAAGCCGCGGCTGCGACTCGCCGAAGGCTTCGATCACCCTCAGACCGCGCGCAAAGCCGCTGACGAAATCCGTTTCCCGCATCGTGTCTCCCGCCGGTTTCTGGCCTGCGATTTTGTGCGGCATACGAACAAATGTCAAATTTCGCACAAAAGAAATTGACGCCTGGGAGGAACAGGCGCTTATTCGGCTCGAACATCACTGGAGGAAAACGATGGCGCGGATAGTGTCTCTCGCCGAGGCGGTGGCGGAGAATGTCAGGGATGGCGACACGGTGGCGATGGAAGGCTTCACGCACCTGATCCCCTATGCCGCGGGACACGAGGTGATTCGCCAGGGCCGGAAGGACCTGTTCCTCGTGCGCATGACGCCCGACATCCTCTACGACCAGTTGATCGGCGTCGGTGCGGCGCGGGGCATAAAGTTTTCCTGGGGCGGCAATCCGGGCGTCGGCTCGCTGCACCGCTTCCGGGATGCGGTCGAGAACCAATGGCCGCGGCCGATCGAGATCGAGGAACATTCGCATGCGGCCATGGCCAATGCTTATGAGGCGGGTGCCGCGAACCTGCCTTTTGCGTCCTTCCGCGGCTATATCGGCGCCGACCTGCCCAAGGTGAACCTCAATATCAGAAGCGTGACCTGCCCCTTCACCGGCGAGGTGCTCGCCGCGGTGCCTGCAATCCGCCCGGACGTCACGATCATCCATGCCCAACGCGCCGACCGCAAGGGCAACGTCCTGATCGAGGGGATCGTCGGCGTGCAGAAGGAAGCGGTGCTCGCCGCCAGGCGCTCGATCGTAACGGTCGAGGAGATCGTCGACGAACTCGACCCGCCCTCCCCCAATTCGGTGGTGCTGCCGGAGTGGGCGGTGACCGCCGTCGCGCATGTGCCGGGGGGCGCCTTCCCGTCCTATGCGCATGGTTACTATCCCCGCTCCAACGCCTTCTACATCCGTTGGGACGAGATTGCGCGCGAACGGGGAACCTTCAACGCATGGATCAGGGAGAACGTCCTTGCCGCCAAACCCGAGGACTTCGCCCGCCACGCCGCGAAGACAGCGGCCAAGGTTGCTTGAGGGGAAAGCGAAGAATGACTGATTTCACCCCCACCGAGATGATGACGGTCGCCGCGGCGCGCGCGCTCTCCAACGACGACGTCTGCTTCGTCGGCATCGGCGCTCCGTCAGCCGCCTGCAATGTGGCGCGGCTGACGCATGCGCCGGATATCACGCTGATCTATGAGAGCGGCACCGTCGGCACCAGGCCCGACGTACTGCCGCTCTCGATCGGCGACGGAGAGCTCTGCGATACCGCGCTTTTCACCGTCTCGGTGCCGGAAATGTTCCGCTACTGGCTCCAGGGCGGCCGGATAACCACGGGCTTTCTCGGCGGCGCGCAGATCGATCGTTTCGCCAATCTCAACACGACCGTCGTCGGCCCCTATGACCATCCCAAGGTGCGCCTGCCGGGAGGCGGCGGCGCGCCGGAAATCGCCTCCAATTGCGGCCGCATCTTCATCACCATGGCGCTGACGAAGCGCGGCTTCGTGGAAAGGCTGCCCTTCGTAACCTCCATGGGACACGGCGAAGGCGGCAATCATCGGGAGCGGCTTGGATTGACGACCAGCGGCCCGACCCGCGTCGTCACCGATCTCTGCATTCTGGAGCCGGATGCGGAGACGAAGGAATTGACCGTCGTTTCCCTGCACCCCGGCGTCACCCGGGATCAGATCGCCGGAAATTGCGGCTGGCCGATCAAATTCGCGGAGACCGTCATCGAAACACCGGCACCGACCGAGACCGAGCTTGTCGTTCTGCGCGACATCAACGCCCGCACCAAAAAAGCCCACGAGGCCGCGGGAAGAGAGGCCACCTGATGCGCGAAGCCTGTATCTGCGACTATATCCGCACTCCGATCGGCCGCTTCGGCGGCTCGCTCGCGTCGGTGCGCGCCGACGACCTCGGCGCCATTGCGCTGAAGGCGCTGATGGCCCGCAACAGGTCGGTCGACTGGGAAGCGGTCGATGACGTGATCTTCGGCTGCGCCAACCAGGCGGGCGAGGACAACCGCAACGTCGCGCGCATGTCGCTGCTACTTGCGGGGCTGCCCGTCGCCCTTCCCGGCACGACGATCAACCGGCTCTGCGGATCCGGCATGGATGCCGTGATTGCGGCCGCCCGGGCGATCAAATGCGGCGAGGCCGAACTGATGATCGCCGGCGGCGTCGAATCCATGTCGCGGGCGCCTTTCGTGCTGCCGAAGGCCGAGAGCGCCTTTTCGCGCAACGCCGAAATTCACGACACGACGATCGGCTGGCGCTTCGTCAATCCGCTGATGAAGGCACAATATGGGGTCGACTCAATGCCGGAGACCGGCGAGAACGTCGCCGAAGACTATAAGGTCTCGCGCGAGGACCAGGACGCTTTCGCCCTGCGCAGCCAGGCAAAGGCCGCGGCCGCCCAGACGAACGGCCGCCTTGCGAGCGAGCTCGTCCCCGTCACCATCCCTCAAAGGAAAGGCGAACCCGTCGTCGTCGACCGCGACGAGCATCCGCGCGCCACGACCATCGAAGCGCTCGCCAGGCTCAAGGCTCCCTTCCGGGAGGGCGGCACCGTCACCGCCGGCAACGCTTCGGGCGTCAATGACGGCGCTGCGGCGCTCATCATCGCCTCGGAGGAGGCTGCCAGTAAATATGGGCTGCGACCCATGGCCCGCATCCTCGGCGGCGCTTCGGCAGGCGTGCCGCCGCGCATCATGGGCATGGGACCGGTGCCCGCCTCGCAGAGACTCATGACACGGCTCGGCGTGACGCAGGAGCGGTTCGACGTCATCGAACTCAACGAGGCTTTTGCCAGCCAGGCACTTGCGGTCCTGCGCGCGCTGGGAATCGCCGACGGCGATCCCCGCGTCAACCGCAACGGCGGCGCCATCGCACTCGGCCATCCGCTCGGCATGTCGGGTGCGCGCATCACCGGAACGGCAGCGCTGGAGCTCGCCGAGACGGGTGGCCGCGCCGCGCTCGCCACCATGTGCATCGGCGTCGGTCAGGGCATCGCGGTGGCGCTGGAGCGGGTGTAGTTATCGTGTAATGCGAAATCCCGCGGGCGCTTCGACGGAAGAAGCCTCCTCGCTTGCGACATCGGCGACGGAAGCGCCGGGCGGCCCTTTCCAGAAATGATCCAGCATTCTGCTGACGGCGCCGTCCGGCCCGGCGATGAGGGCGGTCACCGAGCCGTCGCTCTCGTTGCGAACCCAACCGTCAAGGCCGAGCCTTTCGGCCTCCTCGCGTGTCCAGTCGCGAAAGCACACGCCCTGTACCCGTCCGGTAATTCTGACCAAAGCGGCCCTGCGGTCCTTCGTCATGGCGTTGCCCTCCTTTCCGCTTCGAATCTGGCGCAAATGGCGGCTAAGGCAAGCGTCTTCCTGACGCTTCCGGCGCGGGACCTCGGTCCCTTCTTTTATCAGCCGGAAAAAATTTCATTTTCGGCCTTGAAGATGCTGCACTGCAGCATTATTATATAACTGTCGATGGAACACTCCTCCTCCCAGTTCCATCGCGGGATCGGCAACCCTCCTCCTCCCAGTTGCCGGTCAGGATCGAAAGCCCGGCGCACCTCCTCCCGCGCCGGGCTTTCTCTTTCAGCCGAGGCGTCGAGCCAGCGCGATCCCGAATTCCGTTATCCCTGAAAGACCAGACCGCGGTAAGATCCGAAACATGGCCGGCACATAGCTGGGAACATTTCCGGAGATGGGGCATCCAATATCCGAGAAGGAGCCCGACCATGCCTATCGCTGAAACCGAGCTTTGCCTGAATGCGCCGCCACCTGCGCAGGACCTCTCCCGTTTCCGCGCGATCATGCAGGCACATAACCGCAAGCTCTACCGGATCGCCCGGAGCATCCTGCGCAACGACAGCGATGCGGAAGACGTGCTGCAGGAGGCCTATGTCCGTGCCTTCACGCGCTTTGAGGGTTTTCGCGGCGATGCGGCGATCACGACCTGGCTCGCCCGGATCGTCATCAACGAGGCGCTCGGCCGCCTGCGGAAAAAACGGCGGCTGATGAAACTTGCCGAAGATATGCGGCAGTCGCAAGAGGCGGAGATCATCGCCTTTCCCCTCAACTCAGGCGTCGGCGATCCGGAAAAGACGATGGCACAGCGACAAATTCTCGACCTCGTCGAAAGGCTGACGGACGATCTCCCGGACACCTACCGCACCGTATTCGTGCTGCGCGTCATCGAAGGGCTCGACAACGACGAGGCGGCCGCCCTGCTTGGTCTTAAGCCTGAAACGGCACGCACCAGGCTGCACCGGGCGCGCCGCATCCTGAAAGAGCAGTTGGAGCGGCAGATCGGCCCGGTTCTGCTGGATGCCTTTCCTTTCGCGGGAAAGCGCTGCGAACGTCTGACCGAGTCCGTTCTTGCCCGCATTTCGCCTCGGTCGCCGGAAACAGACGGAAAATAGCGGGAACGCTTCGAGCCGCGAAGCATCCAAAGCGTGGCGTTCAAACACGCTTTGATCTTCGAGGAAAGGAACATCCCATGACCATCAGACTGACGACCGCAACGGCCGTGATCGCCCTCCTTTTCGGCACCGGCGGGGCACTCGGCAACGACAAGCCGACCGACCCGCAGATCGCCCATATCGCCTACACTGCCGGCGTGCTCGATATCGAAGCCGCCAAACAGGCGATCGCGACGTCGAAGAACGAGACCGTCGTCGAATTCGCCGAGAGCATGCTGCGCGACCACGAGTCGGTTAACAAGCAAGCCCTCGATCTCGTCAAGAAGCTCAACGTCACGCCCGAGGACAACGATACGAGCAAGACCCTCTCGCAAGCGGCCGAGGCGAAGCGGCAGGAGCTGGCGAAGCTCAAGGGCGAGGAATTCGACAAGGCCTATATCGCGCATGAGGTCGCCTACCACAAGCAGGTCAACGGCGCGCTGGAAACGCTGCTGATACCGTCGGCTCAGAATGCAGAACTCAAATCGCTGCTCGAGACCGGGCTTAAGCTGTTCCAGGGACATCAGCAGCATGCCGAACACGTCGCGGCCGAATTGAAGTGAGACCGCGATGTTCATGACGCGAGCGGCAACTGTCTTATTTTCGATGGGAGCGGCCGTCGTGGCCACTCCTTCTCAAGCCGAAACCATCCGTGTGACGATCGATCGCCTCGTCTACCTGCCCGTGGAGATCGAGGCGAAGGTGGGCGACGAGGTCGAGTGGATCAACAAGGATGCGCTCGTCCACACGGCGACCGTCAAAGGCCGTGCGGACGTGCTTCTGCCGGCGAAGAAATCCGGCCGGCTGGTGCTTCAGGAGGCGGGCAGCTTCGATTATATCTGCCGCTACCATCCCAACATGAAGGGCCACATCACCGTGCGGCCGTGACCCGCAGCTCCCTCCCGCCCGTAGGCGGAGGGAGCTGAAGCAACCGACAACTCAGTCCAGATCGTCGCTTTCCGGCTTCGGCGCATTGTCGCGGTTGCCGTAGATGATCTCGCGCTTGCCGACATGGTTCGCCGGGCCGACGAGACCGTCCTTCTCCATCCGTTCGACCAGCGAGGCGGCGCGGTTATAGCCGATGCCGAGGCGGCGCTGGATATAGGAGGTCGAGCACTTCTTGTCCCGCAGCACCACTTTCACCGCCTGATCGTAGAGCTCGTTGCCGTCTTCGGCGGCGATCGCGCTCTTGTCGAACACGGCGCCCTGATCCTCCTCGACCTCTTCCTCCTCTTCGTCCGCCGTCACCGTCTCGAGATATTCCGGACGCCCCTGCGTCTTCAGATGCGCGACCACATGCTCGACTTCCTGATCGGAAACGAACGGACCGTGGACGCGGGCAATGCGGCCGCCGCCGGCCATGTGCAGCATGTCGCCCTGGCCGAGGAGCTGTTCGGCCCCCTGCTCGCCGAGGATGGTGCGGCTGTCGATCTTTGAGGTCACCTGGAAGGAGATGCGGGTCGGGAAGTTCGCCTTGATCGTGCCGGTGATGACGTCGACCGAGGGACGCTGGGTCGCCATGATCAGGTGGATGCCGGCGGCACGCGCCATCTGCGCAAGCCGCTGGATCGCCCCTTCGATCTCCTTGCCGGCGACCATCATCAGGTCGGCCATCTCGTCGACGATGACGACGATATAGGGCATCGGCGAAAGGTCCATTTCCTGCTGCTCGAAGAGCGGCTCGCCGGTGCCCTTCTCGAAACCGGTCTGCACCGTCGCGAGGATCGGCTCGCCTTTTTCCCGCGCGGCCGCCGCGCGCTGGTTGTAGCCGTCGATGTTGCGCACACCGAGCCGCGACATCTTGCGATAGCGGTCCTCCATCTCGCGCACCGCCCATTTCAGCGCCATTACGGCCTTCTTCGGATCCGTGACGACGGGCGTCAGCAGATGCGGGATGCCGTCATAGACGGAGAGTTCGAGCATCTTCGGATCGACCATGATGAGCCGGCATTCTTCCGGCTTTAACCGGTAGAGCAGCGACAGGATCATGGTGTTGATCGCCACCGATTTGCCCGAGCCGGTGGTGCCGGCGACGAGCAGATGCGGCATCTTTGCGAGTTCGGCGATCACCGGTTCGCCGCCGATCGTCTTGCCGAGGCAGAGCGCAAGCTTGCAGCCGGTCTTCTGGAAATCGCCGGATTCGATCAGCTCGCGGAAATAGACGGTTTCGCGCGTGGCATTCGGCAGCTCGATGCCGATGACGTTGCGGCCGGGCACCACCGCGACGCGGGCAGAGAGCGCCGACATCGAGCGGGCGATATCGTCGGCCAAACCGATGACGCGGGAGGACTTGACGCCCGGCGCGGGCTCGAATTCGTAAAGGGTGACGACAGGGCCGGGGCGGACATGGATGATCTCGCCCTTGACGCCGAAATCCTCGAGCACGCTTTCGAGCAGTCCGGCATTCTGCTCGAGCTGCTCCTGCGTCATGAAGAAACCTTGGCCTTGCGGCGGCTCCTGCAGAAGTTCCTTCGAAGGAAACTCGTAGGCGTCGCCGCCCTGCAGCGGCTCGATGGCGCCGATCGGCGGCAGAGACGGCGACGAACGCTGTATCACGGCCGGCATGGTGATCGCCGCCCTGGTCACCGGCACTTCGGGAGGCGGTTCGCTTGCGGGCACGACGGCGGGTACGATGGGTTCGGCCGGTGCCGAAGCGGGTGCTTCGGCTATAACCGGGGCGGCTGTCTCGACGACGGCCGGCTCAGCGGCAAGATCCTGCGGCGCGGCCGAAGCCGGTTCGGCAGCGGCGGGCTCGGGCCGCCGGCATTCCACCACCCGGAACAGCGAGCTTATCGCCGTGGGCGGCTGCGGCCGGATTTCGACAGGCGTCGCGGCGGCGATCTTTGGTGGCGAGACCTTCGGCGCGGCTGCGACCGGCGCGCGAAGGTGCGCGGCTTCCTTCACAGGTTCCGCGGCAGCCGGCGGAACAGCCGCCGCTTCGAGCGGCATGAACTCGAAAAACGCAAAATCGGATAGATAGGCCAGATGCGCTTCTGCCTGCCGGGGCACATCCTGCTCCACTCCGGCACTCCGGGGCGCAAGGTTCGCAACGGGCAGTGCATGCGGAACCACAGGCACCTGGTCCGCTACCGGCAGGGCCGATGACGTTTCAGGAGTGGCGGGCTCTTCCTCCGTCACGGCCGCGTTTTCGGTGATTGCCGGTTCGGCGGTGCCCGCTTCCGGCGCCGGCGAGCGTGCAGCGCTCCAGGAGGGCAGTTGCTGCGTCAGCACCCGGAGGAGCTCAGACGGACTGTAGGACGGCAGTTCCGTTTCGACCACGGGAGCGGGTTCGGCCGGTACTGCGTCCATCACCGTTTGGGGATCGGATGCTTCCGCCGCGGCTTCGTCGGCCTCAGCCCGGCTTTCTTCGGGCGCCGGCGGGTGACGCTTCATGAGTTCGCGCTCGGGCGTGCGCGTGAAGCGCACGTTCGGCGACAGGAAGAAATGGCTCTCCCAGCTCGGCTCGCCGGATAGGCCGGTGATCTCGGCAAGCGTGGGAAGCGGATCGCGCGTAGAGACGGTAACCTCGGCCGGAGCATAGGCGGAGCCATGACCGTAGAGGCGCGCGGCGCGTCCCGCATAGCCGGTCTCCTGGTCCCGATGGCCGGGCGCGCGCCGCGGCGCTTCCGGTGCTTCGAACAGATGGTCGTGAGCGGCCGCCTCAGGCGCCGAAGCGTCCGCGGAACCTTGCGCAACCGGATGCGGCTCCTCGAAATCAACCGCGTGATTTGCGTCATACAAAGCTGCAGGCGAGAAATTTGTCCGGGGAATGCGCATGGCCTGAAAACTCGAAATTCATCATCGAAGGGGCTGCCCTACGGAATAGGAAATGAAGGTTAACAACTTCCTTCCGGGAGCCTCGCCGGAAGGGCGCCGGGCCGCCTTGAAAACCCTCCCGAGTGCTGTTCCGTGCTCGCGGCGCAAGGCTTTCCCGCGCTTTGACGATGCAATTCCGTTCCGTTCAATTTCTGTTTCAGCCGTGGAAAATTTCCGATCCGCGGGCTCTGCATTTACAATCATGGAGCAGCGAACGCCTGCCGCCGTTCCGAAGGCCCGGAGCGGGTATGCGTCCGCGATCAGGCCATAGTGAAGAAAGGCACGTCACATGAGCGACAATCCCGCACTTCAAGGCTCCTTGGCCCTCATCGGCCGCCTGCTTCTCGCCGCCATGTTTATTCTTTCCGGCTTCGGGAAACTGGGCGATCCATCCGGCACGATCGGCTACATCGCCTCGGCGGGGCTGCCCCTACGCGATTGCCCTTGTCGTGGAGATCGGCGCAGGCATCCTCCTCGTCCTCGGCTATCGGGCCCGGTGGGTGGCGCTGATCCTTGCAGCCTTCACCCTGGCCTCGGCGATCGGCTTTCACACCGACTTCGCCGACCAGAACCAAATGATCCACTTCATGAAGAACCTGGCGATCACCGGCGGCTTCCTTCAGATCGCCGCCTTCGGCGCGGGTGCCTTCAGCCTGGACGGACGTACCGCCCCGGCCTGAACGGGTCCGCCTGCGGAGGATAATGATCCGCAGGCGGGCTTATGAATGGCGGTTCAAGGCTCAGCTGCGCGGCAGCAGGCTTTCGACTTCCGCGGCTGCGTCGTTCAGCGCCTCCTCGGGGGTTGCCGCCTGCTCGACGACGCGCGACAGGTTCTCGACGATCGTCTGCGTGACCTTGACGCCGTTCGTGCCCGGGAAGGCATACCACGGGATCATAACCGGCATCTGCTCGAGGCCGGCGCGGAAGAGCGGATTTTCCCTGTAGAAGTTTGCGAGATATTCCGGCGACTTCGCCGCGAGCTCGTTGTTCGGGACGTAGCCGGTACCCGGAACGACGACCGAAGCGCCATAGGGGCCGGCCGCGAACTTGGCGAACTTCCACGCAGCGTCCTGCTTGTCGGCGTCGCGCGTGAGGATCACGACCGCGTTGCCGCCGGTCGGCAGCTTGCCGTTCACCGGGTCGATCCGCGGAATGGCCGCGGTGCGCAGGTCGAACTTTTCGCCGACATTCTTGATCGTGTTGCGGAGCGCCCCGGTCGTCTGGAAGGCGAAACCGACCTTGCCCGCGACGAAGGCCTGCTCGCCGGCCTGCTTGGTGAGCACCGGCAGGCCGCCTTCCTTGACCATTCGGTCGAGAACTTCGATCGCCTTTTTGCCTTCCGGACCGTTGAAAGCGACCTTGCTCTCGTCCTCGGTCAGCATGCGGCCGCCAGCGCCGAAGAGGAGAGCGGAGAACATCCAGTCGTCGCCCTGCCAGCGGAAGTCGATCCCCTCGACGCCGTCGCCGAGCGCCTTGATCTTGCCGCCGAGCGCAATCACCTCGTCCCAGGTCTTCGGCGGAGTATCCGGATCCCCGCCCGCTTTGCGCACGAGATCGGCATTGTAATACATGATCGGATTGGAGGTCGCGAAGGCAAGGCCCACCTGCTTGCCGTTGACCTGGGCGAGCTTCAGGATGTTCTCCGAGAAGCCCTGTTCGGCCATGTCGCCATCCTTGGCGATGAAGGCTCCGAGGTCGACCGGGACGTCGCGTTCGTTGAGCATGCGCAGGCGGTTGAGCCCGATGAAGGTGATGTCGGGCATTTCGGCCGTTCCGGCCTGGCGCATGATCGTCTGGATCCCCTCCTCGTAAGTTGCGGAAGGATTGGCGAAGGCGATCTTGATATCCGGATTTTCCTCCATGAACTTCTTGGAGATCGTGTCCATCACGTCCTTGAAGAAGCCGGGCATCGGATAATGCACAGTCAGCACTGTTTCGGCCCGGGCTGGTAGGGCAAGGGTCATCGACACCGCCGCGGCGGTGAGAAGTTGCGTGAAATGTTTCATGATGTTCTCCTGGTTCGACCGATCAGCCCTTGAGACCGGTCATGGTTATGCCCTCGACGAAGCGCTTCTGTGCGACGAGGAACGCGGCGACGAGGGGAAGGGTAATGATCAGCGTGGCCGCCATCAGCGCGCCGTAGTCGTCGCCGGCTTCCGCAGCGCGGAAATAGAGAAGGCCGAGCGGAGGGGTGGCGTAGTTCTGGTTGGTGACGACCACCAGCGGCCAGAACAGGTCGTTCCAGTGCGCCACCACGGAAAAGATTGCGAAGGCGGTGATCGCCGGCCAGGCATTGGGCACGACGACGCGTGCGACGATGCCGATCTCCGACATGCCGTCGAGCCGGGCGGCATGGATCAGATCATCGGGAATGGCACGGAAAAACTGCAGGAACAGGAAGATCGCGAAGACCGAGATCGAGAAGGGCGCGACGAGTGCCGTGTAGCTGTTGAGCACTGCCAGCCGGTCGAAGGCGACATAGAGCGGCAGCGCGGTCGCATGGATCGGCACGAGCAGCCCCAGCATCACCAGCACCATCATCAGGCGTGCGGCGCGGAACTTGAGTTTCGCCATGGCATAGGCGCAGGGAATGGCGACCACGACCTGAACAATAAAGATCATCGCGCAGACGATCACGCCGTTCAGAAGCAGGATCGGCATCGAGACGCGCGACAGCGCCTTGGTGAAGTTCTCGACATAGGACCATTGCTGCGGGATCAGCGACAGCGAGGAGGAAAAGATCTCGCTCTGCGCCTTGCCGGCCGTCGAGATCATGAAGATGTAAGGCGCAAGGAAGATGAGAGCGCCGAGCGACAGGAGCGTGAACCGCAGGATGCGGCCGGGAGAAAGGCTGTTTACGGTCATGCGTAATGCACCTTCCGGTCGAGAACGCGGTATTGCAGGAACATCAGGACGACGAGGATCGCGAGAAAGATCACCGTCATCGCCGAGGCATAGCCGACCCGGAGATAGACGAAGCCTTCCTGATAGATGGTGAAAAGCAGCACTTCGGAAGCCTTGTTCGGCCCGCCTTCGGTGAGCGTCTTCACCGTCTCGAAGACCTTGACGGAATTGATGATGCTGATGGTGGTGACGAAGAGCGTCGTCGGCGCGAGCATCGGCCAGGTGACGAGCCGGAACCGGTCCAGCCGGGATTTCGCGCCGTCCACCTGCGCGGCGGCATAGAGCTCGCCCGGGATCGCGGTCAGCCCGGCGAGAAACAGCACCATGTTGAAGCCCACCGACTGCCAGATGCCGATGATCGAAAGCCCGTAAAGCACGGTGCCGGAGGCGCCGAGCCAGTTCGGTCCGGGGATGCCGAGCTGTGCCAGGAAGGTGTTGATCGGCCCGATTGAGGGATGGAACAGGAATTGCCAGACCGTCGCCATTGCGACCAGAAGCGAGGCGACGGGCAGGAAATAGACGGTCCGGAAGAACGCCTTTGCGCGGGTCTCCGCCTCGATCAGGAGCGCGACGCCCAGCGCCAGCACGATCGATACCGGCGTGACGATCGCCGTATAGACGGCCGTGTTCCAGAGCGAACGGCGGAAGGTGCGGTCGCCGATCAGTTCCGCGTAGTTTTCCAACCCGACGAAACGGAAGCCGCCATAGCCGAGCTCGAAATCGGTGAAGCCGAGGAGCACGACCGCGAATGTCGGCAGCAGAATGAAGAGGAACAAGAGCACGATCGCGGGAGCGGCGAGCAACCAGGCGACCCGCGCTTCGCGCCGGTCGGCCCTCGCCATGGGCATATCGGACGCGATGCTAACCATGAGCCTTCTCCAGCGCCGCGGCGGCGGCAGCTGTCTTTGCCCGCAGCCGCTCGCCCGAGGCGGCGAAGAGCATTGCCCGATCCGGTTCGATCTCGACCGACACCGGCATGCCGGTGGTAAGAGAGGAAGCTTCGGCCGGGCTGATCTTGGCGACGATCGTTTCGCCAATGGCGCCGAGACGGGCATGCACGATCACTTCGGAGCCGAGAAATTCCGTCCGCTCTACGCGCGCCGTGAGGATGCCGTCCGGATTTCCGCTAAAACGGACGAATTCGGGGCGCACGGCCAGCATCACCGACGCCTCGCCCGAAGCCGGCTTCTCGCCAGCCAGCGTGAGCGATCCGAAACGCACGATGCCCGACGGATCCATCCGCGTTTCCACCACGTTGATACGCGGCTGGCCCAGGAAGCGGGCGACCTCGACATGGGCGGGATCGTCGTAGATTTCCCTGGGCGACGCCAGTTGCAGGAGCGTGCCCCCGATCATCACCGCCACCCTGTCGGCCATAGACAACGCCTCGGACTGGTCGTGCGTGACATAGAGCGTCGGCACGCCGGCGCGCCGGTGCAACTCGACGATCTCGCTGCGGGCATGAACCCGCAGATTCGCGTCGAGGTTGGAGAGCGGCTCATCCATCAGGAAGACGCTAGGGCGGCGGACCATGGCGCGAGCGAGCGCCACACGCTGGCGCTGGCCGCCCGACATCTGTCCGGGTTTGCGATCGAGCAGATGGTCGATCTTGAGGGAGGACGCCATCTCGCGAACCTGCCGCTGGATGTCGGCGCGGATCTGGCGCTGACCGGGAAGAAGATTGCCGACGAACGGAAATCGCTCAGCCGCCGAAAGCCGCCGCATGGCGAGGGGTACTGCGATGTTCTGGCCGGCGGTCAGATGCGGATAAAGGGCGTAGGACTGGAACACCATGGCGACGTTACGGTCGGCGGCTGCGACCGGGGAGACCTCGCGGCCGCCGATGACGATCTCGCCGCGATCCGCATGATCCAATCCCGCGACGATGCGGAGAAGCGTGCTCTTGCCGCAGCCGGAGGGTCCGACGAGCGCGACGAATTCGCCCTCCTCCGCTTCGAGGCTCACGCCCTTGAGGATCGCATTGCCGGCGAAGGACTTGGCGATGCCGCGGAGCGAAAGAATGCTCATCGCGCCGCTCCCACGAGCTTCTTCGCGGCCTGCGGATAGACCTCTTCCACCATGTGATCCAGGACGTAAGGCTTCAGCCCGGGCACCGCAACGATCTCGCTGTCGATGCGTCCTTCGCCCAGGTGGTGGACAACCGCGCCTACGAGGCGCTCGCCGGGCATTTCCCGCTCCAGCTTGTCGATGATGAAGGAGGTCGGCGGCGCCCATACGAGGTCGGTGCCGGCATGATGGCCTTGCCAGGCCCAGTGTAGATGACCGCTCGCATGGAGCTTGACATCGTTCTCCGCCATCAGCCCGTAAAGCCGCTGCCGCTGTTTCGGCCGCACGCTCCAATAGCCGGTATCGCCTTCCGCCGGATCGTCGACGAAAAGCGGCTTATGGGCGAAGATAGCGACGGGGCGGCCGTCGCGGCTCTCAAGTGCATCCGCCAGCCAGCGGAACTGCCTCTCCTCTTCCGCGTCGTCGAAGCCGAGAAGAAGGCTGTCGAGGCCGATGAGCCGCCAGCCACCGTGATCGGAGAACCAGAAATCCGGGCCGACGAGCCTGCGCCAGCGAGCGAGGCGGAAGGCGTTGACCTGCTGATCCGAGCCCGGCAGATGGCCGACATCGTGATTGCCGGGCACGATCAGCACCGGTACCGGCAGCCTGCGGAGGAGGTCCATCGCGAAGACGATGTCTTCCTCCTGGTCCGCGCCGTCAACCGTAAGGTCGCCCGTATGCACGACGAAGTCGGCGCCGATCGTCTCGATCCAGCGGACAACGGGTTCCCAATTGTCGTTGAAATGGGATTTTGTCGGGCTGAAATGGGTATCGCTGATCTGCACGATCCTCATGGGAGCATGGCCTCCGGCGCGTGTTGACAGGGGCGACATGCATGAGAGGCCGTACCCCGCTCAGCGCCGCTTTGGCGCTCTCTTTAAGGGGCTCCCATGTCAGTTTGGTAACAGGCTTTCTCAGTTGTTTTTCAGTTTCTCCATGAAAGTTTCAATCTCCAGCCTATCGCTTTGCCGAGCGCGCGCTCCGAAAAATGGTTGACGCGAATCAGAGGATGAATCATTCCTCTAACGGAATAGACCGCATATTTCACATTTCGGCGTAGCTCAGTGATTACCTGTTAGGAAATGCGGCAGGCGCATCTGCACGGCGGCGAGGCGCCATGCGGGCACGAGGAGTTTAGACCATGGATATGATGACGGCAGGAGCGACCGGCGGGGCATTGCGCAAACCGGCAGACGAGGCTATCGCCGCCGACGCGCGGGCGCTTTCCGAACAGCTGAAGGCGATGCGAGACCGGCTTTTTGCGCCGACGGCGAGGAAGACGCTCCGGAGCTTCACCTCCGGCGAGGCAGCCAAGCTCATCGGGGTTTCCGACGGATACTTGCGCCAGCTGTCGCTGGCTGGCGAGGGACCGCAGCCCGACACCGGCGCCGGCGGACGACGCTCCTATTCGCTCTCCGATATCAACGCGCTGCGTCGGCATCTGGCCGAGCAGGCGATTGCCAAAGGCAATGGCGCCAAGGCGCGCGGTTATCTCAAATGGCGCGATGCCGCGAGAAGCGAGCATCTGCAAGTGATCTCGGTCACCAACTTCAAGGGCGGCTCCGGCAAGACGACCTCATCGGTCCATCTCGCACAATATCTCGCTCTGACCGGTCACCGGGTGCTCGCGGTCGACCTCGACCCACAGGCATCGCTTTCGGCGCTGTTCGGCTACCAGCCGGAACTGGACCTGACCGGCAACGACACGCTCTACGGCGCAATCCGTTACGACGCTGAGGCGCGGCCACTGAAGGACATCATCCGCAAGACCTATTTCGACGGGCTCGACCTGGTCCCGGGCAACCTCGAACTGCAGGAGTTCGAACACACGACGCCGCAGGCGCTCAGTGCGCGGCAGAGCGGTGCCGATGCGGGGCCGCTCTTCTTCGCACGGGTGCAGGCGGCGCTGGCAAGCGTCGCCGACGACTATGACGTCGTCGTCATCGACTGCCCGCCGCAGCTCGGCTACCTGACGCTCTCGGCGCTCTGCGCTTCGACGTCGGTCATCGTCACCGTGCATCCGCAGATGCTCGACGTCGCATCGATGAACCAGTTCCTCTACATGACTTCGGACCTGCTCAGCGTGGTGCGCGAGGCCGGCGGCGAGCTCAATTTCGATTTCCTGCGCTATCTCGTCACCCGATTCGAGCCGAATGACGGACCGCAGGCGCAGATCGTCGGCTTCATGCGCTCGCTCTTCGGCGACCGGGTGCTGACCTCCGCCATGGTAAAATCGACCGCGATCTCGGATGCAGGTCTCACCAAGCAGACGCTCTACGAGGTCGGCCGGGAGAATTTCACCCGCGCGACCTATGATCGCGCGATCGAATCGCTGAACGCGGTCAACGGCGAGATCGAGGCTCTCATTCACGCGGCATGGGGGCGCTGAGTCATGGCTGGTAACAACCGGAAAAACGAGTTGCGGGCGCTGTTTTCGGGAAGCGCGCCTGCCGGCGATCAGCAGGCCCCCGCCGAAGCGGCGCCGGCCGAGTTGACACCTGTCAACGCCAGGCCGGCCGCCCCACTCGATGCGCCCCGTGCGGCTTCCGGCGCAGTGAAGGCCATGGGGCTTTCTCTCGGCAGCATCACCCGCGAGGCCGAGGAAGCACGGGTGCTCAGGGAGGCGTTGACCCAGGGAGAACGCGTCGTTTCGCTCGATCCGGCTTTGGTCGAAAGCTCCTTCGTCGAGGATCGGCTGACCGATGGCGAGGTAGACGATGCGGATTTCCTCGCGCTCGTCGAGAGCATTCGCGAGAACGGCCAGCAATCGCCGATCCTCGTGCGGCCGCACCCGGAAAAGCGTGGCCATTACCAGACCGCCTACGGCCACCGGCGCCTGAAGGCGGTGCGCCGGCTCGAGCTCCAGGTAAAGGCGATCGTCCGGACGCTGACCGATGACGAGCTCGTGCTTGCCCAAGGCAAGGAAAATGCCGAGCGGCGCAACCTTTCTTTCATCGAACGGGCGCTTTTCGCCGCTGCGCTCGTAGCGCGCGGCTTCGACCGCAAGGTGATCGGCGATGCGCTCGCGGTGCAGAAAAGCGAGCTTTCGCGCCTCCTGCAGGTGGCGGACGGCGTGCCGCACGAAGTCGCCCGCGCCATCGGCCCGGCGCCGAAGGCCGGACGCGAGCGCTGGAGGGCGATCGGGACGCTGCTTGAAAGGCAAGAGGCGCGCGCCAGAGCCCAGGACGAGATCGCTTCGCCACGCTTCCGCGCCGTCGATTCAGACCAGCGCTTTCAGCTCGTCTTCAATCGCCTGTCGCAAAGCGACAAGCCGGAACCGGAAAAGCCGGAGGAGCTGAAAGATGCTAAGGGGCGGGTCTTCGCGCGGCTGAAGCGTGACGGCAAAGCACCGAGGATCGAGTTCCTGCCCGGCACCCATCCGGCCGTCGTCCAGGAAGCCGTGTCGATGCTCGCCAAGTGGCATGCTGCCTTCGTCGAGAATCAGAAGACTTAGCCCGCCATCCTCACCGTCTCGCCGGGATAAAGCCGGTAGTCGAGGCAAAGGTGGCGGCATTGCACGCTGTTTTCAGCGATGTCGAGCAGCATGGCGGCCGCGGCGACACCCATGTCCGCATCCGGCATCGCCACGGTCGTGAGCGACGGCTTCATCAGCCGGCCGATCGCGATTCCGTCGAAACCGGCGACGGAAACGTCTTCGGGAACGGAGAGGCCTTCGCGCCGGAGCGCGGCGATTACCCCCAGCGCCAGGAGGTCGTTGGATGCGACAATCGCCGTTGGCGCATGCTTTTCGATGGCCTGGGAAAGCTCCAGATCTTGGTAGCCGTCGACGAAGGGGATTTGGAGCGCCGGAAGTGCCGAATACCCGCCGTCCCGCATCGCCGCTGAATGGCCGGCGTAGCGCAGGTGCGCGCGGTCGGACGAGGCGAAATAGCCTGAGACGAACTGGATGCGGCGGTGGCGATGGGCGAGAATGTGTTTGGTGATCTCGTATCCTGCCCGGTAATTGTCGACGGTCACGGCGGCTGGAAAACGCGGGACCGGCCGATTGTTGAGAAGGATCGTCGGCGGCAGCGCGGCCGAGAGCGCCTCGCTGGTCTCGGCGTTGCAGAGGGTCAGAATGAGCCCGGTCGGGCGCTGCTCCAGAAGTGCAGCGACGGCGCGGACTTCCGCCGAAGAATCGTAGTTCGATTGGGCGATCAGAACGCCATGCGACGCGGTCTGCATGCGGTGCTGTATGCCCGCCAGCGACGCCGCGAAGACCGGGTTGGTCACGCTCGGCACCAGCACGCCGACGACCGGGCGGCTGCGCCCGCTATTTGCGCCCGCGGAAGGCACCGGTCTGTAGCCGAGTTCGGCAGCTGCGCGGCGCACGCGGCGCACCATTTCGCCGCTCGCCGGCCCCTCGCCCCGCAAGACGCGTGAGACCGTCGCCAGCGAGCAGCCGGCATGAAAAGCTATCTGTTGCAGCGTCGCCATCCGCCGACGCCCTATCGCGGTTTCATGACAGCGGATTGAAGGTGCCGGTTTATGAAAGGGCTCTAGCGGCTCGGCGGCGCGGGGCCGTAAAGCAGGAGCGTGATCAGGATGACGCCTGCTGCCGTGCCGAGATAGGAGTCCCGCCGCCGGGGATCGACGTGCCTCCGAGCACGACCGCCGCAATCGACGGCAGGTGATATGCGTCCCCATCGCCTGGGCCGCCTTGGACGCATAGCCTGCGAGCAGCACGAACGAAGCACACCGACGCAAATGGCGCCAAAGGCACCCGGATAGCCGAGGCCGGCAGCGGCGACGGCAGGCGCGACCGGCGGGGGACTGCGCAGCACGGCCGCAACGATGACCATATCGGGCATCGCCACGGTCGCGGGCGGTGGCTTTATAAGCGTGCCGATCGAGATCCCGCCGAATCCGGCGATTGCGACGGAACGGAATGCATCGGATGGCTGAAGCGGTCGGCAAAGGCCTCGATGGAGCCGCGCCCGAAGCGTCTCAAGCGCCGCCGCACCAGAATGGACATGACCCGGGCGGCGGTCGAGAAGGTCATTGCGTCCAGCGGTCCGGCGCCGCTCCAGGGCTTCGTCAGCCGATCGGTGACTATACCGATCATATTGGCCGGCATGAGGTCCGTGCAGGGTCTCATCCATTCGAAAACGGCACTGACCGGAAGCACCTTGTCCTCGAAGGAAACGATGGGTTCGGGCATGCCCTCCTCCCAATCGTCATAGGCTTCGAGGGCGTCCTTGAAGAGCGTCTGGAGCGTAATGGGGGCGTGCCCTTCGTGAAGGGCGGGCAGGAAATTCGTCATTAGGGTCTCCTCCGATTGGATAGGCCGGAAACGCGAAATGGCCAATTCTGTCAGCGGGATGTGATTGCGAAACTCGCCACGGCACCATGTTTCGTCCGGAGACATGGAACGCGCCGTGACACTTTGAACTGCTGCATGGGCTAACCCTTCGACCGGTTCCGGTCGAAGAACCACGCAGGAGCAATCATCGAACATGCATGTGCAGTATGGGTCAAAGCGCTTGAGCGGGCAAACGCAATCCACAAAAGAAGTGGATTTTTCCGTCGCCCGCAGGCGACGCTGAGATCAGGTCTTCGGTCCAAACCATTGACTTTGCCGGCTATTTTCGGGTCTGTGGAAAACCGCGCGCAGGCTCGTTATGCGGCTTCAAACGGTTAGATGCCGGCGCGCCTGCGGCGTGTCGAGCGTCTCCGGCGGCCCCTCATGCACGAAAGCCCCGCGGTCTATGATATAGACGTGGTCGGCAAGCTCGCGACAGAAATCGAGATATTGCTCCACGAGCAGGATCGCCATGCCGGTCGAATCCCGCAAATATTTGATCGCGCGGCCGATGTCCTTGATGATCGACGGCTGGATGCCCTCGGTCGGCTCGTCCAGCACCAGGATTTTCGGGCGTGTCACGAGAGCGCGGGCGATCGCGAGCTGCTGCTGCTGGCCGCCCGAAAGGTCGCCGCCCCGCCGGCCGAGCATGGTTTGAAGTACCGGAAACAGGCTGAAGATGTCGTCGGGGATCGAGCGTTGAGCCCGCCTCAGCGGGGCGAATCCGGTTTCGAGATTCTCCTTCACCGTCAGCAGGGGAAATATCTCGCGGCCCTGCGGCACGTAGCCGACGCCCTGCTTGGCGCGTCGGAAGGGCGCCATGCCGTCGAGCGGCGTGCCGTTGAAAGAGATCGTGCCGCTCGTCACCGCATGCTGGCCGGTGACGGCCCTGAGCAGGCTCGACTTGCCGACGCCGTTGCGGCCGAGCACGCAGGTGATCTTGCCCATCTCCGCCTTGAACGAGACGTCGCGAAGCGCCTGGGCGGCGCCGTAATGCAGGCTGACGTTTTCGACGTTCAGCATCGGTTCAATTCCTCCCGCTCATCGGCCGAGATAGTTCTCGATCACCTTCGGATCGTTGCTGACGAAATCGATCGAGCCTTCCGCCAGCACCGAACCTTCCGCAAGGCAGGTCACCTTGACGCCGAGATCGCGGATGAAGCCCATGTCGTGCTCGACGACGATCACCGAGCGCGTCCTGGCGATCTCCTTGAGCAGGATCGCGGTCTCCGCCGTCTCCGCATCGGTCATCCCGGCGACCGGCTCGTCGACGAGCAGGAGTTCCGGTTCCTGGGCGAGCAGCATGCCGATCTCCAGCCATTGCTTCTGCCCATGCGAAAGATTGGCGGCGAGTTCGTCCCGGCGCGCCGTGAGCCTCACCGTCGAAAGGATCTCCTCGATGCGGCTCTCGTCCTCTCTCGTCAGCCGATAGAACAGCGTCGCGAAGACGCCGCGGCTGCGGTTCAGCGCCAGCTCCAGATTGTCCCAGACGGTATGGTTCTCGAAGACGGTCGGCTTCTGGAACTTGCGGCCGATGCCGAGTTCGGCGATTGCCGCTTCGTCCCTCCTGGTGAGGTCGATGTCGCCCTTGAAGAAGACCTCGCCCTCATCCGGCCGCGTCTTGCCGGTGATGATGTCCATCATCGTCGTCTTGCCGGCGCCATTGGGGCCGATGATGGCGCGCAGTTCCCCCGGCTCCACGACGAAGGAGAGCGAGTTCAGCGCCTTGAAACCATC
Source organism: Sinorhizobium sp. KGO-5 (assembly GCF_036245905.1). Lineage (NCBI taxonomy): Bacteria > Pseudomonadati > Pseudomonadota > Alphaproteobacteria > Hyphomicrobiales > Rhizobiaceae > Sinorhizobium > Sinorhizobium sp. KGO-5. The sequence goes on from NZ_BDIZ01000003.1 coordinate 753,126, forward strand.
GAAGGAAACGGAGACGCCATCGAGATAGAGCAGGTTCCTGGGCTTCTTTCCGGTCATGGCGATCACTCCGCGGCCATCGTTTCGGCGGCCGCAAGGGTCGCAGATTTTTCGCTCTCGCTTTGCTTCCGGGCCGCCGCGTCGGAAGCGCGCCGGCTTGCCAGATAGTTCTGCGCCGTGCCGACCACCCCCTTCGGCAGGAAAAGCGTGACGAGGACGAAGAGCCCGCCGAGCGCAAAGAGCCAGAATTCGGGGAAGGCGGCGGTGAAGATGCTTTTTCCGCCGTTGACGAGGATCGCGCCGACGATCGGTCCGATCAGCGTGCCGCGCCCGCCGACCGCCGTCCATATGACCACCTCGATCGAATTGGCGGGGGCGAACTCGCCCGGATTGATGATGCCGACCTGCGGTACGTAGAGCGCGCCGGCGACGCCTGCCATCATGGCCGAGACCGTGAAGGCGAAGAGCTTCATGTGCTCGACGCGATAGCCGAGGAAGCGGGTGCGGCTTTCCGCATCGCGCAGCGCCACCAGCACCTTTCCGAATTTCGAGCGGACGATGCCAGAGGTGACGACGAGCGAAACGGCGAGCGCCAGCGCGGAGGCGGCGAAAAGCGCCGCACGCGTTCCGTCGGCCTGGATGTTGAAGCCCAGGATGTCCTTGAAATCCGTGAGCCCGTTATTGCCGCCGAAACCCATGTCGTTGCGGAAGAAGGCGAGCAGCAGCGCATAGGTCATCGCCTGGGTGATGATCGAGAGATAGACCCCGTTGACGCGCGATCGGAAGGCGAACCAGCCGAAGACGAAGGCAAGGAGGCCCGGCACCAGCACCACCATCAGCGCTGCGAACCAGAACATGTCGAAGCCGTGCCAGAACCAGGGCAGCTCCTTCCAGTTGAGAAAGACCATGAAGTCCGGCAGCAGCGGATTGCCGTAGGAGCCGCGTGAACCGATCTGGCGCATCAGATACATGCCCATGGCATAGCCCCCGAGCGCGAAGAAGGCAGCGTGCCCGAGCGAGAGAATGCCGCAGAAACCCCAGACGAGATCGAGCGCCAGAGCCAGGAGCGCATAGGTCAGGTACTTGCCGAAGAGTGAAACCAAATAGGTCGGCACATGCAGCGGGTGGTCCGGGGCGGTCAGGAGGTTGAGCGCGGGAACGGTGACGGCCAGTGCCAGCAGGATCGCGACGGCCGTGACGATGGTCCGATCCAGCGATTTGACGAGAAACGAGGTGATCATGCTTCCACCGCCCGGCCCTTGAGTGCGAAGAGCCCCCGCGGCCGCTTCTGGATGAAGAGGATGATCAGCACGAGCACGAGGATCTTGCCGAGCACGGCGCCGGCGTAGGGCTCGAGGAACTTGTTGAGGATGCCGAGCGAGAAGGCGCCGACAAGCGTTCCCCAGAGATTGCCGACGCCGCCGAAGACCACGACCATGAAGCTGTCGATGATGTAACCCTGCCCGAGGTTCGGCGAGACGTTGTCGATCTGCGAAAGCGCCACACCCGCAATGCCCGCAATGCCGGAGCCGAGCGCGAAGGTCAGCGCATCGACCCAGGGCGTGCGGATGCCCATGGAGGAGGCCATGCGCCGGTTTTGCGTTACGGCGCGCATCTGCAGGCCCATCGGCGTCTTCTTGAGCAGAAAGAGAAGTGCTGCAAACACGGCAAGCGCAAAGACGATGATCCAGAGGCGGTTCCAGGTGATCGCCAGTCCGCCGATCTCGAAGGCGCCGGACATCCAGGACGGATTGCCGACTTCGCGGTTGGTGGGGCCGAAGATCGTCCGCACCGTCTGCTGCAGGATGAGCGATATGCCCCAGGTGGCAAGCAGCGTTTCGAGCGGGCGACCGTAGAGGAAGCGGATGACGCCGCGTTCCAGCGCGAGGCCCACGGCGCCTGTGACAAGGAAGGCGAGCGGCAGCGCGATTGCCAGGGACCAATCGAAAAGATGAGGAAAGGAGGTGCGCACGACATCTTGAACGAGGAACGTCGTATAGGCGCCGAGCATCACCATCTCGCCATGCGCCATGTTGATGATGCCCATGACTCCGAAGGTGATGGCGAGGCCGATCGCCGCAAGCAGCAGCACCGAGCCCAGCGACAGGCCGTACCATATGTTCTGGCCCGCATTCCAGAAGGCTTGCGCCTGTTCGATGCTGGCGAGCGCCGCCTCGATGTCCGGCTTCAGGCTTTCGTCGGCGGAGCCGAGCGCGGCAGAAAGGATCGGCAGCGCCTCGCGGCCGCCGCTTTCCTCCAGCAGCCGCACCGCCTCCTTCTTCTCCTCGACCGGCCGGTTGGAGAGAAGAAGCATCGCGGCGCGCGCCTGTTCGAGGACCGCGCGAACGGCTCCGTCCTTCTCGGCAGCCAGCGCATTCTCGATGGCGCCAAGCGCGTCGGGATCGGGCGATTGCAGCACCGACTGCGCAGCCCTGAGCCGCTGATTTCGATCGGGACTGAGGAGCGTCAGACTGCCGAGGGCGGTGCGCACGGCGCGCCGCACGCTGTTGTTCACCCTGATCTTCGAAAGTGCCGCCTTCGGCGCTTCGCCGGCGCTGTCGCCGGAGATCGGATCCGTGAGGGTCAGGTTCGAACCGCTCTCCTTCGTCAGGAAGACCTGGCCGTCCGCCTTGCGGGCATAGAGCCCGCCTTCACCGAGCGCCTCGAGGATGGCGACGGCTTCGGGCTTTCCGGTTCTTGCCAGTGCCGCGATGTGTTCGTCCATCTCGGACAGCTTCGCCTCGCCGAGCGCGTTCACCAGATCGCGCAGTCCCTCTTCCGCGCGAAGCCCCGGAGCCATCGCAACGAAGAGGAACAGGGCAGCCAGCACGGTTTGGATGATGCGGTACATTCGTCTCTCGCCTTGCAGTCCTCCGTCCGAAGGGACGCATTCGGACGGAGGGGATTTCGAGCTAGCGGTTCGTCATGAAAAGAGGCGTTCGGGGGAGCGACCCGACTCGGGCCGCTCCCTTAGCAAGTCTTTCGTCATGAAATCAGGAGCCCTTGCCGCCGCACTTGCCGGTAGCCACATTGAAGTTGCCGCAGGACATGGGCGCGCGCCAATCGGAGATCAGGTCCTTCGAGTCCGGCAGGTAGTCCGACCATTCGTCGCCGACGACGAGGCCGGGCGTTTCCCAGACCGTTTCGAACTGGCCGTCGGACTGGATCTCGCCGATCAGCACGGGCTTGGTGATGTGGTGGTTCGGCATCATCGTCGAATAGCCGCCCGAGAGGTTCGGTACCGAGACCCCGATCATGGCGTCGAGCACGGCATCGGTATCCGTCGTGCCGGCCTTCTCGACCGCCTTCAGCCACATGTTGAAGCCGATATAATGGGCTTCCATCGGGTCGTTGGTCACCCGCTTGTCGTTCTTGGTGTAGGCCTGCCAGGTCTCGATGAACTCGGCATTGGCCGGGTTGTCGACCGACTGGAAATAGTTCCAGGCAGCGAGGTGTCCGACGAGCGGCCCGGTATCGAGGCCGGCAAGTTCCTCCTCGCCGACAGAGAAGGCGACGACCGGGATGTCCTCGGCCTTGATGCCCTGGTTGGCAAGCTCCTTGTAGAACGGCACGTTGGCGTCGCCATTGATTGTCGAGACGACCGCGGTCTTCTTGCCGGCCGAGCCGAACTTCTTGATGTCGGAAACGATCGTCTGCCAGTCGGAATGGCCGAAAGGCGTGTAGTTGATCATGATGTCCTCGGGCGCGACGCCCTTGGAGATCAGGTAGGCCTCGAGGATCTTGTTGGTCGTGCGCGGATAGACGTAATCGGTGCCGGCGAGCACCCAGCGCTCGACTTCCTCGTTCTCCATCAGATAGTCGACGGCGGGAATAGCCTGCTGATTGGGAGCAGCGCCCGTATAGAAGACGTTGCGCTGGCTTTCCTCGCCCTCGTACTGGACCGGATAGAAGAGGATGGAATTCAGCTCTTCGAAGACCGGCAGCACGGATTTGCGCGACACCGACGTCCAGCAGCCGAAGACGGCGGACACCTTGTCGACGGAGACGAGCTCGCGCGCCTTTTCGGCAAAGAGCGGCCAGTCCGAGGCCGGGTCGACGACGACCGCTTCCAGCTTCTTGCCGAGCAGGCCGCCCTTCTTGTTCTGCTCCTCGATCAGCATCAGCATGGCGTCCTTGAGCGTCGTTTCGGAGATCGCCATGGTGCCGGAAAGCGAATGCAGGATGCCGACCTTGATCGTGTCGTCGGCCGCAAAGGCGCCGTTGAACGCCGTCGTCGAAAGGACGGCAGCGAGAAATGCGCCGGTGACGCGTGCCCTGATAGTCATCTAATTGAACCCCCTTGTTCTGATCGCCGCAAGGCAAGTGGCCGTTCTCCATGGCCGTTGCTCGGGGATCATCGGGCAGCCGCGCTGCACTGCACATACGTCATTCTACGTAGGTGGCGGGGGGAAGAAGGAAGCTTGGGCTTACTGCCCGGGGTTTCTGCCGCGGATCCAGGTCGCTACCGCGGCAGACGCGAAGGAGCGGCACGCTCCTCACAAATAGGCCGTCACCGCGGGTGGCCGGTCCCATGCATCATGGCGCCCGTCCTCATAAACGATTGGGGCATTCGCCAACTCCTCGTCGGTCGCGTCGTCGAGACAGGCGATATTCACCGCATGGAACGGCCCGCCCATGATCTCGAAGTCGGCGCTGCCTAAGGGGTGGACGCCGCAGTGCCGGCAGAACACGTGGCGGATCATGCGCTCGCCGAAGCGGTACTCCGCCAACGCCTCTTCGCCGGAAAGCAAGGAGAAATCCTCGGGCGTGACGAACACCTTCCAGAAACGCGTCTTGAGGCAGGAGGAACAGTTGCAGCGGAAGGTCGTCGTCCACCACACACCAGGCCGCGGCGCTGGGGAGCGTTTTCCCTCCGGCGCAAGGTCGAGTTTTGCGGAAAAGCGCACCGCGCCGCAGTGGCAGCTCCCGTGATAGGTTTTCTTCATTGCAGTTCCTCCTTCCGGGCAGCGACATAGGAGACGAGCCGGTCCATGCACTCGCCCCATCCTTCCGCATGAGAATCGCGGCTCTCGGCGCTCGTGAACGGCGCCTGGCGGAAGGTGAGACGCGTGCCGCCCGCCACGTCCTCAAGGGTGACCGTGATCAGCGTGTCGATGGCGCCCTCCTCTTCCCAGGCGAAGCTGAGGACGATACGGCTCGGGTCCACGATCTCGCGATAGATGCCGTGCGCCCAGTAGTCCTGGCCCTCAGGCGAGCGGATACAGCCGCGCCAGGCGCCGCCTTCACGGAAATCCACAGTGATCGCGGGCACCGTGAAGTCCTTCGGGCCCCACCAGCGCACCAGGTGTTCGGGTGTGGTCCAGGCTTTGAAGACGAGTTTGGCGGGCGCGTCGAAGACACGCGTGATGGTGAGCGCGATCTCTTCCTTCGGAGACGGGGCATTCATGATCTTCTCCCTTGCGGTCGGGCGAACCCGGTTCAGTCGTGATCCGATTTTTCGTTGCGCTGCAACTCGTGAAGATAGCTGTCGAGCCGGTCGAAACTGCCTTCCCAGAAGTGGCGGTAGCGCTCGACCCAATCGGCGATTTCCTTGAGCGGCGCCGCCTCCAGCCGGCAGGGCCGCCATTGGGCGTTGCGGCCCCGGGATATCAGCCCCGCACGTTCCAAGACCTTCAGATGTTTGGAAACCGCCGGCAGGCTCATATCGAACGGAGCAGCAAGTTCGTTCACCGTCGCCTCGCCGGCGGCGAGGCGCGCAACGATGGCGCGGCGGGTCGGGTCGGCCAATGCCGAGAGGGTGCTGCTGAGTTGGTCCAACATTGATAAACCATCAGGTTAATTAACTTGATGGTTTTTTGCAGTAGCGTGGCGTTCTGTCAAGAGCTGGGATCTGCAATGGGCGGGTGTTCTCGCTAGAGCACCTCCAGGAGGAGTGCCTACGGTGCGGAAGTAGGCAGATTCAAAGGCTTGGAGAGCTTCGGTGTTTAATGAACACTGGGCGCTCTGGCGCGGGAGTTTAGCGACGTTGCGGTTGCGGGGGGTGCGGTGCAACCGATCAACGCATGCCGGCCGAACGCGGAGCGCAAACCACGTCGGCATGGATGAGGTGTTCCTCGGTGCCGTAGGCGATGCCGTTGTAGTCGAAGCAGAAGCGCTTCGGCAGGATGCGGAACAGGTACCGCTCGCCGCAGCTCGCCGGGATTTCGATGCTGTAATCCCGCGGCATGCTGGCGGGCAGCGGATCCGTCCACTTGCGATGGCCGATGAAGGACGCGTCCTTCAGGAGGATCGCAGAGCCGGACGTGCCGACCTCCCCCGTGACGGCTTGGAATTGATCACCCCTGGCCTCCGCCATGGTCGGGTAGTCTTCGGCGTGCGCAGGAGCCGTCCCGGACAAAGACTTCTTTTTGACGGCGATGTGAAAACGCACGTCGTCGCGTTCGGGCACCTTTCCATAGCCGTTCAGATATTTCCACTTCAGCCGTATCGCCCGGTCGAAACCGTCTCGCGGGGAGACCGGTGAAACGATCTCGGTGGAAAGTTCCTGGGGACTGTAGCCGTCGCCGTTGCGCCCCGGGCTGGGGCATGCCGTGTAGAGCGGTCTGTATCCGCACTCCTCTCCGCCGGCGCTCCACAGGCATTGACTGAGCGCCCGCCATTCGGCGTCGGTAATCGGGGGCGATTGTTCGGACAGGTCGCCGCCATAATGGGGCAGCATCCATGGGTGGATCTTGCCTGCACCGCTTCTCGTCGCCCATGCCGTGCGGTGCTCGCCCACCACCGCCAGAAATTTTCGCTGGCCGAGAAGCGGCAGTGCCCGCTCGGGAGAGAGTATCGCCGTCGGCTTCTTTCCAGCGGCGTCAGCGGCAAAGCGCTGGCCCGTCTCCTGCGTCGTCAAGACATGGCACGAGGTGCACGGATGTCCCGGCATGGAGACGATCTTTGCTTCCGTCATTCGCCCCCGTCGAGCCGCCGTGTAGCTGGATCCTACGACGCGGAACGGAGCTTCTGCCCGCCCTTTCCTTCTCGGCAGAAACGCTCCGAGGCCAAAAGCGATGGAGCTCTCGTCGTCCCAGCCGTGACGATAACCGACCCTCGCCTGCTTGACGTGCGGGTCGATGACATGGGGTTCCTTGTTGTCGTGGCATGCGAAGCAATCGACCCTGAACGACCTGTCGTACAGATCTTCTGTGCGGGCTCTGCCTTCAACGTCGGAGTAGGATGCGCCACCGGGCGGCGGAAACGTTTCTCTCCAATCGAAGACTTCGCGGTCTTTCCTCCCGTCGATGAAGGAGACCTCCCCCGTCATCTCGTTGAAACCGATCGCGCCATAAAGGGCGAACCGCGGATCCCCCTCCCGCCAGTAGGGATCGGTGCTAAGCTCGAGGTTCCTGGATGACTTCCTGCAAAGGAACACCCACTCCACAGCGCCGCGCACGACGCGCCTCAGACGGGAGTTCATCCCGCAATAAGTCACCCCTGCAAGCGAAGGCTTGTCGCATCTGTCGATCCGGTCGGTCCATTTGACATGTCTGCCGAACGTATCGAGGTGCTCGAACTCCAGCGCGTTCGACTTCGACGGATTGGGCCTCAGCTCCACAAGATTGCCGCCCACTTCCAGACCGAGACGCCTCGAATCTTCAGCGAGGCAATTGCCTTCCGGCAGAGGTCCGAATACGGCGCGCAGCTCGTCGCCGAACTTGGTGACTGGCCTTTCCGTTGCGGAGGCCGGCGCCCAAGAGACTTCACGGTTCCAGGCCTCCAATGTCGTCGCGAAACCGTTCGCGCGGTCGGAAGGCCATAGCCGTGAAACCAGGTCACGAACGATGGCTTCGGCCGACCGTAATCGCAACACCATCTCGCGACAGGCGTGGAATGTTTCGTGGTTCGTCCGGCGAGGAGTCGAGCGTTCGGCTGTGGCCGCGGCCTGCCCGGGCTCGACCAGCTCCGGGGGAGGAACGAGACATCCGGTAGACGCCTCGCAGTTCACGCTTGTGGCGCACTCAGGCCGGCGCCGCATAGCCTCCGCAACGAGGCTGAAGTCTACCGCTTCAGCAGCAAACGCGGCCGTCTGCGCGTTCAACGACACGAACAAGAGCAGGTATTTCAGCATCGTGGCCTTCTCTCGGCTACGCCTCGGCCGCTTATCTCGCTCTTATGCTGATCCGACCATCGGCCGGTGTAACCACAAGCCTCTTTATCAGAAAAGTTCCTCTTTCCACCGTGACGAATAGGTCGGCCAAGTAGTCTAACTGAGGCAAATTCGAGTCGAAATTCTTGATGAATACAATAACGCTCATGGTCACGTTTAGATCAGTTCCGCGATTGTCGATAATAAATCCACTTAGAATTCGTTTCGTATAAAGACCATTGTCCGATAACGGTCCAAATACGTCTTCGAAATGTCTCCCTATGCCGTCTTTCGAACTGTAACTCTCGTCGGCCGTCGACTTTCCCATTTGACAGAACACATAGGATCCGCTGTCGGCAAAAAGATTCTTCAGAGCGCCTATTTCCCTGTTGTTCATGGCCCAGGTGTACCGCGCCATCAAATCGCTGAGGGCATTTCGGTGCTCGTTGGTGACATTGCTGAACGCGGGCGCGTCCTTCCATTCTTCCGCGGTGGGGCAATCTTGCGCGGCCCCGACGACAGGCATGCCAAACGTCAGGACTGCCGCTGGCACCAAACATTTGATAGTGTTGTGCATGGGAACACCTAATTGCGTTATGGGCATTCCAGCCCAGGAAAAGCGAGAAGACTGCAAAGTATTTGGACGCCATCTGTCAAAGCGCGTGAGAACGCGAAATCCTCCGCTAATGTGGCTGCATCGGCGACTTGGAAACTTCGGCTTTCAAAACAGGGTATTTCCCGTTACTAATGTAGCTTTATTGCAATAAAAGCGCAAGTTGAGGTGCCGAACCTTCGCGTCACGTGACGGGGGTACGATGAGCGATGTCGGAAAATGGCTGCAGAACATCGGGCTCGGCGATCTCGAGCAAACATTCGCGCGCGCCCGTGTCGATTTCGAGAGCCTGCACCTGCTTACGGAAGCCGACCTCCGGGAAATGCGCATCCCGATCGGCCAGCGTCGCAAGCTCATCGCCGCAATCGCGGCCATGGAGAAGACTCCTTCGCCCGACCTTGCCGATAAGAGGCTTCCCGAACGCCGGCAACTGACCATCCTTTTCTGCGACATGGTCGGCTCCACGGATTATGCGGCGAGGCTCGACCCCGAGGACTTCAGCGTCCTCACGCGCACCTACCTCAACACCTGCAACGGGCTCGCGAAATCACATGGCGGCTTTGTCGCGAACTATGTCGGCGACGCGTTGCAGGTCCTGTTTGGCTATCCGATCGCCGAGGAGGATGACGCGGAAAGGGCACTCGAGCTGGCCTTCGACATTCTGCGCGTGGCGCCTCAGGTCGAGACGCCAGACCATTCGCCTCTCAATGTGAGGATCGGCATCGCAAGCGGCCTTGTCGTGGTGGGTGACATCGAGGGGGCGCCGGCCGGCGTTTCCACCGTCGCCTTTGGCCCTGTCCCAAATCTCGCCCAGCGGCTTGAAGCGATGGCAGCGCCGCAGACGATCCTGACCGATCAGACCACCTGCCAGATGGCGCACGGCTCCTTCCTGTTCAGCGATCTTGGCGAAACGATCCTGAAAGGCTTCAGCACCCCCGTTCGCCTGTGGCGCGCCGATCAGCCGATTTCCGTCGGCAGCAGGTTCGCCCGCAAAGGTCATCTGACCGCGCTTGTTGGCCGCCAAAGCGAGATCGCACAGATCGCGGAAATCTGGCGGAGGGTCTCTCGGGAACGGCGCGGAAGAGCGGTCCTCATCAGCGGCGAGCCGGGCATAGGCAAGTCGCGGCTGCTCTTCGAGGTGAAAGAAGAGCTTTCCGGCGTGAAGACGCTTACCGCCCAGTGCTCGTCGGCCTACGCCAACAGCGCGCTCTTCCCTTTCCTTCAACTGTTTCGCCAGGAAGAGGGGATATCCGGCGCCGATCCGCCGGCCATTGCCGCCAGCAAACTGGAGGCCGCCCTCTCGGCGAGCAAGGTGCCGATCGCGGACTCCTTTCCGATCTTCGCCCGATTGCTGAACGTCGAGCAGTCTGACTACCCGCCATCCGCGCTTCCGCCGTCCCAGCAGCAGTTGACGGTCCGGCGAACATATATCGACTGGTTGCTGCGCCAGGCCGGAGCAGGCCCGATGCTGCTTGCCGTCGAGGACGAACAATGGATCGATCCGTCATCGGCAAATCTGCTCCACCGACTGATCGAAGAAGTATCGGATCTCCCCCTGCTCGTCGTTGTGACCTCCCGCGACGGCGCGCTGAAATCTGAACGCCGAAAGAGTTCCATCGAAGAGATCAGGCTCGCGCGCCTGTCGCGCGACGAAGCGAACGAACTCGTCCGGAAGGCTGCAACCGGGGTGCTGCTGGGGACGGACCTTACGCATGCCGTTCTGCGAAAGGCCGAAGGGGTGCCGCTCTTTCTCGAGGAGCTGGCACGGTCAACCTCTGAGCTCGCCGCCTCATCGGGCCCTCATCGATCGGGCGCTCACGACGCCGGTCTTTCGGTGCCGAACTCGCTCCAGTCCTCGCTCCTGTCACGGCTCGACAAGCTTGGCCCGGGCAAGACCATAGCGCAGGTCGCCGCGATCATCGGCCGCGAATTCGACGTCCGGATGCTCGCCAGCGTTGCCGACATGCCGATCGAAACATTGAAGCCGGAACTGGAGCGCCTCACCGCAGTCGGCCTGGTCGCTCCGCAACCCTTCTCGGACTGGCCGAGATACAGCTTCACCCACGCGCTTCTTCAGGAGGCGGCGAGCGGCGCTCTGCTGCGGGACAGGCGTAGACAGCTCCATGCACTGGTCGTGGATGCGATGGAGCGAACGGAGCCGTCGGCCGCAGCCGATCATCCGGAGGTCCTGGCCCAGCATCTGGACGAGGCCGGATTGTACGAGCGTGCCGCTGAACACTGGCTCACGGCCGGTTTGAAACTCGCAGCGACGTGGGCGAAGCAGGAGGCGGCCAATATGTTCGCCAGAGGCCTCGAATGCGCCCGCAAGCTGGCCCCCTCCCGCGATCGCGATGGTATGGAACTCCGCCTCGAGCTGGAGCGCGGTGATGTCCTCTACGCAACGTTCGGTTACATGACGCGCGAGGGAAGCGCTGCGTACCGCAACGTGATGCGCCTCAGCGAAGCGACGGGCGATCCGGAGGCGGCTATCAGGGCCCTGGACGGGCTTTTCGGCACGGCCTTCAACTCCGCCTCCCTCAAGGACGCCGAATGGGCGAGCGATCAGCTCCTGGAGATCGGGCAAAAACGGGACCACCTCAAGGCGCTCGTGCTTGGAAAGCAGTTCCGGGGCATGTGCGCCTTTTCTCGCGGCCAGTTCCGCAAGGCGAAGGCCCTGCTCGAAGATGCCCTTCGGCATCGCGAGAAGGCAGATCGGATCGGCAGCGATTTTCCGAGCATGGCGATGATCTATCTCTCCTGGACGCTTGAGCTTCTGGGGGAAGAGCAGGGCGCGCTTTCGCTCTTCCGGCAGGCGGAAGCCGATGCGAGAAAGCAGACCGACTACCGCCTCGCCGCATGCCTCGGCAACGGCTGCATCCTGATGGCCCTTCGCAACGACCCCGAAACGATGGAGCGCTTGACGGACGAACTCGTGCCGCTGGCGAGAAGGAACGGTTTTCAGCTTTGGCTGAACATGGGCTCCTTCTTCTCCGGATGGCTGCTCGCCATGACCCGCAAGGACGTATCGGGCCTCCAGCAGATGCGCCATGTTTGCGATAACATGGGCGAGCAGGAAATCGACAAGACCTGCTATTTGGGAATGCTCGCCAGCGGTTATCTGCAGCTTGGATTCGATACGGAAGCGTCACAAGCTATCGGTCAAGCCCTGGAACTCGCAAGGAAAACGGGCGAGAACTATTTCACGGCCGAGCTGTTGCGACTACAGGCCGAACTGCTCGTGAGAGGCGACAGCAAGGTTGAGCGAGGGTACAGGCCGCTCAAGCGTGCAATGGCACTGGCGCGCAGGCAGGGTGCCAGGACCTGGGAGGCCAAGGCAAGGCAGACCCTCGCTGGGTTCGAGGACAGGAAGGGGGCGACACGAAGCGAGGCGCGTGGGCCCATCTAGACTGGCTCATCGGTCTGCCGACGTTTTCCGCAATGCAGCAATTTCCCGGGGCGCGCGTCCGTGTTACGACATGGACGGCTGGCACATTCGGCCGGCGTTGAGATGACGAGGGACCATGGCGGCACGCCAGCGCATCATTCCCGTTCGGCGAGAATATAACCGCTGGGTCGCCAACCAGACGCTCGAAGACTATGCGCTGCGCTTCACCGCCAAGAGCGCGCGGCGCTTCTCCTCGGCGCGCATTTCGCAGACGGCGATCGGCGCCATCTCCTTCCTGGCGCTGGAAGCCATCGGCGGTGCCATTACCATGTCCTACGGCACGACCAACGCCATCGTCGCGATCCTCGTCGCGAGCCTGATGATCCTTCTCGTCGGCTTGCCGATCAGCCGCTATGCCATTCGTCACGGCGTCGACATCGACCTTCTCACGCGCGGCGCGAGCTTCGGCTATATCGGCTCGACGATCACCTCGCTGATCTATGCGAGCTTCACCTTCATCCTCTTCGCGATCGAAGCCTCGATCATGTCCGGGGCGCTGGAGCTTGCGCTCGGCATACCGCTCTGGATCGGCTACATCGTCAGCGCCGTCATGGTGATCCCGCTGGTTACCCATGGCGTGAAGCTGATCAGCCGGTTCCAGCTCGTCACGCAGCCCTTCTGGATCGTCCTGAACATTCTTCCCTTCGTCTTCATCGCGTTTGCGGACTGGGAGAAGGTCGGCCTGTGGCTCGCCTATGCGGGCATCCATCACACATCGGGTCCCCCCGGCACGCTCGCGCCGTTCCATCTCGTCGAATTCGGCGCTGCCTCGGCGGTCATCTTCGCTCTGATGGCGCAGATCGGCGAGCAGGTGGACTTCCTGCGCTTCCTGCCGCCTGACGGCGAGCGCAAGCTCCGCCACCGAATCGCCGTCTTTCTTGCCGGCTCCGGCTGGGTGATCGTCGGCGCGCCGAAGCTGCTGGCCGGCTCCTTTCTCGTCGTCCTGGCGCTCAGTACCGGCGTTCCCTCGACCAGGGCCGCCGACCCGGCGCAGATGTATTACACGGCCTTCGGCTACATCTTCCCATCGGACACGGCCGCGCTCCTGCTGATGGCAGCCTTCGTCGTCGTCTCGCAGCTCAAGATCAACGTGATGAACGCCTATGCGGGCTCGCTCGCCTGGTCGAACTTCTTCTCGCGGCTCACCCACAGCCATCCGGGCCGCGTCATCTGGCTGGTCTTCAATGTGGCGATCGCGCTCCTCCTGATGGAGCTCGGCATCTATCGTCTGCTGGAGGAAACGCTCGGTATCTTTTCGATCGTCGCCATGGCCTGGCTCTCGACGATCTCGGCCGATCTCTTCGTCAACAAGCCGCTCGGTCTCGCCCCGCCCGGAATCGAGTTCAAACGCGCCCATCTTTACGACATCAATCCCGTCGGTCTCGGCACCATGGGCGTGTCGACGCTCTTCGCCCTCGTCGCGCATTTCGGCGCGGCGGGCGAAATCGCCGCCTCGCTCGCACCCTATATCGCGCTCGTCACGGCTTTCGTCGTCTCGCCGCTGATCGCCTGGTGGACGGAGGGGAAATTCTATCTCGCCCGCAAGCCGCGCAAGAGCTGGCTCCGCGAAAACGAGATCACTTGCTCGATCTGCGAGCACCCGTTCGAACCGGAGGACATGGCCTGGTGCCCGGCCTATGCGGCGCCGATCTGCTCGCTCTGCTGTTCGCTCGACAGCCGCTGCCACGACATGTGCAAGCCGAAGGCGCGTCTGAACGCGCAGGTCGCGACCGTGGCCAAGGCAGTGCTGCCCGAAACGGTCGTCGCAAAGCTCGCGACAAGGCTCGGCCGTTACGCGATTTCGGCGGTGATCTCTATTACCGGCATCGGGGTCATCCTGGCGATGATCGCTCACCAGACCACGGCCGCCTCTCCCGAGACCGCCGACGTCGTCCAGCGGACCATCGCCATCGTCTTTTTCGTCTTCGCCATTCTTGCCGGCGTCGTGTCCTGGTTCTACGTGCTTGCCCATGACAGCCGGGTCGTTGCGGAAGAGGAATCCTCCCGGCAGAACACGGCTCTTCTGAAGGAGATCGCCGCCCACAAGAAGACGGACGCGGCGCTGCAGGACGCGAAGGAAAGGGCGGAGTCGGCCAATCGCGCCAAGAGCCGCTATGTCGTGGGCCTGAGTCACGAACTGCGCACGCCGCTCAATGCGGTGCTCGGCTACGCCCAGATCCTCGAGCGCGACGAGACCATACCGCCGCCGCGGCAGGGCGCGATCAAGGCGATCAGGCGCAGCGCCGATCATCTCTCCGGACTGATCGACGGCCTCCTCGACATTTCCAAGATCGAAGCCGGCAAGCTGCAGGTCTATTCCAACGAGATCAACATTCAGGACTTTTTGGATCAGATCGTCGACATGTTCCGCCCGCAGGCGCAGGCCAAGGGCATCGCCTTCGAGCACAACCGCGCAGCCTCGCTGCCGCAATATGTGCGGACCGACGACAAGCGCCTGCGGCAAATCCTTGTCAACCTGCTCTCCAATGCCCTGAAGTTCACGGAACGGGGGCATATCCGCTTCGACGTCGCCTATCGCAGCCAGGTTGCAAGTTTCACCATCGAGGATAGCGGCCGCGGCATCGGCGAGAAGGACCTGCCCAGGATCTTCGAGCCCTTTCAGCGCGGCGAGGCGGAATATCGCATGCCGGGCCTCGGTCTCGGCCTGACCATCACGCGCCTGCTCACTCAGACGCTCGGCGGCGAAATCTCCGTCACCAGCAAGAAGGACAAGGGCACGGCCTTCAAGGTCCGGCTGATGCTCTCTGCCGTCGACCGGCCCGCCGCGCTCAAGGACCCGGTCCGCAGGATCAAGTCCTATCGAGGACCACGTCGGACGATCGTCGTCGTCGACGACAATGCGGACCACCGTGAGCTGATGGGCGAGCTGCTGGCGCCGCTCGGTTTCACCGTTCTTGCGGCGGCGAGCGGGGCGGCCTGTCTGGCGCTCGTCGAACATACGAAACCGGACCTGTTCCTGATCGACATCTCCATGCCCGGCATGAGCGGCTGGGATCTGGTGATGCGGCTGAGGGAAGGCGGCCAGAGCGCGCCGGCGATCATGCTTTCGGCCAATATCGGCGACGGCTCGGCCGCCGACGCCATCGGCCACAACGATGCGCTTGCCAAGCCCTTCGGCCTGCGCCAGCTCACCGACAAGCTCGCGATCCACCTGAAACTCGAATGGATCTACGACGACGGCCCGCAGGAAACGTCCGGCACCGGGATGACCCCTGCGGTGGCGAGCCCCGGCCATCATCATTTGAAGGAATTGATCGAGCTCGGCGAAATCGGCTACGTGAGGGGCATCGAAGCAAAATTGACGGAGATTGCCCTGAACCCGGACAACCGAGCCTTCGCCGAGGCGGCGCGCGCCTATGTCGGGGCATTCGATCTCGCGGGCTATGACGCCTTCCTCAAACGCCTGCTCGCCGGGGAGGCGAATGCCCGTGCCTGAGGCAGCGAACGTGCGAGACATCGTACTCCTCGTCGACGATTCACCGGAGGCGCTCGGCTTTTTGACCGAAGCGCTGGAACAGTCCGGCTTTTCCGTATTGATCGCGACCTCCGGCAACGCGGCGCTCAACATCGCCGATCGCATCACGCCGGACATCATCCTGCTCGATGCGGTCATGCCCGGCATGGATGGTTTCGACACCTGCACCCGGCTGAAGGCGAATGCTTCCGTCGCCCAGGTGCCCGTGGTCTTCATGACCGGCCTTACCGAGACGGAGCATGTGGTGCGGGCGCTCGAAGCCGGCGGCGTCGATTACCTGACCAAGCCTATCAATATCGACGAGCTGCGCGCCCGCATCCGCGTCCATCTCTCCAATGCGCGCTCCGCCCAGAGCGCCCGCGTCGCCCTGGACGCGGCGGGGCGGCATCTGCTGGCGGTGCGAGGCGATGGAACGGTCCGCTGGTCGACGCCGCAGGCGACCCGCCTCGTCAACGCGGCCACCGGCAGCGACGACGGTCTCGCCTTCGTCGCCGGGCGCATTGCCGAGTGGATGCGGGAGCGGGAAACCAGCCCCGGTGAAAGGCAAGGGACCTTCACCCTGCAGCGCGCCAGCCAGACGGGCCTGCAGATCTCCTATCTCGGCGCGGTCGGCGCCAATGAATACCTCTTCCGGCTGACGGCCGAGAACGGCTTGAGCGACGACGAAACGCTGCGCCAGCACTTCCGGCTCACCCAGCGGGAGTCCGAGGTGCTGCTGTGGATCGCCAAAGGGAAATCCAACCGCGACATCGGCGAGATCCTGGGCTTGAGCGCGCGCACCGTCACCAAGCATCTCGAGCAGATCTATGTGAAGCTCGGCGTCGAAAACCGGGCCTCGGCGGCAGTGAAGGCGACGCAGGTGCTGCACGGGATTTGATCGGCCCACACGCCATCGCAAAAAAAGCGCGGCCCGGAGAACCGGACCGCGCCAACCGCACCGGCGTGCGGTCTCGCCTTGGGAGGCAAGCTTATTCGGCGGGCTGGACGAGCGCCGGGATGGCTTCGGCAGACGCCCCGCCGCCGAGAGCTGCGGAAAGCTGCGCCTGGTCGAGCTCGCCTTCCCACTTCGCCACGACGATCGTCGCAACCGCGTTGCCGACGAAATTGGTCAGGGCGCGGCATTCCGACATGAAGCGGTCGATGCCGAGGATCAGCGCCATGCCGGCGACCGGCACGGAGGGAACGACCGAGAGCGTTGCGGCAAGCGTGATGAAGCCGGCGCCCGTAATGCCGGCCGCACCCTTCGAGCTCAGCATCGCGACGAGGAGCAGCAGGATCTGGTCGCCGTATGAGAGCGGCGTATCGGTCGCCTGGGCGATGAACAGGGCCGCAAGCGTCATGTAGATGTTGGTGCCGTCCAGGTTGAAGGAATAGCCGGTCGGAATGACGAGACCGACGACCGAGCGCTTGCAGCCGGCCTTCTCCATCTTGTTCATGAGGCCCGGAAGCGCCGCCTCCGAGGAAGAGGTCCCGAGCACCAGAAGCAGCTCCTCCTTGATGTAGCGGATGAGCGAGAGGATCGAGAAGCCGTTATAGCGTGCGACCGCGCCGAGCACGATGAAGACGAAGAGAAACGACGTCAGATAGAAGGTACCGATCAGCATGGCGAGATTGGCGATCGAGGCGATGCCGTACTTGCCGATGGTGAAGGCCATGGCGCCGAAGGCGCCGATCGGGGCGGCCTTCATGAGGATCGCAACGAGCCGGAAGATCGGAAGCGTCAGCGCCTGCAGGAAATCGACTACGGGCTCGGCTTTCTTGCCGACGATCGCCAGCGAAATACCGAAGAGCACCGAGATGAACAGGACCTGCAGGATGTCGCCCTCGGCGAAGGCGCCGACAAGCGTCGTCGGGATGATGTTCATCAGGAAGCCGGTGATCGACTGCTCGTGCGCCTTCTCGGCATAGGTCGCGACCGCCTTGGCGTCCAGCGAGGCCGGATCGATATGCATTCCCGCGCCCGGCTGGACCACGTTTGCGACGACGAGGCCGACGAGAAGGGCAAGGGTGGAGAAGGCGAGAAAGTAGATCATCGCCTTGCCGGCCACGCGGCCGACCTTGGCGAGATCGGTCATGCCGGCAATGCCTGTCGCGACCGTCAGGAAGATCACCGGCGCGATGATCATCTTCACGAGCCTGATGAAGGCGTCGCCGAGCGGTTTGAGCTCCGTGCCGATGTCCGGATAGAAATGCCCGAGCAGGATGCCCGCGGCGATCGCGGCCAGCACCTGGACATAGAGATGGCGGTAAAGGGGTGTCTTGCCGCGGACCTCCGCGGAATGTTCGATAATCATGATGTCCTCCACGTGGCAGGCCCAGTCCGGCAAGATGCCGGGCCTCCCGGGCCGCTTTCCGAAGATCGACAGCAATGGCTGCCTTGTGGAGCTGGTGAGCAACATGCGTGCCAGTTTGCCGCGGAGGCCGATGCGATTGAATTCATGAGATTTTTGGGAGCGGCGCACGCTTTCTGTTCGTGGATATGTGCGGATTTCCGCACAGACACGCTGGCGCGCTGGGCGAAATCATGCACAATGCTCGCATGGTCAGACTTCCTGCAGATGCGAGCGATCCGCATGCGCTTCGCAGCCGGGCCCGACGGTCCTGGCTGGTTTTCGCGGCAGTCGCGCTGGTCCTTCTGGCGGCCGGCCTTCTTCTTGCGCGAGACTACGGCCGGTCGCAGGCGCTCGCCGGCCTTGCCGGCCAGAGCCGAATCGACGCCAGCCTGAAAGCCTCGCTTCTTCGGGCAGTCGTGGAACGGCAGCGCGCCCTGCCGCTTGTCCTCGCCGATGACGCAGCCATTCGTGGCGCATTGCTTTCGCCGGACAGGCAGTCGCTCGACGGTATCAACCGCAAGCTCGAGGCCCTGGCGACAAGCGCCGAAGCCGCGGTCATCTATCTGATCGACCGGAGCGGCGTGGCCGTCGCGGCCAGCAATTGGCAGGAGCCGACGAGTTTCGTCGGCAACGACTATGCCTTCCGCGACTATTTTCGGCTCGCCGTGCGCGACGGCATGGCCGAACACTTCGCCATGGGCACGGTCAGCAAGCGGCCCGGGCTTTATCTTTCCCGGCGCGTAGACGGGCCCGGCGGTCCGCTGGGGGTGATCGTCGCCAAGCTCGAATTCGACGGGGTCGAGGCGGATTGGCAGGTCTCCGGCAAGCCGGCCTATGTCACCGACCGGCGCGGCATCGTCCTCATCACCAGCCTGCCCTCCTGGCGCTTCATGACGACGAAGCCGATCCCCGAGGACCGGCTCGCACCCATACGCGAAAGCCTGCAGTTCGGCGATGCACCGCTGCTGCCGCTGCCTTTCCGGAAGATCGAGGCGCGGCCCGATGGCTCCTCCACGCTGGACGCCCTGCTGCCGGGCGACTCCAACGCAGCCTTCCTGCGCGTGGAAACCATGGTGCCGTCGACGAACTGGCGGCTCGAGCAGTTGTCGCCGCTTAAGGCGCCGCTTGCCGCGGGTGCGCGGGAAGCGCAGCTCCTCACCCTTGCCGCGCTCGTTCCGCTTATCGCGCTTGCCGCATTGCTCCTGCGCCGTCGCCAGGTCGTCGCCATGCGCAGCGCCGAGGAGCGGCTGGCCCGCAATGCGCTTGAGGCGAGCGTCGAGGAGCGGACGCGCGACCTGCGCATGGCGCGCGACCGTCTCGAAACCGAGATCGCCGACCACCGGCAGACCACCGAGAAGCTCCAGGCCGTGCAGCAGGACCTCGTCCAGGCGAACCGACTGGCGATCCTCGGCCAGGTCGCGGCCGGGGTTGCCCATGAGATCAACCAGCCGGTCGCCACCATCCGCGCCTATGCGGATAATGCCCGCACCTTTCTCGACCGCGGCCAGAGCTCCACCGCCGCCGAGAACATGGAAAGCATCGCCGAACTTACCGACCGGGTCGGCG
Source organism: Sinorhizobium sp. KGO-5 (assembly GCF_036245905.1). Lineage (NCBI taxonomy): Bacteria > Pseudomonadati > Pseudomonadota > Alphaproteobacteria > Hyphomicrobiales > Rhizobiaceae > Sinorhizobium > Sinorhizobium sp. KGO-5. The sequence goes on from NZ_BDIZ01000003.1 coordinate 772,668, forward strand.
CCATCACCGACGAACTGCGCCGCTTCGCCCGCAAGGGCCATTTCGCGGCTGGGCCGACCGCGATGAAGGAGGTCGTCGAGGGTGCGCTCATGCTGCTCCGAAGCCGTTTTGCCGGACGGATGGACGCAATACGCATCGATCTGCCGCCCGATGACCTCCAGGCACTCGGCAACCGCATCCGGCTGGAGCAGGTCTTGATCAACCTTCTGCAGAATGCGCTGGAAGCGATCGGCGACAGCGAGAACGGCGCGATCCGGGTGCGCTGCGAGGACGTGGCCGGCGGTATCGCGCTGACCGTCGCCGACAATGGCCCGGGGATTGCGGCCGATGTCCGCGAAGAGCTGTTCACGCCGTTCAACACTTCGAAGGAAGACGGGCTGGGCCTCGGTCTCGCGATCTCCAAGGAGATCGTCTCCGACTATGGCGGCACGATCGAGGTCGAGAGCAGTCCCTCCGGAACGACATTTACCGTCAATCTCAAGAAGGCCTGAGCGATGAGCGCCGCCCCATCCGTGTTCCTGATCGATGACGACCGCGATCTGCGCAAGGCGATGCAGCAGACGCTCGAGCTTGCGGGCTTCACCGTCTCGTCCTTTGCCAGCGCGACGGAGGCGCTCTCCGAACTTTCCGCCGACTTCGCGGGAGTCGTCATCAGCGATATCCGCATGCCGGGCATGGACGGGCTCGCCCTTTTCCGCAAGGTTCTGTCGCTCGATCCGGACCTGCCGATGATCCTTGTCACGGGACACGGCGACATACCGATGGCGGTGCAGGCGATCCAGGACGGCGTCTATGACTTCATCGCCAAGCCGTTTGCCGCCGACCGTCTTGTCCAGAGCGCCCGGCGCGCAGAGGAGAAACGGCGGCTCGTCATGGAGAACCGGGCGCTGCGCCGCGCGGCCGAAGCCGCCTCCGAAGGCCTGCCGCTGATCGGCCAGACGCCGGCCATGGAGAGGCTTCGCCAGACCTTGAAACACATCGCCGACACCGATGTCGATGTGCTGGTCGCCGGCGAGACGGGCAGCGGCAAGGAGGTCGTCGCCACGCTGCTGCACCAATGGAGCCGGCGCAGAACCGGCAACTTCGTCGCACTGAATTGCGGCGCTCTGCCGGAAACGGTCATCGAAAGCGAGCTCTTCGGCCACGAGCCCGGCGCCTTTACCGGCGCCGTCAAGAAGCGGGTCGGCAGGATCGAGCACGCGAACGGCGGCACCCTCTTCCTCGACGAGATCGAGGCGATGCCGCCGGCAACCCAGGTGAAGATGCTGCGCGTGCTGGAAGCACGCGAGATCACCCCGCTCGGCACCAACCTGACCCGTCCCGTCGACATCCGCGTCGTCGCCGCAGCCAAGGTCGACCTCGGCGATCCGGCCGCGCGCGGTGATTTCCGCGAAGATCTCTATTACCGGCTGAATGTCGTGACGCTCTCGATCCCGCCCTTGCGCGAACGGCGCGACGACATCCCCCTCCTCTTCTCCCATTTCCTGGCCCGCGCCTCGGAACGCTTCGGCCGCGACGTGCCCGCGATCTCGGCTGCCATGCGCGCCTACCTGGCCACGCATTCCTGGCCGGGCAATGTGCGCGAGCTTTCGCACTTCGCCGAACGGGTCGCGCTGGGGGTGGAGGGAAACCTGGGAGCCCCGGCCGCAACGCCCGCCTCAAGCGGAGCAACCCTGCCGGAAAGATTGGAACGCTACGAGGCCGATATCCTCAAGCAGGCCCTCACGGAGCACCGCGGCGACGTCAAGGAGACCCTGCAAGCCCTCGGCATCCCCCGCAAGACTTTTTACGACAAGCTGCAGCGCCATGGGATCAATCGGGCGGACTTTATCGACCGGGCAGGCGCGAAGAGTGGCGACGCGTAGGGGGATAGTTTGCCCCCACTCCGACCCCTCCCCGTTCGACCGGAGGGGAGTTGAGGCGGCGCTGCGAGCCCTCTTCGCCCCGCTTGCGGCGAGAAGGCCGCTATTCCGCCGTCGCCTCGAAGTCGACCCTGTCGAGAAGCAGAAGCGGATTTTGCGAAGCAACCGCGAATTCGAGCGCACCGATGCCGCTGGCGGATTTGGACTTGGCCGTCAGCGTGAATGTCCCCGGTTTCGCGATGAACCGCGAAACTGCATCCACCACATTCCGCAGCCGAGGCTCCTGCGCGGCAAATTGCTGCAGCATCACCGACGCCGTCATTTCCAGCATGCCGCGTGCCTGATCCTCCGTCATGCCGTTTTGTTCGGCATAGACCTGTATCCCTTTGGCGGTGAAGCCCTTGTCCTCGATCTTCAGGCTTGCTTCCCGCGCGGTGAGGCCGAACAACGCCGCCTGCGCCTTAGCCGCGTCGCCCGAAAAGAAGTCGCCGCTCACGCCTCCCAGAAGGCCGGAGAGGGAAAAGCGGCCGATATCCTTTCCGCTCGTGGAAATATCCTTGATGACCAGAGTCTCGTTCGCTTCGTCCCAGGCGGCTTCGAGGTTGGAGGAGAGGACCAACTCGTTGAAGCCCAGCTTGCGAAGCTTGGCGAGAGTCTCGTCCTGCGTATGCTCCGGGATTTGAAGGGCGAAGTCCTGGTATCCGGCGCGGACGTCAGTCGGAATGCCGTTTCGCGGTTTCGCGAGCGCAAGCTCGTATCCCTTCATCGTGAAGCGGATGCGCTGCGGCCGAGCGCCCTCTCCAGCATCCGGAGTGTCGTTGTCTTCGTCCCAGTCTTCCACGCCGGTGCCCGAGTCAGGCAGATCCGCATCGATTCCCGCCACTCGGAACGTTCCGAACTCCGGCAGCAGCGTCGTGAAAGGGAAGTTCTCATGCTGCCCATCCTGCAGGGCGACGAACTTCTTCAGCGCTTCCACGCTGGGATCCCAGGAAAAGCCCGAAATGCTTGCTTCGGAGACTTTGACGTAGTCCGCGCCCTCCGCCATCGAGAAGCCATTCACCGACGCGTCGAGCTTCCGGCCATCCAGCTCGAGCGCGAGGCGATCCACCGCAAGCCTGATCCTCTCGCCCTCTTCACCATCCTTGTCCGGCGCGTCGATCTTCAGACCCAGCATTTCCATGTCGGCCTTCCTCGTCAAATCGGCGACCGACAGAATCCGGGCGAAATAGTCTTGACGCTCCGCCACGGGCAGATCCTCGGGCGACGAGACCGAGTTGAGCTTCTCCAGAGTCTCGCGAAGCGGCTCGTCCAGCATCCGCATGCTTACGCCGCTGCTGCGAACCTCGTCATAGCCGAAGCTCGCCTCGCCATCCGAAAAGGCTATATCCTTGATCGAGAATGGCCCATAAACAGGCCTTGCCTGCTCGTCGCCCGGCCCGGCTTTTTCAGTATAGATGCGGGCCAGATAGGCGGCATCGACGTCCTGCCCCGTCATGGCTCCGAGGGAGCCCGTCAGCCGCTTCTTCTCGCCGCCCTCTCCATCGGAGGCGCCTATGCCGGCTTCGAAGCTCGCACCACTCGCCGAATAGCGCGCAATGCGGCCATCGACGATACCTTCCGAGACTACGTTCTTGTAGACCAGCTTCTGCTCGCTACCGGCAACCGTCTGGGTGATGATCACCTCAGGGGCGGTGACGCTCTTCGCCGTAAAAAGCGCCAGCTGTTTCGGCAGCGAAAGATCGCTTCCCGCGCCGAACATTTGCGCCAGCGTGTCGCGACCGAACTCCGCCTGCTCGACGATCACCTTCGGCACGGCGATCTTGCCTGGGCGCACATCGAGCTCCACGCCGCTGACTTCGAGCATGCCGTCCAGGAAAAGGATCCTGGGCCGCCCGTCGATTGCGGCGACGCGGAGTTCGGACCCTTCCTTCAGCGGCAGCGTCACGTCGCGCAGATGAACGCGCCCGAAAAAGTCCGCTTCGACCGTGCCCACTCTGCCGCCCCGCTCGGCGATCAGCCTGCTCACGCTCTTTTCGACAGCAATCTTGTAACCGGTCGCGCCTGCGGCTGCGATTGCGATGACCGCAACAGCCGCCCAAAGCGCCTTGCGTCCCCTTTTCCTGGTCCCCGTCTCCGCCTGCCCCAAGACCTTCACCCCTTTTCGCTATGCGCATCATGGCGCTTCAGACTCGGACGGTAAGTAGATTTAGAACTTTGCATTTGCAAGCATGGCGCGAGCCCTGCGCACGGGATTTTGCCGGTGCAAAAACCATCTTGACGCCGCGGCGATAACCGTCCCTAATTGCGCCATTCACCAGGGGGGTCCCGGCAAGGGGCTGAGATACTGCTAGCGCGCGCAGTGACCCGTTGAACCTGATCCAGTTCATACTGGCGTAGGGACGGTGCAGACGTGCAGCAGCCAGGATTCCGTTTACCGGCAATTCATCGGCGATACGTCTTTTCATCCTTCCGGCTTCAGAACTGGGTCTCCAACGCGAAAACATTGGAGCCTCAAGATGAATCTAATCAAGCCTCTCGCCGCTGCGCCCTCGGTCACGCAAGGACCGCTCCCGGCATCCCGCAAGGTTTACAAGCCGGGCGAGATCCACCCGAAGATCCGCGTGCCGATGCGCGAGATCGCGCTGCATCCGACCTCCGGCGAGCCGCCGGTGACTGTTTACGATTCCTCCGGCCCCTACACGGTCGAAAACGCCGATATCCGCATCGACGCGGGCCTGCCGCGCCTTCGCAGCGACTGGGTTCTGAAGCGCGGCGATGTCGAAAGCTACGACGGCCGTGCGGTGAAGGCCGAAGACAACGGCTTTGCGACCGGCGAAAGGCTGACGCCGGAATTCCCGATTCGTCACCAGCCGCTCAAGGCGAAGCCGGGAAAAGCGGTAACCCAGCTCGCCTATGCCCGCGCCGGCATCGTCACGCCGGAGATGGAGTTCATCGCCATCCGCGAAAATCTCGGCCGGAAGGCCGCGAAGGAGGCGCTTGCCCGAGACGGCGAAAGCTTCGGTGCCTCTGTCCCCGATTTCGTAACGCCGGAATTCGTGCGCCAGGAAGTGGCGAGCGGCCGCGCCATCATTCCGGCCAATATCAACCACCCGGAAGCCGAGCCGATGATCATCGGCCGCAACTTCCTGGTGAAGATCAACGCGAATATCGGCAATTCCGCCGTCACCTCATCGATGGCCGAGGAGGTCGAGAAGATGGTCTGGGCGACGCGCTGGGGCGCCGACACGGTCATGGACCTTTCCACCGGCCGCAACATTCACAACATCCGCGAATGGATCATCCGCAATTCGCCGGTACCGATCGGCACCGTGCCGCTCTACCAGGCGCTGGAAAAGGTAAACGGCATCGCCGAGGATCTTTCCTGGGAGGTCTTCCGCGACACGCTGATCGAGCAGGCGGAACAGGGCGTCGACTATTTCACCATCCATGCCGGGGTCAGGCTTCATTATATCCCGCTCACCGTGGATCGCGTCACGGGCATCGTTTCGCGCGGCGGCTCGATCATGGCGAAGTGGTGCCTGCATCACCACCGCGAGAGCTTCCTCTACGAGCATTTCGAGGAGATCTGCGACATCTGCCGCGCCTATGACGTTTCCTTCTCGCTCGGCGACGGCCTGCGTCCCGGCTCTATCGCCGACGCAAACGACCGGGCCCAGTTCGCGGAGCTCGAAACGCTCGGCGAACTGACGAAGATCGCCTGGGCCAAGGATTGCCAGGTGATGATCGAAGGGCCGGGCCATGTGCCCATGCACAAGATCAAGGAGAACATGGACAAGCAGCTCGCCGTCTGCGGAGAAGCGCCCTTCTATACGCTCGGGCCGCTCACCACCGATATCGCGCCCGGCTACGACCACATCACGTCAGGCATCGGCGCGGCGATGATCGGCTGGTTCGGCACCGCCATGCTTTGCTACGTGACGCCGAAGGAACATCTGGGCCTGCCCGACCGCAACGACGTCAAGACCGGCGTGATCACCTACAAGATCGCCGCCCATGCCGCCGATCTCGCCAAAGGGCACCCGGCCGCCCGAACCCGCGACGACGCGCTGTCGCGCGCCCGCTTCGAGTTCCGCTGGGAGGATCAGTTCAACCTCTCGCTCGACCCCGAGACCGCGCGCAATTTCCACGACGAGACCCTGCCCAAGGAGGCGCACAAGGTCGCGCATTTCTGCTCCATGTGCGGACCGAAATTCTGTTCGATGCGGATTTCCCACGATATCCGCGCCGAGGCGCAGAAGGAGGGCCTCGAGGCGATGGCCGCCAGATATCGCGACGGCGGCGACCTCTATATGCCGGTCGATGAAAGCAATGCCGCGCCCGCTGGAGAATGAGATGCGCGTGCTGATCAGAGGGGCCGGCGTCGCCGGCCTCACCGCCGCCCATGAACTTCTCGGGCGCGGCGCCGCAGTGACGATCATGGAAAACGCCGCCGGCTTTACCGGGGCCGCTTCCTGGTATGCGGGCGGCATGCTCGCTCCCTGGTGCGAGCGCGAAAGCGCCGAGGAAACCGTCCTGAGGCTGGGGATCGGCGCCGCCGACTGGTGGGAAGCCGCGCTCCCTGCCGGTTCCGTGCATCGCAACGGCACGCTCGTCGTCGCGCAACCCCGTGACGGAGCCGAACTCAAGCGTTTCGCCTCCCGCACCTCCGGCTTCCGCTCGCTCGATGCAGAGGAGATCGCAGCGCTGGAGCCGGCTCTCGCCGGCCGTTTCCGGCAGGCGCTGTTCTTTCCGCAGGAGGCGCATCTCGACCCGCGCCGGGCACTCTCGGCGCTCCGGCATGGGCTGACGGCACGCGGCGCGGTATTCGCCGGCGAGGACATGGACGATCGCGATTTCGCGCTCACCGTCGATTGCACCGGCGCGTCGAGCATCGGCGAGATCGACGGGCTACGCGGGGTGCGCGGCGAGATGGCCTATCTGCAGACGGACGAGGTGGCGCTCTCGCGCCCCGTGCGCGTGCTGCATCCCCGCATCCCGCTCTATATCGTGCCGCGCGGCGGAGGGCTCTTCATGTGCGGCGCGACGATGATCGAAAGCGACGACGCCGGCCCGATCACCACCCGCTCGCTGATGGAACTGCTGAACGCCGCCTATGCGCTCCATCCGGCTTTCGCCGAAGCGCGCCTGATCGAGACCGGCACGGGCGTACGCCCCGCCTTTGCCGACAACCTGCCGCGGGCCTCGCGCCGCGAAAATACCATCACCGTCAATGGTCTCTATCGTCATGGCTTCCTGCTCTCCCCGGCCACGGCCCGGGAAGTGGCGGCGCTGGCCCTGGGCGACGAGACACGCAAAGGAGATTCCCGATGAAGCTGACCGTCAATGGCGAGGAACACGAGCTTCAGGCCGCTACACTCGCCGAGGTCTTGCAGCGCCTCGAATTCGAGGGCGACTGGCTGGCGACCGCCGTCAACGGCGAACTGGTCCAGAAGACAGACCGATCCAGCTACCGGCTGCAGGACAGCGACCGGATCGAGATTCTGTCGCCGATGCAGGGAGGCTGACGATGCCGCTATTCTATGGAACAGAAATCCGGTCGAGACTGCTGCTCGGAACCGCCCGCTATCCCTCGCCGGCCGTGCTCGCCGAGGCGGTGCGGCGATCGGGCACCGATATCGTCACGGTCTCGCTCCGCCGCGAGACGGCCGGCGGGCGCCAGGGCGGCGCCTTCTTCGAGCTGATCCGCGAACTCGGCGTGCGCGTGCTGCCGAACACGGCCGGCTGCCATTCGGTCTCGGAGGCGGTGCTGACCGCGAAGATGGCACGCGAGGTTTTCGGGACGAGCTGGATCAAGCTCGAAGTGATCGGTCACCAGGACACATTGCAGCCGGACGTCTTCGGCCTCGTCGAGGGGGCCCGCATCCTCACCGGGGAAGGTTTCCAGGTCTTCCCCTATACGACGGACGACCTCGTCGTCGCCGAAAGGCTGCTGGAGGCGGGCTGCCGGGTGCTGATGCCCTGGTGCGCGCCGATCGGCAGCGCCATGGGACCGCAGAACGTGCAGGGCTTGCGCGCCATGCGTGCGGAATTTTCCGACGTGCCGCTGATCGTCGACGCCGGCATCGGCCGCCCGTCCCATGCGACAACCGTGATGGAGCTCGGCTACGACGCGGTCCTGCTCAACACCGCCGTTGCCGGCGCTGCCGACCCCGCCGCCATGGCCGAAGCCTTCGCCAAGGCGATCGATGCCGGGCACGCGGCTCACGGCGCCGGCATGCTCGAGCCGCGCGACATGGCCGTCCCGTCCACCCCCGTCATCGGAAAGGCGGTCTTCTCGTGAAGCTCGATCCCTTTTATCTCATCGTCGACAGCGCCCAATGGATCCAACGGCTGGTGCCGCTCGGCGTCAGGCTCGTCCAGCTCCGCATCAAGGACCGGGACGAGGAAGACATCCGCCGTCAGTTACGGGTCGCCAGGGCAGTCTGCGCCGCCCATGAATGCCAGCTGATCGTCAACGACTACTGGCAGCTGGCGATAGCGGAAGGCTGCGATTTCATCCATCTGGGACAGGAGGATCTGGCGGAGGCCGATCTTGCCGCCATCCGTGCCGCAGGGCTCAAGCTCGGCGTCAGCACCCATGACGAGGCGGAACTGGCAAACGCGCTCGCAGCCGAACCGGACTACGTCGCGCTCGGACCCATCTATCCGACGATCCTCAAGAAGATGAAGTGGGCGCCCCAGGGGCTGGAGCGGCTTTCATGGTGGCGCGAGCGCGTTCACCCGCTCCCGCTCGTCGCCATCGGCGGCCTCAATACGGAGCGGATCGAGGGCGTCTTCGCGCACGGCGCCGACAGCGCCGCCGTGGTGACGGACATCACGCTGAATGCCGATCCGGAGGGAAGGACAAGGGAGTGGATACGGAAGACGGAGGCGTGGAGATGAAGTCGCCCATAGACAAGACGTCGGCGAAGCGCTGCTGTCCCTGAACCCGCTCGATCCATCCCCGGCACAACTCTCGAGACTTTTTCTCAAGATCCGTTGTGGGTTGCAAACGCGGCATCCGATCAAAGCTCGACCACACGATTGCCGGGGTTCGGTCCCGATTTGAGGCGTGCAAGCGCTTCGGGCAGCTGCTCGAATGCAGAGATTTCCACAATCTGCGGATCGACGACGCCCTGCGCGATATCGGCGGCAATGGCGGCTCCGGCAGTCACCAGGCTGCCCCATTGCCAGTCGTCCGCATAGCCGTGCATGGCGTTCAGGCCCACCTCATGCAAGGAAATGGTCGTCGTGAAGGCGGGAAGCGGCGCCCTTTCCTGTCGGTCCTGAATGCAGACGAGGTGGCCGTTGGCCGCCAGCAAAGGCGCGAGCGTCGCGGCATGCTCGCCGCTGACCATGTCGAAGACGGCCTGCAACGGCTGTGCTCCCGTCCTTTCCCGAACCTCTTCGCGCCATTCCGCCCGATGATAGTCGGTGACGGTCGCCGCACCCAGGCGCTTGACCCTTGCTGCCTGAGAGGCGGAACAAACGGCGTGCACGACCCAACCGCGCCTGTGCGCGAGCTGCAGCAGAATGCCGCCGACGGCGCCGGACGCGCCCGTCACCAAAATGTGCGCGCCGGGTTTGAGCGGCACCTTGGATACGGCTTGAAAGGCGGTCAGCGCCGGGCAAGGGATCGTTGCCGCGGCGGCGAAGGGAAGCGTCGGCGGCAGCGGGATCAGTGCCCTTGCAGGCACGACCGTATATTCCGCGAACGAACCCGGCCGCACGAGATCGTTATGATAGGCGACCCGTGCTCCGGGTGCGACATGCGTGACACTCTCGCCGAGCTCTTCCACCTCGCCCGCACCGTCGACACCGGGAATATGTGGCCACTCCCAGGACGGATGTCCCCAATCGATGAACTTCCAGTCCACGGGGTTCAAACCGATCGCACGATTTCGCACCAGGACCTCACCCTTGCCCGGTCTCGGCCTCGGCCGTTGTTCGAGCCGCAGAACGTCCGGGGTGCCGGTTTCGTGATGAACCCAAGCCTTCATGGTGATCTCCTTCAGCAAACGGAATAGCCGCCGTCGACCGGCAGCATCGTTCCAGTGACGTAAGCGGCGTCCGATGAAAGCAGAAAGCGCACGACCGCCGCGACTTCCGAAGGCTGCGCCCAGCGCCCCATCGGAATGCGGCTGTTGATGCGATCGGCACGGTCGCGATCCGTGCGCGCTCGCGTCGACATTCGCGTTTCAACCCAGCCCGGCGCCACGGAATTGACCCTCACGCCCGCCGGCGCCCAGGCGACTGCCATGGAACGGGTCACCGCCGCCACGGCACCCTTGCTTGCGGTATAGGCCGGGGCGCCTGCCGAGCCGAAGATGGCCCACATGGAGGCAAGCATGACCACCGCACCGCCCGCAGCCTCCAACCGGGGCAAGAGTGCCGTCGCCAGCGCGAAGCCGGCACTTACATTGACCTTCATCACCGCTTCGAAATCCGCAATGTTCCATTCCCGCTCGTGGCGCAGGATGCCCGCGCAATGCACGAGACCCTGCAGGGCATTCTCGCCAGCAAGGAGAGGCAGGATCGCGTCCGGATCGGTCACATCAGCCCGGTGGAAACGAATATCCGCCGGCAGGTCGTCATCGCGGTCGAGGCCGGTGGCGATCACGCGCCAGCCTTCCAACAGGAGACGTTCGGCGGTGGCGCGGCCGATGCCGGTGCCGCCTCCGGTGATCAGGGCAAGTGGTGCGTTCATAGTACAGGACTCCTCGTAGCCGCTCTCGTCTCGACGCGCAGGACGGCATTCAAAAGCGTTCGTGCATCCAGCTCGAATGGCATGTTCTTCGCGTGGCGAACGGCGAGCGTTGCGTCCGCCAGGGCCGCGAGATCCGCAGAGGACGGCGGCGGCACGCCGAGATCCTCCAGGCAGAGCGGCAGGCCGACCGCCCGATAGAGGGCCATCAGTTCCGGCGGCGGCTCAAGACCCAGTGTTTCGAAATGGACGATCAGCGCCCAGGCGACCTGCATCCCATGCGGCACGGTGGCGCCGCGAGGCAGAAGCGGGATTCCCCGGGTAAGAGCATGGGGCAGCGAAAGCCCGCCGCTTTCGAAGCCGAGGCCGGCCATGAGAATCATCGCCTCGACGGCAGCGTCGAAATCCTCGGTAACGGCACCGGTCCCAGCGACCGACCAGGCGGCGGCCGCATGGCGCACAAGCGTCTCGTAGCAGAAGCCCGCGATACGATGGGCAAGGCGCGTCGAACTTGCCAGAAACATCGTCCCGCCGCCGTTCTTCAGACAGGCGTCCGCTTCGAACTTCTTGGCCAGCGCATCGCCGAGCCCGGCGCGGAACAGCGCCCTCGGCGCCTTCGACAGGATCGCGGTATCGACGATCACGAAGTCCGGGTTGCGCGTGAGATGACGCACTTCGAGCAGACGGTGCTCTTCGTCGTAGAGCACGAAGTTTTTGGAGGTCGGCGCATCGTTAGAGGCGACCGTCGGCAGGCTGATAAGACCGCCACCGACCCGCTCCGAGAGGGCTTTGCCGGCATCGATCGCGCGGCCGCCGCCGGCCGCGATCACCATCGAAACCGGTCCGCCAAGCTGCGCCTGAAGCTGCGAACCGGTGCATCTGCCGAGTTCGCCGGAAAAGGAGAGGACGGTGAGGCCTACCCCGGCAGCAGCGCAGCTCTCCCGGATCCTTTCGGCCAGCATATCTCGAATCACCCCGTCGATGACCAGCACCGCCGCCGAGCCGAGGGTAGCTGCACAATCCCCCACCAGGCGCAGGGCGCCGGGGCCCTGTACATAGCGGCCGGGCGCGCCGAAGACCGTGACGCTCGTATCGAACAGCTCCATAATGGATTTGTGCTTTAGCGGCATTGGGTCATCCTCCACGGACTTTCAATTACAAGATATATGATATATTTTAACATGGATAGCATTTTTCCTCGAAGGAGCCCTAATGAAACAGCGCATTTCCGGTACGACACGTGTGGTGGTGCACCTGGCCTATCCGTCCCATCATCTGCGCACGCCCACCTATTTCAACGCTTACTGCGCCGAAAGGAGCCTCGACGCCGTTCTCGTGCCGTGGCAGGTCTCGCCGCAAAATCTTGCAGCCGCTTTCGACGGGCTGCGCTGGGTCGAGAGCCTTGCCGGCGTGATCGTCACGATTCCGCATAAGACCAGCGTCGCCAGTCTGTGCGACGGCCTTTCCGAAACCGCGCGCTTTCTGGGTGTCGCCAATGTCGCGCGGCGCACGCCGGACGGCAGCTTCCACGGCGAAATGTTCGACGGCGCCGGTTTCGTGCAGGGCCTCCTTCGCGAGGGGCATGAGATCCGCGGACGTAGAGCGCTGCTGGTGGGCGCCGGCGGCGCCGCCACGGGTATCGCCGAGGCGCTGGTGCGCGGTGGCACCGAACGGCTGGCGATAGCCAACCGCTCCGCCGTCAAAGCCGAGGAGCTTGCCGAGCGGCTGCGGGAGGCTTTCCCGGGAAGCGACGCCGCGGCAGCACCGGCAGACGCCCGCGGCTTCGACCTCGTCGTCAACGCTACCTCGCTCGGCATGAAGGCGGGCGACCCGCTGCCGGTGGACCCCGGGACGCTGGAGCCGGGAGCACTGGTGGCCGAAGTCGTGATGGAACCCGACGTCACGCCTTTGCTGCGGCTGGCATCGGAACGCGGCTGCGTTGTTCATAAGGGTGTTCATATGATCACCGGTCAGATCGAGGTGCTCGCAAAATATCTCCTGGACGAGCCGGGCGCGTGAGCGCCCGGCCGATGGCTCAGGTCCGCTTCGCCTCACCGCTGACGTTCTGGAGCAGGACGGCGAAAACGATGATGACACCCTTGATGATCTGCTGCGGATAGGCGGGGACGGACAGGAGGTTCATGATGTTGCCGATGAGCCCCAGAATGAGCACTCCGATCATCGTGTTGAGAACCGTGCCCTTGCCCCCCGACAGCAATGCGCCGCCGATGACGCAGGCAGCGATCGCGTCGAGCTCCAGCCCGAAGCCGGTATTGGCCGTGCCGACCGCCGTACGCGAGGTCGCGACCACGCCGGCGAACGCGGAAAGACCGCCGGCAATGGCATAGACGAGGAATTTGTAACGGGCGACGGGGATGCCGGCGAGACGCACCGCGACCTCGTTGGAACCGGCCGCGATGACGAGGCGGCCGAACTTGGTCTGCGCCATGACCGTGACGAAGAGGATGATCAGGAGGACGGCCATCAAGACGGGCCAGGGCATGCCGAGAACCGGCACCGTGCCGCTGCCGAAGGCACGCATGAGATCCGCCGCGCCCGTATCGCGGGGGAAGCGGACCGGCTGGCCGTTCGACATCATGAACGCGATGCCGCGAGCAACCGTCATCATGGCGAGCGAGGCGATGAAGGGAGCCATGCGGAAGAGCGCGACGAGCGCGCCCGTCACCGCGCCGAGCAGAGAGCCGGCGGCAACCGCGGCCGCCATGCCGATGAGCAGGCCGACTGCCGCCTGATCCGGGAGATAGGGTAACAGCATCGCGATGACCATGGCGCCGATCGCTGCAACCGCGCCGACCGACAGGTCTATGCCGCCGGTCAGGATCACCAGCACCATGCCGATGGAGACGAGCGCAAGCGGCACGAGCTGCCTCATCAGGTTCCACAGATTCTGCGGCGTCAGAAAGACATCGGACAGCATCGCCGACGCGATGACTAGCAGCCCGAGCATGAGGAAGATGTTGTAGCGGATCAGCAAGGTGGCGACACCGGCTTTCTTGTGCATGAGGGTCACGCCTCCGTTCCCATGGCGAGGTCGATGATGGCTTCCTCGCTGATTTGATGTTTCTGAAGTTCGCCGGCGAGCCCACCCTGGCGCATGACGATGACGCGGTCCGACATGCCGATCACCTCGAGCATGTCCGAAGAGACCATGATGACGGCGGCGCCGGCTTCCGCGAGTTCGTTCATGACCCGGTAGATCTCGACTTTGGCGCCCACGTCGACGCCGCGCGTCGGCTCGTCGAAAATGAGTACGCGGCATTTCGCGGCGATCCACTTCATGAGCGCCACCTTCTGCTGGTTGCCCCCCGAAAGTGTGCCTGCCGGTACGTCGGTGCCGCTGGCTTTCAGCCGCAGCTGCCGCGCAATGTCTTCGACGGCAGCGGTTTCCGCCCGGTTGCGCAGAAAGCCGAGCGCCGAGACGAACGGATTTGCCGGCGTCATCATGGCATTCACCCGGATCGGCAAGTCGAGAAGCAGACCCTGATGCTTGCGGTCCTCCGGCAGCATACCGATACCGTTGGCGACCGCCTGACCGGGCGAAAGATTGGCGATCTCGCGGCCTGCCAGCCGGATGCGGCCGGACTGGAGCGGATCGGCACCGAAGATGGCGCGCATTGTCTCCGTGCGCCCTGCCCCCACCAAACCGCTCACGCCGAGCACCTCGCCCGCGCGCACGGAAAAGGTGACGTCCCGCACCATCGGTCCGGCATTGAGCTTCTCTACCTCAAGCAGCACGTCGCCGACGGCCGCCTTGCGCTCCGGAAAGAGATCGGAGAGCTCGCGACCGATCATGTGACGGACGAGCGCCTTCTGATCGAGCGCGTCGACGGGCCAAGTGCCGACGGTCTGGCCGTCCTTCAGCACCGTCACGCGGTCGCAAAGGGCAAATATCTCCTCGAGCCGATGCGAGATGTAAAGGACGCACACGCCGCGCTGCCGCAGCATCCGGATGAGCCGAAACAGCTTCTCCGTCTCATGATGGGTAAGAACGGCGGTCGGCTCGTCCAAGACCAGGATCGTGCTTTCACGCGATAAGGCCTTGCAGATTTCCACGACCTGCTGGTAGGCCACCGGCAGTGTCCCGGCGGGCTGCATCGGATCGATGTCCTCGAAACCCATGTCCGCAAGCAGCGTTCGGGTTCGCCGCACCATGCCGGCCCAGTCGACGCGGATTCCCGGCCGCCCGAGTTCCTCTATCAGCACGTTCTCCGCGACGGACAGGTGGCCGGCAAGCGAGAATTCCTGGTAGATGACGGATATGCCCCTGGCGATCGCATCGTGCGGCGACGATATGTCGACGGCCCGGCCATCGATCCGGATCTCGCCGACGTCGCGCCGGTAGGCGCCGGCAAGGACTTTCATGAGAGTGGACTTGCCCGCTCCGTTTTCCCCCATGAGGCCGTGGACCTCGCCGCCGAACGCCTCCAGGCAAGCGCCCTGAAGCGCGGTGACACCGCCGAAGGCCTTGTCGATCTGCGACATCGAAAGATGCATCTGCTCCTCCTTCCGTGACGTACCGCCGGCCAGGCCGGCGGTACGCGGAACAACTTCAGCTGCGGATTTCCGAGATCGTGCGGAACGGAGGAACCTCGTATTTGAAGAACGGGTTCGACGGGTCCGGATCGGCGAATTCGTCGACGTTCTCCCCGGTGATGATCTCGGCCGGGAAATAGGAACCGAGCGGCAGATTGTTGGCGTCGAAACCCTTTCGGAAAATCTGCTCGATCAGGATCATGACGCCTTCACCCGTTGCGCGGCCGCTATTGGCGCCTGTCACCAGGAGATCGCCGTCCTTGATGTGCTCTAGCGCGATGCGGAAGCCGTCGGCTGCACAGGCGACCGGAATCTGGCCCTTCTTGCCGATATTCTCGATCGCTGTCAGCGCGCCGATGCCCATGAAGTCGTTTTCGGCCAGCATCAGGTTGATGCGGCTGCCGTGCCCGGCAAGCAGGTCCTCCGCTCCCTTCAGTCCGCCCTCCTCCGTCCAGCCGCCCGGCTGGATACCGACGACCTCGAAGCGGCCTTCCGTCCAGTTGAACGAGCCTCCTGTCTTCAGCTGTTGAAACAGTTCGAAGCCTTTCAGCTTGGCGTCCTCCTGGCTGAAGCCAAGGCCGAACTGGTTCGATCGTTCGAAGACGATCCCGGACAGCAGACCGGTGATGCGGCTTTCGGACGTCGAATTGCCGAGCGTGCCGATGGTTACGCCGGAAACGATCGGCACATCCATGCCGACCTGCTTGGCGGCGTAAATACCCGCTTCGAAGCCGTTGCCGAAGGGATTGGCGAGAACCGTCGTGACGAAGGGACCCGAGGCATCGGGAACCGTGCCGAGCGCGATGACGGGAATTCCAGCATCAACGGCACGCTGGGCATCGGTCGCGGCGCCAACCACATCCGTGGGATCGACGACGATGACGTCCACGCCCTTGGTGATGAAGGAATCGAAATGCGCCGAAGTCTTCGACGGGTCGCCGTCTGCAACCTGGATGTCGAGGGTGTAGCCGCCATATTCGGCCGCCTTGCGCTTTGCCGCTTCAACCACCTCGACGAACCAAGCGTTGCCGAGTGTGATCTCCGTCCAGCCGATCGCGATGTTCTTTGGATCCTTCGGCGTCTTAGGCAGAGCTTTCTCGATGTCGCTTCTGTCGGCCATCTGAGGATCGATCACGCCGGATAGGGCCGTGTTCGGTAGGTGGGAATAGAGCTCGTGTTTCTCCGCGGCAGGCGCCGGTCCCGACAGCGCCGCGAACGTGAGCGCCGCGGCGGCGAATTTTTCATAGGTCTTCATTGGTACTCCTCCTCCTTTTTCGACTCGCGACGGTTCACGAGCCTCTTTTGTCGATACATGATATATTTTCTTCCCCGGCAAATGACTGCCGTCGCCCCTCCTTCAGCCGATCGCGGCGAGCACGACCTCCTCGATGCCCTTCTCGTCCAGCTTGTAATGGGCGTAGAGATGAGTCGGCGGCGCAATCAGCGCATATTCGTCGCGAATGCCGTGGCGGATGAGGCGCTTGCCAATCCCTTCATCCGTCAACACCTCTGCGACGGCAGCGCCCAGCCCGCCGAGCACGTTGTGCTCCTCTATGGTCATCAGGACCTTCGAGCGGGACGCCGCCTCCAGAATCGCGTCGCGGTCGATTGGCTTTACGGTCGCCATGTCGATGACGCCAATCGAACGGCCCGCGACGTTGAGGCGCCTGGCAACCTCAATGGAGGGGTGCACCGGCAGGCCGCAGGCGATGATCGTCAACTCCTCGCCGCGCGCGTGCTCTATCGCCTTGCCGAAGACGAAATCGGCCTTGGGATCGTAGAGGTCCGGCTCGCGTCCTCGCCCGGTCCGGAAATAGATCGGCCGGTCATGCGCGATGCTCGCGCGAATCGCCGCCTCGAGCTGTGGGCCGTCGGCGGTCGAAACGACCGTCAGGTCGGCTATCGACCGCATCGTGCCGATGTCCTCGGTCGCATGGTGCGACGTGCCGTAAAAGCCCATGGAGATACCGGTGTGATGACCGATCAGCCGCACCGGCAATGCGCAATAGGCTATATCCATCCGGATCTGCTCGCAGGTGAGCAATCCGAGAAACGATGCGAAGGTAGCGACATAGGGAATCATGCCGGTCGTGGCGATCCCGGCAGCCGCCGACACCATGTTCTGCTCCGATATTCCGAAGCCGACGTAACGGTCGGGATATCGCGCGGCAAATCGGTTGAGGCCGTTGGAGTATTGCAGATCGGCCGAACCCGCCACGACCGGATGTCCCTGCCCCACCAGGTCGATCAATCCGTTCGAGAGGTGATCCAGGCCGGGGTTTTTCTGATTCAATTCGCGGTAGTGCCAGGAATTGGGTGATTGCGGACGTTCAAGGGCGCGGCTCATATCATATGACCTTCGAAAGAATTTCGGCGCGGGCGGCTTCGGCATCACTCGGATCGAGATAGCCGAGATGCCAGCCGGGTTCGGTTTCCATATAGCTCACGCCCTTGCCCTTGACGGTACGGGCGATGATGCAGCATGGCCGCGTGCGCGCGCCGTCCGCCTTGGCGCGGCGAAGCGCGGCGGTCAGTTCGGCGATATCGTGGCCGTCGACCACCTGCACCTCCCAGCCGAAGGCGCGCCACTTCTCGTCGAGCGGCTCGATGCCCATGACGTCGTCTACCGCTCCGTCGAGCTGGTAGCCGTTGCGGTCGACGATCGCCACGAGGCGGGATAGCTTGTGATGCGCGGCGCCGAGGGCCGCCTCCCAGACCTGTCCCTCCTGCATTTCGCCGTCGCCCAGCATGACGAAAGTGGTGAAGGAGCGGCCCTGCATGCGCGCGGCGAGCGCCATGCCGAGACCGTTCGACAGGGCGTGGCCGATGGAGCCGGAAGAGAAGTCGACGCCCGGAACCTTGCGCATGTCGGGATGGTCGCCAAGCGGGTTGCCCAGACGCGTGTAGCCGTTCAGCACATCCGCCGGCAGGTAGCCGAGATCGGCAAGAATGGGGAAAAGCCCGACGGCCGCATGGCCCTTGCCCATCAGGAACCGGTCGCGGTCGGCCCATTTCGGATCGCTGCTCAGGCTCATGACATCGTAATAGAGCGACGCGAAGATCTCGGCCGCCGAAAACACCGACGTATAATGGCCGACCTTGGCGATCTCGATCAGCCGGATCGTTTCCAGCCGCACGAACTGCGCACGATCGCGAAGCCGCGCAATGGTCGCCTCGTCCGGTCGGGAATCATTTTTCAATGGCGAATACAATCTGGATCCTCCTGCCCTTGCTGTCCTCGCGAGCAGCAACATTCGCTTGCCAACACCCATCTAACATCATATATCATATATGTCACTCAGAATTTGGAGGAAAATATGAACCTTCGCCTATCGAGATCCGATATCGAGGAAATTCGCAGCCGCCTTGCCATCAAAGGGCAGGCCTTCATCGACGGGCGTTTCGTCGAATCGGTTTCCGGCGAAACCTTCGACGATATTTCCCCGCGCGACGGTCAGGTGATCGCCAAAGTCGCGGCCTGCGATGCGGCAGACGTCGACCTCGCCGTGAAGGCGGCGCGGCGGGCATTCGACACCGGCGTCTGGCGCGACAGGTCGCCGAAGGAGCGCAAGAAAGTGCTCCAGCGCTTTGCGGCGCTCTTCGAGAAGCACATGGACGAGCTGGCGGTCCTCGAAACGCTGGACATGGGCAAGCCGATTAGCGAAAGCCGGACGATCGACGTGAATGTGGTCCTCGATACTCTGCAATGGTACGCCGAGTGCCCGGACAAACTTTACGACGAGATCGCGCCGACCGGCCCGAACCAGCTGGCGACCATAACCCGGGAGCCTGTGGGCGTCGTCGGCGCCGTCGTGCCTTGGAACTTCCCCATGCTGATGGCCGCCTGGAAACTGGCACCGGCCCTGGCGACCGGCAATTCCGTGATCCTGAAGCCGGCCGAGCAATCGCCGCTGACGGCGCTGCGCATGGCCGAGCTCGCGGCGGAGGCCGGCATTCCGGACGGCGTTTTCAACGTGCTGCCGGGCTTCGGCCCGACCGCCGGCAAGGCGATCGGTATGCATATGGACGTCGATTGCCTCGCCTTCACCGGGTCGGGCGAAGTGGGCAAGCTCTTCCTGCAATATGCTGGTCAGTCGAACATGAAACGCGTGTTTCTGGAATGCGGCGGCAAGTCGCCGAACATCATCCTCGACGACGTGCCGGAATTGCGTGCGGCCGCCGAACGCGCGGCAACGGCGATCTGCTTCAACCAGGGCGAAGTCTGCGTCGCCCCCTCGCGCCTCATCCTGTCGGAGCGGATCCAGGACCAGTTCCTCGATATCGTCATCGAGACGGCTAGGTCGATACGGCCCGGCGATCCGCTGGATCCGGAAACAAGGCTCGGCGCGCTCGTCGAGGACGACCATCGCTCACGCGTCGAGAGCTACATCGCCAAGGGGCGTGAGGAAGGCGCCCGCCTCGTGCTCGGCGGCGACCGTCCGGACACGGAGCTCGGCGGCTATTACCTCAATCCGACGATCTTCGCGAACGTGAAAAACTCTATGGCTATAGCAAGGGAGGAAATCTTTGGACCGGTCCTCTCGACCATTACCGTGAAGGACGACGAGGAGGCCGTGCGCGTCGCGAACGATACGAGCTACGGCCTCGCGGCGGCCGTATGGACGCGCGACCTCTCCCGCGCCCACCGGATCTCACGGAAACTGCGCGCCGGGAGCGTCTGGGTCAATTGCTACGACCATGGCGACGTGACGGTGCCTTTCGGCGGCTACAAGCAATCCGGCAACGGACGCGACAAGTCGCTGCATGCGCTCGACAAGTACACCGAACTGAAGACGACCTGGATCGAGCTTTGATCGGGTGGGGCACATGGCCCCACATCTGCCCGAAACGAGCGGGTAACCTGCGCTGGGAGAGCGCCGGCCTCGCACCATGCGCGCTTCTCTCCGTCGATGACGGGGAGAAGATGCCGGCAGGCGGATGAGGGCCAAACGCAGACGAGCCATTCTAGCCCAGGCGGGAGCGATCAGCCCGCGGTTCCCGCGCGCTGCCGCTCCAGCCAGTCGACGAGGACTTTGCCCCAGGCGATGTCCTCCTGCATTGCGGCCCTGGCGCCTGCAGCATCGCGCTTTGCCAGGGCGCGAAGAAGGTCGTAATGCTTGTGTGCGCCGCTCGTCAGGTCGCGCACCGGCACTGTCATATGGAAAGTCCGAAGCAGAGGTCCCATCAGCGTCCACATGTTCTCGACCGTCGCAAAAACGAGCGGCAGGTCCGAGGCCGCGACGACCGCAAAATGGAATTGACGATTGATCAGAGAAGCCTCCTGCGGGTCCGTGCCGGCGGCGACCCTGAACGCCTCCTGCAGGTGCTCCAGATTGGCCAGTTGCTTCGACGTGATGCGCTCGGCAGCCAACGCCGCCGACTCACCTTCGAGGTGATGGCGGATGAACTGGATCTCGCGGAGCTCGGCAGGCGCGAGGTTGCGCACATGTATCGCCGTCGCCGCCTTCATTTCCAGTGCGTGTTCGCTGACGAGCCTAAAAATCGCCTCGCGGACGGGTGTGATCGATACGCCCAGCTCGTCCGCCAGACCGCTGATGCGCAGGCGCTCCCCGGGCTCGTATCGCCCGTCCATCAGTGTTCCCCGGATCGCCGCATAGACCTGCTCGGAAAGGTTGCCCCTATCCAGTTTGCTCAAACTCGTCATGGCGCCTCCATCCGCATTGCGTTCCGGCTCAAAAGTCTGATCGGCGTCAGGCATTGCTCGGCGGCAGCGGATCGATGCCGCGGATCAGATCCGACGCTTTTTCGCCGATCATAATAGCGGGCGCATTGGTATTGCCCGAAATCAATGTGGGCATAATGGAATTGTCCACAACTCTAAGATTCCTCAAACCCCGCACGCGCAGTTGCGGGTCGACGACCGCCATGTCGTCCGTTCCCATCCGGCAGGTTCCCACCGGGTGATACACCGTCTTGCCTTTGGAGCGTATATAGGACTGCAGCCTCTGATCGTCCTCGGCATCCGGCCCGGGGAATGCTTCCGCCTTCTCGACGAAAGGCGCGAAAGCGGGCTGCGCAAGGATCTCCCGCGCCAGTTTGAGACCCTTGATCGAAAGGCGCATGTCTTCGGGGTGGCTGAGATAGCGCGGATCGATCATGGGATGGTCGGCCGGGTTGGTCGACCGCAAGCGGATTTCGCCGCGGCTGTGGGGTCTGAGCACGCATGGATTGATCGTGGCACCCGCGCGCTTGATCTGCTCCTGATCCGAATCCATGAAGACGATCGGAACGAAATGAAGCTGCACGTTCGGTTCCTCCTCCTTATCGTCGACATTGACGAAGGCGCAGGCCTCCGTGACGTTCGACATGACCGGGCCTGATTTGAACAGCAGGTATTGGAGGCCGTTGCGGACGGAACGCACCAGAGTATCCTCACCAAAGTAACCGTAGCGCCCCGTGCAATAGCGGATCGCGGGGAATTCGAGGTGATCCTGAAGGTTCTGGCCTATTCCTTCGAGGCGATGCCGCACGGCAATGCCATGACGCTTCAACTCGTCCTCGGGCCCGACGCCCGAAAGCATCAGGAGCTTCGGAGTCTGAACCGCGCCAGCCGAAAGGATGACCTCCTTCTCCGCCCTGATCGTTTGCATTTCGCCGTTCCGCTGGTATTCCACGCCCACTGCCCGGTCTCCTTCGAACAGGATGCGAGTGACGAAGCAACCGGTGAGAATTTCCAGATTTCCGGACGATAGCGCCGGCCGCAGATAGGCCACGGCCGCACTGCAGCGTCTTGCGTTGCGCGTGGTGGTCTGGTTGTAGCCGACGCCGCTCTGCCGTCGGCCGTTGAAATCCGGCGTGAAAGGTATGCCGGCTTCCTGTGCACTACGCACGAAGGCGCGCGTTAGATCGTTCACCTGCCGGAGATCGGAAACGCCTAGCGGACCCTTGGTGCCGTGATAGACGTCGGAGAACCGGTCGTTGTCTTCCGCACGGCGAAAATAGGGCAGCACGTCCGCATAGGACCAGCCTTCGGCTCCCAGCGACGACCAGGTGTCGTAATCCGCTCGCTGGCCGCGAATATAGATGGTGGCGTTGACCGAACCGCCGCCGCCGAGCACGGCGCCCTGCGGCATGACCGGCGTACGGCCGCCGAGCCCCTCTTGCGCCTCGGTCTTGTAGTGGTAGAGAAGCTTCGAACCGAGAAGTTTTACGAAACCGGCGGGTATGTGGATCAGCGGATGGCTGTCGCGCGGCCCTCCTTCCAGCACGGCGACCTTTCCCGTATTCGACATGGCGAGCCTTCCGGCGAGGGCACTGCCCGCCGAACCTCCCCCGACAACAACGTAATCTGCCACGGCAACCTCCAAAATGATATATGATATATAGTCGCTGAGAGTGAGCGTCGTCAACGAGGAAAATGGCGCGGAGGGTCGAGTAACGACGCTGGGACAACGGCATAAATTCCGTCCACCGCGAGGACGCGCCCACATGTGGGCCGATCGTCGGCCGGCGTACTTGACATTTGTCACATGTGATGAATTATGTCAGCATCTCCGTCCGAAAGAGCTCCATGCCGATCCGCGCCAACGACCAGATCATCCACAAGGCCGCCTGGCTCTACTATACGCACGGCCTGCGCCAGGATGAAGTCGCCCAGCGGCTGGAAATCTCGCGTGCTTCCATCGCCATGTATCTGCGCAAGGCGCGCGAGATGGGCATCGTCACCATCACCACATCGACGGAGCTCTTCTCCGACGACGTCCTTGCCCGCGAGCTGGAGGACGCCGCGGGACTGACGAGCGTCTGGATCGTCCCCGAGGACCGGCAGGCCATGGACCCGGCCGTCGAGATGCCCGTGGTGGCGGCCTCGGTTTTCCTGGAGCTCATCAACAAGGGGGACCGGATAGGGGTCGCCTGGGGCCGCACCGTGTATCACATAGCGGACGTCATGCCGTTCGCCGATCTTCGGGGCGTGTCGGTCGTGCAGCTCTGCGGCAATCTCGGCGCTCCCTACTCCTACCGCCCGGATCAGTGCACGACGGAAATCGCCCGTCGTCTCAATGCCGAAGGCATCAATTTCTATGCGCCCCTCGTCCTCTCATCCGAGCGGCTTGCAGAGGAGTTGCGCCGCGAGCCCGTCATCCGGGAGCAACTTGCCACGATTTCGGACTGCAAGCTCGCACTCTACTCCGTCGGGGGGATCGAGGAGGACAGCCACCTCGTCAAATGCGGTGCCCTTTCGGCGAAAGACATGCATGCCATGGGCAAAAGGGGAGCAGCCGGCGTCATCGCCGGACAACTGATCGATCTCGACGGTCAGTGGATGGACTGCGCGCATAATCGACGCTGCATCTCGGCAGACCTCGACTCCATCCGCGCGATCCGGAAGCGCATGCTGGTGGTGCAGGAGGACAGCAAATTCGAGCCGCTGGTGGCGGCTCTGAAGGGCGGGTTTGCTTCGCATCTCGTCGTCACCGCCTCGATGGCGCGACGGATCATGGACCGCTGGAGCCGCGATCGTTGAATATGCGCGCCGAGCGTCCATCGGGACGCGCGGCGCACGCAATCAGGGCTTCGGCATCCAGGCCGGCATGGCGACGTCGGCATGAGCGAATTGCGGCAGCTTCACGCCGAGTTCTTCCATGTTCTTGATGTCCTGATCGCTCAGATCCTTCTGGGTGATCAGCGTCGGCGGCACGATCACCTGACGGCCGGGATCCTCGCCGGCAAGCAGCATGGCAAGCGAACGCACCGAGACCTGGCCGACGACGGCGGGATTCGTCGCGGCGGTCGCCACCCAGGCCGAGCCCGCCTCCCGCATGGCGGCGATGTCCGAGGTCGAGATGTCGGCCGAGTAGATCTTCACGCTGGAGGAGAGGCCCGCCTCGTCGACCGCGATCTTCACACCCTTGGCGAATTCGTCATAGGGGGCGAACATCACGGTGATGTCCGGGTTGGCTGAAATCACGGAACGGGCCTGGTTGGCGACGGAATTTGCGATCGGGTTGTCCATCGTGCCGAACTGGGCAGCTTCCTCGATGCCGGAATATTTCGTCTTGAATTCCTTCCAGGTCTCGTCGCGGCGGTCGAGCGGGGCGATCCCGGCGACGTAGACGTAACCCGCCTTGAAGCTCTCGCCGTTATCCTTGATCGCCTGTTCGAGGGCGAGGCGGGCGAGGTCGCGGTCGGACTGTTCGATCTGCGGGATCTTCTCGTTCTCGACATTCACGTCGAAGGCGACGACCTTGATGCCGGCATCGACCGCGCGCTGTGCAGCTTCCTTCATGGATTCGGTCAGGCCGTGCTGGATGATGATGCCATCCACTCCGAGCGCTATCGCCTGATCGACCATATCGGCCTGGAGCGCGGCGTCCTGACGGCTGTCGAAGATCTGAAGCTGCACCCCGAGCGCCTTGGCCTGCGCTTCGACGCCCGCGAGATAGGACTGAAAGAAGTCGCCGGTCGAAAGGTAACGCACGAGCGCGATCTTCACGTCGCCGGGCTTGTCGAACGGCTTCGGCATCTCGGCGGCAAGGGACGGTACGCCGAAGGCAGCCGCGCCCATAAGCGCGAGCGTCCATCTGCCCAGGGTTCTGCGAGTTACGTCCATGTCAGTCTCCTCCACTGCTGAACTTTGACGGTCCGCCGAGGTCTCCTCAGCGTTTGCCTCTTTTCGAGAGCGCAAAGGTAAAGATCAGGGCGACGACGAGCACCGCGCCCTTGATGAAATCCTGCGTGTAGTATGGCGCATTCATCATCGTCAGACCCTGCAGGAGGATGCCGACGAAAAGCGCGCCGACGGCCGTACCGAAAGCGTTCGGCTTGGCCGCGCCCAGCACGGCAAAACCGATCAGCGCGGCGGCGACGGCGTCGAGCAGCAGGTTGTTTCCGGAAGCGATATCGCCGCGGCCGAGGCGTGCTGCGAGCAGAATGCCGCCGATAGAGGCGAAGACGCCGGAAATGACGTAGGCCGAGATCTTGTAGGCATTGACCGGCGCCCCCGCGAGCGCGGCCGCGCGCTCGTTGGATCCGACCGCATACATTATGCGGCCGAAGCGGGTGTATTCGAGGAAGAACCAGATCGCCACGGCGAGCACCACGAGCACCACGACCGAGACCGGCACGAGGTTGGGCAGGACCAGATCGAAGCGGTGGCGCCCGAGCGCAAGGAAAGCCGGACTGAAAGTGCCGGTCGCGACCGAACCGTCGGGCAGCGTCATGCCCGCGGCAATCGAGCGGCCCTCGGTCGGGATGCGCTGAAGGCCGAGCAGCAGGAACATCATGCCGAGGGTAGCCAGAAGGTCCGGAACGCGCATGTAGACGATGATGAAGCCGTTGACCAGGCCGACGAGCGCGCCGACGGCAAGGCAGACGAGCGCCGCCGTAAGCGCGTCACCCCCCATCACCACCATGACATAGGACGAAGCCATCATCGCCGTGGTGGCGACCGAGCCTATGGACAGGTCGAACCCCCCGACGACAAGCGTCGCCGTCACGCCGAGGGCCAGAATGCCGGTGATCGACACCGATTGCAAAATGAAGACGGCGCTTTGAGGGGAGGCAAAACCTCCGGTTACGAGCGAGAAATAAAGAACCATGCCGGCGAGCAGCATGAGGAAGCCGTACTTGATCGCGGTTTCCCTGATGCTCCACGGGCCTGGAAGTACGGGGGCCGCGGCGGATTTGCTCTGTTCACTGCTCATAATGCATGACCTGCTGATGGGATTGACCGGCGATCTCCGACAGCAGGCGCTCGACATCGACTTCAGTGTTCCGATGTTCGCCGACGATGGTCTGCTCCGACATGACGAGGATGCGGTCGGCGACCTCGAACGCTTCGTCGAGTTCGGTCAGGAAGAGGATGGTGGAACGGCCCGCGGCCGAGATGCGCAGCTTGTTGCCGATGTCCCGGCGCGCGGCGATGTCGACGCCCTGGAACGGCTCGTCGAGGATGAGCAATCGGGAAGGCTCGCAAAGCCAGCGCCCGACCATCACCTTCTGCTGGTTTCCGCCCGAAAGTGTCTGCATCTCGTCGCGTTCGTTTCGGCAGATGACGCCGAGCGAGGTGATCTGCCCGCGCGCCTTCTCTCTTTCAGCCCTGCGGCTCGATATGCCGAAGCGGGAGAGCCTGCTCAGAAACGGCAGGCTGATGTTCTCGTAGATGTTGAATTCGGGCACGATGCCGCTTTCGGCGCGGTCCTTCGCAACGAGGAAAACGCCGCGCGCAATCGCCTGCCCGGTTGTCTTCGGCGCATAGCGCAAGCCGTCAAGGGTCATTTCGCCGGCCAGCGGGGAGCGCGCACCAAACAGCGTTTCGGCAAGCGCCGTCTTGCCGACCCCAACCAGGCCGGTGACCGCGACGATCTCGCCGTCGAGGAGATCGAAATCGAAAGGCCGCGCATGGTCGGAGAGCTTCAGGCCGCGCACCTTGAAGATCGGCCCGCCGGCCTTGTGCACCGCGATTTTGCCGGCCGAAACCTTGCGGCCCAGCATCGCGTCGACGGCGCCCTCATAGTCGAGGTCGGGCCCGTCGAAACGGCCCGTGATCCGGCCATCGCGAAGCGAGACGATGCGGTCGGCGAGACGGCGGATATCCGACATGCGGTGCGAGATATAGAGAATGGCGACGCCGCGTGCCTTCAGCCGGTCGACCAGATCGAAGAGGCGGTCCGCTTCGGCGCTCGAGAGGGAGGAGGTCGGCTCGTCGAGGATAAGCACCTTCGGCTCATGCGACATCGCCCGGGCAATCGCCACCATCTGCCGGTCGGCAAGCGTCAGGTCGTTGACGTTGGCGGCAAGATCGATGGAGAGCCCCATATGGGCGGCGACCGCGGCCGCCTCGCGCCGGACGCGCCGGGGATTGAAGAAGAACCGCGAGCCACGCCCGTTCAGCCGGTCGAACGTCAGATTGGTTGCGACATCGAGGTCGGCGACGACCCCGTCGTTGATGTTCTGGTGCACGGTGACGACGCCGGCGCGGATCGCCTCGGCGGGCGTCACCGGCTCGAAAGCTGCATCCGCAAGCGTTATCGCGCCGGCGTCGCGCGCATAGACGCCGGAGAGAATGCGCACGAGGGTGGATTTTCCGGCGCCGTTGGCGCCCATCAAAATCGTTACCGCGCCGGCCTTCAGATCGAGATCCACCCCCTGAAGGACCTGCACGGGTCCAAAGGATTTGCGCACGCCCTCGATGCGAAACACTGCCTGTCCGCTCATTGTCTCCTCCCGACGCTGCACGTTAGGATAGCCATTCATCAAATGTCAAGGTCATTGACATTTGCCAGAATGGTGCCTTAGCTGTGCCATGGCGGCGGGTGGTGGAGGCCGCGCCATGCGCAGGAGGAGGACGATATGGACAAGCAAGTCTTCGAGGCGCTCAGCGCCGAAACATTGCCGCATCGGCTCGGCGGCAATTCCGCTCTCAGGGAGAAGATCGGCGAGGACGTCTCGCACTGGACCGTCAAGGAGGTCGGCGACGGCAATCTCAACCTCGTCTTCATCGTCACGGGCAGCAAAGGCACGGCGGTCGTGAAGCAGGCGTTGCCTTATGTGCGCCTTGTCGGCGAGAGCTGGCCACTGCCTCTGAAACGCTCCTTCTTCGAATACCATGCGCTGGTGCGTCAGGCCGCGCGTGCTCCCGGCACGGTGCCGGCGATCTTCTTCTTCGACGAGACGCAGGCGCTGATCGTCATGGAGTATCTGACGCCGCACGTCATCCTGCGCCGCGCGCTGATCGATGGACGCGAATTGCCCAATATAGGCTGCGATCTCGGCCTCTTTGCCGCCCGCACGCTTTTCCGCGGCTCGGACCTTTCCATGGCGACGCGCGACAAGAAAGCGGACCTGGCGCTCTTTGCGGACAATGTCGAACTGTGCGACATCACCGAAAATCTCGTTTTTTCCGATCCCTATTTCGAAGCCGAACTCAACCGCCACACCGCGCCGCAGCTCGACCCGATCGTGACGGAGCTCCGTTCCGACCGTGACCTCAAGGTCGAGGCGCAGCGGCTGAAGCATCTCTTCTCCGCCAAGGCAGAAACGCTCTGCCACGGCGACCTGCATACCGGTTCGGTGATGGTCACGGACGCCGAGACCCGCGTCATAGACCCGGAATTCGCCTTCTACGGACCGATCAGCTTCGACGTCGGGATGCTTCTCGCCAATTTCTGGATGAGCTACTTCTCGCAGAGCGGCCAGGAGAGCACGACCGGCGCGCGCGACAGCATGCGTACTTATCTGCTCGAGACGATCGAAACGATCTGGGAAACGTTCCGCTCCGAATTTGCCCGACTCTGGCGGACCGAGCGCATGGGCATGCTTTACCAGGCGCGCGTTTTTGAGGACAGGAACGACGCGCTCGGCGCCGAGCAGGCGCTCAACATCGTCATCGAGGAAATCTGGCGCGAGATGCTGGGCTTTGCCGGAATTGAGATCCACCGCCGCATTCTCGGCCTCGCCCACAATGCCGATTTCGAAACGATTGCCGATCCCGACCGCCGCGCCGCCTGCGAAAGCAAGGCGTTGAAGCTTGGACGTCATCTCGCCGTCAACCGGCATCGCATCCACAGCCTCAGGGACATCCGCGCCACGGCGGAGCGGCTTCAGAAGGAGACACTCGCGTGAAAATCGGAGAACGTCATTACCACACGATCTGGCTCAACGAGGATGGCCGCTCCGTCGACATCATCGACCAGCGCTGGCTGCCGCACGACTTGCGTGTCGTGACGCTGAAGACTGTCGCCGACGTGGCCGTCGCCATTCGCGACATGTGGGTGCGCGGCGCGCCGCTGATCGGCGTCACCGCCGCCTACGGCGTTGCCATTGCCATGGCGAAGGACCCATCGGATGTGCATCTTGATGCCGTCCGGGACGAGCTTCACGAAACGCGACCGACCGCCATCAACCTGCGTTGGGCCCTCGACGCGATGCGGGACCATCTGCGCCCGCTGCCGGAAGCAGGACGCGCGGACGCCGCCTATGAGCGTGCCGCGGAAATCGCCGAAGAGGACGTCGAACTCAACCGCGCCATCGGTGCGAACGGCCTCAAGGTCATCCGCGAAATCGCCGCAAAGAAGAGGCCGGGCGAGCCGGTTCGCATCCTCACCCATTGCAATGCCGGCTGGCTGGCAACCGTCGATTACGGCACCGCGACGGCGCCGATCTACATGGCGGTCGAGGAAGGCATACCGGTGCACGTCTATGTCGACGAGACGCGGCCGCGCAATCAGGGCGCCTATCTCACCGCCTGGGAGATGAGCAGCCATGGCGTGCCGCACACGCTGATCGTCGACAATGCCGGCGGCCATCTCATGCAGCACGGCGACGTGGACATGGTGATCGTCGGCACCGACCGCACCACGGCCAATGGCGACGTCTGCAACAAGATCGGCACCTACCTCAAGGCGCTCGCCGCACGGGACAACGGCGTACCCTTCTATGTCGCTCTGCCGTCGCCCACGATCGACTGGACGGTCCATGACGGGGTCAAGGAAATTCCGATCGAGGAACGGCCCGGCGACGAGGTGAGCTTCGTGCAGGGACGCGCGTCCGACGGCTCCATCGCCAGCGTTCGCATCTCGCCGGAGGGCAGTCCCGCGGCAAATCCCGCCTTCGATGTGACGCCCGCGCGCCTGATCACCGGACTCATCACCGAGCGCGGCATCGCCGCGCCGTCGCCGGAAGGGCTTAAAGCGCTCTTCCCGGAACGGCGCTGAACCGATGCCGCGACCGGACAGCAGTCAGACCTCTATGCTGCGCCGCGAGGCAATGACATAGAGCCCGCTCGCGAGCGTCGCGACGGCGCAATAGGTGATGGCACCGAGCGGGCCGAAGCTGTCCACGAAGAGCCCGCCGAGAACAGCGCCGCTGGCGATGCCGACCTGGAAGGTCGCAACGATGAGACCGCCCGTGCTTTCCGCATGGTCGGGTGCGGCTCGCACCATCCAGGTCTGGACGGCGACGGGCAGCGCCCCGAATGCGAAGCCCCACAGGGTCACCGCCACGGCCGACACGACATCGAGCGAACCGAAGGTCACGAGGGCGAACGCCATCGCCGCGATGAGCAGCGTTCCGAGGCTCACGGCCGCCGTGATGCTGCGTTCGATGATGAGCCCGCCGGCCAGATTGCCGAAGAAGCCGCCGATGCCGTAAGCCAGCAGGATCAGGGAGATCGCCTCGATGCCGAACTCCGGGACGTTTTCGAGGAACGGGCGCACATAGGTGAAGCCGGCGAAGTGGCCGGAGACGAAAAGCAGGACGGTGATGATCCCGATTCGGATGCTCGGCATGCGCATGAGGTCGAACAGAAGCTTCATGCTCGGCGCCGACTGCGGCGGCAGCCGCGGTATGGTCGCCATCTGCACGATCAGCGTTACGGCACCGACCGCCGCAGCCATCAGGAATGCGGCTCGCCAGCCCCAGAGATCGCCGATATAGGCGCCTAAAGGCGCCGCACAGACCGTCGCCACCGAGACGCCGGTGAAGACGATCGACATGGCACGAGGCACGAGCGACATCGGCACGAGTCGCAAGGCGATCGCCGCCATCATCGACCAGAAGCCGCCGAGCCCGATGCCGAGGACGACGCGTGCGGCAAGGAGCATGGCGAGATTGGTGGCGAAAGCCGCAAGCAGGCTGGAGGCGATCAGCGCCAGGGTGAAGCCCCAAAGCACGAGCCGGCGGTCGAACCGGCGCGTGGCGATGGCGATCGTCAGCCCGGCGACCGCGCCGACGACGGCGGTCGCCGTCACCGCCTGGCCGGCCGTGCCCGTGCTGATACCGAGATCGGCGGCCATCGGCGTGAGAATGCTGACGGGGAGGAATTCTGCGGTGACGAGGCCGAACACGCCGAGCGCGAGGGAGCCGACCCCGGCCCATGCCGGATCGATTCGCTCCTCGCTTTCCGGTATGAACGTCGCGTCCAAAGTGGTCGCTGTATCTGTCATAAGAGCGGTCTCCTTGAGAGGGTCCGGCTTAGATAAGGCGTGACGCCCTGGACATTCCATGCTAGAAATTCCGCAATGCTTGATCATTCGTCCAAAACATTCTCTTCCGCTTCGGAGGATTTTCTCAGCGAACTTCTGCGCGGACTGCGCCTCGACGGCGTCGATTACGTCCGTTGCGAATTGACCGCGCCCTGGGGAATTTCATTTCCGGCGCAGGAGGCGGCACGCTTCCACTTCATCTGCGGAGACTGCTGGCTGCGGGTGGCCGACGGAGACTGGATCGAACTGAAGCGCGGCGATGCCGTGCTTCTGCCGCGTGGCGGCGCGCATGCGCTGGCGAGTGCGCCCGGCGAGAAGCTGTCGCCGCTCGAAGCCTATTCGGTCCAGGAGGTATGCCATTGCGTCTACGACGTCTGCGGGGGCGGGCGCGGCAAGACCACCATCCTTTTCTGCGGCAGTCTGCGGTTCAACATGGATGCCATGCATCCGTTGTTGCGCATGATGCCGGACGTGATGCGCATCGACGCCCTGACGGCAAGCGAGCCGGCGATCCCGCACATGCTCGATGCCATGGCGCGGGAAGTCGGCGCCAGCCGCGTCGGCTCCGGCGGTGTGCTTGCGCGGCTGGCCGACGTGCTCGCGGCGCTCATCATCCGCTCCTGGGTGGAGCACGGATGCGGCAATACCAATGGCTGGGTGGCGGCGGTCCGCCATCCCGGGCTCGGCCGCGTGATCGCGGCCATGCACCTCGATCCGGAAAAGACCTGGACCGTGGATTCACTCGCCAGGCTCATGGGCGCCTCGCGCTCCGGCTTCGCGCAGCAGTTCGCCGCCGTGGTCGGCGAGACGCCGGCCCGTTACCTCACGCAGGTGCGCATGCACCAGGCACGGCAATGGCTGACCCGCGACCGCATGCGCATCTCCGTCGTCGCGCGCCGCCTCGGCTATGACTCGGAGGCCTCGTTCAGCCGGGCCTTCAAGCGTGTGATCGGCCTGCCGCCAAGCCACTATCGCGGCTCCGAACCGCCAGAAGCACCGACATTTACCATCGGCGAGGGCTGAGCGAGAGGCAAAGTAGGCCTACTGCATGTTCCTTTAATCGCAATCGATTGAAGGGCAAAAACATGCAGCAGATCAAAGTGCTGCAGCGACTTTTGCGCGTCTGATAGGACGCGCGGCGCTTTTCGGAGAACTGCAATCTCTCCTCCTTCGTCATTCCTGTGCCTGTCACAGGAATCCAGCAGCGCCGCGTCCGCGGCGCGGGAAGCGTTCTTTCAGCCCAACGACTTGGTCTGGCTGGATCCCTGTGACAAGCACAGGGATGAGGCGATCAAACAAGCGGCGGCAAGCGGCCCGATCGCAGCAGGCCTTAGAACACCCGGGAAAAGTGTGTAACGGTTTTCCGTCCGGAATTGCGTTGGACCAAAGGGTTAGAGCATTTCAGTGTTTCCATGAGACATTGAAGTGCTCTAGCCACTTAATCAGGGCACGGTCTCAAGATCGGTCTGCCGAAACTCGTCGTCGTTGGCCAGGATCGGTACGCCTTGGTATTTGGCGCAAACGTAATGTAGACAGTCACCGAAGTTGAGGCGGTGGCACCCGGCACGATAGCGCTGCCAGCCTCCGGTTCGTCCGACAGCAACGCGATGATGGTACATGCGTCGGCGAACATCAGCTTTCGTCCCACATCGCGTCGAAGGCCTCTCGCGGGAGCGGTTTCCTCGCGGCGTCGCTGATCGCGATGCCGTGCTTCTCCCGAAGCCTTCTTGCAGTCTGCAGCGGCGTTTCCAGGTTTCGCCGGCGCTCTATCGCCTCCTTCATGGCGATGACGATCGCGTCGGTGATGCTGACGTCGGCCATGCGGGCAAATTTGCGCGTCAGGGCATCCGCCTTGGGGTTGTTGACATTGATCGGCACGCCGGCCCTCCATGTGGAGCGTTTCTTTAAATGTAGACCCCTGCATCTGCATAACCAAGCACGGCCATGCGGCAGTTGAGAGCGGGGCGCCGGCTCGCTACCGCAAGCGCCGCCCGTCTTCGGCGAAGAACCGCCTTCGGTCCTCGGGTACGGCGAAAGAAAGTCTTTCCCCTGCCTGCCAGTTCGGGCCCTCGCGCTGTTCGACGACGAGGCTCTGGCCGTCTTCGAGCTGGCAGTAGAGGTAGCGCGTTCCGCCGAGATATTCCGAGAACTCGACCTGGGCAGTGATCCGTTCCGGTCCCGGCTCCGCCACGGCGATATGTTCCGGCCTTATGCCGAAAAGCAGGCGCTCGCCGTGCTTCAGGCTGCCGCCGTCGATCGCTGCCTCGAGTGTGGTCTCGCCGACCCGGATCGTCCCGTCCCCCTGCCATTCCGCATCGAGAAAATTCATCCGTGGCGAACCGATGAAGCCTGCCACAAACATGTTGGCCGGGTCCTCGTAAACGTCGCGGGGGCTGCCGGCCTGCTCGATCCGGCCGTCCCGAAGCACGACGATCTGATCGGCCAGCGTCATCGCTTCCGTCTGATCGTGTGTGACATAGACCATCGTGTTGCCGAGCTCGCGGTGCAGGCGGGCAATCTCGATCCGCATCGAGACGCGCAGTTCCGCATCGAGGTTGGAAAGCGGCTCATCGAACAGGAAGACGTCGGGCTTGCGCACGATCGCCCGGCCGATCGCCACGCGCTGGCGCTGGCCTCCGGAAAGCTGGCCGGGCCTTCGGTCGAGCAGATGGTCGATCTTGAGAATGGACGAGACCTGCGCGACGCGGCGCTCGATTTCGGCCGAATCCGTTCGCGCCATCTTGAGCCCGAAGCCGAGATTGTCGCTGACGCTCATATGCGGGTAGAGCGCGTAGGACTGGAAGACCATGGCGATACCGCGCTCGGAGGGGTCGAGGTCTGTCACGTCCCTGCCCTTGATTGCGATCTCCCCCTCGGTCACCTCTTCGAGCCCTGCGATCATTCGCAGCAGGGTCGATTTCCCACAGCCCGACGGGCCGACGAAGACGACGAAATCGCCTTCCTCGATCGTCAGGTCGATGCCATGGATAACCTCCAGGCCGCCATAACTCTTGCGTATGTCGCTGAGCACGACGCTCTTGTTGCTGATGCCGTTCGCCATCCTGGAGGTCGCCTACTTTTCCGACTGGACCCAGACGAGCATCTCTCCCGGCGCCCGGTTGTCCCAGAGATGATAGGGCACGAAGCGCGCTTTGTGCGGGCGGCGCTCAGGCCTCGTCTGTCGGTAAAGCGCCTTTCCCCAGTCCTCCGTCTCCTCGCGCTCGACGGAAATGTCGATGGCAACCGCACCGTTCAGATCATCGAGCACGACCGTTTCGGCAGCCGGCAGTTCGCGGGGAAGCACAATTGCGTTCAGATCCTCGCCATTGTCTGTGGCTTCGACGCAATAGACCAGCGGACCGCGCATCAGCGCCACGCGGCCGACATCCTGCCGGACCTTCGGATTGGCATATTGCGGCCGAAGCGCCAGCGGCAGATAAAGCGCCACCCGGTCGCCGTCCGACCATTCACGTTCGATGCGGGCATAGCCGCCGGTCAAATGAGCCGAGAGATCGAGCATCCTACCGTTGACGCTTAGCGTCGCGCCGACCGCCCATTCCGGTATGCGCAAGGACAGCGCGAACTTCGCCGGCCTGGCGAGCTTCGTCGTGAAGGCGATCGCCCCCTCCCAGGGGTAGCTGGTCTCCTGCCTGAGCTCGACCTCGGCGCCGTTCGCGAGTTTCAGCCGCGCCGTACTTTCTCCGTAGAGATGGACTGCGATCTCGTCCTCCGCGACCGCATACATATAGGAACCGATCGAGGTCACGAGCCGCGCGATATTGGGCGGGCAGCAGGGGCAATGATGCCACTTCCATCGGTGGTGCCCGCCAGTGCTTTCGAGCGGGTTGTCGTAGAAGAAGGTCTTGCCGTCGATCGAAAGACCCGGCAAGGCGCCGTTGTAAAGCGCCTGCTCCATGACGTCGGCATAGCGGCGGTTCGGGCCGCGGCCGAGCATGCGGCTCGCCCAGAAGACAAGGCCGACGGAGGCGCAGGTCTCGGCATAGGCCGTGTCGTTGGGCAGGTCGTAATAGCAGGTGAAACCCTCGTTCGAGGCTGCCGGACCGATGCCGCCGGTGATGTACATCTGCTTCGTGGTGAGGTCGTCCCACAACGTTTCCAAGGCCGCCGTCAGGCTGTCGTCCCTGTATTCGGTCGCGATGTCGGCCATGCCGGAATAGAGATACATCGCGCGCACGGCGTGGCCGACGACCTTTTTCTGCTCGCGCACCGGCTGATGCGCCTGACCGTATTCATAGGTCTTCTGGATGAAACTCTCCGGATCGCGGCCATCCCTTTTGGCCTCTTCGGTGAAGAAATGCGGCTCGGTGCCGCGCTCGTCGATGAAGAACTTCGAAAGGTCGAGATACTTCTTCTCGCCCGTCACGCGCGCAAGCTTGACGAGAGCGAGCTCGATCTCCTCATGGCCGCAATAACCCGGAATCTGCCCTTCGCCATGCCCGAAGACCGTAATCATATAGTCCGCAAAGCGGCACATGATGTCGAGAAGCTTGCGCTTGCCGGTCGCCTGGTAATAGGCGACGGCAGCCTCGATCAGATGGCCGGCGCAATAGAGCTCGTGGTGGTCGCGCAGGTTGGTCCAGCGCCTGTCGGGCTGCACGCGCTGGAACCAGGCATTGAGATATCCGTCCCGGTCCTGCAGCTTCTCGTACATGTCGATGATCCGGTCGGCACGCGCCTCGAGTTCCGGATTGGGGCGGCGGTAGAGCGAATAGGCGATCGTCTCGATCGACTTGCCCAGGTCGGAGTCCCAGAACATCTGGGTGGTACCGCCCCAGGGTTGGATGGGGATGACGATACCTGGGCTTGGCTCACTGACGTCGATCGCCTTGATCATGCCAGCCTCGACGCAGCGGTCGAGCAGGGTTTCGGCGGTGGATTGGCAGACGGCATCCTGCCATTTGCCCCAGAATCCGCCGAGTTCGACATCGGGAACGGCAACGGGGCGGAACTGGCGGTCTTTCACGGTCTTTGTCATGAGGTTTCTTTCTCTCGGATTATTTCACCGCGCCGGCCATCAGCCCGCGCATGTAATAGCGTTGCAGAAGAAGGAAGACGAACAGGCAGGGAACGACCATCACCGCGACGCCGGCCTGCACCGCGCCCCAGTTGATCGCACCGAGACGGCCGGCGCGCACGGCGGTCATCAGAACGGGAAGCGTGTAATTGTCGTTGCTGGACAGAAGGACGAGCGCGGCGAAGAATTCGTTCCAGGCATTGAGGAAGGCGAAGATCGACACGGTCGCAATCCCGGGCATGACCAGCGGCAGCAACACCCGCACGAGCAGTTTCAGGTCGCGGGCGCCGTCGATGCGCGCCGCCTCCTCGATTTCCTTCGGCACGGCATCGAAGGCGTTGCGCATCATGAAGACGGAGAAGGGAAGCTGCAGCGTCACATAGACGAGCATCAGCCCGATGAGCGAATTGTTGAGCCCGAGCCGCGCCAGGATGATGAAAAGCGGCGTCAGGATCGACTGGAACGGGATCATCAGCGTCGCGATGATCAGCACGAAAAGCGCGTTCTTGAAGGGAAAGCGGTAGCGGGAGAAGCCGTAGCCGGCGAGCACGCTGACCGCGACGGTCAGGGCGACCGTTCCGATCGACACGAGGAGCGAATTGAACATGTGCTGCCAGATGCCGGCACCGAAGCTGTCGAGCGCCCGGTAGGCGTCGAAGCTCAGCCCCGAGATCGGCCATGGCGGCAGCGGCGGCCTGCCGGACTCGCTGTTCGGCCGGAAGGAGGCAAGAAAGGAAACGGCAAAGGGCGCCAGGAAGAAGAAGGCCGTGCCGATGCCGATGCCGTGGTAGACGATCCTGTCCCGGAGCGCCTTGCGGGCGCGGATTTCGCGGCGCGTCCTCATGGGCGTTCGTCCCCCACCTTGAGCAGCCAGAGCTGGACGACGCTGAGCGTCACCAGGATCAGGAGGAGCGCGATCGACAGTGCCGCGCCGTAGCCGAGATTGAAGGACACGAAGGACTGGTTGAAGATATAGTAGACGACGGAGATCATCTTGTTCTGCGGGCCGCCGCTGGTCATGATGTAGAACTGGTCGAAGGCGAGGATCGAGCCGGTGACCGAAAGGATGAGCGCCAGCGCCATGGTCCGGCGCATCAGGGGCAGCGTCAGGTGGCGGAAGCGTTGCCAGCGGCCGGCGCCGTCGATGCGCGCGGCCTCGGTCAGTTCGGCCGGGATGGCCTGCAGCCCCGTCAACAGGATGATCATGGTGAAGCCGGCGATCTTCCAGACCACCATGACGATGATGGTCAGAAACGCGGTATCGAACTTGGCGAGCAGGTTGATCCGTCCGGAGGTGAGGCCCAGCATATCGAAGAGCGGCGCGAAAAGCCCGCTGTCGACATTGGCGAGCCACACCCAGAGCAGCGAGGCGGATGCGAGCCCCACCACGACAGGCAGAAAGACAATGGTCCGGTAGAGCGAGACCAACGGCCTTTGTTTCTCCACGAAAATCGCCAGCGGAAAGGCGACCGCGAAAATCGCTATCGTGACGATCAGGGTATAGTGGGCGGTGAACCCGAGCGCGTTGAAGAACCGCGCATCGGTGAACATGCGCGTATAGTTGCGCAGACCGATCCAGGCCGGCTCGCCGAGCAGCGGCCATTTGTGCAGGCTCATCCACAGGGTGAACAGCACGGGCAGCACGAAGAAGAGCGTGACGAGCGCCATCGCCGGCGCGATATAGATGAGCCCGCGCCAGCCGGGTTGCCGCTTCGGGCGGCGTCGGTGCCTGGCGGATGTGAGCGCTGACGTCGTCATGTATGCACTTTCGAGAGTTTCGGGGCACTGGTGGCGGAGGGGGTTATCCCCACCCGCCATCCGCGAAGCGGCAGTTTCCTCGTGTCCGCCTTACTGCCCGGCGTCGATGATCGACTGCATCTCGTCTTGTGCGTTCGAGAACGCCCCGTCGACGTCGTCGCCATAGATCGCAGCATTGGTGAAGGTCGCCCACGGCCCGTTGGCGCTGTTGATCAGGTCGTTGAATTGCAGCGTATAAGGCGTCTGGGCAACGGCGATCGCCTCCATCCCGACCTTGAGGCGCGGGTCGAGGCCTTCGAGCACCTCATTGGCGATGTCGCCGCGGGTGGGCAGGCTGCCGAATTTCGCCATGATCTTCTGGCCTTCCGGCGAATAGGTATATTCGAGGAATTCCTTCACCTCTTCGAGCTTCGGCGTGCCCTTGGTGACGACGAAGTTGTCGCCGCCGGCGAAGGAGGACGGCTTGCCGTCGACGCCCGGGATCAGCGTCACGCCGAAATCGATCTCCGGATGCTGCGTCACCAGCGTGCCGATGGCGAAGGCGCCGAGGCTCTGCTGGCCGATCTTGCCATTGGTGAAGCTGAGGAAATTCACGCCGTTGTCGCTCGCGGCGCCCGCGGGAACGAGATCCTTCTCGACCATGTTGCGGTAGATGTCCACGGCCTTGCGCATTTGCGGCGTGTCGAGCGTCGCGGTCTTGCCGTCGGCTGAAAGGATATCGGCGCCCGCGCCCCAGGTCAGCGGCGTGAAGGTGAAGATCATGCAGCCACCGCAGCCGCCCCCGGAGAAATAGAAGCCGTAGGTGTCGCCACCGAGCGCGCGGATTTTCTCGGCATTGGCGGTGATCTCCTCCCAGGTCTCCGGCGCCTTTTCGGGGTCGAGGCCGGCCTTTTTGTAGAGGTCCTTGTTCCAGGCGAAGATCGAGGTCTCGACCGTGAGCGGCAGGCCGTAGATCTTGTCCTCATAGGTGCCGAGCTTCACATGCGAGGGCGAGAGCGAATTGAAGTAGGGCAGCGCCTTCGCCCAGTCGGTGAGGTCTTCCAGCTGACCGGCGGCGGCGAATGCCGGCGTGTAGATCAGGTCGAGCGAAAGCGCGTCCGGCGCCTGGCCGCCGGCGATCGCAGTGGCATATTTCTGCACGAGCTCGGCAAAAGGCACCTCGGTGAGCTCCACCTTGTGCTCGTGACTTGCATTGTAGGCCTTGACGACTTCCTTGAACGAGTCGCCGATACCCGAGCGGACCCACATGCTGATCGTCTCGGCCGATGCGACCGAGATCATGCTGGCCGATATGAGGGCCGTCGCTGCCATCAGTTTCGTGAACATTTCGCATTCCTCCCAAATGCGGGGCCACTCCGGGTGACCCCATCTCCTCAATCAGATCTGTCTTCCCCCGCCTCCGCAGGAGTCCCGTACGACAAGCCGGCAGGGCAGCTTGCGCAGGCCGGGCTCGATCGTCCGCCCCTCTGCAAGTGCAAGCACCATCAGCCCGGCCTCCCGCCCAAGCTCCTTCAGGTTCATGTCGACGGTCGTCAGCGGCGGCCGCGTCTGAGCCGCCATGATCTCCCAATTGTCGAAGCCGATGACGGAGACATCCTCCGGCACCTTGACGCCGCGCTCGCGCAGCGCATCGACCACGCCGCGGGCGATCTGGTCGTTGCCGCAGAAGACGCCATCGGGCCTCTCACCGCCCGCATCCCAGATGCGGCCGATCGCCTGGTGACCCCAGGCCTCCGACCAGACCCCATGCAGGACCGGCGCCCCACCGCCGGCGACGGCCCGAAATGCCTCGGCGCGCTCGACCGCGGAGGTAAATTCCAGCGGGCCTGTGATGTGCAACAGCCGCTTGCGGCCCATCTTCTGCAGCCGTCCCGCCGCCAGCCTCGCGCCATGACCGTCATCGGAGGTCAGCGTCACGCTGCCGGGCTCGCCCTTGGTGAAAGCATAGACGACGGGCACCGGCAGGCCGGCGAGATCGACCGGGAGAGACCTGTCGACCCGCTTGCCTGTCGCGATGATGCCGTCCACCTGCTTGTCCAGCATGGCGTCGACATGGATTTTCCCGAGCGCCGGGTCGTCCTCGATTGCGCAAAGGAAGACCGAAACCCCATGATCCACCAGCGCCTCGGAAATGCCGGCCATTACCGGAAGGGTGAAGCGGCCATAGGTGTCGTTGGTCAGAAGGCCGACTGTAAAGCTGCGATTGCTGAGCAGGCCGCGCGCCAGTGCGTTCGGACGAAAGCCGATTTCCGCCGCGAGATTCTTGATACGCTCGCGCGTTCCGGCGCCCATGCGGCCGTTGTCGTTGAGAGCCTTGGACACGGTCGAAACGCTCACGCCGGCAACCCTTGCCAGATCGTGAATCGTGACCCGATGTCCCTTGCCGCGCTGCAAACTCAGCTTCGCCTCCCTGATATAACTCAGGGTGAGAAAACCTTTTCTCAGCGAGTCCGTCAAGATGAGAAAAGGTTTTCTCACGAAAAAGTATGATTTTTCCCGTTCCGCGTTAGCGATCCGCTGGCTCATCCCGCGGCACGAGCGAGGCCGGCCTTCGCGGGACGATACGCTCCCCCCGAGAGCGCCGCAGACGAGCAGCCGAGACGCTCACCCCGCGGGGTGATGCCAGTTCGAGGTTGATCGCCTATAGTAAGAGCCTGGGCTGCTCAGGAACTGCAGGCGGGGGACCTGCAGTCCGGAGCAGGTCTGCCCACTATGCAGGAGGGGCCGCCATGAGCATCGAAGCTGCAGTCGAGAGCAGGCTTGCCGACCGGATTTATTCCGCATTGCTTCACGAGACGACGTGGCAAAGTTTTCTCGACGGCTTGGCCGCTACGCTTCCGGACGGCCGATCGACCTTGTTCTATCACGACGTCGACAGTGGGGCTGGGGCATGGGAGCTTACATCGGGTCTGCCGGCCGACGTCGTCTCGGACTACGCCAGCCACTATGCGAAGCTCAATCCGTGGATGCCCGCAGCCTCTCGGCGGAAGATCGGGATCGGTGTCGTCGCCGAGCAGATGCTGCCACGCGAGCAATTCGTGAAAACACCCTTCTACAACGACTTCTTTCGACCGATGGTCGGGGAAAGCGCGGTCGGCGTGACGCTCGCCAGAGAGCGCGGACAGTCAATGCTGCTGTCGATTACCACCTCGAGAGCCGATCCCGAGAAGAACCGGGACGTGGCCGATCTCCTGACGCGGTTGGCGCCGCATCTGCGGCGGGCCTTCCGGTACGCCAACCGGCGGAGCGCCGTCGCGTCCGAAATTGGCCGTTCCGTATGTCAGAAGAGTGAGCTGGGCGTCGTCGTCGTCGACGAAGGCGCTCGCGCGATCAATTTCGGCGCCCAGGGCCAGGCGATGGTCGAAGCGGGACGGGTCCTGAGGCTGACCCCCGGGGGAAAACTGCATATCCGGGACAGCGATGCTGACGCGGCGCTCCATGGGATGCTCCGCCGCGGCTTCGACGGAGACACGGCCACGACCTTCGTCCTCGGTTCAACGAAGCTCACGCTCATTCGCACGTGCAAGGACTGCGAGTCTGCCTATTTCGAAGGCCCTTCCGTGATCGTGCTGATCGAATCCCAAGCAAAGGAGCCGCCCCTGGATCTCAGGGGATTTGCAAGCGCGAATGGTCTGACGGCCGCGGAGTTGCGGGCAATGCAGGGTCTGATCTCGGGGCAGAATGCGGCGCGGATCGCCGATGCCGCCGGCATCTCGCGGGAGACGGTCAGGACCCAGGTGAAGAGCCTCTACGGCAAGCTCGGCGTCAGAAGCCAGATGGAGCTTCTTCGAATAAGCGGGCTGCTGCGAATGGAAAACTGACAATCGCTGGCGGGGGAAACGATGGCGACAATAGAGAACCCGACCCAGTCGGGTCGTGGGAAGCGCTGGGGAACGAAAATCATGTACTCTTTGATTGCGGGTGCTGCCTCGCTTGGCACGGCGATGGCGGAGCCGAGATGGGAGATGCTGCCGGAAACGCCGGACCTTCCCGCAGCAGGGCGCGAGGGAGAGGCGCCTGTGAACGGCATCGAGATCTGGCATGCGGTCTACGGCAGCGGCGAGCCCGTCATCATGCTCCACGGCGGACTCGGCAATTCGAACTATTGGGGAAACCAGATTTCCACGCTCGCCGGCTCCTATCAGGCCATCGTCATGGACAGTCGCGGCCATGGCCGCAGCACCCGGGATGAACGACCCTTGAGCTATGACCTCATGGCAACCGATGTGGTGGCGCTGATGGATTTCCTCGGCCTGCAGAAAGCCACCATCGTCGGCTGGAGCGACGGTGCGATCATCGGCCTGAAGCTCGCGATAGACCATGCGGAACGCATAAGCAGGGTGTTCGCTTTCGCAGCGAACAGCAAGCCGTCAGGCCTCTACCCACTGGACCAAAACGTATTGTTCAAAGCCTATCTCGACAGGGCGCGCGAAGAATATGTGAAACTGTCTCCCACACCGGGCGCCTGCGGCGACTTCCGTAAGCAGATGGACCGGATGTGGGAATCGCAACCGAACCTCACCGCAGAGGCTCTCGGCAGCATCGCCGTTCCCGTTTGGGTCGTGGATGGTGACCATGAGGAGGTCGTCAGGCGAGAAGACACGCTGTTCATCGCGGACAGCATTCCCGCAGCGGGTTTATTGATCCAGCCGGAAGTCAGCCATTTTTCGCTGCTTCAGGATCCGGAGCAATTTACCGATCACATCCTGCATTTCCTGGGCCGGGAATGAGGGGGCGTCGCGGCGATTGCAGCCCGGCCGTCATATGACGGCCGGGCTGCAACCGGACTCCCGTTCGGGCCCCGGCGTCTTTCAGGAAAAGCTGAGTGCCCTGTCGCCCTGCTCGTCCCTGATGCGCGTCGGCAGGCCGATACGGTTCAGGAGGTCGAGGAAGGGCCGGGGCGGCAGTTCTTCGACATTTGCCATCTGCTTCACATCCCACTCGCCGCTGGCGATCAGCATCGCGGCGGCCACCGGCGGAACGCCGGCCGTATAGGAGATGCCCTGCGAGCCCACTTCCTCATAGGCTTGCCTGTGGTCGGCGACGTTGTAGATGAACACCTCGTGTTCCCTGCCGTCCTTGAGGCCCTTCACGAAATCGCCGATGCAGGTCTTGCCCTCGTAGCCGGGCGCGAGCGACGCCGGGTCCGGCAGGACTGCCTTGACCACCTTCAGCGGCACCACTTCGAGGCCCTCGGCCGTCTTGACCGGCTGCTCTGACAGGAGGCCCAGGTTCTTCAGAACCGTGAAGACGTTGATGTAATGGTCGCCGAACCCCATCCAGAAGCGCACGTCGGCCCCGTCCATGTTCTTCGACAGCGAGTGAACCTCATCATGGCCGGTCATATAGGCCTTGCGCTTGCCGACGACGGGCAGGTCGAACTCCTTGCCGACCTCGAACATCCGGTTCGTCTGCCAGGCGCCCTTCTGCCAGGAATAGACGACGCCGGTAAATTCGCGGAAGTTGATCTCCGGATCGAAATTGGTGGCGAAATATTTGCCGTGGTTGCCGGCATTGATGTCGACGATGTCCACATCCGTGATCTTGTCGAAATATTCGTCCTTGGCGAGGCGCGCATAGGCATTGACCACGCCCGGGT
The DNA here is from genome assembly GCF_036245905.1 of Sinorhizobium sp. KGO-5. Lineage (NCBI taxonomy): Bacteria > Pseudomonadati > Pseudomonadota > Alphaproteobacteria > Hyphomicrobiales > Rhizobiaceae > Sinorhizobium > Sinorhizobium sp. KGO-5. Next base: position 816,124 of record NZ_BDIZ01000003.1, read on the forward strand.
CGAAGCCGACGCCGAGAATGGCGGTGATGCCCTTTTCCCTGCATTCGGCGGCGCGCTTCCATTCATAGTTCCCGTACCACGGCGGCGTTTCGCAGATCTTGTTCGGCTCTTCGTGGATCGCCGTGTCCATATAGGCCACACCCGTGTCCATGCATGCGCGCAGCACCGACATGTTGACGAAGGCGGAGCCGACATTGATCACGATCTGAGAGCCGGTGCTCACGATGAGCGCCTTCGTCGCCTCGACGTCGAGCGCGTCGAGCGCATGCGCCTCGAGCATCACCTCGGTCTTCAGGCTGTTCTTTTCGCGTACGGACTCGATGATCTTGCGGCACTTGTCGACCGTGCGTGAGGCAACATGAATATCTCCCAATACATCGCTGTTCTGGGCGCATTTGTGCGCCACGACCTGTGCCACGCCACCGGCGCCGATGATGAGAACGTTCTTTTTCATTTCGGGGGATATCTCCTTCTACCCGTCTTGCTTGCGCGAAGCCTCAGGAGAGGCTCTGCTCGTAGTCCGCGTAGGTGAATTCGCGGACGGTCCTGACGCTTCCGTCAAGTTCCCTGATGGCGATCGCCGGCATCTTCACGCCGTTGAACCAGTTCTTCTTGACCATGGTGTAGCCGGCGGCGTCCTGAAACGAGATGCGGTCGCCGACCTTCAGCTCTTCGGCGAAGCGGAACTCGCCGAAGACGTCGCCGGCGAGGCAGGACTTGCCGCAGATCATGTAGCTATGCGGCCCCTCGTTCGGCGAAACCTTGGCCGCCTCGCGATAGATCAGCAGGTCAAGCATGTGCGCCTCGATCGAACTGTCGACGATGGCGAGATTCTTGCCGTTATAGAGCGTGTCGAGCACCGTCACTTCGAGAGTCGTGCTCTTGGTAATCGACGCTTCGCCCGGCTCCAGATAGACCTGGACGCCGTAGCGGTCGGAAAATGCCCTGAGGCGCGCCGAAAAGGCCTCGACGGGATAGTCGTCCCCGGTGAAGTGAATGCCGCCGCCGAGGCTTACCCAATCGACGCGGGCGATGAGCGAGCCGAACCTTTCCTCGATCCGCGCGAGCATCCGGTCGAAGAGACCGAAATCCTTGTTCTCGCAATTGTTGTGGATCATGAAGCCGTTGATCCGGTCCATGACGCGCTCGACCTTCGCAACGTCCCACTCGCCAAGCCGGCTGAAGGGACGCGCGGGATCGGCCAGGTCGAAGCTCGAGGAACTGACCTGAGGGTTAAGTCGCAGTCCCCGCGCGATGCCCGCCGCCTGGTCGGCAAAACGCTCCAATTGCGAGATCGAGTTGAAGATGATCTTGTCGGCGTGAGAGACCACCTCGTCGATCTCGTTGTCGCCATAGGCGACACTATAGGCATGGGTTTCCTTGCCGAACCGCTCGCGGCCGAGCCTCACCTCGAAAAGCGAGGAAGACGTGGTGCCGTCCATATGGTCGCGCATGAGGTCGAAAACCGACCAGGTGGCGAAGCACTTCAGCGCCAGCAAAGCCTTGGCGCCGGATTTCTCGCGCACATGGGCGATCCTTTCCATGTTGCGAGTAAGCTTGGCTTTGTCGATGAGGTAGTATGGGGTCTCGATCAAGGCAGGACCTGCTGTTCTTAAATCCGAAACGGTCCTCCTAGGAAAACGTGGCCGTTTGCGCAACCCGGCTCGGCCGGCCGAGACAAAATGCCCGCCCCGTGGCCCTTACGGGGCGCGTCCGTCAAAGGAAGCTGCCTCGCGCGGCAGCCTGGAGCAGCGGGTCGCAAGGGGGATCGGCGAATCCCGCCTCCGCAAGCGCACTCAGCGCCTCCGCGACCTTGTGAAGGCCGTGCGCCTGGGCATGATGCATCAGCCCGCCCCGCCAGCGCGGAAAGCCGTAGCCATGGATCTCCACGAGATCGATATCGGAGGCCCTCAGAGCCGTTCCGTCTTCGACAATCCGCGTAGCCTCGTTGACCATCGGCCAAAGGATGCAGTCGGCGATGGAGGCCTCGTCCCAAACGCTTCGGGGCCGGCCCCGAGCCTCGTCCGCGATGATGCGGGCGACCGTCGCGGAGGGCCGTGGCGTTCGGTCGCCGGGCGCGTAGTCGTACCAGCCGCCGCCGCTCTTCTGGCCGAAGCGCCCGATCTCCGAAAGACGGTCGGCGACCGGCGCAAAAGCCGTCTCGCCGCGGGCGCGGGCGGCACGGCGCTGGAAGGCGGCGATATCGAGCCCGCCGAGGTCCTGCGCCTCGAACGGCCCCATCGGCAGCCCGAAGGCGCGCATGGCGGCATCGACGGCGGCGGGTGTCGCGCCGCCGAGCAGCAGCCGCTCGGCTTGGGCCCGCATCACCTTGAGAATCCGGTTGCCGATGAAACCGTCCGAGATACCCGCGCGCACGGGGATTTTGTTCAGCATCCGCGCCAGCGCGAAACCGGTCGCCAGCACCTCGGGCGCCGTCGCTTGCGTGGGCACGATTTCGAGAAGCTTCATCACCTGCGCGGGGCTGAAGAAATGCAGCCCGAGAAACCGCTCCGGGCTCCCGATGTCCGCGGCGATCCGTTCGGGATCGAGATAGGACGTGTTCGTCGCGAGAATGGCGTCAGCGCGACAGACGGCGGCGAGCCTTCGAAAGACATCGCGCTTCACGTCGAGATCCTCGAAGACCGCCTCGATGATCAGGTCCGCCTCGGCGAGCGCTGTATAATGCGTCGTGCCGGTAACGGCTGCCAGGCGCTCGGCCGCAAGCCTCGCGGAGATGCGTCCGCGCTTCACCGCGCCGTCGAAGATTGCGCGCAGCCTGGCAAGCGCCCGTTCCACCGCCGCCTCGTCGCGCTCGACCAGGACGAGCGGAAGTCCGGCGTTGAGCAGGACCGCGGCGATGCCGGTTCCCATGGTGCCGCCGCCGATCACCGCCGCCGAACGGATCGGGCGCGGCTCGATGCCGGCTAGCGCCGGCGGACGGCGTGCGGCGCGCTCGGCATGAAAAACGTGGCGCAGCGGGTTGCCCGCGGCGACGACGGCGACCCCGTCTCTATGCACGATGCTGAGGGGCACGATGCTCGTCCTCCGTGCGTCATGATTGACCGGCCGGTCGGACCATGCAAGGCTTTTATGGGCGCGAACCAGAGGGTGCAGGGAGGAAACATGTCCGATTCCGACACCGTGCTGTCGGCGCTTGAAGCCGGCGTCCTGCGCCTGACGCTCAACCGGCCCGACAAGCTCAATGCCTTCAACGAGGAAATGCATCTCGCACTGCGCGCCGGCTTCGAGCGCGCCGGATCGGACGACGATGTGCGTGCCGTGATGCTGACGGGAGCGGGGCGCGGCTTTTCCGCGGGCCAGGATCTCGGCGACCGCGATCCCCGCAAGGGCGGCACGCCGGACCTCGGCCACACGATCGAGACCTTCTACAATCCGCTCCTGAAGCTGATCCGAAGCCTGGAAAAGCCCGTCGTCTGCGCCGTCAACGGGGTTGCCGCGGGGGCCGGGGCCAACATCGCCTTCGCCTGCGACATCACGCTTGCCGCCCGCTCCGCCCGCTTCATTCAGGCCTTCGCGAAAATCGGACTGGTGCCCGATTCCGGCGGAACCTGGAGCCTGCCGCGGCTCGTCGGCGAGGCGCGAGCCAAGGCGCTGGCGATGACGGCCGAACCGCTGGACGCAGAGACGGCGGCGAGCTGGGGCCTGATCTGGCGCGCCGTCGACGACGCGGCGCTGATGGACGAGGCCTCCGCACTTGCCGTGCGGCTCGCTGCCGGGCCGACCAGGGGGCTCGGTCTGACCAAGCGCGCGATCCACGCCGCCGCCGCCCATTCCTTCGACGAACAACTCGACCTCGAACGCGACCTGCAGCGCGAAGCCGGCCGCAGCGCCGACTATGCAGAGGGCGTGGCAGCCTTCCTGGAGAAGCGTAACCCGAAATTCAGCGGTCGGTGACCGATGCGGGACCTTGACGCCGGGCACCCCCTCTGAATTGGATCGGCAGGGCGGAGAGGGTATCGACGCCATCCGATCGGAGTCCGTCTACTCCCCAACATCCCGCCCCGTTTCCGCGACCGTCTTCAGCCGATGGGCGAATTCCCGCCGAAGCGTGCGGCGCAGCTCGGCCGCCTGGTGGCGGCGTTTTTCGGTTGCCGTCTCCGGATGGTACTCCGGGACCGTGACGGGACGGCCCGCTTCGTCCACGGCGACCATGGTGAAATAGCAGGAATTGGTGTGCCGCCGCGTGCCCGCCCGGATGTTTTCCGCCTCCACCCTTATTCCGACCTCCATCGAGGTACGGCCGGCATAGTTGATCGCCGCGCGGAAGGTGACGAGTTCGCCGACATGGATCGGCTCCTTGAAGATCACCTGGTCGACGGAGAGCGTCACCGCATATTGCTTGGAAAAGCGCGACGCGCAGGAGAAGGCCACTCGGTCGAGCAGGTTCAATAGCGCACCGCCATGCACCTTGCCGCTGAAATTCGCCATGTCCGGCGTCATCAGGACCGTCATCACCAGATGCCGCGTCTCCTGCTCCGTCATCATTCTTCCCCGCTTCCGGTCTTCGCCACCATGGTCAATACATCATATTGCGCGACGGTTGCGCCAGTCTGGTTGGAAACGCGGCAGTCCCATCGCACCTCCCCATAGTCGGCATTCATTCGCGGACTGATCTCCTTGCAGGTGAGGCGGACCCGAAGCGTGTCGCCGGGATAGACGGGAGCCAGGAAGCGCAGTCCGTCGACGCCGTAATTTGCGAGCACCGGCCCCGGGGCGGGATCGACGAAGAGACCGGCGGCCAGGGAAACGACGAGATAACCATGCGCGACGCGGCCGTCGAAGAACGGATTGGCGCGGGCGGTCTCCTCGTCCATATGCGCGTAGAACGTATCGCCGGTGAACTCGGCGAAATGCTCGATGTCCTCGAGCCTGACGGTGCGCGTCGCCGTAACGATCTGGTCGCCGACCCGCAGCTCTGCCAGCGACTTGCGGAAGGGGTGCTCGCCCCCGGCTCGCGCCGGCGCACCCTCCATCCAGCGGCCGGTGACCGCCGAGACGAGGCCTGGCGCGCCCTGAACGGCCGTGCGCTGCATGTAGTGCCTGACGCCCCGCATGCCGCCCAGTTCCTCGCCGCCGCCCGCCCGGCCCGGGCCGCCATGGACGAGACCCGGCAAGGGCGAGCCGTGCCCGGTCGAGGATTTCGCGCTCAGGCGGTTGCCGATCATCACGCGGCCATGAAACGGCGCCATGCCGATCACCAGCTCCTGCGCAATATCGGGATCAGCGGTGAAGACGGAGGTGACGAGACTCCCCCTTCCGCGCCGGACGAGTTCAACCGCCTCTTCCGCCGTATCATAGGGCATGATCGTGCTCACGGGGCCGAAGGCCTCGACGTCGTGAACCGACCGCGCTGCGCCGGGACGATCGCAATAGAGAAGAACGGGATTGAGGAAAGCCCCCGCCTCCGCATCGCCGGAGACGAGCTGCGGCCTTGCCGGATCGCCCGCAACGATCTCTGCATCCGTTGTGAGATCGCGGATGCGCGCCCTCACCTCTTCGCGCTGGCCGAGGCTTGCGAGCGGCCCCATCCGCACGTTCTCGTCGGCGGGATCGCCGAGCGGAACCTTGGCAAGCCGCTCGCCGAGAACAGCGACCAGCGCGTCGCAATGGGCCCGCGGCGCAATCACCCGGCGAATGGCCGTGCATTTCTGCCCGGCCTTGGACGTCATCTCGCGGGCGACTTCGCGGACGAAAAGATCGAATTCCTCCGTTCCAGGGGCCGCATCGAGCCCGAGGACAGCCGCATTGAGGCTATCGGCTTCCATGGTGAAGCGCACCGAATTGCCGACGATCGCGGGATGGGTCTTGAGCTTGCGCCCGGTCGTGGCCGAACCGGTGAAGGTCACCACGTCCTGGTCGCCGACATGATCCAGAAGATCGCGCGAGGAGCCGCAGACGAGCTGGAGCGCGCCTTCCGGAAGCAAACCGGTGTCGAGGATCCGCCGCACCACCAGCTCGGCGAGATAGGCGGTCTGGCTCGCAGGCTTGACGATCGCAGGCATCCCCGCCAGCAGCGTCGGCGCGAGCTTTTCGAGCATGCCCCAGGAGGGAAAGTTGAAGGCATTGATGTGCACCGCGATGCCCTGAAAAGGTGTCAGGATATGTTGGGCGGAAAACGTATTGTCGCGTGACAGCGTCTCGACACCGCCATCGAGGAGGACGCGACTGTTCGGTAGCTCCCGCCTGCCCTTCGAGGCATAGGAGAAAAGTGTCCCGATGCCGCCTTCGATGTCGATCCAGCTGTCCGCACGCGTGGCGCCGGTGGCGGTGGAGAGCGCATAGAATTCCTCCTTGCGCTCCATCAGTGACTGGGCAAGCGCCTTCAGCATCATCGCCCGCTCGTGGAACGACATCCGGCGAAGCGCCGGCCCGCCCTTTTCGCGTCCATAGGCAAGCGCGGCGGCGAAATCGATGCCGCCGGAATCGACGAGCGCCACCGGCGCGCCGGTCGCGGCGTCGCAAAGGGTCACGCCGTCCTTCGCTCCGCGCATCCAGGTGCCGGCGATATAGCTTTCGAGCCGGCGCGGCCGGTCCGCCACTGCGTTCATCGGATGGTCCTCCCGTCAGTTCAGCTTCAGCGTCGGCTCGGCATCGGCGGTCACTGATCGTAGCTGACCACGATCCGGTCGCTGAGCGGATAGGATTGGCAGGTCAGCACATAGCCCTGCTCTACCTCGTAGTCCTCGAGCGCGTTGTTGCTCTCCATCTCCACCTCGCCTTCAAGCACCTTGGCGCGGCATGAGGAGCAGACCCCCGCCTTGCAGGCAAATGGTGCGTCCATGCTGTTTTCGAGCGCCGCTTCGAGCAGGCTCAGCCCCTCTTTCGGAAAGGTGAAGCTGCGCGTGGCGCCGTCGAGTATCACGGTCGCCTCGCAGCGCGCCCGGCTATCGGCGCCGGCGGCGCTTTCGACCTTGCGCCGGGCGCGGCCGGGCTGGGAGGAGGCGAACAGCTCGAACTTGATCCGATCGTCGCCGAGGCCATGCGCGCGAAGTGCTGCGGCAACCGCGAGCATCATCGGCTCAGGCCCGCAGATGAAGGCGGTATCGGCCGACCTTACATCGATCCAGCTGCGGAAGAGGGCAGTGCATTTTTCCTGATCGAGCCGGCCGCTGAACAGGTCGACCTCCTGGGCTTCGTTTTCGAGGACGTGCAGAACGGAAAGCCGCCCCAGATAGAGGTTCTTGAGGTCGTCCAGTTCCTCGCGGAACATGATGGAGCTGAAGTGGCGGTTGGCATAGACAAGCGTGAATGCGGACCGCGGCTCCCGCGCGAGCACCGTCTTGATGAGCGAGAGCACCGGCGTGATGCCGCTGCCGCCCGCAAAGCCGAGATAGTGTCTGGCGGCCTCCGGCTCGATAGGCGTGAAGAAGGCCCCCATCGGCGGCATGGCTTCCAGCGTGTCGCCGGGCGAGAGCTCCTCATTCGCCCAACTGGAGAAGCAGCCGTCATCGACGCGCTTGATGCCCACCTTCAGGGCGCCTTCGTCGAGACCGGCGCAGATCGAATACGAACGGCGCAGTTCCTCGCCGCCGAAGAGGCGGCGGAACGTCAGATATTGCCCCTGCTTGAAATCGAAGGCAGCGCGGTCCTCCTCGCGCGGCTCGAGCGTCACGACCACGGCATCGCGCGTATCGCGCCGGACCTCGATGACCTGAAGAGGATAAAAGCGTGCCATGTGAGCGTTCTTCCCGCCTCGCATTCAGATGCATTTGAAATAATCGAAGGGCTCCAGACAGTCCCGGCAGCGATAGCTCGCCTTGCAGGGCGTCGATCCGAACTGGCTGACCTTTTCGGTCCGGGCGGAACCGCAACGCGGACAGGAGACCGTCTGCGCCGCGCCGCCCGAGAGGCCTTCGATCCGTTTCAACAGCCTGCCCTCGGCTCCGGTGCCGTCGACGGGAGCCGCAATGCCGTAGCTTTCAAGCTTTTCGCGGCCCTCGGCGCTAATCCAGTCGGTGGTCCATGCGGGCGAGAGCTGGCGTTCGAGCCTGACACTCTCGATGCCGTTCTCCTTGAGCTGCCGCTCGATATCGAGATTGATGACCGCCGTGGCGGGACAGCCCGAATAGGTCGGCGTCACCGTCACCACCAGCGTTTCGCCATCCCAGCCGACGTTGCGGACGATGCCGAGGTCGGTCACGGAGATGACCGGAATTTCCGGGTCCGGCACTTGCGAGAGCCAGTGCCACACATCCGCGATCGAGGGGCGTATCGCCGTTGCCATGCGAGCCTCCTACCAGCTGGCGCCGGGATAGGCGCGCTGCAGGAACTGCATCTCGGCGAGCACATAACCGAGATGCTCCGTATGGAGGCCGCGCTTGCCGCCCCCGTGCATATAGCGGTCCTCCGGTTTTTCGAGCGTCGCCGCGCGAAGTGTCTCGGCGGCCAGCGCCTCCCAATCGGCCCTCAAGCTCTCCGGTTCCGGCGCGACGCCGGCAGCCGCAAGGGCGAGGTCGTGCGCCTCGCTCACGAACATCTCGCCGGTATAGGGCCAAAGATCGTCCAGCGCCTCCTGCATGCGGGCGTGGCTTTCCGCCGTTCCGTCGCCGAGGCGGATCACGAGATCGCGGCTCCGTTCGAAATGATAGGCCACCTCCTTCGACGCCTTCTCGGCTATCCCAGCAATGCGCGGCGCGCAGGAGCTGCGAAGGCCTTTCAGTGCGAGATAGTGCCATGCATCGAACAGGAACTGGCGCATCAGCGTCTCGCCGTAACCGCCGTTTGGCCGCTCGGTAAGCAGCAGGTTGCGGAAGTCTCGCACGTCGCGGAGATAGGCAAGATCGTCCGCGCTGCGGCCCCTTCCCTCGACCTCGCCTGCAAGGCCGAGCCAGAGCTGTGTCTGGCCGATGAGGTCGAGTGCCGTGTTGGCGAGCGCGATGTCCTCTTCGAGAGCCGGGGCGTGGCCGCACCATTCCGAAAGGCGATGGCCGAGGATCAGCGTATTGTCGCCCATGCCGAGCAGGAAATCGAAAAGCGCGGCCCGGTCGACGGCCGCCTGCATCGCGGTTGCCTGAACCATCACATGTGCCCTGCCTCATCCGGAATGTCGAAGAAAGTCGGGTGACGGTAGACCTTCGCATTCGCAGGCTCGAACAACGGGCCCTTTTCCGAGGGCGCGCTTGCCGCTATGTCGCTCGAACGCACCACCCAGATGCTGACGCCCTCGTTGCGGCGGGTGTAGACGTCGCGGGCGTTGTTGATCGCCATTTCGGCATCCGGCGCGTGCAGGCTGCCGACATGGCGATGGCTCAGGCCGTGCTGGCCGCGGATGAAGACTTCCCAGAGGGGCCATTCGCTGGACATAACGTTTCGCTCCCGATGTTCATTCGGCGGCGACCGGCTGCGCGCGACGAGCGGCCTTTTCGGCATGTGCCGTCAGGCCGTCCCGGAACCAGGCGCCGTCCTCCCAGGCCGTCCTGCGCGCGCCGAGACGCTCGGCATTACAGGGGCCATTGCCGGCGATCACCTCGAAAAATTCGTTCCAGTCCGGCTCGCCGAAATCGTAGCCGCCTTTTTCCTCGTTCCACTTCAGATCCGGATCGGGGATGGTCAGTCCGAGATATTCTGCCTGTGGTACCGTCTGGTCGACGAATTCCCGTCTGAGTTCGTCGTTGGAGTTCTGCTTGATCTTCCAGGCCATCGACTGGGCCGAGTGGACCGAGGCGTCGTCCGACGGGCCGAACATCATCAGCGACGGCCACCACCAGCGGTTCAGCGCGTCCTGCACCATGGCCTTCTGGGCAGGCGTGCCCTTCATCATCTTGATCAGGATGTCGTAGCCCTGCCGCTGATGGAAGCTCTCTTCCTTGCAGATGCGGATCATCGCGCGCGAATAGGGTCCGTAGGAACAGCGCTGCAGCGGCACCTGATTCATGATCGCCGCGCCGTCGACGAGCCAACCGATGGCACCGATATCCGCCCAGCTGAGCGTCGGATAATTGAAGATCGACGAATACTTGGCCTTGCCGGAATGGAGCTGCTCGTAAAGCGCGTCGCGGCTCACCCCCAGCGTCTCGGCGGCGCAGTAGAGGTAGAGACCATGCCCCGCCTCGTCCTGAACCTTGGCGAGGAGGATCGCCTTGCGCTCCAGCGTCGGCGCACGGGTGATCCAGTTGCCTTCGGGAAGCTGGCCGACGATCTCGGAATGGGCGTGCTGGCTGATCTGGCGGATGAGCGTCTTGCGATAGCCTTCGGGCATCCATTCCTTCGGCTCGATCTTCTGACCCGCGTCGATCCGCTCCTGGAAAGCGCGCTCTTGCGGGTCCATATCGTCGCGGCTTTTGACCCGAGGGGCATCCGTCTTCACCATTTGAGCATACATGCTGCTCTCTCCTCCGCCGGAGGCGTTCGGGAGTGATGTCGATGCAGTTCCTTTTGACCGATCGGTTAGAATTTAGCGCAGGACATGTCACACTTCAACGTCATTTACACATTTTTCTGTGACATTTAATGAATGAGATGGGGCGGGTATTTTCGTCCCTCTTCGTACGCGTCGCAGATTGAGGAACGAAGGAGCGCGGCAGGTTAACCGGGGCCATCGGCTTTCCCAGGCGCAGCTTCGCCGCTCAGCATTTGAAGCCGATGCTCCGTCGCGCCGGTCGCCTTCGGCAGCGGACCCGTGAGCGTGACGCAGTTCCGCCCGACATGCAGGTCCGCCTGGGGAGACAGGCTGCGGTATAGCCGGGCGAACAGGCGGCGGGCTTCGTCGCCCGGCCAATCGGCGGGCAGAATTTCGGCTGGCAGGCGCGGCTCACGGAGCGTCACGAAGCGGAACTGGTGTACCATGAGTAGGCGTGCAGAAAGGCACTCAGCGGGAGCAATCGCCGTAGCGGTATCCGGAAGATCGGCGAGCCTGCCGAAGCAGGCAAGGAACCGCCGGTAGGCCTGCGCGTGAGGTGCGAGGTCCCAACAGCTCGAGGCAAACGCCTTCAACTCGCTCGCGCCCTGGGCAGGCTCCGCGCGGAAGACCACGGCGGGCATGATCGCGCTCGGGAACGGCCGCACGCCGACCGCGAGCCGGGGGCCAAGGCGCGCATGACCTGAGCGCTCGAGCACCTGCATCCGCTCCTCGGCCGACGAACCCATCAGCTGCACGAAGTGCCAGCTCGCTTCCTCCGGAGGTCCGAAGATCACCTGCGCCGCCGCGGCGAATTCCGCGCGTGCGGCATCCGTCAGCCGATAGAAGCTGCGCCGTCCCTCCCGTTCTCCGGCGAGCTGGCCGGCGGCGACAAGACGGGATACGGCGGTTCTCACAAGCGTCTCGCTGATGCCGACGCCGGCGCAGATCTCGATCAGGTTGCCGATCCAGATCGCGCCGCCGCGCGGCTCCACCACGTCGCCATAGATGGTAACGATGAAGCTTGCGGCCCTGAGCGGCGTTTCATCCAGAATTGCCCGGATGATCCTAGAGCCCTGCTCTGCCGAACTTTCGCCATTCGCCTGCATCCGACCGCCTTCCGAGCCCCATCCGCTGCGTGTTTTAAACCGTAGCCGATTAAAGAACAAAAACATGCAGCAAATCAAAGCAAGCCAGCGCCGCGCGTCTGATCAGATGCGCGGCGCTGGCGTGAACGGTGCCGAGCCTGTTGCGGTGTTCGCAACCGGCAGGGCCAATGCGGCGAATGGCCTTATGCCGTTATTTCACCAGGGTCAGCTTCACGCTGGCAATTCCAACAGCGACATTCAGCCCGGTCTGGCCGTCAATCTTCACCGGCTGCAGCGCGATTTCCTTTTTCGAGCCGACCAGGGATTTCGCGCCCAGCCCGAGCCCGGCCGCGAATTCGGCAGAAAGGCCGGAATAGTTGCCGGCAAGAGCGCCCTTGAGCTTGGTTTTCGGCTTCGCGTAGACCGACCACACGACGCGGCTCTCCGCCGTTACGCCGATATCGAGGCCCAGCTTGTCGATCGTGCCGCTATATTTGTAAGGCGACTTTTGTCCGTCTGCTTCGAAAACGCACGTCAGCGCTTTCGACGAACCCACGACCAGGCCGATACCTGCCGCAATGTCGCAGGAGAGTGTGCCGCGTTTTACGAACTCGGCCTGTGCCTGCCCCTTGGCCTCCTCGGCCATCGCGCCGGACACTGCGATAGCGCTGAAAGCGAGGCCGCCAACTGTCGCGCGGATCAGGACGTTACGGAATCGTTCAATCATTAAAGCTTCCTTACTGTGGGTTACGGCCTTTGAGTCAGGCATTGTCGAAAGCAGGCTTGAAGCCGCCAAGACCAGTTTCGGAAAGCGCTGCCTGTCGCAAAACATCTTGCCTGCGTGCGCTCCGTATAGCCGCTGTCCCACATCTCCCAGACCACGTCTATTGGACTACGGGCTTGCGCCCGGTCTTAGGTCTTCACCCTGAAAACCCGGAAATCTCGAGTGCGCGGTTGCGCCAGTCCGCATAACGATGCGGCCCCGGAACCGATCGGTTCCGGGGCCGTCTGGTCGCCTGACCGGGAGAAGAAATCAGGCGGCCGCTACCTTCTTCGTCACACGCGCCCATTCGGGAATCCAGTCGCGGTGCGCCGCCAGCAGATCGTCCACGAGCGACCAGATCTGGTCGAGATCGAGCTCGGCGGCGGTATGCGGATCCATCATCGCCGCGTGATAGAGGTGCTCGCGGTTCTCGGTGACGAGCGCCTGGACAGTCAACTCCTGGACGTTGATGTTGGTGCGGATCAGGGCCGTGAGCTGCGGCGGCAAGGCGCCGATATAGGTCGGCTGGATACCGGAGGAATCGACGAGACAGGGCACTTCCGCCGCACAGTTTTCCGGCAGCGAGGTGATGCAGCCATTGTTCCTGAGGTTGCCGTAGATGACCGAAGGTTCGCCGGTCCAGACCGAATTCATGATCGAGGAGGCATATTCACGGCTCTCCGCGACTTCGATCGTCTCGGCTTCCTTGAAGGCGGCCGCCTGTCCCTTCCAGCGCTCGATCTGCTCGACGCAGCGCTTTGGATATTCATCGAGCGGAATGCCGAATTTCTCGATCAGATCGGGGCGCCCGTCCTTGATGAAGTAGGGCGTGTACTCGGCGAAATGCTCCGAGCTCTCGGTGACGAAGTAGCCGAGCCGCGTCAGCATCTCGTAGCGCACCTTGTTCGGGCACCGCGGATTCCAGTGGCTGGGCTTCGGGAAGCGGCCCTCGCGGTAGCCGCGGATCAGGTCCGGATAGAGATCGCGATAGCTGCCGTCCTTCTGACGGTGCTCGAACTTGAGATAAAACGCCATGTGATTGATGCCGGCGGCGCGGTAGCGGATTTCTTCGACTGGAATGTCGAGGTCCCGGGCAAGCTCGAAGGCCGTGCCCTGCACCGAATGGCAGAGGCCCACCTGTTTGATCGCCGGATATTTCTCGGCGATCGCCCAGGTGTTTATCGCCATCGGATTCACATATTGCAGAAGGATCGCCTCGGGGCAGACCTCGAGCATGTCCTCGCAGATCTTCCACAGATGCGGCACGGTGCGGAGCCCGCGCATGATGCCGCCGACGCCCAGCGTGTCGGCGATCGTCTGACGCAGCCCGTATTTCTTGGGCACTTCGAAATCGGTGACGGTGCAGGGTTCGTAGCCGCCGATCTGGAAGGCGACGACGACGAAATCCGCTCCTTCCAGAGCCTTGCGCTGGTTCGAATGGGTTTCGATCCTGGCATCGGCGCCAAGAGTGCGCGCCAGTTTGCCGGCGACGATCTCGCTTTCGGCGAGCCGCTCGGGGTTGACATCCATCAAAGCGATGGTCGCGGCCGAAAGCGCCGGCCGCTGCAAAATGTCGCCGATGATGTTCTTCATGAAAACGGTGGAACCGGCGCCGATGAAAGTAATCCTGGGTCGTCTCGTCATGGGATAGCCTCTGTTTGAATTCACGCGGCCACTTCGAAGGCGGCCTTAACCAGCCGCTTCGTGTAGGCAGTCTTGGGATTGTTGAGGATTTCGCTCACCGGCCCCTCTTCGACGATCTTGCCTTCCTGCATGACGACCACGCGGTGGCAGAGCGCGCGCACGACCTTCAGGTCGTGGGAGATGAAGAGATAGCTCAGACCGCGCTCGTCCTGCAGCCGGCGCAGGAGTTCGATGATCTGCGCCTGCACCGAAAGGTCGAGCGCCGAAGTCGGCTCGTCCAGCAGGATGAATTCCGGTTCCAGCGCGACGGCGCGAGCGATCGCGATGCGCTGGCGCTGGCCGCCGGAGAATTCGTGCGGGAAGCGCGAAAGGATGTTCGAGGGCATGCCGGCGCTGACGAGCGCGTCCTCGACGCGCTTCAGCCTGTCCTTGCGGTTTTCGCCGATGCCGTTGACGATCAGACCCTCCTCTATGATCTGGCCGATCGACATTCGCGGGTTGAGCGAGGAGAAGGGATCCTGAAAGACGATCTGGATCTTCGAGCGAAGCGGCCGCATGCCCTTGCGGTCCTTGTCGTGGATCGGCTCGCCTTCGAAATAGATCTCGCCGCCATCGGCGTTGAGAAGCCGAATCAGCGCCTGACCGAAAGTGGTCTTGCCGGAACCGGACTCGCCCACCAGGCCGAGCGTTTCGTGCCGGCGAAGATTGAGGCTGAGCCCGTCGACCGCGACGAGCTCTTTGAAATCCGGCCTGAAGAACCCACCCTTCTTCAAAGTGAAGGAGACACGGACATTGCGGCCGTCGAGCAGGATCGGCGCGTCGTCCGGCAACGGATTGGCAGAACCGGAGGGTTCGGAGGAAAGCAGCCGCCGCGTATAGGCGTGCTGCGGATCGGCAAACAGCGCCTCCGTCGTATTGTGTTCCTTCACCTCGCCGAGCTGCATGACATAGACGTAATCGGAGAATTGGCGGACCACCGTCAGGTCATGGGTGATCAGGATCACCGCCATGCCGAGCTCCTGCTGCAGCTTGCGGATGAGGTTGAGAATTTGCGCCTGTACCGTCACGTCGAGCGCCGTCGTCGGCTCGTCGGCAATCAGCACGTCCGGATCGTTGGCAAGCGCCATGGCGATCATCACGCGCTGGCGCTGGCCGCCGGAAAGCTGATGCGGATACTGGTTGAGCCGTGCTTCCGGGTCGGGGATCTGGACATGACGCAAGAGCTCCAGCGCCCGCTCGGCGGCGGCGCGCCGGCTGACGCGGCGATGCGCCCGGATCGCTTCGATGATCTGGCTGCCGATCGTGTAGACCGGGTTCAGCGAGCTCATCGGCTCCTGGAAGATCATCGAGATACGATCGCCGCGCAGCGCCCGGCGCTCTCTCTTCGAGAATTTCAACACGTCCCTGCCGTCATATTCGATGCGTGCCTGCGGCGCGATCGTAGCGCGCTTCGACAGGAGCCCCATGACGGTGCGCGCCGTCACCGATTTGCCGGAGCCGGATTCGCCGACGATCGCCACCGTCTCGCCGCGGTAAAGCTGGAAGGAGACGTCCTTCACCGCCTCGACCGTGCCGTTCTCGACCTTGAAAGATACCGCCACCTTTCGGGCATCGATCACCGGCCTCGCATCCTTCGTATCGCGGTCGCGCCGTTCCTCGGGTGCCGGGACAACACTTTCGATCGTTACCATCGGCATGCTCCTCAATAGGGGTCGATTGCGTCGCGCAGGCCGTCGCCCAGCGCATTGAAGGCGAAAACGGTGACGAGCACGAAGGCGACGGGCGAGAGGATCCAGGGATAGGAACCGATCGCGGAATAATTCGCCGTGTCCTGCAGCATCAGCCCCCAGGAGATCAGCGGCGGCTTGACCGCAAAGCCGAGGAAACCGAGGAAGGACTCGAGCAGCACCACATGCGGGATGGCGAGCGTCACCGCGACGATGACGTGGCTCATCACGTTCGGGAAGATGTGCTGGAATATGATGCGCCGGTCCGTTGCGCCGATGGCGATCGCCGCCCGCACATATTCGATCCGGGCAAGCGCCAGGGTCTTGCCGCGCACCTCGCGCGACATCTGCGCCCAGCCGAGCGCGGACATCACGATGATGACGAAGGCGAGAAAGACATTGGTCGGTGCGGTGACCGGGATCAGCGAGGCGAGCGCCAGATAGAGCGGCAATTGCGGGAAGGCGAGCACCAGCTCGACGAAACGCTGCACCCAGGCATCGAAGCGCCCGCCGAAATAGCCGGACACCATGCCGACGGTCGTCCCGACCACGGTGACGATGAAGACGACGGTGAGGGCAATCATCAGCGAGATGCGCGAGCCGTAGAGGATGCGGGACAGCACGTCGCGGCCGAATTTGTCGGTGCCGAGCAGATGCACCGGCGTACCGTCGACGGCGCCGAACAGATGCCGCTCGGCGGGGATCAGCCCGAAGAGCCTGTAGGGTGCGCCCTTGACGAAGAAGCCGAGAACCTGCGGGTTGTCGTAATCCGGTCCGATGATCGGCTGGAAGGTGACCGGATCGAGCTCCTCCGTCTCCCGCACCGGATAGCTCCTCGGCGGAAAGACGAAATTGCCCTCCTTGTCCCGGAAGCTGATCGTCTGCGGCTGCGCGAAGGCCACATCCGTCGCCTTCGGATCGACGGGCGACAGGAACTCGGCGAAGACCGCCATCAGGATCAGGAGGCAGACGAGGACAAGGCCGAGCAGGCCGGTCCACGAACGCTTCAGCCGCCGCCAGACGAGGGCGGAGTAGCTCTCGTGGTGGTGTTTTTCCCCGGGCTCGATCGCCACCGGAAGAGTTCCTTCGGCTTCGACGGTCATGCGTATACCCCCCCTCCCATGCGCACGCGCGGATCGAGCGCGGCGAGCATCATGTCGGCGATGATGTTGCCGACGATCAGCGTTGCGGAGAGGACCAGCATGAATGTCGCCGTCACATAGACGTCGCCCACCCACATGGAACCGACGATCGCCGGCCCGACGGTCGGCAGCGCGAAGATGATCGCCGTCTCGATCTCGCCGGTCAGCATGTAGGGAAGCACGACGCCCTGGTACATGATCAGCGGGTGCAAAGCGTTCGGCACCGCATGGCGCATGACGACCGCACCCTCGCTCAGGCCCTTGGCGCGTGCCGTTTCGACATATTGCGCGTTCAGCGTATCGAGGAGATTGCCCCGCATCACCCGCATATTGTAGGCGAGCCCGCCGAAGGTGGCGATCGCCACGACCGGCCAGACATGTTTGACCAGGTCGACGAACTTGTCCCAGGACCAGGGCGCCCCGCCGTAGCGGGCGGAATGGAAGCTGTTGATCTCGCTCACATTGAAATGAAAGACGAGGATATAGACGATGATCAGCGCCATGAGGAAGCGCGGCACCGTCATGCCGAGGAACGATACGGTCGAAAGCAGGCTGTCTATCCAGGAATATTGCCGCGTCGCCGCGATGATGCCGAAGGCGATGCCGATCACCGACGCCAGGATGTGGCAGACGAGCGCCAGCGCCAGCGTTCGCGGCAGGCGCTCGCCGACCACGTCAGCGACGGGCTTGTTGTAGTAGAGGCTGTGGCCGAAATCGCCTCGCGTCACAATGCCCGTTATCCAGTCGACGTACTGGATCGGCAGCGGCTTATCGAGGCCGTGCTCCTTGCGGTAGGCCTGCGCCTGGGCATCTGCCTCCTCGAAAGAAGCGCCGCCCTGATTGATGAGCTGCGAGCGGATGTAGTCGCTGTAATCTCCCGGCGGTGCCTGGATGATGCCGAAGGTCACCACGCTCAGGACGAGCAGCACCGGAATGGCAGAGGCGATTCGGACAAGCAGAAATCTGAACATGCCGTTTCCTTCTGTCTCGAGTTCCGCGAGAGCCATGCCTGCATCGGCTCTCGGCGGCGTGAAGGGCTTGCACCCTCGCCGGCTCCTTTCCTCGGAGCCGGCGGAGGCGGTTCAGCTTCAGTTGATCGGGCCGCTTTCGCCCGGCTTGCCGGGAAGCTGCTCGGGATAGAGTTCGTAGTCGCCCTGCTTGTCGGCGGCAACGAAGACCCGTTCGCGGATGATCGTGTCTTCCGCCCAGTTGAACATGAAGATCGGCGCGCCCGGAGGAATGTTCGAGAAGCGCTTGTTGATGATCAGCGCGCCCGGATACTCCGTCAGGCCGACGGTATCGACATTGGTGGTGGCTACCTTCTGGTATTGCTTCATCAGCTCCGTTCGCTCGTCATTGTCGTTGCTGGCGATGAACTTGTTGACGATGTCGACGAGCTCCTGCTCGTGGGGCATGACATCGACTTCGCCGCCTTCCGGAGCGCGGTGATGCCAGCTCGTGCGCGGGCCGGTCGGGGCGAGCTGAGGCGTGTTCTGCACCACGGAAGCAAATTCGGCCGTGTTGCGATGAATCATCCAATCGAAGCGGCCGGCATAATTGGCGGCGTCCCGCTGCTTGCCGTCGAGTGCATTGAGGACGACCCGGAGCCCGAGCTTCTCCATCTGCCCGACCATCCCTTCGGCAAGATTACGGTCGGTGCTGTAGTCGGAATTGACGAGCAGAACGATTTCGACGTCGCGGCCGCCAAGCTTGTCGGCCGGGAAATTGACGAAGCCGTTGCCGTCCGTGTCCTTGAGCCCCACCTTTTCGAGAAGCGCCTTGGCGCCTTCGAGATCGTGGGGGTAGTAGATGGTGGAGTTCCGGTCGTAGAAGCTCGTGCCGGAGGAAAGCCCGCCCGGATAGATCGCCGTGAAGGGACCCTTCACCAGGGCTTCGCCAAGCTTCTTGCGGTCGACCGCCATGGTGACGGCCTTGCGGAAGTCCAGGTTGCGGTTGAGCTCTCGCACCGCCTTAGCGCGTTCGTCCGGGTCTCCCCAGCCATTGCCGGAGAAGTTCATGTGCATGTTATAGCCGATGACGCGCGGACCGAAGGCAAGCCGCGCCGGCGCGCTCTCGTTGGCGGCGCGCTTCAGCGATTCCACGAAGTTTTCCGGCTGTTCGAGGTTCGAAATGTCGCCCGAACCCGCGATCGCCTGCACGTCGCGGTCGGCCCAGGTCGACAGCTTGTAATGGACTTCGTTCAGATAGGGGAGCTGATTGCCGGCCTCGTCGACCTTCCAGTAATAGGGATTGCGGCGCAACACGATGATGTCGTCAGGACGATAGGCGACCGGCACCCATGCACCCATCACCGGAAGGTTCATATATTCGGCGGGGAAGCCGTTCTTGTATTCGTTGTAGGTCGTGCCGGCATATTTCGGATGCTTGGTCTTGAGGATATGCGACGGGCCGGGGCAGAAGGTACCGTAGGCCATTGCGAAAAGATGCTGGCGCGGGAAGGCCTCCTTGAAGGCCCATTCGACCGTATACTGGTCGATCTTCTTGAGCGTCGTGCCCTCGCCGAAGGTTTCGGGCGTCGCCCCGTTCAAGGGTGAAACGCTCGAGTCGAGGACATTGTCCTCCCAGTAGAACATGACGTCATCGGCATCGAAGGGATCGCCGTCCGACCATTTCGCGTCTTCGATCAGATGCATGGTCAGCTTGCGTCCGTCCTCCGACCAATCCCAGCTTTTCGCGAGATTCGGCAGCGGCTCCATATCGTCCGCCTCGACCTGGAAGAGCGGCGCGGTGCGCGTCAGGCACTCGAACATGCCGATGTCGATGCCGCCCCACCCTTGAGTCTGGCCTGCGCTGTAATTCCAGCCTTCCGGCCGGCCGCCGATCACGTGGCGCATGACATCGCCATAGACGCCCATGCCGTCGGGCATGTTGCCGGTCTTGTAGACCATCGGTTCCTTCGGAAGCCGCTCGGCCACCGGCGGCAGCTTGCCGGCCTTGACGAATTTCTCGGTGACCCATTCGGGCTCCCTGTATTCGGGCAGCGCCTTGAACTCGAGAATGGAATCGCGCGACACATAGGTGACCTTGCCCTGCGCCGGAAAGGGCGGCTGCTCCGGCACCACGGTCGGCTCGGATGCGAAGGCCTGCACGGCAAAGGCGGATATGCCGATCAGCAGGCTCGCGGTCATATTCAGTCGATGCGTTTTCATGTCCCAGGTTCTCCCTCCAGTCTTCGCCGGGCCGGGGCGGCCGGCGCTCCTCTTCCTTCGTGGCACTCGCGTCTCCTCACGCAGGTGACCTCGCGCATTACCTCAATTTGCGGGCGCTTTGCCCTGCCATCCGCCCCGACCGGGGGATTGCCCCTCATCCGGCCTGCCGGCCACCTTCTCCCCGCGAGTGGGGAGAAGGGGACTAGCAGCGCTCGCCGAAGTCCCCTCTCCCCGCCTGCGGGGAGAGGGTTAGGGTGAGGGGCAATTCCGGGCAGAGGTAGCCACTCTTCTACCCAGCCACGCGCAGCTTCGCCGCTTCCTTCTCCGCGCGGATCTCCTCGATCGAGCGCACTTCGCGCCGAGCGGCGCCCTTCCACTCCCGGGTGGCGACCGTAGCGCGGGCGAGCCTTTCCTTGGCAGCGTCGATCGCATGGGCATATTGCGGCAGCCAATTGGCCTGCGCGACGACCATTTCGTCGACCATCTGCCAGACTTCCTCCGGCGTGCAGATGGCGCCGACCAGTGGGTCGTGCAGCACGGCGAGCTTCAGAAGATCGATGTCGCCGGTGATCGCCGCATGAACGGACATGCGCTGGACGTTGACCGACGAGATGCAGGTGGCCGCACAGGCCTCAGGCAATGTGATGCCTGCCACCATGTTGATGCCGAAACGATCGACGAAGCCGGGCGATTCGATGATCGCATCCGCCGGAAGGTTGGTGATCACGCCGTTGTTCTTGACGTTGAAGTGGCCGCGATAGACCCGACCCGTCTCCAGCGCTTCGAGGATGCGGCTCGCATGTTCGTTCGAGCGCCTGATCGTTTCCAGCGGCCGGCCCGCCTCTTCGAGGAAGCGCGGATATTCGGTCTCGAACCAGTTGCGGGTCTCGGTCGAATAGCGGAGATACCCGCCGGTTTCCCCATGGATCCAGTCCGACATGTCGATCCATCTGGAGATCTCGTCCGGACGCTTGCGATACCAGGGCAGGTATTCGGACAGGTGTCCGTTGCTTTCGGTCGAATAGACGCCGAAGCGCTTCAACACGTCGATCCGAAGCTTCTCCTGCTTTGAAAAGACGGGATGCGCCTCGAAGGCGGCGACGAGTTCGCCCTTGCCGACCTTGCGGCCGTTGAGGCGGATATCGACGAACCATGTCTGGTGGTTGATGCCGGAGCAGATGTAGTCGAGCTCGCCTTCCCCGGCGCCGAGGATCTCGGCGATCTGCTCGGCCCCGTGCTGGACGCCGTGGCAGAGACCGACCGTGTCGACCTTGCCGTATTCGATCGCCGCCCAGGTGTTCATCGCCATCGGGTTGGCATAGTTGAGGAACTTGGCGCCGGGCTCGGCCACTTCGCGGATGTCCTTGCAGAAATCGAGGATCACCGGAATGTTGCGCTGACCGTAGAGGATGCCGCCGGCGCAGATCGTGTCGCCGACGCATTGGTCGACGCCGTATTTCAGCGGTATGCGGATATCGTCGGCATAGGCCTCGAGGCCGCCGACGCGCACGCAGCTGATGATGTAACGTGCGCCCTCCAGCGCCTTGCGGCGGTCGATCGTCGCGGTTACCCGCGTGGGCAGTTTGTTCGCCTCGACGATCCGGTCGAGGATGGACTTGATCATGGCGAGGTTGTGCTCGCTCAGATCCGTCAACGCGAACTCGACGTCCCGGAGCTCCGGCACGGAAACAATGTCGGTGAAGAGCTTCTTGGTGAAGCCGATGCTGCCGGCGCCGATGATGGCGATCTTAAAGCTGGCCATGGCCGTGCTATTCCTCCTCAGACTGCGACCTTCGCGCTAAAAGGGTAAAATCCATTCATTGAACTGGCCTGGATCGGCGAAGCGGTGCCCTCCTCGGCAAACCCTCGTCAAACGCCGTATCAACCGCATGTCTTGCGCGATCTGGGGGCATTATGTGTATAATCGGATGCACGACTAGAGAGGTATTGTGCTTTCATGGGTAATTCTATGCTGCAGCAACTGATCGCCCGGGGGCCCGCGATGCGGACGGTCTCACTGCCGCGGGGACGCCAAAGCCTGCACACCATGCCGACGAGCACCGGCTACGAGATCAGGACCGATGCAAGCTACGATTGGGACGGTCGCAAGCGCGGCCAAACCCCGTTCACCGTGCTGCAGTACACGATCGGCGGGGCCGGCAACCTGCGATATGAGAACCGCAGTCACCGCGTGCGTCCGGGCGAGACGCTGCTCCTGCTCGTGCCCCACAATCATCGCTACTGGCTTGAGGAAGGCGGGCGCTGGGAGTTCTTCTGGATCTCCATGAACGGCGAGGAGGCGCTGAGGATCCACCGCGCCATTCTCGCCGTCACCGGTCCCATCATAAGGTTGCAGCCGGAAACCGTCGAACATCTTGCCGACTGCAGCCTGCGCCTCATGGCCGGCGGCGACACCCCGGGCAGCGCCTCGGCGATCGCCTATGAGGCGGCGATGGCGCTTTATGACGACGTGTTCGGATCGCATCCGGTCCTCAGTGACGAATACCGGAAGATGCAGCACGTGATCGATCATGTTCTGGGCAATCTCGACAAGCCCCTTCCGGTCGAGGAGCTCGCGCGCATTTCGGGCCTGAGCCGCGCCCATTTCTCCCGAGTCTTCGCCGCCAGCGAAGGCATGCCGCCGGCGGAATTCGTGCTGCAGAAGCGCCTGCAAAGGGCGGTAAAGCTGCTGACCAAGACCGCGGACCTGCCGGTCAAGGAAGTCGCCATCCTGTCCGGCTTCGAGGACCCCAACTACTTCGCCAAGGTATTCCGCCGCGTCTTCGGCGCGAGTCCGACCGAGTTCCGCACCACAGGCATGTATGCGAGCGTATCTGCCACGGGCCGCAATGCGAGGACCAACGAATCCGTGACCACGTTGGCTGCGGCTTGCGATTGAAAAAGCCGCGATAAAAATTTACTAAACAGGATACTCCAGCGCGGCACGGCAGAAGGACAGGCGGAACCGAATGGTCACAATCAAGGAAATCGCGTCGGCCGTCGGCGTATCGTCGGCAACCGTCTCACGCGTCCTCAACTATGACCCGACGCTGTCGATCTCGAACAGGAAACGCCAGGCGATCATCGAAACGGCGGAGGCGCTCAACTATGCGACGCCGCGCAATCGCAGCCGCGCCGCAGCGCATGGCGTCGGCGTCGGGCTGAAGATCGCGCTCGTGCATTTTCTCGACCCCGCCCAGGAACTCGCCGATCCCTACTATGTCGGTGTCCGCCTCGGCATCGAAAGCCGCTGCCAGGCGCTGAAGAGCGAAGTCGTCAAGGTCTTCCTCACCGGCAATCCTCCGGAAGCGACGATCCTGGAGGGCGCCTCCGGCGTGGTGGCCGTCGGCCATTATTACGGCGACGAGCTCGAATGGCTGCGCCGCCACAGCCGCCACCTCGTCTTTGCCGATTACGCACCGGCCGGAGACATGGAGGACACCGTGCTCAGCGACGTCTCGCTGGCGATGACCCGGCTCCTGGAGGCGGTGCATGCCATGGGCTACCGGCGCATCGGCTTCATCGGCTGGATCGACGCTTTCTACGGGCCCGACAACATCCATTCGGAGCGCCGTTGCCGCACCTATATCGACTGGATGACCAAGGCCGGCCTTTATGATCCGGAATTGTGCATGGTGGAGCCGATGACGCCCGACAGCGGCTACAAGCTTGCCAGGGCGATGCTATCGAAGCCCAATCCACCGAAGATCCTCATCACCTGCAACGACAATATGGCGCTGGGCGCCTACAGAGCCATCCACGACATGGAGCTCAGGATTCCCGAGGATATCGCGGTCGCGAGCTTCAATGACATTCCGGTCGCGCAGTTTCTCGGGCCGCCGCTTTCCACGGTGAAGATTCCGGCGGAGCTCATCGGCGAAACCGCCGTCGACCTGCTGTTGGAGCGCCTTTCGGGCCGAGAGGTCGCCAAGAAGGTGGTTTTCGGCACGGAAATCGTCTGGCGCGGCAGCACGCCGGCACCGGCCGAGACAGCGAACAAGGAAGATGACATGGCGGGCCGGCTCTAGAAATCCCGGGTCGAAATCGACTGGACGATATCCGCAACGTCGCGTGTAG
This sequence comes from Sinorhizobium sp. KGO-5, assembly GCF_036245905.1. NCBI lineage: Bacteria > Pseudomonadati > Pseudomonadota > Alphaproteobacteria > Hyphomicrobiales > Rhizobiaceae > Sinorhizobium > Sinorhizobium sp. KGO-5. The sequence goes on from NZ_BDIZ01000003.1 coordinate 840,092, forward strand.
CCAATCGCCCGCGTTCACTCTGGCCATAGCGGCAATCATGCCATCAGGCGCCGACTGGCGCGCGGTCGTGATGGCTAACGTGCCTTCAAAGCACGCGTCGCAAGTGCCAAGTAAAAATTTACTGAAAATAATTGCGCCCACTCGAGTTTTGAGAAATACTCGCCGCCGGGACAGAGAGGACTGTCTCGGGGAACACGATTTCGGGAGGAAACAATGGACATTCAGGCGCGTGCCTATCTGCCGCGTATCGCCGCTCTGGCTCTCGCGGGCGCAAGCTTCCTGGGGGTTACCGCGGCGCAGGCCAAGGAAATCACCATCTGGTGCTGGGACCCGAATTTCAATGTCGCGATCATGAAGGAGGCGGGCGCCCGCTATACGAAAACGCATCCGGACGTCACCTTCAACATCGTCGATTTCGCCAAGCTCGACGTCGAGCAGAAGCTGCAGACCGGGCTTTCGTCCGGCACTGCCGACGCGCTCCCCGACATCGTGCTCATCGAGGATTACGGCGCTCAGAAATACCTTCAATCCTTCCCGGGCGCCTTCGCGCCTTTGTCCGGCACCGTCGATTATTCCGGTTTCGCCCCCTACAAGGTCGAGCTCATGACGCTCGACGGGCAAGTCTACGGAATGCCCTTCGATTCCGGCGTCACGGGTCTTTATTACCGCAAGGATTATCTGGAAGCCGCCGGCTTCAAGCCGCAGGACATGCAGGATCTCACCTGGGACCGCTTCATCGAGATCGGAAAGCAGGTCGAAGAGAAGACCGGCAAGAAGATGATGGGCCTCGACCCGAACGACGCCGGTCTCGTGCGCATCATCATGCAGTCGGCCGGGCAATGGTATTTCGACAAGGAAGGCAAGCCGAACATCACCGGCAATGCGGCGCTGAAGGCGGCGCTCGAAACCATCGGCAAGATCATGCAGGCGAATATCTACAAGCCTGCCAACGGCTGGTCCGACTGGGTAGGCACCTTCACCTCCGGCGACGTCGCGACCGTCGTCACGGGCGTCTGGATCACCGGCACCGTCAAGGCGCAGCCGGACCAGTCCGGCAACTGGGGCGTCGCCCCCATTCCGGCGCTCTCGATCGAAGGCGCGACGCATGCCTCCAATCTCGGCGGCTCCAGCTGGTACGTGCTCGAAAGCTCCGAGGAGAAGGCGGAGGCCATCGACTTCCTGAACGAGATCTACGCCAAGGACATCGATTTCTATCAGAAGATACTCCAGGACCGCGGTGCGGTCGGCTCGCTGCTCGCCGCCCGCGGCGGCGCGGCCTATGAGGCGGCAGACCCCTTCTTCGGCGGCGAGAAGGTCTGGCAGAACTTCTCCGACTGGCTGGCGAAGGTCCCCTCGGTCAATTACGGCGTCTTCACCAACGAGGCCGACCTTGCCGTCACTGCGCAACTCCCGGCCGTGACGCAGGGCACACCGGTCGACGAAGTGCTGCAGGCGATCGAGGCCGAGGTCAGCGCACAGATCCAGTGATGCGGTGAATGGCGGCGGGCATGCGCCCGCTGTTTCCGGCCGCGGCTCTTGCCGCGGCCAACTTTCCGGCTGTCCGGCCTTCCAGGAGGGGAACATGGTTCGAGCGCGCCGCGGTATCGGCCGATATTACGACGTCAATGGCTGGCTGTTCGTCGCGCCGGCCCTCGGGCTGATCGCCCTGTTCATGGTCTATCCCATCGCGTGGTCCCTCTGGATGTCGTTCCAGTCCGGCCGCGGCATGACCATGAAGTTCGCGGGCTTCGCGAACATCGTTCGGCTCTGGAACGATCCGGTCTTCATCAAGGCCCTCACCAACACGATGACCTATTTCGTCGTGCAGGTGCCGATCATGATCCTGCTCGCGCTGATCCTGGCGTCGCTCCTTAACAACCCGCGGCTCGTCGGCCGAGGGGTTTTCCGCACGGCGATCTTCCTGCCCTGCGTCAGTTCGCTGGTCGCCTATTCGGTGCTCTTCAAGGGCATGTTCGCAACCGACGGGATCGTCAATTCGACACTCCAGGCGATCGGTCTCGCCGCCTCGCCCATTCCGTGGCTGACGCATCCCTTCTGGGCGAAGGTTCTCGTCATTCTTGCCATCACCTGGCGCTGGACCGGCTACAACATGATCTTCTATCTTGCGGCACTTCAGAACATCGACAAGTCGATCTACGAGGTGGCGCGCATCGACGGCGTTCCGGCCTGGGCGCGCTTCACCCACCTCACCATCCCTCTGCTGAAGCCGGTCATCCTCTTCACGACAGTCATTTCGACGATCGGCACGCTGCAGCTTTTCGACGAGGTCTACAACCTGACCGAGGGCAAGGGCGGCCCGTCCAATGCCACGCTCACCTTGTCGCTCTACATCTACAACCTGACCTTCCGCTTCATGCCGAATCTCGGTTATGCGGCGACGGTCTCCTACGTCATCGTCGTCCTCGTCGCGCTCCTCGCCTTCGTGCAGTTCTTCGCAGCAAGGGAGCGTGACCGATGAACGGATTTGGACGTTTCGCGGCAATGGCGGCCACCTATGGCTTCCTCGGCCTGATGGCCTTCCTCTCCGTCTTTCCGTTCATTTGGATGGTGCTCGGCGCAACCAATTCATCGATAGACATCATCAAGGGCAAACTCCTGCCGGGCGCAGCCTTTGCCACCAATGTCGGCAACTTCTTCACGCTGGTAAACGTGCCGCTCGTCTTCTGGAACTCGGCGAAGATCGCGATCCTTGCGACCGTGCTCACGCTCGCGGTCTCCTCGCTCGCCGGTTACGGCTTCGAGATGTTCCGCTCGCGAAGACGCGAGCGCGTCTACCGGGCGATGCTGCTCACCCTTATGATCCCCTTCGCCGCGCTGATGATCCCGCTCTTCGTCATCATGGGGAAGGCGGGTCTCATCAACACGCATCTCGCCGTCGTCCTGCCGACGATCGGCTCGGCCTTCGTCATCTTCTACTTCCGGCAGAGCACCAAGTCCTTCCCCTCCGAGCTCCGCGACGCAGCCAAGGTCGACGGGCTCAAGGAGTGGCAGATCTTCCTCTTCATCTACGTACCGGTCATGCGTTCGACCTATGCGGCCGCCTTCGTCATCGTCTTCATGACCGCGTGGAACAACTATCTCTGGCCGCTGATCGTGCTCCAGACCAACGAGACCAAGACGATCACGCTGGTCATCTCGTCGCTCGCCTCCGCCTACTACCCCGATTACGGCGTGGTCATGGTCGGGACGATTCTCGCGACACTGCCGACGCTAGCCGTTTTCTTCTTCATGCAACGCCAGTTCGTCCAGGGCATGCTGGGCTCAGTCAAATAGGAACGATGATGCGCTCTGTTACTTCCTTCAATAATTCGTGGATCTTCTCCGAAGGCTTCGACGCCGCCGACGCCGGAACGCTCCGGGCGGGTCAGTCGATCAGCCTGCCGCACAACGCCGTCGAACTGCCGTTCAACTATTTCGACGAGACATGCTACCAGCGCGCCTTCACCTACCAGAAGGTGCTTGCCTGGCGCCCGGACTTCTCCGGCCGGGAGGTCTCGCTCGTCTTCGACGCGGCAATGGCCGATGCGGTCGTGTATCTCAACGGCGAAGAGATCTTGGCGCATAAGGACGGCTACACGCCTTTCGAGGCACGCCTGACGGACAGGCTCCTGGAAGGCGACAATCTCATCACGGTGAAGATCGACGGCAGCGAGAATCCGGAGATCCCGCCATTCGGCGGCCGGATCGACTATCTGACCTATGCCGGTATCTATCGCGACGTCTGGCTGAAGGTCACCGATCCGGTTTCGATCGGCAATATCAAGATCGAAACCCGCGACGTGCTCTCCGACAACAAGGCCGTTTCCGTCCGGTGCGACCTTTCCAATCCGCAAGGGTTGCCATTCTCCGGTACGGTCTCCGCGCTTCTCAAGAATGCGGCCGGCGAAGTGCTGGCCGAGGTCGCCGGCGAAACGGCCGGCGAGAGCCTCACCCTTGAGATGGATGGCCTGAAAGACCTCTCGCTCTGGGACATCGACGATCCGGTGCTGTACGAGATCGAAGCCGAGCTCCGGACCCGCCAGGGCTCCGACCGCCTGGCCTCGCATTTCGGTTTCCGCACCGCGGAGTTCACGACCGCAGGCTTCCGGCTCAACGGCCGCCCGCTGAAGATCCGCGGGCTGAACCGTCATCAGGCCTTCCCCTATGTCGGCTACGCCATGGGGCGCACCGCCCAGGAGCGCGACGCCGAGATCATGAAGCACAGGCTTCACTGCAATCTCGTGCGCACCTCGCATTACCCGCAGTCGAAATGGTTCCTCGACCATTGCGACCGCATCGGGCTCCTCGTCTTCGAGGAAATTCCCGGCTGGCAGCACATCGGCGGGGAGGAATGGAAACAGGAGGCGATCCGCAATGTCCGCCGCATGATCGAGCGCGACTGGAACCACCCGTCGATCGTCATCTGGGGTGTGCGCATCAACGAGTCGCAGGATTCGCACGACTTCTATGCCAAGACCAATCGCCTCGCCCGCGAGCTCGACCCGACACGGCAGACGGGCGGCGTGCGATACATTACCGACAGCGAATTTCTGGAAGACGTCTACACGATGAACGACTTCATCCTCGGCAACGAGGAGCTGCCCGGCTCGAACCGGCCGCGCACGGCGCTTCGCCCGCAGCAGGAATGCACCGGGCTTGCCCGCAAGGTGCCCTATCTCATCACCGAATTCGGCGGGCACATGTATCCGACGAAGATCTATGACCAGGAGCAGCGCCAGGCCGAACATGTTCGCCGGCATCTGGAAGTGCTGAATGCGGCTTATGCCGATCCCGGCATTTCCGGTGCGATCGGCTGGTGCATGTTCGACTACAACACCCACAAGGATTTCGGCTCCGGGGACCGGATCTGCTATCACGGCGTCATGGACATGTTCCGCGAGCCGAAATTCGCGGCTTATGTCTATGCCAGCCAGTGCGATCCCACCGAGGAGGTCGTGATGAAGCCGGTGACCTTCTGGGCGCGCGGCGAGCGCAATATCGGCGGCGTGCTGCCCTTGATCGTGCTGACGAATTGCGACGAGGTCGAATTGAAATACGGCTCGCTTTCCAAGCGCGTCGGCCCGGATCGCGAGAATTTCCCGCACCTGCCGCATCCGCCGGTCGTCATCGACCACCGCCACTTCACCAAGGACGAGCTCGGAGTCTGGGGCATGAAGTGGGAAAGCGCGGAATTTACCGGCTTCGTCGCCGGCAAGCCGGTCGCCGATCTCCGCATGGCCGCCGACCCCGTACCTACGACGCTCCACGTCGAGGCGGATAGCAAGACGCTGCGTGCGGAAGGCCGCGACAGCGTTCGCGTCATCCTGCGCGCGCTCGACCAGGCCGGCAACGTCCTGCCCTTCCTGAACGATGCAGTCGACGTCGAGGTTCACGGTCCGGCGCGGCTGGTCGGACCGGCCCGCCTCGTCCTTCAGGGCGGTTCCGCCGGTTTCTGGCTGGAGTCCACGGGCCCCGCCGGCGCCGTCGTCGTCTCGGTCGCTTCGACGCGGCTCGGCGCGGCGAAGCTCGAGCTCGTCGCCCTGGCGGAAGGAGCGGCGAGCGCATGAGCCAACTCCAACTCAGCGATGTCCGTAAATCCTATGGTGGCCTGGAGGTCATCAAGGGTGTCGATCTCGACATAAAATCCGGCGAGTTCGTCGTTTTCGTCGGTCCTTCCGGCTGCGGCAAGTCCACGCTGCTCCGGATGATCGCCGGGCTTGAGGAGATCACCTCCGGCGACCTGACGATCGACGATAGCCGAATGAACGACGTCGATCCGTCCAAGCGCGGGATCGCCATGGTGTTCCAGTCCTATGCGCTCTATCCGCATATGACGGTGCGCGAGAACATGGGCTTTGCGCTCCGCTTCGCCGGTGTCCCCAGGGCCGAGATCGAGAAGAGGGTGAACGAGGCCGCCCATATCCTGGAACTCGGGGCGTTGCTCGACCGCAAACCGAAGCAGCTTTCGGGCGGCCAGCGCCAGCGCGTGGCGATCGGCCGGGCGATCGTCCGCCATCCGAAGATCTTCCTCTTCGACGAGCCGCTTTCCAACCTCGATGCGGAGCTGCGCGTGCATATGCGCATCGAGATCGCACGGCTGCACAAGCAGCTCGCCACCACCATCGTCTACGTGACGCATGATCAGGTCGAGGCCATGACGCTCGCCGACAAGATCGTCGTCATGCGCGCCGGCGTGGTCGAACAGGTGGGCTCGCCCCTCGATCTCTATGACGACCCGGCCAACCTCTTCGTCGCCGGCTTCATCGGGTCGCCGAAGATGAATTTCCTGAAGGGCGTGATCGAAATCGACCAGGACCGGGCCTATGCGCGCCTGCCGGATCATGGAGACGCGAAGATCCCCGTCACCCTGCAGGCGGCGGCGGGAACTGCGGTGACGATCGGCATCCGGCCCGAGCATTTCAATGAAGACGGTCCTGCAGGGCTAGCCCTCACGATCGACATGCTGGAACATCTCGGCGGAGAGACCTTCGCCTATGCCCGCCACGGCAACGGCGAGCTCATCGTCGTCGAAACGAAGAACGGCCGCGGACTCAAGGCCGGTGACCGCCTGACGGCCCGCTTCGATCCGATTTCGGTTCTGGTGTTCGACGGAGAGGGAAAACGGCTGCGTTAGTGACGCAGTTTCCCGGAATTGTTCTAATGTCGCCGTACGAATCAAGGGAGTGAACAGCGATGCTTATTGGCTTCATCGGCACCGGCGCCATCACCGAAGCGATGGTGACGGGCATCGTCGGTTCCGGGCTCGACGTCGCCGGGATCGTCGTCTCCCCGCGCAACCGGGAGATTGCTGCCCGGCTTGCCGGCCGCTTCCCGCTCGTGCGGATCGCCAAGGACAATCAGGAAGCGGTGGACGCGGCCGACGTGCTGTTCCTCGCCGTTCGTCCTCAAATCGCCGAGGACGTGATCCCCAAGCTCAAATTCCGCAAGGGTCAGAAGATCGTCAGCGTCATTGCCGCTACCGATCGTTCCACGCTTCTCGGCTGGATCAGCGAGGAGGTGGAGCTCACCCAGGCAATCCCCCTGCCCTTCGTCGCCGAGCGCGAGGGCGTGACGGCGATCTATCCACCGAACCGCGCCGTTGCCGCGATCTTTGCGGCACTCGGAACGGCGGTCGAATGCGAGACCAAGGAGGAATATGACCTGCTTGCCGTCGGAAGCGCTCTGATGGCGACCTATCTCGGCATTCTCGACCGGACGACCGGCTGGTTCGCCGAAAAGGGTCTCGACCGCGACAAGGCACGCGCCTATATCGCGCCGCTCTTCGCCAGTCTCTCCCAGAGGGCGGCCAGGGACGAGGGGACGCCGCTCGAAGAACTCGCCCGCGAATTTTCGACCGCCGGCGGATTGAACGAGCAGGTTTTGACGGACTTCGACCGCGGCGGCGGCCACCGGGCGCTGACGGATGCGCTCGAACGCGTGCTGCTGCGGGTGCGCGGCGACGACCGGTAGAGGTCTTCAAAGCTCGGTGCCAAGACCCGCGTGGCGACGAAAACGCCCGGCGGCGAAGTCCACGAAGGCGCGCACCCTTGCAGAGACCATGCGGCCTTCCGCATGCACGATGTGGATCGGCACCGGCTCGCGCTCGTGGTCGGCAAGGACGACCTTGAGCCTGCCGGCTCTCACGTCGGGTGCCACCTGGTAGGACTGAAACCGCGACAATCCCCAGCCCGCCACAGCGGCGGCAAGGACCGCGTCATTGGTGTTGCAGATGAGACGAGGGCTGATCGGAACGCGGATGCCGTTGTCGCGTCCGAAGAGCCATTCCGAGTGGCCGAAGAGGCCCTCACGCCCGATGATGCGATGACGGGCAAGCTCCTGCGGGCTGCCGGGCTCGCCGAAGCGGGCGAAGTAATCCGGCGAGCCGCAAAGCACCTGCCGGACCGAGCCGATCCGGCGCGCAACGAGCCCGGAGGGCGGGAGCGAGGCAATGCGGATCGCCACATCCAGGCCCTCGTCAACCAGATTGGTCACGCGGTCGACGAAGACGGTCTTGACCTGCATTGCCGGATAATGATCGAGAAAGTCGAGGATGACGGGGAGCACGTGGATGCGCCCGAAGAGCGCGGGCGCCGTTACCGTGAGCAACCCCGCAGGGGCGGTGAAGCTACCCGCCGCATTGGCTTCCGCCTCCGCGATCTCCCCGAGGATACGCCGGCAATCGGCCACGTATCCTTCGCCCGCCGCAGTCAGTTTCAGCGAGCGCGTGGTGCGCACCAGAAGCCGTGTCCCGATGAGGTCCTCCAGCTTCGCCACCGCCCGGGTGACCGACGGCGGGCTCATATGCAGCACCTTGGCGGCCGCCGCGAAGCCGCCGCTTTCCACCACCTGCACGAAGATCCGCATCGCCTGCCAGCGATCCATCGAATGCTCCTCGATTATTTCATCAAGTGAAACTGTCTAGTGCCTCTATCGGAGCTTATCAACTCGGCGGATAACAATCATCTTGGTGTCGTTCCATCATTCAACGAGGCCGACATGAAACTCTATCATCATCCCCTCTCCGGCCACGCGCACCGCGCCCGCCTGTTCCTCTCGCTGCTCGGTATCGAGCATGCGCTGGTGGTCGTCGATTTCGCCAGGGGAGAGCACAAGCAAGCGGATTTCCTGAAGCTCAATTCCTTCGGTCAGGTCCCGGTGCTCGACGACGGCGGCACGATCATCTCGGACTCAAGCGCAATTCTCGTCTATCTGGCAAAGAAGACCGGCCGCACGGACTGGCTGCCGGAAGACGCCGCGGGGGCGGCTGCCGTTCAGCGCTGGCTTTCGGTGGCTGCCGGCCAGATCGCCCATGGTCCGGCCCAGGCGCGGCTCATCAACGTGTTCAAGGCGCCCTACCGACCGGAAGAGGTGATCCCTCGTTCGCATGCGATCCTGGCGCTGATCGAGCAGGAGCTCAAAGGCAGAGGCTGGATTGCCGCCGACCGGCCGACGATCGCCGATGTCGCGCTCTACAGCTACGTGGCGCGCGCCCCCGAAGGCGACGTCGATCTCCAGCCCTATCCGGAGATCCGCAGCTGGCTCGCCCGCATCGAGGCATTGCCGGGCTTCGTCGAGTTCGCAAAGACGCCGGTGGGGTTGGCGGCTTAGCGAGCGTAATGACGACGTCCGCTTGCGGGAAGCCATCTCGCACGGCACGTGCTTTTAAACGTATCGAAGGACTGCAACCACCCTCTTCCCTGTGCTTGTCACAGGGACGAGAGCAGCGCCGCGTCTGCGGTGCGAGGAGTCCTTCAGGCCAATGACTTGGCCTGCTGGGTCCCTGTGACAGGCACAGGAATGAGGGAGTTTGGGCCGGGGGCGGATGTTATCGCCCGCGAACAAGCCCCGAGATGCCCAACATTCACGCAACCAAGGAAACAATCGTCATGGAGGCTCCCATCCTCGCACATTCGCCCTGGCACGAGGGCGAAATCGCCCTGCAGAAGAGGCTGGGTGTGGAAACGCGCATGGACGAGATCGGACGCCGCGTCATGCGCGACCACCTGATCGACCAGCACCGGGAATTCTATCCCCTTCTGCCGATGGTCGTGCTGGGCTCGGTCGACCGCGACGGCGACGCCTGGGCGACGCTCAGGGCGGGCGAACCCGGCTTCCTCCGCGCGCCGGACGAAAAAAGGCTTACCGTCGAGCTCCCGCGGGAGCCGACGGACCCCGCCGAGGCGGGCATGGAGGACGGCGCTCCCCTCGCCCTGCTCGGAATCGATCTCGGCACCCGCCGGCGCAACCGGCTGAACGGCACGCTTAAGCGGCATGCCCGCGGTTTCGATCTCGGCGTCGACCAGAGCTTCGGCAACTGTCCGAAATACATCCAGCTCCGCCAGGTCCGTTTCGTACGCGACCCTTCCGTGCCACCTTCCGTACCGCCCGTTTCCAGCTTCGGGTGCAACGCCGCAGCGCGTGCTCTGGTGGCGCAGGCGGACACGTTCTTCGTCGCAACCTATGCCGATCTCGCCGGCGGCCGGCAGATCGACGTCTCCCATCGCGGCGGCCACGCCGGATTCGTGCATGTCGGCGAAGACGGCTGGCTGGTGATCCCGGATTTCGTCGGCAATCGCTTCTTCAACACGCTCGGCAACATCGCGCTCAATCCGCGCGCCGGGCTCACTTTCCCGGACTTCTCCACGGGCGGCCTCCTGCAGATGACCGGCGAGGCCGAGCTCCTGTCCGAAGCTCCGGACGGCGTGCCTCTCGACGGCGCCGAGCGCTATTGGCGTTTCCGTCCGCGCCGCAGCGTATGGCGGGCGGACGCACTACCTGTTCGCTACGACCTTGCCGGAGCGGGATGAGGAAAGTGCGTGCGGTTTTCCGACCGCATCCCGCTCCACCTCTTGGAATCGGCGATAGCAGCAGGCCGGATGTCCGGGTAATTTTTGCGTGCAGGGGAACCAACCTCCCTCGCCAAGGTTACGTGCCCATCCGCCCCCGACCAAGGAGTGCTGCCATGGCCAAGAAACCCTCTGCGCCGAACAATACGAAACCGGCCACCATTCATGACCAGAAAGCGACACGCGGCAACGGTGGAGAACTTCACCAGATCGCCGAAGGCGACACGCCCGTCCTGACGACGGCTCAGGGCGGCCCCGTCGCCGACGACCAGAACAGTCTGCGCGCCGGCGAACGCGGCCCGACGCTCATCGAGGATTTCCATTTCCGCGAGAAGATCTTCCACTTCGATCACGAGCGCATTCCCGAGCGCGTCGTGCATGCCCGCGGCTACGGCGTGCACGGCTTCTTCGAAACCTACGAGTCGCTTGCAGCCTACACCCGGGCGGATCTGTTCCAGCGACCGGGCGAACGAACCCCTGCCTTCGTGCGGTTCTCGACGGTGGCCGGAAGCAAGGGCTCGTTCGACCTCGCCCGCGACGTTCGCGGTTTCGCGGTCAAAATCTACACAAACGAGGGCAATTGGGACCTCGTCGGCAACAACATCCCGGTGTTCTTCATCCAGGACGCGATCAAGTTCCCCGACGTCATACACTCGGTAAAGCCCGAACCGGACCGGGAGTTTCCCCAGGCGCAGTCCGCGCATGACAATTTCTGGGACTTCATCAGCCTGACGCCGGAAAGCATGCACATGGTCATGTGGGTCATGTCGGACCGGGCGATCCCGCGCTCCTTCCGGTTCATGGAAGGCTTCGGCGTCCACACCTTCCGTTTCGTCAATGCCAAGGACGAGTCCACCTTCGTCAAATTCCATTGGAAGCCCAAGCTCGGTCTCCAGTCGGTCGTCTGGAACGAGGCCGTGAAGATCAATGGCGCCGATCCTGATTTCCACCGGCGCGATATGTGGCAAGCCATCCAGTCCGGCAACTTCCCGGAATGGGAACTGCATGTGCAGCTTTTCGATCAGGACTTCGCCGACAAGTTCGATTTCGACATCCTCGATCCGACCAAGATCATCCCGGAGGAAGTGCTGCCGACGAAGCCTGTCGGCCGGCTGGTACTCGACCGCATGCCGGAGAATTTCTTCGCCGAAACCGAGCAGGTCGCCTTCATGACGCAGAACGTGCCGCCCGGCATCGACTTCAGCGACGATCCGTTGCTGCAGGGGCGCAACTTCTCCTATCTCGACACGCAGCTGAAGCGGCTCGGCAGCCCGAACTTCACCCATCTTCCGATCAACGCGCCGAAATGTCCCTTCCAGCACTTTCAGCAGGACGGCCACATGGCCATGCGCAACCCGGTCGGACGCGTGAACTACCAGCCCAATTCCTGGGGCGAGGGTCCGCGCGAGTCGCCCATGAAAGGCTTCCGCCATTTTCCTTCCGAGGAGCAGGGCCCGAAGCTGCGCATCCGCGCCGAGAGCTTTGCCGACCATTACAGCCAGGCCCGTCAGTTCTTCATCAGCCAGACGCCGCCCGAGCAGCGACACATCGCCGATGCCCTGACCTTCGAATTGAGCAAGGTGGAGACGCCGGTGATCCGCGAACGGATGGTCGCGCATCTTCTCAATATCGATGAAACGCTGGGGAAAAAGGTCGGCCATGCCCTCGGCCTGGAGACGATGCCGAAACCGGCGGATGCGGCCGTTGCCACCCGCCAGGACCTCGACCCCTCGCCGGCCCTCAGCATCATCCAGCGTGGGCCGAAGCGTTTCGAGGGCCGCAAGCTCGGAATATTGGCGACGGATGGCGCGGACGCCGCGCTTCTCGACGCCCTTATAGCGGCTGTCGAGAAGGAGAAGGCGGTCTTCGAGCTGATCGCGCCGAAAGTCGGCGGCTTTACCGCCTCCGACGGAAAGCGCATCGCCGCCCACCAGATGCTCGACGGCGGCCCGTCGGTACTCTACGACGCGGTGGTCCTGCTTCCTTCCGCAGAGGCCGTCGCGGATCTGATCGACGTCGCCACCGCGCGCGATTTTGTGGCCGACGCCTTCGCCCATTGCAAATATATCGGCTATGCCGGCGCCGCCGTTCCCCTTCTCGAGAGGGCCGGCATTGCGGAGCTGCTCGATGAGGGAACGATCGAACTCACCGACGCTGCGAGTGCAGCCGCCTTCCTCAAGGAGCTCGGCAAGTTGCGCGTCTGGGGAAGAGAGCCCTCGGTCAAGCTGAAATAGGCCGACGGCTTAGACGGAGTGGACGATGGCGTCGCCCGCACATGGAAAGCCGACGAAGAAGGCCGCTCCGTCAAGCGCGGCGAAGAAGGCAGGGGGCTATCCCCTGCCCGTCAGCACGGCGCCGATGGAAGCCCGTTCCGCGACCGGGCTTCCGGGCGGCGACACATGGCAGTACGAGCCGAAGTGGGACGGCTTTCGCTGCCTTGCGTTCAAGTCCGGCGAGGACGTCGACATAAGGGCGAAATCCGGCAAGCCGCTCGGACGCTTCTTCCCCGAGATCCTCGCCCTGCTGCGCCGACTGGAGCCGGACATGTTCGTCCTCGACGGCGAACTGGTGATCGAGGTCGACGGGCGCCTTTCCTTCGACGCCCTTCAGATGCGCCTGCATCCGGCGGCGAGCCGCGTGCAGAAGCTCTCGCAGGAGACGCCGGCCAAACTCATCCTGTTCGACATGCTGGCCGGCACCGACGGAACGGTCCTGACCGACCAGTCTCTGACAGCACGGCGCGCCCGCCTCGAGACATTCGCCAAAGAGAACGCGGCTGCGGAGATGCTCGAGCTTTCGCCCTTCACGCTCGACATTAAGGAGGCCGAGAGGTGGCTCACCTCATGGCAGGCGGGTGCCACCGACGGGGTCGTCGCAAAGCGGCGCGACGGCGCGTATGAATGCGGCGAAAGGGCAATGGTGAAGGTCAAGCGGCTGAAGACGGCCGACTGCGTCGTCGGCGGCTTCCGCTACGAGAGCGACAGCTCTTTGGTCGGCTCGCTTCTGCTCGGCCTTTACGACACCGAGGGACTGCTGAACCATGTGGGCTTTACCGCGACGATCTCGGACAAGGAGCGGCCTGCCCTGACGCGCCAGCTCGAAGCTTTGCAGGAGCCGCCGGGCTTCACCGGCAAGGCACCGGGCGGGCCCAGCCGCTGGAGCAGCGAGCGCAGCGGCGAATGGCAGCCGGTTCGGCCGGAACTGGTCGTCGAAGTCCGGTTCGACCATGTCAGCAACCGGCGCTTCCGCCACGGTACGAAACTCATGCGCTGGCGGCCGGACAAGGACCCGCGCCAATGTACCTACGAGCAGATCGTACGTCCCGAAGGATCGCCTTGAAAACCGAGGATCCGGGCAGCGATGAGCAATGATCTCCTGATCATCCTGGGAATCGCGGCGGCGGCGGCCGTCGCATCGCCCCTGGGCGGCCTGGCGGCGATCTCGCTCAGGCCGTCGAGCCTCGTGCTCTCGATCGCCGTCGGCTTCGCGGCCGGCGTCCTCATGGGCACCTTCGCTTTCGAGATGATGCCCACCTCCATGGAACTCGCGGGTCTTCCGCTTGCCGTTGCCGGATTTCTGCTCGGGCTGGGACTCGTCTATATTCTCGACCTCTACGTCAACCGCTGGAAAATGGCCGGGCCGGAGGCGGACCAAAAGGCCGAGGTCGATCAGTTGCACCGGAGGCGCAGGCCGCGCGGGAGCAATGTCGCGGTGCTCGCCGGCGGCACGAGTGCGGAAGAGCTGATCGAAGGCATGACGATCGGCGTCGGCGCCACCTTCGAGCCGAAGGTGGCGCTTGTCGTGGGCCTCGCCATCTGCATCGATAATTTCAGCGAAGGAATGAGCATCGGCGAATTGACGCTCGACGAGGAGCGGAAGAACGCGAAGCGCCGGACGCTCGGATGGACCTCCGTCATCGGCCTCTCCCTTTTCGTGTCCGCCGTTGCAGGGTGGTTCCTGCTGAAAGGCCTGGTCCAGCCGGTCACCGGTTTTCTCTTCGCGACGGGAGCGGGCGGGATGTTCTACCTGACGATTACCGACCTCGTGCCGGAAGCGGAGTCGCATCAATTCCAGCAGTCTTCGGCGATCGCCAACGCCGCCGGCTTCCTGCTCGTCATGGTGCTTGCCCAGATGAGCTGATTGGACCACCGCGTCTTGAGGCGCGTCCGTCAGACGATCGCCCGGTCCCAGCCGCCATAATGTTCTTCGCTGCGCGTCCCGCGCGGAAGGCTGAGCGCGATCAGTGCCAAGCCGATCGCGACGTCGGCAAGGGTCGCGACCGTGCTGCCGCCGGCAAACAGGAAGGGCGAAGCCGCCACGCAGGCGCCGAGCAGCACATTCAGGAAGCGCACCGGCCGGACGACCTCCGCCATGGCGGTGACGGAAACCAGGATCACGACGCAGCCGAGAACGTGGTCGCTGTGATAGAGCGGCGGGACGCTGCCGAAAATCAAGGGCGTCGTCATCAGGACCGCGCCGAGCAATGCGCTGGCGACCAGCGTCCAGGGAAAGTTGACGCCGCCGACGATGAATTCCTTCAACAGCTCGGTGGCCGGACGGTTGAGGTCGGGCGCCGGCGTCTGGTCCTCCGAAATGGCCGGGCCGCCCATCCAGAACGTCCGCCAGAACGGCTCGCCCGCCTTCCTTACGCGCCAGAGGTACTGGATGGTGGCGAGCACCTCGTCTATCGAATAGGGGATGAGCACGACGGTGACGGCCGCCTGGATGATGCAGAGCGTACAGAGTGCGCCGATAAGCGGCGGCTGGATGATGATGAAGGAGACGCTGACGGCGCCGAGGGGCACGATCAGCAGGCCGAAGAGGAGCACCATCCAGGGCATGGTGCGCCAGCGCCGGCTGTCACCGATCGCGCCGGCCAGAATGTCCAACGAATAGGCGAAGGCGCCGAGGCCGGCATCGGCGATCGGAAAGCCCTTGGAAACCCAGGACGTCACGACCGCCTCGCTGCCGTTGCGGACGGGTGCCTCGCCAGGCCCGAAGAACGGGTCCCACAGCCCGTCGACATGGCCCATCTGATAGGCGGCGAGATAGCGCGAGACGAAGAGGCCGACGAAGGCGAGCGCGACGATCGGCATTCGCTGCGTGAAGGAGGACGGCGAATAGCTCCAGCCGAGCGGCCGGTCGTCGTCGGCCGCGAGCGCCCGCAGCCTTATTCCGGGCGTCGGCGGAATCATCACCGCAAAGGCCACGATCAGCATGCCGACAAGCGTATCGATGGCGTAGGCCGCGGCACTCGTCGTCCAGAAGACAAGCGGGGCAAGCATGATCCAGACGCCGAGCGCGGCCGTGATCCATTGCGCATGAGACCAGCGCCGGTACATCCCGAAAAGCGCGAATGCGGCAACGAGCAATCCGGACAGGATCTCGCTTGTCCCGAGACGGGCATTGCGTATGGCGGGTTCGTCGATCTCGTGGCCGAGCGCCGGTGGCAGCGGCACGCTGACGGGATCGAAAAGGCCGAGCGTCGCCGGCGAGGAGACGAGCCACAGGCCGAGAGCGACATTTGCCAGCGGCGCCCAGAGCGTGCGCAGCCGGTGCGCTTCCACGGCAGCTTCGACTTCGGCGTCACTGCGCTCCAGCGGCTCCGCCAGCCTTTTCTCCGCCTGCTCGATCTCGGGATCCGAGGCGGCGACCACGGAGGGCTCCAGCTTGTTCTTCGCGTACCAGTCGGTCGGGTCTTGCTTCAGCCGCCGGATCATTTCCGGCAACGTCGCAGCTAGGCTGTGCCTCGGCTCCCAGCCGAGCTTGTTGCGGGCACGGGAGATGTCGATCTCGTAATGATCGTCCGAGTTCTCGACCATCCACGGCTTGATCTCCGAGTCCTGGTCGAGCACCTCGGTCTGCATCCAAGCCCCCGGCTTGGCGAGGCTCTTGGGCAGAGCGAGCGTGCGCCAGTCCTCGCCGTGGATCAGCCGGCCGATGCGCTTCTGCAAGTCGCCATAGGAGAGCGTTTCCTCCTCGCCGATCAGCAACACGCAATCATCGGGCAAGTCGTTGCGACGGTCGACCGTGCGCGCGAAAGCCTCGACCAGATCGTCCTTGTGCAGATAGGGCTGGCCTGCATCCAGATCGCCGCTGAACAGATAGGCGGTCGGGAGCCGCTCGAAGATGCGGGCGATCTGCTGAGCGATGAAAGCGGCTCGGCAGTCCTCGTCATAGACGCCAGCGAGACGGAGGGTCGCGGTCCTGATTGCGCCGCGATGTCTGGCAATCACCGCCTCGGTCTCGGCCTTCGATTTGGGATAGGCCCAGGCGGGGTCCAGCGGATCATCCTCGTTGATCCGCGCACCCCTGGCCGGACTGGGCGCCTGCACCAGCAGCGTGCTTGCATAGATGAACTGTTCGGTGGGAAGACCCTGCAGCGCCTCCAATAGCCGGCGCGTGCCCTCGACATTGACGGCATCGTATTTGGGATTGTCCTTGCCGGTGGTGTCGTAATAGGCGGCGAGATGAATCACGGAAGCAAGGCGCTCGCCGCTGCGCTTACCCGCCGTCTCGATCGCCGCTCTCACGCTTTCGTCGGAGGTGATGTTGAATTTGATCGTCTCTTCGGTCTCGGACTTGCCTTTCGGCGGGGACAGGTCGAGCCCGATGACGCGATACCGGTCCCTCAGGCGATGCGCGATCGCCTGGCCCAGAAAGCCGCTCGAGCCGGTAATGAGAACGGTCGGCTGATTTGCATCTTTCGGCATGCCGAAGCAAACCGCGCTCCGGCAGGAAGGTTCCCGACTGGGTTGAAGCGCACGAACTACGCCCCCACGCGCGCCACGACGGGAATATAGTTTTCGAGCTCCGGCGCCGGGAAATGCAGCGTCGCGCCGATCTCGGCGGAGCGGTAGAGGCCCATCAGGATTTCGACGACCGCCAGGCCGTCCTCGAAGGTTTCGAGCGGCTTTATCCCCTTGCGGAAGCATCCGACCATGTGGCGGTTTTCGTCCGTATAGCCGTAGACGCCGGCTTCGTCCTCCAGCACCGGCATCAGGCCCTGCTCGGCATTCTGCTTTTCGACGAGGTCCTCGCCCTCTGTGCCCTGCACGGCCCGCGACAGGAAGATCTTCAAGCCGGTGCCGAGCGAATTATACTCCAGCGCATATTCGGGGCCGAGGAGCTCGAGCTGAATGCGCAGGCCGGCGCCGACATAGGCCCAGGAGGTCGTTGCCTCGATCATCAGCTCGTTGCCCTCCTCGTCCTCCAGCGTCACGGTCGCCCGGGCGAAATCCTCCGATGGGCGCCGACGGTAGTCGACATCCTCACCGAAGCGGCGGCGCAGCTCATCGGCATAGCCGGCCCGCGTCCATTTGAGGTTCGCGACCGTGCCGTTCACCGATTTGACCTTCAACGAATTGCGAGGTGCGCCGGGCGCCGTGAGCAGATGGCGCGCCACCTCGACGCTGTGGCACATCATATCGGAAAGCACCCCGCCGCCCTGCTTGTCGCCCTGCCAGAACCAGGGCTCGTGCGGACCGGCATGTTCTTCCGCGGCGCGTGCGAGATAGGGCCGGCCGGTGGTCGAGGCGGCGCGCTGCCAAATGATCTCCTTGCCTCGCAGCACCGGCGTGCAGAAGACCTGGTTTTCGAGATAGCCATGGTTGAGACCTGCATCCTCGGCCAGGTGCAGCATCTCGCGTGCCTCCGCTACGGTGCGCGCAAGCGGCTTCTCGCAGGCGACAGCGAAGATCTTGCTGCGTCCCGCCTTGATCTCCCCGTGGAGCGTCCGCATGACGTCGAGCCGCGTGTAGTTCGGCGACAGAATCCAGACCGCGTCGACGTCGCCGGCGGACAGGAGCGATTCGAGACTCTCATGCGCGCGGCACTCGCCGAGATCAAGCGCCCCGACTTCGCTCGCGAAGCGCGCGCGGTTTTCGGGATTGCGGCTGTAGACGCCGGTCACCTCGACATTGCGTACCCCGATGAGCGATTTCAGGTGGAAATGCGCGATAAAGCCGGTGCCGACGAAGCCTACTCGCAAGGTCTGTTTCGGTACTGTGGTCATTCTTTCCTCCCCGACATCCAGCGGCGACCGCTTCCAGCCGCCCGCATGTGCTTTCAGATAAGTGGCGGCGCCGTACTGCCTCGTACCTTCAGGGCCGTGGGCAGCACGATCGGTTCGGCCCCCACCGAGCCGCCCGCCAGAATTCCAAGGAGCACCGCCATGGCGGTGCGGCCGATCTCGGAGCGAGGCTGGACGACCGTCGTGAGCGGCGGATAGAAAGCCTTGCTCAGATAAAGATCGTCGAAGCCGACGACCGAAACGTCGCCCGGCACGTCGCGTCCGATCCGTCTCAGCTCGTGGACGGCGCCATAGGCCATTTCGTCATTGGCGACGAAGAGCGCGGTCGGCGGATCGGAAAGAGAGAAGAGCGAGCGGCAGCATTCCCCGCCGCTTTCGATCAGGAAGTCGCCCCGCACCTCGTAGCCGGCTGGAATCGGCAGCCCGGCAGCGCGCATCGCCAGGCGAAACCCCTCCCGCCGATAGACGCTCATCGGCTCGGGAACCGGCCCGGATATATGAGCGATCCTCCGATGGCCGAGTGAAATCAGGTGCTCGACGGCACCGCGGGCCGCGGCGACATTGTCGACCTGCACATGCGGCAGGCCAGAGCCCTCGATCATTTCCAACGCCACCACCACGGGCAGATGGTTCCAGCCGCCCGCTGGCGGCAGCTTGCCGGTCATCAGGATCATGCCGTCGGCATGCCCGTCGCGCAGCATGTTGAAATATTCGGTCTCGCGGGCCGGGTCGTCCTCGGTATTGCCCATCAGCACGGCATAGCCGGCTTCGCGCGCCGTCGCCTCGACGCCCTTGAGGATGTCGAGATAGAAGGGATTGCCGACGTCGCGTACGACCATCAGCACCGTCATGGACCTGCGGGTGCGCAGGTTCCGGGCGCTGACATTCGGGCGGTAATCAAGCTCGCGCGCCAGGTCGAGCACGCGCTGGCGCGTCTCGGCGGTCACCAGCGTCGAAGCGGCGAGGGCGCGCGAGACGGTGGCCACCGACACGCCCGCCTTCTCGGCGATGTCCTTGATCTTCGGCCGGTTCCTCATGCGCGCATCGCCCGGCCGCGCCCATAAAACATCATGAGCAGGAGCAGCGTCGCGCCGAACACCATCTGGCGTCCGGACTCCTCGATGTTGATCGTCGTCAGGATGCTCTGCAGGATCACCAGCAGGACCGCGCCCGCCATGGTGCCGGTGTAGCCGCCCTTGCCCCCGGCAAGCGATGTGCCGCCGAAGACGACCGCGATGATCGAGGGGAGCATGTACTGCTCGCCGACATTGGCGAAAGACGTGCCGGAATAGCCGAGCAGGCAGAGGCCGGCGATCGCGGCGAACATGCCGGAGATCATGAAGAGCGCGATGCGGACCAGCTTGACCGGCACGCCGGCCATGTCGGCCGCGTGCTCGTTCGAGCCGATCGCATAGATGCGATGGCCGAAGACGGTGCGGTTGAGCATGAGCGCCATCAGGATGCCGATCACGATCCAGAGCCAGATGATGCCGGGAATGCCATAGGCGAGCGGTTGCGTGACGAAGCGCGAGAGCGCGGGCGCGGCCTGGCCGGAGGGAATTCCCATCCGGATGACGACGAGAAGCCCCTGCAGCACGCCCAGCATTCCGAGCGTCATCACCAGCGGCGGGATTCTGAGAAGCGTGACGCCGAGCCCGTTCAGGAGGCCGAAGAAGGCGCCGGCCGCAAGGCAGGCGGCGACGGCCGGCAAGATGCCGCCATCGGCGCCGTTCATGACGTTGCCCGCGAGGATCGCCGAGAGCGAGACGACGCCGCCGACCGAGAGATCGATTCCTTCGCGTCCGCCGAGGATGACGACGTTCTGACCGGCCGCGACGATGCCGAGCAGCGAGGCGACGATCAGGAGCCGCAGGATCTGACCTCCGGTCCCAAAGCCCGGCGACAGCGCCTCGCCGAGATAGAGGAGCAGCACGATGAGCGCGAGCGCGACGACGATCGGCTGCCGGACGAAGGACACCACTCGGCTCATGAGCGCGCCCTCCTGCCGGCGAGCACGCCCGCCATCAGCACGAGGAGGATCGCGAGGCCCTGCACGAAGTTCTGCCACTCGGACGGCGTGCCCATGAAAAAGACGACCGAGTTGATGAGCCCTATCGTCAGCGCCCCGAGCAGCGAGCCGACGACGGTGCCCCAGCCGCCGGAGAGCGCGCTGCCGCCGAGCACGACCGCCGCGACGCTGTAGAGCGTCATCTTGCCCCCGACCAGCGGATCGCCGCTTGCGGTATCGCCGGTGATGCAGAAGGCGGCGAGCGCGGAAAAGAGGCCGCAGAGCACATAGCCCTTGATCCGGGTCGCTATGACTGGCAGCCCGGTCTGGTAGGCCGCCTGCTGGTCGTCGCCCACGGCAAGCAGTTGCGTGACCAGCCTGGTGCGGCTCATCACCGCGAGGAGGATGACGAGGGCCGCCAGGATGTAGAAGACGAAGGGAACCCCGAAAAGCCGGCCGCCATAGGTGCGCCAGAAGAGCGCCGGCGCCGGCGTGCCGGCAACGGGCAGGATGTAAAGCGCAAGGCCCGTGAAGAAGATGCTGGTTGCGAAGGTCGCGACGATCGCCTGCAGCCGCAGAGCCGCGACGACGAGGCCGTTCACGAGCCCGCAGGCCAGCCCGAGCAGGAGACCGATGGCCAGCGCCAGGAACACCGCGCCGGCACCCCCTCCCCAGCGTTCCATCAGAACCACGATCGCGACATTGACCAGCGAGAGGATCGCGCCGGCAGAGAGGTCGATATCGCCGGCATAGACGACGTAGGTCTGTGCGATCGCGAGCAGGATCAGCGCCATATAGGTGCTGAGCAGCCCGGTCAGAGCCCGGAATGTCAGGCTGTTCGGCGAAAAGAAGCCGTTGAGGAGAAGGAGTACGGCGACGATCAAGAGCGCGGGCAGGAAAGGATAGCGCTCCAGCAGCCTGCCGATGCCGCCGGCGCGCCGGTATGTCGGGACGGTTGCGGTCTCTGCCATCACGCGGCCTCGTAAGCGGCTTGATATAGATTGTAGCGGGTGCGGTCCGCCCCCGTGAGCTCCCGGCTGACCGATCCGCCGTTGAAGACGAGAATGCGGTTGGCGTTGCCGAGCAGTTCGGCATCCTCGGAAGAATAGAGAACGATGCCGAGCCCCTCCGCCGCCAGTTGCCGGATCAGCGCGAAGAGGTCCGCCTTGGCGGACAGGTCGATGCCCTTCGTCGGGTCGTCGAGCAGCAGCACGTCGGGGCGGTCGATCAGCCAGCGGGCGATGATCACCTTCTGCTGATTGCCGCCCGAAAGCGAACCGATCGGGTGGAAGAGGCTCGCGAATTTGGTGTGCATGCTTTCCAGCGCCGGCGCCACCCTGTCGCGCAGCTTGCCCGGCCGAGCGATCATCAGCCGGTCGCGCAGATAATGGATCGGCGTGACGTTCTCGATGATCGGTCTTCCGCTGATGACGCCGTCGCGGCTGCGGTCGCCGGAGACATAGGCGCAGCCGCGCCGGATCGCGTCACGCGGGTTCGAAGCGTCGAAGCGGCTGTCGCCGATGAGGATTTCGCCCGAGGCGATCGAGCCGGCGCCGAAGATCGCTCTGAGCACCGCCGATTGGCCCTGGCCGTGCAGCCCGCCGAAGCCGAGAATCTCGCCGCGGCCAACCTCGAAACTCACATTGCGGAAACCGCGGCCGGAAAGATCGCGCACTGTCAGCGCGGCGCCTCCTTCACCCTCCACCACCGCCGGCACTGACGATTGCGTCGCCGGCATGTCGCCGGCGCCGCCGACCATCAGCCGGATCACGGTCGCCGGGTCCGTGTCGCCCAGGTTGAGCGTGGTGATGGTCTCGCCGTCGCGAATGATGGTGACGCGGTCGCCGATCGCCTTGATCTCGTCCATGCGGTGCGAAATGAAGATGATGCCGCGCCCGCGACGTTTGAGATCGCGCAGGATTTCGAAGAAGCGCTCCACCTGGGCTCGGTCGAGCGCCGAGGTCGGCTCGTCGAAGATGAGGAGCGGCGCCTCGCTGGCCAGCGCCTTCATGATCTCGACGAGCTGACGCTGGTCGGGGCGCAGGTTGCCGACGAGTGTGTCGGCGGAAAACCCTTCGCCGCAGACGCCGTCGAAAAGGCCGATATAGCGCGCCGCGCGCTGCCGGAGTTCCCAGCGGTCGATGAAGACCCGCGATTTGACCGGCAGCTTGCCGAGCGAGATGTTTTCCTCGACCGAGCGGTGCGCGGCGAGGCTGAGTTCCTGATAGAAGATGCCGATGCCGTGGGCTCGCGCCGAGCGCGGTCCGCTGATCGTCACCGGCTGGTCGTCGACCAGGATCCTGCCGCTATCGGGCCGCACGCTGCCCGCAATGATCTTGCAGAGGGTGCTTTTTCCCGAGCCGTTGGAACCCATCAGGACATGGACTTCGCCGGCCATGAGCTCAAGATCGCCGCGGCGGACCGCCAGGGTCGCGCCGTAAGCCTTGCTCACGCCGCTCAGTTTCAATTTCGACATGGAAACTCGTCCGTTCGCTTCGGTTTGGCGGGCGCTGGCCGGGATCGGCTACTGTATGTTTCCTCAAATCCTGGCGGATTTAGGGATAGAAACAAAGCAGCAAGACAAAGTGTTACCGGGAGCATGCGCGCCCAACGGGACGCGCAATGCCTCAGCGCCCTGCCGAAGGCTCACTTGAACAGCGCTTCCGCCTCCTCGATCGAAAGCGAGCTCGTATAGGAATAATAGCCGGGCTTGCCCTCGAGCTGCTTTGCGGCTTCCGCCACGTTCTTGGAGTCGATGAAGGGAATCGGCAGGTAGAGCGCGTTGCCGTATTGTCCGGCCTTTGCCGGCTCCTTCAGTTCCTTGCCCTGCAGCATCAGCACGGCGACGTTGAGGGCACTCGCCATGACGCCGGGCGGATTCACGGTCGCTCCC
This sequence comes from Sinorhizobium sp. KGO-5, assembly GCF_036245905.1. Lineage (NCBI taxonomy): Bacteria > Pseudomonadati > Pseudomonadota > Alphaproteobacteria > Hyphomicrobiales > Rhizobiaceae > Sinorhizobium > Sinorhizobium sp. KGO-5. The sequence continues at coordinate 863,371 of NZ_BDIZ01000003.1, forward strand.
GAGTTCAGTTTTTCCTTGATCCAGAGGTCGATGAAGTCCTTGCGGATTTCGCCGGTCGCCGCGATCTCGCCGGCCTTGCCGGCGTCCATGATCGATTTCCAGGCACCGGCCGCCATGCCGTCCTGCACCAGCACGCCGTTGATGTCCGGATAGGTGGCAAGAATGTTCTGCATCGCCTGCTGGCCCTGCGCCTGGTCCCAGTTGGCATTGACCTCGTTGACGACCTGGATATCCGGATAATCCTTGAAGACGCTCTTGTAGCCGGCGACGCGCATCTCGTTCGCCGGATGGCCGGCGACGCCGTTGATCGCAACCACCTTGCCCTTGCCGCCGAGCGTTTCTGCGAGCCACTTGGCGCCCGCGGCACCCCAGGCGGTCTGGTCGATGCCGACATAGATGGCATCGGGCGAAGAGACTTCCGCGTCGGTGGCGATCACCAGGATGCCGGCTTCCTTCGCCTGGGCGAAGATCGGATCGAAGGCGGTCGGGCTGTTGGGGTTGACGATGATGGCGTTCACCCCTTCCGCGATGAAGTTGCGGATATGCGCGATCTGCCCGGGCACGTCGACATTGGCGCTCTGGACGGAGACCTCGACGTCGACGCCTTTTTCCTTCCATTCCGCAGCGGCGGCCTTCGCCTCGTCGATCATCTGGGTACGCCACTCGCTTCCGACCCAGCCGTTGGAGAGACCTATTTTAAAGGTCTCGGCGTGAGCGGATGCCGAAAGGACGATGGACGCGACCGTGCCCAGCGCAAATGCGATAAGGTTCTTCATAAGATCCTCCCAAATCTTGCCGGCACATGAAGCCAGAAAATGTAATCGATTTCAATCGCCGTTTTGGGCAACTATCAGGGGCCGGGAGGGTCATTTACAGCCGCGCGTCTTATCAGACGCGCATAGATCTTTAATCTGCGGCCTGTAATCGGCCCCGATCAGCCGGCCAGGTCTCGATCACGCGGACGAAATGCGTCAGCCACGCATTGGTCTGGTGGCCGTCCAGCGCACGATGGTCGATCGTCAGCGACACATAGGCCATCGGGCGTATCTGGATCGTGTCGGCGCCGTCCACCTCGCGCACGACCACCCGCTTGTCGAGCTTGCCCACGCCCAGGATCGCTGATTGCGGCTGGTTGATAATGATCGGCGCCGCGAGCAGCGATCCGGAGACGCCATGATTGGAAATGGTGAAGGTGCCGCCCGTCACGTCCGCGCGGGAGAGCGCGTTCGAACGCGCGCGCGTCGTCAGCTCCTGTAGCCGGGCCGCAATCTCGGCAAGCGACAGGTCCTGCGCCCGATGGAGGACCGGCACGACCAGGCCCTTGTCCCCGAGGGAAATACCCACGCCGATATTGATGTCGTCGAATGTTTCGAGCGCATCCTCGTGCCAGCGGCTGTTGACCTCGGGGACCGCGCGCATCGCCGCCACGCAGGCCGAAACCACATAAGCCGTATAGGAGAGCTTGGCGCCGCCAGCGGCAAGCCTCTTTCCATGTTCGTCCCGATGACGCATCACCGCCGAGAAATCGGCCTCGAACACCGCCGTCACATGCGGCGCCGTCGTGACGGAGGTGAGCATATGTTCGGCGATCGCGGCGCGCATGGCGCTATGGGGTATCCTGCGCGACTTCGGTGCCGCTCCCCTGTCGCCAGCCTCGGCCGCGACCGAAGCAGTGCCTTCCTGCCGGGCCGTGAACGCCCTGTCCATGTCGGCGCGCGTGACGCGACCACCCCGGCCGGTGCCGGTGACGGTGGCCGGATCCAGGCCATATTCTTCCGCTGCATGCCGCACGGCCGGCGAGTAATGCGGCGCGTGTCCCGCCCCGGCAGCCTCGCTGCCGATCCGGCCGAGAACGGCGCCGGGCGGGGCATCGTCACCATTTCGCATCAGGATTTCCGCGAGCACCCCGTCGGCGGGCGCCGACACCTCCTGGGTCACCTTGTCGGTCTCGAGCTCGACCAGCGGATCGCCCGATTTAACCGTCTCGCCGATCTCCCTCAGCCAATTGCGGACGACCGCTTTGGTACCCTCCTGCTCCAGCGGAACCTGGATGTCGATGAGGTCGCCCATTCTCAGAACTCCAGAAGGTCGGTGATCTTCTGGCGTATGCGTTCCGTCGATGGAACCGCCCAATCGAGCAGGACGGGATTATGAGGGCTGGGAATATCCGGCATGGTGAGACGCGAGATCGGCGCGTCGAGATCGATGAAGGCTTCGTCGGCGACCGCTGCGGCAATCTCCGCGCCGAAACCCGCCGTTGCGAGGTCCTCGTGGACGATGAGGCACCGGCGGGTGCGGCGCACGGAAGCGATGACCGCTTTCCTGTCCCAGGGCATCAGGGTTCTCAGATCGATCACATCGGCGGAGATCCCCTCGGCCGCCTCTTCGCAACGCGGCACCATGGCGCCCCAGGTGACGATGGTGATGTCGCGACCTTCACGCGCGAACTTCGCCTTGCCGAAAGGCAGGGCGAAGGCATCGCCGGGATAGGGCCGCCGCGCCCAGGGATGATCGAGCATGGCCCGGTGCTCGAAGAAGATCACCGGGTCGTTGCCGCGCAAGGCGGTGCGCAGGAGCCCGACGGCGTCCTCGGCATTGGAGGGAACGGCGATCTTCCAGCCGGGCTGGTGGACGAAGGCGACCTCGTTCGTCTGGCTGTGCCACGGATCGCCGCATTTGAAGAATCCCCCCGCCATCCGCACGACGATCGGCGCGGCGAAGCGGTTGCTGGTCCGCCAGCGGATCGTGCCGCAATCGTTGAGCTGCTCGATCGCGGGCTCGGCATATTTGCGGAACTGGATTTCCGGCACCGGCACGAGCCCCGCGAGCGCCATGCCCACCGCCCGGCCGATGATGCCCTCCTCCGAGAGCGATGTATCGAAGACGCGGGCGGTACCGTATTTCTCCTGCAGCCCGAGGGTCACGGCATGGACGCCACCCTTCGGGCCGATATCCTCGCCGAAGAGGACGACACGCTCGTTCACCGACATCTCGTGATCGAGCGTGCGGCGGATCGCCGTCACCATGTTGATCCTCTGGCCGTCGCCCGCCGCGGTTTCCGTCGTTTCCGGCGGACGGTAGCCGGCAGAGTGCTGTCCGCCCATGACCTGCATCTGGCCTTCGAAGAAGACATTGCTGGTGACGGTTTCGGGGTCGGCGACCGGCCGGGATTCGGCCTCCATGCGCGCCCGTTCGGCGGCAGCCTTCGCGTCTCTCGCAGCTTCGTTCCATTCCTCTGCGCTCAACAGGGCGGGGACGAGGTAGTCCCTCAGCCGCGGCAGGGGATCGTGTGCCCATTCGCTCCTGACGAGCTCCTCGCTCTTGTAGGTCTGGGTATCCTGGAAGCTGTGCCCTTCGAGGCGCGGCACCTCGAGCCTGAGCAGCACCGGCATCCGCCCTTCGCGTACCAGTTCCACGGCGCCCTTCGTCAGCCGGGCTGCCTCTTCGGGATCCGAGCCGTCGCCGTCGAGAACGGTCAAGTTTTTCCAGCCGGCGAGATTGCCGGCAATATTGCCCTCGGGTGTCTGGAAGCTCGACGGAACGGAGATGCCGAAGCCGTTGTCTTCGATATAGAAGAGCAGCGGCAGGCCCTGCGTCGTCGCGATCGTCAGAGCGGACCAGAAGCCGTTGGAGGCAACGGAACCGTCACCGCCCAGCACGACGGCAACATCCTTCCGATATTCCTCTTTTCCGAGAACTTCGCTGAAATAGGTGATCGCCTGCGCCCAGCCGGCCGTCGGCGTGTACTGGGTGCCCACGCCGCCGCACATCGGCAGGGCCGAGGCGCCGTGCGGGTTGGGATAGTTGAAGACGACACCGATATCCCGGCCGTCGGAATATCCGCCCGCGCGTCCCATCGCCGAGCCGAGCGCGTCCGCCGGATCGACGCCGAGCGCGAGCAGCAGCGGGCGCGAGCGATAATAGCCGCATGCCGCGTCATGCCTGCCCGTGAGGTGAAGCCCCAGGAGAATCTGCGCCATGTCATGGCCGCGCGCCGAAAATTGGTAGAGCACCTTTTTCTCCGGGACCAGCCGCTGCTCTTCCATCTCGTCGAGGGCGCGCGACAGGAGCAGAAGTTGCACGACCTTTTTCCAGTCGATGCTCTCGTCCGGTGCGTTGCGCCGGTCCTTTTCGAGTGCGGCCTGAGCCATCAGGGTCTCCTCCGGTCCTCCGAGATCAAGACTACGCCGCTCGACGCGCAAAACGGTTTCAATCTGGTCGTTTTTTAGCTAGGCTTTGATGAGAATGTTTCGGTTTTGAGGAGTTTATGATGAATTCATTCAATCTCGACGCGATCGACCGAAAGATTCTAGGAATCCTCCAGGACCGGGGCGACATCAGCCATGCAGCCTTGGCGGAGGCGGTCGGTGCCTCGCCGGCGTCCTGCTGGCGGCGCATCAAGGCGCTCGAGACGGCGGGGGTGCTGGTCAAGACCGTGAGCCTCGTCAATCCCGACCTGGTCGGACGCGGATTGAACGTCTTCTGCCAGGTGCGCATGAAGTCCCATGATCCGGTTGCGCGCCGAAATTTCGAACGCTTCGTGGAAAGCCACGAGGAAGTTCTCGAATGCTATTCCATGTCGGGTGATTGGGATTACCTGCTACGGGTCCTCGTTGCCGATGTCGCCGACTACGAGCGCCTGCTGATGCGCGGCATCCTCACCCACGAGGCAGTGGCGAACTCGTCGTCTCACTTCGCGCTGAAGAGCGTCAAATACTCCACTGCCGTTCCCGTCTAGATCATTGAAGCTGCGCCCTTTTCCTGGAAATGCTCTAAGACCTTAGTCCGACGCTTCCGGCCATAGGTCCTAGGACCGTTGCGTGCCGAGTTCCCATAACCTATGCCAGTGGTTGCGCGTTCTCGGGATAACGGAAAGCCCCAACTGCCGCCCGGGCGCGCGAGGGTCGCAGAGCGAAGACGCCCCAGCCCCAACTGTATCGCTCTGCGACCCTCGCCTCGAGCATTCCCGCCCATTTTCCCGTCTACGGCACCGAACGCCCCCTCACATGTCGCGTTTTCTCGGAACCATCCGCCGGCCGAGACGTTAGACGCGGTCGCTTTTGCCCGAAGCGACTGGAAGCGTAAGAGGGTCGGCTCGTCATTCCCTCCCCCCTCCCCGAAGAGTCGACCGACAGGCGGCGGCGCCCTTTCTCCTCCCTCGGGGGCGCCGCCATCACTTCTTCGAAACGGCCTGCAGGTCATGGATGCACCGTTGCCGTCGCTGGCTCCGCGTGATCAAGTGCATCCTGCGCCAACAGCCCAGGGAACCGAGCCGTGACGACTGTGATCCTTTTCCATTCCGTCTATGGACTGCGCCCGTTCGAGAGGGGCGTCGCCGAGCGCCTCACTGTCGCAGGCCACGAGGTGTTCACGCCCGACCTCTACGAAGGCCGGGTTGCTTCCTCGATGGAGGAGGGCTTTGCCCTGAAGGAAGAGATCGGCTGGGGCACCCTTTGCGAGCGCGCCGAGCGGGCGGTCGCGGATCTGCCTGCCGATGCCGTTCTCGGCGGTTTTTCCATGGGCGCTGCTGTCGCCGCCAGCCTGTGGCCGAAGCGGCCCGAGGCGGCCGGAATTCTCTTTCTGCACAGCATCGCCGAAATTCCGGCAAATGCACGTCGCGGGCTGCCGGTGCAGGTCCATCTCGCCGACCCGGATATCTTCGAGCCTGCAGACGAGGTCGCCGTCTGGCGTGCTGATGCCGAACGGACGCCGGTGGCACTGGAAGTCTTCATATATCCCGGTGCCGGGCATCTTTATACCGACGCCACGCTTGCCGATTACGACTCCGAGGCGGCCCGGCTCACCTGGAGCCGCATCGAACGTTGCCTTGCAGCACTTTGAGCGGACACTCGAAGTCTGCCCCTCATCCGGCTACCGCCACTTTCTCCCCGCAGGCGGGGAGAAAGGAGCAAGCCGCACGTTCTTGGATCCCCTTTCCGTCATAACCGGGAGAGAGGGGCGATCCGTGAAGCTTTGACGTTACGAAGCCTTCCCATAACCGCCGCCCGTCGGCGTCACGACGGTGAAAGCCTCGCCCGCCTCGAGCACCGTATGAGCCGAGCCCGGCAGCTCTTCGATGCGGCCGTCATTGCGGCGGACAAAGTTGCGGCCGGTTTCCCCCGCCTCGCCGCCCTTCAGCCCGAAGGGCCGGACGCGGCGGTGGCCGGAAAGGATCGCGAAATCCAGCCGCTCGCGCGCGCGGATCGTCCTCTGTGTACCGTCGCCCGCCGACCACTTGCCGCGCCCGCCCGAGCCCTTGCGGATGTGGAAGTCTTCGAGCACGACCGGGAAGCGCGTCTCCAGGATTTCCGGGTCGGTGAGGCGCGAATTGGTCATGTGCGTGTGAACCGCATCGGCGCCGTCATAGCCGGGGCCGGCCGGCGCGCCGGAGCAGATCGTCTCGTAATACTGGTAGTCGGCGTTTCCGAAAGTCAGGTTGTTCATTGTTCCCTGCGCGGCGGCTTGCGCGTCGACCGCGCCGAAGAGGCAATTGGTGACCGCCTGACTGACCTCTACATTGCCGGCGACCACCGCCGCCGGGTAGCGCGGCGAAAGCATGGTGCCTTGCGGGATGACGATGCGGATAGGCCTCAGGCAACCGGCATTCATCGGGATGTCGGCCTCGACCAGTACCCGGAAAACATAGAGCACGGCGGCACGCGTCACCGGCTCCGGCGCGTTGAAGTTATCCGAGCGCTGTTGCGACGTTCCGGTGAAGTCGACCGTTGCTTCCCGGCTCTCGCGGTCGATGGAGATCTTCACGACGATCCGGCAGCCCTGGTCCATCTCGTAGGAGAATTCGCCGTCCGGCAATCGGTCGAGCACGCGGCGCACGCTTTCGGCCGCATTGTCCTGGACGTGACCCATATAGGCCTCGACCACATCCTCTCCGAACTGCGCGATCATCTTCGTGAGTTCCGCCACGCCCTTCTCGTTGGCCGCGACCTGTGCCTTGAGATCGTTGACGTTCTGGAGGATGTTGCGCACCGGATAGCGCGCTCCGTTCAAGAGGCTCTCCAGTTCCTTCTCGCAGAAGCGGCCGCGGTCGATGAGCTTGAAGTTGTCGATATAGACACCTTCCTCTTCGATATTGGTGGCCAGCGGCGACATCGAGCCCGGCGAGATACCGCCGATATCCGCATGGTGACCGCGGCTTGCGACCCAGAAGCGTATCTCGTGGCCCTCTTCGTCGAAGACCGGCGTGCAGACCGTCAGGTCCGGCAGATGCGTGCCGCCGTTGTAGGGCGCATTGATCAGGAACACATCGCCCGGATGGATGACCGGGTTCTCACGGATCGCGGTCGCGACCGAAGCGTCCATGGAGCCCAGATGCACCGGCATGTGCGGCGCATTGGCGACCAGATTTCCCCTGTTGTCGAAGACCGCGCAGGAGAAATCGAGCCGCTCCTTGATATTGACCGAATAGGCGGTGTTCTGCAGCGTCACGCCCATCTGCTCGGCAATCGACATGAAGAGATTGTTGAAGATCTCCAGCATGACCGGATCGGCCTTCGTGCCGATCGCGGTGCGCTCGGGCAGCGCCTTGATCCGCCTCAGGACGATATGGTCTTTCGCCGTCAGTTCCGCCTGCCAGCCGTCCTGGACGACGATCGTCTGGTTGGCTTCGATGATGATTGCGGGCCCGGTGAGCTTCTGGCCGGGCCTGATCTGCGAACGCAGCGCCACCGGAGCGTCGTGAAACGCACCCTGCGAATAGAAGCGGGTCCGCCGGTTCGGGGCGACATCTCCGGCCGTCACGGCAAGACCTTCCGCTTCCATTTCCGCAGCCCCGCCGCCGACCGTTTCGACCTCGACCGCATCGATCACCAGAGCCTTGTTTTCGGCGACGAATCCGAAGCGGCGCCTATGCAGACGCTCGAATTCAGCGCGGAGCCGCGCCTGGTCGTCCGCATCCGGGAACGTCGCTTCCACCGGCAGGACCGTGTCGGTTCCGGCATAGCGGATATGCGCGCGCAGATGTGTGCGTATCCGCTCACGGGAAATCCCCTGCGCCTCGAGTTCCGTCAGGCATTCCGATTGCAGTGCCCGGGCAAGTGCGGCAAGCGCCCTCGGCGCGGCCTCGTCGAGACCGGCCCCGAGCGCCTTCTGCCGCGTCGCGCGAATGTCGGCAAGGCCCATTCCATAGGCCGAGAGCAGCCCCGACATCGGGTGCAGGAGAATACTCTTCATGCCGAGCGCGTCGGCGACCAAGCAGGCGTGTTGCCCGCCGGCGCCGCCGAAGCAGTTGAGCGCATAGCGCGTCACGTCATAGCCGCGGCTTACGGAAATCTTCTTGATCGCCTCGACCATATTGGCGACCGCGATGCGGATGAAGCCGTCGGCGACGTCCTCGGGGCTCCGCCCGTCGCCGATCTCGGCCGCTAGCGCGACGAAACGCTCGCGCACGGTCTCCACGTCGAGCGGCAGATTCTGTTCCGGCCCGAAGATTGCCGGAAAGTGTTCCGGCAATAGCTTGCCGAGCATGACATTGGCATCGGTGACGGCGAGCGGTCCGCCGTTGCGGTAACAGGCGGGACCGGGATTGGCGCCGGCCGAATCCGGACCGACACGAAAGCGCTCGCCGTCGAAATGGAGGACCGAGCCGCCGCCGGCGGCAACCGTGTGGATCAGCATCATCGGCGCTCGCACCCGCACGCCGGCAACCTCGGTCTCGAAGGCGCGCTCGTACTCGCCGTCGAAATGGGCGACGTCGGTCGAGGTTCCGCCCATGTCGAAGCCGATCACGCGGCCGAATCCGGCCGCCTCGCCCGTCCGTGCCAGACCGACGACACCGCCCGCAGGTCCCGAGAGGATCGCATCCTTGCCCTGGAACATCTCCGCCGCCGTAAGCCCGCCGGACGACATCATGAACATGAGCCGGGCGCCGGACCGGGCGACGTCCAGCTCTTCCGAAACCTGCGCCACGTAGCGTCCGAGCACGGGCGAGAGATAGGCGTCGATCACGGTCGTATCGCCACGGCCGACATATTTGACGAGCGGCGAGACCTCGTGGCTGACGGATACCTGCTCGAATCCCATCGATCGCGCGATGCGGGCGACGATCGCCTCGTGGGCGGGATATCTGTAGGCGTGCATCAGGACAATGGCGACTGCCCCGTAGCCATTGGCTTTCAAGCCTTCGAGCGCCCGGCGCGCTGCCGCCTCGTCGAGCGGCCGCTCGATCGTGCCGTCGGCGAGCACCCGCTCGTCGAGCTCGACGATCTCCGAATAGAGTGCCTCGGGCTTGATGATCTCGGTGGCGAAGATCTTCTTGCGTTCCTGATAGCCGATCCTGAGCGCATCGCGGAAGCCGCGCGTCGTGACGAGCGCCAGCCGCTCGCCCTTGCGCTCCAGCAAAGCATTGGTGGCAACCGTCGTGCCCATCCTGACCTCGCCGACCACGCCCGCCGGAACCGGATCGCGGGGGCCGAGGCCGAGATGCTGCCGGATGCCGTGGACCGCCGCATCGCGATAGGCGCCGGGATTTTCCGAGAGGACCTTCAGCGCGTGCAAGGCGCCCGCCGGATCGCGGCCGACAACGTCGGTGAAGGTACCGCCGCGATCCACCCAGAAATCCCAAGCTCCCGTCACGCTCATCTCCAGTTCCTCCACAATTCTGCCCGCCGCTTCCATGGTCGGCGCTTTTTATGGGCCGGCGACGAGCGGCAGGCAAGGGAAGAAGAGGCGCGCCACTACCGAAAAGGAAGCCGATACCTCTGCCGGATCTCTGGCCTCGCACCGCCATTTATGTCAGAGGAGGCACGATCCAACAGCGCGGAGGCGGAAACGGTGAAACAGCGCCACCCTACGGCGAAAAGGCGGGTCGGAGGCGCGAAAGCCGGCGAACTGCCCGGCAAGCGGGTGACGCTCGCCCGGGCGCTCTCCAAGCTCGGCTACTGCTCGAGGACGCAGGCCGAAAAGCTGATCGCCGAGGGGCGTGTCAGCGTCGCCGGCCGGAAGATCACGGATCTCTCCCATTGGGTCGACATCGAAACGGACAGGATCGCCGTCGACGGAACCGTCATCGCCGCGCAAGCCAGAGTCTATCTCATGCTGAACAAGCCGCGCGGCCTCGTGACCACCCGCGACGATCCCGAGGGCCGGCCGACTGTCTTCAGCTGCCTCGACAATGTCGACGTTCCGTCCCTCTCGCCGGTCGGCCGGCTCGACAAGGCCAGCGAGGGGCTTCTGCTCTTCACCAACGACACGGTGCTGGCGCAGCGTCTGCTCGATCCGGAGACCCATCTCGGCAAGATATACCATGTTCAGGTGCGCGGCATTTTCGGCGAGGCCATGGCCGCACGGATGCTTGAAGGCGTTACGGAGGGTGGCGAACTGCTGCGCGCCGTGCGGGTCGAACTCCTGAAAAGCGGAGACAGGAACAGTTGGATCGAGGTGGAGCTTGACGAAGGACGCAACCGTCAGATCCGCCGCATGCTCGACGCGCTCGGCTTCGAGTGCCTGCGTCTCCTGCGCGTCTCGATCGGCGACATAAGCCTCGGCGACCTGCCGAAGGGAGCAAGCCGGCCGCTGACGGAGGCGGAGATCGTTTATCTCAGACACCGCACCGGGCTCTGACGAGGGCTTTCCCCGGCTGCCGGCGCGGCAAGCCCGATGTCCCGAAATCCACCCATCGACAGGCGCTTTTGTTTCCAAATCCACCCATTTGACGCGCCTATCCGCGGTAAATGCATGAAACGGCGTCGGGCAGCGGTTGTCTGTGCTAAAATCCGGCCTGCTAATGGGTGAACCCAGAACCGGCGGGAGGAACCATGCCGGCTGGTCGATAATTTCATCCGGGAGGAAAAGATGAAAATCCTTAACGCGCTTCTGGGCGCAGCCGCCGCCGTTTCCCTTTTTGCCGCTTCGGCGAACGCCCAAACCTATCCGGAGCGCACGATCACCATGGTGGTGCCGTTCTCGGCCGGCGGCCCGACCGATACGGTGGCCCGCCTCGTCGCCGAGTCCATGTCGAAGGATCTCGGCCAGCAGATCATCGTCGAGAATGTCGGCGGCGCCGGCGGGACGCTCGGTGCCGGCCGCGTCGCTCAGGCCGATCCGGACGGCTACACGCTGCTTCTGCATCACATCGGCATGGCCACCAGCGCGACGCTCTATCGCAAGCTCGCCTATGACACGCTGAATGCCTTCGAATATGTCGGCCTCGTCACCGAAGTTCCGATGACCATCGTTGCCCGCAAGGATTTCGAGCCGACCGATCTCAAGGGCCTGATCGAACACGTCAAGGCGAACAAGGACACGGTGACGGTCGCCAATGCCGGCATCGGCGCGGCGTCGCATCTTTGCGGCATGATGTTCATGAGCGCGATCGAAACGCCGCTGACGACCGTGCCCTACAAAGGGACCGGCCCGGCGATGACCGACCTGCTCGGCGGCCAGGTCGACATCATGTGCGACCAGACGACGAACACGACGAAGCAGATCCAGGGCGGCACGATCAAGGCCTATGCGGTGACCTCGCCGCAGCGCCTCAAGATCTTCCCCGATCTGCCGACCGCCGAGGAAGCGGGCCTTGCCGGCTTCCAGGTCGGCATCTGGCACGGCATCTATGCGCCGAAGGGCACGCCGGCCGAAGTCACCGACCGCCTCTCCAAGTCGCTGCAGAAGGCACTCAAGGACGAGAACGTGGTTGCCCGCTTCGGCGAGCTCGGCACCGAGCCGTCGAGCGAAGCCGACGCAACCCCGGCGGCGCTCAAGGCCAAGCTCGAAAGCGAGATCACCCGCTGGAAGCCGGTGATCGAGGCCGCCGGCCAGTACGCCGACTGATCGCGCGTCAGGCCTTCAATCCGTGCGGGCGCCTATCGAGGATGCGCCCGCACCGGCGTTGACAGCTGTCAACAGGCGATGCCTCGGCTTCCCACTTTCGGGCGACATGCATCAGCCAGCAGAACATGCGAAGATATTCGCCAAAAACCGGCGCGGCACGCTCCCCGGAAAAGGGGTCGGCACTCACGGAAATAATGGGGAAACGATGAAATTCATCTCTTTCGACACGACCAATGCGCTGTGCGGCGGCATTCTGACGGCCGTGGGGCTGTTCTTCGCCTGGCAGTCGCTCGGGCTCGAGCTCGGCACCGCCTTCCGCATGGGCCCCGGCTATTTCCCGCTGGTTCTCTCCGCCGTGCTGATCCTGCTCGGCCTGATCATCCTGGTGCAATCGGCGCGCGTTCACGGCGAGCCGATAGGGCCGATCGCCATCCGCGGCATCGTCTTCATCCTGCCGGCGCCGATCTTCTTCGGGCTGACGGTGCGCGGCCTCGGCTTCGTCCCCTCCCTCTTCTTCACGGCGCTGATCGCCTGTTTTGCTTCCAGCCGGATGAAGCCGCTCTGGGCGATCGCCCTCTCGCTTGCCTTGACCATCTTTTCGGTCGGCGTCTTCAGCTACGGTCTCAACCTGCCATTCGAGCGGTTCGGCCCGTGGACCCGGTTCTAGGAGTCGGCGACGATGGAACTCTTCAGCAATCTTGCCCTCGGCTTCGCCACAGCCGCCTCGCCGGCGAACCTGCTCTTCTGTCTGATCGGCGTACTCCTGGGAACCCTGATCGGCGTGCTGCCCGGCATCGGCGCCACGGCGACCATCGCCATGCTGCTGCCGATCACCTTCCAGCTTGAGCCGGTCTCTTCGCTGATCATGCTCGCCGGCATCTATTACGGCGCTCAATATGGCGGATCGACCACCGCGATCCTGATCAACATGCCCGGCGAATCCTCGTCTGCCGTCACCGCCATCGACGGGTATCAGATGGCGCGCAAGGGCCGCGCCGGCACGGCGCTCGCGATCGCGGCGCTCGGCTCGTTCTTCGCCGGCACGGTCTCGACATTCCTGGTCGCGCTCTTCGCGCCGCCTTTGACGGAGATCGCGCTCGAGTTCGGCGCGGCGGAATATTTCTCGCTGATGATCGTCGGCCTCGTCTCCTCGGTCGCGCTTGCGCACGGATCGGTCATCAAGGCGCTTGCCATGGTGGCGCTCGGCCTGCTTCTCGGCCTCGTGGGCACCGATATCTATACCGGCACGCCGCGCTTCACCCTCGGCATTCGGGAATATTCGGACGGCCTCAATTTCGTGGCGCTGGCGGTCGGCGTCTTCGGTATCGCCGAAATCCTCCGCAATCTCGAAAGCGAGAAGACGCGCGAAGTGCTGATGGCGAAGGTCACCGATCTGATGCCGACGCGCGAGGACTTCAGGCAGATGGTCGCTCCGGTCCTGCGCGGCACGGCCATCGGCTCGGCGCTCGGCGTATTGCCCGGTGGGGGCGCGATCCTCGCCGCCTTCGCCTCCTACACGGTGGAGAAGCGCCTCTCCGACCGGCCGGAGGAATTCGGCCGCGGCGCGGTCGCGGGTGTCGCCGGACCTGAAAGCGCCAACAATGCCGGCGCGCAAACCTCGTTCATTCCATTACTCACCCTCGGCATTCCGGCAAATCCGGTGATGGCGCTTATGATCGGTGCGATGATCATCCAGGGCATCGTACCCGGCCCGAACGTGGCGGTGGAGCAGCCGGCGCTTTTCTGGGGCATCATCGCCTCGATGTGGATCGGCAACCTGATGCTGGTGGTCCTGAACCTGCCCTTGATCGGTCTCTGGGTGAAGCTCCTGAAGATCCCCTATTTCGTGCTCTTCCCGATCATCATGGCCTTCTGCTCGATCGGGGTCTACAGCGTCAACTCCAACGTCTACGACCTCTACGCCGTCGCCTTCTTCGGCCTTGTCGGCTACCTGCTCCTGAAGCTGCGCTGCGAACCGGCGCCGCTGCTCCTCGGCTTCGTGCTCGGCCCCCTGCTCGAGGAAAACCTCAGGCGCGCCATGATCCTCTCGCGCGGCGACCCGACGACCTTCGTCACCCGGCCGATCAGTGCGACCCTGCTCCTCATCGCCCTCGCCGTGCTGGTCGTCGTCTTCCTGCCGAGCATCAAGAAAAAGCGCGAGCAGGTCTTCGTCGAGGAGGATTGAACCGGATCGGTCTGGCTGCACCGGGCGCATGGCCCCATGCGCCCGCTTACTGACCGGGAAATCGATCGGTGAAGGTGTGCGTGTATTCGCCTGTCTGGAAACCTTCGAAACGCTGAGACCAGCGTTTCCCCGGCCAGATATAATCTACTCTGCCTTTTGCAGGTCGATAGACGGCTGTGTAGAGGGTGGGATGGGGGCCGCTCACGGAATAAAGCGGCGGCCGAAGGAAGCCATCCGTCAGCTTCTCCAGCGACATGTAAGGATCCTCTAGTGCTTGCAGAATAAATTGCTGTCGAGCCACCGAGGACGATGACGGTCGTGCCGCCCGCTGATGATTTGCGCATGCCTTCAGGCGCGTAATGATCGGACGCTGGCCCGGTCCGAGGAACAGAGTGGCATGATTGCCGGCACTATCCAGTACGGTGACGTTCTGCGCGAGCGCCACAGGTATTCGGCATAGAGCTTTGACAGCCTGCTCGACCCGCTGACAGGTCTCCAGCACGTAGCGGATCACGAGGATGATCGAGAACCCTCTGCCCTGAGAACGTCCGCCCCCAAGGGTAACGCTTGCGGCCAGTCCTTCCTCATTCATCCCGTCCACGCAGCCTCCCCAAGGGCGTTGCGCCTTCGCGATCACCTTCAACCCGGACCACTGGGTCATTTCGAAACGATCGGAGGCGACACTCGGCGGATAGTCGAAATTGCGGATCAGTGCCGGGCCCCCTTCCCCGAGCCAGACAGATTGACTGCAGCCGTAAGCATCCGGCGCGGGTCGAAAGTGACTGAGCATCCGATGAGCAACCTCATCATCTCCAACGAGAGCGCAGGCGTGCTCATAGTGAGGAACGAGTTCCGGCATGTACTGCCGTAAGGCCTCGCGACATTCTTTGGCGCTCGGACCCGATGCTCGTCGGGCCTGCCCGAAATACCAGCTCTCCGCCTCGGCTCGACCGGCGGCAAACCGCGAAAGCCAAGCTTCCCCAGGCCGTTCCTCTTGCGCCGCGACGAAGGTCTTCTCCATAGCCCGAGGAGTATAAGGACGGAGTGAGCGGCTTTGCAACGCAGCCTTGATGCCCGCTTTCCACCCGCGGAGACATCCAGCGAAGCACCGGCGACGGTTCTTCGCGCGTCGCCTATCGCACACGGCTCGGCGGCCGCGATCGCACCTGGGTTGTCCTCTCGGCCATCAGGATCGCGGTTGCCGCCCTCGTCGTCGTCTTGCTGCCGCGGGGCCGAGCCCGAGATCGAGCCTTGAATTCCTCCGCCCGCAGGCGCATTCATGTAGTCACCTGTGACTACATGCCTGGGATGAAATCATGTCGACCGTGAGCCTTAAAGATGCGAAGGCCCGCCTGTCGGCCTATGTAGACGAGGCGATCGCCGGCGAGTTCGTAACGATCACCCGCCACGGAAAGCCCGTCGCAGCGCTCGTTCCGCTTGCGGCAGCGGAGATTGCACGCAAGGCCCTAAACAGGATCCGGCCCAGCCTGACCTCGCATCTGCAGAAGTTCCCCGGCGGTGAGTTCGAACGCAACAGTTCACCATCCCGGGATGTCGATCTGTGAGCGGTTATCTCCTCGACACGACCGTCATTTCGATGTTCTCGCCGTCCAAGCCGGCAGTGCCGAAGGGTTTTATCCGCTGGCTGGAGGCGGCCGATGCGGAAGGCACTATATTCCTCTCCGTGGTGACAGTTCACGAAATCGAAAAGGGCGTCGGCCTCCTCGAGCGGAAGGGAGCCACGGCGAGAGGCGCAAGTCTTCGGCTCTGGCTTTCCGGCCTTGTGTCGACCTACGACGACAGGATCCTGTCGATAGACACGACCGTTTCCACAATATCGGGCCAACTGGAAGCAATCGCAGTGGCGGCCGGTCACAGTCCCGGCATGGCCGATGCGCTGATCGCCGGCACCGCGAAAGTCCATGACCTGGTCCTGGTCACTAGGAATCTGAAGCACTTCGAACCTTTCAGGATCGGCGTGATGGCTCCCGGGGCGGACGATACGAGGAACTCCGGCGGTTCGCTGGAACAGTAAAAGTTCGGTCCACGCACAAAAAAATTCGCATCGATGTCACACTGGCGGACTCTGTCTCGTCATGGTGTCGGAACCAACAAAAGGAGACCGACCATGACTGCCAGACTTGATCCCTTTGCCGCCGCCCCTTCGCTGATGAAGAGCTGGTTCAGCATCTCGACCACGGTCGCTTCGAGCCTTGAGTCGAGCCTTATCGAGCTCGTCAAGATCCGCGCTTCGCAGATCAACGGTTGCGCAAACTGCATCAACATGCATACGACGGAGGCGCGTGCCAAGGGCGAGAGCGAGCAGCGGATCTACCTGCTCTCGGCATGGCGCGAGGCGCCGTGCTATACCGACCGCGAGCGCGCTGCGCTCGCCTGGACGGAAGCTTTGACGCGGCTGTCGGAGGGCCACAATCACGCCAGCGCCTATGAGGCGCTGAAGGCCGAGTTCACGCAGGAGGAGCAGGTGAAGCTCACACTCATGATCAATGTCATCAACGGGTGGAACCGCCTCGCCGTGGGCTTCGGCCTGTGGGTCGAACCGGCAGCCGCAAAGACAATCGCCGAGAAGGCGGTCGCCTGATGACACAGGCTACGCAAGCGGATGCGGCAGCGAGTTTCGACCCGCTGCGTCCAAAGCTGATGCGCGTCGCCTATCGCATGCTCGGCTCGGTTGCCGACGCCGAGGATATGGTGCAGGAGACCTTCATCCGCTGGATGGGGGCCGACCGCGCCGCGGTGCGCGAACCGGAGGCCTTCCTGCGCCGCACCGTCACCCGGCTCTGCCTCGATCAGCTGAAATCGGCTCGGCGCCAGCGCGAGACCTATGTGGGGCCTTGGCTTCCCGATCCCGTCGTGGAGGAGGAGGAAGAGGAAGACGTCACATTGCCGCTGATGCTGGCGCTGGAGCGGTTGTCCCCTCTCGAGCGGGCAGCGTTCCTGTTGCACGACGTGTTCGGGCTAGGTTTCGAGGAGGTCGCGGCGACCATCCAGCGCGACGCCGCCGCCTGCCGGCAGCTTGCCGCCCGCGCACGCTCGCATGTCCGGGAGGCAAGGCCTCGCTTTCACGTCGAGAAGGAGCGCGGCCTCCAGCTTGCGGAGGCCTTCTTCAAGGCCTCGCGCAGCGGGGACATGAACGCGTTCGGCGCGATGCTCGCGGCCGATGTCAGCATCCATGCGGACGGCGGCGGCAAGCGCTCGGCAGCGATCATGCCGATCGTCGGCTTTGATGCCGTTATGAAGGTCCATGAGAAGCTGGCTGCGCTTTTTCGGGCGAACGGCTCGAAACTGCTGCGCATCGGTTTCGTCAACGGGCTGCCCGGCTTCATCACGATGGAAGCCGACGGCGAAATCCAGACCACCGCCCTCGATATCGAGGGCGGCAAAGTCGCTGCGATCTATGTCGTAAGGAACCCCGACAAGCTGAGGCACCTGCACTGAGCCCGACGTGAAAGCGCTCGAAATCAGTGCGAGGCGCCGGAACCGCCGACGGCGACGATCGCAAAGGGCTGACCTTCGATGGGGATCGTGCGGGTCTCCTTAAGAGTCTCTGCATCGATCACCCGGAGGAGCGCGTGTCGCGGGTCGGTGATCACGATCTGGCCGTCGGCTGCCGCCAGGCGCGGGCGCGGATCACGCCAATGGCCGTCCTTGCTGTATGGCTCGGTGACCCTGCCCTTGCGGAGGATTTCCCCCTTGATCACGTCCAGCACATGAAGGTCGCCGTCTTCCGTCAGGATGTAGACATTGGCCGGCATTGCAGGATCCAGGAGGAAGTCGACACGCCGGGTCGGCAGCGTGATCAGCCGATACGGTTCGCTGCTGTCCGGATCGATGAGCACGACTTTATCGTCGCCGTAATTGCCGAGGAAGAACTGCATCGCCTTGCCTCCGAGCAGGGTGCCGGTGTGACCCTTCGGGAAATCCGAGGGGTAGGGAAGCATAGTGAGCTTCGGCCCGTCGATACCGCCGGGGCGGGCGACGAGCACCCCTTCCTTGCAGCCGAAGGCGACGAGACGGGCTGATGTGGCCTCGCCATGCAGGTCGGTGCATTTGCTGATCTCGCCGATCTGCCCGCCCTTCTCGTCGATCACACGCACGCCGACGCGCGGCGGCAGTTCGTCCGGCTTCGGCTCGATTTCCGTGTCCGGCACCGAGACGAGGACATGGCGCCCCATGCTCACGGCGACACCATGGTGCGGCCTGGTCGTATCGATCGTCCTGACCTGCGCCTTGCCTTCGAGAAGTGCGGCTTCATCGACGATGTCGGCCTTGCCGCCGCGATCGTAGAAAATGATCGCGTGATCGTCATGCGGCACCACATGGGCGGGGCGCTTGCCCTCGAGCGCCACCGGAAGAAGCGCCACATCGGAGACTTCCAGGTCGCGATGCTCCCCATGATCCGAGAACCCGATGCCGGTCTTGATAACGTGTACGATGTCCTCTTCCGACTGCGTGGCGAAGACCGTCTGACCGGATGCGCTGACCGTCAGGGCTGCATATCCCTTGGTGTCGTAGCGGCCCAGTTCCTTGCCGTCCGAAAAGTCGATGGCGCGTACCACCGGCTGCGTGTGATCGGCGACGAACAGGCGCCACGCCTCCTTCGTCTCATGATCATCCGCGCGTGCGCCGGGTGCGGCCAGGACGAAAGCGGTCGCCACTGCTGCCATCAGGCGGGCCCGGGTGAGAGACAATATCATGGGGGGTCCTTTCTTTGTGTTGAAACAGTTTTCGTCCGCGCAATCCGTCGGCACGGCCGGGCTATCGAAAAGTCCTCGCGCAGCGGATCTTCCCGAAGTCGCTATGTTATTACATTACTCGATAGCGACGTAATAACATTACCGAAGCCATGCCTGTCAATCCCGAGAACGCTACAAGCGAATGCTTTTCGCCCTCGCTCCCCTGCTGGTCGCAGAAATGAAATCGGAGAGGATCTAGCGACGCGCCGCGCCGGGCTCGTCGCCCTTCAGATAGCTCACCACGGCATCGGCGATCATCGTGCGATGCCGCGCGATCGTCTCGGGCTCCGACAGGTCCCGACGGAAGATCGTGCCGAAGGTATAGCGGTTCGACACGCGGAAGAAGCAGAAGGCGCTGATCAGCATGTGCACGTCGATCGGGTCGGCCTTGCGGCGGAAGGTCCCGTCGCCAAGGCCGCGCTCGATGATGGCGTCGATCATCTGGATCACCGAGACGTTGAGGTCGCGGATCGCATCGGAGCGCAGCATGTGGGCGGCGCGATGGATGTTTTCGATGCTGACCAGACGGACGAAGTCCGGATTGGCCTCGTCATGGTCGAAGGTCGTCGCGATCAGCGTGCGAAGTGCCTCTTCCGGGGGCAGGTTCGCAAGCTCCAGGTCGGCCTCCAGCGTGCGGATCTTGCGATAGGACCGCTCGAGGACGGCGAGATAGAGCGCTTCCTTGCTGCCGAAGTAATAATAGATCATCCGCTTCGACGTGCGGGTGCGCTCGGCGATCTGATCGACGCGCGCGCCTGCGAGGCCATGGGTGGAGAATTCCTCCGTCGCGACTTCGAGGATGTCGTCCTGCGTCCGCTGCGGATCGTTCTTCCTGCCGTTTGCCTGCCGCTCCGTCATTTTCACCGCGCTGCTCCCCCGCTCTCCCTCAAGCCGTTTACCGATCCAATTGCCGAAGCGAGGCGGCGGTCGAACCACGGACCTCCCGAACGATGGATCAAGACATATCACCTTGCCGAGCCCTTTCAACCTCGCGGGATTGATTTTCCGAACTAGTTAGTACATTTTGCAACGAGACATGCCGAACACCACGAAGGAGCGTGGTGGAAGGCTCCGGGCGACCGCCTGGTTGGGAGGAGAAGCCTGCGACAGGTCTGCACCTTGCGCTGTCGCTCGCCTGTCGCTTGGGAGGAGCGGATGAGCCGCATCATCGATTTCTATTTCTTCGCGTTAAAGGTGACGATCGCGCTGCTGCTTGCCGGCATGGTCGTCCTCGTCTTCGGCAATGTCGTGCTGCGCTATGCCTTCAACCAGGGAATAACGGTGTCGGAGGAGCTGTCGCGGATGTTCTTCGTCTGGCTCACCTTTCTCGGCGCCGTGGTCGCCATGCGCGAGCATGGCCATCTCGGCGTCGACTCGCTCATCAAGCGCCTGCCGCCGCGCGCAGCGAAGGCGGCCGTGCTCTGCGGCCACGCGCTGATGCTCTTCGCAATCTGGCTGGTGATCAGCGGCAGCTGGACCCAGACGCTGATCAACCTCCATGTCGGCGCGCCGGCGACCGGCATCTCCATGGCCTTCTTCTACGGAGCGGGCCTCGCCTTCGGCATTCCGGCCTTCCTGATCCTGCTCGCCGATGCCTTCGCGATCGCGACCGGCCGCATCGACGTGACCACGACCGATCTCGTACGCGACAGCGAGGATAAAGCAGCACTCGACGACATTTCTTCCCCCGCAATCGGTCCGCTTTCGGCGAAGCATTGAGGAGGCGGCGATGACCGTATCCATCTTCCTCGGCGCCCTTCTCGGACCCATGGCTCTCGGCGTGCCGATCGCCTTCGCCCTCATCCTGAGCGGCGTGGCGCTGATGCTCTATCTCGGCCTCTTCGACGCCCAGATCGTGGCGCAGAACGTGCTGAACGGTGCCGACAGCTTCCCGCTGATGGCCGTTCCCTTCTTCCTGCTTGCCGGCGAGGTCATGAATACGGGCGGCCTCTCCCGTCGCATTGTCGCATTGGCCATGGCCATGGTCGGCCATATCCGCGGCGGGCTCGGCTTCGTCGCGATCTTCGCGGCCTGCATTCTCTCCAGTCTTTCCGGTTCGGCGGTCGCCGATGCGGCCGCACTCGGCGCGCTGCTTCTGCCGATGATGCTGAAAAGCGGCCACGACCCGGCGCGTGCCGGCGGGCTCATCGCCTCCGCCTCGATCATCGGCCCGATCATACCGCCCTCGATCGGCTTCATCCTCTTCGGCGTGGTCGGCGGCGTCTCCATCACCAAACTCTTCCTCGCCGGCATATTCCCGGGACTGATGATCGCCGCGGCGCTTTCGATCACCTGGCTGATCGTCGCCCGCAAGGAGCAATTCGAACTGCCGCCGCGGCAGAGCGGTCGGCTGCGGCTCAGGGCCTTCGTCGACAGCCTCTGGGCGCTTTTCCTGCCCGTCATCATCATCGTCGGTCTGAAGTTCGGCGTCTTCACGCCGACGGAGGCGGGTGTCATCGCCGCCGTCTATTCGCTCTTCGTTTCGATGGTCGTCTATCGCGAACTGGCGCCGGCGCAACTCTTCCACGTCTTCGTCTCGGCCGCCAAGATCGGCGCCGTGGTGATGTTCCTCGTCGCCTGCGCGGCGGTTTCGGCTTGGCTGATCACCGTTGCCGACGTTCCCGGCGCGCTCGCCGCACTCCTCGAGCCCCTGATGGGCAACCAGACGGCTCTGCTTATCGCGATCATGGTGTTGATCGTGATCGTCGGCACGGCGATGGACATGACGCCGACGATCCTGATCATGACGCCGGTGCTGATGCCGGTCATCAAGCAGGCTGGCATCGATCCGGTCTATTTCGGCGTGCTCTTCATCATCAACAACTCGATCGGCCTGATCACCCCTCCGGTCGGTACCGTCCTGAACGTCATCTGCGGCGTGTCGAAGCTTTCGATGGAGAATCTGATGAAGGGCGTGATGCCCTTCCTCTTCGCGGAGCTGGTCGTTCTTTTCCTGCTCGTCCTGTTCCCTGAACTGGTGACCGTTCCGGTCTCCTGGTTCGGACGCTGACGCGCGATTTTCGACTGTCAACAAGGCCGGCACGATACCGGCCCAACCTGGGAGGAAAACATGTTCGACAGACTGACCAAAATGGCATTGGGCCTGGCCGTGCCACTGGCACTCATGACGGCGGGCCCGGCATTCGCGGAAATCCGCGATCAGACGGTCAAATTCGCCTCGGCGAACAACAAGGGTCATCCGCAGGTGACCGGCATGGAGAAATTCGCCGAGCTCGTGAAGGAGAAGAGCGGCGGCAAAATCGAGGTGAAGCTCTTCCCCGGTGGGACGCTCGGCGGCGACGTGCAGACCGTTTCGGCGCTGCAGGGCGGCGTCATCGAGATGACGGTGCTGAACGCCGGCATTCTGGCGAGCAACGTCAAGGAGTTCGGCGCGGTCGATCTCCCCTTCCTGTTCGACAGCGGCGAGGAGGCGGACAAGGTGATGGACGGTCCCTTCGGCACCGGCCTGATGGAACGCCTGCCCGACACCGGGCTCGTAGGCCTCGCCTATTGGGAGCTCGGTTTCCGCAACCTGACCAACAACCGGCATCCGGTGACCAAGCTCGAAGACATTAAGGGCCTGAAGATCCGCACCATTCAGTCGCCGATCCCGGTCGAGCTTTTCAACGCGCTCGGCGCCAATGCGGTGCCGCTCCCCTATACCGAGCTCTATACCGCGCTCGAGACGGGAACGGTCGACGGCCAGGAGAATCCCTCCGCCAACATCATCAACGCAAAATTCTACGAGGTGCAGAAGTACATGACGCTCACCCGTCATCAGTACAATCCGCAGATCGTGCTCGTCAGCAAGAAGTTCTGGGACGGCCTCAATGACGAGGAGAAGGCCGTACTGCAACAGGCAGCTGTCGAAGCGCGCGACTTCCAGCGCAAGGTCTCGCGCGAGCAGGATGCCGCAGCACTCGAAGAGATCCGCAAGACGGGGATGGAGGTCAGCGAACTGAGCCCCGAGGAAACGCAGAAGCTGCGCGATGCCGTCAAGCCGATGATCGAGAAGTTCAGTGCCGATATCGGCCAGGAGACGGTCGAGGCGCTCTTCAAGGAAATCGGCACCGCCCGCGGCCAGTGATCGTCATGCCGGTCCGCCCGCAACCGGACGGGCCGGCGCGCCGTGGCCGCAGCCGAAAACCGAAACAACCGGAACCCGATGCATGACCGAAACGCTTGTAAGATCCTTGAAGGCGGGCCTGATCGGCGCGGGCATCCAGGCATCGCTGACGCCGGCGATGCACATGGCGGAAGGTGCGGCGCAGGGCATTCGCTACGATTATGAGCTGATCGATCTCAACGTGCTGGGGGCGAGCGAGAAGGACCTGCCGCGCCTGCTCGCCGACGCCGAGCGGCGGGAGGTTGCCGGGCTCAATATCACCCATCCCTGCAAGCAGGCGGTCATTCCCTATCTCGACGAGCTCGCCCCCGAGGCACGGCAACTCGGCGCCGTCAACACGGTGGTCCTCAGAAGCGGACGGCGCTACGGCCACAATACGGACTGGTGGGGTTTTGCCGAAGGCTTCCGGCGCGGCCTGCCGGATGCCGACCTCTCCTGCGCTGTGCAGCTCGGCGCCGGCGGAGCAGGCGTCGCCACGGCCTATGCCGCGCTCTCGCTCGGCTTGCAGCGGCTCGTCGTGTTCGACCGCGAGGCCGGCCGCGCGCAGGCGCTTGCCCGGATGCTATCCCCTCTCTTTCCGAAAGCCGAGGTGGCGGCCGGCACCGACCTCCCCTCGGAAATGGGAAATGCCGCCGGCCTCATCCACGCGACGCCGACCGGCATGACGAAATATCCCGGATTGCCGCTCGACGCGGAGCTTCTTTCGCGAAGCCATTGGGTCGCCGAGATCGTCTATTTTCCGCTGGAAACGGCGCTTCTCGGGGAGGCCCGGCGGCGTGGCTGCAAAACGCTCGACGGCGGCGGCATGGCGGTGTTCCAGGCGGTCGGCGCGTTTCGGCTGTTCACCGGGCTCGAACCCGACGCGTCGCGGATGCTCGGCCACTTCAGGGCGATGACCGCCTGAAGGCGCCCGGTCACGCAGGTTTCATTTGACGACCGGCTTGTGTAGCGTGTCATTCAAGGAGGCACGGGGCAAGGGGCGGTTGTGATGGGGCTTACATTCTGGTTATCGGCGGCGGCGTTCGCCGTCAAGTTCAGCACAGACGAGCATTTTCTGAGCCTCCTCCGCAGGGGAGACCAGAAGGCGATGAGTGAGCTGATTGCACGGCACCACGGTGCTTTGGTCAGGCTGGCGGACAGCATCGTCAGGAACCGGGCCGTCGCGGAGGAAGTCGCCCAGGAAACCTGGCTCGCCGTCATCGCCAACCTGGGGTCCTTCGAAGGCAGATCGGCCCTTTCCACCTGGATCATTTCCATCCTCCTGAACAAGGCGAAGAACCACGCGAAGCGCGAGAGCCGCTATGCCGCATTGGGACAGGGGGAAGACCCGGGGCGGGATCCGGAGCAGACGCTGCGCAGCCGATTCGACGAAAGCGGCCATTGGAGCGAGGCGCCGGTCTCCTTCGATGGTCTCACGCCGGAGCGGATCGTCGCCGGGCGCCACCTCTGGGAGCATGTGCGGCAGATGATCGATCGCTTGCCGCCAGCCCAGAAGGCGGTCCTGGTGATGCGCGACGTCGAAGGGGCAGACGCTGCGGAAACCTGCCGCCTCCTGGACCTTACTCCCGAGAACCAGCGGACCCCTTTTGCATCGGGCACGTACGCGCATCCGCGACGAGATCGAGACGCAGCCTGGAATGATCGTGATCTACGCAGCGGTCAGGAGTGCTGCAAGCTCGTGAAAAAGCCGCTCGTCTTCCGACTGGGCGACATTGAAGCGCAAGAAACCGCTGGCCGTATGCGTATGACTGAAGACATTGCCCGGTGCGAGCACGATGCCTCTGGCGAGCGCTTGCCTCGCGAGCTTGGCGGCATCGATGCCATCGGGCAGCCGGCACCAGAGGAACATGCCCGCCTGCGGCTCGATCCAGGGCGTGATGCCGATCCGGGCGAGTCTTCGGGCAGTCTCGGCCATCGCGCCTGCCAGGCGCTGACGCACCGTCTCAATGTGCTTGCGATAGCTGCCGTCTTTCAGGAGCGTCAGCACCAGTTCGGAGGAGAAGCCGGCGGCGCCGAAGCACGTGGCGATCTTGAGGTCGGTCAACGCCTCCACCCATTCGCGAGGCGCCACGATGAAGCCGCAGCGCACCGCCGCCGAAAGCGTTTTCGAGAAGCTGCCTATGTGCACCACCCTTTCGAGCCCGTCGAAAGCCGCAAGGCGCGGCGCCGGCGTCTCTTCGAAATCGGCGAAGATATCGTCCTCGATGATCGTCAGCCCGGCCTGCTCCGCAAGCTTGAGCAGACGATGGCCGACGAGCGGCGACAGCATTGCGCCGGTCGGGTTGTGAATGGCGGAATTGGTGATGTAGAGCCGCGGCTTGTGTTCTGCGAGCGCTTCGGCGAAGCGGCCGATGTCCGGCCCGCCGGGCGTATAGGGAACACCGACGATTTTTGCCTGATGCGCCCTGAGGAGTGCGTGGAAATTGAAATAGCACGGATCGTCGACAAGCACCGCATCCCCGGGCTTCAGCAGGAACCGGCAAAGCAGATCGATCGCCTGCGTGCCGGATTCGGTGAGCAATATCTGATCGGGCGACGCCTCTATGCCGTGCTGCGCCACGCGCCGTGCCAGAAGCTGACGCAGCGGCAGCAATCCGAGTGGCGAACCATAGTCGACGAGCGTGGCGGCGCCGCCGCGGGCGATGCCCCGCAACGCCCGCCGTAGTCCTTCCTCCGGCATCCAGTGCGGCGGCAGCCAGCCGCAGCCGGGCCTGAGTACCCCCTCCCCCGGCTCAAGGGCCTGGCGCGAGATCCACAGGGGATCGACGGCCCGGTCCACGCGCGGGCCGATCTCGGCAAGCGTGAGCGGCGCGAGCGGCGCCGCTACGAAGAAGCCCGAGCCCGGCCGCGAGCGGATCACACCTTCGGCCTGAAGGCGCTCATAGGCCTCGACCACCGTGGACTTGGAGACTTTCATCGTCAAAGCGAAGGAACGGATGGACGGAAGCCTCGCGCCGGGCGTCAAACTCCGCGCCGCTATCCGGTGCTTCACCGTGTCTATCACCCTGGTGATCAGGCTTTCGCCAGCGGCACTCGTCGCTTTCAGCCGCATCCGTACTGGCCCTTTCTCCATGACAGTTCTTATCAACTGTACCCTACTGTCTCTGGAACGGCCAGCGATCCAGCCCGATACCGGAGAAAAAGGAGCATAGGTATGAACAAGGCAGCAAGCGGCTGGATGAGTGGTTTGATCGGCGTCGTGATCTTCAGCGGTTCGTTGCCGGCGACCCGCGTCGCAGTGATGGACTTCGACCCCATCTTCCTGACCGTGGCACGGGCGACCATCGCCGGAGTTCTCGCCTTCTGCCTGCTCTTCGCGTTCCGAGAAAGACGGCCTGCCCGCGGAGACCTCGCATCGCTGGCCGTGATCTCGCTCGGCGTCGTCGTCGGTTTCCCGCTTCTGACGGCGCTTGCGCTGCGTCACGTGACTTCCGCCCATTCCATCGTCTTCATCGGCCTTCTGCCGCTTGCGACGGCGATTTTCGGCGTGCTTCGCGGCGGCGAGCGTCCACGCCCGACCTTCTGGGTGTTCTCCGGCCTCGGCAGCGCGATCGTCGTCGGCTTCGCGGCACGGCAGGGCTTTTCCGCCTCGCCGATCGGGGATCTCCTGATGCTCGCCGCCATCGTCGCCTGCGGGCTCGGTTACGCGGAGGGTGCGAAGCTGTCGCGCAGGCTCGGCGGCTGGCAGGTCATTTCCTGGGCCCTCGTCCTCTCCCTTCCGATCATGACGGCCCTGATGCTCGCCACCATGCCGTCGACTCTTGCGGGCCTGAGCGCCGCTTCCTGGCTCGGCTTCGGATACGTCTCCGTCTTCAGCATGCTCATCGGCTTCATCTTCTGGTATCGCGGCCTGGCGCTGGGAGGGATCGTGGCGGTCGGCCAGTTACAATTGCTGCAGCCCTTCTTCGGTCTTGCGCTGGCTTCGACATTGCTCGGCGAAACCGTCAGCTGGGGCATGCTTGCCGCGACGGTCGCCATCGTCGCCTGCGTCGCCGGCGCAAGAAAATTTGCCTGACCTCCGGCGGCCGTTCTGGAGTCATCCGGCGTCTGCCCGCCGCGGCCGATCGGTGATACTGTTGCGATAACGGCCCGCCGGAACCTTCGCAGGCATCCGTGGTTTCATTCGGACCGGTCGCTCCACGAGCGTCTGCGGAAGACCGCGTGCCTTTCCTCACTCCGCTCCAGAACGGGAGGCTTATGACGATGATGCGGCGGAAGATATCCCGGTTCGTGCTTGCGGGGCTCGTGCTCGTCGGGGGGATACTTCCCTTGGAGACGAGCGCTGCCCCGGCCGACGAGGCCGCCTTTCTCAATTCGCTGGAGGGCCGATGGGCCGGCGGCGGCACGGTGCTGCTTCGCATCGACCGAAGACCGATCAATGTCTCGTGCAATTTCAGCTCGGATGCGACCGGTACCGCCCTCGCCATGAGAGGAACCTGCCGCGGTCTGCTCGTGGTGTCACGCTCGATCAGCGCGGATCTGCGATCCGACGGCGCCCGCTATACCGGCATCTATGTCGGCCCGAGAGGCGGGCGGTCCGCTTTGTCCGGGAGCCGCCGCGGCAACGCCATCAATCTCAGCGTCACCTGGGCAAGGGAAGTCAACGGCGATCGCAAGGCGACGCTCATCGTGCAGAAACGCGGCGAGAACGGAATGCGCCTCAGTACTGTCGACGTGGATCCGGCGACAGGAAAACGCGTGGTGACGAGCGAGCTCAATCTGCGGCGGAGCTGAAGCGGCCGTTTCCCCTCGCTCTTTCAGAGCACGCCCCAGCCGCGATAGCGCCCCCTGCCCGTCATTTCGCGCACCCCGAGTTCGCGCACAAGATTGAGGGCGCCGCGCGGCGTGACCCCGAGATGGCGCGCGATCAGGGGTGCGGAGACGATCGGCCGCGACAGAACGAGATCGATCAGGCCCGGGAGATTGCTGTTCGATCGGCGGTCTTTGATCCGCATTTCCATCTGCGTCCTGGCGAGCGACAGACGGTCGAGTTCCTTCATGCCGAGTTCGGCCGCCGCGGACATCGCCTCCAGAAAACCGGTGAGACGCGTCAGCCGGTCCTTTGAGCGTCGACGCTCGTGGCGGATCGTCTTCAGGCCGGTATTATAGGCGAGCACGTGCGAACCGACCTTGCCGCGAAATCGAAGATAGGCGCCGACCAGAAGCGAGCCGAGCCAGTGTTGCCGACGCAACGGCTCGATGCGCTCCCATGCATCGAAAAGAACGGCAGCCCCAAGCGCGGCGGGCAGTTGGTCGGCAACCGGCAGCACGGCGCGCCACGCGTCGAGCCGGGCGGCCTCATCCCAGTCGTCATCGAAGAGCAGGCCGAGTTGACCCGTCGGCTCTACTCTCGGCGACTGCGTTTCGATTGCGGGCCGTTCCGCCATGACCGCGCTTCCAGCATGAATGTCCAGCAGCCGCGCGGACCGGGCGATCGCCGCATCGATCTCGGCGAATGCATCGGAAAGGGAGCTGTCCATCGGACCGTCCGCCATGTCGGGCGCATCCGCTTCGTCCCGGAAAGCCGAAGTGTCGGGAGAGTCATGCCTGACTGCCGGACCCGCCTCGCCGCGCAACGCGCTCAGCCCGGGCGGCGACAAGGCCCAGTCGGCATCAGCCAAATCCAATCGTCGCCGCGCCCTCAGAACCGCGTGCGCGATGGTCAGCTCGTGCGACGGAGCGCGCGCGTCCATATGCGAATCGTGTAGAACCAGGTCCTCGACATGGACCAGTTCACCGGCGACCCAAAGGGCCGCCGCCGCGTCGAAAAACTGACCGCGCTCCCGGAAGCCCTCGGCGACGGCATGACGCCCTGCCCGCTCGTCGAGCCGGGCGAGCCCGTCTTCGGCGGCAATCAGGACCGGCAGCAGCGCCGGATCGAGCGGATCAGGGATCTCATATCTCATTTTGAAAGCAAAGCGTTGGCGGTGAAACGGAAGGTAACACGTGCCTTCGTTCCGGCACAGCTATTCGAAGGTTTTCCACCCCTATTGTGCTCCGCTCACATCTGTTCCCCGCACGCCGTCCACAAGGACGCTTGCGCGGCGGCGGCGTTGATCTTAAGACCGGCCTGAGGCCAACCAACTTGATGAAGTTGACAGCTGTCAACTCCAGGCCGGCATGGCGGAGCGCCCTTGATCTCGGGGCGCCCGACGGCTCCCGGAACTCCAGAAGGTAACGGCTGTCTGCACAGCGGGAGAGTTCCGGACCTGAGCAAGTCGCCCCTCGGCAAGGCTCAGCTGTGCGGATGCGCCGTTAGACACAAGGAAAAGGCAAGCGTCTATGGTATCCGATATTCTCGCCGCTTCCGGCGGCGTCAAGCAGGTAATCTGTATAAATTGGGGAACGAAATACGGCGCACCTTTCGTGAACCGCCTCTTCGCGATGGTCGCCCGCAACATCACGCCGCCTTTCACCTTCACCTGTTTTACCGACAATAGGGAAGGCCTTCGGTCGGAAATACTCTGCGAGGACCTTCCACCGCTCGATGTCGAGATGCCGGTGAATACCAAGGGAATCTGGCCCAAGGCGCGCCTGTGGGGCCCGGAACTCGGCAGCCTCAAGGGACCGGTACTCTTTCTCGACCTCGATCTGGTGGTCGTCGGATCACTCGACGCGTTTTTCGAGATCGGCGGTCCCAACGATATCGTGATGACACGCAATCAGACGACGCCGCTTGAGCGTCTCGGGCAGACATCGCTGTTCCGCTTCCCTGTCGGAAAGCTGGTTCCATTGCAGGAGAAGTTCCGCGCCGACCCGCAACAGGTGGCGGACGAATATGAATTCGAGCAACGCTTCGTGACGCGCAACGCGCCAGGAGGGGCGAAATTCTTCCCGCGGCGTTTCGTTCTACATTTCCGCCAGGATTGTCGGCGGCCATTCCCCTTGAACTACTTCCTGCCGCCACAGCTGCCGGCGGATGCACGCGTGGTTATTTTTCCGCGCGGTCTGCTGCCGCAACATGCGATAGACGGGCAGTTCGGATATAAGGGGCGGGTGGCGACGCCGATCGATCATATTCGCGGGCTCTTCTCTCCAGACAGAAGAGAAAAGAGCGCGTTCCGCTACCTCCGGCACTATATTCTCCCGAGCCCATGGGTCGCGGAACACTGGCGCGAGTGACGGCAAAGTTCGCATTGTTGACAGCTGTCAACTGGGGAAACGGCAGCAGGGATGGACACTTGCATATCGTCGGTCCCGATGCTCCCAAATTGGTTGGCCGTCCGGACGACGTTCGATCGATTGGAGAATAGGGGAGGTGGTTCGCCGCGTCGTTGTGGTAAAGCCCCGCAAGAGACCCGTCCGCGTGACGGAACTTATTGACGATTTAGCTTCCGCATTGCCGGTTTATTGCCTTGTTCGCCAATGCCTTACGATAGAAGCAAAATTGTTAAGAAACAGACACCAAGGCGGCAAATCAAAACGGATGCGAATCCCGAGCTGAGGCGAGTTTCCCCTATCTGGAGCGTCAAGGCAACCGCCAGTGGCCGGCGTCGCAAGCCTGAGTCCGCTGAGCGAGAGGCGTCAACCAGCAAGCGGCACGTTTGGCCCTCGCGCGCGCCTCAGTGCAGCGACCATCGGAGCAACCGAGAAAGACTGGCGCCGCGCTCTCGCGGTAAGAACCCGAAGATAGCCGCCGGGCGAACTTATGCAATCGGCTCTCTCCAGGATACAGGCGATGACGGTCGCAGCATTTTCCTGGCCGAGGACCGTGCATGCATCGTCATAGGCATCCGTGCTCACCTTCAGCATGGTCCTGACGACGACTGCCGCGGTCAGCAGTTCCTTCCAGGTCGTTATACGGCCCTGTGGTCCGTAATCGGTGATCTGCGGGCAAGCGGATAGGAGGACGGTCAGGGGAATTTCCCGGGCGAGACGGGAGATCGGCAGAGATGGAGGCGCCGGGCTAACAGGGGTCTGCGCATCGACATAGGTCGAGACCTCCGAGAGCTTCGCCTTCGGTGTTACAGGATCCACGTTGCAGCTTCGGGCGCTTGCCGAAAATTTCCCCGACCCTTTTCCCAAGCCAGGTTCAAATTCAAATTGAGAGTCTGGATGTGAATTCTGTATGTGCTGCCCATTATGGCGATCATTGGCATCCATTTTTTCCGAATTAAGTAGTTTTTCCAATCGATTGGACAGATCGGCGCGAATTTCCGCCATAGCGTCGTGCAGGGCCTCGACGTCGCTGACCGATGCCTTGCGCGAGAGAGGCGCGGACAATTCTTCATATCGCCGCTGCTGCTGCTCCCAGCCGGCTGGCACGCCTGATTCACGAAGGAGCTCGAGCAGCTTGGCGATGTCGCGCCGGCAGAGGCTCAGCCTTTCGCGCATCTGACGGTGATACTGTTTGGCTGCGGCAAGATCGGCAGCGGCGGTTTTGAACTCATCGGCCCGGGCTACGAGTGGGGAGAGGTCGAATCCGAAAGCTTCGCCTACCGCACCATTGCGGCTCCTTCGAGCGTAACGTTTACCATTCGGGCTGTCGCGCCGCAGGATCAGACCCGATTCCACGAGGCATGCAAGATGCCGGCGGAGCGTGGTGCCCGCCATTCCGTGGGTTCGGAGCGAGAGCTGCGCATTGGAGGGGAAAACGACGAGTCCATTTTCGCCCGAGAGCTCGGCTCCTGGGTAGAAGCTCAAAAGGGCGTTCAACACCGCAAGCGAACGATCGGACACGCCGATCACCGTCTTCGCTTCACAGAGAGAACGAAACAATTTCCACTTGTCCACCGACCGGTCCGGCGGGACGTTGCCGGCGGCGATCTGACTTGCGAGCATGCCAAGCGTCATCGCCCGCCGCCCAAAGGGCGTCGTCACACTTCCACGTTCCATTTTCTTCACCTTTTCCAAGGCAAAAGAAATTCGTTCGCCGAAACGACGTCAAAAATGCTTGACACTGATTCGCGGAAATGGGATTCTCTAGTTGCTACACGAGAGAAGGGTTTCCGCAGCGCTAGTCGTTCGGAAGCCTTTTTCTTTTGCTCTGTTTAGTCTCCTGTTTCCCGTTGATATTCGAGGTAGAGCGCTTCAAGCCTCTTCCTCACGAATTCTGCAAAGCCCGGTGCCGCCTTCTTGCTGAAGGCCAGCGTCGTTTCCGCATCCGTTTCACGAATCCGCACGGCGCGGCTCCTGTCCGGAGCAATCCAGGTTTCCGCCTTTGAGGGCTTCCTGGCGAAGCTCAGCAAGGCGAACAGCTTTTCGAAACGCTGATCGCTCTCCAGCGCCGTGAACTCGGGCGCATCGATGAAATCCAATGCCTTCGGACGCCAGTCATCGCGGTCGATGAGATCGGCGAGTTCGATCCATCGCCTCCTGCCGAAACCCGGCGCGGCACCGATGGCTTCGATGATTTCCAACGGCAATCGGCGGACGACGGCGATCATCTTGGAGAGCGCCGCCTTGTCCACCCCGAGGGCCGACATGATCGTGTCCCGCGAGAAGCCGCGATCTTCGAGACGCGTTGCGAATAAGGCTCGCTCTATGAAGGAGAGGTCGGTGCGGGCGTTGTTTTCCTGCCCCTGGGAAATGACGAGCTGCTCGTCGTTCAGGTTCCGGATGACCGCCTTGACCTTGGTGCCGATCTCGCGCAAGGCCGCAAGCCGCCTGTGGCCGTAGGCGACCTGATATCGGCCGCTCTCCGCCGGATGCGGCCGCACGAGGATCGGAACCTGTTGTCCGTGGTCCCGGATCTGCTGAACCAGCATGGCCTGAACCTCGGGGGCGACACCCAGCCTATCGATGATGAAAGAGGAATCGATCAGCTCCGGGTCCAGTTCGACGATCGCGTGCCCCTCGGCAAGCTGGCGCTCCAATTCCTCCGCTCGTTCGACCTTCTGGGTGATGTTCGAAAGGGATCTGGTGATGCCGCCGACGAGGGCATTGGAGCGCTGGGCGGGCGCAAGACCCGCGATCGGACGACCCACGGCCGGACGCTCCCCGTCTTCGGAGGCGAGGGGGCTGTCGGAAATGCCGATCAGGTTCTTGCGGGCCATCGGTTACTTCCTCCCCCAGACCCTGCGGATCATCTCTTCGATCTCTGCATTGACGAGGGAGAGCGAATCCATCGCCCGATCGTAGGTACCGCGTATGAATTGCGAGCGCTCCACCTCATAGAGCGTCTGCTTGGTCACGCCGGCGTCGGAAATCGCAGTCGATTTCACCATCGCGTTTTGCAGCATGCGGTTACCGAAGATCGCGCGCATGAAACCGGTCATCTGACTCTGCGGTCCGTCGTTCGGCTCGAAACGCGTGACCAGATAGCGCATCCAGTCATAGCTGGTGCGCCCGCCGGCGTTCTCGACAACGGCCATGAGCTCGCTCGTCATCGACAGGAACTGGGACATCGACATGACGTCGAGCATCTGCGGGTGCACGGTGATGAGCACGGAGGTCGCGGCGCAAAGCGCCGACAT
Organism: Sinorhizobium sp. KGO-5; assembly: GCF_036245905.1. Classification (NCBI taxonomy): domain Bacteria; kingdom Pseudomonadati; phylum Pseudomonadota; class Alphaproteobacteria; order Hyphomicrobiales; family Rhizobiaceae; genus Sinorhizobium; species Sinorhizobium sp. KGO-5. Next base: position 896,641 of record NZ_BDIZ01000003.1, read on the forward strand.
GGTCAGGAAGCCGAGCTGCGGCGGGCAGTCGATGACGACGATGTCGTAGAAGCTCTCGATCTCGGAAAGCACCTCGCCGATCCGCGCGAAGAACATGGTTTCGGTGGAGCCCGCGATCATGGCCTTCGGAGTCTCGTGCTCGAATTCCATGAGTTCGAGATTGCCCGGAATGAGGTGAAGATTGGCGGTATAGGTCGACCGAACCACCTCCGCGACCGGCCGGGGGGCCTCGTAGCGTATGGCGCCGTAGAGCGTTTCCCCTTCGCCGACGTCAAGTTCCGGCTGATGGCCGAAGAGGGCGGAGAGGGAGGCCTGCGGATCGAGATCGATCGCCAGGACCCGATAGCCGCGCAAGGCGAGATACTGCGCGAGGTGAGCGGATGTCGTCGTCTTGCCTGAACCGCCTTTGAAATTCATGACGGAGATGACCTGCAGCTTCTCGCCTGGTCGGCGATGCGGAATATATTTTCCGGTCTTGCTGCCTTCGTCGAGGACTCGGCGGATACGGTCGATGTCCTCCATCGCATACATGCGGCGGCCGTTTGACAGCGGCTGCGGGCCATGGCCTTCTGAGGCGATCTGGCGCAGATAGCCTTCGCCGATTCCGATGAAGGCCGCTGCCTCTGCCGGACTGAAGAGCCGCATCGTCTTTTGCGCGGACGGAGAAAAGATCTTCTTCTGATGCTCCTGCAACTGGTGTGCGAGTTCCTGAGCGTCGGCAGACAAGAGCGACGGCAGATGCTCCTGCTCCTCAAGACTCTGGATTCTCTGTTGCAACATTCCTATTCTCCAAAAACTGCGCAAAATTCCCCGATGGGAGCTGATCTGCGCAGTTATACTATGCGCCGATTCGTTGCCATTTTACAAACGCTTAACAAAAAGCTCGGTTGTGCTGCCGGAGCGCTGCAGTTTTGTCATCCGGCAGTTCATTGGTTGTCCGCGGACAACTCGCCGGCAGCCCAGCCGGACCGATCCGGCCGACATTTGCATTGGCGAAACGTCGCGTATCCGAGCGGTCGCGCAAATCTCCTCCTGACGGTGCAATCGCCACGGGGCCGCTATAGATCATAATTTTAGTAGACTATTGACAGCGGACCGGATTGTGACAGGATCGAGCGCGGCAGGTCGGATAAGAGAAGGATAAGGCATGTTCTATCTCGGCGGAATGACCCTCGGCTACCTCGTCCCACCCCGGCGCACCGGCGTGGCCCGCAAACCCGCGGCCAGCAAGGAGCCGGCGAACGACCGTCCCGACCGGGAGAACGCGCCGGGTGACGGCGAAGGGGATCGGGAGTGGGCTCGAGCCTTCCTGGCGCCGTGGCACCTCTTCTATTGAAACGCCTCTGCCGCAAGTCCTTCTCTTGAAGCGACGATGCGTCGGGAAACATGCGGGAGGGCTGTCGTCTTGGCGCGAAATGGGTAAGGTACGGGGTCGTTTACGAGCGAGGGTCCCGCCATTTCCAGCAATCGTGCCTACACCGAAGAAAAACGTCAGGAACAGCCTCTGTCGCTGCATCAGAAAATTCTGAGCGAGGTTGAGGGCCACATTCTTTCCGGCGACTGGCCGCCGGGGTACCGCATTCCTTTCGAGCACGAACTCACGGAGCAATACGGCTGTTCGCGAATGACCGTGAACAAGGCCCTGAGCGAACTCGTGAAGCGGGGACTGATCGAGCGGCGGCGCAAGTCCGGAAGCTATGTCAGCTTTCCGCAGGTCCAATCCGCGGTGATGGAGATTCACGACGTCAAGCGGGAGGTGCAGTCCCTCGGGCTCGACTACGCCTACCGCCTCGGCGAGCGAGCGGTGCGCAAGATGCGTGCCGGCGATGAGGGGCGCATCGATCTGCCTCTCTCGTCGCGGCTTCTCGATGTCACCTGCCGCCATTTTGCCGGCGGCCGGGTTTTCTGCCTCGAGGAGCGGTTGATCAATCTTTCGGCGGTGCCGGAAGCCGAGATCGAGACCTTCGAGACCGCTGCCCCGGGCTCGTGGCTGCTCGGTAAGGTGCCCTGGAGCACCGCGGAACATCGCATCAGGGCCGTCGCGGCGAGCCGCCCGACGGCCCAGGCGCTCGAAGTGGCGGTCGGCGCGGCCTGTCTCGTCATCGAGCGACGGACCTGGAGCGGCGGCGTACCGGTCACCAGCGTGCTGCTCACCTATCCCGGAGATCGCCACGAGCTCATTGCGGAGTTCGCGCCGAGCGCGCCCGCATAGACCGCGTCAATTCCTGCTAACGCGCAATTTTTGCAAGAAAAAGCACCAATCTCTGGCGCTTTGGCTCGTCGAAGGGCATCCTGTCTGCAGTGTCATCCTGGCAGAGGGAGGAACGCCGATGCGCTGCTTTACTGTACTCGGTCCTTCGCAGATCGGAAAATCCACGCTCGTGGAGAGGGTGGGCTCGCTGGGAGGCGAGCCGAAAAAATCAGTTACGCCATATGGACTGGGCCTCACCGAATTCGAATTCGGCGGCGAGGCCTGGTGCGCGCTCGACGTTCCCGGCAATAATGAGGCCCTGGCGCATGCGCAGCATGCGCTGCTCGCGAGCGACGCATGTGTTCTCTGTGTTTCGCCGATACTGGACGAGGCGGTTCTCGCCGCCCCTTACTTGCGCATGATCGAGGCGTCCGGCACGCCTTGCATCCTCTTCATCAACCGCATGGACGAGCCGCGAGGGCGCATAAGGGACATCGTCGCCGCCCTGCAGGATTTCTGCAGCCGCCCGCTCATCCTGCGGCAGATTCCCATCCGCGACGGCGACAGGATCATCGGCAGCTGCGATCTGATTTCGGAGCGGGCCTGGCGCTATCGCGAGGGACAGCCGTCCTCTCTCTTCGAGATCCCCGAAAGCGCGGTGGAGCGCGAACACGAGGCACGCGCGGAGCTTCTCGAGCACCTTTCGGAATTCGACGATTGGCTGCTGGAAGAGCTCATCGAGGACCGCGAGCCGACCAGCGACGCGATCTATTCGATCTCGACACGGGTTCTGAACGAAAACAGGATCATTCCGGTGCTCCTCGGCTCCGCCGGCCACGGCAACGGCCTGATGCGGCTGATGAAGGCGCTCCGCCACGAGGCGCCGCGCGCTGAGGCGCTGAGAAAACGCCTTGCCGCGGGTGCCGGCGTCGACGAGGCGACGCTCCTCGCAGTCAGTTTCCATGCCCATTATCGCCAGAGCGTCGGCAAGACGGTTCTTGCCCGCGCTCTCCAGAACGGAGTGAAGCAGGGGGCGACGCTCGGCGGCGGAAGTCTCGGCGCTCTGCAGGATCCCGCAAGCGGCCGGCCCATCGGTTCGGGCGTGACCGAGGCGGGCCAGCTCTTCGGAGCGGTCAAATCCGACCACCTGCCGGTCCCCTCGCTGTTGACGGCCGGCGCGGCCCTCGCTCCGCCCGACTGGACGACCCCCCCGAACCCCATGCTCGAGCGGATACTGGTGCCGGCGAGCGAACGCGACGAGACCAAGCTTTCCGAGACCCTTGCGAAACTCGCCGAGACAGATCGCGGCCTGAAGGTGATGCAGGAGGAGGGGACAGGGGCGCAGCTCGTTTGCGCCCAAGGCCCGGTGCATCTGCGCGAAGTCTGCAGGACGTTGTCGGACGTCTTCCATGTCGAGGTGAGCGACCGGCCCCCGAGCCCGATCTACCGGGAGACCGTTTCGAAGTCCTCGGACGTTCATTACCGCCATCGCAAGCAGACCGGCGGGGCCGGGCAATTCGCGGATGTGAAGCTCAGCGTCCATCCGAACGGGCGAGGCGACGGATTTTCCTTTGCCGAGACGGTCAAGGGCGGTGCCGTGCCGCGCAATTACATCCCTGCGGTCGAGGCGGGCGCACGCGAGGCGATGGAGAAGGGACCCCTCGGCTTCAAGGTCATCGATGTCGGCGTGCTGCTCACCGACGGCCAGCACCATTCGGTCGACAGCTCGGAATATGCGTTCCGCACGGCCGGCAAGCTTGGCGTCCGGCAGGCGCTGTCGCAGGCCGCCTCCGTCCTGATGCAGCCGGTCTTTCGCGTCGAAATCCATGTCCCGTCGGTCTATTCGGGCAGTCTCGTGCCGATCGTTGCCTCGTTGAAGGGCCAGGTGCTGGGCTTCGATCGGGACGAAGCGGCGAAAGGCTGGGATATCTTCCGCGCCCTTCTACCCGGCAGCGCGCTCGACGACCTGGCGCGCTCGCTCAGATCCGCCACCCAGGGCATCGGCTATTTTTCCAAGAGTTTCGATCATTTCGAGGAACTCTACGGCAAGGAAGCCCAGGCGATCGTCACCGCTCACGGAGCGCCGGCCAACGAGCATTGACCGACAGCACGAAGCGCGCCGTATCGATACGGCGCCTGTTGGGTCATCCCCGGCCTGGAGCGTTCAGCGTTTCCTTGAAACACCGAACGCTCCAACTGAAACTACGCCTGCCGACGGAAAACCGCTACGCACTTTTCCTGGATCTCGGGCGCACGGGCAGCGGCAATGCCGCCCGTCGCGACCCGATGACCGCAGTTGCGCCGAGCACCATGCCTGCCGTCAGCAACAGGGCTTGCGCAGCGACGAAGGGCGCCTCGGTTTGCGTCGGCGCCAGCGGCTGCAGCACCGGAACCTTGAGGAAGCTCTGCACGACAAGAACGAAGAGGTTGAGATAGAGCGCGAATGTCGCGCTCACCACATAGGCCGGCCGCGCCCAGCCGCGGAGCGTCAAGGCATAAAGCGCGGCAAAGGCGATGACGAGGGTGAGGACGGAAATCGCTCCGACCACCAGTGCGGGCGTGATCCCGCTGAAGGGAAAGAGGAAGCCGGTGATGCTGGTGGCCGCGGTGGTGACGAGGAAAACTGCGTGCCAATGGCCGAGCCAGCGGCCGGCGGCGAGCGCCGGCAGGGCGACGAGGCCGGTTCCGATTCCGATCAGACTGACGGCGACGTGCACGGCGAGAAGGGTCTCGATGGACATTCCGGGGATCATGGCGCATCTCCTGGAGGCAGGGGGACGAAGCTGGGGGGAGGGCGACGGCACCGCCGCCGCCCCGCCGGCGTTGAAATCAAGCTTCGATGAATTCGAGCAGGTCGGCGTTGAAGCGGTCCTGATAGGTCTGCGTCAGGCCATGGTCGGCACCCTCGTAAACCTTCAGCACGGCATGTTTGACGATCTTGACGGTCGAAAGCGCCGAGGCGCCGATCGGCACGATCTGGTCGTCGTCGCCGTGGAGGACCAGGGTCGGCTTGTCGAACTTCGCCAGGTCGGCATTGAAGTCGCTTTCCGAGAAGGCGCGGATGCTGTCGAGCTGGCCCTTGAGGCCGCCCTTCATGCCCTGCAGCCAGAAGCTCTCGCGGATTCCCTCCGAGATGACGGCACCCTCGCGGTTGTAGCCGTAAAAGGGGATCGTCAGATCCCTGAAGAATTGCGAGCGGTCGTCGTAGGTGCCCTTGCGAATGCCATCGAAGACGTCGATCGGCAGGCCGCCGGGGTTGGCCTCGGTTTTCAGCATGAGCGGCGGCACCGCGCCGATCAGCGCCACCTTCGCCACGCGCCCGGTGGCGTGCCGGCCGACGTAGCGGGTAACCTCGCCGCCGCCTGTCGAATGCCCGACAAGGATCACGTTCCGCAAGTCCAGCGCCTCGATCAGTTCGGCAAGGTCGTCGGCGTACTGGTCCATGGTGTTGTTGTCCCACACCTGGTCCGAGCGGCCGTGGCTGCGGCGGTCGTGGGCGATGACGCGGTAGCCCTTGTTTGCAAAGAAGACCATCTGCGCATCCCATACGTCGGCCGTGAGCGGCCAGCCATGGGAGAAGAGGATGGGTTGAGCATTGCGCGAGCCCCAGTCCTTGTAGAAGATGCGGGTGCCGTCCCTGGTGGTGATCGTAGCCATTTTCTTCATCCTTTCAGCCGGTTGGAAGACTGCCGGGTGGGGTGCCGTACTTGCCGCGCCCCGTGCTTGAAGATTTAGGCCGATTGCGAAATGATCGGGATTGGCGGATCGGACATTAGGCGGGCCGAAACCGACAAAGAGGGGCGACATGGCGAATGGACGAGCACTGCCAGCGAGAGCCGAGATCGGCCTCATGCTTTATCCGGGTTGCCAGATGGCGATGGTCCACGGCATGACGGATCTCATCGGCATAGCCGGTCAATTCTCCGCCGAGCGCGGCGGACCGGTGGCGCGAGTCAGTCATTGGCGGCTTCAGGACGACGACTGTCTTGCACGATGTTTCGACACCCATCCCGAACTCGGGTCCCGGCAGGCGCCGGAGATCCTGCTTGTCCCAGGCCGGCTGACGGGACCGATGGAAGCAGAGGAGGCAGCGCCCTATGCGCGCTGGCTGCTCGACCGGCATGCCCAGGGGGCGACGCTGGCATCGACTTGCGGCGGGACTTTCGTGCTTGCGGCGACGGGCCTGCTCAAGGGTCGCCCGGCGACGACGCACTGGCTGTTCGCCAATGCCTTCCGCGATCGTTTCCCCGACGTCCGGCTCGATCCGGACAAGATCGTCATCGAGGACGGGGACCTCATCACAGCCGGCGGCCTCATGGCGTGGACGGACCTCGGCATGCGCCTCGTGGACCGCCTGTTCGGTCCGACGGTGACGGTCGAGACCGGGCGCTTCCTGCTCATCGATCCGGCCGGACGCGAGCAGCGGCACTATTCCAGCTTTTCGCCGCGTCTCAATCACGGTGACGAGGCGATCCTCAAGGTGCAGCATTGGCTGCAGGCGCGCGAGGCCCGCGCCGTCAGCGTCGCGGAGATGGCCAAAGTGGTGGCGATGGAGGAGCGCACGTTCCTGCGCCGTTTCAAGGCGGCGACCGGTATGAAGCCGATCGAATATGCGCAGCATCTGCGCGTCGGCAAGGCGCGTGAGCTCCTGGAGTTCACCAAACGCTCGGTCGAACAGATTGCCTGGACCGTCGGCTATGAGGATGCTGCGGCTTTCCGCAAGCTGTTCCATCGCATCGTCGGGCTGTCGCCGGGCGACTACCGGCACCGTTTCGCCGTAGCGGCTGCCGGATAGTCTGCGCGCAGGACGGCGGCGTGCCGGCGTCGCTTCTTTCGCGCCCGCGGCTGCGGAACAAATTTTCGTCTGAAGAATTAACAGGTGTCGCTTCTGTCCCCCAGCGACATTCAGGACCCCAACCTGTTGCAGTGCCCGCGTCATCCCCTGCGCGGGCACTCGCATGTCTGCGAAACTATTCCCCGCCCGCCCTCGGTTGACGACGCAAGCGGGACCCCGCAAAGCGGCGAGGCCCCGCCTGAAGTGTCGCTGAAAAGATCTAGGTCCTTGTATAGGTGGGAAGCCAGGAAGCTAGAGTGCCATCCGCGCCCATCTATAGGACCTTGGTCCGACCCCCTAAGGGCAAAGGTCCTAGGCCCGTTGCCAGCTGAGTCTCAGGGTACATATTGCAGCATTCGCGCCGCGGGAGCCCGGAGCGGAACAGTGTGCGGTCTGCCGCCGCCATGTCTGCTCTGGCTCCTTGCACGATCACGTTCCATGATTTTGGGTCGACGGGGCCTAAAGTCATCGTGATCTCGGCAGGGGAACAACTCAACGATGGATCTCTCCCATGGCATTGTCGAACTACGGACGGAACAACACTGTCTCTGAAACCTGTTTCAGGACGCTCACCCACCCGTTGACGAACCTGATCTGCATTATCGTGGCCGTGTCGATCGCCGTTTTCGCGAGCGTACCGACAGGCATTCCCCCATACGTGCTCGCGCCGATCGGCTTCATGCTGGTGATCCTGATCGACCCTGCAGAAATTGCATCTAGATTGAAGGCGCGCTCCGCAAGACGGGACGCCACGGTTGGCCGCTCGGAATCGGCCGCCGGAGGCTGGCAGGCCAGGGGAGACGGTTGGAGCCTGACATTCCAACGCAAACACGGCCTGACGAGAGGAGCGGCTCGGTCGAATATCGCCGCCGCTGCAAGGGGACGCGCGGCCGATAGCTGCCGCCGCTGAAATCCTACCTAAACGCCAAGCGCCGCGCGTCGCCGGACGCGCGGCGCTTGCGCAGGAATTTGTCCGAAGCCAGCGGAAGGCGGATTGTCGCCGATTGCTGCGGGGCACCGGCAAGATCCGCCTGCATCGGCGAAGTTGTCGATTGCGCTTCCACAAAATCAATCATTTAGAGTTAGCCGATCTCTTGCTAGTGTAACGCCGCGGCCCCTTTCCGGAGGAACGGTCTTCCGCGCCAGATTTGAATGATTGGGAGGAATCTCTGTGAATCGAACATTGAAACGCGCCGCCATCGCGGCGATCGCAAGTGCGTCCCTCGCCCTTTCCGCGGCTTCGACAGGCGCAGCCGAGTTCATCAACGTCCTGACTGGCGGCACTTCCGGGGTGTACTACCCGCTCGGCGTCGCGCTTTCGAAGATATATGGCGATGAGATCGAGGGCGTACGCACGCAGGTGCAGGCGACCAAGGCTTCGGTCGAGAACCTCAACCTCTTGCAGCAGGGGCGCGGCGAGATCGCCTTTTCGCTCGGCGATTCGGTCAAGCTTGCCTGGGAAGGCAATACGGATGCCGGTTTCAAGGCACCGCTCGACAAGCTGCGCGGTATCGCCGCCATCTATCCGAACTATATCCAGATCATGGCGTCGAAGGAGTCGGGCATCAAGACCGTCGCCGATCTCAAGGGCAAGAGCCTTTCCGTCGGCGCACCGAAGTCGGGCACGGAATTGAATGCCAGGGCGATCCTCGGCGCCGCAGGCATGAGTTATGACGACCTCGGCAAGACCGAATACCTGCCCTTCGCCGAATCGGTGGAGCTGATGAAGAACCGGCAGCTCGATGCGACGCTGCAGTCGGCCGGCCTCGGCGTCTCTTCGTTCAAGGATCTGGCGACGTCGCTCGACGTGCAGATGGTCGCAGTCCCCGAAGAGATCGCCACCAAGCTCGGCGCGCCCTACATCGCCGCGACCGTCCCCGCCGGCACCTACCAGGGGCAGGACAGCGATGTGCAGACGGTCGCCGTCGTCAACTTTCTCGTCACCCATTCGGAGGTTTCCGACGAAACCGCCTATCAGATGACGAAGCAGCTCTTCGAGAACATCCCCGCCCTGACGGCGGCTCACAAGGCGGCGGAGAATATCCGCATCGAGGATGCGCTCAAGGGAATGCCTATTCCTCTGCATCCGGGGGCGGAGCGTTACTACAAGGAAAAGGGTCTGCTCTGACCCATGTCGCCCGAAACCGTAAAGCGGTTTCAAAGCGACAGGCAGACACCCTGAAGCGCGTCGCGGAATTCGGTTGAATGCGACGGGCTTCAGGAATTCAGGGGAGGAATCATGATCCACAATACCAATGAACAAAGCGCAACTGCGTCGGCCGAACTGCACCGGCACGACGCGTTGACCCGGGCGTTTCCGGCGACATGGGACGGACGGATCCTGTTTGCCATCGCGCTTGCCTTTTCAGTGTTCCAGATCGCCACCGCGGCGCATCTCGTCGATTTCGCGAGCCAGATCGTGCGCGTGGTGCATGTCGGCTTTGTCACGGTTCTCGTCTTTCCCCTGTTGGCGACGCTCGCAGGCCACGGCACGGTTGCAAAAATCATCGCCTGGAGTCTTGCTTTCCTTGGCGCGGCGGTCGCCTTTTACCAGTGTTACGAATATGCGGAACTCTTGGTGCGTGCCGGCGATCCACTGCCGCGCGACATCGTCTTCGGGGTCGTCGCGCTCGCCGTCGTCTTTGCCGCAGCCTGGGCGCTGATGGGGCCGGCTCTGCCGATCATTTCCGGCGTGTTCCTGGCCTATTGCCTTTTGGGTGAGTATCTGCCGCCGCCGTTCGATCACCGCGGCTACGACTTTTCGCAGGTGATCGACCATATGGCCTATGGCACGGAAGGCATCTACGGCATCCCGACCTTCGTCTCCTCGACCTATATTTTCCTTTTCATCCTGTTTGGCGCCTTCCTCGAAAAAGCCGGCATGATCCGGCTCTTCAACGATGTCTCGTTGAGTTTCGTCGGCGACAGGCGCGGCGGACCCGCGAAGGTCGCGATCATTTCTTCGGGCCTGATGGGCACCATTTCGGGTTCCGGCGTCGCGAATGTGGTCACGACCGGGCAGTTCACCATCCCGCTGATGAAAAAGTTCGGCTATCGAGCGGCCTTTGCAGGCGGCGTCGAGGCAACGGCCTCGATGGGCGGGCAGATCATGCCGCCTGTCATGGGCGCGGTCGCCTTCATCATGGCCGAGACGCTCGGCGTCGAATATTACGAGATCGTCAAGGCGGCGGTCATACCGGCGATCCTCTATTTCGCTTCCGCCTTCTGGATGGTCCATCTCGAAGCCGGCAAGTACGGGCTGCTCGGCCTGCCCAAGGACCAGCTGCCTTCGGCCAAGGCGGCAATCCTCGAACAATGGCATCTGATCCTGCCGCTCGCCGCGCTCGTCTGGCTGCTGTTCTCCGGCTATACGCCGCTTTTTGCCGGTACGGTCGGCCTGGCCTTCACCGGCCTTCTGATCCTGGGCAGTTCGCTCGCGCTCGGCCTTCCCGCCGGTGTCATACGCATCATCTTCTGGGTCGGCCTCGGCCTCGTGGCGGCCGCCTTCTTCCAGTTCGGCATCGGCGTGATCGTCGCAGCGCTGGCGCTGCTGATTGCCGCCAACGCCTTGCTGAAAGGCGGCCGGGAGACCCTGGTGATATGTCGCGACGCCCTTGCCGAAGGGGCCAAGACGGCCCTTCCGGTGGCGATCGCCTGCGCGCTCGTCGGCGTGATCATCGGTACGATGACGCTGACCGGAGCGGCCAATACCTTCGGCCAGTTCATCGTCTCAGTCGGAGGCAAAAGCCTGTTTCTGTCGCTGCTTCTGACCATGGTCACCTGCCTCGTGCTCGGCATGGGCATACCGACGATCCCGAACTACATCATCACCTCGTCGATCGCCGGGCCCGCGCTTCTGGAACTCGGGGTACCGCTTATCGTCAGCCACATGTTCGTCTTCTATTTCGGGATTCTTGCCGATCTGACGCCACCGGTGGCGCTTGCCTGCTTCGCGGCAGCACCGATCGCGCGGGAAAGCGGGCTGAAGATCTCGATCCAGGCGATCAAGGTGGCGGCGGCCGGTTTCGTCATCCCGTTCATGGCCGTTTATTCGCCGGCGCTGATGCTGCAGGATGGCGGCGCGATGGCCGCATCGGTGGGCTATCCGGCTGCCGTCGCCTATATCGTCGTCAAGACCGGTCTGGCGATCGCGCTCTGGGGTGCCGCCGTGGTGGGCTTCGCCGCAGTCCGGCTCGGGGTTTTCGAGCGGGTGCTCGCGGCCGCGGCCGCCTTCACGTTGCTGGCGGCGCTGCCGATCACCGATGAACTCGGCTTTGCACTCTCCGCGCTCTTCGCCTTCGTGATCTGGCGGCGCGCCCGCCAGGCTGGCCGGCAGACGGCGAAACCGGCATGAGCGCGCTTGCCTGCATCATCGGCGGCAAGGCTGTCGCCGTTGCTGCGGGTGTCTTCACCCTCGGCTGGACCCATTCGGTCGAGAAGACCGAATGGCAGGAGCGTTGGGCCGTCACGGCCGAGGGTCTCGTTCTCGAGGAGGCGCGCGTGCAGGGTTCGGGTGCGGGAATGGAGCCGGGAGACAATGCCCGTCGCCAGGGCCGCTGGTGGGTCTGGACGCCCGACCTGCCGCCGCTTCCCGAGCTGGTCCTGGCCGCCTCCGGAGCGACCGTCTCCGGCTGGACGCTTTGCGACGCCGGCGGCTGCCGCGAACTCGCGGCGCAAAGCCGGGAACCAATCGTCCTGCGGCCATGCGATGGCCCAAAGCCATAATGGCCGATGCCGATCTGGCGGCACCGGTTGAAGGCTCATCGGAAAAGTCCGGCGCGCTTATGAAATGTTATTACATAACTTTTTGTTGACGAGCGTAATAACATAACATATTGAACCCCTATGCAGCGGCGTCGCGTTTCACCTTGACCGGAGGCTGCATTCTAAATTAACTGAGCCTGACGGTTCCCCTACCCGTGAGGTGGAGGGGATTAATAGGGAACACGGTGCGGACGACCCAAAAGGGACCAAAACCGTGGCTGCCCCCGCAACTGTAAGCGGATCGTCGTTCATCCTCGTGGCGCCCAGGCGCCAGCCACTGCGCGTTGCGCGGGAAGGCAGATGAGCGATTTCTGTCCGCGAGCCAGGAGACCTGCCGTCAAATCAGATCCAACGTCACGGGCGGGGATGCCCGGAACAGGAGCAAGCCATGACCATCTTTCGCGCCTTGCGGCGCACGCTTTCGTCAGTTTCCCCGAGATCCAGCCGTCACACGTCCGATCGAACCCGATCGGCAGACTGACGATCACGGCCGTATAGCGGCCTCACATTCGGGGACTATTCATGAACAGCTTTTGGAAACGACCGCTCATTGCGGGTCTCATCACCTTTTCCGCAGGCGCAGCGGCTCTTGAACGTCCCGCCTTCGCTGCCGAGACGATCTATCCGTTGACACTCGAGAACTGCGGACGGCAGATCACCTTCGACAAGACGCCGACGCGCACCGTCTCGATCGGCCAGAGCAGCACCGAGATCCTCTATCTGCTCGGCCTTGCGGACAAGGTCGCCGGCACCGCCCTCTGGGTCGGCCCCGTCCTTGAAGGTTACGAGGAGGTCAACGCCAAGGTCGAGCGCCTGGCAGACAACGATCCGAGCTTCGAAAGCGTGCTTGCCAAGAAACCGGACATGGTGGCGGTGCAATTTCAGTGGCAGGTCGGCCCGGAAGGCGTGGTTGCGCGGCCGGAGCAGTTCGAGGAGCTCGGCATTCCGGTCTACACATCGCCTTCGGATTGCACCGGCAAGGAGAATTCGGCGGCGAGCGACGGCGTGCGCCGGCAGGTCTTCACCATGGATCTCGTCTATCGGGAAATTCGCGAGCTGGCGCAGATTTACGATGTTCAGGACAAGGGCGAGAAGGTCGTGGCCGAGCTGAAAAGCCGAGAAGAGGCGGCGCGCGCCAAGGTCGCCTCGGCCGGGGGCAAACTCTCGGCGGTCTTCTGGTTCTCCAGCGCTGCCGATGCCGACCCCTATGTCGCCGGCAGGAACGGCGCACCCGGCTACATCATGGCGGCGCTCGGCATCGAAAACATCATCGACACAGAAGACGAATGGCCGACGGTCGGCTGGGAAACCATCGCCAAGGCCGAGCCGACCATGATCGTTGCCGGTTCCATGGAGCGTCGACGCTACCCGCTCGACAGCCTCGACGCCAAACTCGAATTCCTGAAGACCGATCCCGTGGCGAGCCTCATGCCGGCAGTCGCCAAAGGCTATGTGTTCGACATGGATGCGCAGGCGATGAACCCGACGATCCGCACGATCGAAGGAATCGAAGCGCTGGCGGATGCCATCGCCGAGGCCGGACTTGCGCCCAAGGCTGGGCCGGCTTCCAAGGGTGGGTTCGGCAAGTGAGCCGCGTGCTGACCCTGGCCGGGCGAACGGGGACGGGACGCGTCGGCGCGGCCATCGCCGCGCTCGTGATCCTGTTCGCGGCACTCTGGATGGGCGCTGCGATCGGCGAAACGGCGATCCCGTTCAGGACGGTTGCGCAGACAGTCGCGAATCGGCTGTGGAACGCCGGCTATCCGCTGGCCCCGATCGACGAGGGCATCATCTGGAGCTACCGACTGAGCCGGGCGGTCGTGGCCGCTTCCTGCGGGGCGGCGCTTGCGCTCTCCGGCGCCGTGCTGCAATCGCTGCTGCGCAATCCGCTCGCCGATCCCTATATTCTCGGCATCTCCGCCGGAGCCTCGACGGGGGCGGTCAGCGTCGCCATCCTCGGTGTGGGTGCCGGGATGCTGACGCTGCCGCTCGGCGCCTTCATCGGCGCGCTGGTCGCTTTCGTCCTGGTGAGCCTGCTGGCGGTGAAGGCCGGCCGCGGCACCGCGGCGATCATCCTGGCGGGTGTGGCGGGGTCACAGCTCTTCAACGCACTGACCTCCTTCATCGTCACCAAGGCGGCCACGGCCGAGCAGGCGCGTGGCATCATGTTCTGGCTGCTCGGCAATCTTTCGGGCGTGCGCTGGCCGGATGCCTGGCTCGCCGTGCCGGCGACGCTTCTCGGTCTCGTCGTCTGTCTCTGGCATGCCCGTCCCCTCGACGCGTTTACCTTCGGGTCGGAATCGGCTGCCTCGCTCGGCATCTCGGTCAGGCGAACCTATTTCGCGCTTGTCGGCGTCTCGGCGATGATGACTGCGGTGATGGTATCCATCGTCGGGTCGATCGGTTTCGTCGGCCTCGTCATCCCCCATGCGGCCCGCATGCTCGTCGGCGTCCGCCACGGTGTCCTGCTGCCGGCAGCGGCGCTCATCGGCGCCGTGTTCATGATCCTCGCGGACATACTGTCGCGCGTTCTCATTCCCGGCCAGGTCCTGCCGATCGGCGTGATCACGGCGCTCGTCGGCGCTCCGGCCTTCGCGTTGATACTCGGACAAAGGAGGGACCGCGCATGACGCTTTCGGCGCGCGGGGTTTCATGGTCGGCCGGCGGGGTGGACATCCTGAAGGAGGTCTCCCTCACGGTCGAGACGGGAGAGTTCCTCGGCATCATCGGCCCGAACGGTTCCGGCAAGACGAGCCTGATGTCGCTCATATCGGGCATCCGCAAGCCGAAGAAGGGGGAGGTGCTTCTGGACGGTTCTCCGATCGGGACGCTCGGCCGCCGCACGGTCGCGCAAAGGCTCGCTCTGGTCGAGCAGCAGGCCGAGACCGGCGAGAGGATCACCGCGCGCCAGGCGGTAGAGCTCGGCCGCACACCCTATCTCGGGCCGCTTTCGCCCTGGTCGCCGGAGGACGATGCGATCGTCGAGGCGGCGCTCGAAAACGTGGATATGGCGCATCTTGCCGATCGCCTGTGGCACACGCTCTCCGGCGGCGAGCGGCAAAGGCTGCACATTGCTCGGGCGCTGGCGCAGCAATCGAAGATCCTGCTTCTCGACGAGCCGACCAACCATCTCGACATCGGCCATCAGATCAGCCTGCTCGACCTCGTTCGCCGCCAGGACCTGACGGTGGTCGCAGCGCTCCACGACCTCAACCACGCCGCTATGTTCTGCGATCGGATTGCGGTGATGCAGGCCGGCCGGCTGGTGGCGCTCGGGCCCCCGCGGGAGGTACTGACGGTCGAGCGCATCCGCGCGGTGTTCGGGATCGAGGTCGAGGTCGAGCACGACTTCGACGGAAGCTGCTCCATCCGCTATCGCGCCAGACGCCCGCGTCCGCTTGCCGCAATCTCCGCCGTCGGAACCTGACCCATGGACATGCGCAACCACCACCTGAAGGAAGATATCCGCGAATACTGGTCGAAGCGGTCGGAAACGTTCGACCTCGCCTTCGGCCACCGCATCCCGCCGGGACCGGAGCTCGACGCCTGGGCGGCAGCGATGCGCAGCGCACTCGGGGCGAGGCCGCTGAAGGTTCTCGAACTCGCCTGCGGGACGGGGGAGGTGACCAACGTGCTCCTTTCGCTCGGCCACGAAGTGACGGCGCTGGATTTCTCCGAGGCCATGCTCGCGGTGGCGCGGCGCAAGCACGCAGGGAACGACAGGGTTCGTTTCATTCTGGCCGATGCCGAGCACACGATGGAGCCGGACGAGACCTATGATGCCGTGGTCTGCCGGCATCTCGTCTGGACGCTGACGGAGCCGGAGCAGGCTTTCGCCGAATGGTTCCGCCTGCTGAAACCGGGCGGAAGGCTGCTCGTCTTCGACGGGGACTGGTCGAAGCCGACGCCGCTCGGCCGTCTGGCGTCTTTCGCGGTGGCTGCCCTCGAGCGGATCATCGGCCATGACCCGCATTACGACGGCGCCATGAGCGAACGCCACGCAAAGATCATGGAGCGTCTGCCCTTTGGCGATGGCCTCACCGTCGAAAGACTTCTTCCCTTGATCGAAGAGGCGGGATTCCAGAACATAGAGTTGCCGTCCCGCCGCCCGATCGCGGCGGCCCAGCGCAGGAATGCCGATCTCAGAAACAGGCTGAGGACATTCTTCTACCGCAGGTTCTTCCTCGTCTGCTCGCGGCCTTCGGGAGATTCACTTTGAGTTTATGACGGCTGCCGCGGGATGGACAATGGCGTTGAAGCTCTGGTCGGTTTGTCGGCACGCATGGTGATGCGCTTGAATTCCATGAGTACCGACCGTGCGTCCGCTGCAAAGTGCTACAGCGACATTTGCGCGTCTCATATGACGCGCGGCGCTGTAGGAGGCCTATCGGAGGGCTGCAATCTCTCTTTTTTCCTCATGCCTGTGCTCGTCACAGGGATGAGAGCAGCGCCGCGTCCGCGGCGCGGGAAGCGTTCTTTCAGCCCAAGGACTTGGTCTGGCTGGATTCCTGTGACATGCACAGGAATGAGGGGGCCGGGGATGTGCGGCCAATTTCACCCTCGAAAGGAACTCCCGGCCCCCGGCCGCCGTTTCCGGGTTGCTGTCTCTGACAAGTTGGGACCCAGACACGGAGGATGAGCATATGGCACAGGAAAAGCGACTCGGATCCACCATACCGCGCGGCGTGGTCGATACGAAGAACGGATCGGTAGGCGTTCCGGACCAGGCAAGCATGGAAGAGGAAGTCAGATCGTTGCGCGAGCAGGTCAATGCGCTGACCGAAAAGCTCTCCGATCTCGGCATCTATTCCGGCAGGGCCATCGCGGATACGGGCCGCAGGGCCGGCGAGATGGCAAGGGAACATCCCGCCTGGACGGCGCTCGCCGTAGTCGGTCTTCTGGGGCTGCTCATTGCAGGAACCAGCCGGCCCTATTGGCATTCGCGAAGCTCCTCGCGCATCGAGGACCTGATCGCCGATATCGAGGATCGGCTGAGCGATCTGAAGGGCCGTTATTGGTCAAGCGGCTGGCGGCCCTGGTGAAAATTGGACCCGTCCTGCCGGAGACAATGTGCGGTCCATGGAAGGGCGCGCTGCCGCCATCGGGAGATCGGCGGCATGGTTTGCGAGGAACCGGTCGGTTTCTCGCTCCTTCGGTCGCCGTGAGGTCGCCGGCGCGTGCCGGCCAGAAACAAGCGCAACCCGAGTTCGAGCGCGAAAAGCTGAACCTCATTCGGCGTCGAGGTCGATGAGCGCTATCCCGAGTTCCGGTCGCTTGCGCCGGCGCAATCCAGTCGGGCTTTCGCGAATGATGACCTCCAGGGTCGGACGGACGCGACCCTCCAGAAGGTGCCCGCCACGGGTCGACCCGTCTTCCAACCCCAGAACCGCATGCAAATGCAGGCTCGGGCGGCCGGCTTCGTCGCGGGCAATGTCGCCGATCGCGCTCAGAACTTCCGATTGCTCGGCTACGGGGATCTTCCTGTAATTTCTGCTTTCGACACGGAAGAAGCCCACCGTCGCGCTGCTGAAGGCGCCGATCGCCGTCACCGATGCGCCGGCGATGCCCGCCTGCGCTGCGAAGGCCGAAATGGCCGAGAATGCTTCGTCGCCCTCCTCGAGTACGAGAATGAAGGTGCGTTCGCTCGCGTCTTGCGCCAAAAGTTTCTGCTTCATCAATTCGTCCTCGTCTCAGCCCGAACCTGTACGACGGCGATCTGTTCCGGATTCAGCGAAGCGCCGGATCGTTCATCCCGTGCCGGTCACCTCCGCGAGCGCGTCAGGCTACAAAATCGAAACGCCCGAACTTGCCGTCCTCCGTGTCGCGAATGTCAAGCTGCAGCGACGGCGTATAAAGGTGATCACGGTTGTTCTGAGGTTCGTTCGGGAAGAAGAGCTGCGTTGTCAGGACCGCGGCGCCGGGAGGGCGCACCCGAAAATGATAGTGGCGGGTGCGGCCGGGATAGAGTGCCGGGACGATGGTGCTGAACCACCATCGCCCGCGTTCGTCGGTCATGTGGTGCCCCCGCAGCCTGTAGCCGCGTGTATCGTAGGCGCCGGTTTCGTCCGCATGCCAGATTTCGACGAGACTGCCGGCGATCGGCCGGCAATTGCCGTCGAGCACGTAGCCGGCAATGGTGATGCGTTCGCCGTTCGGGGCGTCGCCGGAAAGTTCGTGCCTGAGCGGCGCATCGGGCTTGTAGAAAGGGCCCGCCGTCAGCGCGGGCGTCAGGTCGTCATCGTCGTCGCAGGCGGGCGTGAGCGGCAATGCGGGTCGCTGCGCCGCGGCGCGATCGGCGACGGGCAGGGCGGGCAAGGCCAGAAACGCCCTCAGCAGGGAACGTCGGGTCGGCAGCATGGTCGCCTCCTTCGTGGAGCGTTCGCGCGTCCTTGGCGGGGCGTCGCGTTCGGACATGGCCAGTGATACGAGCATAGAGCATTTTAAACCCGAGGGCAGCCGGCCGCCTGGCGCGGCACAGGCCGATTTTCCCCTAACGCTGGCGGTTCGCGCCGAACGAGGGCATGATTGTCCCTGGCGGCGATCGCGCTGCCGTCCCTTGCCGCTCCCACAAGGAGACCCGGCGAGCCTGGAATCAACCTAGAAGCTTCAGGAGGAAACCGTGAGCGAGCACGTCTACAAGAAGATCGAGCTGATCGGCAGTTCGCCAAACTCGATAGACGAGGCCATCGAAGGCGCGATTTCGCGTGCTTCGAAAACGACCCGGAATCTCGACTGGTTCGAGGTGGACCAGATTCGCGGCCAGATCGTGAATGGCAAGGTCGCGCATTACCAGGTGGTGATGAAGGTGGGCTTCCGCATCGACGATTGAAGTGCGCGCGGCGCCGAGCGGGATTCGACATTCCGCCCTGACTTGTTCTGCGGGTTTCAACCGCCTGCGATTGGAGAGGAGACGCCGGCACCGATGAGGAAGCCGGCGATGCCGGGTGGTGGCCCGTTGCGAAGGCCGGATGAACCGGATGGGTATGTATGTTCGCGCGCCGAGTACTGACAATCTCGTGCCGGCCGCGCCGCTTTCCCATGCCGATCTCTCGGCCATCATCAATTTCATAAATAGAAGCATTCGAACTATGAAATTCACCAACCTCGACTTCTATGTATGATCGCGGCTCCCGAGGGGCCCGCATGTACCTATCGCGCCTGACGAATCGGCTCCACGGGGTACCGCCTGCGTGTTCGCAGACGGGGGACACCCAGGCGTCCTCGATCGAAATGAATCAAGGTGCCCGTGGCCCATGAACAAGACGGGCTTGCAATATTCGCCGGTGAAGTTAGTCAGGCCGCAGGCGTGCGCAGGCTCGCGGAAAGACAGGCACCAGGGAGGAGAGCAGTCTCGTGGAAGCACTCAACCAATTCTTTAACTGGCTCAACGGCATCGTTTGGGGCGTGCCCATGATCGTGCTGATCATTGGCACCGGTCTGTATCTTCAGCTTCGCCTGGGCTTCATGCCGATCCGCAAAGTGGGCTACGGCTTCCGCATGATCTTGAAAAGCCGCAGGCCGGGGAGGGCCGCCGAAGGCGAGATTACGCCGTACGCCGCGCTGATGACGGCGCTCTCGGCCACCATCGGCACGGGCAACATCGCCGGCGTCGCTACCGCTATCGCGGTGGGTGGACCCGGTGCGCTGTTCTGGATGTGGATTACCGCCTTCGTCGGAATGGCGACGAAATACGCCGAGGTCGTCGTAGCGGTGAAATACCGCGAGGTCGACGACAAAGGCGAACACGCCGGCGGACCGATGTTCGCCATCAAAAATGGGCTCGGGAAGCACTGGCAGTGGCTGGGCACCGCCTTTGCCATCTTCGGGGGACTGGCGGGTTTCGGTATCGGAAACATGGTTCAGGCCAACGGTATCGCCAGTGCGGTCGAGAACGCCTTCGGCATCGAGACCTGGATCAGCGGCATCGTGATGACCGTCTTGACGGGTGCGGTGATTCTCGGCGGCATCAAGCGAATCGGCGCCGTGGCCGAGAAGGTCGTGCCCTTCATGGCGATCTTCTATCTCACCTGTGTGGTCGTCGTCCTGATCGTCTTTGCCGGCAACATCCCCGAGGCGATCGCCACCATCTTCACCCAGGCATTCAGTCCGACGGCAGCCACCGGCGGCTTCCTCGGCTCCACTGTACTGATGGCGATCCGCATGGGTGTGGCGCGCGGGATCTTCTCGAACGAGGCGGGCCTCGGCACCGCCGGTATCGCACAGGCTGCCGGCTCGACCGCCAATCCCGTTTTCTCCGGCGTCATCGGCATGATGGGGACGTTCATCGACACGATCATCGTCTGCACCCTGACCGGTCTGGCGATCATGGTGTCGGGCGTCTGGGCCTCGGGCGAAACCGGAGCGGTGCTGAGTTCTGCGGCCTTCGAAGCGGCGCTGCCCGGCTATGGGAATTATCTCGTGACCATCTCGCTGGCATTGTTCGCCTTCACGACGATCCTCGGCTGGGCCTATTATGCCGAGAAGTGCTGGGAATACCTGATCGGAACCGTGAGCGCGATACCGTTCCGCATCGTGTGGACCGTCGCGGTGTTCTTCGGCGCCACCCTCAGCCTCGACTTTGCCTGGCTGGTGGCCGACACGCTGAACGCACTGATGGCTATCCCCAACCTTATCTCGTTGCTGCTCCTGTCCCCGGTCATCGCCCAACTGACGCGCGACTACTTTGCCGAAGAACGCGCCGTCACCGGAGTGCCGTCGCGCAGCCGGAGCTAGCTGGCCAAGCGTGCGTGCGGGAAGGTTCGCAGAGCGTTCCCGCACTCGCGCTGGTTTGCGATCTTAGGCGCTGAATCGCTCTAAAGCTCCATCACCTCCGCATCGCCGAAGGCCGCGGTCACCATGATTTCTACCCGCATGTCCGGGTCGCCGAGCTCGACGGCGCAGCAGCATCGGGTTGGCGGGTTCTGCGGTGCCACCCATTCCTTCCAGACCGCATCCATCGCGGCAAAATCGGCCATGCTGGTAATCCAGACTTCGGCGGTCAGCAGGCGTGACTTGTCCGTGCCTGCGCGTGCAAGCAACTCGTCGATTTTCGCCAGCGTTTCCCGCGTCTGTGTGGCGACGTCACCGGCATTGTCGGAAAACTGGCCGGAGAGGTAACAGACGCCGTTGTATTTCACGAGGCGGCTTCTGCGTGCGTTCACGTCAAAGCGTTCCACTTTCATGATCGGTTCTTCCCTTAGAGGACTTCCAGGAAAAGTGCGTATCGGCTTTCCGTCCGGAAGTGCGTCGTTCAAACTCTCTAGGCTTCCAGGCCCGCTTTGCGGCTTTCGATCGCCGAGACGATCTGGAAGCCGATGCTGCGGAAGGGTTCGGGGGCGATCAGGCTGGCCGTTCCCATCGCGCCGCTGACCCTTGCCGGATCGCCGGTGCCGAGCATCAGTTCGGCGAGATGCCGGCCGAGCATCGTGCCTTTTGCTATCCCGCTGCCATTACAGCCGCCGGAGGCGAAAAGGCCGTCGTCGAGCTTGCCCCACCACGGCGCGCCATTCATGGTGAACGCCGTCGCGCCGCCCCAGACATATTCCAGGTCCACATGGCCCAAACCCGGCCACCGCCGGACAAAGCGGTCGCGCAACTTCGCGGACGCCTCCTCCACGGGCACTTCGTGCTCGTGGGCATAAAGGGAGCGCACCATGAGACGGTCGCGCCCGATGCGCCGCAAAGTCGTCCCAAGCCGATGAGAGGGCAGGAGACCCCATGCCGGCGACTGGCCGAGATGGCCGAGGTCTGCCTCGGGGACCGGGCACGTCACCGCGGCATAGGTAAAGATCGTGGTCATGCGGAGCTTGAGATAGCCGAAACGCCGGATGAACCCGTTGTTTGCGAGAGCGACGCTTCGCGCGCGCACGACGCCGCCATCGGTCAGGAGCTCCCAGCCCCCACCGTTCCGCTTCAATCGTTGGACCGCCGTATTTTCGTAAAGATCGATGCCGTCCGGCAGGGAGTCGGCAAGGCCGCGAATGAGGGCTGCCGGTTGCAGCAAATAGGTGTCGTTCAGATAAATGCCGAAGCGGTAATAATCCGATCCGATGCGCTCGGCTATTTCGTTCCGCCCCAGCACCGTGTGGCTTATTCCGTTGGCCTTCGCGACTTCGACGACCTGCCTCAGCGAGGCCTCCCCGGCTTCCGTCGCCGCAGCACGGATCGATCCGACTTTCTGCAGCTCGCATTCGATACCGGCATCTGCAATCATGCCTTTGAGCCAGTCGAAGGATTCACTCATCAGAGCCGTTTGACGCCGCGCTTTCTCGGCGCCGGCAAGGGTGGCGGTGCGAGGCAGCACTTCGGACCCGGTGAAACCGGAATTGCGGGCCGAAGATCCTTCTCCGACGGATGATGCCTCGAACACGGCAATGCTTGCCTGCGGATCGAGTTCACGGAGTCGGCGCGCGATCGCCAGGCCGGTGTAGCCGGCACCCACGATGGCATAATCGACGGTAAGGTCGCTCTGCAACGGTGAGCGGGGTGTACGCTTCGGGAGCATTCTATTCCAGCCGCATGGGCTGGAATAGATCGGAAAAATCTCTTTGGACATAATGGGTTCATCACACAATGAATTGGGCTGCGGTTTCCCGCAGCCCGTGGATTGTTATTCCGTGAAATGAGTGAGTTCGGTCACCAGCGGCCCGAGCGACATCGAGCCCTTGAAATCGAAGCCCCAGTCGAGGTTCTTGCGCCGCGCCCACACACCTGCTGTCTCGGTTATCGGAACCCCGCAGACCGCCTCGATGATCAGCCGCTGTGCTTCGTGCCACAGCTCCAGCTGCTTTTCCGGATCGGTTTCGACACGGGCTGCCTCGATCTGCTTGTCGGCCACGTCGCAATGGCTGAAGTTCGTCACCGCAGCGGGCGATCCGATGGCGCTGTTCGAATGGAAGAACTGGCTGAGATAGACATCCGCTACCGGGAAGCGGGCTGCACCGTAGGTCACGAGCGGGCTCAGGTCCTGGCGGATCATCTGGTGCCAGGTGGCGTGCTCGACCGGTTGCAGCTCGAGATTGAAGCCTGCCTCTCGAAGCTGAGCCTGAAGGATCTGGTTCGAGGATTCATAGCTCGGCAGCTGGCTCGAGATCATCTTGACCGTGATGCCGTCCGGATGGCCTGCCTCGGCAAGCAGTGCCTTGGCTTTTTCCGCATCGAAGGTTACCAGGCCGTTGTCCTCGGTGTAGCCGAGATTGTTCGAGGGAATGACCGACTTTCCCACGCGGGTGAATTCGGTTCCGCGATAGGCGGCGACACGGCTCGGATCCACGGCGTAGGCCAAGGCACGACGGACCCGGATGTCGTCGAACGGCGCTTTCTTGGTGTTGATGTGCAGCACGGTCAATTCGGCTGGATCGAAGATGTCCACGGTGGTGCCGTCGACCGCCAGGGTGCGTTTCAGCCAATTCGGGTCGGCAAGCCCTGTGGCCGCGTCGACCTCACCGGCGAGGAACGCCAGATCGCGTGCAGCCGCAGCATTGAGGAAGCGATATGTCACCTTCGTCAATTTCGGCGCGCCGCGGAAATAATCCTTGTGGGCACTGAAATGCACGGCCACGCCGGGCTCGATCGAGTCGAGCTGGAACGGACCGAAACCGACCGGACGGCGCGAGAAGCTCTCCGCCCGTTCTTCGTAGGCCTTCTTGCTGACGATGAAGCCGCCGGCATAGTTCGCCAACGGACCCAGCACGCTCGGAATGGCGTTCTTCAGGGTGATGCGCACGGTATAGGGATCGACTGCCTCGATCTTGTCGAAGGAGGCGTAGTCGGTGGCGAAGGCCGAACGCTCGGGATCCGCTGCCTTCTGCAGGCTGAAGACGACGTCCTCGGCGGTCACTTCACCATAGTTGTGGTGGAACTGGACACCCTTGCGCAGTTTGAAGGTCCAGACCAGCTTGTCGGGGCTGGATTCCCAGCTTTCGGCAAGGTCCGGTTCGATCGAGGCGGGGTCGGTCGTGCCGGGAGCGAAGCGGACCAGGCCGCCGAATATCCAGGCGACCAGGGTGCGGTCAGTGGTGCTCGCCGAATAATGAGGATCGAGATTGCCGATGTCGGCTGCTGCCGCGCCGAGAGTGAGCTCCGTCTTTGCGGCCATTGCCGGCAAGGGAGCGAGCGCGCTGCCAGCCATAATCGCCGCCAGGACCAGAGCCCTCGGGAACTTGAATTGCATCATTGCGCTACCTCCTTGATTAGCATGATGTTGCGTTTGTTCAGATTGTATTGGCGAGGGTTCAGCACGGAGAAAAGCGGCCCAAAGCCATGGTCCAGAATCCCGTCGAGTGCCGGGAGAATGTCGTTCAGCCAGCCGGATTCGACGCTTGCCGCGCCGATCCTGCGGAATTTCTCCTTCACCTGTTCGCGCGACATCGGATTGGCGACGTCGCCGAGCGGGTGGAGGACGGTGGCGGTCTGCGGACCTTCGCCTTGATCGATGATCACGCGGCAGGGCGTGCCCCCGGGGAACGAGCCGGCAAAGTCCTCATGCGCTACCAGCTCGATGCGGCCGGCGAGATCGAGCACTTCCGGATCCTGCAACCGGTCCGGATCGACGGGTTGCAGGGCCGATGGCCCGTACAAGGCAGCCAGAGCGCAGCTGAAGTAGAAGCTGTATTGCCCCGCTTCGAGCGATTTCGGCGTGCGGGCGTTCGAAAGCCTCAGTCCCTGCGGGAACGTCTCGATCCGAAGGCTGCGGATCGCCTTGCCGGGCTGGCGCAATTGGAGAACCGCGTCGATTGCAGCGTGCATGTACCGGCAGCAGGCATAGGGTTTGAGATAACACTGCTGCAGCCACCAGCTTTGCCCGAGGCCGCCGGTCAGGATTTCGCGGTTGAAATGCGAGGGCCTGTCCAGAAGGTCGAGGGGGCCGGTCGCTCCGGCGCGTGCGCGATAGGCGCCGGTCAGCCCCGCCGTCACCGCCGGCGGGATCGCCTCCTTCACGGTGGTTCCCTGATATTTCGAGCTGCCGGTCGGAAAGCTTATGGGCCCCTCGGCGCCGGCAATGGCCATTGCATTTGCAAGCTGTCCGGCGGTCAAGCCGAGCAGTCGTCCGGCAGCAGCGGCAGCTCCGTAGCCCACCCAGCGGCCACTGCTGTAGGTGTCGATGGTCGAGGTGGGACGAGACGACGCCACGCGCAGCGCGACGTCGTAACCGAGTACGATCGCGCTCATGATCTGCTCGTCGCTCGAGCCCGACGCCTGCCCCACGGCCAAGGCCGCGGGGATGACGCCTGCTCCGGCGTGACCGGCGGCACCGCGGTGGCCGTCGTCGATGTCGAGGGCGCTGGCGGCCGCGGCATTGGTCATGGCCGCACCGGCAGGCGAAAGGTTGATGTCGGTCAGCCAGACTGCCGCCGGTCCGGCTCCGTACAGATCGACGGCGGCTTCGCGGGCGGCCGTCGCAAGAGGCGAGTGCAGGCCGGCGGCCGTCGCAGCCATCAGGTCGGCCAAGAGAAGCGACGCGGCTTCACGCGCCTGTCCGCCTATGTCTGCCGCCGGGCAACCGGCGACAA
Source organism: Sinorhizobium sp. KGO-5 (assembly GCF_036245905.1). Taxonomy (NCBI): domain Bacteria; kingdom Pseudomonadati; phylum Pseudomonadota; class Alphaproteobacteria; order Hyphomicrobiales; family Rhizobiaceae; genus Sinorhizobium; species Sinorhizobium sp. KGO-5. Next base: position 921,941 of record NZ_BDIZ01000003.1, read on the forward strand.
AGGCTGCAAGCTCTTCGATCGTGTGCAAGTCGGTAGTCCTTCTGCGTTGGAGGTCAGGTCGCACTGCGGATGAAGTGCCCTTCGGAGGCCATGGACCAGCGGGGGGCCGGGGCCTGGTATGCGAGAGGCTTGATGGGACTGCGCGGCTGGGTGACGGCCACGCCCTGGGGCGGGCGCCGGCCGCGCTGGTCGGGATGGGTGATCGGGATGGCCGAAAGCAGGCGCCTGGTATATTCGTGGCCCGGCCGGCCGATAACGTCCTCGGTCTTGCCGATCTCGACGATCTCGCCGAAATACATGACCGCCACGCGATCGCAGATCCGTTCTACCGCGGCCATATCGTGGCTGATGAACAGATAGGAGACGCCGAATTCCTTCTGCAGATCGATCATCAGGTCGATGATCTGGCCTTTGATCGCCACATCGAGCGCGGAGACCGCTTCGTCGGCGATGATGAGCTTCGGCGACATCGCCAGTGCGCGCGCGATGCAGATGCGCTGCCGTTGGCCGCCCGAGAATTCGTGCGGCAGGCTCGAGGCGCGCGCAGGGTCGAGGCCGACCCGCTCCATCAGCCATTGCATCTTCTCGAAGGCTTCGGCGCCCCTGGCGAGCCCATGGACCTGCATGGGCTCCATGATCGCAGAGCCGATCGTCTGGCGGGCATCGAGCGACCCGTAGGGATCCTGGAATATCATCTGCACGTCGCGCCGCATACGGGCGAGGCTCTGCGGGTCGTCATAGTCCACGCGCTGCCCGCACACCCGCACATCGCCGGAACCGATCGGTGCGAGGTTTATGACGGCCTTGCCGATCGTCGACTTGCCGGAGCCGGACTCCCCCACCAGACCGAGCGTTTCGCCTTTCGTTATGGCAAGCGATGCACGTTCGACCGCGTGAACCATTCCCGTCAGGCGACCGAAGAATCCACTGCGTACGGGAAAGCGCACGGTGAGGTCGGTAACGTCGAGTACAGGCGTTTCGCCGGTGATCGAGGCCGGCACGCCTTGCACCGGCTGAGCAGGAACGCTGATCTCGCTGAGTTTTCCCACGAGGCTGGGAGCGGCTTCTATCAGGCTGCGGGTATAGGCGTCCTTCGGATTGGAGAAGACCTCATGGACGGTGCCGCTCTCGATTTCGCGTCCCCGGCGCATGACCAGCACATTGTCGGCCAGCTCGGCGACGACGCCCATGTCGTGCGTGATGAACAGAACCGCAGCGCCGGTCTCATGCTGAAGGTCTTTCAGCAGGGCCAGCGTCTGAGCCTGAACCGTCACGTCGAGTGCGGTCGTCGGTTCGTCGGCGATGATCAGCGCGGGATCGCAGGCGAGAGCCATGGCGATCATCACGCGCTGCCGCATTCCGCCGGAGAAGGTGTGCGGGTACTGGTGCATGCGCGCTTCCGGGTCGGGGATACGCACCTTCCGCAGCATCTCCAGTACGGCTTCCCTCAGCGCCGCACCTTTGAGCCCCCTATGGATGCGGATCACCTCGGCGAGCTGGTCGCCCACGCGCTGGACTGGGTTCAGCGACGTCATCGGCTCCTGGAAGATCATGCTGATCCGTCCGCCGCGCACCTGCCGCATTTCCGGTTCGGCCAGTGTCAGGAGGTCACGATCATCAAGCGTGATCGAGCCTCCGGCTCGTGCGACGCGCTCGGGCAGGAGCCGCATGATGGCAAGCGAGGTAACCGATTTTCCGGAGCCGGATTCTCCGACCAGCGCGAGAGTGCTCCCCGCAGCGATGTCGAAGCTGAGATCATGAACAACCGTGGTGCGACCGAAGGAGACGCTGAGATTGCGGACCGAGATGACAGGCTTCTTCTCCATCACGAGGCATCCTTAAGGCGGGGGTCGATGGCATCGCGCAGGCCATCGCCGATCAGGTTGAAGGCAAGGACCAGAAGCAGGATCGCCAAGCTGGGGACGAGTGCGAGATGGAAAGAGCTCAGTATGTTGTCGAACCCGTCGCGCACCATGCCGCCCCAGGTCGGCGTCGGCGGCGCCAGCCCCAGACCGATGAACGCCAAAGACGCTTCGGTGCGCACGGCAGTGGCCATCCACAGCGAGGCCATGACCATCACCTCGGGAAGGATCGCCGGCATGATGTGCCTGAAGAGAATTCTCGGGCCCGAGAACCCCATTGCCTGGCACGCCTGCACATATTCGCGGTCGCGCTGTGTGATGACGCCGGCACGGGCGATGCGTGCGAAAGCGGGCGTTGCCGTGAATGCGATCGCGATGATGATGTTGGTCAGCGTGGCGCCCATCAACGCCACGAGCGCGAGGCCGAGAATGAGCGAGGGAAAAGCCAGCACCACATCCATGATCTGCATGAAGACGATGTCTGTGCGGCCGCCGACATAGCCGGCGATCATGCCGATCAACGTGCCGACGATCAGCGCCGTCAGGATGGCGAAGAACCCGATGGTCAGCGAGTATCGTGCTCCGTAGAGGATCCGCGACCAGATGTCTCGACCGAACTGGTCAGCGCCCAGCCAGAAGTTTGCGCCGGGCTCGGCCAGCTGGTCCATGATGTTCTGACTTGCAGGATCGTGCGTCGCCAGCTGCGGCGCGAAGATCGCGGCCAGGACCAGCGCCAGAACGATGAGCATGCCGATCCAGGTCGATGCGTTCAATTGTGCGGCAAAATCACGAAAGGCGCTTCTGCGGCTGATCGGCCGTGAGGGTGTGATGCTGGCGTCGGTCATTTGTACTGCACCCTCGGATCGAGAAAGCCATAGGTCAGGTCGGTCAGCAGGTTCACGACGACGACCATCAGCGTGTAGATGACGATCATGCCTTGAAGCAGTGTGTAGTCCCGCTGCGTGAGTGCCGTGAGGATCAGCTTGCCCAGGCCGGGGCGCGAAAACACGATCTCAGTCAGAACCGAATTGCCGATCAGAATGCCAAGGTAGAGCCCGACGACCGTGGTGATCGGGATCATGCAGTTTCCGAGAGCATGCCTCCAGATCACGGCGGCGGGGGTGGCACCCTTTGCGCGTGCCGTGCGCACGAAATCCTGATTGAGCACCTCCAGCATCGCCGAGCGGGTCACGCGGGTGATGTAGGCCATCATGATCAGTGCAAGCGCCAGTGTAGGCAGCGCCATTTGCCGAAGCCGGTCGGCTATCGTTTCACCGCTGCCTGCGCTGATGACGGGAAACCAGCGGAACTGGATCGCAAAAACCATCAGCAGTACGATTGCCGCGACAAAGGCCGGAAGCGAAAGGCCGAGCAGTGAAATGAACCGCAGAAGGTAGTCCGGGAGGCGATTGCGCCTTACGGCAGCCCAGACGCCGGCGGGAACGCCCAGCACCACGCCTAGGGCGAGTGCCGCGATAGTCAGCTCCATCGTATAGGGCAGAACTGCGAGGATTTCTTCCGAAACCGGCCGGCCGGTCACCATCGACTTGCCGAGGTCGCCCTGCACCGCTTGCAGGAGAAACTGGCCGTATTGCACGAGGACGGGCTGGTCGAGGCCGAGCCGGGCATGCAGGGCAGCGATGCTGGCCGGACTCGCCTGGTCTCCGAGAATGACGAGAGCCGGGTCCCCCGGCAGAACCCTGACGATCAGAAAAACCAGGGTAAGCACGCTGAACAGGGTCAGGATCGCGAACCCCAGGCGCTTGATCAGAAATGGCAGCATACACTCGCCCTTTGTCAGACCCCGGGCAGGATGGAGGCGCCTGACAAAGCATACCCGGCCGACGCCTGCGCCGACGATCGGGCGCAGGAAACCGGTGAGCGACAGCCTCCTCTCCTGTCCGGAAATCTCCGTTTCCTTGGTGGTCACGATGCTGGCAATCGTCCATCATGTCAAACAAATTCCTTTAATCGAGACGAAAACGCCTATATCGTTCCTATTATAGGAATATAATGAAAGTAACATCATGTCTGGAAGCGTCGCCTCCTCCCTCAACGCCGAGAGGGCACTGGAGATACTGATCGTCCTCGGGGATGCAGGGCCGGACGGCTTGAGTCTGGCCGAAATTGCCCGAAGGACGGGGAGCGCGAAGTCGGCCGCCCACCGCAGTGTCGCCGCGCTGCTGCAGAAAGGCTTTGCCGAGGCGGCGGGGCGCTACGGGCACTACCGGCTGGGCCCGGCCATCCATATGCTCGCCAAACGGCAGGAGCGGCTGGAGTCCCAGATCCAACTGATCCGGCCCGGCATGACCGAATTCGCGCGGCGCACCGGGTTCACTGTCTACCTGATGGTGCAGGCAGGCGTGGATGCCGTTTGCGCCGAAATGGTCAGCCGATCCACGCGCAGGCAGTTCACGATGGGCGTGGGCGCGCGCGTGCCCATGGGCGTTGCCGCGGGAAGCGTGGCCTTGCTTTCGATGCTGCCCGAGGACAATGCGGCACAGATCATCGAAGCGAATTCCGAGCGCTATGCAACGCACCCGGCGCTGCGACACGTCGATGCCGGTGTCGTGACGAAACTGGTAAGCGAGGCGCGCGGTCGCGGCTATGCGGTCAATATGGGCTATTATTTGCCCGGCGAGGGCGGCATCGGCCTACCGGTCCCGCGACGTGGCCAATACGAAGTGAATGTTGCGGTTTCATTTAATGCGCCGCTGGAGCTGATGAACGATGTCTGGATCGCGGAGATAGTAGAGAACCTGCGGGAGTGTCTCGGCGGTACGCTGCTGTAGTCGTGAGCCGCAGGGTACTTTTTCGGTATAGTTCCGTCTTACTTTAAATGAAAAGCCGCAGGCGGCCGTGCTCGCCGGAAGGGCAACCCGTGTCCTTGTGGACGAGACCCCGGGCTGATCCTGTCCGACCCGGGGTCTCGTGAATTCAATGTGTTGCGGTGAGCGCCGCGCCTTCGCTCTTGTCGTGCACGGCGAAGCGGTCGAGCATATGAGCGCTGGCCTCGTTGAGGCCGATCACCTCGACGGTTACGCCGTGGCGGCGATATTTAAGCACCACCTTGTCCAGTGCGCCGACTGCGGTGATGTCCCACAGATGCGCCTCGCCGACGTCGATGACGACCTTTTCCAACGGCTCGGCGAAGTCGAAGGCGCCGATGAAACCCTCGGTCGAGGCGAAGAAAATCTGGCCGTCGACATGGTAGGTGCGTACCGTGCCGCTCTCGTCGAGCATCGAGCGGACATGGAAGAGGCGGGCGACCTTTCCGGCGAAGAACACCCCCGACAGAAGCACCCCGACCAGAACGCCCTTTGCGAGATCATGGGTGCCGACCGTGGTGACGACGGTTGCCAGCATCACGACGGAGGAGGGCAGGGGATTGCGGCGCAGGTCGAGGATGGAGCGCCACGAGAAGGTGCCGACCGAGACCATGATCATGACAGCCACGAGTGCGGCCATCGGAATGATGCGGACGAGGTCGTCGAGGACGAGGATGAGGAAGAGAAGGAAGGCGCCGGCGACAAAGGTCGAGAGCCGCCCGCGCCCGCCGGAGGTGACGTTGATCACCGACTGGCCGATCATGGCGCAGCCGCCCATCCCGCCTATGAGACCGGAGGCGATGTTGCTGGCGCCCTGGCCGATGCATTCCTGGCTCTTGTTGCTCGTCGTGTCCGTCATGTCGTCGACGATCTGAGCGGTCAGAAGGGATTCGAGCAGCCCGACGGCGGCAAGCGCCACGGAATAGGGGAAGATGATCTGCAGCGTTTCGAAGGTGAGCGGCACCTGCGGCAGCGCGAAGATCGGCAGGGTCGACGGCAGTTCGCCGAGATCGCCGACCGTGCGGATGTCCATGCCGGTCCATAGGGCCACCGCGGTCAGAACGGCAATGGCGACGAGCGGCGAGGGAACCGCCCTGGTGACGTAAGGAAACAGGTAAATGATCGCGAGCCCCGCCGCGATCATCGCATAGGTCACGTGCGGCACGCCGATGAGTTCCGGAAGCTGCGCCATGAAGATCAGAATCGCAAGCGCATTGACGAAGCCGGTGATAACCGAACGGGAGACGAAGCGCATCACCCGGCCGAGCTTCAGGAAGCCGGCTGCGATCTGGATGAGCCCCATCAGCAGGGTGGCGGCAAAGAGATATTGGAGGCCGTGATCCCTGACGAGCGTCACCATCAGGACGGCGGTGGCGGCCGTTGCCGCCGAGATCATCCCCGGCCGGCCGCCGGTAAAGGCGGAGACGCAGGCGATGGCGAAGGAGGCGAAGAGGCCGACCTTCGGATCGACGCCGGCGATGACCGAGAAGCCGATGGCCTCCGGGATCAGTGCAAGCGCCACGACGATGCCCGATAGGACGTCGGCGCGGATATTGGAGAACCATTCGCGTTTATAGCTGGCAAGTGTCAGTTTCATGATTTTCTTCGCAAGAGTAGCACACCAGGCCGGCGGGAGGCCGGCTCGTCATGGTTTGATGCTGTTGCGTTGTCTGGCGGATCGGCGGCCAGAAGAGCCACCCGGGGTTTCACCGGGTCCGGGGTGAGTACCGGCTTTATACGGACCGGCTGCTGCCGATGCAATGATGAATTGTGCGCTGCCGCAATTCCGGCGGCAGCGCGATGTTTCGCATCTCAGCCGCTGACGGTGGCGGGCTCGCCGCACACCGTTTCGCGGCGGTCGAGAACGCCGCTCCAAAGCGTGAGCAGGAGCGCGCCCGAAACGAGAATGGCACCGACCCATGGCGTGGCAGCGAGGCCGAGCGGGGAGGCGACCACCAAGCCGCCGAGCCACGCGCCGAGCGCGATACCCAGATTGAAGGCGGCGATGTTCAGCGCCGAGGCGACGTCGACGGCACCGGGCCGGTGCTCCTTGGCAAGCTGAACCACGTAGAGCTGCAGACCCGGTACGTTTGCGAAGGACAGGAAGCCGAGCGCGGCGAGCGTCACGAGCGTCAGCACCGGCGAGATGGCGGTGAACGAGAAGATCACCAGCACCAGCGCCTGCAGCAGGAAGAGCCCGACGAGCGCCTTGACCGGATTGGTGTTGGCGATCCGCCCGCCGGCGATGTTGCCGATGGCAATGGCGACCCCGTAGAGCACGAGGATCAGGCTGACGCTCCGTTCGGAAAAGCCGGTGACCTCTTGCAGGATCGGCGCCAGGAAGGTGAAGGCGACGAAGGTGCCGCCATAGCCGAGCGCGGTCATGGCGAAGACGATGAGCAGACGGCCGGAACCGAGCACCCGCACTTGATCGAGAAGGCTCGCCGGCGCGGCTTTGGTGAGCGTGCCCGGAAGGAGGGCGGCGATGCCGGCAAAGGCGACGACACCGAGCGCCGCAACGCCCCAGAACGTCGCCCGCCACCCGAAGATTTGGCCGATATAGGTGCCGATAGGAACGCCGGTGACGATCGCGACCGTCAATCCCATGAACATCATGGCTATCGCGGAAGCGCGGCGGTTCTCCGGTACGAGATCGGCGGCGATCGTCGAGCCGACCGAGAAGAAGACGCCGTGGGCGAAGGCCGAAAGCACCCGTGCGACGAGCAGCACTTCATAGTTCGGTGAGAGCGCCGCGGCCGTGTTCCCGGCAATGAAGAGCGCCATCAGCCCGAGAAGCAGCGGCTTGCGTTCGATCCGCCCGGTCAGCGCCGTCAGGACCGGCGCGCCGAAGGTGACGCCGAGCGCGTAGACGCTGACGATGAGGCCGGCAAGCGGCAGCGTAATTGCGAGGTCGGTGGCGACCGTCGGCAGCAGACCGACGATCACGAATTCGGTGGTTCCGATCGCATAGGCCGCGATCGTCAATGCGAAGATGGCCAAAGGCATGGCAAATCCTTTCCGCCCGCCATTCGCGGTCGCGAAGCGGGACTCGAAGACGTTGGCGATGGTTGACGTTTCGCAGTGCAATATGCTGCAGCCGACCGGCCGCGAGAAGCACCTCGCCAGTCGCAATGCCTGTGAATGAAATTCACGAATGGTTGCCGGTTTTCCCCGAAGTGACTCTCGTTGCTGTCAAACGGTGCGACGAGGCCGGGCGAAACAGTCGTCCGACCTGCCGGCCGCTTTCCCTGCAGGCGGTGCGAGGGGAAAAGCGGCCAGCGGACGAGGCCTGGATGAGGTCCCGGGAACCATGGCCTACTGGTTGGCCGTGGCGTAGTCCTGCATGTTCTGCGGCGTCACCAGTTCGAAGGGAACCCAGATCTGCCGTTCGGTCTTCTGGCCGCGCGAAAGGGCGACGGCGGCGTCCATGGCGGCAGCCCCTTGGGCGATCGCATTCTGAAAGACGGTGACGTCCAGATCGCCGGCAGCCATGGCGGCCAGGCCGTCCGGCGTTGCGTCGATGCCCCCTACGACGACCTTGGACATGTCGACGCCCGCCGCCTTCATGGCCTGGATAGCGCCGATGGCCATCTCGTCGTTATTGGCGATCACGGCGTCGAATTCCCGTCCGGTCGAAAGCCAGTTGGTCATGATGTTGGCGGCTTCGAGACGATCCCAATTGGCGCTCTGCTCCTCGATGACGCTCATGCCCTTGCACTCGTCCGTGGCGATCACGTCATGGATGTCCTTCGTTCGGACGAGCGAGGAGTGATTGTTGAGCGGTCCCATGAGGACATAGGCCGCGCCCTTGCCACCGAGCAGCCGGCACACTTCCTTCGTTTCCAGCGTGCCGGAATCGACCTCGTTGGAGCCGACGAAAGCAGCCGTTTCGGGTAGCTTGTCGACATCGGCCGGCGGGTGGTTCGCGTAGACGATCGGGATGGCCGCGTCGCTCGCCATCTTGGTCAGCGCAGGTGTGCTGTCCCCATCGACGGCGATGACGATGATCGCGTCGACGCCGGAGGAGACGAAGTTCTGCACCTGATCGAGCTGCCGGCTCGGATCGTTCTGCGCATCCTCGACCTGGACGGTGATGCCGTCGAGCTTGGCGGCCTGGTCCTGCATGCCGTCGCGCAGGATGGTCAGGAATGCGCTGTCGGAGCGGGCGATGGTGATGCCGATGTTTTCGGCGTTGGCCGCGCTGGCGAAGAGAGCCAGTGCGGCAGCGGACAATATGCGTTTCATGAAAAGTACCTCCCTCGGGCGACTGCGAAGCCGGGAGGAAATGGAATACGAATTCTGAAGAAAATCAAGATGAAATGTACATTTCATTCGGGTGCAATCAACGAGCCGTTCGCCGACCGCCGACCGCTCAGAGGAACGGCTTGCCGCCGGTCACGGCGATCGTCGCACCGGACACGTAGCTCGACATGGGGTCTGCGAGCATGACATAGGCCGAGGCGAGCTCCACGGGCTGCCCCGGACGCTTCATCGGCACCTGCTTGCCGAAATTCGTGACCGTATCCTCGGGCATGGTGGAGGGAATAAGCGGCGTCCAGATCGGTCCCGGAGCCACGACGTTCACCCTTATTCCCCGGTCGGCCAGCATCTGAGCGAGACCGGCACTGAAATTGTGAATCGCGCCCTTGGTGGTCGCATAGGCAAGCAGGATCGGATTGGGAGCATCGGCATTGATGGAGGCGGTGTTGATGATGGCGCTGCCCTTCTTCATGTGCGGCACCGCTGCCTTGGTCAGGTAGAACATCGCGTGCATGTTGACGCGGAACGTCAGCTCCCATTCCTCGTCGCTGATGTCTTCGATGTTCTTGAAGGTCGCCTGATGGGCCGCATTGTTGACGAGGATATCGATGCCGCCGAGCTCCCGAACGGCCGTTTCGACGATCCTGCGGCAATGGTCGGACGACTGGATGTCGCCGGCGGCAAGCACGGCCTTGCGGCCTGCTTCCTCCACCAAAGCCTTGGTGGCCATCGCGTCGTCATGCTCGCTCAGATAGCTGATGAGAACGTCCGCACCCTCGCGCGCATAGGCGACCGCCACGGCCCTGCCGATGCCGCTGTCCCCGCCGGTGATGATGGCTCTCTTGTCCTTCAGGCGTCCGGAACCCTGGTAGGAGTTTTCCCCGTGATCGGGCAGCGGCTGCATCCGATCGGTGGTGCCGGGCATTTCCTGGGTTTGGCGGGGAAAGGGAGGGTGCGGAAATTTTTCCATGGTCACGAACTCCTTCGCAAGGCTCCTTCTGGAATGGCGATCGGCATCGCTGCGCTGCCTCCGGCGAGTACGCGGCCCTAACTCGGGCAGACTGGCTTTGTTCCGGGCCATGGCGGCCTTGAGAGGACCGCCGATGGAACTTCGCCTACGGCTTCACGTTGCCCTCCTGACCCGATGAAACAGCAGGAGAGTAAGATGGAGAGAGCCAAGCGCCCATCCGCGGCCCCCCTTGATGTGAAGACCGTGCAACCGCCTGTCGAGAATGACAGCGACCTGCGCCCGGAGGCCGACAAACCCCCGATCGAACCGGACGAGATCCCGAATGCCAAGGCCGCGCGGGAGGCGGCGCGTTTGAAGAGGGATGAATACATCGTCAAGTCCGACCTGGAGGATGCCGACCAGCGCAATCCCCTGCCCGACATGAAAGACCAGGAATGAGTGCGATCCGGATGCATAGTGGTCGGTTCGCCTTGCAGCTTGATGGAGAATGACGATGAAAACGCCAAAGGAAGGTGCGCCCGGCACCACCGAGCAGTCGCCGCGGTGGGAAGGACCGAAGGAGACGCGCCCAAGAGGATATCTCCCCGCCAAGGATGATCCGGAACGCGATCGGGACGCCGTCGGCGAGAACCTGAAGGATCCGCATCGCGGCAAGGTTTCGGACGCCGGCAAGACGAAGCGTTAACGGGCGGAACATCTTCGCTCCCTCGCGGTTCCACAGGCGGCGGGGGCATGCTTGTAATGTGGTTTCGGCCGGCCTGCGGACGGCAGATGGAGGAGCGATATGTTGAATTCTCTCGAAGATGCAGTGGTCGTCATCACCGGGGCGTCGTCGGGGGTTGGACAGGCCACCGCCGAGGCCTTTGCCCGGCGCGGGTCGAAGCTGGTGCTTGCGGCGCGCGATGCGGCCGCGCTTCACGAGGTCGCCAGAACCTGCCGTAAACTCGGAGCGGAGGTTCTCGTGGCCCCGACCGACGTGACGGACCCCGATGCGGTCAAGGACCTGGCCAGGAAGGCGATGAGCTTCGGCAAGATAGATGTCTGGTTCAGCAATGTCGGCGTCGGCGCCGTCGGCCGCTTCGAGGAAACGCCGATCGAAGCGCATGAACAGGTCATTCGCACCAACCTGATTGGCCATCTCAACGACGCGCATGCGGCGATCCCGATCTTCCGCAAACAGGGGCATGGCATTTTCATCAATATGATCTCGCTCGGCGGCTTCGCCTCTGCACCCTTTGCCGCGGCCTACAGCGCCAGCAAATTCGGCCTGAGGGGCTTTTCGGAAGCGCTGCGGGCGGAGCTTGCGGACGAGCGCGACATTCACATCTGCGACGTCTATCCGACCTTCATGGACACACCCGGGATCGGGCACGGCGCCAATTACACCGGTCGCAGGCTGAGCGTTCCTCCGCCGGTCTACAATGCGCGCCGCGCTGCCCGGGCGATCGTGCGCCTGGCGGAGCGCCCCCGCAATTCGCTGACCGTCGGCCTCGTCGCCGACCTAACGCGGTTCGCGCATTTCGTCGCGCCGAACATGACCCCGCGGCTCATGGCGAAGCTGACATCGCGCTATCTGAGCCGCGCGCCGCGCGTGGCGAGGACCCATGGCAATCTGTTCAGGGCACCGGCCGAGCCCGGGGGCATAGACGGCGGGCTGCGCTCCTCCCGCCGCGTCCCGATCGCCGCGACGGCTGTCTGCGTGCTCGGCATTGCAGTTGCCGCTCTGGTCCTAGGCGGTCCGCGTTCTCCTTCCGCCCGGGGGCGGTGAACGGCGCGAAAACTCTGGCTGATTCGCATCTCGTTGACTTTTGGTCCGATCGCAGTGAAGATCGCAATATACTAAAATAAATTTTCACTCTCGTGAGTGCGCGGATTTGGAGTTGCGCATGGCGACCACGCAATCGAGCCAAAACACGGCGACGGGCGCTCACGGTCCCGCCAAGGAACTTGCCGGCCTGGCGCGCGAATGGCTTTTGCGCACCGATCCCGAACGCCTGATTTGCCTGGGTCGCGTGATCACGGCCGCTTTCGCAATTCTGGCGATCTATCTCGACCCCACTCGGCCGAACTCGATGCTCTATGAATCGCGCGTCGTTCTCTGCCTCTACCTTCTGCTTTCGGTAGCCTTGGTCATCTTTCCGCTGCGGTACTCGTTCATCAGCCCGGTGCACCTCCTGATCCACGGTATCGACGCGGCGGTCGTCGGCTGGCTGACGTTCCTGACGAACGAACTGGCGAGCCCGTTCTTCTCGATCCTCCCCTTCGTTATCCTCGCTATGACGATGCGCTGGGGGCTGAAGGGAGCCGCGCTTGGAGCCCTGGTTGCTCTCTTCGTTCAGCTCGTGGTGGGCCTTCCCGATCTTCTCGACGGCGAGACCGGACTCAACCTGCTCATCATGCGCTCTATCTATTTCGTTCTCATCGCGTCGACGCTCGGCTATTTCGGAGCCTACAGGGAGCGAAGCCGCCAGCGCCTGGCGCACCTAGCGCAGTGGCCGCAGGGTGCGATCGGGGAGGACCGGGTCTCGTGGTTGAGCATTCTGCTGGAGCACGCTTCCGGCGTTCTCGGCGACGCACACCTGCTCGTCATCTGGCGCGAGCAGGAATTCGAATCCGGATGCGCCGCATACTGGACCAGCGGAACGCTCCAACTCGCCGACCTCAAGGAGCCCGAATTCTGGCGGCGGCACGATCCCGATCGCTACGACGGGCGCTACTCGAAGAACGGTGAGACCCTGAGCGGACTTTTCGCTGACCTGCCCCAGATTCACGCAAGCTCCGATCAATCTGATTGCAAGGTATTTTCCGCCGCTTTTTCGAGCCTGCGCTATCGTGGCGCAGTTTTCGTCATCAGCTTCGGCAGTGCAGCCGACGACACCAAGGACCTGACCCGGATCATGGCCACGCGGGTCGGGGCGGAACTGGAACGCGTCGCCCTCATCCAGGCCGCCCGCGCCGAAGGACGCATGCGCCTTGCCCGGGACCTGCATGACAGCGTGCTCCAGAACCTCACCGCTGCCCGTCTCAAACTGAAACTGATCGGCGAAGGGGTCCCGGAGGGCGCAAAGGCACAGCTGACGGAGGTGGGTTCGCTCATCCTGGAGCAGCAGCAATGCGTACGCAAGTTCGTAGACCAGAACCGGCCGGGAGAGGAGGGGAACCTTGCCCTGCTCGAGCAGGAACTGCCGGAGTTTCTCGGCCTTTTGAGAGCGCAATGGAATTGTGCGATCGAGGTTTCGCTCGGTCCTGCGGAACTGATGGTCCCCAAGTGGATGCTTTACGAGATCATGCAGCTGATTTCCGAGGCCGCCGCCAACGCGGTTCGCCACGGGCGAGCCACTGAGTTGCGGATAGCTTTCGCCAAGACCGCGGAGCGCTTGAACCTGGAGATCACCGACAACGGCACTGGAATGCCGGATAAACTCCAATTCAATCTTAAGGAACCCTTCTCGCTGTCGCAGCGGGTCGCAGAGCTTGGCGGCAAGCTGGCGGTTTGCCGGAATGCGCCGGGCCTCGGTCTCCAGATCACCCTGCCGCTGAAGCTGGAGTTCAAATGATGCATTCAGTGCTGCTCGTGGACGATCACCCGCTGCTCCTGCGAGGGCTTCAGGACATTATCGCCGCGGCGCCGGACTTCAGGATCGTCGGGGCAACGGCAAGCGGCGTCGAAGCGGTTTCACTCATATCCCGCCTTCAGCCCGATATCGCGGTCCTCGACGTGGCCATGCCCGGCATGGGCGGATTGGAAATTCTGCGGGCCATCCGTGGCACCCGTCGTCTGACGCGGGTCATTTTTCTGACCGCGACGATCAGCGGCCCGCAGGTCGCCGAAGCGCTGAAGATGGGGCTTTCCGGTCTTCTCCTGAAGGAATATGCCCCCGAAGCGCTGCTGGACTGCATGCGGCAAGTCGCCATGGGCGGGAAGTGGCTGCCGGCCGATTTGATGGCAAAAACGTCTCAAGTAAGCGACGACGCGACGCTGGAGAGGTTCAGTCTGCTTACGCCGCGCGAACGCGAAATCGCAGCGCTGATCTGCGGCGGTCTCTCCAACCGCATGATCGCGGGGAGACTCGGAACCTCCGAAGGTACGGTGGGCATCCACCTGCACAACATCTTCCGCAAATTAGACATCAGCAATCGCGCCACGCTTGCTGCGCTTCATGTGCAGTACACCAATCCCTTGAGATCTTGAGCCGCTCGGAGTCGAAAAAAACGGAGGCATTTGAGCCTCCGAGCTGGCATGGAGCTTGTTACGCGTCGGTGTAGATCAACCGCCGCTATCCTGTTTTCCTTTGTCGCCCTTCTTGTGGCCGATATCGCGGCTGTCTGCAAAGGCCTTGTCGGAAGATCCGTCGAATACAGTGATCGATATAAGCGGGAGCAACAGCAGGAAGGATACTCCCAGCGCGCATACGGAAACAATTCTCCTACGTGTAAGCATAGGTAGCCCCTTTCCTATAAAAGGTGATATTTTTCCGAGGTTTTTGTCGTGTCGTCCGTGAGTGTCCAGACGCCACTGAACGCATAGTCACACCAAATCATTGATTCCGAAATATAGTGAAACTTATATGCTTCGTTTTCCGGGGCTACGCCCTGCTGCAGAGTTCCCGATCGGCGGCCGCTTTCTAGAGCTGCAGCTACACCTAGAGTGGGATAAGGAAAAGTCTTTGCGGTCTTCCGCCGGTAGCCCGCGTCTCAGCCTGTCGGAGTCCGTCACGTTCATAATTTTCGGTAGGCGCAACCTTAAATCATCGAGATCCAGGGGCCTTGTCCATGCTCCCGGTTCCCCCTGCACTATATGGTTCTTTATATTCCCAACCGCAGCCGGCGGTGCAATTATCCCGTACTATTGTCTTGCCTAGAAGGCGGCATGCCAGAAAAGGAGCCGTGGAAATCACGGTGTTCACGGTCGAGGCCCCAAGTTCAGCACGTAATCGATATTGATCTAGACGGGTAAGACGGGCGACGAGCCGCACATATTTCTCAGCCCGCGCCGGTACCAAATGAATGATCGCGCGAGCCGCTTGCACTCAGGGGACGCGCAACATCACCAATGCCCGGCTTTTACGTCAGCAATTCTCCAAGCGTCGGGCGCAATATCCAGGCCCCCGACGGGAGATTTTTAGGGAGGAATTCCCATGGCAGTCATTAACGGCACAGCCGGAAACAATGTCCTTATCGGCACTGATCTAGACGACGTGATTAGCGGGTTCGGCGGTGACGATTTCATTCAGGGACTTGGAGGCGCCGACGTGATCAACGGCGGCGCGGGCGTCGACACGGTCGACTACAGCGAAAAGACGACTTCAGTCGTAGTCACCCTGACCGGTGCGACCGCCGCGACGGTCTTCGTCAATGGCGTGGCCGAGGACACTCTCAGCAATATCGAGAACGTTTACGGGGGCTCCGGCAACGACACTATTACGGGCGACGCCCAAAACAACCTGTTCCGAGGCGGCGGCGGAAACGACGTCCTCGACGGAGGCGCCGGGAACGATACGGCCGACTATACCGATAAGACCCAGTCCGTCGTTGTCACTCTGACGGGGGCGACACCCGCCACCGTCTTCGTGAACGGCCTCGCCGAGGATACGATCAGCAACTTCGAAAACGTCTATGGCGGCTCAGGCAACGACGTGCTGACCGGTGACGACCGAAGCAATATCCTGCGCGGCGAAGCAGGCGACGACATTCTCAACGGCGGTGCCGACGACGACTCGCTGTCCGGCGGCGCCGGCAACGACACGGCCGACGGTGGCACCGGGATCGATACCTTCGATCTCCGCGAAAAGACCTCTTCAGTCGTCGTACAGCTCAACGGCGCGAACGCGGCTACGGTCTTCGTCGGTGGCGTCGCGGAGGACACGATTCGCAATGTCGAGAACATCGTCGGCGGGACCGTGGACGACACGCTCACCGGCGATGCGGCGGCGAACAAGCTCTCGGGTGCGCGCGGCAACGACTGGTTCAAGGGAGGAGGCGGCGCAGACACCCTTGACGGCGGCGAAGACAGCGACACCGCTGACTACAGCGACAAGGCGGCGGCGATCGCCGTGTCGCTGAATGGCGGCAACCCTGTTACTGTAACGGTTGGCGGCGTTGCCGAGGATCTGATCGCGAAGATCGAGAACATCGTCGGCGGCTCGGGTGCCGACACGATCATCGGCGATGCAGCCGCCAATACGTTTCGCGGAGGCCTCGGTGCCGACGTGCTGGACGGCGGAGCCGGCAGCGACACCGCAGACTTCAGCGATAAGACGCAATCCGTCGTGCTGGCCCTCAATGGGGCGACCGATGCCGTTGCAACGGTCGGCGGGACGGCCGAGGATACGGTTCGCAACATCGAGAACATCAACGGCGGATCCGGCAACGACCAGCTTACCGGTGACGCCGCCGCGAATACGTTCCGCGGCGGCCTAGGCGCCGACCTTCAGGACGGAGGTGCCGGCAGCGACACGGCCGACTACAGTGACAAGACGGCGTCGCTCGTCGTGACACTGGCCGGATCGAACCCGGCGACGGTCTTCGTCGGCGGCGTCGCGGAGGATACTCTGCGCAACATCGAGAACGTCATCGGCGGCTCGGGCGATGACGTGTTCGCGGGCGACGCGTTCCAAAACGTCTTCGACGGCGGGGCGGGCACCGACACTGTCGACTATTCGGCTTCAGCCAAGGGGATAGCGGTGACGCTCAACGGCGCTAACGACGCCAAGGTGATCGTTGGCAACGCTGCGGAGGACATGCTGCGCAATATCGAGAATGTCACAGGCAGCGCCGTCGCGGACGTGCTGACCGGCGACTCCCAGGCCAACGTCCTCCTGGGCGGCGGCGGCGGCGACATTCTCAAGGGCGGTGGTGGACAGGATACGATCGACGGCGGCGCGGGGTCCGATACGGCCGACTTCAGCGACAAGACGGTAGGTGTCGTCCTGACGCTGGCGGGCGCAGCCGATGCTATTGCGACGGTCGGCGGCGTTGCCGAGGATACGATTCGCAATATCGAGAACATCTTCAGCGGTGCCGGTGCCGACGTGCTGACGGGCGACGCCGGCAACAATACGATACGTGGCGGTGCGGGTGCCGACAGTCTGGACGGCGGCGGCGGGGCAGATACGGCCGATTACCGGGACAAGACGCAATCGGTCGTCGTGACCCTTGACGGCGCCAACCCTGTGACCGTCAAGGTGGGCGGCGTGATCGAAGATACGATCCGCAACGTCGAGAACATCGCGGGCGGCTCGGCCGCCGATACGCTCACCGGAGACAGTCTGGCCAATGTCCTTATCGGCAATGACGGCGCCGATACGCTGAAAGGGGGCCTCGGCAACGACGTGCTGGACGGAGGCAACGGTATCGATACCGCGGATTATCTCGAGAAGACCGACGCGATCACTGTTAAGCTGAACGGCGCGACGAACGCGACCGTCCTCGTCGGCGGAGTCGCCGAAGACATTATCCGCGGTGTGGAGAATGTTCTCTCGGGTTCCGGTGACGACACGCTTGTCGGCGACGCCGCAAGCAATATCTTCCGGGGAGCTCTCGGCGTCGATTTCATAGACGGCGGCGCAGGCGTGGATACTGCGGATTACCGGGAGAAGACGGCGTCGGTCGACGTGACCCTCTTCGGCGCCAGCGATAGCTTCGTCTTCGTCGGCGGCGTCGCGGAAGACACGATCCGCGATATCGAGAATGTGTTCGGCGGCAGGGGCAACGATACGCTCACGGGCGATGGCTTCGCCAACACCCTCAACGGCAATGACGGCAAGGACGTCCTTACGGGCGGAGGCGGAGCGGACATTCTCGACGGCGGGGCGGCTTCCGATACCGCGAGCTACCGCGACAAGAGCGCATCCGTCTCCGTCGCACTCAACGGCTCCAGCTATACGACCGTCACGGTCGGGGGCGTGGCTGAGGACACGATCCGCAACATCGAGAACATCTGGGGCGGGACCGGCGATGACAGCCTGAGCGGCGACGCGAACGCGAACCTTCTTTCGGGCGGCGGCGGAAGCGACACCCTCTTCGGTGGTGCGGGTGCGGACATTTTCCAGTTCGACTTCGCTCTCGGCGCTGGGAATGTCGACACGGTCGTGGATTTCACCGCCGGAGACAGGCTTTTCCTGTCGAAGAGTGTCTTCACCACGCTGAGTGGCGGGACGCTGGCGGCGACGCAGTTCTACGCGGCGGCCGGTGCAACCGATGCGCAGAACGTGAACCAGAAAATCATCTACGACACGACGAGCGGTGCGCTCTACTACGACGCCGATGGCAGCCTTTCCGGTCATGCGGCCGTGCAGTTCGCCGTGCTTTCGACGCAGCCGGGCCTGACCGCGGGCGATTTCGTGCTCGTCGCGTGAGCGCCCCGGTTCCAGGGGAACACCCGCCCGGGCTCCGTGTTTGGAGGAAATGAAAGGACGAGCAGCGCCCGTCCTTTTCTTTTTCTTCCAGCGATCGAAAAGGAGCTCCGACGTGAAAGCCCTGACATGGCACGGCAAAGGCGATATCCGTTGCGAGAGCGTCCCCGATCCGAAGATCGAGGATGACCGCGACGCCGTCATCAAGGTCACCGCCTGTGCGATTTGCGGATCGGACGTCCATATTTTTCACGGCCTCATTCCATCCATGGAGAATGGCGACATCCTCGGCCATGAAACCATGGGCGAGGTCGTGGAAGTCGGCAAGGGCGCGGCCGGCCTGCAGGTCGGCGACCGGGTGGTCGTTCCATTCACCATCGCCTGCGGCGATTGCTTCTTCTGCCGGAAGGGCTTTTATTCCGCCTGCGAGCGAACCAATCCCGACCGGGAAAAGGCGGCGAAGCTCTGGGGCAATTCGCCCGCGGGCCTCTTTGGTTACTCCCATCTTCTCGGTGGCTATAGCGGCGGACAAGCGGAGTATCTGCGCGTGCCGCACGCCGATGTCGGGCCGATCAAGGTTCCCGACGAACTCACGGACGAGCAGGCGCTCTTCCTCTCCGATATTTTCCCCACCGGGTACATGGCGGCGGAGTTCTGCAACATCGAGCCCGGGCAGACGATTGCGATCTGGGGCTGCGGCCCAGTCGGGCAGATGGCGATCCGGTCGGCCTTTCTGCTCGGCGCCGAACGGGTCATCGCCATCGATACGATCGCGGAGCGCCTGAGGCTTGCGGAGTCCGCCGGCGCCATGACCCTCGACTACATGGCGGAGGATATCTATGACCGAATCATGGAGATCACCCACGGCCGGGGCGCCGATGCCTGCATCGACGCCGTGGGAACGGAGGCGGACAGCCGCGCAAGCCTGGATTCGCTCGTCGACCGCGTGAAGGTGGCGACCTTCATGGGAACGGACCGGCCGCATGTATTGCGGCAGGCAATCCATTGCTGCAGGAATTTCGGCACGGTCTCCGTCGTCGGCGTTTATGGCGGCTATCTCGACAAGGTACCGCTCGGTTCGGCGATCAACCGCGGCCTGACGCTTCGGATGGCCCAGACCCCCGTTCAGCGTTATCTGCCTTTGCTCCTGGACCGCATCCGGAAGGGCGAGATCGATCCGTCCTTCGTGGTGACCCACCGCGGCGCGCTCGACGACGGCCCCGAACTCTACAAGACCTTCGCCGAAAGAAAGGATGGCTGCATCAAAGTCGTCCTGAGGCCGTGACAGGACTCCTTGAAGCTGCGCGCTTCCGGACGAAAACCGCTACACGTTTATCCTGAAAATGTCCGAAAGGCCTCAGAGTTCGAGCATGGCGTAAGGCCTGCCCGTCGGTTTCTCCACATGGGCGGCGACGTTGAAGACGGGGGCGCCGCCGGGCGTCTGCCCCTGATAGGCGCCCTTGTGCGCATGGCCGTGAACGACGGCGCTCACCTTGAAGCGGTCGATCGTCTCCGCGAGCCGCGACGACCCGAGAAACGGATAGATTTCCTTCGGTTCTCCGGCAACGGTTTCAGGGATCGGCGCGTAATGCAGAACGACGAGCGCGCGCTCCGCCCTGGTAGCCCTCAAGGCGTTCTCCAGCCGAATGGCCTCGTCGACGCTGGTTCCGACCATGGTCTTTATCGCCGCTTCGCCAAAGGCGCCCAGCATATACCGGCCGAAGCCGCCGATGAACCCCTTGGTTCCGCAGAAGCCGACGCCTGAAATTTCGACGCTCTGACCGTCGAGAAGATGCACACCCGCCCTGACGAGGATCGACGAAACCTCCTCCACGGCATCGCATTGATGATCATGGTTTCCGAGCACGGCGACGACCGGGATCGTGCAGGACTTCAGATCGGCGGCGAGAAGCTCCGCCTCCGCAGGCTTGCCGAGATCCGTCAGATCGCCGGCAATCACGAGCACGTCCGCCGCGCGCGAGATTTCCGCAAAGAGGTCGGTATAGGAGACCGATCGGTCCTCCTTCACATGCAGGTCCGCCACGGCGGCCACCTTCAACTTGCTCATGACTCCGTATCCTCAGTTTCTGCGCTGACGTCGGCGTCGCCTCCGACATCGGCGAAACCCCATTCCTTCACATCGATTTCGTAGTCGGGGCGCGAGTACATCCGGCCGCGACAGATCTTCGTCAGGGGCAGTGGGAGGTCTCTTTGCGTCGCCAGCCTGCTCAACAGCTCGTCCATCAGCCAGAGCGGGACCTTGTCGCGTTCGGAGGGATAGATCCACCGGAAGTTCAGGAGGTGGATGAGCAGGACCTCCCAGTGCGCTTCCATGTATCCGAGCAATCTTGCCCAATCGATTCGATCATGTGCCTTCAGGATCAGGTGCGCGACGTCGGCGCCGTCGTAGCGGTGGCGAAGCTGGATGAAGGCCTTTGACCAGACGAGTTCCGTCGGCGCGACGATCGCACAGGTGGAGGCACCGATCTCTGTCAACAGAGCATTGGCGAACCAGGCGTCGGTGACCATCATGGTTCCGTTCGGCGAGGAGAAGATGACGTCGAAGAAGGATTTCCCCTTGAAGACCTTGCCCAGCCATCGATCGTCCTCGATTTCGACGGCGTATCCGAGCGACTTGAAATGATTGAGGATGCGGGTGTAATCGCCGGGCTTGCAGAAGACGTCGAGATCCTTGGTCGGCCTCGAAATCCCGGTATGGGCGCTGACGGCGAAGGTGCCCGCGATCAGGAACGGAATTTGCGACCGGCCCAGCTCGGCAATCGCCTCGGCAACGAATGCTTCGGCCTCCTCGTCGACGAGACGCGGCAGCGCGAGCGGCTCGGACGGGTGTTCCGATGGGGAGCGCGGGGGCATTGACGTCATGCTGGTCATCCAAGTGAACGAGACTTCCCTGACAACACGCCAGTCTTTCGGAAGTTCCGCTTGCCCCAAGGTGTGGGATTGCGTCCCCTCGCGCCCCCGCACCTTGGGTCCGCCATTTTATCCGGGAAGCACCAAGGCGCGAACGTGATGGAACCGCCAGCCACGTCATGGCGTTTGTCTGGCAGCTACCGCATGAGCGCCCGGAGCCATAGCAAAGGGCGGAAACATTAGGTAAAACAAAGCGCTACAGCGACTGCGCGCGTCTATTGACGCGCCGCTGAGGGAGGAGCATATGCCTGTCATCAGTCCCAACATCCATACCCAGCAAAACAGCCGGGAGCTTGAGTGTCAGCGCGCAATGGAGGACGAGTTCCTGGTCTTTACCGCGCTGGCCGAGGAAGCGGGCTGGTCATGGCAGGAAATCGCGCTCGCCATGTTGGAGTTGACCGAACAATATGTTGCAGCCATGCGGCCGAGTTCGGCGATGGAGGCAAGATCAATGTTGCGCAGTCACTCCAAGAGCTTGCACTGACCGCAGCAGTATTGTGTTCGCCCGAGGCGTTTCGCTGTTTCATCGAAGCAGTGAAACGCCTTTTAATTGAGACTGCGCATTCCGGACGGCTGTGAGACGGAGTGCTACAGCGACCTCCGAAGACGCGCGGCGCTGCAGGAACTTTTCGGAGGACTGCAACCTCTCCTCATCCTCATCTCTGTGCTCGTCACAGAGATGAAAGCAGCGCCGCGTCTGCGGCGCGGGAAGCGTTCTTTCAGCCCAAGGACTTGGTCTGACTGGATTCCTGTGACAAGCACAGGAATGAGGGACCGGGATGGGCGGCTACTACAACATTCGCTTGCGAATATGCGAGGGATGGTCAACCTGTGACGCAATGAAACGCGGCGAGGGCCGCACCCTCTGTGCTTGTTGTTTAGCCCGGGGAGATAGCTGACACCTGTTCGGATAGATCACTGACGGATTGCTTGGTTGTCAAGTCGATGGCTGCGATGCGGAGGGCAGCGAAGAAGACGCCGTATCGCCCGTCCGTGTCGAGCGGGCGAATGGCGATGCGTTCGCCGCAGAAGGCCTTTGGGACTTTCCACTTGCGGCCTTTGAAGCTGACATAGGCCTTGGTGCTGGGGACGGTGCGGACGACC
>NZ_BDIZ01000004.1:0-444290 GCF_036245905.1 Sinorhizobium sp. KGO-5
TCTTGGCCAGTGGCCCTGTGCGGCCACACCGAAAGGCCGAACATATGGAAGCAAGCGATCCGATCAAAAAATCTGCAAAAAACACTTGCAAGGGGGAGCCGTCCACATAAGGGATGAGGCGATCAAAAAAGCCGCGGCAGGTAGCCCGAATCTCAACAGGCCTTCATCCGACAATCGTCTGAATGCCGAAGCACGGCGCGTTCCCAGTCAGATGCCGAGCATCGTCTTGGCTTGGCCGAGCGCTGCTTCCGAGCCCGCATGGTCGCCGGCCTTGTGCAAGTCTTCGCCCT
Organism: Sinorhizobium sp. KGO-5; assembly: GCF_036245905.1. Lineage (NCBI taxonomy): Bacteria > Pseudomonadati > Pseudomonadota > Alphaproteobacteria > Hyphomicrobiales > Rhizobiaceae > Sinorhizobium > Sinorhizobium sp. KGO-5. Next base: position 291 of record NZ_BDIZ01000004.1, read on the forward strand.
GCTGGCGCAACTGTTTCACCTTGGCCATGTCGGCCTCGGACAATGATGCGTTGGGCATGGCCGCATCGATGGCCTGCATCATGGAGGGGCACTGATTCGCAAAAGCGGGGACAGGCGCAAGCGCGAGAAACAGCGCAACGGAAATTCTGGTAATCATGGTCGCTCCTCCGTGGGCCGGGGGGCGGCTGCCTCCCCGGCAACGAGAGGATGATAGTCCAGAACCGGCCCGGCGCCAATCCGAGCGGCCGGGCCCGTGCTGAGGGGGGGGGAACCTACATGATCAGGTGCCGGATCGCCATGACCGCGATCCAGCCGACGAGCAGCATCCGAAGCGTCGAGAAGCGCAGCCCGATGACGAAGGCGACGAGCATCGCTGCGGCGACGTCGATGCCACCATAGACGAAGGCGGGCGCCACCAGCGTCGTCAATACAGCCGCGGGAACTGCGTTCAACGCAGATTCGATCCGCGGGGGAATGTACTTCAGCTGCGTGATGAGCACGTAGCCACCGAAGCGCGTGACATACGTGGCGACCGCGGCCGCAACGATGAGATAGAGCAGATCGAGGTGTTGCGCGTCCAAGGATCAGGCCTCCTTTTCCACGGCGCGGGCTTCGATCACCGGTCGCTTCGGCGGCATGCAGGCCGCAAGCACGATGCCGGCAAGCGCGCCGATGCTGACATGCCAGGGGGAGCCGACGAAATGCATTGCCGCCACCGAGGCGACGGCGCTCACGGCCACGATCGGCAGAAAACGGTCGCGTGTGCGGAAGCTCATCACCAGCCCCAGAAAGTAGATCGGGAGGAGCACGTCGAGACCGATCGCCTTGGGATCGCCGATCAGCTGCCCGAAAATCGCACCGATCAGCGTATTGATGATCCATGGAACATAGATCACGACGCCGAAGCCCGCATACCAGGCGAAGGTGACCGGCAATCCGCGCTCGCCGCGCTGTTCGGTCTCTGCATATTGCGGATCCACGAGCAGAAAGAAGGCGATCAGCTTTTGAGCGAAGCTGAAATGGCGGATGTGCTTGGCGAGAGAAGCGGAATAGAGCACGTGGCGGAAGTTGACCGCAAAGACCGAGAGCACCACGAGCCAGGGCTGCACGTTGCTTCCGAAGAGTTCGATGCCGACCATCTGGCTTGCACCCGCATAGACGGTGGCGCTCATGAATACCGCATCGGCAATCGAAAAACCGTTATCCACCGCAAGCGCGCCGAAAAGCGCGCCGAAGGGCGATGCCGCCAGCATGATCGGAAAGCCGCCGCGAAGCCCTTCCCGGAAATCGCCTCTGCTCATGAAATTCTCCCGCGGGGGCCGCTCGTAACGAGCATGCCGGCAGATTGCCTGCCGGACAGATAGGGGCTGCCGCACATCGCGACAATTCAATTACTCTGATGCGGCGATTGAATTTTCTGATGGTTGGACTCGCGTCATTCCAAGCGCACGCAAGACCAGGTGCTCGGCCGGCCAACCATAAGAAGGCGGACGCAAGGAACGCGCCCGCCCCGACACGTCAGCGCTTTACCTGAAACGTGTGCTCTATGCCGGGAAAAGTGCGCGCCTTCACCTCGTTGGCATAGGCCTCCGCCGCCTTTGAGATCGTCGGCGCCAGTTCGGCGAAGTGCTTGACGAAGCGCGGTTTGAAATCGTTGAAAAGACCCAGCATGTCGTCCGATACGAGGATCTGGCCGTCGCAGGCCGGCGAAGCGCCGATGCCGATGGTCGGCGCGCGCAGCGTGGCGGTGATCTCGCGGGCGACCGGCTCGACCGTTCCCTCGACCACGATGGCGAAAGCGCCGGCATCGTCGATCGCCTTGGCGTCGCGGCGGATCTTGGCCACTTCCTTCTCGTTGCGCCCGACCGAGCGGTAGCCGCCCGTCGTGTTGACGAGCTGCGGCATCAAGCCCACATGGCCGAGCACCGGAATGCCACGGCTGACAAGAAATTCGACCGTCTCGGCCATCTCGGCCCCGCCCTCGAGCTTCACTGCGCTGCAGCCCGTTTCCTTCAGGATGCGCGCGGCGCTGCGGAAGGCCTGTTCCTTGGATTCCTGATAGGCGCCGAAAGGCAGGTCGACGACGACACAACAGCGCTCCGAACCGCGCATGACCGCCTGGCCATGCGCAATCATCATTTCGAGCGTGACGCCGACGGTCGTATCGAGGCCGTAGAGAACCATGCCGAGCGAATCGCCGACGAGGAGGAAATCCACATGAGGATCGAGAAGCCGTGCGATCGGCGTCGTATAGGCCGTCAGGCTGACGATCGGGCGCTCACCCTTCAGGGCTTCGATGCTGGCGGGGCTGAGCCGCCGTTTCGTGGTCTGGACGCTCATTCTCAGGCTACCTTTGCAAAACGGGCGGATTTCGGGGCTATGACGCGGTTGTCGAGCAGCTTCGTGGTGCCGAAGCGGACGAAGAGCAGGAGCAGGACCGGCTTTTCTCCGATCTCGCCGATAGGCTCAAGCGTTTCCGGGTCGCGCAGCGCCACCACTTCGGGCCGCGCCAGGGGTTCGCCGGCGAGAAACTCCAAGACACCCTTCTCGATTTCGGCCGGTTCGGTGACGCCGCTTGCGATCAGCCGCTCGGCCTCGTCCAGCGCCTTCGGCACGATCGCGGCTGCACGCCGCTCTTGTGCCGTCAGATAGACGTTGCGCGACGAACAGGCGAGCCCGTCCTCCTCGCGCACCGTCGGTACGCCGATGACCGTAACCGGCTGCGCCAGATCCTCGACCATGCGCCGGATGATCTGGAGCTGCTGGAAATCCTTTTCGCCGAAATAGGCGCGGTCCGGCTCGACGATGTTGAAGAGCTTGGTGACGACGGTCGCAACGCCTGCGAAATGGCCGGGCCTCACCGCGCCTTCGAGCTCGGAGCCGAGCTTCGGCACGTCGACCACCGTTTCCATCGGCTGCGGATACATGTCGGAAACGCCGGGGGCAAAAAGGAAATCGACGCCGCCATCGGTCAGCAGCGCCCGATCACGGGCGAGGTCGCGCGGGTATTTGCCAAGATCCTCGTTCGCGCCGAACTGCAGCGGATTGACGAATATGCTGGCAACGACCACGTCGTTCTCGACGCGGGCGCGGCGCACGAGTTCCATATGGCCGACATGGAGATAGCCCATGGTGGGGACCAGTCCGATGGACCTGCCCGCGCGCCGATGCTCGGCAAGGGCCTCTCGCAGTTCGGCGATGGTGCTGATGGTTCTCATTTCGGACCCTCCAATCCGCCGGGACGTTAGATACGCCCCGCTTCGCCGATATGGCTCCTGCATCGTCAAAATGCTACAGCGACAGTTGCGCGTCCGATAAGACGCGCGGCTGCGGGCGCCAGCCCCGCGAAAAGGCAATTGCACAAATTTTGGCTGCAAGATCTATCTTGTGCAGCGCAAAAACACAAACGGAAATGGGCTCAAATTCGAAGCGCCGCACTGATCGGCGTCTCAGACCGTGGTCGACTACGAGGGGGTCGAAAAATTCAACGAGACCTGTCGGCACGCGGCACATGTCTTCGTCCTTGGCTCATCGAAGCGAAACCAATTTAACGAGGAGCACCCCATGCGCATGATTTTCGTCAACCTGCCGGTCAAGGATCTGAAAGCCTCGCGGTCCTTCTTCTCCGCTTTGGGCTTTACATTCAACGAGCAGTTTTCCGACGAGACCGCCGCCTGCATGGTCATCGACGACAATATCTTCGCCATGCTTCTGACCGAGCCGAAGTTCCGTAGCTTCATCGTCGGCGAGATCAGCGACACGGCGAAGGGCACCGAAGTCATCACCGCGCTCTCCGCCGGAAGCCGTGCCGAATGCGACGACATGTTCGACAAGGCTATTGCCGCGGGCGGCAAGCCATGGAAGCCGGCGATCGACTACGGCTTCATGTACGGCATCAGCTTCCAGGACCTGGACGGCCACGTCTGGGAGTTCATGTGGATGGACATGTCGGCTGAGCAGCAGGCGTGACGATCTAAACCAACGGGTCACGCGGCATCGCTCTCCTGCCGGCACCTTCTCCCCACGTCAATGGGGAGAAGGGACAAGGAGCGGCGCCGCGAATCCCCTTCGCCCCGCTTGCGGGAGAAACAAAATACGCTACCCGCCGATCAACGCCAGCCACTCGTCCTCGTCCATCGTCTGCACGCCGAGTTCGCGGGCCTTGTCGAGCTTCGAGCCGGCGCCCGGGCCGGCAACGACGATGTCGGTCTTCTTCGATACCGATCCCGCCACCTTGGCGCCCAGACTCTCCGCCTTCGCCTTCGCCTCCTCGCGCGTCATCTTCTCGAGCGATCCCGTGAAGACGACCGTCTTGCCGGCGACGGGGCTGTCGGTCGCCACGGGCAATGCCGCGCTTTCGGGGGTAACTTCCCGCAGCAGCTCGGAAACGACCTTCAGGTTGCGCGGCTCCTTGTAGAACTCGACAATCGCGCGAGCGACCACCTCGCCAATGCCGTCAATGCTGTTCAGCTCGTTCCAGGCATCTCCCGAAAAGCCTGCCGCCTCGGTCATGGCCGCCCCGAAATGCTCGTAGCTGCCATAGGAGCGCGCAAGCAGCTTGGCGGTCGTCTCGCCCACATGGCGGATGCCAAGCGCATAGATCAGGCGATGAAGCGCTATCGAGCGGCGGGCATTGATCGCTTCGTACAGCTTGCGGACGCTTACCTTGCCGAATCCGTCGATGTTCTCGAGCTTATTGAGCGATTGCTCCTGGCGGCGTTCGAGCGTGAATATCTCGGGGGCGGTGCGGATCCGCAGATTCTCGTCCTCGCTTTCGAAGAAGAACTCGATCTGCTTGGAGCCGAGGCCTTCGATGTCGAAGGCATTGCGCGAGACGAAATGCTTCAGATGCTCGACCGCCTGCGCACGGCAGACGAAGCCGCCCGTGCAGCGGCGCACGGCATCCACCTTGCCGGTCTTTTCGTTGATGTCACGCACCGCATGGCTGCCGCAGATGGGGCACGTCGTGGGAAACCTGTAGGGCTCGGCGCCTTCCGGCCGCTCGTCCATCACCACGTCGACGATCTGAGGGATCACGTCCCCTGCCCGCTGCACGATCACCATGTCGCCGATACGGACGTCGCGCCCATCGCGGATCGGTTCGCCGGTGTTGCCGACGCCCCGGATATAATCCTCGTTGTGCAGCGTCGCGTTAGTGACGACGACGCCTCCGACCGTGATCGGCTCCAGCCGCGCGACGGGCGTCAGGGCGCCGGTACGGCCGACCTGAATGTCGATGCCCTTCAGACGCGTGAACGCCTGTTCGGCCGGAAACTTGTGCGCCGTTGCCCAGCGCGGACTGCGCGAGCGGAAGCCGAGTCTGGCCTGCAGATCGAGCCGGTCGACCTTGTAGACGACGCCGTCGATGTCGTAGTCGAGGTCCGGACGCTCCCGCTCGATATGGTGATAGTGCTCCAGGAGCGCGTCGGCGGAGAAGAAGCGCTGCATCAGCGGGTTGACCGGGAATCCCCAGGCCTTGAAGGTCTCCACCATGCCGAGCTGCGTATCCGCAGGCATGGCCGAAATCTCGCCCCAGGCATAGGCGAAGAAGCGCAGCTTGCGGTTCGCCGTCACCTTCGCGTCCAGCTGACGGAGCGAACCCGACGCCGTATTGCGCGGGTTGACGTAGAGCGGCCTGCCCTGCGCCGCCATTTCGGCATTGAGCGCGGCGAAGTCCGATTTCGCCATGTAGATCTCGCCGCGGATCTCGACGACGTCAGGCGCGTCGGCCGGAAGCGTCTGCGGGATCATGCCGATGGTACGAACATTGGCCGTGACGTTTTCCCCGGTCGTGCCGTCGCCGCGGGTCGCAGCCGTGACGAGCCGCCGGTTTTCGTAGCGCAGCGACATGGATAGCCCGTCGATCTTCGGCTCGGCCGTGAAGGCGATCGAGCCGTCCGGGAGCTGGCCGAGGAAGCGGTAGACGCCGGCGACGAATGCGCGGGCGTCCTCGTCCGAGAAGGTATTGTCGAGCGACAGCATCGGCCGCGCATGGGCGACGGGCGCGAAGGTGAGCGAGGGCGCGGCACCGACCTTCCGCGAGGGGCTGTCCTCGCGGACAAGTGCCGGAAAGCGCTCTTCGATGAGATCGTTCCGCCGCTTCAGCCCGTCGTAGTCCGCATCCGAAATCTCCGGAGCATCCTTGCCGTGATAGAGTACGTCGTGGCGGGCAAGCTCCGCCGCCAGGAAGGCGAGTTCCTCGGCAGCTTCCGCTTCGTTCAATTGTTCGACGGGTTTTCTTTGATTCAGCATGGATGCGGCTCCAGAACTTTGGAGTCGCTTTTACTGCATGATTCTTAAAATCGGAATCGATTTGAGGGTGATCGATACGAAGATAAGTGGGAGGCTATTCAACCGTTGCCGGCGAGCAATCGCGCAGCCGCAGCCCTCGCCTCCTCGGTAATCGAGGCGCCGGCGAGCATGCGGGCGATCTCTTCCGTGCGTGCCGCTTCGTCCATGCGGGCGACGCGGGTGGCGATCATCTCGGTCTTTTCCGCGGAAGGCCCCTTCGAAATCAGGAGATGCGTCGCCGCGCGCGCGGCGACCTGCGGCGCATGGGTGACGGAAAGCACCTGCACGGTTTTCGAAAGTCGCTTCAGGCGCTGGCCGATCGCATCCGCCACGGCGCCGCCGACGCCGGTATCGATCTCGTCGAAGACGAGCGTCGGCGCCGAACCGCGGTCGGCGAGCGCCACTTTCAGCGCGAGCAGGAAGCGCGAGAGCTCGCCACCCGAAGCGACCTTCATGATCGGCCCCGGCCTGGTGCCGGGATTGGTCTGGACGTGGAATTCGACCGCATCGATCCCGTCGGCCGTCGGCGATCCCGGATCGCTCGTCACCTCCACCATGAAGCGGGCGCGTTCGAGCTTCAGCGCAGGCAGTTCTTCCATGACGGCGGCCGAAAGCGCAGCAGCCGTATTGTGGCGCTTCTCGGAAAGCGAGCGGGCCGCAACATCGAAGGCCGCTCTGGCCTCGGCGACCTGTATTTCCAGATGCTTCAGCTTCTCCTCGCCGGCGTCGAGATCGGCAAGATCTGCGATCATCCGCGCGGCAAGTGCCGGCAGTTCGGTGACGGGAACCGAATATTTGCGGCTCGCGGCCCGCAGAGCAAAAAGCCGCTCCTCGACGCGCTCGAGTTCCTTCGGATCGAATTCCGTGTTGCGGAGCGCGCGCTCGACCGCCATCTGGGCATCCGCAAGCTGGTTCAGCGCCCCGTCCAGAAGCTCGACCGTCTCTTCGAGCAGGCCGGGTGCCTCATGGCTCTTGCGTTCGAGCCGCCGGACGAGCGACGCGATGAGCGGTACCGGCGAGGCGTTGCCGTTCAGAAACTCGGATGCCTCGCTGATGTCCCCGGCAATGCGCTCGACCTTCATCATGCGGGCTCGGCTCTCGGCGAGTTCCTCCTCTTCGCCGTCGCGTGGCGAAAGCGTCTCGAGTTCCTCGACGGAGGAACGCAGATAGTCCGCCTCGCGGGCTGCTGCCTCCACCTTCTCGCGGTGTTTCTTCAGACAGCGCTCGGCATCCTTCCAGCCGCGATAGAAGGTCGCGACGTCTTCCGCAGCTTCGGTCGTGCCGCCGAAAGCGTCGAGCAGCGTGCGGTGCGCGTCGGTGTCGACAAGCGCCCGATCGTCGTGCTGGCCGTGAATCTCAACGAGCGTCTGGCCGACCTGCCGCATCAGCTGGACGCTCACCGGCTGGTCGTTGATGAACGCCTTGGTGCGGCCGTCGGCCGATTGCACACGGCGGAAGATCAGATCGCCGTCGTCGTCGATGCCGTTCTCGCGCAGGAAGAGCCGCGCCGCATGGCCGGCGGGAACGTCGAAGACAGCGGTAACCTGGCCCCTGTCCTCGCCGTGACGCACGAGCGAACCGTCGCCGCGGCCGCCCAGCGCGAGCGACAGACTGTCGAGAAGGATGGATTTGCCCGCGCCGGTTTCGCCGGTCAACACCGAAAGCCCGGCATCGAAGCTGAGGTCAAGCCGTTCGATCAGGACGATATCGCGGATCGCGAGCTGGGCGAGCATCCGGTTTCATATCTTCGTTGTCGGGCGCCGGGAAAATCACGCGCCGATGAGGTTCTTTCCCGCGCGCGCGATCCAGGACGTGCCGGTTTCGCGCGGCTCAAGCCCGCCGGATTGCAGCAGCTTGTAGGAGTCGGCATACCATTGGCTGTCGGGGTAATTATGCCCGAGAACCGCTGCCGCCGTCTGGGCTTCCCCAGTCACGCCCATCGCATAATAGGCTTCGACGAGACGGGCGAGCGCTTCCTCGACCTGATTGGTGGTCGGATATCGCTCGACGACGGTGCGGAAGCGTGAAATCGCCGCAAGGTATTCCTTGCGCTCGAGATAATAGCGGCCGACCTGCATCTCCTTGCCGGCGAGCTGGTCGCGTGCAAAGCGGATCTTTGCCTGCGCATCGTCGACATATTCGGAGTCCGGATACTTGTCGACGACGACCTGCATCGCCTCGATCGCCTTCGCCGCAGGTCTTTGATCCTGCGTCACCGACGGAATCTGCTTCGTATAGGCAAGGCCCTGGATATATTGCGCGTAGGCCGCGTCTTCCGACTGCGGATAAAGGTTCAGATAACGGTTGGTCGAGTTGATCGCGTCCTGATACTGGCCGTTGCGATAGGAAACGAATGCATTCATGACCAGCGCTTTGCGGGCATATTCGGAGAACGGATGCTGCTTGTCGATCGCCTCGAACTTCCGCGCCGCTTCCGTCGTCTTGCCGGCATTCAGGTTTGCAAGGCCCTGGTTGTAGAGCACGTCCGGCGGATCGGTCTCGGCCGTGAGTTTGGTGATGTCGATGTCCGGATCGTTCTGGCAGGCCGTGATCAGACTGGAGCCGGCGATAGCCGCAAGAACGACCGCGGCGACGCGCGCTGATCTTCTTATGTCGACAGAAACTGCAAGAACCATCGGATATTCCCGTTTCACTCAGCGCCCAGCATCGCGCCAGACTTGCGCGTTTTAGAGCAAGTTACCTCAAGACCGCAACGTCATGATCGGCAATTCATGCAAATTTGTGGCGCCCTGCAGGGCTGCACCCCTTTTCAGATGTGTAAAGCGCCTCTGGCACCGTGAAAATCGGTGCCGAAGAACACGCGTTACTCGGGGCAACGATCGAATCATCATAAAAATGCCGGCCTTTCGGCCGGCGACTGGAGAAGAATATCCTATGCCGTCAGGCGGACCAGGGCGCGAAGCCCGGCGCGGCAACCGCCACCATGTCCCGCGAACGGGTGCGCTGACGCGGCGTTGCCGTTTCCACCACCTCATAGGCGGTCGGATCGCTGAGCAATGCCTTGAGGGCATTGGCATTCATCCGGTGCCCGCCGCGATAGGAGCGGTAGCAGCCGAGGAAGGGAGCGCCCGCCAGCGAAAGATCGCCTACGGCGTCGAGGGTCTTGTGGCGGACGAACTCGTCCGTATACCGCAGTCCCTCCACATTGATGACCGCGTTGTCGTCCGAGATTACCACGGAGTTTTCGAGTGACGAGCCGAGCGCGAAACCGCCTGCCCAAAGGCGCTCCACATCGCGCATGAAGCCGAAAGTACGCGCCCGCGACAGCTCCCGTTTGAAAACGGAAGGCGTCATGTCGCCCTTCCATGCCTGGCGGCCGATCAGCGGGCAGCCGAAATCGATCTCGACTTCGAAGCGCATGCCGTCATAGGGCGTGAATTCCGACCAGGAAGCGCCCGATTCGATGCGCACCGGCTTTAGGATGCGGATATAGCGGCGCTTCTCGGCAAGCGATTGAATACCTGCCTGCTCGATCGCCTCGATAAAGGGGGCGGAGCTGCCATCCATGATCGGCATTTCGGCGCCATGCACCTCGATCGACAGATTGTCGAGGCCGAGCGCATAGACCGCCGCCATGACATGCTCGATCGTCGCGATCGAGGTCGCCGGCGAGAGGCCAAGGACGGTGCAGAGATCGGTGTTGCCGACCTGCGAAGAGACGGCCCGGAATTCGCTCACCCGGCCGCCGGCAAGCACACGCTGGAACACGATCCCGGCGTCGGCATCGGCCGGCTGGAAGGTGATCTCGACTTCCGCACCGGAGTGAACGCCAATTCCCTTGAGGGTTATCGGGTTTGCAATCGTCGTCTGAAACCCGAGCAGTTCGATTCCCATTCTCGTCACTTTCAATCAAGGCGGCCTTCGGCCAAAATCCTAGAGGGTGCCACGTTGCTCAAGACACAAGACGAAGTACCGGGATCCCGCGCCAGTCGGCGGAAATCTCGTCTTCGAACTAACAGCGCCCGATCGAATCGTATGCGTCCCCAATTCCGATGATGAAAATAAGAGTTTGGAGACACCATTCCAAATCACTGTTCGTTTCGGTTTGTTACGCAATTCATATGCGCGCAATGCAAATGATAAGCATCTGATTTCACGCGAGAAATCGAAAAATGCCCGGGCTGGCGCCCGGGCATCGGCAAGGTGAAGGAACAGTCTCCGCATGTTTCCCTGAACCGGAGCCGGCTCAGGAAAAACGGCGGCGACTGAAAGTACCACGGCGACGTTGCGCGTCCGATCGGACGCACGGCACCGTAGGTATCAGCTCGACTGGCGGCGCAGGAACGCCGGAATTTCGAGCTGATCGTCTTCATGCGACCGCATCTGAGGCGCAGCGCGACCGTGATCGTCGAGCTGGCCGCGACGCGGCGCATAGAGGCTGGCTTCCGGCGAAAGCGGCCGGCGCTGTTGCGAGGCGGCGCTTGGTGCGGCGGCGGTCATGTCGGACGAGACATTCGTCGCTTCCCGTTCACGCAGCCCGAGCGAGCTCGTGATCCGGTTCAGGAGTCCCATCGGTCCGCGTTCCTCCTGATGCACAGGCGCCGGCTGCGTCCGGTGATCCATTTCCGCCTTCACGACCGGCGGAAAGTCCTCAACCTTCGGCATGCGTACCGGCTCGGCCTGCTGCCGCACGACCGGGGTGGGCTCCTGCCGGACCGGCTGTGCCTGCATCTGCGGCTGAACGGGCGCCTGCATCTCGACCGGGCGCGGTGCCGGCTGCGCCGGCCGCATGACCGGTGCGGCCTCCGCCGGAGCGACGCCTGCGAAAAGCTTGCTCTGCGGACGGAAGGTCTCTTCCTGCAGTTGCGGCTGCGGCTGCGGCTGCGGCTGCGGTGCGGCGACCTGGGTGCGCGCAGCGATGTCGAGTTCGCGCTCCATTTCGGCTTCGCGAATGGCGAGCGCGATGTGGTCGACATTCTGCTGCTGCTGGAGCGGCTGCTGCACCGGCTGCGGCTGCGGGGCCGGCTGCAGCGAAACAGTCGGCTGCGGCTGGGCCGGAACGGCGGCGGACGGGCGGACGATCGGCTTCGGCGCTACCGGACGAAAGTCGGCGGAGCGGCCGGCCACCTCCGCGGCCGTGCGGTCGATGCCGGTCGCGACGACCGAAACCCGAATGAGGCCTTCGAGTTCCTCGTCGAAGGTCGCACCGAGAATGATGTTGGCGTCCGGATCGACCTCCTCGCGGATACGCGTCGCAGCCTCATCCACCTCGAAGAGCGTGAGGTCGCGTCCACCGGTGATGGAGATGAGCAGGCCTTGAGCGCCCTTCATCGAGGTTTCGTCGAGCAGCGGGTTGGCGATCGCAGCTTCCGCAGCGGCCATTGCGCGGCCTTCGCCGGAGGCTTCGCCCGTACCCATCATGGCGCGGCCCATTTCGCGCATCACCGAACGGACGTCGGCGAAGTCGAGGTTGATGAGGCCTTCCTTGACCATGAGGTCGGTGATGCAGGCGACGCCGGAATAAAGAACCTGATCGGCCATGGCGAAGGCGTCCGCGAAGGTCGTCTTGTCATTGGCGATGCGGAAGAGGTTCTGGTTCGGGATGACGATCAGGGTGTCGACCGACTTCTGAAGATCGGAAATACCCTGGTCGGCGATCCGCATGCGGCGTCCGCCTTCGAAATGGAACGGCTTGGTGACGACGCCGACGGTGAGGATACCCTTGTTGCGGGCAGCCTGGGCGACGATCGGAGCAGCGCCCGTGCCGGTGCCGCCGCCCATGCCGGCGGTGACGAAGCACATATGCGTGCCCTGCAGGTGATCGATGATCTCGTCGATGCATTCTTCAGCGGCCGCACGGCCGACTTCCGGCTGCGAGCCGGCACCAAGACCTTCGGTGACGGCGACACCCATCTGGATGATCCGCTCGGCCTTGGTCATGGTGAGTGCCTGGGCATCCGTGTTGGCGACGACGAAATCGACGCCCTGGAGCCCGGCGGTGATCATGTTGTTGACGGCGTTGCCGCCGCCGCCGCCGACGCCGAAGACCGTGATACGCGGCTTCAGCTCGGTAATGTCCGGCTTCTGCAAGTTGATGGCCATAGTCCTGTTCCTTCTCTTTCCCTGGCCGCCTTGCCGAGCCGGCCAATTCCTTCAAACTCGAACACCTGTCCCGTTCGGCGATATGCCGAGCGGTCTAGAAACTTTCTTTCAGCCATTGCCCCATCCGGGCGAAACGGCTGTTGCCGCCGAGGGTGGAGAACATGCCGCTGCCGGCGGCATGCGTCTCGAGGTCGGCGACCTGAGGGTAGATCATCAGCCCGACGGCCGTGGAGAAGGCCGGGCCCTTGGCAGCGGCCGGCAGTCCGGATACGCCGAGCGGGCGGCCGATGCGGACATTGCGTGCAAGGATGCGCCGCGCCGCTTCCGGCAGGCCGGTCAACTGGCTGGCTCCCCCCGTCAATACGATCCGCTTGCCGACGATCGGGCTGAAACCGGACCGCTGGATGCGGTCGCGTATGAGTTCCAGCGTCTCTTCGATGCGAGCGCGAACGATGCGCGAAACCAGAGCGCGCGGCACGTGCGTCGGCTGGTCGCGGTCGTCTTCGCCGATCGGCGGAACCGAAATGATATCGCGCTCGTCCGCGCTGTTCGGAAGCGCCGAACCGTGCACGACCTTCAGGCGCTCGGCATCCTCGATGCGGGTGGACAGGCCGCGCGCAAGATCGGTCGTGACATGGTGGCCGCCAAGCCCGACGGCATCCGCATGGACGAGCTTGCCTTCGGCGAAAACCGAGATCGTCGTCGTACCGCCGCCCATGTCGATGGCCGCACATCCGAGCTCGACCTCGTCATCCACGAGTGCCGCAAGGCCGCTGGCATAGGGCGTCGCGACCATGCCCTCGACCGAGAGGTGAGCGCGGTTGACGCAGAGCTCAAGGTTCTTCAGTGCGGGCCGCTCCGCCGTCAGCACATGCATGTCGACGCCGAGAACGTCACCGAACATCGCCAGCGGGTCGCGGATGCCGCGCTCGCCGTCGAGCGAGAAGCCTGTCGGCAGAGAGTGCAGGATGGCACGATCGGTGCGCAGCGACTGGTGACCCGCGGCAGCGAGTACCTTCTTCAGATCGTTCGCCTCGACCTCCTGCCCGCCGAGATCGATCGTCGCGGTATAGACGTCGCTCTGCAGGCGGCCGGCGGAAACATTCACGATGAGGCTGTCGATGGTCAGTCCCGCCATGCGCTCGGCTGCATCGACCGCAAGCCGGACGACACTTTCGACCGCATCGAGATCGGCGATGACGCCATTCTTGACGCCCCGCGACTTCTGGTGACCGATGCCGATGACCTCGATGCTGTGCGTGCGCCCCGGCAGGATCTGGCTCTCCGCACGCGGCGTCAGGCGGCCGATCATGCATACCACCTTGGTCGAGCCGATATCGAGGACCGACACGACATGCGACCGCTTCGAGGGCAAGGGTTTCAGACGCGGAAGGCCGAAATTGGCGGATCCGAACAAACTCATATCCGCTTCTCCTGGGCTTTCAGCATTTTCTCCCTCGCCTTGAGTGCGACTTCCCGGCGCTTCACGGCTTCCGGCGTCAACTGTACGGTCGTGCGGTCTTCGAGCCTGAGATCGACGGCGGCGATATCGCGCTCCAGCAGCTGATGCGTGTCTTGCATACCGGCGAGCACGCTCATCGCGCGGGCAACATCCTTTTCCGGAAGCTTCACGACGACGCCGTTGTTGAGCCGCAGATCCCAGCGACGCCCGGCCACGCGCACGAAGGCTTTGACGCGGGAGCGGAACTCCGGCCAGCGGGAAAATTCATCGTAGAACGCGGCCGCCGCCGTCTCCGCGTCGCGGCCGACGAAAAGCGGCAGGCTGGCGAACTTGTTGTCCCTGAGCGGCGCGATGACGCTGCCGCTACGCTCTATCAGGGAGAGATCCGATCCGTGCTGCCAGATACCGAAGGCTTCGCGCTCCTTGAGAACGACCTCGATCGTACCCGGATAGATCTTGCGCACCGTGACGGTCTCCACCCAGGGCAGTTCGCCGATCAGCCGACGCGCCTCCTCGATGTCGAGCGCCACCAGTGACGTCGTGCCGTCCAGGCCGAGCTGCTGGAGAATGTCGATCTCGGAGGTCTGCGCGTTGCCGGAAACGCGGACGTCCTCGATCGCGAAGCCGGCCGCAGTCGTCGAGACCTGCGCGAAACTCTGCGTGTGGCCGCCGAGCGACATGCCGTAAAGGCCCGTGGCCACCATGAAAGCTGCGGCGGAAACTGTTCCGGTATGATTCGGGAAGCGGATTCGACCGGCGCCAAGGCTGATCAGAAAGCGCACGCCCTTGCGCAGCGGCCGCGGCAGGACGAACGCTTCATCCGCCTCGGCGACAGCGCCGGCCGGGTAACGAACCCTCTTGCCCCTTCTGCCCCTCAGCGCAAGCACGACGCGTCCTCCACCATCCACCTGAGAAATTCACCGAATTGAAGGCCCGCATGCTGCGCCATTTCGGGCACCAGGGACGTTGGGGTCATGCCGGGTTGGGTATTGATCTCGAGCCAGATCAACTCGCCCTCACCATCCCCACGATCGTCGAAACGAAAGTCGGACCGGCTGACGCCGCGGCAACCGATCGCCTCATGCGCCTTCAACGCCAGTGTTTGTATTTTTTGGTAAATATTTGGTGAAATCTGTGCAGGTATGACGTGCTTTGAACCACCTTTTACGTATTTCGAGTCGTAATCGTAGAAGGCGTGCCCCTGCGGGATGATTTCAGTGACGCCGAGGGCGACATCGCCCATGACACCGCAGGTGAATTCGCGTCCGGCAATATAGCGCTCGACCATGACGCGGTCGCCGTACCGCCACTCGCTTGAGGTGATCACCTGAGGCGGATGCGACTGATCCTCCTTGACGATCACCACCCCGAAGCTCGACCCCTCGCGGACCGGCTTCACCACATAGGGCGGTTTCATCGGATGCTGATTGCCGAAGCTGCGCCGGTCCATGACCAGCGCCTCGGCAACCGGGATGCCGGCAGCCTTGGCGACATGCTTTGCCTGGTCTTTATCCATTGCCAGTGCCGAAGCCAGGACGCCCGAATGGGTATAGGGGATCTCGAGATATTCGAGAATGCCCTGGATCGTCCCGTCTTCGCCGAACGGCCCATGAAGCGCATTGAAGACGACATCCGGGCGCAAATTCTGAAGAACCGCTGCGACGTCGCGACCGACATCGACGCGCGTGACGCGATAGCCTTCCGCCTCCAGGGCATCCGCGCAAGCCGTCCCCGAAGACAGGCTCACCGGCCTCTCCGAGGAAAATCCGCCCAACAGGACAGCAACATGCTTGCTGCTCATTCAAACCCCCAAACAATACGCCACTATCGCGAAGCTTGCTTGCACCTGGCTGATTTCGAAGCCTCGATTCGCGTGACCGCCGCGTGGAACCACTACAACGACATTATGGTTAATGAAGTGTTTACTTTGGTTAACTCTCGCCGCGAAACGCGCTTCGGCGAAACCCGCCAAGAATCAATCAGAGACAAGATTTCCTAGCTGAATCAGAGCTTTCTGTGGCTTGCAAGGGAAATAATCTTAGGGAAGGCAGAGCCCGCCTGCGTGTGCAGGCGGGCTCTACACGGTCTCGCGTTGCGCTATCTTTCCCGATCTAGCTATCGTCGCCGACGATTTTCCATACGATTCCGGCGATGGCTGCACCGATCAGCGGTGCGACCCAGAAGAGCCAGAGCTGGGAAATCGCCCAGTCGCCGACGAACAGCGCCTGTCCGGTCGATCGGGCCGGATTTACGGAGGTGTTGGTGACCGGGATCGAGACGAGGTGAATCAAGGTCAGCCCCAGGCCGATGGCGATGGGCGCGAAGCCCACAGGCACACGGCCATGCGTCGAGCCAAGAATGATGAGCAGGAAAAAGGCGGTCATGACGACCTCGGTGACGAGAGCCGCCGTCAACGAGTAGCCCCCCGGAGAATGTTCGCCGTAACCATTGGCGGCAAAACCGCCAAGCTGGAAATCGGCCTTGCCGCTGGCGATCACGTAGAGCACGGCAGCTGCGGCGATCGCGCCGGCGACCTGCGCGATGATGTAACCGACGAGGCTCGCCGGCGGCATTCTGCCGGCTACGGCAAGTCCGACCGATACCGCCGGATTGAAATGGCCGCCGGAAATTCCGCCGACCGCATAGGCCATGGTCAGCACCGTAAGGCCGAAGGCAAAGGAGACCCCGAGCAGGCCGATGCCGACCTCCGGGAAGGCAGCGGCAAGTACGGCGCTGCCGCACCCGCCGAGAACGAGCCAGAAAGTACCGAGAAATTCCGCAGAGAGCTTTCTGAACATGAATATTCCCCCAAATCGAAGCAAAACGCTTCGCCGGCGAGAGTTCTCCAGTATTCGATTCTCGTCAAGCAGGAGATGTATTTCCTGGCAATGCCCGCAATGCGGGAAGCCCGTGAATTCATGTAAGTGGGCATGTCGACCGCTCGAGCACACCGGGGCGATGCGCCGATGGAATATTGCTGCGCCGGCAAGCGCATTTAGTTCGCATTTCTTACGAAATCGGACTTTCTCGATGTGAAAACTTGCGCTAAGAACCGGCCGCCCGCCTCCCAAGACGGCATAACCGCCAGATCATTTTTTTGCGTCCATGGGACGGCGAACTGATCTAACCCTCTGAAACTACGCAATTCCGGCGGGGAGAGTTACTCGCTTTCCCGCGAATTGCCACAGGAACGAACCAATGACAGACGCGACAACCTCGCTGTCGCCGCAGGATGGTGCGTTGCATCGGCAGGCCGTGAACTCCCCTGCCCGGGTGCTGTTCGCCAGCCTGGTCGGCACCACGATCGAATTCTTCGACTTCTATGTCTATGCGACCGCAGCGGTAATCATCTTCCCGCACCTTTTCTTCCCTGCAGCCGATCCGACCTCGGCAATGCTGCAGTCCCTCGCCACCTTTTCGATCGCCTTCTTCGCCCGCCCTCTCGGCGCCGTGATCTTCGGTCACTTCGGCGACAGGATCGGCCGGAAGGCGACGCTCGTCGCCGCGCTGATGACCATGGGCATTTCCACGGTCATCATCGGCCTGTTGCCCACCTATTCGACGATCGGCGTCGTGGCACCGCTGCTGCTTGCCCTCTGCCGTTTCGGTCAGGGTCTCGGCCTCGGCGGCGAATGGGGCGGCGCGGTGTTGCTCGCCACCGAGAATGCGCCCGAAGGCAAGCGGAGCTGGTACGCCATGTTCCCGCAGCTGGGCGCGCCGATCGGCTTCATCCTGTCGGCAGGAACCTTCCTCATCCTCGGCGAAGTCATGAGCGAAGAGGCCTTCTTCGCCTGGGGCTGGCGCGTTCCCTTCATCGCCAGCGTGCTGCTCGTGATCGTCGGCCTCTATGTCCGCCTGAAGATCACCGAAACGCCGGAATTCCAGAAGGCGATCGACAAGCACGAGCGTGTCGAGGTGCCGGTCGCGGCGATCTTCCGCTCGCACAAGCGAAGCCTCGTACTCGGCACCTTCGTGGCGCTCGCGACCTTCGTCCTGTTCTATCTGATGACCGTCTTCTCGCTCTCCTGGGGCACGACAAAGCTCGGCTATTCGCGCGAACAGTTCCTGCTCGTACAGATGACGGGCGTCGTCTTCTTCGGCCTGATGATCCCGGTCTCCGGCATACTTTCGGACCGCTTCGGCCGGCGCCTCGTGCTGGTGCTGACGACGATCGGCATCGGCGTTTTCGGCCTCTTCATGGCATCGCTTCTGTCATCCGGTCTCGGCGGGGCCTTCGTCTTCTCGATCGTCGGCCTCGGCCTGATGGGCCTCACCTACGGGCCGATCGGCGCGGCGCTGGCGGCCCCCTTCCCGACGGCGGTGCGCTATACCGGCGCCTCGATGACCTTCAACCTCGCCGGCATCTTCGGCGCGTCGCTGGCGCCCTATATCGCCACCTGGCTCGCGACCAATTACAGCCTCGGCCATGTCGGCTACTATCTGCTGGCGGCGGCGGCGATCACGCTCGTCTGCCTGCTTCTTTCGAACGAGGAAGAGGTCTCGGGCTGAGAGATGGAATAATCCGGAAAAAAGGGCCGCGTCGGATATCCGCCGCGGCCTTTTTCTTGGTGCCGATTTCGGATCAGGCCGTGGCGCGGCCGAGGAATTCCCTGATTTCATAGCCCGGCATGAAATTGCCGACCCGCTTGATTTCCCATTCCAGCTTGACGCCGGAATGCTCCATCACCCGCTGGCGCACGGTCTCGCCGAGATATTCGAGCTCATAGCCGGTCGCCTGTCCGGTATTGATCATGAAATTGCAGTGAAGCGGCGACATCTGGGCATTGCCGATCATCATCCCGCGGCAGCCGGCCTCGTCGATCAGCTTCCAGGCCGAGTGGCCGTCCGGGTTCTTGAACGTGGATCCGCCGGTCTTCTCGCGGATCGGCTGCACCGTTTCGCGATGCTGGCGCACGGCGTCCATGTCGGTGCGGATCTTGGTCTTGTCTTCCGCATAGCCCTCGAAGATCGCATGCGTGAAGATCAGCTCCTTGGCCGCGCCGGAATGGCGGTAGCCGTAGCCCATCTCCGCTTTGCTCAGGACATGCCTGTTGCCCTTGCGGTCGACGGCATGGACCTCGACGACGCGTTCGCTGGTTTCGCCGCTATTGGCGCCGGCGTTCATGCGGAGTGCCCCGCCGATCGAACCGGGAATGCCGTAATAGAAGTAGAAGCCGCCGATACCATGGTCGAGTGCCATGGCGGCGATGTTCTTGTCCGGGCAGATTGCGCCCGCCTTGATGCGGTTTTCACCGGCGAGTTCGAGATCGCCGAAGCCCTTCGCCGAAAGCCGGATGACGACCCCCGGAATACCGCCGTCGCGCACGAGCAGGTTGGAGCCCACACCGACGACCATTACCGGCACCTCTTCGGGCACCAGCTTCAGGAAGGCGACGAGGTCGTCGGTGTCGTGCGGCTGGAACATGAGCTCGGCGAGACCGCCCGCCCGAAACCAGGTAACGCGGTCCATCGGCGCATCGGGCGTGAGACGTCCGCGGATTGCAGCGACGCCGTTTCCGAGCGAATCGAGAAGTTTCTGACCGTTGACCTGTTTCATGCTCGATTTCCTGAAATTTCCGCGAGCTGCTTGGGCAAGGCCGCGGCCCAATAGGTAATGCTGCCAGCTCCCAAGAGAACCACAAAATCGCCCGGCTGTGCAATCTTCGCGATAACAGGCGCCAGTGCCTCCTGTCCGGGGATGTGGCGGGCATCGCGATGGCCGGCAGCCTTGATGCGGTCGACAAGCGCTTCCGAACTGACGCCCTCTATGGCTTCCTCGCCGGCCGCATAGACCGGAGCGAGCAGGATCGTATCGGCGTCGTTGAAGCAGGATGTGAAGTCTTCGAAGAGGCTCGACAGGCGCGAGTAGCGATGCGGCTGGTGGACCGCGACGATGCGCCCCTGGCACGCCTCGCGCGCCGCCCTCAGGACCGCCCTGATCTCGACGGGATGGTGGCCGTAATCGTCGAAGATGCGCGCGCCGTTCCACTCACCCGTCAGAGTAAAGCGGCGTTTCACGCCGCCGAAGGTGGCAAGACCTCTCGCAATGTCCTCGGGCTTGATGCCGAGCCGCTGTGCGACCGCCACGGCAGCCGTGGCGTTGGAGACATTATGGCGTCCGGGCATCGGCAGCCTGAGGTCCTTGATCGCGATCACCTGGCCCGTGCGGCGGCGGCGGATCTCGATATCGAAGATGGAAGTCGCACCGTCCATGCGGATATTGTGGAAGCGCACGTCGGCCTGGGGGTTCTCGCCGTAGGTGACGACCTTCCGGTCCTCGATCTTGCCGACCATGGACTGGACCTCTGGATGGTCGAGACACAGCACACCAAAACCGTAAAAGGGCACGTTCTCGACGAACTGCCGGAATGCCGCGCGCACGGCGTCGAAATTGCCGTAGTGGTCGAGATGTTCGGGATCGATATTGGTGACGACCGCGATGTCGGCCGGCAGCTTCAGGAACGTGCCGTCGGATTCGTCTGCTTCGACCACCATCCATTCGCCGGCGCCCATGCGCGCATTGGTGCCGTAGGCGTTGATGATGCCGCCGTTGATCACGGTCGGATCGAGGCCGCCCGCATCGAGCAGGGCGGCGACCATCGAGGTCGTCGTCGTCTTGCCATGGGTCCCGCCGATCGCAATCGCATTGCGGAAGCGCATCAGCTCGGCAAGCATCTCGGCCCGCCGCACGACCGGCAGGAATTTCTCGCGCGCAGCGATGAGCTCGGGGTTGTCCTTCTTGATCGCCGTCGAGACGACGACCACCTCGGCATCGCCGAGATTCTCCGCTTTGTGCCCGATGGAGACGCTGATGCCCTTTTCCCGCAGACGCTGCACATTGGCGCTGTCGGCCTGGTCGGAACCCTGGACGCGATGGCCGAGATTGTGCAGGACCTCGGCAATACCGCTCATGCCGATGCCGCCGATACCAATGAAATGTACGAGCCCGATCGTCTTCGGCATCTTCATGAGCGTGTTTCCTTGAACTTCGCGACTGTCGAGCCGCTGGCAATAGCCTCTACCAGCAAGGCAAGCAAGCGCGCGGCATCCGGCTTGCCGGTCTGGCGGGCGCCGGCCGCCATCTGCGCCAGCGCATCCGGGTTGCTCATCGCATCCGCAAGGATGCCGGCGAGCCGCTCGGCGCTGAGCTCCACCTGCGCGATCACGCGCGCGCCCCCTTTCGCGGCGAGTGCCGCGGCATTGGCTGCCTGGTCGTGGTCGAGAGCGTAGGGATACGGCACCAGGATCGCCGGGCGTCCGATGACCGAGATTTCCGAAACGGTGGAAGCGCCCGAGCGGCAGATAACGAGCTGCGCCGAAGCGATCCGACCGGCCATGTCGTTGAAGAAGGGAGATACCTCAGCGGGAACGCCGAGCTTCTCGTAGACCGCGATGACGCCTTCGCGGTCCTCGGGCCGGGCCTGCTGCGTCACCTTCAGCCGCTGGCGCAGTGCGTCGTCGAGCCGGCAGACCGCCTGCGGCACCGTTTTCGAGAAGAATTGCGCGCCCTGGCTGCCGCCGAAGACCACGAGATGAAAGGGCGCATCGCCGGCAGCCGGCGCATAAGGAAGCCCGGCAGCCTTCAGCACCGCCGGACGCACAGGGTTTCCGGTCGCCACGGTCTTCGCCGCGAAGGCTCCGGCGCCTTCCGGGAGAAAGCCGCCGGCGACGGCCTTGACCCGCGATGCGAGCATTTTGTTGGCGCGGCCCATCACCGCGTTCTGTTCGTGGATGATCGACGGGATGCCCATGCCCGTGGCCGCAAGCAGCGGCGGCACCGTCGGGTAGCCGCCGAAGCCGACGACGGCCCTGGGCCTAAGCCTGGCAATCAGTCGCCGGGCCGCCCTCAGCCCCGTCCAGAGCTTCCATACCGACCGGGCGAGTTTCATCGGGTTCTTCGAACCGATCGTCGCCGACGGCACGACATGAATCTCGTCGGCCGGAAACTTCCCCGTGAAGCGTTCGGCACGGCTGTCCGTCACCAGATGCACGGAATAGCCTGTTGCTTTCAGCTCATGCGCCAGCGCCTCGGCTGGAAAGAGGTGCCCGCCGGTCCCGCCGGCGGCAAGAAGAATGATGCCTTTATCCATGTCTCACTCCGCCGGCACTCCGACGCCCGATCGAAAGAGGCTGCGCTCGACGGCACGTTTCTCCGGCCGATGACGCGTCAGTGCCAGAATGAACCCCGCCGTCACGCAGATCGCCACCATCGACGACCCGCCATAGGAAATCAGCGGGAGCGTCATGCCCTTGGCCGGAAGCAGCTCGAGATTCACGCCGATATTGATCATCGATTGGATGCCGATTTGCAGAACCAGCCCGGCAACCGCGAACCGGTTGAAATCGTTGCGCTCGCGGAAGGCATGATTGAGGCCGCGCATGACCACGAAGGCGAAGATCATGACGATGACCATGCAGAAGACGATGCCGAACTCCTCCGCAGCGACGGAGAAGATGAAGTCCGTATGGCTGTCCGGAATGATGCGCTTCACCACGCCCTCACCGGGGCCGCGGCCGAACCAGTCGCCGCGAATGATCGCCTCGCGGGCCGTATCCACCTGGAACGTATCGCCTTCGCCGGTCAGGAACCGGTCGATGCGGCCGGCGACGTGGGGCAGGATGGAATAGGCGGCGAAAAATCCGCCTATCGCCACCGACGCGAGCACGATGATCCAGAGCCATGGCATGCCGGCCATGAAGAACATGCCGCCCCAGACCGCCGCAGTGAGGATGGTCTGGCCGAGGTCGGGCTGGGCAACGAGGAGCGCCCCGACGATACCGAAGAGGAGGATCGACAGCAGATTACCGGGAATTTCCGGCTGCCGCGCATGTTCGGCGAAAAGCCAGGCGCAGACTACGACAAAGGCGGGCTTCATGAATTCCGAGGGCTGTATCGAAATGCCGGCGAGCGCCAGCCACCGCCGGGAGCCCTTGACCTCCTGGCCGAAGAACAGAGCCAGCACCATCATCGCCGTGGAGATCACGAGCAGGATGATTGCCGTGCGCCGCACCTGTCGCGGCGAGAGAAAGGAGATGCCGACCATCACCACCAGCGACGGCAGGAGGAAGAGCGCATGGCGCTTGACGAAGTGGAAGCTGTCGAGGCCGAGCCGTTCGGCGACCGGGGGGCTTGCGGCGAAGGAGAGCATGAAGCCCACGCCCATCAGCAGGATGAAGGCGGCGAGAAAAAATCTGTCGATCGTCCAGAACCAGTCGGCCACGGGGCCACGTTCGGCTCGGCTTACCATCAGTCTGTCCCCTTTCCGGGCGCGTACCGCGCCAACATCCACTACCGGCCGAAGCCGTCAAATCAGCATGCTCACGCCCTCGAGCGCCGCCACATGGCCGACGAAGGCATCTCCGCGCACCTCGAAATTCTTGTACTGGTCGAAGCTTGCGCAAGCCGGGGAAAGCATCACGGCCGCAGGGCCTTGCATGTCCCGCGCCGCATCCGCTGCCGCGTGCGCAACCGCCTTCTCCAGCGTCCCCGAGATTTCGTAGGGCACTGCTTCGCCGAGGGTCGCCGCGAAGGAGGGTGCCGCTTCTCCGATCAGATAGGCCTTTACGATCTTCGGGAAGAACGGCGCTAGTGACGTGATGCCGCCCTCCTTCGGCAGACCGCCGGCGATCCAGTAGATTCGGTCGTAACTCGAAAGCGCCGGGGCTGCAGCCTCTGCATTGGTCGCCTTGCTGTCGTTGACGAAGACGATCTCGCCCTTTTTCGCAACCGGCTGCATCCGGTGCTTGAGGCCCGGAAAGCTCCTGAGGCCGTTCACGATTTCCTTCCCGGAGATGCCGACCGCCAGGCAGGCGGCGATCGCAGCCGCGGCATTCTGGGCATTGTGCCCTCCGCGCAGCGTCTGGATGCCGGCAAGATCGGTAAAGAGCGACGATGCCCCGTCCTGCGCCCGCATCAGCGCCGAGCCTTCGGCATATACGCCCTCGGCAAGCGGATGGCGGCGCGATATGCGCACGACCTTTGTTCCTGCCCGCTCCACCCGATCCGCGATCAGGCTCGAGAGGCTGTCGTCGACGCCGACGACCGCCGTTCCGCTCCCCGCCACCAGACGCTCCTTGATATCCGCATAGTGCTGCATCGTGCCGTGGCGATCCAGGTGATCCGGCGTCAGGTTGAGCAGTATCCCGGCGGTCGGGTCGAGCGTGGGCGCAAGGTCGATCTGGTAGGATGAGCATTCGACGACATAGAAGCGCCCTGCTTTCGGCGGATCCAGCGTGAGCACTGCGGTGCCGATATTGCCGCCGAGCTGCGTGTCCCGCCCGCTCGTCCTGAGAATATGGGCGATCAGCGCCGTCGTCGTGGATTTACCGTTGGTGCCGGTGATGGCGATGAAGGGGCAGTCGGGCGCGTGTTTGCGTCGCTCACGCACGAAGAGCTCCACGTCGCCGATGATCTCGACGCCGGCCTGATGCGCGAGATCGACGCTCCAGTGCGGCTTCGGATGCGTCAGCGGCACGCCGGGCGAAAGCACTAGGGCGGCAAAGGCATGCCACTCGACGCCGCGCAAGTCAGCCGTGCTTATCCCGGCTGCGGCGGCCTTGGCGACGCTGTCAGGATTGTCGTCCCACGCCACGACATCGGCGCCGCCCGAAACGAGTGCCTGAGCCGTCGCGAGCCCCGAGCCGCCAAGCCCGAAGAGTGCGACCTTCCTGCCCTTGAATGAGGTGACCGGGATCATCGTGGCTCACCGCAGCTTCAGCGTGGAGAGGCCGACCATTGCGAGGATCACTGCGATGATCCAGAAACGGATCACCACCTGGCTTTCCGTCCAGCCTTTCTTCTCGAAGTGATGGTGGATCGGCGCCATCAGGAATACGCGATGCCCGGTGCGCTTGAACCAGAAGACCTGGATGATGACCGACAGCGTCTCGATGACGAAGAGCCCGCCGATGATGACCATGACGATCTCGTGCTTGGTCGCGACGGCCACGGTGCCGATCAGGCCGCCGAGCGCAAGCGAACCCGTATCGCCCATGAAAATCGCAGCAGGCGGTGCGTTGAACCACAGGAAGCCGAGCCCCGCGCCGATCACGGCGCCGAGGATCACCGCGAGTTCGCCGGTGCCGGGCACGAAATGGATCTGCAGGTAATTGGCGAAGACGGCGTTACCGGCAAGATAGGCGATCAGCCCGAATGCGGCCGACGCGATCATGACGGGAACGATCGCGAGCCCGTCGAGACCGTCGGTCAGGTTTACGGAATTTCCGGCGCCGACGATGACGAACCCGCCGAACAGCACGAAGAAATATCCGAGATTGAGCATCAGGTCCTTGAAGAAGGGAAAGGTCACCGACGAGCCGAAGGTGGAACCCGCCGCCCCCGCGGAAAGCGCCGCCTGCATCATGAAGAAGACGGCAACGGCGGCGATCACGAACTCGATGCCGAGCCGTGCCTTGCCGGAGAAGCCCTTTTCCGACTGCTTCGTCACCTTCAGATAGTCGTCGTAGAAGCCTATCGCGCCGAACCCGAGCGTCACCAGAAGCGTCGATACGACGTAGATGCTGGATAGATCGGCCCAGAGCAGCGACGACACCACGATGCCGGTCAGGATCATCAACCCGCCCATGGTCGGGGTCCCTGCCTTCTTGAAGTGCGTCTGGGGGCCGTCCGCACGGATCGGCTGGCCCTTGCCCTGGCGGATGCGCAACGATGCGATCATGGCGGGGCCGAACAGGAACACGATCAAGGCAGAGGTGAAGAGAGCCGCCCCCGTACGGAAGGTGATGTAGCGAAAGAGATTGAAGAATTGAAAGTGGTCCGCCAGTTCCACAAGCCAGATCAGCATAAGGGACCTTTCCCCCAGAAGTTTATAATCGGACATCGTCCAACAGAATCATCTGCCAGAAGATACCCGCTTGCGTTCGACTATGTTAGGCCATTTCCCCTGGCCGAAGGCCGTATCCACCAGCACTGCGGCGCCGCGCACCCTTTCGGGCGTACAAGAGCCGCCGCAGCGCTTTCAGTAGCCGCATGTTCTTCCGCAGACCGGTTCCGGGTTCGAGGAAACATGCAGCGATGGCAACGTCCCTATACTTCCCCTGCTCCGGCCGTCTCCTGCGGATAGGCATCGAGAAGCGCCTGGACGATCTTTGCGCAACCGGTGCCCTTCGAAGACTTGACCATCACGACGTCGCCGGCCGCGACAGCTCCGAGCGCGTAGCCCGTGAGATCATCCACCCGGTCCCGATGGACGACGGATACCTCCGGCGGCAGGGCGTCGCGCAGATGGGCCATCTCTGGTCCGGCCAGCCAGACATCGGCAATACCCGCCTCGACAATGGGTCTCGCAAGCGCCGCATGAACCGCCGCCGAATGCTCGCCCATTTCCAGCATGTCGCCGAGAACGGCAATGCGTCGCCCGCCGGGTAACGGCTCTGCATCGCGCAGAAGCGAGATCGCCGCCCGCATCGAGGCGGGATTGGCGTTGTAGCTTTCGTCGATCACGGTGAGGTGCCCGGTGCCGATCCTGAGGTGATGCCGCAGCCCCCGGCCCTTTTCCGGCTGCATCGTCGCAAACGACGCGGCGACGCGATCGGTATCCGCGCCTGCCAGCGTCGCCGCGGCGATCGCCGCCAAGGCGTTCTCGGCAATATGGCGCCCGGGTGCCCCGATCGCTACCTCAAGCGTTCTGCCTCCGACGGCGGCCCAGAGCACCGAGCTTTCCGCTCCCCCGGCAAACTCGGCCAGACGGAACTCCGATCTCGGATTTGCGCCGAAGGAATGGACATGGCTGACCCCCGCCGCCGCAGCCGCCCTTTCGAGGAGCTCGTATTGCGCGCTGTCGCGATTGATGACCGCATGGCCGCCATTGACCACGCCTTCGAAGATCTCGGCCTTGGCGGCCGCAATCTCGTCCAGGCTCGTGAAATTGCCCAGATGGGCGGCGGCAATGCTGGTCACGACCGCGACATGCGGGCGGACCATCCGTGTCAGCGGCAGAATTTCGCCCGCATGGTTCATTCCGATCTCGAAGACCCCGAAATCGGTCGTCTCCGGCATGCGCGCAAGCGTCAGCGGCACGCCCCAGTGATTGTTGAAGGACGCCACGGAGGCGTGGACCCGACCGAGGGGCGACAGCACGTGCCTCAGCATCTCCTTCGTGGTGGTCTTGCCCACCGATCCCGTGACGGCGATGATTTTCGCCGCGCTGCGGTCGCGGGCGGCGCAACCGAGCCGGATCATCGCCTCCAGCACGTCGTCAACGACGATCATCGGGGCGGTCAGGCGCCCCAGCGCCGGGAGTTTCGCTTCGCTGACGACCAGGAGCGCGGCTCCGTTTGCAAGCGCGATCCCGGCATAGTCGTGGCCGTCGACGCGATCGCCTCTGATCGCGAAAAAGGCCTCGCCATCGCCGATCGTGCGGCTGTCGATCGAAATGCCGGTGATCCCTTCGGGCAGGTTCCCGACCGGGCGGCCGTTCATGGCGGCCAGAAGATCGCTGCTTGTCCAGAGCCAGTTCAAATCAAAGACCTCCCAGTGCCTTGCGGACCTCCGCGTGGTCGGAAAAAGGCAGCGTCACCGAACCGACCGTCTGCCCCTCTTCATGCCCTTTTCCGGCAACGATCAGCGTATCGCCGGTCTTCAGCATTCCGACGGCCGCACGGATCGCCTCGGCGCGATCGCCGATTTCCGTAGCCCCCTTGGCCGCAGCCATGATCTCGGCACGGATCACTTCCGGTACTTCCGAGCGCGGATTGTCGTCGGTGACGATCACGACATCGGCGAGGCGGCTGGCAATCTCTCCCATGATCGGGCGCTTGCCCTTGTCCCGGTCGCCGCCGCATCCGAAAACCACCACGACCCGGCCGGTGGTAAAGGGACGCACGGACTCCAGTACGTTTGCGAGTGCGTCCGGCTTGTGGGCGTAGTCCACATAGGCGAGTGCGCCGTCTTTCGTCTGTCCGACGAGCTCCAGCCGCCCCGAAGCGCCCTGCAGCCTCTCCAGCGCCGAGAATGCCGCCTTTGCGGTGATCCCGGTGGACATTGCGAGCCCCGCGGCAACGAGCGCGTTGGCGATCTGGAAATCACCGGCAAGCGGCACGTGAATTTCGTAGATGTCGTCGCCGACATGCACCTCCGCCGACTGCTTGTGGCGGAAATGCTCGACGCGCTTCAGCGCGATGAAATCGCCATTGCGCCCGACGGTGCGCACATCGTGGCCGGCCTTGCGAGCGGCAGCGATCGCCTCGGCGGACCATTGGTCGTCCGCGAAGATCACCGCCGGCGAACCTTTCGGCAGGAGCGCCCCGAAGAGGCGCATCTTGGAGGCCATGTAGTGTTCGACCGTCGGATGGTAATCCATGTGATCGCGGCCGAGATTGGTAAAGGCGGCGGCCGCGAGGTTGACCCCGTCCAGCCGGCACTGGTCCAGGCCGTGGCTCGAAGCCTCCATTGCCGCATGGGTCACGCCCTCATCGGCAAGTTCGGCAAGCAGCTTATGCAGGGATACCGGGTCGGGGGTCGTCAGCGAGCCGTATTCGGTGCGGCCGGGCGCCACCACTCCCGTGGTGCCGATCATCGCCGCCGAGAAGCCGCTATGCGCCCAGATCTGCCGGGTGAAGGAGGCAACGGACGTCTTTCCCGCCGTGCCCGTGACCGCCACCATCGTCTCCGGCTGGCGCTCGTAGAAGCTGGATGCCGCCTTTGCCAGGAACCTTCGCGGTTCCGAGATCGCAAAGACGGGCGCACCCGCTTCCGCCTGGGCGCCTTTTCCGGCAACGACCGCCGAGGCTCCGCGAGACAGCGCATCCGCTATGTAAGCAGCCCCGTCAGCCTTCGATCCGGCAACGGCGACGAAGAGATCGCCGGGCTTGACCTGCCGGCTGTCGGCCGTGATGCCGCCGATCTCGATGGTTGCGGCGTCGCCCTTGAGCTGCGCCGAAAGTTCCGGGAAATTCGATCCCGCCAGATCCGTGATCTTCATGAACTGCACGTCTCACATCGATATGAACCAACAGCGCCGTGCGTCTTTTCAGACGCGCAAAGGTCGCCGTAACACTTTGAATGCAGCATGGTATGGTCCTTGAATCGACTCCGGTTCACGGAGCCATGCAGCGGAATCGCGAATCCTCCGCCTTTCATTTCACGGTCAATAAGACACAAGCAAGGCAGAACCGTCTTGTCCGAATTTCGGCTCCACGCCGAGCAGCGGAGCGGAGCGGCTGATGATGTCGCGCACCATCGGGGCGGCATTCGAACCGGCCGTGCGGCCCCCGCCTTCGCCGGTCTTGGGCGCGTCGATGAAGGTCAGCACCATGTATTTGGGATCGTCGATCGGAAACGCCGCAAGGAAGGCATTGAAGTTCAGGTCGCTGGCATAGCGGCCGTTGACGACCTTGTCGGCCGTGCCGGTCTTGCCGCCGACATTGAAACCCGGAACGAGCGCCCGCTTGCCCGAACCCGCGATGCCGTTCCAGCGAAGCAGATAGCGCATGTCTTCACTGGTGCTCTTCTTGACCACTGCGCTCGCAAGTTCGCTCGCTTTTTCCTCGCTGCGCGGCAGGAAGGTCGGCGGGATGAGTTTGCCGCCATTGACCAGCGCGGCACCTGCGACCGCCGTCTGCAGCGGCGTCGTCGAAACGCCGTGGCCGAAGGAGATCGTGATCGAGTTGATCTTCTTCCACTCGCGCGGCTGGCTTGGCGCCTTTACTTCCGGCAGTTCGGTCGGAAGCCTCGTCAGCAGGCCTATCCGGGTGAGGAACTCCTTGTGGCCCGGAATGCCGATCAGGTCGGCGATCTTGGCGGTGCCGATATTCGAGGAATACTGGAAGATTTCCGGCACCGTCAGTACGCGGCGCTTGCCGTGGAAGTCCTTGATCGTGAATCCGCCGATGCGGATCGGCGCGGTCGCATCGAAACTGTCGTTGAGCGTCACCTTGCCGGAATCGAGACCCATGGCGATGGTGAAGGTCTTGAAGGTGGAGCCCATCTCGAACGTGCCGTTCGACATGCGGTTCATCCAGCCCTCTTCGGCGCCTTCCGCGGGCCTGTTCGGGTCGTAATCCGGCACGGAAGCCATGGCCAGCACTTCGCCGGTATGGACGTCGAGGACGACGGCACCGGCGGCAATCGCCTGGTAGTTCTTCATGCCTGCGTCGATGACGTCGCGCACGATGTTCTGCACGCGCACGTCGATCGAAAGCCTGACCGGTTCGAGCTTGGCATCGCTGGTCATTCCGATCGCCGCAAGATCGGCGAGACCCTGCTCGTCTATGTAACGCTCCATACCGGCGACGCCGCGGTTGTCGATGTTGACGTGACCGAGGATGTGGGCGGCAGTCGGCCCTCCCGGATAGAAGCGCCGTTTCTCCGGGCGGAAGCCGATGCCGGGAATGCCGAGCGCGAGGATTTCGCTCTGCTGCTTCGGCGTCAGTTGCCGGCGCAACCATTGAAAGCGCGAATTCGACTTGAGCTTGTTGTAGATTTCGCGCGCGTTGAGATCGGGAAGCACCGTCGCCAATCGCTCCACCGCCTCGTCGGCATCGACGATCTTGTGCGGCTCCGCATAGAGCGAGACGGTACGGATATCGGTTGCGAGAACCTCGCCGTTGCGGTCGAGAATGTCCGGCCGCGAGGCCATGAGACTATCGGCGCGGCCGATCGAGGAGACCGTTTCCGGTTGCGCGAGACCATATTGGACGAGGCGTCCTCCGATCGCCGCGTAAACGAGGCCGAAACTGGCGATGATGATCGCGACCCGGCTTTTCGCCCGGCTTGCGCTCTTCTTGCGCGTTCCTTCGAAAGTGACGTTGAGCCCGCTGTCGGCGGGGCGGTTATTGCCGCCCGCCGAAAAATGCGCCTTGCTCTTCAGCACCATGATACGAGAGAGAAACGACATCAGCGCGCCACCGAACCTGTTGCGATATTGTCGGCCTCGATGACGGCGGCGATATTGTCGGCCGCCTGGTCCCTGGCCTTCTTATCCTCTTCCGAAGGAGGCAGATCAGCCCTCAGCATCGGCAGCTCCTCCGGCCGCGCCAGCTGCGTCGAGGGGGTCGGCGCGAGTTGCAGATCGGCTGCAAAGACGGTCACCAGCCTCTCCAGCCGGTTCGGCTGGGTCAGAAGCGCCCAGTCGGCCTTGAGCAGATCGATCGTGTCCTCTTCGAGCTTTATCGCTGCGTCGAGCCTGCGCACCTCTTCGAGCTTGTTCTCGGCCTTATGCTTGATCGTGTAGGTGACCGTCGCGGCCGCCGTCATGATGACGATCAGGACAATATCGAGCGTTCTGAGCATCGTCTTCTAGCCCCCCAGCCTTGCAAGGCTCGCCAGTTCCGGCAGATTGAAAATCGAAAGATCGGCGCCCGGCGACGGAGCCTCGGTGCGGACACCCGCTCTCAGCTTCGCGGACCGGGCACGAGGATTGCGGGACGCCTCCTCCTCGCTTGCCGCAACCATAGGCTTGCCGACTGGAGTGAAGGTTGCGGCGCGCGCCGTCACCAGCGGCAGATGGCGGGAGCCGCCCGCCTTGCCGGACCGATCCTGGAAGAACGTTTTTACAATTCGATCCTCGAGCGAATGAAAGGTAACGACGACGAGCCGGCCGCCAGGTTTCAGAGCCCGTTCGGCCGCAAACAGGGCGTGGGCGAGCTCGCCCAGCTCGTCATTGACGAAGATGCGCAGCGCCTGGAAAACGCGCGTTGCGGGGTGAATTTTGTCCTTGGCCTTGCGCGGCGTAACCGTCTCGATGAGATTTGCGAGGTCGCGGGTGGTCTCGAACGGCGTCTCGGCGCGGCGCTTTTCGATGGCACGCGCAATCCGCCCCGCCTGCTTTTCCTCTCCGAGGAAGCCGAAGATGCGGATGAGGTCCGACACCTTCGCTCGATTGACGACATCGGCGGCGGAGACGCCGGCGGCCGACATGCGCATGTCGAGCGGCCCCTTCTTCTGAAAGGAGAAGCCACGCTCCGCCTCGTCGATCTGCATGGAAGAGACGCCGATATCGAGCACGACGCCGTCGAGCCCCTGTGCCGGCGCATGCTCGGCCAGATCGGAAAAACGGGAATGAACGAGCTTCAGCCGCCCGCCGCTCGCGTGCATCATGGATTGCCCCGCGGCGATCGCCGTCGGATCGCGGTCGAGCGCGATGACGTCGGCACCGGCATCGAGAATGGCGGAGGCGTAGCCGCCGGCGCCGAAAGTGCCGTCGAGAACGATCTTGCCGGGAGCGGGATCCAGAGCCGCGAGAACTTCCTTCAGGAGGACGGGAATGTGACGAACCGGTCCGCCGTCGGCATCAGAAGTTCCGCCGCCTTGATCCGTCACCATCCCGCCTCTCCATTCTATTGTGAACGCAGCCCCCGTTGCTTGCGCCCTTCTCTGGCCTCCGCCTGCGCCCTCGCAAACGCCTGCGGATCCCAGAGCTGAAAATGATCGCCCCGCCCGACGAAGGTCACGTCGTTCGAGATGCCGGTGAAGTCGCGGATGAAATCCGTCACCATCAGCCGGCCCTCCGGGTCGAGCTTCACATAGACCCCGCCCCCATGAACAAGGAGCGACATCTCGTTGGCCGCATCCGAAAACGGATCCTCGGCGGCCATCTGCTTCTCGAACCGGTCCAGAAGCTCCGGCCCGCCGACGCTGATCGCCGGAAAGACGAAGTCCTGAAAACAGTATAACTCCCGCACGCCTGCCTCCAAAAGCACGGCGCGGAAGGCCGACGGGACGGAGACCCGCCCCTTGGCATCGATCCGGTTCGTAACATGTGACAAGAAGCGGTTCATGACGCGAAACGGCCGCCTCCGATTGACGGACCACGATCATCGGCCCGCACATACACTCGCACCACCGCGCATGGATCCCCCGCCGGGCACGTGCGTGCCCGCCTGATCTTCCCATCGACGGAAGCCTCGAATTTCGCGATGGAGGGCCATTACACGGCCCTTGCGCAGTACCATTATGGGATAACATGGGACCATATGGGCGTCAATGGGAGAAGCTCGTAACCAGCCTTGCGGATGATCAAATATTGATAGGTTGTTAAGTTTAACAAAGGGTTACGATCCAAACCCTAATGCCTTGGAATCGCGCGCAAAAGCGAGCCACGTCCGTGAGGTGCGGCGAGCCTCGCAGGCGTGATTCGCTGAGTCAGGGAATTGAGGAGACGTGCTTTGCCGCAGTGGCGAAAGCTGCAAAGAAAAAAGCCAGTTGGCCTGTAAGCCGGGTTCTGTATGGCTCCGCCTCCGGAGAGACGAAACGTGGCAGCCATTCATCTGGGGCTGCGCTTGCGCGCAGCCTCGTGCAACCCACCCGGACGACGCGCCTGGAAACCGGCTGGGCGCTTGCGCGCCCGTGTCGTCCCTATTCGGTCTTGCTCCCGGTGGGGTTTGCCGTGCCGTCCATGTCGCCATGTCCGCGGTGGGCTCTTACCCCACCCTTTCACCCTTACTCCGCAAGCGGAGCGGTCTGCTTTCTGTGGCACTTTCCCTGGGGTCGCCCCCGCCGGACGTTATCCGGCACCGTGTTTCCGTGGAGCCCGGACTTTCCTCGCCCCGCGGCCTTTCGGCACTTGCGAGGCGCGGCTGCCCGGCCAACTGGCAGAGGCTCATTAAACGACCGGGACGGCAAGCGCCAGAGAAATCGGCACTGCCGCGCGGCCCGGCGGTTACTTAGCGATACGCGACCGCGAAGTCCGTTTCGTACCCGTCCGCCTCGAGCCGGCCGTCCGCCACCAGCACCGCGCCAAGCCTGCCGATCTCGTCGGAGCTCTTGGCAGCCTGGCCGTTGCCGCCTGTGAGCACGGCGATGCGGTCGCTCACGAAACCGATATAAGGATAGCCGTGTCGCGTGAACGCCGTGACGCAGGGCGAATAATGCGTCGAAACGGGTCTCAAGGCGGGGATCGTCTCGGCGAGCAGTCCGCGCATGTGTTCGGCCGCTTCCGCGTTTGCACCGCTTCGGAACCAGTCCCTGATCGCCCGCTCGCTCGCAAGGATCCTATCGGTCGGATCGCCGCCGATCTTTACGTAGTGTTTGCCATCGGCATAGGCAACCGGCGGCAACAGGTAATAGCTTCTCTCCTGCTCCGGCGCGACGCCGATCAGCGACGGCATGCCTTCATAGAAGGAAAGATCATCCGCGCCCACCTCCGCAAAAAGCACGGTGCGCGCCTTTACCGCAAGGTCGAGCGGCCGCGGAAGAAGCGCCTGCGAAAGCGAGAAGCCGCCTGCGGCGACCAGGGCGCGGCCGGCCCGTACCAGGTGGCCGTCGATCGTGCCGACCACCACGTGATCCGGACCGTCTTCGACCGAGATCACCTCCGAGCGGATCACCCGTGCACCCGATTTCTCGGCCGCGATCGTTTGCGCCCGGACGAGCGAGCGTGGATTTATGTAGCCTGCGCCGCTTGCCTCGTGAACTCCGGCATAGCCTTGCGGGAAGCGGAACCAGGGAAACCGCCCGGCAAGGTCGTCGCCAAGGATCAGCGGTGCCTCGACGCCGAGCCTGTCGCGGGCACGCTCGACATTCTCGAGATAATCGAACGCGCCGCCGGGAGCTGGGGCCGCGATCAGACAGCCGACGGGAAAATAGAATTCGACGCCGCTTTCCTGTGCAATTTCCGGATACCGATCGATCGAGCGCCGGGCCAGACGCGCCCAGACCGGGTCGTCGTCGATCGTACGGGTGATGCGGGCATTGTCGTAATGACTGGCGAAAACGCCGCCGTGGTTCGCCCAGTCCTCCGGCTCATCGGGGCCGATAAGCGCGACGCCGGCGCCCGCCCTCGCAAGGTGACGCGCCGCTGCGGCGCCCATCATCCCCTTGCCAATGATAACGAAATCAACGCTCTCCGACATGCCCTTCCCCGATATTCGCTTCGCGACCGAGATAGCACGCCGTTCAGGCTTTCGCACCGAATTCCTTCGGACAATCAACAATATGCCGGAACGCAATACCCACCCGGCGTATGTCTTACAGCGTCACATGCGATAGATCACAACCAGTCCAGGATGTTCTTGACTTTACCGCAATAGCGCTTCGAAACGGGGTTCATTCGCTTCGCGGCGTGGCCGGCATTGTATTTGAGGATGGTGCCGCAGGTCGTCCCGTCCGAAAGCTCCTGCGCCTTCGCCAGGTACTTCATCCCGAATTTGATATTGGTCTCAGGCTCGTAGAGGTCTTTGATCGAGCCGGTATAGCCCATCATCCGGGCCGTGGCCGGCTTGATCTGCATCAGGCCGACTTCGCCGGCGCTTCCGCGAGCCTTGGCATTGAAGTTGCTCTCGACCTCGACGATCGCGTGAGCGAGGTCGGCGGGAATGCCGTATTGCTTGGCATAGGACTGGATGAGGATCGTATATTGGGATCCGCGCGGCAAAGTCAGGTCGGGTTTCGGATAACCCGTCGTTCTGCTTACCGACGGAATTGCAGAAGTCTTGACGGTTTTGTCGATGCCCCCTGCATACGACGTACCAATCCCGGCGAAGAACATGCCAAGGCATGCCGCCACCGCAGCAACAGACGCTATTCTCATTTAGTTTGAAGTCTCCGGTCTGGGGAACCGATCGCGCGGCGCACCCCACCGCGACGATCGAATTTCCCGATCGTTTTCATTGACAAGAGTGCCGCGCCCGGCGCCACATCCCCTGCAGTTGATGCAACGGAAATGACCGGCGCATCATGGTAAACATGTGGCAGCACGAGAAAATCGTGCACGAAAATCAATCAGACGCTAATTTAGGGCGGACAAAAATCGCTTTTCAGGCGGCCGGAATCGGCAATGTCGAAAGCAGGCGGTGCAACGTATCGATGGTGGAAACGTCGGCGATGCCGTCCACTCGCGATTGTCGGAAATGGCGCTGGAACGCAGCGACCACCCCTTCGGTCTTCGCGCAGAAATCCCCTGTGATTTCAACTCCGTAACCATAAAGCAAAAGCATGGACTGGAGCGCTTCCACGGGCTGGCCCCGGTCGCCGCGCTGGAAGAAGCGGCCGCCCCTCACGGAGGCCGGTTCAACCCAGTGTCCGACCCCGCGACGAAACAGCACATCCCAAGGAAAATTTTCTCCAGGATCAACCTTGCGAATCGGCGCGATATCGCTATGCGCAAGCACCCTCTCCGGGGTGATTTGCCAGCGTTCGCCACAGTCCAGACACAATTCGGCGACTGCCTCGATCTGCGCTTCAGGGAAGTCCGGGAGGCCGCCCGGGTGACCGGCATTGGCAATCTCGATCCCGATGGAACACGAATTGATATCCTTTTCGCCCTTCCAGACGCCCTTGCCCGCGTGCCAGGCCCTGCGTTCTTCCGGCACCAGCTGGGCGATTCGCCCCTCCTCGTCTACGAAATAATGACAGGAGACCTGGCTTTCCTCGCGACAGAGCCAGTCGAGCGCGGACGCCGCCGTCTCCATGCCGGTGTAATGAAGGATGATCATATCCGGCCTGCGCCCGCCGGCGCGCTCACCATGGTTGGGCGAGGGCACGAGATGAGCGCCGGGGAAGTCGCAGGTCTCGGATGTCATGCGGCGCGGCGCTCTCTTTCGATCGCCTCGTAGGCCGCGTTGAGCACGGCCATGCGATCGTTGGCGATCGCGTGGAACTCTTCCGGCACGCCGCGCGCCACGAGCATGTCCGGGTGGTTCTCGGAAACGAGAACGCGATAGCGCTTGCGAATCGCGGAAAAGTCATCCTTCGGCGAAACGCCGAGAACCTGGTAG
The DNA here is from genome assembly GCF_036245905.1 of Sinorhizobium sp. KGO-5. Classification (NCBI taxonomy): domain Bacteria; kingdom Pseudomonadati; phylum Pseudomonadota; class Alphaproteobacteria; order Hyphomicrobiales; family Rhizobiaceae; genus Sinorhizobium; species Sinorhizobium sp. KGO-5. Next base: position 36,781 of record NZ_BDIZ01000004.1, read on the forward strand.
GGATCGCGGTCGTCGCCATGAACGTGGCGCGCCATGATGCACCCGAAATGATCGTCGTCCATCCTGAATATTTCAGCCACACGCCTCAGGAACGTAAGCTCCTTCTCGTGCACCGCCCCGTCCGATTTCGCGATATGGAACAGGCCGTCGACGATGTCTTCGAGAATCGGGCAATTCCTTTCGCAAGAGGAGCAGAGCGAAGCCATTTTCTCCGCATAGGCCTCGTAACCGGCAACGTCCTGGCGGGCGAGATTGTAAAGCCTGGCGACGTTCCTCGCCTGGTCCGCGGGAAACTTGAAGATGTCGCGAAAGGCGCTCACCTCGGCCTCGTTCACGATGCCGTCGGCCTTCGCCATTTTCGCCGAAAGCGCGATCATGGCGACCGAAAAGGCGACCTTTCGCCGGGTTTCCGGATCTCCTTCGAAGAGCGTCCGGACCGCCTCGACCACTCCCGTAAGGGCGTTACCAGTGGTCGTGACGATTTTGAGGAGGCTGTCCCAAAATGACATGAGTGCGATTGTTCCCTGTCCACCACGCGAGCATGATCTGATGCGGTGGCGATTTGCAAGCGGCAGAGCCGCGTCAACCATCATGGATGACGAATTTGTGATGGCCCCTCAATAATTCATATCGTCACAAATCTCAATCGAATTCCTGGACGGCGCCGTGCGACCTTCAGGCGCAACGCTGCAACCGCGCGGCCGGTTCCCCTTTCTCGTGATCCACAACCCTGTCATTTAATTTCCATCGGATTTGGGTTAGACCACCGCTATCTTTGATCTAAGGCAAGGATTTAGAATGCGGTTGATCTCACGAGCGATCGCTTGATGCCGAAATCCCCAGGAGGACCCCATGGCCAAGAAGAAAGTCGCAATGTTGACGGCAGGCGGGCTCGCGCCCTGCCTCTCATCCGCTGTCGGCGGCCTGATCGAACGCTACACGGACATCGCGCCGGACTATGAGCTCGTGGCCTACCGTTCCGGCTATCAGGGCCTGCTTCTCGCCGACCGGATCGAAATCACGCCGGCCATGCGCGAGAAGGCGCATGTGCTCCACCGCCACGGCGGATCGCCGATCGGCAACAGCCGCGTGAAACTCACGAACACGGCCGACTGCGTGAAGCGCGGCCTCGTCAAGGAAGGGGAGAATCCGCTGCGCGTTGCGGCCGAGAGGCTCGCCTCCGACGGCATCAGCATCCTGCACACGATCGGCGGCGACGATACCAACACCACGGCGGCCGATCTCGCAGCCTATCTCGGAGCCAACGGCTACGATCTGACGGTCGTGGGGCTGCCGAAGACGGTCGACAACGACGTGGTGCCCATCCGCCAGACACTCGGCGCCTGGACGGCGGCCGAATACGGCGCACGCTTCTTCGACCATGTCAGCAACGAACAGAGCGCTGCGCCGCGCACCCTCGTCGTCCATGAAGTCATGGGCCGCCACTGCGGCTGGCTGACCGCGGCAACCGCGCGCGCCTATATCCAGCTGGCCGGCAACAAGGAATATGTCGACGGCTTCATGATGAACGCACAGCTGAAGAACATCGACGGCCTCTACCTTCCCGAGATGGCGTTCGATCTGGAAGCGGAAGCCGAGCGCCTGCGCGAAGTCATGGATCGCGCCGGGTTCGTCACGCTGTTCGTGAGCGAAGGCGCCTGCCTCGATGCCATTGTCGCCGAACGGGAGGCCGCCGGCGAGACGGTCAAGCGCGACGCGTTCGGCCACGTGAAGATCGATACGATCAACGTCGGCAACTGGTTCTCCAAGCAGTTCGCGGCGCTCCTCGGCGCCGAGCGGTCCATGGTGCAGAAGTCCGGCTACTATGCCCGCTCCGCCCCCGCCAATGTCGACGATCTGCGACTCATCCAGAGCATGGTCGATCTGGCGGTCGAGAGCGCGCTCAACAAGGTCTCCGGCGTGACGGGTCACGACGAGGACCAGGGCGGGCGGCTGCGCACGATCGAGTTCCCGCGCATCAAGGGCGGAAAGCATTTCGACACGTCCGCGAAATGGTTCGGCGAGGTCATGGATGTCGTCGGTCAGAAATGGCAGGTGGCCGACTGATGAAGGACGAGGAACGGTTCGCTGTTTTCTGAAACGGCGAACCGCTTCTCACCGGAGGCTTTCGGCTCGAGAGGAGTTGACGGCTGCCCGCCGGCATGGCTCCCTCCTCTTCAGCAGCCATTCAACCGCGGAGCCCACTCATGTCCTTCGAACACTGGTTCGCCTTCGCCGCCGCATCTGCGGTGCTGCTTGCGATTCCCGGCCCCACGATCCTTCTCGTCATATCCTATGCGCTCGGCCACGGCCGCAAGATCGCGGGGGCGACCGTGGCTGGTGTGGCTCTTGGCGATTTCACCGCAATGACGGCGTCGATGCTCGGCCTCGGTGCCCTGCTTGCAACCTCGGCGGCGATTTTCACCGTGCTGAAGTGGGTCGGCGCCGCCTATCTCGTCTGGCTCGGCATCAAGCTCTGGAAGGCGCCGGTCGGCAACGACAGCGGGAGCACCCTTGAAACGAGTCCTGCAGAAAGGCCGCTGCGGATCTTCGTTCACACCTATGCGGTGACCGCACTCAACCCGAAGAGCATTCTCTTCTTCGTCGCCTTCCTGCCCCAGTTCCTCGATCTGTCGCGGCCGCTTTTCGCGCAGATGGCGATCTTCGAGACGACATTCCTGATACTCGCCACGATCAACGCGGCGCTTTATGCCTGGCTTGCTGCCGCGGCCGGAAGCACCATCCGCAAGCCGAATGTCCGGCGCATCGTCAATCGCCTCGGTGGTTCGCTGCTCATCGGCGCCGGCCTGCTGACGGCGGGTCTGAAGCGCGCCACGACGTGACATGAGCAGTCTCTGAAATGCTCTCACGCGCTTGCCGCAACCGGCGGCATAGGTTAATGGAGATTCAAGCGCGGCGGGGTGGCAACCGCTGATTTGCAGGGGCTACGGGGCCCAGAAGCACGAAAGTGACAGCATGGCGAAATTCCGTATTCCCCTTTCGAAGCGGGCACTTGCCGCCGTGTCCCTTGTTTCCGTCGCTGTTGCTTCCGGGTGTTCCACGGTCGAGCATACGTCGCTTGCGGAGTTAACGGCCGTGCAGACCGTTACGCCACTGCCGAAGCCGGGAACGGAGACGACGGCTTACGCACTGCCCGCGCCGGTCGGCGCAACGGCGAGCACCTCGGCCGCATTGACCGCACAAACCTCGTCGGCGGCGCCGGCAAGCGCCGCAGGAACTGATTTCGCTGGCGAAACGAAGACGGCGCCCGCGACAGACACGACCCTCGCTTTCGCGGCTCCCCAGTCGGTCGCCGTGCCGGCGGCCAAACCCGCGCAGCCCTTTGAAGTAGCGATGGCGACACCCGCCTCGGCAGGCACCTCCCCGGCAGCCGCGCCGCCGGTCCCCGAGAAAGGCGCCGGGCATCAGTCCGCCCCGCTTATCGGGGTTGCCGCCTCGTGGGAATCGGATTTCGACACCGGCGAGCCGGTCGGTCTGGAAACGCTTGTCGCCAAGCGCATGATCGTTCCGACGGAGCGCCCGAAGACGGGCGTGTTCGGCACCGCAGTCGGCGCGGTCGCAAGCGTCATCCCCGATTCGCTGAAGTCCGGAAAAGCACCGACCAGCTCGCGGCCGGAGCTTGACAGGCTGATCAAATATTATGCCGAACTGAACGGTCTGCCGCTCGAGCTGGTGCACCGAGTGGTCAGGCGCGAGAGCAACTACAACCCCCGCGCCTACAGCAAAGGCAATTTCGGGTTGATGCAGATCCGCTATAACACGGCCAAGGGTCTCGGCTATGAGGGCCCGGCCGAAGGGCTCTTCGACGCGGAAACCAACCTCAAATACGCGACCAAGTATCTGCGCGGAGCGTGGATGGTTGCCGACAACCAGCACGACGGCGCGGTAAGGCTCTATGCCAGCGGCTATTATTACCATGCCAAGCGCAAGGGCATGCTCGACGAGCTGAATATGAGGTAAGCCGCGCCGAGCGGCTGGCCTGTCTGCCGGACATCGCTCAATCGAGCGCGTCGATTATCCTCGCATTCAGCTTCTGCACATCGTAGCCGAGGCGCGACGGTGTCAGTCCCAGGCGGACGACCGCGAGGCGAAGCGAGGGGACGATCATGATCGCCTGCCCGTCATGTCCAAGCATCCAGAACGTGTCGGGCGGGAAATTCGCCGTTCCGGCGCGGATACCGTTTTCCTTGAGCCAGACCTGGCCGGCCCCGTAGTCGCCGCCGGAAGCCGCAGTCGGCGTGCGCATGAAGGATACGTAACCTTCCGGCAGGAGCCGCCTCCCCTTCCAGCTTCCGTCCTGAAGCAGAAACTCCGCGAAGCGCGCCCAGTCCGGCGCCGACGCATACATGTAGGAAGAGCCGACGAAGGTTCCGCTTGCATCCGTCTCCATCACGGCGCTCGTCATCCCGAGGGGAGCGAAGAGCGCCTCGCGCGGATAGGAAAGCGCTTCGGCCGGATCGTCGAATGTCTCCATCCAGAGCCGGGACAGAAGATTGCTCGTGCCGCTCGAATAGGCGAATTTCGTGCCCGGAGCCGCCTCCAGAGGCTTCGAGGCGACGAAGCCGGCCATGTCGCTTTCCAGATAGAGCATGCGCGTCACGTCCGTGACGTCGCCGTAATCCTCGTTGAAATCGAGCCCGCTCTGCATCGCGAGAAGATCGGTCAGCTTGATGCGAGCTCGCTCGTCGCCGTTCCATTCGGTCACCAGATCGGTCCGGGCCAGATCCATCCGCCCTTCGGCAATGCGCCGGCCGATGATCGCCGCCGTCACGGACTTCGTCATGGACCAGCCGAGCAGGGGCGTGTTCCGGTCGAAGCCCGCCGCATAGGTTTCCGCGACCAGCCTGCCATCCCTGACGACCACGATTGCGCGCATGCCCGGACCTGCCAGTGCCGGATCTTCGACAAGCATTTGAATGGCCGCGTCGATGTCCGGCTTGTCCCCGTCCGGCCAGTCGACGCCAGGATCGTGGGCGAGAGGCGCCGTCGCCGACTCGGTCCCGCGCATCCCCGCGATGGCCTCGGCGCTGCCTCCGCTCACATTGGCGCAACCGCTGCCCGGACGGTAGACGGCGCGGCCGGGTGCGGCAAAGCCCAGGATACGCGCCGTCACGCTCTGCTCTTCCCGATCGACCGAAACGCGCACGAGCTTCAGCAGCGGGTGCCCGGGCGCCTGCACGTCCTGCGCCAGCACTTCCTGCGGATCGCGTCCGGCGAGGAACACGTTGGAGCAGACGATCTTGGCGGCATAGCCGTCTCCCACCTTGAGGAGTTCAGGCGGAAACAGCGCCAGCCAACCGACGAGGCCCACGAGCGCGGCCGCCCCCAGTCCGCCAAGCGCCTTCAGAAGACCCTTCATTCTCGCCCTCCCGCTCTTCGCATAAGTGCTACTGCGCTTTCGCCCGTCTGACCAGTCGGATGAGTGGCAATACCCGAATCCCTGCGAGCCCCTGTGCGAAACCTCGTCATCAAAGTGTAGCCGAGTCACCTTAGAAGCGGCTCAGTTTCAACTGGACGATAGGCAAGATGACCGACTTCGCCCCGGATGCCGGCTTCGGCAAGAAGAATCCGAAACTGAAAAGCGCACTCCTGCAGCATAAACCGCTCTCCCCCGCCGGTCTCTCCGAACGCCTGTTCGGTCTGCTCTTTTCCGGACTCGTCTACCCGCAGATCTGGGAGGATCCGATTGTCGACATGGAAGCGATGCAGATCCGCCCCGGACATCGGATCGTGACGATCGGTTCCGGCGGCTGCAACATGCTGACCTACCTCTCGGCCGCGCCTGCCCGGATAGACGTGGTCGATCTCAATCCCCATCACATCGCGCTCAACCGGCTGAAGCTTTCGGCCTTTCGCCACCTGCCGAACCACAAGGACGTGGTGCGGTTCCTCGCCGTCGAAGGTACGCGCACGAATGGCCAGGCTTACGACGTGTTCCTCGCTCCGAAGCTCGATCCGGCAACCCGCGCCTATTGGAACGGCCGGGATATCACCGGCCGCCGGCGCATCGGCGTCTTCGGGCGCAACATTTACCGTACCGGCCTGCTCGGCCGCTTCATTGCCGCGAGCCATGTTCTCGCACGGCTGCATGGCGTCAATCCTGAAGACTTCGCAAAGGCGCGCTCCATGCGCGAGCAGCGGCAGTTCTTCGACGACAAGCTCGCTCCGCTCTTCGAGCGTCCGGTCATCCGGTGGATCACCAGCCGCAAGAGCTCCCTTTTCGGCCTCGGCATCCCGCCGCAGCAGTTCGACGAACTCGCGAGCCTGAGCAGGGAGAAATCCGTCGCCGCGGTGCTGCGCAATCGCCTGGAAAAGCTGACCTGTCATTTCCCCTTGCGCGATAACTACTTCGCCTGGCAGGCCTTTGCGCGGCGCTACCCGCGGCCGGACGAGGGCGAGTTGCCGCCTTATCTTCAGGCATCGCGATACGAAGCGATTCGCCACAATGCGGAGCGCGTCGAGATCCACCATGCGAGCTTCACCGAGCTTCTCGCCGGCAAGCCCGCCGCCTCCGTCGACCGCTACGTGCTCCTCGACGCACAGGACTGGATGACCGACCAGCAGCTGAACGATCTCTGGACGGAGATCACCCGCACCGCCGACGTCGGCGCGGCGGTGATCTTCCGCACGGCGGCGGAAGCGAGCATCCTGCCGGGGCGCCTCTCCACCACGCTCCTCGATCAGTGGCACTACGATGCCGAGAGCTCGATGAGGCTCGGCGCCGAGGACCGGTCGGCGATCTATGGCGGCTTCCACATCTACCGGAAGAAAGCATGAGCGCCGTGCAGACTGTGAATGAAAGCCAGGCTCACCTCATGGACCGCATGTATCGCTATCAGCGGTACATCTATGATTTCACGCGCAAATACTATCTCTTCGGCCGTGACACGCTGATCCGTGAATTGAACCCGCCGCCGGGTGCATCCGTGCTGGAAGTCGGTTGCGGCACGGGCCGCAATCTCGCCGTGCTCGGGGAACTCTACCCCGGTGCGCGCCTCTTCGGCCTCGATATCTCGGCCGAAATGCTGGCGACCGCCAAAGCCAAGCTCCGGCGCCAAAATCGGGCGGACGCAGTGTTGCGGGTCGCCGACGCGACGAACTTCACCGCCGCCTCCTTCGATCAGGAAGGTTTCGACCGGATCGTCATCTCCTACGCCCTTTCCATGGTTCCCGAATGGGAAAAGGCGGTCGACGCCGCGATTGCCGCGCTCAAGCCGGGCGGCTCGCTGCATATCGTCGATTTCGGCCAGCAGGAAGGTTGGCCGGCCGGCTTCCGCCGCCTCCTCCAAGCCTGGCTCGGACGTTTCCACGTCACGCCGCGCGAATCGCTTTTCGACGCGATGCGCAAAAGGGCCGAGAGAGACGGAGCGGCGCTCGAGGTCAGATCGCTCGGACGAGATTATGCCTGGCTCGCCGTCTATCGCCGCGCGGCACCGTAGCGGACGATGGCGGAAAGCATTCGGCTGCAATTCCCACTTGAGCTAACGCAATTTTTACGATGATATGGTGAAAAGGAGGTCACGCCTCCCTGGGGGACATCACCAATCATGGAAACCATCGCGTGAGGCAGGATCGTCGTTCGTCTCGAAACGGAACCCCCATGCGCCGGCTTCTCCTGGCATTGCTGCCCATCGCCTCCATTCTCTCTTCCTGTACCTCCACCGATTACGACCTCGTCAAGACGGCCTCCATTCAGCCGCGCTTCCACGATACGGATCCGCAGGATTTCGGCGGCCGCACGCCGCACCATCACAGCGTTCACGGAATCGACGTCTCCAAGTGGAACGGCGACATCGATTGGCGAAAGGTCAAGAATTCCGGCGTGTCCTTCGCGTTCATCAAGGCAACCGAAGGCAAGGACCGGGTGGACTCGCGCTTCCACGAATATTGGCAGCAGGCGCGCGCCGTCGGCCTCGCCTACGCGCCCTATCATTTCTATTATTTCTGCTCCACCGCCGACGCCCAGGCCGACTGGTTCATTGCCAACGTGCCGAAGAGCGCCGTCCACCTGCCGCCCGTCCTGGATGTCGAATGGAACGGCGAATCGAAGACCTGCCGCTACCGGCCGGCGCCGGACACCGTGCGGTCCGAAATGAAGCGGTTCATGGACCGGCTCGAGGCCCATTACGGCAAACGGCCGATCATCTACACGTCCGTCGACTTTCACCGCGACAATCTGGTCGGCGCCTTCAACGACTATCATTTCTGGGTGCGCTCGGTAGCCAAGCACCCAAAGGACATCTACGTCGAACGCCGCTGGGCCTTTTGGCAATATACCAGCACCGGCGTGATCCCCGGCATTCAGGGCAGCACGGACATCAACGCCTTCGCCGGTTCCACTAGGAACTGGCAGAAGTGGGTCGCGACCGTCTCGCAGGCAAGATAGACCGGAGGACGGGGCGGCATGGTCCGCATTTTCTTCATTCGGTCATAATGCTCTGAGAGAGCATCGATAGATTTCATTCTCGACAGACTTCGGGCCCGGCGGCATTCCGTGCGGCCGGCCACGGAAAGGAATTGTAATGACAGGCACAGCGCGCAAAGCCCTTCTCTCCCTCGGATTCCTTGCCATCGCCGGCACGCCGGCCCTGGCGCAAGCTCCGGCTCAGTCGGGAAACCCAGCCGCCGCGTGCGGCGGCGACCTCGGCTCCTTTCTGGAGGGCGTCAAGGCCGAAGCGGTCGCCAAGGGCATTCCCGCAGACGTCGCCGATCGGGCCCTCGCAGGCGCCGCGATCGACCAGAAGGTGCTCAGCCGCGACCGCACCCAGGGCGTGTTCAAGCAGACCTTCACCGAATTTTCGAAGCGAACCGTCAGCAAGTCGCGCCTCGACATCGGTGCGCAGAAGATGCGGGAATATGCCGACGTCTTTGACCGGGCCGAGCAGGAATTCGGCATACCGGCGCCCGTGATCACCGCATTCTGGGCGATGGAAACCGACTTCGGCGCCGTGCAGGGCGATTTCAATACGCGCAACGCGCTGGTGACGCTGGCGCATGACTGCCGCCGCCCGGAAATGTTCCGGCCGCAGCTTCTCGCTGCAATCGAGATGGTGCAGCACGGCGATCTCGATCCCGCGACGACCACGGGCGCATGGGCGGGCGAGATCGGCCAGGTACAGATGCTGCCTGAGGACATCATCGCCTATGGCGTCGACGGCGACGGCGACGGCCATGTCAATCTCAAGAAGAGTTCTCCGGATGCCATTCTGACGGCGGCGAAATTCATCCAGAGCCTGGGCTTCAAGCGCGGCGAGCCGTGGATTCAGGAGGTCCGCGTCCCGGAGCAACTGCCTTGGGAGAAGACGGGCCTGCAGTCCGGCATGACCGCCGGCGACTGGTTCGCACTCGGTGTCACGCCGCGTGACGGCAACACCTCCAACAGTGGGCTCGAAGCCTCGCTGGTTCTCCCTCAAGGCCGCAAAGGCGCCGCTTTCCTGACCTACCCGAACTTCAAGATCTATCTCGAGTGGAATCAGTCCTTCATCTACACGACCTCCGCCGCCTATTTCGCGACCCGGCTTGCCGGTGCGCCTCCCTATCAGCAGGGCAATCCGGAACCGGGGCTCGGCGACGCCGAGATGAAAGCCCTGCAGACCAGATTGCAGGCGCTTGGTCATGACGTCGGCAAGATCGACGGCATTCTCGGCTCGGGCACGCGGGCCGCACTGCAGAAGGAGCAGTTGAAGCTCGGCCTTCCCGCCGACGGCTGGGCAACACCGGGCCTGCTGGAGGCGCTTTAACCTTTGGCAGGACGCAAGAAGCGGGTGGCGACACCCGCTTCGCCGCAATACTGCTTGCGCAATTCTGAATTGTCGGGCTCCTATTCCGGCTTAGAGCGCGGTCGTTCCGGATGGGCGCACGAAGTGCGCTCCAACTTATTCGGTCGACGCATCGTGCTTTCCGAAATCGTCCGATTTCGGGCCGATGCGGCAGCTGCTGCGCAGGCAAGATATGGCTTCACCCGCAAATTCCATCAGCGCCCACATGACCATGCGCCTCTGGGCACTGCTCGGGCTGCTCGGTCTCATCTGGGGCGGTTCCTTCTTCTTCGCCCGGGTGGCCGTTGCCCATGTGCCGCCTTTCACGCTCGTGCTTTTGCGTCTCGGCCTCGCTGCCCTCGCCCTGCATCTCTATCTTCGCGGGCGACACGGCATATATCCGGCGCTCGCCGAGCGCTGGCGCGAGTTCCTGCTCATGGGGCTCATCAACAACGCCATTCCGCATGCGTTCATCTTTCTCGGCCAGACGCATATCGGCGCCGGTCTCGCTGCAATCCTCAACGCCACGACGCCGGTCTGGACGGTGCTCATCGCGAATGTCGCGACCGAGGATGAAAAGCTGAGCACCGCGAAGTTCAGCGGTTGCCTGCTCGGGCTTGCCGGTACCGTCGTGCTCATAGGGCCGAGTGCGCTTGCCGGCCTCTTCGGCGCTGCCGGCGACGTGCCGCTCTGGGCGCTGGTCCTGCCGGTCCTGGCGGCAGTCAGCTACGGCTTTTCCGCTTCTTACGGCAAACGCTTCCGCAATCTGGCCGCGCCGGTGACGGCCGCCGGGCAATTGACCGCATCGACACTCATCATGCTGCCGGTCGCGGTTCTCGTCGACATGCCATGGACCCTGCCCATGCCGCCGCTCACGACCGTGCTCGCGATCCTCGGACTGGCGCTCGTTTCAACCGCCTATGCCTATATCCTGTTCTTCCGCATCATGGCTGAAGCGGGCGCCACCAACACCTCGCTGGTAACGCTGCTCGTCCCGCCAAGCGCCATCCTGCTCGGCTATCTCTTCCTGGGAGAAATACTGCAGGCGACGGATATCGGGGGCATGCTGCTCATCGCCGTCGGCCTGGCGATCCTGGATGGGCGCGTCCTGAAGCTCGGATATTCCGCCGGACGGTGACCATTCCGCGCGCCACGATCCGCCCGGCGGGCGCCGGTAGACTGATTCACCGACTTTTTCACACACTCACGCAGCGTTACAGATGTTTACATTAACCTCCTGGCAGGAATTGTGAATAAAATGTGGCATTCTAAATAGTTGATTGTTTTCAACATATTACATGTATTCATGAAAAAATCGGAGATAGGAAATTTCGCAGTGCAGCACAAGTTTCGCTTTCACATGCCGTTTTTTCGCCCTATGTTTTACCCGTCAACGCAGGGAGGATCAGCTTATGGGACTTACACACTCGTTGAACGTCCTTATGATCAGTGCAGCGTTCGCATTCGTGGCCGTAATGCTTTTCGTGTGATTCAGGGCCACTGACAGTCCAGCCGAAACGGGGACTTTAATTTCCGGAAAATCCATTTTGCAGCAAGGTCTCACCGCCGCTCAGGCGCAATAGTTCGACAGGCTGCAACAATCAGAAAGCCCATGAATGCTGCGGCATTCATGGGCTTTCGCTATGGTGCTGCTTATCCGAGGTCGGCCGTCATGCCCTCGCGACCGCCCGGACCGGGCGGTCCGTGTCTGCGGGCTGAGCCGGCGCGAGTTCCGGATCATAGCCCATCAGTTCGCAAACGGCAGTGATGAGCTGCGGGCGGTTCATCGTGTAGAGGTGGAAATCGCTGACGCCGCGCCGGACGAGATCGGTGATCTGTTCGGCCGCGATATGGGCCGCCTCCCGGAAACGCCCTTCCGGCTGATCGTCAAGAGGGCTCAGCCGCGAAACGAGCGACTCCGGAACTCTGGCGCCGCAAAGACCGGCAAATTTCTGCACCTGGGTGAGATTATTGATCGGCAATATGCCGGGTACGATCGGTATCGCGATGCCCGCGCGCCTTACGCGTTCCAGATAGCGCTCGAAGTCGTCATTGTCGAAGAAGAACTGCGTAAGCGCGCGCGTTGCGCCATTGTCGACCTTGCGCTTCAGCATGTCTATGTCGGCAGCGACGTCGGGGCTCTCCGGATGCTTTTCCGGATAGGCGGAGACGGAGATCTCGAAATCGCCGCGCGCCCGCAGGGCCTCGACGAGGGCGGCGGCATTTTCGTAGCCGCCCGGGAAAGGCTCGTAGACGCTGCCGATACCGCCTTGCGGATCACCCCTCAAAGCCACGAAATGGCGCACCCCGCAGGCGACGAACTCGTCGATGACCGCATCCACCTCCGCCTTCGGCGCGCCGACGCAAGTGAGATGCGCGGCCGTATTCCGGATCTCCATCTCCCCGATCATCCGCTTGACCGTCGTCAGGGAGCGCGCCTTGGTCGACCCGCCGGCACCGTAGGTCACGGTGACGAAGGCGGGCGCGAAGACGGCGAGAGCCGTGACGGTCTGAAAGAGTTGCGCCTCCATCTCGTCGTTCTTCGGAGGGAAGTACTCGAAGGAAAATCTAAGACCGTCGCAGTCCACGGGATAAGGCGTCCGTCCGTTCATTCTCAAACTCCCCCTGCATGAAGGCGCTGGCGCGGCAAGTCGGCAACGGTTTCGACCGCGCGCTGATCGCGCGCCAGCCAGATGGTGACAGTCAGCTTCCCCTCCTGCCCGCCTTCCGGCGCAAGATCGGTCGTCTTCTCGAGCGAAAGATCGGCCTTCTGCAGCCATTCGCTCATTGTCTGGTGCGAAAAGCCCAGGCGCGCATGGGCATGGTCGTCACGCAGGTGTTCAAGCCCGTGCGGCGCGAAATCGATGATCACGAGCCGGCCGCCCGGGACGAGCATGCGCGCCGCCTCGGCAATCGCCGCCTCGGGCTCCTCGAGATAATGCAGCACCTGATGGATCGTGACGAGATCGAAGGATTGACCATCAAGCGGCAGGTTGAAGATGTCGCCGTGGCGGATCGACGCCTTGGTGATGCCGGCCTTGTCCAGGTTGGACCGCGCGACCGCCAGCATGTCGCGGCTGGCGTCGACCCCGATCCCGCGGCGGTAGATACCCTCGAAGAGCTGCAGAATACGTCCGGTTCCTGTGCCGAGGTCGAGCAGGCTGTCGACCGGCTCGTCGCCGACCATCGCCTTGAGCGCCGCCTCGACGTCGCCTTCGGCGATGTGCAGACGTCTGAGCTTGTCCCATTCGGCGGCGTTGCGGCTGAAATAGGCCTGCGCCTTCTCCGCGCGGGTTCTCTTCAACGTGGCAAGGCGGATGGCATCCCTGGCCAGAATTGCATCGTCGGCTGCGGCCGATGCGAGAAGCTCGCGGATCAGCGCGACGCGACGGCCCTCCTGCCGCAGGCGGAAATAGGCCCAGGCGCCTTCCTGATAGCGATCGATGAGCGCGACCTCGGCCAACAATTTCAGATGACGGGAAATGCGCGGCTGCGATTGCCCGAGAATTTCGGTAAGATCGGTGACCGTCAGGTCACCGGCCGAGAGAAGGGCCAGCAGGCGCAGGCGCGTCGGCTCGCCCGCCGCCTTCAGGACGTCGACCAGCGCATCCAAACCAAGCGTTTCCCGATCAGCCATAGCCTTCCCCATCAACACATAAAGATATGTTTATGTGATTTGTGACAGCTGCGCAAGAGATTTGCGCATAGAGGCAATAGAATGGCGCCTGGAGGATAGAACGGCCGGACCTTGCGGTCGCCCGGCCGACAAATGGCGCGCTACGATTTGTGGAGATTTCAGAACGCTTGGGGAGCGGCTCTGCCCGTCGACCCCCTCTGCCTCGGCCCCGACATTCATCCTCAGCCGTGACCCCGACAGTCATCCTCTGCCTGGACCGGAGGATCCACACGCCGGGCATAGGAGCCGAACTCCGTGGATGACGCGGTGCATGCAACGGGACTGCGCGTAACGCCGCCTGTTTGCGTATCGGTGGCTTGTGAACGGATCCTCGGGTCAAGCCCCGAGGATTACGGCGGCGAAGCCCGGCGATGGCGACCGGGAGAGGCCGCCTTCGCTGGATGTACAGACTCAAAGAACGCCGTCAGCGATGCGCCGCCGCAAACCTATGACGGTCAACGCGTCAGGCGCTTGTAGGTTACGCGCTTCGGGTTGACCGAGTCCGGGCCGAGGCGGCGGATCTTGTCCTTTTCATAATCCTCGAAATTGCCTTCGAACCACTCGACGTGGCTGTCGCCCTCGAAGGCGAGGATATGGGTGGCAAGGCGGTCGAGGAACATGCGGTCGTGGCTGATGATAACAGCGCAACCGGCGAAGTTTTCCAGCGCATCTTCCAGTGCGGCCAGGGTCTCGGTGTCGAGGTCGTTGGTCGGTTCATCGAGCAGGACGACGTTGCCGCCGGACTTCAGCATCTTGGCAAGGTGAACGCGGTTACGCTGTCCGCCCGAAAGCGTGCCGACCTTCTGCTGCTGATCGCCGCCCTTGAAGTTGAAGGTCGAGCAATAGGCCCGCGAGTTGACCTCGTGCTTGCCGAGCTTGATGATGTCGTTGCCGCCCGAGATTTCTTCCCAGACCGTCTTGTTGGCGTCGAGCGCATCGCGGCTCTGGTCGACATAGGCGAGCTGCACGCTGTCTCCGATCCGGATGGAACCGTCGTCGGGCTGCTCCTGCCCGGTGATCATGCGGAAGAGCGTCGTCTTACCGGCGCCGTTCGGGCCGATGACGCCGACGATGCCGCCCGGCGGCAGCTTGAAGCTCAGGCCTTCGATCAGCAGCTGGTCGCCATAACCCTTGGAAATATTCTCCGCCTCGATGACCACCTGCCCCAGTCGTTCGCCCACGGGAATGACGATCTGCGCATCGCCCGGACGCCGGTCCGCAGCCGCCTCGACCAGCTCGTCATAGGCGCGAATACGAGCCTTGGACTTCGCCTGGCGGGCCTTGGGGCTCGAAGAGATCCACTCCTGCTCGCGGCTGATGGCCTTCTGGCGGGCAGCCTCTTCGCGTCCTTCCTGCGCCATGCGCTTGGCCTTCGCCTGCAGATAGGCGGAGTAGTTGCCCTCATAGGGAATGCCCCGTCCGCGGTCGAGTTCGAGAATCCAGCCTGTGACGTTGTCGAGGAAGTAGCGATCGTGCGTGACCATCAGCACGGCGCCCGGATATTCGCGCAGGTGTTTTTCGAGCCAGGCGATCGTTTCCGCGTCGAGGTGGTTGGTCGGTTCGTCGAGCAGAAGCAGTTCGGGCTGCGACAGCAGAAGCTTGCAAAGCGCCACGCGGCGCTTCTCGCCGCCGGAGAGATTGGTGACCTCCGCATCGCCCGGAGGGCAACGCAACGCTTCCATCGCCATTTCCACCTGACTGTCGAGGTCCCAGAGGTTCTGGCTGTCGATGACGTCCTGGAGCTTGGCGCCCTCTTCCGCGGTTTCGTCGGAATAGTTCATCATCAGCTCGTTGTAGCGGTCGAGGATCGCCTTCTTGGCAGCCACCCCTTCCATCACGTTATCGAGCACGTTCTTCTGAGGATCGAGTTGCGGCTCCTGTGCGAGATAGCCGACCCTCGCACCTTCGGCGACCCAGGCCTCACCGGTATATTCGGTATCAAGGCCGGCCATGATCCGGAGCACGGTCGACTTACCGGCCCCGTTCGGGCCGAGAATGCCGATCTTCGCCTCCGGATAGAAGGAGAGATGGATGTTCTCGAGGACCTTCTTGTTGCCGTAGGCCTTGTTCAGCCCGGCCATGTGATAGATGAATTGACGTGCCATAAAGGAAATGCTCCGCATCGGAAGGGAATTTTGCCCGCTATGTAGGCGAATTATGGTGGCGGGGCAACGCCAAAGGCCCTTGCCCCCACGCTCCCCCGCCGCTTCCTCAATGCGAATTGCGGTCCGGATCAGCCCCGCCCGGCAGCGTCTGCGACCCCCTTTGCGCATTTGAATTCCGTCGGCCCCGCCGCCTGGATCAAATCCGCCAGCTCGGCTTTGCCCGAGAGGTCGCCCGAGAGCCCGATCGTCAGCCCGGTAATCACGTCGCGGCCGTTCACCGACTGGCAACGCATGCGCACCCGGTCTCCGGCCCCCGCCCCGAAAGTCTGGTCGAAGGCCTGCTTGATCTGTTTTTCGTCGAGTTCCCTGCCGATCCCGCCGGCGAAGAGCGCACGCACCGCCGACCGGTTGAGCTCGTCCAGAAGCCGGAGCTGCAGCGCGAAATAGTCCTCGGCATTTGCCGTCTGGCAGGTACCGTTGCGCAGCCATTGGTGCCGGTCCAGACCGGACATGACGCCCGGCATGGCGACGAGCAGGCGCTTGGCCGTCTCGTCCCCCATGGCGACTTCCGGCAGTTCCAGCCAATCGCCCTTGCGGTCGCGCGCTTTCAGATCCGCTTCCACGCCGCAATAGCTCTTCTTGAGCGGCCATAGTCCATGAAGCGAGAAATTCGTGGCGTCGAAGCGATCCGCGGTCTGATCGACGCATTCCTTGCGATCGGGCCGCGTCTCGCAGAATCCCGGCTGCCAGCTCACGGCGAGGACATATTCCGTCCTTCCCGCGCCGGTTTCGCCCTCGCTCGCCTCACTCTCCTGAGCCGCAGCGAGGGGCGCATTCGCCAAACCCAGCGCCAGCGCCGCCAACCTGATCAGATGCATCATCGCCCTTGTCTTCATTGCCCCAAACCCTCTAAAGGAAACAAAACAGGAACAAATAACGCCATATACGGGAAAATTGCAACCCTGAATCGCATCTGCGGATTCGTTGTGATCTCATGCGCAACGAGCAACAAGCTGCGGTTGCCTTTCCCACCCAAATCGATTTGATATCCGCACGGCATCCGCAAGTGGGGGAGAGCGCATGGCATGTTCGGGCAGGTGAGGACGCATCGAAGCCCGACCGGCGCGACGCTCGGCTGGCGCCATCTCGGCGCCGCGGGTGAACCGCAAGGCATTCTCGTCATCAGCCACGGCCTTGCCGAGCATTCCGGCCGCTATGCCCGCTTTGCCGAAGCCATGGCCGGCCAAGGTTTCCACGTCTACGCCCATGACCACCGCGGCCACGGCACGAGCTGTGCCCCCGATGCGTGTCCCGCCATGTTCGCGCAGCGGGATGGCGCTGCCAAGGTCGTCGCGGATCTCCGCGCGCTCCGCGATATGGCGGTGGCCAGCCATCCCGGCCTGCCGGTCGTGCTGTTCGGCCATTCGATGGGCGGCCTGATCGCGCTTAACGCCGCCGAAACCGATCCGGAACTCTACGACGCGCTTGCTGTGTGGAACTCCAATTTCCGGCCCGGCCTTGCCGGGCGCGGCGGCCAGTTGCTGCTGGCGATCGAGAAGATGCTGAAGGGTTCGGACGTGCCAAGTCCGCTCGTGACGAAACTCACCTTCGGTGCCTGGAGCACCAGCATCGCCGACCGGCAGACCGATTTCGATTGGCTCTCGCGCGATAGAAGCGAGGTTGCCAAATATCTCGAAGATCCGCTCTGTGGTTTCGACCCGACCGTATCGCTGTGGCTCGACGTATTCGCCTTCGCCTTTGCCGGGGCCCGCTCCGACCGGCTGTGGCGGCTACCGTCAAGCCTGCCGGTTCACCTCGTCGGCGGCAGCGCCGATCCTTCCACCCTCAACGGAGAGGCCGTTCGCTGGCTGGGCAACCGCATGAAAGCGCGGGGCATGACGGATGTCACGATCGCAATTCACGAGGGCATGCGCCACGAAACGCTGAACGAGATCGGACGGGAAAAAGCGATGACGGAGTTCGCCGCCTGGTGCAGGAAGGCAGTCGGGGGAAAGCGGCACCGTCCATGAGCGAGCTCTCCCTTTCCAAGGCGGCAATCGACCACAACCGGATCTCCTACGGCCTGACGCTGATGGTCCTTTCGGTGTTGCTGTCGCCGCTGATCGACGTCTTCTCGAAGCTCGCCATAGCGACGGTTCCCTCGGCCGAGATCACGGCGGCACGCTTCCTGCTGCAGATCGTCTTCATCCTGCCGATCGTCCTTCTGCGCGGCACGCTGTTCGATCTCACCTGGCGCAAGAGTGCGCTGCATGCGCTGCGCGGCGGCCTTTTGGTGGTGACCATGCTTTCCTTCATCACCACGCTGAAGGTCATGGAGGTGGCCGATGCCATCGCCATCTTCTTCGTGGAACCGATCATCCTCACCATTCTCGGCAGCATTTTCCTGAAGGAGACGATCGGCTGGCGCCGTTATACCGCCTGCGCTGTCGGCTTCCTCGGTTCGCTGCTCGTCATCCAGCCGAGCATGCAGGAAGTTGGTTGGGTCGCGCTTCTGCCGATCGTCGCCGCCTTCGGTCTCGCCGTTTTCCTGCTCGTGACGCGCATGGTCGCGCAGAACGAGGACCCCTGGTCGATGCAGTTCCATGCCGGCATCTGGGGAGGCCTCTTCTGTCTCGCGCTGCTCTGGTTCGGCGAGGGCAGCGGATCGAGCGTCTTCGATCCGGTCTGGCCGGACGGCCGCGCCTGGTATTATCTGTTGGGAGTCGGCGTCACCGCGACGATCTCCGGCGTGCTCGGCGTCTATGCCTATCGGGCGGCGCCGGCCTCGGTGCTCGCGCCGCTGCAATATCTCGAGATCGTCTCGGCGACGATTTTCGGCTGGCTCGTCTTCGGCGATCTGCCGGACGCGCTGAAATGGCTGGGGATCGCGATCATCATCGGCTCAGGACTTTATATCATCTGGCGCGAGCGACAGGTGCAGAAGACGGCGGGTATCGCGCCGGTGTCGCCGGCGATCTGACAGCGGCGAAACAGGACAGCATTTGGGAGGTGCACATGAAAACGGGCGGACAACTGGTGGTGGAGGCGCTTGCCGCAAACGGGGTGAAGCGCATCTCTTGCGTACCGGGAGAAAGCTATCTGGCGGTGCTCGATGCGCTTTACGACGCCGACATCGAGGTCGTCGTCTGTCGGCAGGAGGGCGGGGCCGCAATGATGGCGGATGCCTGGGGCCGGCTGACGGGCGAGCCCGGCATCTGCATGGTCACCCGCGGCCCCGGCGCGACCAATGCCTCCGCCGGCCTCCACGTGGCCCGGCAGGATTCGGTTCCGATGATCCTCTTCATCGGCCAGGTGCAGCGCGACGCCCGCGAGCGGGAGGCTTTTCAGGAAATCGAGTATCGCCGGGCCTTTACCGAAGTCGCAAAATGGGTCGGCGAAATCGACGATCCGGCGCGCATCCCGGAATTCGTGACGCGCGCCTTCGCCGTCGCGACGTCCGGCCGTCCCGGCCCCGTGGTCCTGACCTTGCCGGAAGACATGCTGACACAGAGCGCCGAAGCACCGGCCGCACGCGCTTACCGGCCGGTGGAAAGTCACCCCGGCCCAGGCCAGATCTCCCAGCTTGCAGAGCTTCTCTCCACCGCGAAAAGGCCGATCGCCATTCTCGGCGGTACCCGCTGGTCCGCCGAGTCCGTAGCCGGATTCCAGAGCTTCGCCGAGCGTTGGCAGCTGCCTGTCGGCTGCTCCTTCCGCCGCCAGATGCTTTTCGACCACCTGCATCCGAACTATGCGGGCGATGTCGGCATCGGCATCAATCCGTCGCTGGCAGGCGAGATCCGGGATGCCGACCTCGTCCTCCTCGTCGGCGGGCGGTTCTCGGAGATGCCTTCCTCCGGCTACACGCTGATCGACGTCCCCTACCCCAGGCAGACCCTGGTGCATGTCCATCCGGATCCGGGCGAGCTCGGCCGGGTCTACCGTCCGGACCTCGCAATTGCCGCGAGCCCGCGCGACTTCGTCGCGGCGCTCTCGAGCCTGACGCCTTCGGCCGAGCCCCATTGGTCCGCCCGCACCGGGGAAATGCATGCGGCCTACCTCAAATGGTCGACGCCGCCGGAAAAGGGACCGGGCGACGTGCAGATGGGCCCGATCGTGAACTGGTTGGAGGCGAATACGAGGCCGGAGACGATCTTCACCAACGGTGCAGGCAACTACGCCACCTGGCTCCATCGCTTCCACCGTTTCCGGCGTTACGGGACGCAGGCTGCTCCCGCTTCCGGTTCGATGGGCTACGGCCTGCCGGCCGCAGTCGCGGCCAAGCATCTGCATCCCGACCGCGAGGTGGTCTGCTTTGCCGGGGACGGCTGTTTCCTCATGCACGGCCAGGAGTTCGCGACCGCCGTCCGCTACGAACTCCCCATCATCGTGCTCGTCGTCAACAACGGTATCTACGGTACGATCCGCATGCACCAGGAGCGCGAATATCCCGGCCGCGTCAGCGCGACGGATCTGACGAACCCGGATTTCGCAGCGCTCGCCCGCGCCTATGGCGGCCACGGCGAAACGGTGGCGAGGACGGAAGAATTTGCAGGCGCCTTCCTGCGGGCGCGTGAGAGCGGCAAGCCGGCTATCATCGAGATCAAGCTCGATCCGGAAGCGATCACGCCGACGCGGACGCTGAGCGAAATCCGGAACGGGTGAGTGCATTTGGTGGCCCGGCTGCAGCCGGGCCCGCCTCAGCCCCGAATGTGCAGCGTCTGCTGATAGACTGCGGTGGAGCGGGCGCCGGAGCGGCAATAGCCGAGCATCGGTCGCTGGAACTCGTCCAGTGCGTCGACCATGCTCTTGACCGCGTCCGCGGTCACGCCCATCGGGCCGACCGGGATATGGGTGATCTCCAGCCCGAGTTCCTGGGCACGTGCCGCGATGGCGTCGAAGGTCGGCTGATCGGGGGCCTCGAAATCCGGGCGATGACAGACGATGGACTTGAAGCCGAGCGCCTTGATCTCGTCGAGGTCGTCGACGGTGATCTGGCCCGAAACCGAGTACTCATCGTTGATCTGGCGAATGTCCATGTGGCGTCCCTCAAGAAAAGCGTTGCCCTGATTTAGGCCCGGCGCCGGGCGGCGTCAATCGAGAAGGCGTCATCGGGAGACGGTGAAAGCCAGGCGATATTCACGCGACTGACCGGGCTTAAGAGCACCAAGCTCCCCGTTTGCGGCAAGTTCGGGCCGTTTCGCCAGGCGATGCGAGGCCGGTTCGATGCTGACGACGTTGGCGCCGCCGCGCTGACAGCGCCACATCTGCAGGAACGGCAGCGTCTCGGTCCGGAACCGCACACGGAGTGCACGCCCGTGAAGACCCGGCATTGCGGTCAGCGCCACCTCCGACCATCCGTCACAGGCAACGGCAGGCCGGCAGAAATGCGCGCTATCCCCCTCGCCGAAGCGCCAGGGAAGCGATCCGCCGTCGACCGACGGGCTTTCGATCCGCGTCATCTCGCCGAGCAGCCGGCCCGCGATGTTCATGTGATACATCATCATCGGCGCAAAGGCCGACGAACCGATGTTGACGACGCGGTCGGCAAGCGTCACGGCGTGCGCGGCCGCATCGACTTGCCAGAGCCGCTCTATGGCCGCTCGGCCGCCGCAGGCGAGATCGACTTCGGTCACCGCAGTACGGCGATCGCCTGCCCCGCACATCTCGGTCCGGCTGACAGGCGTTCCGGCGAGCGAACCATGCAGGGGATAATAGGCGCCGGCGCCGCCTTCCAGAGCCTCGGGATGACGAATGTGCTCAGGACCGCAGGTGAACAGGAAACCCGCAAGCGCGCGGTCGATCCGCGGATCGCCGTCCGAGGGGATCGCCGCGCCGGGCGACAGGTCGACGCCGCCGACGACGAAGGCCGCGACATCGAGTGCCGAGGACGGGTCGAACAGGAGGTGGATCGCGGCGCCATCGGCCGCGTTCAAGGTGGTCCGCATTTCACCTCCTCAGAAGGAGCCCGGAATCAGGCAGAGAATCCATGATAGTCGAAGCCTCGGAACCGGGCCATTTCGGCGAGCGTTGCAATGGGCAGGATGTTGGCCTAACTAATTTAACCGGCTGTTCATGATGAATTCACTTTTTTCACATTAACGTCCAAATCGGTATGTACCGCCGCAAAGCAACCGCCATGAAGACAGGTTCCCTAGTGACGCCCGCGACCCGCACCGGCCTTTCGCTCTTCGCAGCATTCGCCCTCATCGCCGTGGAGCTTGCGCCCGCCAACGCACAGGATGCCTATGGTGGCTATTGGGGCGGCGGCGACGTGATGCTCGTCACCCCCGAGGGCGACATTCTCGACTATATCCCCGGAGAGGCCGAGGTTCACGCCATGCGCGACCGGCGCGGACGCACGGTGCTCGTGGATCCGTGGGGCAATATCGTCGCCACCGTCGTGCCGAATGACGGCTATGGTCGCGGACAGCGGCGCCGCCAATACGGGCGCGATGGCTATCCCGATCCCCGCGATCGCGGTTACGGCTATTCGGAGCCCGGCGAGTTTACCGGCGCCATCCCCGAATATCGCGATATTGCGCCCGCTCCGGTCGAGCGCGAGGATCTGCCCAACAGCCTTCCCTCGCTCTCCGATCGTGAGGAGGCTGCCTACGATCCGCAATACAATGACCCGCTGGCACAGCCGATGCCGCCGGCCATGACGGTGAGGGGAAAGTCGCGCGCCGAGATCGCTGCCCTGCAGGTCTTCCTCGACCGCGAAGGCTATTCTCCCGGCGTGATCGACGGCAAGATGGGCTCGAACGTCACCAAGGCCATTGAAGCCTGGCAGCAGGCAACGGGCGAAACGCTCGATCCGAACAATACCGAAGACATTCTCGAGCGGCTGCGCTTCAACGGCGGCTTGCCGATTACGACCTACACGATCACCGCCGCGGATGCGGCCGGCCCCTTTGTCGCCTCCATCCCGGAAGATTACGCACACAAGGCGCAGCTGCCGCATCTGTCGTTCACGTCGGTGACGGAGATGCTCGGCGAAAAGTTCCACATGGACGAGGCCTATCTGCGCGAGCTCAATCCCGGTGCCGATTTTTCAATTCCCGGCACAACGATCAAGGTCGTCAATCCCGGCCCGAACAAGAAGGGCAAGGTGGCGCGCATCCTCGCGGACAAGGCCCGCAAGCAGGTGCTCGCCTACGACGAAGCGGGGAAACTGATCGCCGCCTATCCGGCCACAATCGGCTCCTCCGACACGCCGTCGCCTTCCGGGACCGTGCATGTCGAGCGTATCGCCTTCGATCCTGGTTATACCTATAACCCGAAGATCAACTTCCAGCAGGGCGCGAACGACAGGATCCTGCAATTGCAGCCGGGTCCGAACGGCCCGGTGGGCACCGTCTGGATCGCACTGTCGAAGCCGACCTACGGCATTCACGGGACACCGGAGCCGTCGAAGATCGGCAAGACCCAGAGCCATGGCTGCGTCCGCCTTACCAACTGGGATGCGACCGAACTCGGCAAGATGGTGAGCACTGGCGTCACGGTCGAATTCGTCGACTGACGCACGACAATCGGCCAAGCGTGCCGCGTGAATGCGCATGATCGCGACACGCTTGAGCTGCCTCGAATGCCATATAGCCCTGCCGGCGCAGCAGCCTCATGACATCATGAAACATTGTCATGAAAAACTCCGACGCATTGCCTTTATCACAGGCGAAACACCCCTGACTCTAAGGAACTGTCCGCGATGGCAACGGAGCGTGCTCTCCCCAATCTCTGGCATGCGACGGCACCGGCCGCTCCGCGCACCGCTCCGCTAGCAGGCGACCTGGCGGTCGAGGTGGCGATCGTCGGAGGTGGTTTCACTGGCCTTTCGGCCGCGCTTCATCTGGCCGAGACAGGCGTCAGGACGGCGGTGATCGAATCGCGGATGATCGGCTTCGGGGGTTCGGGCCGCAATGTCGGCCTGGTCAATGCCGGCATGTGGGTGCAGCCCGACGACCTGATTGCAACGCTCGGAGCAGCCGCGGGCAATCGGCTTCTCGACGAACTCGGCGACGGCCCGTCATTCGTCTATGATCTCGTTGCGAAACATGGAATCGAATGCGAAGCCGTTCGCAACGGCACGCTGCATATGTCGGTCGGCGCGGAAGGGCTCAAGGAAATCCGGGAGCGCGAGGCGCAATGGAAAAAACGCGGTGCTCCGGTTGAGGTGCTTTCGGCAGAAAAGGCGCACGCGCTTTCAGGGGCCGAGTGCTTCACAGGCGCACTGCTCGACCGTCGCGCCGGAACGATACAGCCGCTCGCCTATGCGCGGGGATTGGCCCGTGCAGCGCTTGCCGTCGGCGCCGAAATCTTCACCGATACCCCCCTCCTTGGAGCCAGCCGCCAAGGCGATCTCTGGAAATTGAAGACCGGGCGGGGGACGGTCACGGCCCGTCACGTCATTTTAGCGACCAACGCCTATGGAGGCCTTGTCACCGATGTCCCATGGAAGGAGTATCGGCAGGAGCTGACGATCCTTCCCTATTTCCAGTTCGCGACCAATCCGCTGCCCGACAACGTGGCCGAGCGCATATTGCCCGAACGGCAGGGGGCCTGGGACACGGGGCTGGTGATGACCTCCTTCCGCATGGACAAGCAGAACCGGCTGATTTTCGGATCGATCGGCAGGCTCGATGCGATCGCCGCGGGCACACACCGGGCCTTCGCCGCCCGGTCCGTGCGCAAGCTCTTCCCCTTTATCGGGGATTTCCGCTTCGAATATTGGTGGGACGGCCGCATCGGCATGACCACGAACAATCTGCCGGCCATGCATGTGCTCGCCCCGAATGTCGTATCGATCAGCGGATATAACGGCCGCGGCATAGCCCCAGGTACGGTCTTCGGCCGCGCGCTTGCCCGTCACGTCACCGGCGACACGTCCGCGATCCCGCTTGCCGAGACGCCGGTCACGCCGGATCCGTGGCGGACCCTGAAATCCGTCTTCTACCACGCCGGCGCCCAGGCCAAGCATTTCATCGATAAACGGTTCTGAACGGCAACGCCCTTCGCGATCGATCGCTACGCCGCCCGCGGCAAAGCCGAGCGCAGGCGGGACATCAGGGCGCGGCGTGCGGTCACGGGGAGCAGGTTCTGCACCTCGGCGGCAAGCGCGTAGGCGTTTTCGCGCGCCTTGTCGAGATTGCTGACCCTGTTCGGGTCCATCATCTGCAGGGTGCCGCCGCACTCGAAGATTTCGCGATAGGCAACACGCTCGACGATCGGCGTGTCGAGGACCGAAACGCCGCGGGAGGCGAGCAGCGCCTTGATCGTCTGCAGCGCTCGCGTGGTCACCAGCGAATTGACGCGCGTCAACACGACCGAGTGGTTGATGCGTACCCTCGCCTTCTCTCCGATATGGCGGATAAGTTCAAGAATCTGTACGGCCCCCCGCGCATCCATGGCACAGCCCTGAACCGGTATCAGCACGTGATCGGACAGCCCCAGCGCCAACGCGACGATCGCGTCCTTGGCTCCGGCGAGGTCGATGACGATGAAATCGGCCTCACCCTTGAGTTCGCGGATATGACAGGGAAGCGAAGCCGGAGTGACGTGCGAAATCACCTCGAGATTGGCGACACGGCCGGACACTTCGGACCAGCTCGTGATCCAGCGCTGCGGATCGGCGTCCAGTACCACGACGCGGTTTCCCTGCCTCGCCAGTTCCGTCGACAGGATCAGCGCCGCGGTCGTCTTTCCCGCACCGCCCTTTGCATTGGCGAATGTGATGACCGCCATTTCTCTCACCTCGTCCTTGCTCGTTTCCGGTCCGCCGAGCGATGCCCGGCGCGCGGTTTCCTTAATAGAACCTTGCAGAACATGGTTAACGAAATGGAAACTTTTGGCCCCCAAAAGTTAACCGTGGGGCGCATTTTCCGTTGAAGAGCAACGAAAAAGCCCGGAAAACATGGGTTTTCCGGGCTCGAAAAAATTAACGACGGCTCCCGTCAAATGCATTCGGCGAACAGCTTTTTGGCAGCATCGAGCGTCAGTTCGACGGGATTGCCGCCGGCCGTCGGATCGACGATCGCCATCTCGGCCATCTCGTCGATACGGTCCGTGCCGACACCAAGCGCCGACAGCTTGTCGGGAACGCCGAGTTCCTCCCGGAGCTGCAGCACATAGTCATAGAAACCGTCGAAACCGCCCGCAATGCCGAGATAGGCGGCGGCGCGACCGATCTTCTCCTCGATCGCGGAGCGGTTGAACCGCAGGACCGGGGGCATCACCACGGCGTTGGTCATGCCGTGATGGGTGTTGTAGATCGCGCCGACGGGATGCGACAGCGAGTGGATCGCGCCGAGGCCCTTCTGGAATGCAACCGCCCCCATGGCCGCCGCGCTCATCATATTGGCACGGGCTTCGAGATCCGTGCCGTCCTTATAGGCGCGCGGCAGGTATTCCTTGACGAGCCGCATGCCCTCGAGGGCGATACCTGCCGACATCGGGTGATAGAAGGGAGACGAATAGGCTTCGAGGCAATGGGCAAAGGCGTCCATGCCCGTGCCGGCGGTGATCGCCTTGGGCATGCCGACCGTCAATTCCGGATCGCAGATCGTGACGCCAGGAAGGAACTTCGGATGGAAGATCACCTTCTTCACATGACTTGCCGAATTGGTGATGACGCTGGCGCGCCCGACTTCTGACCCGGTGCCGGCGGTCGTCGGAACGGCGACGATCGGCGCGATACCTTCGACGCTCGCCCGGGTCCACCAGTCGCCGATATCCTCGAAGTCCCAGACCGGCCGCGTCTGGCCGGCCATGAATGCGACGCACTTGCCGAGGTCCAGGCCCGAGCCGCCGCCGAAGGCGACGACGCCGTCATGGCCGCCGTCACGGAACGCTTTCACGCCGGCTTCGAGGTTCCTGTCGTTGGGGTTCGGATCGACGTCCGCGAAGATCGCGCGTCCGAGCCCACCCGCTTCCAGAATATCGAGCGCCTGCTGCGTGATCGCCATCGGGGCAAGTCCGCGATCCGTTATGAGCAGCGGCTTCTTGATGCCGAGCGCCTTGCAGTGGTCGGCAAGCTCCTTGATCCGGCCGGCGCCGAATTTGACGGCGGTCGGATAGCTCCAGTTGGCGGTGATGGTCATGCGGTCACTTTCTTGAGGTGATAGGATTTCGGGCGGGTGAGGTTGTGGAAGCCGAGCACCGAGAGCGAGCCGCCCCGGCCGGTCTCCTTGACGCCGGTCCAGCACAGCGCCGGATCGAGATAGTCGGCGCGATTCATGAAAACCGTGCCGGTTTCGAGCTCACTGCCGATCCGGGCCGCGCGCTCCGCATCCTTCGTCCAGAGCGACGCGGTAAGACCGTACCGGCTGTCGTTCATCAATTCGATCGCCTCGGCGTCGCTCTTCACCTTCATGATGCCCACGGCCGGCCCGAAGGTTTCCTCGCGCATGAACTCCATGGAGTGATCGACGTCGACAAGGACTTGCGGCGCCAGATAGGCACCGCCATCGTCCTGCGGGAAGAGCTTCGGGTCGATCAGCGCCTTGGCACCCCTGGAGATCGCATCGGCGATCTGATTGCGCACCGTTGCCGCAAAGCGCTTGTTTGCCATCGGACCGAGCGTCGTCTCCGCATCGAGTGGATTGCCGAGCTTGTAATTGGACGCCCAGGCGACCGATTTCTCGACAAAGGCGTCATAGAGCGACTCATGCACATAGATGCGCTCGATGCCGCAGCAGCACTGGCCGGAATTGTAGGTCGCGCCGTCCATCAGCGTGTCGACGGCCGCGTCGAGGTCGGCATCCTCCATCACATAGCCAGGATCCTTGCCGCCGAGTTCGAGGCCGAGGCCGGTAAAGGTGCCGGCCGCCGCCCGCTCGATCGACCGGCCGCCTTCGACCGATCCGGTGAAGTTGATGAAGTCGAAGCTCTTGGCGGCAATCAGCGCCGCCGTCGTGTCGTGATCCAGGAACAGGTTCTGGAAAACGTCCGCCGGAACGCCCGCCTCGATGAAGGCGCGCACCATGCGCTCGCCGACGAGGATCGTCTGGCTGGCGTGCTTGAGGATCACGGTATTGCCGGCCATCAGCGCCGGCGCGACCGTGTTGATCGCGGTCATATAGGGATAGTTCCACGGAGCGATGACGAAGACGACGCCATGCGGCTCGCGCGCGATGCGCCGCTCGAAGCGGTCGCTCTCCTCCACGACGAGCGGCTTCAGCGCATCGGCCGCGATCGAGGCGACGTAATTGGAGCGCTCGTTGAATCCCTTGAATTCGCCGCCATAGCGCACCGGCCGGCCCATCTGCCAGGCGAGCTCCGGCACCACCTCGTCGACCATCTCGTTGAGGCGTGCCACGCCGGCAAGCACCAGCTTCACACGTTCATCGAGCGGGCGCCTGGCCCAGGCCTTCTGCGCGAGGCGCGCATGTGCCACGGCCTGCCTCGCCATCTCCAGCGGCATTGCCGGGCGCTCGGCATAAACCTCGCCGTCGACCGGCGAAACACATCGGATCATCGTCATGATCGTCTTCCTGTTCTCATTTCACAATGAACTCCCCTCCCAACCCTTCCCACGCGAGGGCGGGGCTTGACCTGCGGCACCGCTCCGCACGGTAATTCGGCCATGCTCCTTGTGGAGGCATCGGCTTTCGATAGGAGGGTGCCGCAACGTAGCCCATCCCCCTCGTGGGGAGGGATTGTGGAGGGGCGTTTTACGCCCTTTCGAACCCGCGCGCGACCTCCCAGTCGGTCACCCGCCGGTCATATTCCTGCTGCTCCCATTCTGCGGCGTGCACATAATGATCGACAACCTCTTCGCCGAAGGCGGCACGCAGCATCTTCGAACCGGAAAGCGCCTCGCTCGCCTCTCTCAGCGTATGCGGGATCTCGCGCACCTCCTTGCCCTGGTAGGCGTCGCCCACGAAGGGCGCCTCCAGTTCCATCTTGTTCTCGATGCCGGAAATGCCGGCCGCGATCAGGGCGGCAAAGGCAAGGTATGGATTGAGATCGGAGCCGCCGACGCGGCATTCGATGCGGATTGCCTTGCTGCCCTCACCGCAGAGGCGATAGCCGGCGGTGCGGTTGTCCTTGCTCCAGATCGCCTTGGTCGGAGCGAAGGTGCCGGCCATGAAGCGCTTGTAGGAGTTGATATAGGGCGCCAGGAAATAGGTGACCTCGCTCGCATGGGCGAGCTGACCGGCCACATAGTGGCGCATGAGCTCAGACATGCCATACTGCCCGTTCTTGTCGAAGAACAGCGGCGTTTCGCCGTCCTTGCTCCAGAGCGACTGGTGGATGTGCGACGAGGAGCCGGCGGCCGAGTAGTTCCACTTGGCAAGGAAGGTGATCGCCTTGCCGCGCTGCCAGGCGATTTCCTTGCAGCCGTTCTTGATGATCGCATGCCGGTCGGCCATCGTCACGGCCTCCGCGTAACGGACGTTGATCTCCTCCTGGCCGGCGGACGCCTCGCCCTTGGAGTTCTCGACCGGGATCCCGGCACCCTGAAGACCGTTGCGGATCGCCCGCATCACATCCTCTTCCTTGGTCGTCTGGAAGATGTGGTAATCCTCGTTGTAGCCGCTGGCGAGCTGCAGGTCGCGATATCCCGAGAGCCTCGCATCGTCATAGGACTGATCGAAGAGGAAGAATTCGAGTTCGCTCGCCATATAGGCCTTGAAGCCCAAGGCTTCGAGGCGCGCCACCTGCTTCTTCAAAATGGCGCGCGGCGAGTGCGGCACTTCCGCATGCGTGTCATGGTCCAGCATGTCGCAGAGAACCAGCGCGGTGCCTTCGAGCCACGGAATGCGCCGGAGGGTCGAGAGGTCCGGCTTCATCGTGTAGTCGCCGTACCCTTTCTCCCAGCTCGTCGCCTTGTAGCCGGGAACGGTCTCCATCTCCATATCTGTGGCAAGCAGGTAGTTGCAGCTATGCGTCTCCTTCCATGCGCTTTCCACGAAATATTCCGCATGAAACCGCTTGCCCATCAGGCGGCCCTGCATGTCCACCTGGCAGGCGAGCACCGTGTCGATGCGGCCGGCGGCAACATCCTCTTTCAGTTCCTCGAACGAATAGCTCATGAAAGTGTCATCCCATGTTCGGCGCGGCCGTTCCCTTGAACCGCGAAACGAAGCGGGGATCGCGGTCGCGACCCCCACTCTCTTGATGTTGGTTCAGGCTTCGCCGACCGCCTTTTCGGCAGCGGCGATCTCGGCCTGGCGGCGCGCAACCTCGTCGCCGATCGGCGGGCCGCGGAAACGGCGGTTTTCGAAGGCGAACCAGATGATGCCGGTCACGATCAGGAAGCCGACGGTGATGTAGAGCGCCCAGTCGTTCGGCGGCTGAATGCCGAGGACGAAGATCAGCACCATGGCGACGATAGAAAGGATAGCGAAGAGCTTGAACATGCCCTCACCGAGGTTCCACGGCCCCATCTTGTCCCACTTCGATGTTCCCCAGGCGAACAGACCCAGGGTGATCGGGATCGCGAAAGAGAAGAACAGGAAGATGACGGTGCAGGAGACGACGATCGTGTAAACCGGCGTGTCGCCTATCGACACCAACGATGATCCCCAGACGAAGAGCACCGCAAGAATGGAACCCGTCCAGATGGCGGCCACCGGCGTGCGATAGGTCGGGCTCACCTTCGACAGCGCTTTGGAGGCCGGCAGGCCGCCGTCCCGCGAGAAGGCGAAGATCATGCGGGAAACCGAGGTAACCGTTGCCAGCCCGCACAGCCACTGACTGACGAATATGGCGAGGTAGAGGATATCCTTGATGATCGGGTTGACCTGGGCGTCCATCGCCCAGAAGAACACGTTCCAGCCCTGCTTGGCAGCCTCGTCCATATCAGGAATCATCAATACGAAGGAGCACAGCATGATGTAGCCGAAGAGAGCGGCCCAGAGCACGGAGGAAATCATGCCGCGCGGCACGGAATGTGCGGCCTTGACCGTTTCCTCCGAGGTATGGGCAGAGGCGTCATAGCCGGTGATCGTGTAGATCGGCAGCAGCAGCCCGAGAAGGAACACCCAGGTTCCCGAGGTTTGCGGCCACACATTGCCGCCCGTCTCGCCCGAATAATTGGAGAAGGTGAAAAGACGGCTGATCTCGTAGGTGTCGGCAGCGGCAAGGCAGACCAGCGCGAGGAGGATCGCGGTAACGAAGATCAGATAGCCCGAGAAGTCGGTGAGTTTCGCCGTCAGTCCGATGCCCATATGGTTCACGAGCGCCTGCGCGCCGGTGATGATCGCCAGGAAGACGATGCGCGTCATCGTCGTGTCCTCGAGACCGAAGTAAGGCGTTCCGAACGAGCCCATGAAAAAATAATAGGTGCCGACATTGATGGCGCCGAGAACGGTGACCAGACCGAGCAAATTGAACCATGCGGTCAGCCAGCCGGTAAAACGGTTGCCGAGGATTGAACCCCAGTGATAGAGGCCGCCGGCGGTCGGATAGGCGGAGCTGATCTGCGCCATGGCGACCGCGAAGACAAACGAGATGAAGCATCCGAGCGGCCAGCCGATGCCGATCGCGGCGCCTCCGGCCCCGGAAGTCGCCTGCGCCAGCGAGTTGATGCCACCGGACAGAATGCAGATGATCGAGAACGAGACGGCGAAATTCGAGAACTGGCTCATTCGCCTTTCGAGTTCCTGGGCATAGCCCATCGAATGCAGGATCTGCATATCCTGCTTCTTGTCGACTTCGGTGTAGTCTGACATCCTTTTCCCCTGTTTCTCCAAGACCCGCCGCGCCATTGCGGAAGATCATGTCACCCCTGCTCCGGAAACCGGAGCAGCACCGCGGCTTTGCCGCTCCCCCAGGGTCTTTTAGTGCGCCGGAAGGGCAGCCACGCTCTTCGCGAGCAGCCCCGCCAGATAATCGGCCATGACCCTTTGGCCGACTTTATCGCGGATGAGATCGTTGCGGATCTCGATCATGACATTCGGCACGCCAAAGCGGACGCCGTACTCGATCAGGCTGTGCGTCACACCGTCGGCCGGCCCGTAAGGCTCGTTGCGGCGGACCTCGTAACCCGCCTCGCCGATGGCTGCGGCGGCAAGCATGCGGTCCGCGAGCCGGCTGTCGGCGTCGTGCAGAATGCCTAACTCGACTGTCCGCGGCTTGCCGAAATAGATCGGCGTGAAACTATGCATGGTCACGAGAACCGGCCGCCTGCCTGCGGCCTTGCGGTCTGCGACCGCGCGCGTCACCGCCTCCTGAAACGGCAGATAGATCTCCTCCACCCGCGAACGCCGCTCCGCCGCCGACATGGTCCTGTTGCCGGGCACGTCATAGACCTCGCTGAGGACAGGCATCGCCGCGTCAGACTCCGGCGGCCTGTTGCAGTCATAGGCGAGCCGGGAAAAACGTTGATGGATGACCGTGCCGTCAAGCTTTTCGGAGAGCAATCGGGAGACTGCCAATGCGCCGGGATCCCAGGCGACATGACTCTCGAGCGCCTCCTTCGAAAGGCCGAGCGTTCCCAGCCGCTCGGGCATCCGGTTCGAGGCATGCTCGCAGACGAAGAGGAATTCTCCCTTCGCTTCGGCGTTCTCGATCGCGACCGGGTCGCCCTCTGCCTCAGTCAAAAGTCCCGTCAAAACCGGCCCCCAATGCCTCGTCAGACGATGGTTGTGAAGAGAATTCTTCACGAATCGGCACGTGTCAATGGAAAACTGAAACGATCTTTTCAAAATTGCGATTGACTCCGATTGTGACAGCGATGTTTAATTTCCGGCAAGCTGGCAAAGACCGGCCAAGGGGACGACATTGAACGGCAACACGGCTTCCATGACGGTGTCGGATGTGATCAACGCACATTTCGCCGCGCTGACGCGCGCCGAAAAGCAATTGGCGGAGACACTTCTCGACAATTACCCGGTCTCCGGTCTCGGCTCGATCACCACGGTCGCCGAGAACGCCGGCGTTTCGACGCCGACGGTCGCCCGCATGGTTCAGAAGCTCGGTTTTCGCGGCTTCCCGGACTTCCAGGCACGGCTTCATCAGGAGCTCGAGGCGACGATTTCCAATCCGATCGCGAAGCACGACCGCTGGGCGGCCAGCGCGCCGGGAACCCATACGCTCAACCGCTTCGCCGACGCGGTCATGGGAAACATGCGCCAGACGCTGTCGCAGATCGAGCCCGCGGAGTTCGACACGGCCGCCGCACTCGTTGCCGATTTGAAGCGCAGGGTCTATCTCGTCGGCGGGCGCATCACCCGCTCTCTCGCGGATTACCTCTTCACTCATCTTCAGGTCATCCGAACCGGCGTCACGCAGATCGCCGCGAACCCGAGTTCGTGGCCGCATTACGTGCTGGACATGCGCCCGGGAGACGTCCTCATCCTGTTCGACATCCGCCGTTACGAGCAGGAGATGGAAACGCTCGCCCGCTCCGCCCGAGAGCGCGGCGTCGAGATCATCCTCTTCACGGACCAGTGGGGCTCTCCGGTCGCCAAGTCTTCATCGAAGGTCTTCCGCGCCCGGATCGAGGTTCCCTCCGCATGGGACAGTTCCGTCATGCTGCTCTTCCTCGTGGAGGCGCTGATCGAGGCGGTACAGAGCTCGAACTGGGACCAAACCCGGGACCGGATGAGGACGCTGGAGGGCCTGTTCGATTCCACCCGCATTTTCCGCAAGCCGGTCTAGGAGGGCTCCGGCGGCTTGAATTCCCTGATGGAAGAGCATTCAGGCGACATTCGAATGCAACCGGGGCGGATTGCTCCGAAGCCGACATATCTGCCGCAGACGGGACAAGGCCTGTCACATAAGCTTCATCGCATATCTTTAACTGCATCGGCGAAATTGAACGAAAACCCAATAAGGAGAACGCCAGTGATTTCAAGGACTCAACGCCTGCTCTCGCTTTCGACCGCCATGCTGCTCGCAACGACGGCAGTAGCCGTTGCCGAGCCGAGCGAAGAGCTCATCGCAGCCGCCAAGAAGGAAGGCACGCTGACGACAATCGCGCTCCCGCACAATTGGTGCGGGTACGGCGACGTGATCGCCGGCTTCAAGGCCAAATACGGCATCGAAGTCAACGAACTGAACCCGGATGCGGGCTCCGGAGACGAGATCGAGGCGATCAAGGCCAACAAGGGCAACACCGGCCCGCAGGCCCCCGACGTCATCGACGTCGGCCTCTCTTTCGGCCCCTCGGCCAAGGCCGAAGGCCTGATTCAGCCCTACAAGGTCTCTACCTGGGACACTATTCCGGACACGGCCAAGGATCCGGAAGGCTATTGGTACGGCGACTATTACGGCGTTCTCTCCTTCGTGGTGAACACCGATATCGTCAAGGACGTGCCGAAGGACTGGGCGGACCTCAAGAAGTCCGACTATGCGAACTCGGTCGCCCTCGCCGGCGATCCGCGCGCATCCAACCAGGCGGTGCAGGCGGTCTACGCCGCAGGCCTCGCGGCCGGTGAAACCGATGCGGCAAAGGCCGGGGAAGCGGGCCTGGCCTTCTTCGCCGAGGTCAACAAGGCCGGCAACTTCGTCCCGGTCATCGGCAAGTCCGCCTCGCTTGCGCAAGGCTCGACGCCGATCATCATCGCCTGGGACTATAACGGCCTCTCCTGGCGCGACAGCCTGAACGGCAACCCGCCGGTCGAAGTCGTCGTCCCGGCCTCCGGCGTCGTCGCCGGCGTCTATGTGCAGGCGATCTCTGCCTTCGCTCCGCATCCGAACGCCGCCAAGCTCTGGATGGAATATCTTTATTCGGACGAAGGTCAGCTCGGCTGGCTGAAGGGCTACTGCCACCCGATCCGCTTCAACGACCTCGTCAAGAACGGCAAGGTTCCGCAGGAAATGCTCGACAAGCTGCCGCCGGCCGCATCCTACGAAAAGGCCGTGTTCCCGACACTCGACGAGCAGGCCAAGGGCAAGGAAGCGATCACCACCAAGTGGGACAGCGTCGTCGGCGCGAGCGTGCAGTAACTGCCATTGCGTACCTCCCCGCCTCGTACGTGGCGGGGAGGTCATTTTCCTCCGACGCCGGGACAGCCGAAAGCTTTATGACCACGACAACAGCAGCAGCACCCCTGATCAGCAAACGAGCGATCATCGACTGGCTGGGCATCGCGCCCTTCATGATTTTCGCGCTGATGTTCCTGGTCGTTCCGACGCTCTATCTCGTCACCGGGGCCTTCCTCACGCCTGCAGGCGAGTTCACCTTCAAGAATATCGGCGATCTCTTCACGCCCTCGATCCTCTCCGCCTACTGGATTTCGATCCGCGTATCGGTCGCCTCCTCGCTCGGCGGCGCGCTCATCGGCTTTTTCCTTGCGTGGGCGATCGTGCTTGGCGGGCTGCCGGGCTGGATTCGCTCCGGGCTCCTCACCTTTTCCGGCGTCGCCTCCAACTTCGCGGGCGTTCCGCTCGCCTTCGCGTTTCTCGCGACCCTCGGCCGCACCGGACTTGTCACCGTGTTTCTGCGCGACTGGTTCGGCTTCAATCTCTATTCGACGGGGTTCAATCTCCTGAGCTTCCTCGGCCTCACCATCACCTACATGTATTTCCAGATCCCGCTGATGGTGCTGATCCTTACGCCGGCGCTCGACGGCATGAAGAAGGAATGGCGCGAAGCTTCCGAAATTCTCGGCGCCTCCACCTGGCAATACTGGCGCATGGTGGCGCTGCCGATCCTCTGGCCGAGCCTGCTCGGCACGACGCTCCTGCTCTTCGCCAACGCCTTCGGCGCGATCGCCACCGCCTACGCGCTGACCGGCAGTTCGCTCAATATCGTGCCGATCCTGCTCTATGCGCAGATCCGCGGCGACGTGCTCCATAATCCGAACCTCGGCTATGCGCTGGCGCTCGGCATGATCGTCATCACCGGCATCTCCAATATTCTCTACATCTGGCTGCGGATGCGCGCCGAACGGTGGCAGAAATGAAAGCAAGACGTCTCGGTGCCTGGATCGCCATCGCCATCGGAGCGAGCTATTTCATCGTCCCGCTGCTCGGCACGCTGGAATTCTCGCTGCGCATGCGCCGCGATGCCTATTCCTTCGACGCTTACCGGTCGGTCTTCTCCGACTTCCAGTTTCGCGAGACCTTCGGCTATTCGATGCTGATGGCGTTTTTCACGATCATCTTCGGCATGCTGCTGGTGGTGCCGACCGCCTATTGGGTGCGGCTGCGCCTGCCGCAGGTCCGCCCCGTCATCGAGTTCATCACGCTGCTGCCGCTCGTCATTCCGGCGATCGTCATCGTCTTCGGTTATCTCAGACTCTATAATTCCTCCTCGTTCCTGCCGCTGACCGGCTCCACTTCCGGCACCAACGCGCTCCTGATGTTCTCCTACATGACGCTGTCGCTTCCCTATATGTACCGCGCCGTCGACACGGCGATGCGGGCCATCGATGTCAGAACGCTGACCGAGGCCGCGGAAAGCCTCGGCGCCAAATGGCCGACCATCCTCTTCCGCTGCATTTTCCCGAATGTGATGAGCGGCGTGCTTTCCGGTGCCTTCATCACCTTCGCGATCGTCATGGGCGAATTCACCATGGCGGCGCTGCTCAACCGCCCGGCCTTCGGCCCCTATCTGCAGCTTGTCGGCGCCAACAAGGCCTACGAGCCTTCGGCGCTCGCCGTCATCGCATTCGCGATCACCTGGCTCAGCATGGGATTGATCCAGCTGGTATCGCGCTTCCAGAAATCCGCTCCGGCCAAGGCTTGATCACATGGCATTCCTGCAACTGACCAACATCCAGAAATCCTTCGGCCCGGTCCAGGTCGTGCATAATTTCGACATGGGGATCGACCAGGGCGAGTTCGTCTCCTTCCTCGGCCCCTCCGGCTGCGGCAAGACGACCATACTGCGCATGATTGCCGGCTTTGAAATGCCGTCCGGCGGCTCGATCTTCATCGACGGCAAGGACCAGGGCACGCTGAAGCCCAACCAGCGCAATATCGGCATGGTGTTCCAGGCCTACGCACTCTTTCCCAACATGAATGTTCACGACAATGTCGCCTTCGGCCTCAAGGTCGCCGGCGCCTCCAAAACGGAGATCGAGGCTCGGGTGAAGCAGATGCTCGGACTGATCAAGCTCGAGCATCTGGCGGACCGCTTCCCCTATCAATTGTCCGGCGGACAGCAGCAGCGCGTGGCGCTTGCCCGCGCCCTCGCCGTCAAGCCGCAGGTGCTGCTCCTCGACGAGCCGCTCTCCGCGCTCGATGCAAAAATCCGCATCTCGCTGCGGGAGGAGATTCGGCAGATCCAGCAGCAGCTCGGCATCACCACGGTATTCGTGACGCACGACCAGGAAGAGGCACTGTCGATCTCCGACCGGATCGTCGTCATGAATGCCGGCCGCGCCGATCAGATCGGCACCCCTTTCGAGATCTACAACACCCCGGCCACACGATTCGTCGCCTCCTTCGTCGGCACGCTCAACATCATCGAGGGCAAGGTGGCCGATCCCGCAAGCGGCGCGGTCACCATAGGCGGGCAGCGGATTTCGCTGAAAGAGCCGATAGCCGGGGCAAAGGGCGGCGACAGCATTTCGCTGGCACTCAGGCCGGAAGCAGGCTCAATCGCCGAGGGCGCCAGGGGCGATACCGCACTTCCGGGCCAAGTCGTATCGAGGAGTTTTCTCGGCTCCGTCATCCGCACCAAGCTGCGGGTCGGCGAAGACATCATCTCCTTCGATATGTTCAACGATCCGGGCATGACCCCACCGGTCGCCGGCGAGAGCGTCACGCTGCGCTTCGCGGCAAAGGACCTGCTCGTCATCCGCGAATAGACCGGCGGGAATGAATTGTTCAGGGGCGCGAAATCCGTGGAAAATTCTGTCGTGATTTTTCGCTTTCACGTCGCAGCACAGATTTGACGGCGGCGAAACAGCCGCTATAGTCGCAAGCGTTCTCAGGGCGGGGTGAAATTCCCCACCGGCGGTAGCGAACACAGGATCGGGAATGGTCGGTGGTCGAAGCCCGCGAGCGCTTTGCATTTTCGTGCGAAGGTCAGCAGATCCGGTCGAATTCCGGAGCCGACGGTTATAGTCCGGATGGAAGAGAGCAAGCAGAGGCGTCGCCCCTCCCCGGGGTCTTCGCACATGCATGTTCGCCCGACGGGATCATTGGAAAATGCCAACCCTGAAAGGCTTGAGACCATGACCATACTTTCCCATCCCTCCGCCAAGATCGCCATCGTCCGCGCCCGCTGGCACGCCGATATCGTCGATCGTTGCGTCGACGCCTTCATTGCGCAATGGACGAAACTCGGCGGCAGCGCCGCCGATGTCGAGATCTTCGACGTGCCGGGAGCGCTCGAAATCCCGCTGCATGCGCAGGCGCTCGCCAGGACCGGCCGCTACGCGGCGATCCTCGGCACTGCCTTCGTCGTCAATGGCGGCATCTATCGCCACGACTTCGTCGCCGGGACGGTGCTCGACGGCATGATGCGCGTCCAGCTCGATACCGACGTGCCGGTGCTCTCCGCGGTCCTGACACCCCACAACTTCCAGGAAAGCGAGCCTCTGATCGCCTTCTTCCGCGACCATTTCGTCGTCAAGGGCGAGGAAGCCGCGAATGCCTGCGCGCAGATTCTCGATGCGCGTGCGAAGCTCGCGCTGGTCGACGCCTGAAACGGTGCTGCCCCTCTCCCCGGGCTAAACCCGAGAGGCGCAGATGTACCAATTCCATTCAGAAAAGGGGCGCGGTCGGCATCGGCCGCGCCTTCACATTGAAGCGATTGAAACCCCACGCGATCCGCGATAACAAACTTGAATAACACTTGAAGGATTACTGCGGTCGGGCTTGGCAAGCCGGCAGGACCGGAGAAAGCGACGATGACATTTCAGCCGCGCATGCAGAACAGGATCAGCGGGTTTTCGATCATCGGCGGCCTCAACCGCAGAGAGTGGAATGGTGTGGTCGCGGATGTCTGGGATGTGGAATGCGTTCCGCATGCGGGCGGCTATTATATCGCCGAGGACCCCCGCATGTTCATCGTGCTCGACGCCAAGGGCGGCGGCAATTGCAGGGTGAAGCTCGCCGCAAACGGCAAGGGTGCCGTCCAGAACTACCATCGGCAGGCCCTCTCCTATATCCCGGCCGGAATGGAGCTCTGGACCGATGTCGTCGACATCCATTACATCCGGCATCTCGATCTTCACTTCGACATCGATGCACTCGGCAGACGCCTGAAGGAAGACCTGGACGCCGCGGCAATCGAGACGCCCCGGCTGATGTTCCAGGACCAACGCTTCCTTACGATCGCCGGCCTGATCGCAGCCGAGTGCCTCAATCCCCAGCCCCTCCACGATCTTTACGGCGACGGCCTCACGGTGGCGCTTTTCATCGATCTCATGAAGATCGGCAAGCGAAGCGGCCGCAAGCGCAGCCAGCTTGCGGCGTGGCAATTGCGGCGGGCCGTCGATTTCATCGAGGAGAATTTCGCCCGTAATGTCCGGCTCGAGGAACTCGCCGACCTCACGGGCCTCTCCCAATCGCATTTCAGCCACGCCTTCAAGGCTTCGACGGGTGTCGCGCCTCACCAGTGGCACATCAATGCGCGGGTCGAACGGGCAAAGCAGATGCTGCTCAGGAGCGACGCCCCGCTGACCTCGATTGCCGCCGAGACGGGTTTTGCCGATCAGGCGCACTTCACCCGTGTGTTTCGCAAGGCAGTCGGCACGACTCCGGCCTTCTGGAAGAAAAGTCACACCGCCTGACCAGTCCGCCGGCAGCGCGCAGTTTTTGCCCAAAATCGTTCAATTTCCCGATATCGGGACAAGCGCCGCCAAAATAGTTGATCTAGACACTCATC
The DNA here is from genome assembly GCF_036245905.1 of Sinorhizobium sp. KGO-5. Lineage (NCBI taxonomy): Bacteria > Pseudomonadati > Pseudomonadota > Alphaproteobacteria > Hyphomicrobiales > Rhizobiaceae > Sinorhizobium > Sinorhizobium sp. KGO-5. The sequence goes on from NZ_BDIZ01000004.1 coordinate 76,069, forward strand.
TTATTGTCGACGGTGCCGGTCGCGCGGGGCAACGCGGGGCCGGCCGATTTTCGGGGCATGAATGAGATGAAGTGCAGGATTCGCGGGGCGCATCTGAAGACTCTTCTGGCGAGCGGAGCAGCACTCGCGCCGCTGATGATGAGCGCAATGGCGCTGGCGCAGGAGGGAAACGCCACGCAGCTCGAGCGAATCGTCGTCGAGGGCGGCAATGCGACGGGCGCCAACGCGAGCGGACCGGTGGACGGCTACGTCGCAAAGGCGACCGCAACCGGGTCGAAGACCGCCACGCCGCTCAGCGAAATCCCCCAGTCGGTCTCCGTCGTCGGCCGCGAGGAACTGGACGATCGCGCCGTGGTCAACAAGGTCGACGAGGCCTTGCGCTATACGCCGGGCGTCACGTCGGCACCTTTCGGCACCGATCCCGACACGGACTGGTTCTACATCCGCGGCTTCGATGCGGCCCAGACCGGCCTCTTCCTCGACGGCTTGCCGCTCTTCAGCTTCGGTTTCGGCAATTTCCAGATCGACCCTTTCATGCTGGAGCGGATCGAGGTGCTGAAGGGCCCGGCCTCCGTGCTCTATGGCGGGTCCAATCCGGGCGGCATCATCAATCTGATCAGCAAGCGTCCGCTCGATGAGCCGCTCTATTACACCGAAGTCGGCATCAACAGCGACGGCAACGCCTTCACCGGCTTCGACATCAGCGACAAGCTGAACGATGACGGAACGGTTCGCTACCGCCTGACCGGAAAGGTCGCCGGCGGCGACAACTATTCGGACTATTCGGAGGACCTGCGCGGTTTCATCCTTCCTCAGGTAACCTACGCACCCGACGACGCGACCAGCCTGACCGTCTTCGGCCTGCTCCAGGGTCTGGACCAGGTTCATGTGGGCAACGGCTTCCTGCCCTATGTCGGAACCGTGGTCGATGCTCCCTACGGCAAGATCGACCGCGACGCCTATTTCGGCGAGCCGGACATGGACGAAGGAACCTACGCCCAGCAGATGGTCGGCTACGAGTTCACGCACGACTTCGACAACGGCTGGAAATTCACGCAGAACGCCCGCTATGCCCATCTCCACAAACACGAGAACTATCCGTATCCCTACGGCTATGTCGGCCCGGGCTTCGGCAATGTCGATCCGATCGCTCCGGACTACCTCCTGAACCGCATCGGTTTCGAGGCCACCTCGAAAGTCGACAGCTTTGCGATCGACAACCGCGCCGAGACGGAATTCGATCTCGGCGCCACGAGCCACACCTTCCTCGCCGGCCTGGATTACAAATATTACCGACTGGACCACATCGGCGCCTCGGGAGGCGCAACACCGATCAGCCCGACCGATCCGGTTTACGGTGTGCCGCAGGGCCCGAAATCCGTCTACATCAACCAGGTTTTCACGCAGCAGCAGATCGGCATCTATGCTCAGGATCAAGTGCGCTTCGGCGACGGTTGGCTGGCCACGCTCAATGGGCGATACGACTATGTGGACACCGACCTCAGGAACGGCGCCACGGCCTGGGCCGCACCTTCGAACTTCGGATATGACGACGGAGCGCTCAGCGGCCGGGCCGGCCTTGCCTACGAGTTCGAAAGCGGCGTTACGCCCTATTTGAGCGTAGCGACATTCTTCAATCCGCTCGTGGGCTCGCGCGACTCGAACCCGGATCCCGCGGTCACGACGCTGGTGCCTCTGAAGCCCGAAGAAGGCTACCAATACGAAGCGGGAATCAAATACGAGCCGACGTTTATCGATGGTTTGTTCACCGCCTCGGTCTTCGAGATAACCAAGCAGAACGTCCAGGTGACCGACACACTCGGTGTTTCCACACAGCTCGGCGAGGTGCGCTCCCGCGGTTTCGAGCTCGAGGGCAAGGTGAATATCGACGAAAACTGGAAGATCGTCTCGGCGTTCAGCTATACCGATCTGGAGATCACAGAGGACACCAATCCGTCGCTGCTCGGCAAGTCGCCCTATCTCATACCCGAGACTCAGGCCGCTCTGTGGCTCGACTACACCGTGACCGACGGCGCGTTCGAAGGCATGAGCCTCGGTGCGGGCGTGCGCCGCCAGGGCGAGTCCTGGGCGGACGCCGCGAATACGAAGAAGGTCCCGGCGGCGACGCTCGTAGATGCCGCCATCCGCTACGAGAAGAACGACTGGACGGCGTCGCTCAACGTCGCCAACCTGTTCGACAAGGACTATGTCGCGGGCTGCCAGGGCCTCCTGACCTGCGGCTACGGCGAAAGCCGGACCTTCACGCTGAAGCTCAGCAAGAAGTGGTGACGGGTGGTACTTCCCCTCATCGGCAGAGCCGGATGTGGGGGAAGTCACCCGGCGCACCGCCCCTTCAACGAAAACACCCGGCATCGCTGCCGGGCGTCTCGCTGCGTGCGCATGAGGGAGGATCAGCACGCGCCGCAGAATTCGCGACCGTTACTTCGCCTGATCCAGGCGGTCGATCGCTTCGACATTTGCCGCCGACGGACCATTGGGGTCGAACTCGGAGGCCAGCCACGTATCGACGATCGATTTCGCCAGTTCCGGGCCGATGACGCGCGCGCCCATGGTGATGATCTGGGCGTTGTTGGATTTGGCCGCCCGCTCGGCGGAATAGGTATCGTGGGTCAGCGCGGCGCGGATGCCCGGCACCTTGTTGGCCGAGATGCACACGCCGATGCCGGTGCCGCAGATCAGAATGCCGCGCTCGTTTTCGCCGGCCGTGATCGTCTGCGCCAGATCGCGGGAGAGATCGGCATAGTAGCCGGTCTGACTCAGGTCCTTGACTTCGAGATCGCTTCTCTTGGCGAGATGCGCGGCGATGACGTCGAGCAGGGGCTTGCCGGCACTGTCGGCTCCAATCGCGATTTTCATGTTGTTTCCTTTCCGTAAGGTGTTGTTGCCTGACCCGGCGATGCTCAGATCGCCCGGGCTACGCGTTGCAGAATGTCGAGGTAGCCGCCCACGTCCCAGGCGGAGCGGCCGATGAAGAGCCCGTCGATATGGCGCTGGAGGATCAATTCCTCGCAGTTCTGCGGATTGACGCTGCCGCCATAGAGTACCGGAACCTTCACGCCGAGTGCACGCTCGGCGACTTCGCCAATGCGGCGGTGGCGGGCATCCGCATAGTCGGCGGTGGCCGGTATGCCGTTGACGCCGATCGCCCAGACCGGCTCATAGGCCAGGAGAACGGGCGCCGTCCGCGCCGCGCCTTCGAGAAAGGCAAAGGCGCCTTCCACCTGGCGCTTCAGGACCGTATCCGCCTCGCCCGCTTCGCGTTCCGCGAGAGTCTCGCCGATGCAGATCAACGGCACGAGCCCATGCTTGACGGCGGCTGCCGTCTTCAGGCCCACGGTGCGGTCGGTCTCGCCGAAATGCTCCCGCCGCTCGCTGTGGCCGAGCTCGACGATGTCGAGATGGCAATCCCTGAGCATGACCGGAGAAATTTCGCCGGTCCAGGCGCCCGCATCGTCCCAGTGCATGTTCTGCGCACCGACCTTGACGCTCGTCGCCTTAAGCCTTTCCTTCACCTGCCGCACGGCGGTGAACGGAGGAATGACGAAGCGCTGTATCCGCTGATCGCGCCCATCGTCGGCGGCCGCAAGACCGTCGGCGAAGACCATTGCCTCGGCCAGCGTCTTGTTCATCTTCCAGCTCGTGCCGACCCAGAGACCAGTCTTGCTCATGCGTTCTCCAATATTTTCCGATTGTCGATCCTGACGAGCTTGACGCCGGCGTCACCGAGCGCCGCCGTATTCTCCTCGGACACTTCGCTTCCGGTCAGCACCGCATCGAAGGCCTCCAGCCCCGTCAGGAAATGCAGGGCCGACCGGCCGAACTTGCCGTGGTCCACCAGGAGATATTTGCGGCTGGCGGATTTCACCATCTGGCGCTTGATCTGCACGACCTCCTGATCCTGGTGGAACGCTGACGCGCCCTCGACGGCCGAACTCGACAGGAAGGCCACGTCGGCGCGCAGCGAACGCAGCGCCTCCTCGGTGACGACACCGAAAAAGCCGTTGAATTTCTTGCTGTAATGCCCGCCGAGCGCGATCAGGTTGATGCCTGGGGCTCCCGAAAGATCGGCGATGACGCCGAGATTGTTGGTGATGACGGTGAGCGGACGAATATCCCTTAGAAACCCGGCGATCGCTCCGGCCGTCGAGCTGTCGTCGATGATGATGCTCTGGCCGGGCTCGATCAGCGTCGCGGCATGTTCCGCAAGGCGGCGCTTCTCGCCCGTCGCGATCTTTTCACGGTAGCGGAAATCGCTTTCGAATTGCGGGCTCGACTGGATGGAAGCGCCGCCATGGACCTTTCGCAGGAGCCCCGCCTGTTCGAGATCGTCAAGATCGCGATGAACCGTCATCTTGCTGACGCCGAAGCGAAGGGCAAGTTCCTCGACGGAGGCTGTTCCCGCCTCCATCAGGACATCCATGATCGCCTGGCGTCTGTCTTCCGGTTTCATCGCATCGTCCCGTCAGGTGCAGCCTCCGCTGCGCCAAGGGAAAGGTAACAGTCTTCTGTGATATTTCAACTCAAATATGGGATTTTGTTACATTTCATTGTGATAATTTCGAAGCATTGAATCCCGTGTCGATAAAGGGCTCCCAGAATTCAACCGACTCCCGGATCATTTCCACCACGTTGCGGTCGGTCGGTTCGCGCTCCCGGAAGGAAAGCTCCAGGCAGATTTCGTTGTCCGTCCCGCCTCCCCTCCTGACGGCCTCGAGCAGTCGGTAGGGCGTGATCCTGCCGTCCTTGTTGTGGGCGGCCGTGAAGGGCCAGTGTCCGCCCTTGTTCATCGAGGACTGCTTGACGTGAATGATCGGCGACTGCCGCGGAAAGGCCTCCGCCCAGGCATAGGGGTCGACGTCGGCGGCGTTCGGCGATGTGACGTCGCCATGATCGATGTCGACCATCATCCTCATCGGGATCGGCAGGTCGGCTGCCGCCAGACGCCGGTCGAGCGCCCTGCACGCCTCGATCGTGTGGCCGAACTCCCGGCCGACCGACATCGGCTCCCAGAAGACATAGGAAAGGCCCGCGGCCTTGGCGTGCTCTGCCACCTCGCGCCAGCATTCGATGGCGATTGCCATCAGCTCCTCGCGACGCGCCGGGTCGTGATAATCCCTGAGCGTGAAGATCGCGAATTGCGTACCCATGCCGGAGGCGCCGAGCTCGGCGGAGATATCGGCGAAAGTCTTGAACCAGTCGACGTAATAGCGCCGGACGTCCGGGTCGGGATGTCCGAAATGATTGAGACGGCCATAGGGGCCCGTCATGCCGGAGGTGATTTTCACGCCGGTACGGCCGAGCGCCGTTCGAAACTGCCGCAGCGTCTTGTTGATCGTCGCCGCCGGCCAGCCTGGATTGACGAATTCATGGGTGAGCTGGACGTAACCGATGCGGATCTTCTCGGCGATGGTGTCGATCAGGTCGTCCGCCTCGGCAAAGCGGTTGACCAGAGGATTGGTGTTGAGCGACAGCGTGAAGGCCATTGCCGGCTCCTTGCTACCAGAGGAATTTCGGGAGGATGAAATCGGGGCTCGCACCGTGCTCCCGAAAGAGCTGCCGGCGCTCCGCGTCCGACCGCTGCTCGAGAATTCCGGTGGCGACGAGCACCGAGCAGAGCCCGGCCGCCGCAGCCCCGGCAATGTCATGCTCGACGCTGTCGCCTATGGCACAGACGCGCCGCGGCTCCGGCCGCCCGAGAAAATCGAGCGCGAAGTCGTAGATGTCGGCAAACGGCTTGCCGATCCAGCGCACAGGACCGCCCAGCTCTTCGTAAAGCTCGGCGATGCGACCGGCGCCGAAGGCCGGGCCGCTCCTCGTCAGCATAACCTTGTCCGGGTTGGTACAGAGGCACGGGATGCCTCGCCGGGCAGCCGGTCCCAGCAGATCTTCGTAATAGGCAAGCGGATGGATATCGCCCTCGCTCCCCGCCAGCAGCACGATGTCGGCGTCTTCACCGCTCTCGGCGCGGACGAGATTCAGTCCCTTGAGCGGCGACTGATCGCCGTCGCGGCTGATCAGAAGGCACTTGCGCGCTGCGCCGCCCTCGCCTTCGGCCTCCCGTTTCAAGAGCTGCCAGGCAACCTCTCCCGAGGTCAGGAACCAGTCCCAGCTTCCGCCCTGGAAACCGAGTGCCTCCAGCCGCCGATCGTTCTCGGCCGAGCGCTTGCCGGAATTGGAGAGGATGATGACCCGCTTTCCGGCCTGCTTGAGGCGAACAAGCGTTTCCGCCGCACCCGGATAGGGCCCGCGACCGTCTCTCAGCACTCCGTATTGATCCACGAGAAAGGCATCATATGCGTCCGATATCGCAGAGAGGGCTGGAATTTCCCGGACGACGCTCATAGCACGCCCGCCTCTTTCGCTCCGGAAAGCGCCAGGCGAGCGGCGCCGGCAGCCGCCTCTTCCGATAGCACCGGCAGGAAGGGAACGGCGAGCCTCCGTTTTCGGATTTCGGTCCACACCCCGTTCTTCGCGCCGCCGCCGACGGTGCGGATCGAGCCCAGGGCCGGGCTGCCGAGGGATACGAGCCGCTCATAAGCAAGACGCTCGACCCCCGCGATGCCCTCGAAGATCGCCTTCAGGAATTCGGCGTCCTCCGTCGGGCGCGGTTCCATGCGCGGCATGAAGGCGGGATCGGCCACCGGGAACCGCTCGCCGGGTTTCAGCAGCGGATAGAAGTCGAGGCCCGTATCGCTCGCCGGGTCGATTTGCTCCGAAAGCTCGACGATCCGATCGCTGCTGAAATGCGCAGCGAGAACCGCGCCACCGGTATTGGAGGCGCCGCCGGCAAGCCACATATCGCCGATCCGGTGGCTGTAGAGCCCGAATTCCGGGGCAAAGAGCGGCTTGTCGGAGAGCATCTTCACCGTCAGCGTCGTGCCCAGCGCGCTGACGGCGTCACCCGGCCGGTCAGCGCCGGTCGCGAGGAAGGAGGCGCAGCCGTCCGTCGTACCCGCAACGATAACGGCTTCGCTCGGCAGTCCGAAGGCTTCCGCCGCGGCCGGCGAGATCGTCGCGACCGGCGCCCCCGCCGGCAGAACATCGGGCAGAAGATCGACACGCGCGCCGGTCCGCGCAAGCCATTCCGGCCAGTTGCGGGCAACGGGATCGTAGCCGGTCTTCAGCGCGTTGTTTTCGTCGCTGACGTCATAAAGCCCGGTGAAATGGCCGGCAATCCAGTCGGCCTGGTGAATGACACGGAAGACCTCTGGCAGCGACTGGAAAGTCAGCAGCTTGGCCAGGCCCGACGTCGCGCCATGTGCCGCACTCTCCTTGGGTGCATGGACGGCGATACGCTCCAGAACGGCGGGATCGCCGACCGGGTCGTTATACATGAGCGGCGTCGCGAGCGGCGCTCCGTCGGCAGCGACCGGGAGCATGGTGCCCGACGTGCCGTCGATGCCGAGCGCACATATATGCGAGCCGTCGACGGCTTCGAGTGCCTGCGCAAGCGCGGCCTGGACCGCCTTCCACCAGCCAAGCGGATCGCGATGGTCATCGGAAAAGGCGGCAAGCCTCGCTGCGCCCGACGCGACGATCTCGCCCGCAGCGGTCATCGCCACGGCACGTGCACCGGACGTGCCGAGGTCGATGCCGAGAACGAGCTTGCCCCGGCCGCTCATTGCAGCACCTGCCCTGCACGGTTCAGTTGCTGGCGGTATTTTTCCGCGTCCCAGCCGAGAAGTTCCGCGTTTTCCGCATCGGTGAGATAGCGCAGCCTTGCACCCTCCGGGATTCGCGCCGTCACGTCCGAAAGGCAGCGCGCCATGGCGAGCGCGCCGGCAGAGATATCCTTGAGCACCAAGGCGCCCTTGCCGGGAAAGAGAAGGACCGGCGGCAGGCTCTCTCCCGCGCGACGGAATCCCTCTTCGAGAGAGAGCGCGTTCTCTCCGGGAGCGGCGACAACCGATCCCTTGCCGAGAAAGATCACGTGGTCCGGATAGAGGCTGCCTCCCGCGGCAATTCTGCAGCTTTCGAGATCGGTCGCGGCATCGTGGATCCGACCGTCGTCGGGCAGCCGGTAGGCGCTGTTGACCGCAAGGCGCGACAGCGCCTCCAGGTCGGCGGAAGGCGCCCGCCGCACGGGCACGGCGAAGCGCTGGGATACCTCTGCGAGAAGACGCGCCGCGTCCGCGACCGTCTCGGCTGCGACGGCAAGCCCGTGATTTCCGAGTACCAGGACCGAGGTGTCATCCCGAATCCGCTCGGCAATTGCCTTGGCGAGCGGCAGCCCCGGCCTGGCATAGGGAACGAAGGCGTAGGGAATGCCCTTAAGCTTCTCTTCGGCAATCGCGGCCGCGTCGGCGTGAACGGCAGTCGCGATCGTCTCGACGCAATGGACATGAACCACCACCTTCTGCGGCATCAGCGCGTGGACCGTGGTTTCGATCGACGGCCTGAGGCCCGAGGGGTTCAGATCCTCGACGACGAAATCCTGCGCCTTCTCCGTCGCCGGGTCGTCCCGCTCCAATGCGTCGAGCAACGGGTCGAGCGCGACCGCGACCATCACGTCGCGCCGACGGGCATGGGCAAGCCACAGGCCGGAAGCCTTGATCCAGAGGGTTCCGCCCTCCTTGATCGAGGTATTGCCGCCCGCGCCCTGAACGAGATCCGGATCGGCGCCGACACGCGCCGACAGATCGAGAAGCGCTTCGAATTCGGAGCTTCGCAACATCAAATCTTCCTTCTCACGCCGCAGCCTGCTGGCCCTCGAACCAGCCGCTGAAGGCACGCTTCTCGGCGTCGCTCATATGCAGGCCGTGTTTGGTGCGCCGTTCCAACAGGTCTTCCGCCGTTCGCGCCCATTCATTCTCTATGAGGAAGCGGGCTTCCCGCTCCCGGAAGAGCTGCGTGAACGCCGTCCCGAGCTCGTCGAGGCAGGTGGCGCTGCCGATCAGATCATGCGCCCGCGTGCCGTAAAGCCGGGCGTAGTGCTTGGCGAGGTCCGACGGCAGCCACCGGTAGCGCGCGCGCAGGTCGCCGAGAAACTGGTCGAAATCCGCATCCGCCATGTCGCCGCCCGGCAGATGCGCACGCGCCGTCCAGGCCGGGCCCATCTTCGGAAAGAAAGGCTTCAACCGTTCGAGCGCGTGCTCGGAAAGCTTGCGGAAGGTCGTGATCTTGCCGCCGAACACCGAGAGCAGCGGCGCGTCCTTCCCGGCGGCGTCGAGCTCGAAAATATAGTCGCGCGTCACTGCCGACGGATTTTCGGCATTGTCGTCGTAAAGCGGACGCACACCCGAGAAGCTGTGAAGGATGTCGCCCGGCGCCAGTTGCTGCTTGAAATAGCGGTTCACCGATTTCAGGAGATAGGCGACCTCGTTTTCGTCCGCCGCGACGTCCTCAGGCCGCCCGTCATAGGGAATATCCGTGGTGCCGATCAGCGCCAGATCGTTCTGATAGGGATTGATGAAGATCACGCGCTTGTCGGGGTTCTGGACGAGATAGGCCTGCCGCCCCTCCCAGAACTTCGGCACGACGATGTGGCTGCCCTTGACGAGGCGGACGCTGCGGCTCGAATTCAGCCCCGCAACGCGGCCGATCACGTCGTTGACCCAGGGCCCGGCGGTATTGACCACGCAGCGCGCCTTGGCCTCCGTCTTCGCTCCGGTCGCGGCATCGGTCATCTCGACATGCCAGAGGTCGCCTCGCCGGCGAATACCGGTGCAGGCGGTGCGGGTCAGTATCCGGGCGCCTTTCTTTTTCGCGTCGAGCGCGTTGAGCACGACGAGGCGGGCGTCGTCCACCCAACAGTCGGAATATTCGAAGGCCTTGCGATAGGCCGGCTTGATCGCAGCGCCTTCCGGGGCCGTACGCAGGTTGAGCACCCGCGTGCCGGGGAGGCGCTTGCGGCCGCCCAGGTGATCGTAGAGGAAGAGGCCGAGCCGTACGAGCCAGGCCGGCCTGTCGGCCGGATTGTGCGGCAGCACGAAACGCATCGGCCAGATGATGTGAGGTGCGGATTCCAGCAGAACCTCGCGCTCTATCAGGGCTTCGCGCACCAGGCGGAACTCGTAATATTCGAGGTAGCGTAAGCCGCCATGAACGAGCTTGCCGGAGCGGGAACTCGTGCCCTGCGCCAGATCGTCCTTCTCGCAGAGCAGGACGGAGAGCCCCCGCCCTGCCGCGTCGCGGGCAATGCCCGCCCCGTTTATGCCGCCGCCGATGACGAAAAGGTCGTATGTACCGGTTTCGGAACTCACGTGCTTGTCTCCTGTCGTCGTCATGCGGTCAGGCGGCCTCGCCGTTGGGTTTGTCCTGATGGCCGTAAGTGGCGAATCCCTCGATGACGCCGGCGATTTCCTCCTCAGGCAGGACCACCGGGCCGCCGATCAGGAGCGCGTGGTAATATTGCTTGGCGATCGTCTCGAGCTCGATCGCCGCCCACATCGCCTTTTCCAGGCTCGAACCGGTCGCGATCATGCCGTGATTGGCCATGAGGCAGGCGGAACGCCCCTCCATCGCCTTCAGCACGTTCTCCGACAGCGCCTTCGTGCCGTAGCGGGCGTAATCGGCGACGCGCACGTCGGAACCGCCGAAGGCGGCGATCATGTAGTGGCAGGCGGGAATCGGCTTGCCCGCGATCGCGAGGATCGTCGAGAAGGTCGCGTGGGTATGAACGACGGCGCCGACATCCGGCCGCGCCCGCAGAATGTCGAGGTGGAAGGGCCATTCGACCGACGGCCTCTTGGGGCCTGCCCAGGCGCCATACTCGCCGTCGATCGGCATGGCGACGATCATGTCAGGCGTCATCTCGGCATAGGGGATCGCAGACGGGGTGATCAGCATCGTGCCGTTATGGCGCAGGCTGATATTGCCCGAAGTGCCCTGGTTGAGGCCGATCGCATTCATGTGGCGGCAATGGTCGATGATCGACTGGCGCAGTTGAAGTTCGTTCATCGTCCCACCTCAGCACGGATTGACCGGCGGCAGGCCGGCGATGTAGCGGCGCACTTCCTCGGCAGCCATTTCGGCCGCATAGGTCACGGTGCGTACCGACGCGCCCGCGATATGCGGCGTCAGCGTCACATTGGGAAGATTCAACAGCGGCCAGCCTTCCGGCACGGGCTCGACGGCAAACGTCTCCAGCATCGCGCTTGCGAGATGGCCGCTGACGAGATTCTCGTAAAGCGCGTCATAGTCGCAGAGCGGTCCGCGGGCCGTGTTCACGAAGATCGCCCCCGGCTTCATCTTCGCGAAGGTCTCCGCATTCATCATGTTCTTCGTCTCTTCGCTGACGCGCGGATGCAGCGTCACCAGGTCGGCGCGGGCAAGCAGTTCGTCGAGCGAGACGTGCTCGACGCCGGCATTCCTGTCTTCGGCGCTGAGCTGAACATAGGGATCGTGGACGAGCACCTTGGTGCCGAAAGCACGAAGCAAGCGGACCACCTTGGTGCCGATATTGCCGTAGCCGATGACGCCGACCGTCATTTCGGAAAGCTCGCGGCCGGTGCGGTCGGCACGGTAGAGATCGCCCCGCCATTCGCTCCGCCTCAGCGCTTCGTGCCCCACGCGGATAAGGCGCGTCTCCGCGAGGATGGCGCCGATCGTGAATTCGGCGACGGCACTCGCATTGCGGCCGGGCGTGTTGACGACGAGGACGCCCGCCTCGCGAGCGGCTTTCATGTCGATATTGACCGGACCGCCGCGCGACACGGCGACGAGCTTCAATCCCGGCAGGTCAGCCAGCATCGTTCGCGACAGGGGCGCAAGCTGCGTCACGAGAATTTCGGCATCGCCGACGAAGTCGACGATTTCGCCGGGCTTGCCGAGATATTCCTTGAGGCCGTCCATGCCCTCCACGGCATAGCCGTGCTCCATCGGCACGTCCGGCCAGGGCAGTTCGAGCATGCTGATCTCATGCCCGTCGCCGCATGCCTCGACGATCTTGTCGCGAAAAACATCCGGCAGCATGAACCGGTCGCCGATAATGGCTATCTTCTTCATTGCGGTCTTTCCTGTTGGTTTCCCGTTCCGGCTGCGTGGGAGAGCGCATGCCAGACGGGTTGAAGCGCAAGGCGCGACTGCTTGTAGGCGGGGAAAAGCGCATCATAGCGGCGCGCAAGCTCTTCATCCGCGGGTTCTGCCGGCCGATGGTGGGGCCGCACCCATTCGCGGACGCAGTCGGCCATCGAGGGATAAATGCCGAGAGAGACGGCGGCGATCATCGCCGCACCGGCGGCACCCGCCTCCTCGCGTTCGCTCGTCTGGATGCTGGCGCCGAGAGCCCCGCCGAGAATGCGGCGCAGCGAGGCGCTGCGCGCAGCGCCGCCCGACAGACGAACGCAGGCCGGCAGCGGCCCCATCGCGGCGTAACAATCCCGCGAGGCAAAGGCGAGACCGTCGAAGACCGCACGCACCATGTCGCCGAAGCCGTGATTGATCGAAAGCCCGACGAAGGAGGCGCGGGCCGAAGCATCGACAAAGGGGCCGCGCTCACCGGCCTCCGAAATGTAGGGCTGGAAGAGAAGCGGAGTCTCGTTCGCCTCGGAAAGCCAGCCATCCACATGGGTGAGCAGATCGTTCTTCGATTTCTCGATCCCCATGCCCTTGAGGAGACCTCCCGCAAACCGCAGGATCCAGTCGATATTGAGCGTCGCAGCCATATTCGACTGCATCTGCGCATAGGTGCCCGGAATCGGCATGCACATGGTGTAGCCGGTGTGATCCTGGTTGAGCCGAACATCGTCGGCGCCGGCGGCCAGACGCATGTGCATGCCTGTCGAGCCTATGATCGAGCAGCCCGTGTCGGTTCCGGGATCGTAGAGGCCAGCGCCGAGCGCCGTGCAGACGACGTCGACATAGCCAAGCACCACCGGCGTCCCCGCCGGCAGGCCCGTGGCGGCTGCGGCGGCAGCCGAGAGAGGGTGATGCGTGCTCGCCCCGTCGACGATTTCCGGCAGCAGGTGTTTGAGTTCGTTGAGACCGAGAAAGTCGATCACGTCGTCGGAATACTGGCGCTTGCGGAAATCGCCGAAGGTGAAATTCGCTTCCGAGGGATCGGTCGCGCGCCTGTCCGTGAGATTGAAATAGAGCCAGTCCTTGCAATGGAATGCGGTCGCAGCACCTTGCAGCATCTCCGGTGCATGATCCTTCATCCAGCGCAACTGCGGGCCCTGCTGGCAGGCGGCAAGTCCGGAGCCGGTGCGCGAGAAACGCTCCGCATCGCCGCTTTCGGCCCGCAGGCGTTCGACGATTGCGCTCGCGCGCGCATCAAGCCAGAGCCAGCCCTTGCCCACCGGCTCGCCCTCTCTGTCGATCATCCAGGTGCCGTCCCCCTGACCGGTCACCGCGATGGCGGCAACACGGCCAGGGAGGTTCTCGATCCTGGCCGAGAGCTCGACCAGGGTTTTGACCGTGTCCGTCCAGGTACGCCGCAACTCCTGAACGCTGCCGGTGCGGCCCACCGCCTCATAGCTGTTCGGAACCGCCGTCATCGCCAGCTGCCGGCCGCCGAGATCGAAGGCGACGGACTTGATGACGGACGTTCCGGCATCGATGCCGATGAGGATGTCGCGCATCAGGCGAGCTCCTCGCCGTGCGAAATCGCCATACCGCTCTCGCTGTCGAAGACGTGCAGGCTTGCAGGGTCGAGCCGGATGCCGATCGGCTGGCCGATCTCCAGGCTGGTACGGTCGTGTTCGACGAGCACCATGGTGCCGCCGGCGAAATCGGCCGCGATATGGGTCTGGTCGCCGAGCCATTGATTGACGGCAACGCGCCCCGTCACCCCGTCTGCACTGCGCCGGACGGAATAGGGCCGAATGCCGAGAACCACATTCTGGCGCTTCATCAGCGCATTGCGGACGGCATGGGAGAAATCGGCGGCCTGGTATTCGAGCCGGACCCCGTCCTTGAGGCCGAAGGTCACGCGGGCGTCCGTGCCGCTGACGCTTGCCTCGAAGACGTTCATCGGCGGTTCGCCGACGAAGGTTCCGGTGAAGAGATTCGCCGGCCGCTCCTTGATCTTCTGAGGCGTATCGAACTGCTGCAGCACGCCGCCTTCCATGACGGCGATCCGGTCGGCGAGCGCGTTCGCTTCGGTCTGATCGTGGGTGACGAGAATGGCGGTGAGCCCGCGTTCCTTGATGTAGTGCTTGATACGGCCGCGCAGCACGGCGCGCAATTGCGGCTCGAGCTGGCCCATCGGTTCGTCGAGGAGATGCAGGTCGGCGTCGCGGATAAGCGCGCGTCCGAGGGACGCCCTCTGCTGCTGACCGCCGGAAATCGAACTCGGATAACGGCCGAGAATATCCTCGATCTCGAGCAGTTTGGCGATGCTCGCTACCTTCTCTTCGACGACGCTCTGCGAGAGCTTCGACGCCTTGAGCGCAAAAGCTATGTTTTCGCGTACCGTCAGCGGCGGATAGAGCGAATAGCCTTCGAAGGCCATGGCGACGTTGCGGCGGACCGGCGCAAGCATATGCACCTGCCGGCCGGCGACCGAAATCGTGCCGCGCGATACCGGTTCGAAGCCCGCGATCATGCGAAGGGTAGAGGTCTTGCCGCAGCCGGAGGAGCCCAGAAGCGCGATGATCTCACCCTTCTTCACCTCCATGTTCAGCTGCTTCACGGCGTGAACGCCGTAGTCGACCGGGCCATAGAACTTGTCGACGTTGTCGATCAAAAGAGCGGTAGCGTTCATGCCGCTTCTCCATCGCGCTTGGATGCCAGTTCGGAAGGAAGGATGCGCTGGCCCGTCGCCTTGTCGAACAGAAAGGCCGCCCGACCGTCGACTGCGATATGCGCCGGTCCGGCGACCGGGCCGGGGGTACCGGCAGGACGGGACACCAAGATCTCGCGGCCGCGGGCGGTCAGCGCCAGCGTCACGGTCTTCTCGTTGAGCGGCGTTTCCGCCTCGACCGTCACGGGGATCGCGCCCTGCGCGGCGGCTTCGGTAAAAGCGATCGTCTCCGGGCGCAGGCCGAGAACGCATTGCTTTTCGACAATTTGCGCGCCGAAGCCCGGCAGGCGCAGCCGCATGTCGGAGAGTTCGACGAACGCGCCGTCCGGTCCGCGCTGCGGCACGACATCGAGCAGGTTGATGGTCGGATCGCCGAAGAGCCGGGCGATCTCTATATCGGCGGGCGCGTTGTAGATTTCCGCCGGCGTGCCGATCTGGCGGATACGCCCATGCGCCATGACCGCGATGCGGTCGCCGAGCGCCATTGCCTCCTTATAGTCCTGCGTGACGTAGATGACGGTTGCCCCTTGAGCGGCGAGCAGGCGCGGCAGTTCCAACCTCATTTCGAAGCGCAGCTTCGCGTCGACGTTGCGAAGCGGATCGTCGAGAAGCAGCAGCGGCGGCGAGCCCACGAGGGCGCGGGCAAGTGCCGTGCGCTGCTTCTGGCCGTTGGAGAGCGCCTTCGGATGATGGCTCAGCACATGATCGATCTTCAGGAGCTTTGCGACCTTGTGCACGCCGGCGGCGATCGTGTCCCGGGACGATTTCCGCGAGGTCAGCGCGCTGGCGATGTTGTCGAAGGCGCTCATATGCGGGAACAGTGCAAAGTTCTGGAACGCCATGCCGAGCCCGCGATGCTCCGCGTCCACGTCGGTCATGTCTTCGCCGCCGATCAGGACCCGGCCACCATCCGGCTCGATGACGCCGGCGATCAGCCGGAGCAGAACGGTCTTGCCGGAACCGGATGGGCCGAAGAGCACCAGTCGCTCGCCATTGGCCACGTCGAGCGAGAGATCGTCCAGAACCGCCTGGCTCTTGTAGCGCTTGACGATGTTTTTCAGTTGCAGTGTTGTCATTCGATTATCCCTTCACCGCACCGAGCGACAGGCCTTCGACGAGGTAGCGCTGGGCGTAGAGTGCGAGTGCGAGCGTCGGCGTGATCGAGAGCACGATCGCGGCGGCGATCTGGCCGTACTGGATGCCCGAGGCCGTGACGAATGCCAGCGCGCCGACTGTCACCGGCTGCTTGTCTGCGGACGCCAGCACCAGGGCGAAAACGAAATTGTTCCAGGCGAAGATGAAGGCGAGCAGACCGGCCGCTGCTATCCCGGGACCTGCCAGCGGCAGGGCGATCTTGCGGAACGTCGAAAACCAGGAGTGGCCGGCGATGCGATAGGCATATTCGACATCGGCCGAGATGTCCTCGAAGTAGCCGCGCACGATCCAGAGGATGAGCGGCAGGCAGATCAGCTGGTAGATCCAGATGAGACCGAAATAGGTGTTCGAGAGGCCGAGCCACTGAAAATACTGCGTCAGGGGCAGCAGCACGAGCAACGGCGGCGCAAAGCGGAAGGAGAGCAGCGTGAAGGCGATGTCCTCCGACCCCCTGAACTTGTGCCGCGCGAAGGCATAGGCCGCCGGCACGCCGAGAACCAGCGCCAGAGCTACGGAAGCGACCGACAGCAGGACCGAATTGCCGAGATTGCGCATGAAAGCGATATCGAGCGTGCCGGAGGCGGTCTGGAGTTTGCCGGTGATCAGCGCCGCATAATTCTCGAGCGTCGGCGTGAAGACCACCGATGGGGGTATTCTGAGGATCGTCTCGTTCGTCTGGAACGACATGAGGAAGATCCAGACGATCGGAAACATGAAGAAGACGACGACCAGGGTGAGCGCGACGCCGCGCAGGAGCCTTTCGACCGGAGAGGTGGTTTCCATTTTCGGCCTCCTTACGCTTCGCCGCGGGCGCGTTCGCGCAGCCGGAGCCAGTTCTTGATGAAGATGTTCGACAGGGCGTAGGTGATCGCCCACAGGATGATCAGCAGCGCCGCTGAACGCCCGACATTGGTCGACTGGAAGAAGTTGAGGTAGGCCTCGACCTGGAAGACCGTCAGCGTGTCCCCGGGTCCGCCCTGCGTCATCGCGTAGATGATGTCGAACTGCTGGATCGAATCGAGCAGCCGGAAGAGCGTCGCCGTCAGAATATAGGGCGTCAGCATCGGCAAGGTGATGCGGAAGAAGACGAAACTGCGCGGCACGCCGTCGAGCGCCGCCGCTTCGAAAGGCTGCGTCGGCAGCGAGCGGAGGCCCGCGAGCAGCAGGATCATGATGAAGGGCGTATAGACCCAGATGTCGACGAGCACGACGGTCAGCAGCGCCGTGTCCGGCGAGGAGGCCCAGCGGAAATTCTCAAGGCCTACGAGACTTGCGAGATAGCTCAGGATTCCGAAGCCGGGATTGGTCATCAGCTTCCACATCAGCGCGGCGAGCGCCGGGGCCGTCATCAGCGGCAGGAGCAGCATGATCGAGATGAAATTGTTGACCGTGGAGCGGCGCTGCAAGAGCAGTGCGATGCCGAGACCGAGCAGCAGCTCCAGGGTCACGGTGACGCCGGCATAGAGCAGCGAGATCTTCAGCGTGTTCCAGAAACCCGGATCGGTGAAGAAGTTCAGATAGTTCTCACCCCAGTTGAACTGGCGTGCCCAGGGCTGGCTAAGCCGGTAGCGCTGGAAGGAATAGATCACCGCCGTGAAGAACGGGATCAGGATACCGATGCACACGAGAAGCGCCGGCAGGGAGAGCACATAGGGCAAGGCCCTCTTGCTGATTCCGAACCTGCTGCCCCTTGGGCTGGAGTGCGTTACTGAAGCCATGGCCAGCTCCGTCTAAATGCCTGTGTCTATGACATAAGGGGTCGGCCGCGGCCGGCGCAGCCAGACCCCCTCTTCCATTTGCTTTTCGTGCCGAAACGGCGACCCGCCGGCGGCGGGCTGGCCTGGAGCGGGATGGATGCGAACCTTCGATGATGTCCGCCCGCCTCCGCTCCAAGCCGGAGGTGCGATCAACCGAGACCGGCTTCCGCGAGCTGCCGGTTGATGCTCTCGACAAGCCTGTCGAGACCCTCGTCGACCGGCACTTCCTTCGCCACCATCTTCTGCAGCGTCGCCGCCCACTCGGTGGTGAGGTCGAAGAAAAGCGGCTGGGGGGTGAAGTGGATCTTCGCGCCCGGCGCCGAAACGTCGTGCATCTCCACATAACCGGGATAGCTCTTGTTCAACCGCTCGCGGAAGATCTCGTCCTTCCAGACCGATGCCCGGACCGGATTGACGAAGTCCATCTTGGTCGCGCCGAAGATCGCGTGCTCGAGACCCGATGCCCATTGCAGGAAATACCAGGTCGCATCCTTGTCCTTCGCGAAGTTGGACATGGCCAGCGACCAGATCCAGATGTTCGGCGTCGGAGCCTTTGCTTCCGGGTTGGCGGCAAACGGCGCGTAGGCGAGCTTGCCGGCCATCTTGTTATCGCCGCCATTCATGAAGTAGCCGAGAATGTCGGCGTCGTAGATCATGGCGGAGGCGCCGGCGCCGAGGTCCGTGCCGACCTGGTACCAGGTATAGGTCGACCAGTCCTTCGGGCCGCTCTCCTGGATCATCTGCACCCATTTTGCGTGGAAGGCCTTGGATTCAGGCGTATTCATCGCGGCCGAAAGCTTGCCGTCCTCCGAAACGTTCAGATCCTTCTGGCCGAAATTGGCGTAGCCGGAAAGGAAGCCCGGATGGATGGTCGCCCAGGAACGGGACCCGCGCACGCCGATGCCGTAGACGCCGCCGCCCACGTCCTTGTTGAGCTTTGCCGCGGTAGCGACGAGTTCATCGAGGTTCTTCGGAACGCTTGCGCCGACCTTTTCGAACATCTCCTGATTATAGGAGAGGTTGTTCTGCTCGTAGCCCCACGGAATGCACCATTGCTTGGCATCTTCCGAACCGAGCGCACCGCCCGGCTGTCCGTTCCATGCGCAGGAAGCCTTGACGCCCGGCAGGAAGTCGTCCCAGCCATATTGCGGATTTGTCTTCGCCGGATCCTTGATCCACTCGTTGAGGTCCGTGATCCAGCCGGCCGGACCGTAGGTCCAGGTCATATAGGCGCCGGTCATGAAGGCGTCGTATTCCGACGAGCCGGAAGAGAGCGCCGCCGTCACCTTGTCGAAATAGACGTCCTCCGGGAAGACGTCATAGGTGACTTCGATGCCGGTCAGGTCCTTGAACGCCTGAAGATTGGCGATCATCGCATCCGCATAAGGGTGCTTGTTCAGGAGCAGCTTCAGCGACTTGCCGGAATGTGCCTTCCAGTCGAAGTCGGCGGCAAGCGCCTGGGTCGACATCATGTTGAACAGGGTGCCGGCGGTGCCCGCCGTCAGGCCTGCCGCGCCAAGGCCCTTCAACAGGCCGCGACGGTCCACCTCTCCGCGCAGGAATGCGCCAATGAGGTCTTTCTCCTTGTCGTACATCTGTTTTCTCCTCCACTACGGGTAAAACTGCTCGACTGAGCTGCCGGCTACCCAACCGGTATTGCCTCCCTGGACCGCAGCGCCGATTTTCGTCGCTCCTCGGTCCCGTGTTTTCTCAAGCGGCGAGCGTCTGCGCAGTGCGCTCGTCGGTGATGAGTCCGCTCAGGAACCCGCTCTCGAGGACCGCGCGAATCGGGCGCGTCTTGACCCTGCCCCCGGCAATCGCCACGGTGCGGCGGTTCTTCAGGTCCTGCCGGCCAAGCGTGAAGGTGCGGTTCGAAAGCGCGGTCTCTATCGGCCTGCCCTTCTCGTCGAAGAAGTGGCCGAGCAGTTCGCCCACGCCGCCCGCTTTCTGGATCTCCGCTATTTCGCGCATCTCGATCATCCCGGTCGCCACAAGTGAAGCCTCGCGCTCGGCCGTACCGATTCCGACCATCAGAAGGTCGGCCGACTTCGCGAGATCGAAGACCTCCCGCACGCCGCGCTGGCTGAAAAGGACATCGCGATCCTCGACCGTATTGGCGAAGAACGGCACCGGCATCACATAGGCTTCGGCGCCCGTGCGCTCTGCCAGGCGGTGGATAACGTCATGCGGATTGGCGGAGAATTTTCGCGTGAGCCCGCCGAGCAGAGAAACGAAGCGGGTGTTGTTGCTCGCCGTGCGCGGCATGTACTCGATGCTGGCTGCGAGCGTGCGTCCGTGGCCGACGCCGATCAGCGCCGTCTCTCCGCGCTCGATCTCGCGTCTGAGAAACTGCGCCCCGGAGATGCCGAGCGCCTTCAGCGGCAGGTCGTCGCTGTCGAAGTCCGGGACCACCTCGCAATAGTCCAGGCCGTATCGGCTGGAAAGCTTCTGCTCCAGCTCGACGCATTCGGAGACGTCCCCGTCGATATAGACTTTCACCAACCCTTCCTGGTTGGCCTTCATGATCAGCCGGTGTGCTTTGAGCGACGTGAGCCCCAGGCGCTTGGCGACCTCGGCTTGGGTCAGCCCGCCGGCGTAATGCAGCCAGGCGGCGCGGGTCGCCATGCTCGCCTCGTCCTCGCGGACAGCCATTCCACCGATGCTCGCCATATCCTCCCACCCGATGCTGCGCTGCATGATAAATTTTGCAGCGCATGATATTTTTATCTCGATATGAAATAATTTTCACGGGTTGAAAAAATTGTCAAGTCTCAGTTGGTCGCATGCCGAAAAAACGCGGGCACATCGGCGATGCGTCCCGCGGAGTTTTCGAAAGCCGACGGCGTCAGGTGATCGGCAGAAGCGGAAGCCCCCCTCTCTAATGGCCGAGATTCTTGATGTAGAGAGACAGGAGCTGGGTTTGCGAGGAAATGCCGAGCTTCCGATAGACGTTGCGGCGGTGGACTTTGACCGTGCCCGTCGAAATGCCGAGCTTCAATCCGATCGATTCGGAAGAATGGCCCTGGAGCACGAGTTCGATGATCGCCGCTTCCCGCTCGGTAAGATTGAGGTGCCGCCAGACCCCGTCAGCCGGAGGATGTGCCGCCTTCCGGCGGCCCCGGCCCTTTTTCGCGAGCGCCATATCGAAGCGACGGTCGAGTTCCGCCCAATGATGGCGCACGAGGGCCGCCACCAGCAGCTCCGCCTTCTTCAGCAAAGCGAATTCCGTCGCGCTGAAGACCCCCGTCGCCTCCCGCCGCATCAAGGAGAGGACGACGGTGACCTGTTCGCTGACCGGCACGAAGAAGCCGACCTCCTCGGCAAGCCCCGTCTGGACGTAGTAGGTCCGGTAGTACTCGCTCGAGAAAAAGCGGTCGGGCGCCAGTTCGCGCATGCGCCACACGCCGGGCTTGGGGGCACGAGCGGCGTGATAGAACGGATCGAGCAGATAAGGTCCAGCCTGATAGAGGCTCACGAAGAGCACGTGATCCTCGGCGTCGAACGTACTGTAAAGGTCGAGCGGCCGTTCTTTTCCCCGATAGGCGAAGACGACGACGTAATCGAACGTCATCAGGGTGGACATCAGTCCCCGGAATGTGCAGCCGACAGCCTCGTCATCCATCAGGGCGCCGTTCACCAGCGGCGCCATCGCCTGAAAAAGTCTGTCGAGGTCGATGCCCAAACGGTTCTCCCGGGTCGCTCCGCCGCTCTGGGGTATACTCCTCCCACAGGGCGTTTTGGGTTGAAATACCTCTCTTGGGGTATATACCGGCCCGGGCGCTTTTGACTAGGCTATCCGATAATGACGGTGGAAGCGGCGGTGCATGAACCGCGAGCAATTCCAAGAACGACCGCAGGGAACAGACGTGACATCCGCTTCGACGAACGACATCGAATTCCGTTCGGTCGCCAAACGCTATGGCAGCGTGACGGCCGTATCGGACATCAACCTGACGGTGCCGAAGGGCGCCTTCGTTGCGCTGCTCGGCCCATCCGGCTGCGGCAAGACCACATGCCTGCGCATGATCGGCGGCTTCGAGCAGCCGAGCGAAGGCATGGTCTATGTCGGCGGCCAGCCAATGAACGGCGTGCCTGCCTATCGCCGGCCGGTCAACATGGTGTTCCAGCAATATGCGCTTTTCCCGCATCTCGATGTCGAGCAGAACGTCGCCTATGGCTTGAGGCAAATGCGTCCCCGCATCCCGGCCGCCGAGATCACCCGGCGTGCTCAGGAGGCGCTGGAGATGGTCCGCCTCGGCGGCTTCGGCAAGCGCCGGATCCACGAAATGTCCGGCGGACAGCAGCAGCGCGTGGCGCTCGCCCGCGCCATCGTCAACAAGCCGAAGGTGCTGCTCCTCGACGAGCCGCTCGCAGCGCTCGATAAGAAGCTGCGCACCGCCATGCAGATCGAACTGCAGAGCCTGCAGCGCGAGCTCGGCATCACCTTCGTGCTCGTCACGCACGATCAGGAAGAGGCGCTCTCGATGAGCGACTTCGTCTGCGTCATGAGCACCGGCCGCATCGTGCAGATCGGACCGCCGCAGGAGATCTACGACCGCCCGGCAAGTCTCTTCGTCGCCGATTTCGTCGGCAAGGCCAACCGCATCGCCGGGTCGATCGAACCCGGCGCCGGCGCGGTCCTCCTCGCCAATGGCGTCGGACTTGCCAAGCCCGCCCGCGCCAACGGCACGGCAGGCCCGGTCATGGTTGCGCTGCGCCCGGAGGCGATAAGCCTGGTGCGTGACGGCAGCGCTGCGCTGCGCGGCACGGTGACCCACCGTATCTTCCTGGGCTCGTCCGTCGAATATTCGGTCGAGGTCGAGGGCCTCGGCGATTTTCTCGTTACCGCAGACCGCCGCAGCCTGAACGACAGCGATCTCGCCGAGCCCGGCGAAAGGATCGGGCTAAGCTTCGACCCGAATGCAATGCATGTCTTTCCGGCCTGAAGGGCCCGATCTGCCGCAATCAATTGACGTCAACGATAAGGGAACAGCATCATGACCAAGTGGTACAGAGAGAATGCCCCGATCACCGCGGATAAGCTTGCCGACGAGCTGATGCGCCTGAAGCGCGGCTCCGTTTCGCGTCGTCACTTCCTCGGCGTCACCGGCCTCGGCCTCGCGACGGCCGTATTGGCGCGCCAGCCCGGCCTCTTCAACTCCGCCGCTTACGCCGCCGGCGACCTCGGCACGCAGATGTCGATCGCCACCTGGCCGAACTATCACGACCCCGCCACCTTCGAAGCCTTTACCGCTGCGACCGGCGTTGCGGTCGAAGTCAACGTCTTCGGTTCCAACGAGGAAATGCTGGCGAAGCTGCAGGCGGGCGGCACCGGCTGGGACCTCTTCGTCCCCACGAACTACACGATCTCGACCTATGTGAAGCTCGGCCTGATCGACGAGCTCGATCTTTCCAAGCTGCCCAACTACGACGCCTCTACGGAAAATGAGCGCTTCACCAATGAAGGCATCGTCGACGGAAAGACCTATGCCGTGCCGAAGAACTGGGGAACCACCGGGATCGCGGTGAATTCCGATAAGATCAAGGCGCCGGTTGCGAGCTGGAAGGACTTCTTCGAGGTCGCGATGACGGAAGCCGACGGCCGCGCCATGGTGCACGACTATCAGCTCACCACCATCGGCAACGCGCTGGTCTCGCTCGGCTTTTCCTTCAATTCGGTCCAGCCCGAAGAGCTCGCCAAGGCCGAAGAGTTGCTGATCAAGGTCAAGCCGCATCTCTATGCCATCAACAGCGACTATCAGCCCTCGATGCGCGCGACCGATGCGTGGATGACCATGTGCTGGACCAATGACGGGGCCCAACTCAATCGCGACATGCCGGAGATCAAGTTCGTGCTCGGCAAGGACGGCGGCGAGATCTGGTCGGACTTCTATGCGATCCCGAAGAGTGCAGCGAACAAGCCCGCGGGCTACGCGTTGCTCGATTTCCTGATGACCCCTGAAAATGCCGTTAAAGAACACATCGCCAACGGCGCGCCGACGACCGACAGCCGCGTCATGAAGCTGCTCCCGGCCGATGTCACCTCGAACAAGATCGTCTATCCGGACGAAGCGGCCCTCACCCCGCTCGAATTCGGCGCTGCGGTGACGCTGACGGATCCCGGCCGCGCCGAGCTGATGGCGCGCTTCAAATCGGCTTGAACATACGGGCAAGATGCCCCTCATCCCGCTGCCGCGTCCTTCTCCCCGTTTAACGGGGAGAAGGACACAAGCCGCGACGTCCCTAACCTCTCCCCGCCTGCGGGGAGAGGGTTAGGGTGAGGGGCAATTTCATTCCAGTTCACGGACAAATCATGCAGGCAGCAACGAACACGAAGAGGAAACTGGTTACGGCGGCGCTGATTGCGCCGGCGGCCGCGTGGCTCACCGTCTTCCTGGTTCTCCCATTCATCGCCATGCTCGTCTTCGCCTTTGGCGAGCGGGCGCCTGAAGGCGGATACCAGCCGGCCTTCACCTTTGCGCAGTTCGCCAATCTGCCGACTCGCGCGGCCGCCTTCTGGAACACGCTGATGCTCGCCCCGGCCGGCGCCCTGCTCTGCCTCATCGTCGCCTATCCGGTCGCCTATTACCTCGCCGTCAAGGCAAATCCGCGCTACCGCCTCATACTCGTCTCGCTCGTCGTCGTTCCTTTCTGGACGAGCCTGCTCGTGCGTACCTATGCCTGGATGTACATCCTCGGCTCGCGCGGCATTCCCAATCTCCTGTCGATGATCGGCATCGAGGACGTCCGCATGCTGAATACGCCCGGCGCCGTGCTGCTCGGCATCGTCTACGGCTATCTGCCGCTGATGATCATGCCGATCTATGTGAGCCTGGAAAAGCTCGACCGCCGCCTGCTGGAGGCTTCCGCCGATCTCGGCGGCAAGCCCGTCTCCACCTTTCTGGGCGTCACTCTGCCGTTGTCGCTGCCGGGGGTCATGACGGGCGTCGCGCTCGTCACCATCCTGCTTCTCGGCGAGTATCTGATCCCGCAGCTGCTCGGCGGCGGCAAGGTCTTCTTCATCGGCAATGCGCTGGTCGATCTCTTCCTGCAGTCTCGGAACTGGCCCTTCGGATCGGCGATCGCCGTGACACTCGTCGCCGTCGTCGTCGTCGTGCTCATGCTGGCGATGCGAATCGCCTGGAAGGTCGCCGGAACAAGACAGGTGGATCTCGTCTGATGCGCGCCTTCATTTCCTCCGTCTATCTCTTCCTCTATGCGCCGATCGCGCTGGTCGTGCTCTTCTCGTTCAATGCCGGCCGCAATGCGAGCGAGTTCACGGGCTTTTCGCTCGCCTGGTACGGCAAGGCGCTCGGCAACACCTTTCTCGTCTCGGCGCTGCAGAACAGCCTGATCATCGCCTTCACCAGCGCCACGCTTGCCGCCGTCTTCGGCACCATGGCAGCGCTCGGCATGGAGCGGCTTGGCTCCCGCATGCGCGCTCTCTTCGATGCTCTCTTCGCCGCGGCGATCGTCGTCCCGGGCGTCGTCATCGGCATCGCGACGCTGGTCGCACTCGTCGCTGTCTTCTCCTTCGTCAACCCGACGATCGCAGCCCTCTGGCCGGGCGATCAGCCGCCGCAACTGGGACTCGGTTACGGCTCCATCATCGCCGCCCACGGGCTCTTCTCGATGGCGCTCGTCACCATGATCGTCAAGGCGCGCATCGCGAGCCTCGGCCGCGACATCGTCGAGGCGTCGGGCGACCTCTATGCGACGCCGCTCACCACTTTCCGGCTGATCGTGCTGCCGCAGATCCTGCCGTCGATCCTCGCGGGCTTTCTCCTCGCCTTCACCTTCTCCTTCGACGACTTCATCATCGCCTTCTTCGTCGCCGGCTCGAAGACGACCCTGCCGATCTATGTCTTCGCCTCGATCCGCCGCGGGGTGACGCCCGAAATCAACGCGATCGCGACCCTGGTCCTGGTCGCCTCGCTGTTCCTTATCCTGACCGCCCGCGTGCTCATGCGCGAAAAGAAAAGCAAATCCGGGGAGTGAAACCATGATCCTGAATGACCGGATCGCGATCGTGACCGGAGCGGGCTCCGGAATCGGCCGGGCGGGTGCCGCCATCATCGCCCGCGAAGGCGCCCATGTGGTCGTCGTCGACCGCAGCGTGGAAGCCGCGGGCGAAACCGTGGCGGCGATCGCCACCGTGGGCGGCAGCGCTGAAGCGCTCGCGGTCGACGTCACCGACGACGAAGCGCTTGCGCACGGCATCGCCGATATCCTCTATCGGCACGGGCGGATCGACATCCTGCACAATCACGCCGGCGCGCAGGTCGCCGGCGACCTGGAAAAGGTCGAGGTGGCGGGTTTCGACCGGTCCTGGAACCTCAACGTCCGCGCCCATTTCATGGCTGCACGCCTCGTCATGCCCTCGATGAAGGCGGCCGGTCGCGGCGTGATCGTGAACACGTCGTCTTCGTCCGGCGTCCTCTACGATCGTGAGATGATCGCCTATACGACGACGAAACACGCGGTCATCGCCATGACCCGGCAGATGGCGGGCGACTATGCGAAATACGGTGTCAGGGTGAACGCTCTCTGCCCCGGCTGGGTCGACACGCCCTTCAACGAACCCTTCATCGACCAGATGGGCGGGCGCGAGGCCATCGAAGCCTATATCCGCGAGAGGGTTCCGCTCGGCCGCTGGGCGAGCGTCGACGAGATCGCCGAGTCGATCCTCTTCCTTGTTTCCGACCGTTCCTCCTACATGACGGGACAGATCCTCGTGGTGGACGGGGGCGAGACGGTGGTCTGATCGCTGAATCATCTCTCGATGGATTGGCCGCAGACCTCTGATTCGACTCGGAAAACTCAGCTTCGCTCATCTTCCGCCTGAAGCCCTTGAATCAGTTCTTCAGCTTGAGCCGCCGGCGCGTCTCGCTGGGGCTTTCGCGATAATGCGCGCGATAGCTGCGCGAAAATGAAGATGACGAATTGAAGCCGGAAATCGCCGCAATGTCGGCGAACTCCATCCGCGTTTCGATCACCTTGCGCCGCGCTGCGTTCAGCCGCAGCGCCAAATAGTGTTCGTGCGGCGCGACGCCCATGGTCTCCTTGAAGAGATCCTGAAGGTGCCGGGCACTGACCCCCACGCGGCGCGCCAGCCGCGCGAGCGTCAGCGGAGCCTCGACCGTTTCTTCCATCAGCTTGACCGCGGCGCCGACGCGGGTCTCGAGAATGCGCATGTTGCCGATCGCGGGTACCTGCAGGCGGTCGCCGCGGGTGCGTTCCTGCTCGTAGATGAAGAGGCGCGACACTTCGAGCGCCAGCGAATAGCCGTGCGCGCGGCGGATCAGTTCCAGCATCAGGTCCAGCGTCGGCAGCGAGCCGCCGGTGGTGATGCGTTTTCGGTCGATGACGAAACGCTCGCGCACCATCGTCACCTGCGGATAGGCGGCGGCGAAATCCTCGAAATCCTCCCAGTGGGTGGTGGCCGAGAAATTGTCGAGGAGGCTCGTCTCCGCCAGCAGCCAGGAGCCGGATTCGATTCCGGCCATCATCTCCCGGTGCCGCGCCGTCTGCGACAGGAGCATCTTGAGCTGCGAGGTGGCGCTGCGCTGCCAGTGGTAGCTGGAAAGCACGAAGAGCGGCGCCGTCTCGCGCTGCGGGCGGAAGGCGCCGGCCACCGGGACGGGAATGCCGCTCTTCGTCTCGATCGCCCTCCCGTCCGGACTGAACAGGCTCCAGCTGTAAAGCGTGCGCCCGGCGATGCGATTGGCGGCGCGCAACGGTTCGACAACCGATGCGACAAGGATGAGATTGGTCTCCGGCAAGATCAGAAGGTCGATATGCTGCGCCTGCGCGATGCTGCTGTCCACGGCAAAACTTCCTCCAGAGAATTCCGATAATGTATAGGATGCTTCTCTTATTGCAAAGCAATGCGGCACTTTCTGGCCCGTAATACGGGCAACGAAAGGGAGGACATCAATGCCGCTCAGCATGAACCGCGAGGTGTTCATCACATGCGCCGTCACCGGCGCCGGAGACACCGTCTCGAAATCCAGCCACGTTCCGGTCACGCCGAAACAGATCGCCGAATCGGCGATCGAGGCCGCCAAGGCGGGTGCCGCGGTCGTCCACTGTCACGTCCGCGATCCCGACACCGGCGCGCCTGCGCGGCGGCTCGACCTCTACAGGGAGGTGACCGACCGCATCCGCTCCGCCGACATCGACGTGGTGCTCAATCTGACCGCCGGCATGGGCGGAGACCTCGTCTTCGGTAACGTCGAGAGCCCCTTCCCCGTCAACGAGAAGGGCACGGACATGGCCGGCGCCACCGAACGCGTCGCGCATGTCGCCGAATGCCTGCCGGAAATCTGCACGCTCGACTGCGGCACCATGAATTTCTCGCTCGGCGATTACGTCATGACCAATACGCCGTCGATGCTGCGCGAGATGGCACGGCAGATGACCGCACTCGGCGTGCGTCCGGAGATCGAGGCCTTCGATACCGGGCATCTGTGGTTCGCCAAGCAACTCGCCGAAGAAGGCCTGATCGAGGATCCGGTGCTGATCCAGCTCTGCATGGGCATTCCGTGGGGCGCGCCGGACGATCTCAACACCTTCATGGCCATGGTCAACAACGTTCCCTCGAACTGGACCTTTTCCGCCTTCTCGATCGGCCGCAACGCCATGGCCTATCCCGCTGCCGCAATCCTTGCCGGCGGCAACGTCCGCGTCGGCCTGGAAGACAATCTCTATGTCGGCAAGGGCCAGCTGGCGACCAATGCCCAGCTCGTGGAGAAAGCGGTTTCCGTCGTCGAGAGCATGGGCGCGAAGATCATCGGTCCGGAGGAGGTCCGCAGGAAGCTGAAGCTGACGAAGCGGTAACAAGACCCCTCCCAACCCTCCCCACAAGGGGAGGACTTAACCTGCCGCGGCAGGCGCCACCTGTCCCTCCCCTTTGTGGGGAGGTCGATCCCGAAGGGATCGGGAGCGGCTCTTACGACATTTTGAATGGAGAGGGGAATGACCACAATCACCAGGGCCGCCTGTATCGGCGGCGGCGTCATCGGCGGGGCCTGGGCTGCGCGTTTTGCGCTTGCAGGAATAGACGTCAACATCTTCGACCCGCATCCGGAAGCCGAGCGCATCATCGGCGAGGTCATGGCCAACGCGGAACGCGCCTATGGCATGCTGACCATGGCGCCGCTTCCGCCGCGCGGCAAATTCACCTTCTGCAAGAGCGTTCAGGAAGCAGTCGAGGACGTTGACTGGATTCAGGAAAGCGTGCCCGAACGGTTGCCGTTGAAGCGCGGCGTCATCAACGAGATCGATGCCGCCGCCCGGCCCGACGCCCTCATCGGCTCCTCCACTTCGGGCCTGCTCCCGTCCGACCTGCAGGCCGAGATGAAACACCCCGAACGCATGTTCGTGGCCCATCCCTATAACCCGGTCTATCTGCTGCCGCTGGTGGAGCTCGTCGGCGGCAAGAAGACGTCGCCGGAAACGATCAGGCGCGCCGAGGAAGCGGTCGCCGAGATCGGCATGAAGGGCGTCGTCATCGCCAAGGAGATAGAGGCCTTCGTCGGCGACCGCCTGCTCGAGGCGCTCTGGCGCGAAGCACTCTGGCTGATCCAGGACGACATCTGCGATACCGAGACGCTCGACGACGTCATGCGCTATTCCTTCGGCATGCGCTGGGCACAGATGGGTCTCTTCGAGACTTATCGCATCGCCGGCGGCGAAGCGGGCATGCGCCATTTCCTCGCCCAGTTCGGCCCCTGCCTCAAATGGCCCTGGACGAAATTCACCGACGTGGTCGATCTCGACGACGCGCTCGTCGAGAAGATCGGGGCACAATCGGACGCGCAGGCCGCCGGTCGCTCCATCCGCGAACTCGAACGCATCCGGG
The DNA here is from genome assembly GCF_036245905.1 of Sinorhizobium sp. KGO-5. Taxonomy (NCBI): domain Bacteria; kingdom Pseudomonadati; phylum Pseudomonadota; class Alphaproteobacteria; order Hyphomicrobiales; family Rhizobiaceae; genus Sinorhizobium; species Sinorhizobium sp. KGO-5. Next base: position 105,548 of record NZ_BDIZ01000004.1, read on the forward strand.
ACGAAAACCTCGTCGGCATCATGCATGCCTTGAAGGCCGGCGACGGCGGCAAAGGCTGGGGTGCCGGCAAGCTGCTCGCCGATTTCGAGAAGCGGCTTTGGGAAAAGGGCGGCAGTCCGTCGAAGAGCCTGGACGCGTCCGGGCCGCTGCGTCTGGTCGATACCAGGGTCAACGCCGCCTGGGTCGACTACAACGGCCACATGACAGAGCATCGATACTTACAGCTCTTCGGCGACACCTCGGACGCACTGCTCAAGTTGATCGGCGTCGACTTCGCCTATGTCGAGGCCGGCCACAGCTATTACACGGTCGAGACCCACATCCGTCATCTCGGCGAAGCCAAGCTCGGACAGGCGCTCTATACGACCCTGCAGCTTCTTTCGTCGGACGAGAAGCGCATTCACTTCTTCACGCGCATTCACGATGCGGCGTCGGGCGACCTCATCGCCACCGCCGAACAGATGATGCTGCATGTCGACGCCAAGGCCGGCAAATCCGTGCCGGCACCGACGGAGGTGATGGCCAAGCTGAAGCCGATCGCGGAAGGTCATGCGAAGCTGGACGCGCCCGAGGGCGCGGGACGGCATGTGGGGCAGAGACGGTGATGGCGATGCTGGCGGGATAAGAGCCCCTCATCCGCCTGCCGGCACCTCTCCCCGTCCCAAGGACGTCCCGACGGGGAGAGGGATAGTCCTCGGATTAGCCCGAGGAGAGGGGCACCGCCCGAGAGCCCGCAGCAGATCGTTGAGGAGCGATCTGCCGCGCGCACCAGAATTGACGAGGGAGAACAATGAATTTCGCACTGACCGAAGAACAGCAGATGATCGTCGACACGGTCCGCACCTTCGTCGAGACCGAGATCTATCCGCATGAGAACGAGGTCGAGCGGACCGGAGTGGTGCCGCGCGAACTCGGGCTGGAAATCGCCCGCAAATGCAAGGAACTCGGCTTCTTCGCCTGCAACTTCCCGGAAGAGGTCGGCGGCGCCGGCCTCGACCATCTGACCTTCACTCTGGTCGAGCGCGAGCTCGGCCGCGGGTCCATGGGCCTCACCGTCTTTTTCGGGCGGCCGTCCGGCATCCTGATGGCCTGCAACGAGGATCAGCGGGAGCGATACCTGCTCCCAGCCGTCCGCGGCGACAAGTTCGACGCGCTCGCCATGACCGAACCGGATGCCGGCTCGGACGTGCGCGGCATGAAATGCTTCGCACGGCAGGACGGCGACGACTGGATCGTCAACGGGACGAAGCACTTCATCAGCCATGCCGACATTGCCGATTTCGTCATCGTCTTCGTCGCCACCGGCGAGGAGCAGACGCCGCGCGGACCGAAGAAGAAGATCACCTGTTTCCTGGTCGATCGCGGCACCCCCGGCTTCGAAATCCGCGAAGGCTACAATTCCGTCTCGCATCGCGGCTACAAGAACTGCATCCTCACTTTCGACGACTGCCGGCTGCCTTCGGCCCAGATCCTCGGCGAGGCCCATAAAGGCTTCGATATTGCCAACGACTGGCTCTACGCCACGCGCCTGACCGTGGCGGCCACCTCCGTCGGCCGCGCCCGTCGCGCCTTCGATTACGCACTCTCCTACGCGGCCGAGCGCAAGCAGTTCGGCAAGCCGATCGGCGCCAACCAGGGAGTCTCCTTCAAACTTGCCGACATGATCACCGAAATCGACGCGGCCGACCTTCTGACACTCTCGGCCGCCTGGCGGCTCGACCAGGGCCTGCCGTCCAACCGCGAGATCGCTTCGGCCAAGGTCTATGCCACCGAAATGCTCGCCCGCGTCACAGACGAGGCGATCCAGATCTATGGCGGCATGGGACTCATGGACGACCTGCCGCTCGCCCGCTTCTGGCGCGACGCCCGCGTCGAGCGCATCTGGGATGGGACGTCCGAGATCCAGCGACACATCATCAGCCGCGATCTGCTCCGGCCGCTGGGGGCTTGAACGATGGGCGAGCTTCCGCAAATTACCCCCCTCTGCCCTGCCGGGCATCTCCCCGGCGCACTCCACGGGGGCGCGGCATGACCTCCACTCCCCGCTCCCTCGACCGTCTCATCCGCCCACGCTCCATCGCCGTCTTCGGCGGCAAGGAGGCGCGCCGCGTCATCGAGCAATGCGACAAGATGGGCTTTGCCGGCGACATCTGGCCGGTCCACCCGCGCGAAGAAGAAATCCTCGGCCGCCGCTGCTACCGCTCGGTGTCCGACCTGCCGGGGGCGCCGGATGCCTCCTTCGTCGGGGTCAACCGCGCGCTCACGATCGAGATCATCCGCGATCTCGCCGCGCGCGGCGCCGGGGGTGCCGTCTGCTACGCCTCCGGTTTCCGCGAGGCGGCAAACGAGCTTGCCGACGGCAACGACCTGCAGGAGGCGCTCGTCGCGGCGGCCGGCGACATGCCGATCGTCGGGCCCAACTGCTACGGTTTCATCAACATGCTGGACGGCGCGCTGCTCTGGCCCGACCAGCACGGCATGCTTCGGGTCGAACGCGGCGTCGCGATCCTCACGCAATCTTCCAACATCGCCTGCAACATCTCCATGCAGAAGCGCGGGCTGCCGCTGGCCTATGTCATGACGGCCGGCAACCAGGCGCAGACGGGCCTTTCCGACATCGCCTGCGCCGTGCTCGAGGATCCGCGCGTCACCGCCGTCGGTCTCCATATCGAAGGCTTCGACAGCATCGAGGCTTTGGAAAGGCTTGCCGCCCGCGCACGCGAGCTGCGCAAACCCGTGGTCACGCTGAAGGTCGGAAAATCGGAAGCAGCCCAGCTTGCAACCGTCTCCCATACCGCCTCCCTAGCCGGCAACGACCGGGTCTCCTCGGCCCTGCTCGCCCGCCTCGGCATCGGCCGCGTCGATACGCTGCCCGAGTTGCTCGAAACGCTGAAGCTGCTGCATCTTCATGGGCCGCTGCCCAGCGCCGATATCTCCTCGATGAGCTGTTCGGGCGGCGAGGCATCGCTGATGGCGGATGCCGGCGTCCGGCGCAAAGTCAATTTCCGGGCACTCAGGGAGGAACAGCGCCAGCCGCTGCGCGAAAGCCTCGGCGAAATGGTGACGATCGCCAATCCGCTCGACTACCACACCTTCGTCTGGGGAAATCGCGAGAAGCAGACGGCCGCCTTCACGGCCATGATGCGCGGCGGCTATGCCCTCAACCTGATCGTGCTCGATTTCCCGCGGCTCGACCGATGCGACGCGGCCGACTGGGTCACGACCTGTGAGGCGATCATCGATGCGACGAAGGCTACCGGCGCGGTCGCCGGTATCGTTGCCAGCCTCGGCGAGAACATGCCCGAGGAAACCGCTCTCTCGCTGGTGTCGGCGGGCGTCGTGCCCTTCTTCGGCATCGACGAGGCGCTCGCCGCCATCGAGACCGCCGCTGCGATCGGCGCGATATGGGCAAAGCCCGCAGCACCTCCCCTCCTCCGCTCGCGTCCTGAGGGAGGCGAGATCGTCACCCTGAGCGAAGCCGAAGCGAAGGCTGAGCTCGCGGCAGCGGGCGTCATCGTTCCCGGTGGCAGGAGCGCCGCGACAGTCGAGGAAGCCGCAGCGGCGGCCGAGGCCCTCGGCTTCCCCGTGGTCCTCAAGGGCCTCGGCGTGGCGCACAAGACCGAAGCCGGTGCGGTCAAGGTCAATCTGACAAGCCGTCAGGAGGTCATCACGGCGGCGCGAGGCATGGCTGCGGTCGCCTCCGGTTACCTCGTCGAGAAGATGATCGCCAGGCCTGTGGCGGAGCTGATCGTCGGGGCGATGCGCGACGCGGTCGCAGGTCCGGTGCTGACGATCGGCGCGGGCGGAATTCTCGTCGAATTGCTGGAGGATTCCGCGATCCTCACGCTGCCGGTCACCGAAGAGATGATCCGCGATGCGATTGCGGGCCTGAAGATCGCCAAGCTGCTCGACGGCTATCGCGGCAATCCCAAGGGCGATATCGCCGCCTTGACAGGAACTGTCGCTGCCGCGGCATCCTATGTCGTTGCAAACGCTTCCAAACTCGAAGAACTCGATATCAATCCTATAATGGTGCTGCCGGACGGCCACGGAGCCGTTGCCGCCGACGCCCTGATCCGCCGGAGGAAATGACGCCCATGACCGGACCGATCCTTACGCGCCGCGAAGGCGGCATTCTCGAAGTCACGATCGACCGGCCGAAGGCCAACGCCATCGACCTGAAGACCAGCCGCGTCATGGGCGAAATCTTCCGCGATTTCCGGGACGACCCGGAGCTCAGGGTCGCGATCGTCACCGGCGCCGGCGAGAAATTCTTCTGCCCCGGCTGGGATCTGAAGGCGGCCGCGGAAGGCGATCCAGTCGATGGAGACTACGGCGTCGGCGGTTTCGGCGGGATGCAGGAACTGCGTGACCTCAACAAGCCCGTCATCGCGGCCGTCAACGGCATTTGTTGCGGTGGCGGCCTGGAGATCGCGCTTTCGACCGACATCATCCTCGCAGCCGAACATGCGAGTTTCGCACTCCCCGAAATCCGCTCGGGCACGCTCGCCGATGCCGCTTCGATCAAGCTGCCGAAGCGAATCCCCTACCATATCGCCATGGACATGCTGCTCACCGGCCGCTGGCTCGACGTGGTCGAAGCGAACCGCTGGGGCTTCGTCAACGAGATCCTGCCGGCCGGACGGCTGATGGACCGGGCCTGGGAACTGGCGCGCCTGCTCGAAAGCGGCCCGCCGCTCGTCTATGCCGCAATCAAGGAAGTGGTCCGCGATGCCGAGGGCCGGGACTTCCAGACGACCATGAACAAGGTCACCCGTCGCCAGTTCAGGACAGTCGATGTCCTCTATTCGAGCGAGGACCAGCTCGAGGGCGCCCGCGCCTTTGCGGAGAAGCGCGACCCGGTCTGGAAGGGACGCTGAGATACGCGGCCTCTTCGGCCGCGGACAGAGTGGAAGCCGGAGGATGCCGGCCTTCAGCGTGACGCGTCGCGAGCACCGGCGCGTGCGGCTGAGCAGTCTTTCCATAAGACATGCTTATGGAAAAGATTTATAATTTAGGACGTTACAAGCCACGTCCAAGCGTTTAGCCTTATGGATGAACAACGCGGATAACGCGCAAAGAGACGACAAGGAGGTCAGGATAGAGACGATCCCGGTGGACTGCAAACCACCTCCGGCCATCTCGACCGATGGCAAATACGCGAACACTCTACCAATCACAACGAACGGCGAATGCCGGCTGAAGAAGGGAACAGGGGAATGAGCGATTACAAAGACTATTTGGCACGTCAGGTCATGCTCGGCAAAATGAACCGGCGTGAATTTCTCGGACGCGCCGCCGCCCTCGGCATTGCCGTGTCTACGGCGAATACGCTCTTCGCGTCCAGCGCCGCGGCGCAGGAGCCGAAGCGCGGCGGTCACCTGAAGCTCGGCCTCGAAGGGGCAGCCGCCACCGATTCGCGGGATCCCGCAAAGGCGCTGTCGCAATTCATGTTCGTGGTCGGCCGGAACTGGGGCGACATGCTCGTCGAGAGCCACCCGACGACCGGCGAACCGGTGCCGGCGCTTGCAGAATCCTGGGAACCCTCCGCCGACGCCGCCACCTGGACCTTCACGATCCGCAAGGGCGTCAAATTCCACGACGGCAAGGAACTGACGATCGACGACGTCATCAAGACCCTGCAGCGACACACGGACGAAAAGTCCGAGTCCGGCGCGCTCGGCGTGATGAAATCAATCAAGGAAATCAAGGCCGACGGCGACAAGCTCGTCTTGACGCTGACGGAGGGCAATGCGGACCTGCCGCTGCTGCTGACCGATTATCACCTCATCATCCAGCCGAACGGCGGCACGGACAATCCCGACGCCATGATCGGGACCGGCCCCTATAAGGTCGCAAGCTTCGAGCCGGGCGTGCGGGCCACATTCGAAAGGAACGCCGACGACTGGCGCACCGACCGCGGCTACGTCGATTCCGTCGAACTGATCGCGATGAACGACGCGACGGCGCGCATTGCGGCGCTGTCCTCGGGCCAGGTCCACTTCATCAACCGCGTCGACCCGAAGACGGTCAACCTGTTGAAGAAGGCGCCGACCGTCGAAATCCTCAACACGTCGGGCCGAGGACATTACGTCTTCATCATGCATTGCAACACGGCGCCGTTCGACAACAACGACCTTCGCATGGCGCTGAAATACGCGATGGACCGCGAGACGCTGGTACAGCGCATTCTTGGCGGCTACGGCAAGGTCGGCAACGACTTCCCGATCAACGACACCTATGCGCTCTTCCCCGAAGGTATCGAGCAACGCGCCTACGATCCGGACAAGGCGGCATTCCACTACAAGAAGTCCGGCCATAGCGGTCCGGTGCTGCTGCGCACCTCGGACGTCGCTTTCCCGGGCGCGGTCGATGCCGCCGTCCTCTACCAGGCGAGCGCCAAGAAGGCGGGCATCGAGATCGAGGTCAAGCGCGAGCCGGGCGACGGCTATTGGTCCAACGTCTGGAACGTCCAACCCTTCTCGACATCCTATTGGGGCGGGCGTCCGACCCAGGATCAGATGTACTCCACCGCCTATCTCTCGACAGCCGACTGGAACGATACCCGCTTCAAGCGTCCGGATTTCGACAAGATCCTGCTCGAAGCACGTTCCGAGCTGGACGAAGCGAAGCGCAAGGACATGTACCGCACCATGGCGATGATGGTGCGCGACGAAGGCGGCCTGATCCTGCCGATGTTCAACGACTTCGTGAACGCGGCCGGCAAAACGGTGAAGGGCTACGTCCACGACATCGGCAACGACATGTCGAACGGCTATGTCGCGACCAGGGTATGGCTGGACGCCTGATGATGGAAAGCGGACCGATCACGGGTCCGGTCGTGACGGATGCGACCGCAGGCGAGACAGCCCTGCGGTCCCCCGATCTTTCCGGTGTCCCAGCCAAATCCGACCCGGCCGCCGACGAGCTCGGCGGCACGTTCTGGCGGCGCTTCGCCTTTCGCCGTCCTCTCGCGGCGCTGATCCTTCAGCGCCTGGGACTGAGCGTCGGCCTGCTCTTCGCCGTGTCGCTGATGATCTTCGGCGGCATCGAGGCGTTGCCCGGCGATTTCGCCACCACCTATCTCGGCCAGTCGGCGACGCCGCAGGCCGTCGAGAACATCCGCAAGGATCTCGGGCTCGACCGCCCCTGGAGCGAGCGCTATCTCAGCTGGCTCGGCGGCGCCGTGCAGGGTGATTTCGGCACGTCCTGGGCGAGCAGGAATTCCGTCAGCGAGCAGATCGGCAACCGCCTCGGCAACTCGCTCTTCCTGGCTTTCTTCGCGGCGCTCGTCTCCGTACCGCTGGCCGTGGGTCTCGGGATGCTCGCGGTGCAATTCCGCAACCGCCTGCCTGACAAGATCATCAACGTGATATCGCTTGCGGCGATCTCACTGCCGGAGTTCTTCATCGGCTATCTGCTGATCATGTTCTTCGCCGTCAAATGGGGGGTCGCCACCTTCCCGGCCACCGTCTACGCCAGCATGGGCTTCATGGACCGCCTTTCGGCAATCGCACTTCCGGTCGCGACCCTCGTGCTCGTGGTCCTCGCCCATATGATGCGCATGACGCGCGCGGCCATCCTCAACGTCATGTCGTCGGCCTACGTGGAAACCGCCGAACTCAAGGGGCTCGGCACGTTCCGCATCATCGCACGGCACGCCGCCCCCAATGCCGTGGCCCCGGTGATCAACGTCATCGCGCTGAACCTTGCCTATCTGGTCGTCGGCGTCGTCGTGGTCGAGGTCGTCTTCGTTTATCCCGGCATGGGGCAATACATGGTGGATGCCGTGACGGTGCGCGACATGCCCGTCGTGCAGGCGTGCGGGCTGATCTTTGCGGCCTTCTACATCTTCCTCAACATGGCGGCCGACATTCTCGCCATTCTCGCCAATCCGAGACTGAGGCACCCGCGATGAACCTGAAATCCATTCCCTTCAGTGCCTGGATAGGCATCATCGGGATCGCGATCGCGCTTCTGTGCGCTCTCTTCGCGCCCGTTCTCGCGCCCTTCGGCGAGCGGGAAGTGGTCGGCGAGATCTGGCTTCCGGCCGGCGGCGATTTCCTGCTCGGCACGGACAATCTCGGCCGCGACCTGCTCTCGCGCCTGATCTACGGTGCCCGCACGACCATCTTCGTGGCGTTGGCGGCAACCGTGCTCTCCTTCGCTCTCGGCATGATCCTGAGCTTCACCGCAGCCGTCACGGGCGGCTTCGTCGATCAGTTCTTCTCCCGCTTCAACGATCTGATGATGGCGGTGCCGACGCTGATCTTCGCACTCGTCGTTCTCGCGGTGCTGCCGCAGCATCTGTGGATCCTGGTCCTCGTCGTGGCCGTGCTCGACTCGACGCGCGTCTTCCGCATCGGCCGCGCCGTCGCCCTCGATGTCGCGGTGATGGAATTCGTCGAGGCTGCGCGGTTACGCGGCGAAGGCAATATCTGGATCATCTTCCGGGAAATTCTGCCGAACACGCTGTCGCCACTGCTCGCCGAGTTCGGTCTGCGCTTCGCCTTCTCGATCCTGTTCCTCTCCACCCTCTCCTTCCTCGGCCTCGGCATCCAGCCGCCGGCCGCCGACTGGGGCGGCATGGTCAAGGACAACAAGGATGGCATCATCTTCGGCATATCGGCCGCGCTCATCCCGGGCGGAGCGATCGCCGCCCTCGCCATTTGCGTCAATCTCGTCGTCGACTGGCTGATGAAGCGCACCTCGAGCCTGAAAGGAGGCCGCGGCGATGCCTGAGCTGCTTTCCGTCAAGAACCTGAAGATCGAAGCGACGAGCTATCCGCCGGGCGAACCGCCGAAGGTGGTGACGCTGGTCGAGGGCGTTTCCTTCGATCTCGAAAAAGGCAAGGTGCTCGGTCTCATCGGCGAGTCCGGTGCCGGCAAGTCGACCATCGGCCTTTCGGCGCTCGCCTATGGCCGCGGCGGGGTGAGGATCACCGGCGGTGAGGTGCTGCTCAACGGCCGCGACATCCTGAAGCTCGGCCGCAGCGGCATCAACGCGGTTCGCGGGCGCAATGTCTGCTACGTCGCGCAGTCCGCCGCAGCCGCCTTCAACCCGGCGCACAAGCTCGGCGATCAGGTGATCGAGGCGTCGGTCCGTCACGGCGTCATGAGCCGTGAAGAGGCGAACAGGCGCGCGCTCTACCTTTTCGAGGTCCTCGGCCTTCCCAATCCGGAGACCTTCGGCGACCGCTATCCCCACCAGGTGTCGGGCGGGCAGTTGCAGCGCGCCATGACCGCCATGGCTCTCTGCCCCAATCCGGAACTGATCGTCTTCGACGAGCCGACCACCGCACTCGACGTGACGACCCAGATCGACGTGCTCGCGGCCATCAAGCACGCGATCGAAGAGACCGACACGGCGGCGCTCTACATCACCCACGATCTTGCGGTCGTCGCCCAGATCTCCGATGACATCATGGTGCTGCGTCACGGCAAGACCGTGGAATACGGTACCACGAAGCAGGTGATCGAGGCCCCGAGGGAAGAATACACCCGCGCCCTCGTCAGCGTCCGCCAGGAAAAACGCGTCGAGGCCCCGGACCAGACCGGCGCGCTTCTCAAGATCGAACATGTGCATGCCGGCTACGCCAACGGCTTCAAGGTGCTGCATGACGTTTCGATGCATCTGCCTAAGGGACAGACGCTTGCAGTCGTCGGGGAGTCCGGGTCGGGCAAGTCGACGCTCGCACGCGTCATCACCGGCCTGCTGCCGCCGAGCGAAGGGCGCATCACCTTCGAAGGAAAGGAACTGCCGAAAGCCTTGAAGGGGCGAACCAACGACGAGCTTCGGCGGATCCAAATGATCTATCAGATGGCCGATACGGCGATGAATCCGCGCCAAACGGTGCGCGACATCGTGGGCCGGCCGCTCTCCTTCTACTTCGGAATGCATGGCGCCAAGAAGACCGAGCGGGTGAAGGAACTGCTCGATCAGATCGAAATGGGCACCCGCTTCCTCGATCGTTATCCGGCCGAGCTTTCCGGCGGACAGAAGCAGCGCGTCGCGATCGCCCGGGCGCTTGCCGCCCAACCGGAACTCATCCTTTGCGACGAGCCGACCTCGGCGCTCGATCCGCTGGTGGCGGAGGGCATTCTGAACCTGCTTCTGAAGCTGCAGGAGGAAACCGCCGTTTCCTACGTCTTCATCACCCATGACATCGCGATCGTCCGGGCAATCGCCGACAGCGTCGCCGTAATGCATCGCGGCCGGCTGGTGCGCTTCGGTCCGAAGTCTAAGGTCCTTTCGCCGCCCTTCGACGACTATACCGATCTGCTTTTGAAGTCGGTTCCCGAAATGGAAATCGGCTGGCTGGAAAAGGTCCTGCAGACGCGACGGATGGAGAGCGCCGGCAATTGAATGCGCGTGGCGGCCGCCACGCGCACTCGTCAGTATTCTGCGGGAATGGTCAGCACTTCGGCCTCCGGCGTCTCCAGGAAGCGCCGGACCGCAGAAGGCAGATGCCGCGACCCGAAAGGAAGCAACCCGCAGCGCGAAAGCATCTGGCGCTTGTCCGGATCCAGCCCGATATGCCGCCAGATCATCCGCGAGGCGTAGGGCAGGTTTTCCTTGCGCCACGAGACCCCCATCGTGGTGCCGCGCAGATAGACCCGCTGGTGCACCTCGAAGGGCATCAGGATCGTCTGCGCCAGCATCGACGCCTGCCCCACGGTGCGCTCGGCTATGAAGATGCGGTTTCGCCAGAAGGTGACGAGGCCGACATATTTCGAGAACTGTTCGATCTCGTTCGCCTTGTCGCGAATGCGCTCGATCGATTTCACCCGAATCGAGCCGCCTTCCTCATAGATATGCGCGCAGGAACAGACCACGAAGCCGGGCCAGGAGAGCGAAAGGTGATAGGTCTGGTAGTAGCCGAAATGGTGGCGAAGGGCTGCGGCATCGCCCGGGAACCCTTCGAGGAGCTGACCCGCTTCCAGCCGGTGCCGCTCGGGGCGGGTCATGCGCGCCTCGAACAGCTTGGGTGAGAGCGAAAAATCCTCGGCCGCAAGTCCGAAGAACGCGGCAATCCGTTGCACGTTGTGCGCCGAGGGGTGCGCCTCACCGTTGATGTAGCGGTTGAACTGTTGCCGGTTGATGCCGATCTCGCGGCAGATCTGGGAGATCGAGCGCCGCGTTGCACAGGCAAAACGCAGGTTTGTTACGAATGTGTCGTCCGGCTGCAAGTGCTCCACCCCTCGAATTTCAGTCAGCGTAAACTAGCGAAAATTCGCGTCAAGTCGCGAAATTGTCTGGGGCCTGCCAGGCGTTAGGTTTCTCTCGAACAAGACACACAAGGGGAACTGGAAATGACCGAATTCACGAAGCGTCCCGATGGCCTCATCGTACCGGCCGGCATCAACCGGCGCAGCTTCCTCGCAGGCACGGCGGCGCTCGGCCTCGCCGCCGGCATCGGGAGCTCCATCGGCTTGGGCGAGGCACGGGCGCAGGAGCCCAAACGCGGCGGCCACCTGAAGCTCGGCCTCGACGGCGGAGCGACGACCGATTCGCTCGATCCGGCAACCTATAGCGGTTCGGTATCTTTCGTGATCGGCCATCTCTGGGGCGACACGCTGGTCGAGTCCCATCCCGAGACCGGCGCTCCGCTGCCTGCGATCGCCTCCTCCTGGGAGTCGTCGGCGGATGCTTCGGTCTGGACGTTCAAGATCCGGAACGACATTGCTTTCCACGACGGCAAGAAACTCACCGTCGCAGACGTGATCGCAACGTTGAAGCGGCATTCCGACGAAGGCTCCAAGTCGGGAGCGCTCGGGCTGATGCGGTCCGTCAAGACGATCGAGGAAAAAGCCGGCGACCTCGTCCTGACGCTGACGGAAGGCAATGCGGACCTGCCCCTCCTGCTGACCGACTATCATCTCATCATCCAGCCCGGCGGCGGCGTCGACAACCCCGCCTCGCCGATCGGCACCGGCCCCTACAAGCTGGCAAGCTACGAGGCCGGCATCCGGGCAACCTTCGAGAAGAACACCGCCGACTGGCGTTCGGACCGCGGCTATGTCGACAGCGTCGAGATCATCGTCATGAACGACAACACGGCCCGCATTGCGGCACTTTCCTCCGGGCAGGTGCATTTCATCAACGGCGTCGATCCGAAGACCGTGCCGCTGCTGAAGCGTGCGCCCCGCGTCGAGATCCTGCAGACCTCGGGCAAGGGCTTCTACAGCTTCCTCATGCATTGCGACACGGCCCCCTTCGACAACAACGACCTGAGGCTCGCGCTGAAATATGCCATAGATCGGCAGGCTATTCTCGATCGCGTGCTCGGCGGCTATGGCACGCTCGGCAACGATTATCCGGTCAACGAAAACTACGCGCTGGCACCTGAAGGCATCGAGCAGCGCGCCTACGACCCCGACAAGGCCGCCTTCCACTACAAGAAGTCCGGCCATGATCGGCCGATCCTGCTGCGCACCTCCGATGCCGCCTTCCCGGGTGCGGTCGATGCTTCCGTCCTCTTCCAGGAAAGCGCCCGCAAGGCCGGGATCGAAATCGAAGTACGCCGGGAGCCGGAAGACGGCTACTGGACCAATGTCTGGAATGTCCAGCCGTTCTGCGCTTCCTACTGGGGCGGCCGCCCGACGCAGGATTCCCGTTATTCCACGTCCTATCTGTCGAGTGCGGAATGGAACGACACGCGGTTCAAGCGGGAGGACTTCGACAAGCTTCTCCTGCAGGCGCGCTCCGAACTTGACGAAGCCAAGCGCAAGGAGCTCTACCACACCATGGCACTCATGGTGCGGGACGAAGGCGGTCTCATCCTGCCCGTCTTCAACGATTATGTGAACGCCGCCTCCGCTTCGCTGAAAGGCTTCGTGCACGACATCGGCAACGACCTTTCCAACGGCTACGTCGGAAGCCGCGTCTGGTTCGACAGCTAAAGTGCAATGAGCAGGCGCAGGTGGTTTTCCGCCTGCGCCTCGCATCTCAACAGTCACGCACCGATCGGAGGCAGCCAACATGGTCGAGCGCAATTTCACCGTCATCGAAAACGAATGGATAACCCTCAAGGACGGGACCCGGCTCGCCGCGCGCATCTGGATGCCCGAGGGCACCGAGCAGAAGCCGGTGCCGGCCGTCTTGGAATACCTGCCCTACCGCAAGCGCGACGGAACCTGTGCACGCGACGAATCCACCTACCCTGCCTTCGCTGCCGCCGGGATTGCCGGCGTTCGCGTCGACATCCGCGGCTCGGGCGAGTCCGAGGGCGTGATCGACGGCGAATATACGCCGCGTGAACTCTCCGACGGCTGCGAGATCATCGAATGGATTGCGGCACAGCCCTGGTCGAACGGCAAGGTCGGGATGATGGGCATCTCCTGGGGCGGCTTCAACTGTCTGCAGGTGGCGGCACTCAAGCCCCCGGCTCTCAAGGCGGTGATCTCGATCGCCTCGACCGTCGACCGCTACAATGACGACATCCACTACAAGAACGGCTGCCATCTCTCGGCTCAACTCTCCTGGGCGGCAACCATGCTCGCCTATCAGTCTCGATCGCCCGATCCGGAACTCGTCGGCGAGCGCTGGCGGGAGATGTGGCTGGAGCGCCTCGAGAACGAGCCCTTCTTCCTGGAGGAATGGCTGGAGCACCAGCGCCGCGACGATTTCTGGCGGCATGGCTCGATCTCGGAGGATTTCGACGGCTTTCCGATCCCGGCGCTGGTGATCGCCGGATGGGCGGACGGCTACCGCAACACGCCGATCAAGGCGGTCGAGGGGCTCGGCGGCAAGGCCAAGGCGCTCATCGGTCCCTGGGTCCACAAATATCCGCATTTCGCCTGGCCGAAGCCGCGGGCAGACTTTCTCGGAGAGGCGATCCGCTGGTGGAACCGCTGGCTTCGCGACGAAAAGAACGATGCCGAGCAATTGCCGCAGATGCGCGCCTATATGCTCGACGGCCCGAGGCCTGCGGTCAGGCGCAATGAAGACCCGGGCCGCTGGATCGCCAAGGATGTCTGGAGCACGCCGGAAATGCGGACCTTCGCGGTTTCGAGCGAGGGAGGCCTGGCGGCCGGTTCCCCGTCCCGGCGCGGGATCGGCGATGTTTACCTGCGTTCGCCGCTCGATACCGGCACCGCTGCCGGTGAGTATTTCACGCTCAAGCCCGACGCCGAGATGCCCGGCGACCAGCGCATCGACGATGCGGGCTCGCTCACTTTCGACACGCGCCCGCTGCTCGAGGCGGAGGACTATCTCGGCCAGCCGGTGCTCGACCTCGAGCTTTCCTGCAGTGCCGAAACCGCCAATCTCGTCGCGCGTATCGTCGATGTCCATCCGGACGGAACGGCAACCCGCGTCGCCTTCGGCGTCCTCAACCTGGCGCACCGCAACGGCAATGCCAGGCCGGTGCCATTGGAGAAGAACCGCAAGACGCGCGTCACGCTGGTGCTCGATGCCTGCGGCTATCGCTTCCGCGCCGGTCACCGCATACGCCTGTCGCTGTCGACCTCCTATTGGCCGATCATCCTGCCGTCGCCGACCGATCCGGGCGTCACGATCGATACGGCCAGCGTCTCGCTTTCCCTGCCGCTTCTCGGCGACCACCGCGAGATCGTCGTGCCGCAGCCGGCCAATCCCGACCCGTTGCCGCACTATATCGAGCATTCGCCGTCCGAAACGCGCCGCACCGTCGAACGCGACATGACCAAGGGCCTGACGCATTATCGGATCTACGAGAATACCGGCCTCGTCGAGCATCCCGGCACGGGCAATGCGACGCAGGACATCCGCGAAGAAACCTGGACGATCGCGCCGGACGATCCACACTCGATGACGGGCGCTTCGACCTGGACGTGTATTGCGCGGCGTGGGCAGCAATCGCTGAAGACCGTCTCGACCTCCCGCCTCGGCTGTACGCAAAGCGAGTGGATCACCTCCGCCAGGGTCGAGGCTTTCGAGGGAGAGACGAAGATCTTCGAGAAGAGCTTCGAGAAGCGGATCCGGCGGGATTTCATGTGAGGCTCGGCGCGACTGCCCCTCGTCCCGCTACCCGCGACCTGTCGGGGGGAGTGATTCCAGGGCAATTTCATCGGGCGCTCGCGTTTCCGTGGCTGAGCGCCCGCAACACTTGGACGGCTCTTTCTGCATCTGCTGCGGGCACGAAAATGTGGTCGTGGTAATAGGCCGCCACCACATTGGCGCTGATGCCTGCCTGCGTCAGGGCGCCGGAAACCGCCGCCGTCAGCCCAACGGCTTCGAGTGCGGAATGGACACCGAGCGTAATCAGCCGCAGCACCGGCCCATAGGAAAGTCCCGCCGCCTCGGCACGGGCCTGCTCGAGGATGAGCGTCATCCCCTCACTCTCGCGAAAGGTTCCGATCGGCTCAAGCGCGAACCAGGCCGCAGCACGACTTTCAACCGTGCAATAGACATATTCGCCGTCATGTAGCACCGGCTCAATTTCTGCAAGCAGCCGCTGGAGATCGGTCTCGCCGCTCATCGCCGACTCAAGCCGTGCCGGTCAATCGTGCCACAGCTTGCACGAGACGGACGAAGCCGTCCCGCGCACCGGGGCTCATGTGGCGCGCTCGAAGCCAGGAATGCACCATCTGCGGCTCTTCCTGGTAGGTGACGTCCACGCCGGCCTGGGCGAGCCGGGCTGCATAGGCGCGCGCATCATCCCGCAGCGGATCGAAATGGGCTCCAGTGATATAAGCCGGGGGAAGCCCGGACAGGTCCGCGGCCTTCAGCGGGTGCGCAAACGGCTCATCCGCCGGCGCTTTCAGCACCTCGCGGTAATAGTCGACGTCGGCGGTGGAAAGCAGCGGCGCCTCGGCCATCTCGATATAGGAGCCGCGCGTCAGATCGCCGCCGAGGCCGGGATAGATCAGAACCTGGCCGACGATGCCGGCGAGCCCCTCAGCCTTCGCTTTCAGTACGATTCCGGCTGACAGGTTGCCGCCGGCGCTGTCGCCGGCGACGACGAGCGGACGCCCATCGGCAAGAAGCGCTTCGAGCACGTCATAGCAGTCTTCGAAGGCTGCGGGCCATAGATGTTCGGGGGCAAGGCGATAGTCTACCGACACCAGCTCGACCCGTGCACCATGGGCAAGCTCGGCGCAGATCGCATCATGGCTCTCAAGCGAGCCGACGACGAAGCCGCCGCCATGGATATAGAGAACGCGCGTCTCGCTCGCGACCTCTGCCGGACGGTAGTACCGCACCGGAATTCGTCCCGCCAGTCGCCCGTCCCGCCGGGTCAGCCCTTCGGGAGACGGCGCGTCGAATTCGGCGCAGAGTGCATCGTACCATTGCCGTTGCTGCTCGACGGAGGCATTGACCGCATCGGCGGGATAGAACGCCTCGCAACGTTGGTGAAAGGCGCGAATCCCCGCTTCTGTCGGCATTGGCTTTGTCGTTTTCGAATCCATCCCATTCCCCCCTCGCCGCACCTTAGAGTCAGTTTGGCAACTTTGACAACGAGGATGTTGTAGGCGGCGGCCGGCATCCCTTCCGGCGCGATGCGAGAGCGCCGGAAGCCTTGAGCAGGCTGAAATCCCTGCGGCTGCTTGGCGTCAAGGCGGTGCCGATCCGTTCGTTCGGCTCGCTGTCAACCAGCGATGCCGGGATAGCGTGCCAGATGCTGAAAAAGCCGCGCCACCGCCTCAGCGCCGGGGTCGATGTGTCCTTCGAGCTGTCTGGCATTGATATAGGCCGCGCGACCGGCTTTCGCGCGGGTAAGCGTGGCGGTGAAGTTCGCGCCTTCGCGCGCGGCGGCGGCGGCGGCGGCAATACCCTGGCCGAGCGCGTCCAATGCGGGCGCGAGTGCGTCGACCATCGTACGATCGCCGATCCTGGCACCGCCGATCTCCTGCATTCGGGCAAGCCCCGCCCGCAGCGCCTCGCGAATCGGCAGACCGCTCGACGCGCCATCCCCGGCAGCGGCGAAGAAGATCGCGAGCAGCACACCGGAGGAGCCGCCCATCGTCTGGCTGAGTTCCTGGCCGATGGCGCGCAGGAGCTGAGTATGATCCGACAGCGGCAGGCGGTCGACGGCGTTGATCAGCGCGCGGGCCGCGCCTGCCAATGTCGAGCCGGTATCGCCGTCACCGGATTTGGCATCGAGCGCATTGAGATCCTGCTCGGCGGCGACCAGCACGTCGCAGCAGCCGATCAGGAAAGCGCGCGTCGCCGCATGGTTTGACGGGATCGGCATGATCGGCGTCAGGCCGTCCGGCAGAGCCGCGACGGCAACCGGCCGGACATCGCAAACGCCCGGCCAGGCGGGGATCGGCACGGGAGCCTTCAGGAGCTCCAGTTCGGCGGCATCAGCCGGGAAGACGGAGATGGAAAAACCCTGCATGTCGAGCGAGGTCATCAGCGGAGCCGGGCCGATGGCATGGGTAATCTTCGCGCCGACGGCCGAGCCGAGGAGATCATGCGCCAGAACCGACATTTCGAGCACCGACGTGCCGCCGAGATTGTTGATCAGCGCGACATGCGGCCCCTCAGCCATCACCGCAGCCAGCCGCTCCACCATGGTGGCGACCGAAGCGCGCGCGCCGGCGAAATCGATCTGCTCGACGCCTGCCTCGCCATGGATGCCGAGGCCGAGTTCGGCCTTGCCTTCGGGAATACGATCCTCCTTCGGGGAGCCCGGCACGCGGCAGGTATCGAGCGACATACCGATGGAGCGCGTTCCCGCGATGACACGCCTTGCTGCGGCCGTCACGGTGTCGAGGTCCGCGCCCTGCTCGGCGAGCGCCCCCGCGATCTTGTGTACGAAGAGCGTGCCGGCGACGCCGCGGGCCTGCGGCAGATCGGGAAGCGCTATATCGTCGCCGACGATCACCATCGAGACATTGAGGCCGTAGGCGCGCGCCCGCTCGGCTGCGAGGCCGAAGTTCAACCGGTCGCCGGTATAATTCTTGACGACGAGCAGACATCCGGCCGGCCCCGTCACGGCGAGGATACCGGCAAGCACGGCGTCCACGCCGGGCGAGGCGAAGACATCGCCGCAGACGGCCGCCGTCAGCATACCCTTGCCGACGAAACCGACATGGGCTGGCTCGTGGCCCGAGCCGCCGCCCGAGACGATCGCGACCCTGGACTTGTCCCAATCGCTGCGCTTGACGACCCGGATATGCGGATAGCCGTCGAGGCGGGTAAGGGCACCGCCCGAAAGAGCCAGCACGCCATCGATCGCCTCTGTGACGACGTCTTCGCGCTTGTTGATGAATTGCGCCATAAAAATCTCCTTAAGCTAAACGCATGCCCGCCGCGTCGAAATAGAGCGGCTGCGACGGTCGGATCCGAATGGTCTCGCCGCCCTTCAGCGGCGTGTGGGCGTCGGTGACGGTGATGAGGTCATGCCGCTTGAAAGTGAGGTGCAGGCGTGTCTGGTCGCCGAGATGCTCGACCCGCTTGACCAGCGCCTCCTCCCCGTCACCTTGCACAATGTGTTCCGGGCGAAGGCCGATGCTCTTTGCGCCCGCCGGAGCGCCGGCGAAGAGATCGGCCGGCAGCACGTTGATGCGCGGCTGGCCGAGACGGGTGGCGGCATAGACGCTGACGGGCTCTTCATAGACGGCCCGCGGCGAACCGAACTGCACCAGTCGCCCCTCGTTGAGCACGCCGACATGGGTCGCCATGGTCATCGCCTCGATCTGGTCATGGGTGACGTAGATGAGTGTCGCGCCTGACTTCGCCTGGATGCGCTTCAATTCGATGCGCAGGTCCGCTCTGAGCTTCGCATCGAGCGAACTCAGCGGCTCGTCCATCAGGAAGATATCCGGATTGCGGACTAGGGCGCGGCCGATGGAGACGCGCTGCATCTCGCCGCCGGAAAGCGCGGTCGCCTTGTTCTCCAGCTTGTGGGCGATCTGCAAGACCTCGGCAACCTCCTTCACCTTCCTGTCGATCTCCGCCTGTGGCGTCTTCAGGAGCGGCGACTTCAGGGGAAACTCTAGGTTCTGGCGGACCGTGAGATGTGGATAGAGCGAATATTGCTGGAAGACCATCGCGACATTGCGCTCGGCTGGCGACAGCCCCTTCATGGCGCGGCCGCCGATGAAGACCTCGCCGCTGTCGGGGGCATCGAGACCGGAGACCATGCGCAGCGTCGTTGTCTTGCCCGCGCCGCTCGGGCCAAGCAGCACGACGAAGGAGCCGTCCGGCACCCGGAGCGAGACATCGCCGAGCGCGAGCGTGCCGCCGAACCGCTTCGTCACATTTTCAAGGACGACCTCAGCCATGACCCAGCACTCCCTCATTGGCCTCGGAGACGAGCGCATTGCCTTTATCAGCATCGAAAAGCGAAAGGGTGCGCGTATCGAAATCGAGCCCGACCATCTCCTCCTCCCGCACCTTGCAGCTTGAGGAAATGCGCGCCTTCAGATCGCCATGACCGGTCGAAACTGTCACGATCTGCGTCGTGCCGAGATATTCGACGGCGCTGACGCGCCCGCGGTAGGCGGCATCGTCGCGGAATTTCACATGCTCCGGCCGCACGCCGAGCGTGAGGCGGCCGGCGCGGCCCTCCCGCGCGGCCGGCACTTTCATCTTCACGCCGCCGAGATCGACGCTGTCGCCGCCGATGCCGATCATGCCGTCGAAATCGAGGAAATTCATGGAAGGCGAGCCGATGAACTGGGCGACGAATTTCGTCGCCGGCCAGTCGTAGATCTGCTGCGGCCGACCGAACTGCTCGATGACGCCATGGTTCATGACGACGATCTTGTCGCCCATCTGCATAGCCTCGAGCTGGTCGTGCGTGACATAGACGGTGGTGGCGCCCATGCGGTCGTGCAGCGCGCGCAGTTCCTCCGCCATGTGCTCGCGGAACTCCGCGTCGAGCGCGCCGAGCGGCTCGTCCATGAAGAAGGCCTTGGGGCGGCGCACGATGGCGCGGCCGAGCGCAACGCGCTGACGATCGCCGCCTGAGAGCCCGCCGACGGGCTTGTCGAGGATATGCTCGATCTTGAGGATGCGGGCGACCTCGGCAACGCGCGTCGCTACCTCCTCGCGCTTCATGCCCTGGCTGACCAGGGGATAGGAGATGTTCTTGCGCACGTTCATATGCGGGTAGAGCGCGAACATCTGGAAGACGAAGGCGATGTCGCGCTGGCTGGCCGGCTTCATGCCGACCTCCTCTCCGTCGATGAATATCTCGCCCGAGGTCGGCAATTCGAGGCCGGCCATCATGCGCAATGTCGTCGTCTTGCCGCAGCCGGAGGGGCCGAGCAGCATGAAGAACTCGCCATCCTCGATGGTGAAGGTGGAGGAACGCACGGCGGTAAAGGCGCCGAACTCCTTGCGCACATTCTGGATCCTGATTTGCGCCATCGGCCTACTCCGGGAAATGGCTGACGATGATGAACATCACCGTGCCCAGCAGGGTTATGACGAAGGACCAGGAATAGAGCGCAAGCGCGAAGGGCTGCATCAGCATGACGACACCCGCCGCGATCAGCACCGAGGCCAGCATTTCCCAGGCGCTGCGCCTGAAATGCCGGAGGCCGTTGAGAAATCGTGTCATTTGCGGACTGCTCCGAAGGTGAGGCCGCGCAGGAGATGTTTGCGCAGGAGGATGGTGAACACCATGACCGGCACGAGGAAGAGCGTGGCTCCGGCGGCGACGGCAGGCCAATCCTGGCCGCTGACGCCGATGATGGTGGGAATGAAGGGCGGCGCCGTCTGGGCGTTGCCGGATGTCAACAGCACCGCGAAGGCATATTCGTTCCAGGCGAAGATCAGGCAGAAGATCGCGGTCGAGGCGATGCCCGTCGCTGCCTGCGGCAACACAACCTTGTAGAAGGCCTGGAAGCGGGTGTAGCCATCGATCAGCGCCGCCTCCTCGTATTCGACGGGGATCTCGTCGATGAACCCCTTCAGCAGCCAGACGGAGAGCGACAGGTTGACCGCCGTATAGAGCAGGATCATCCCGGCATGGGTATCGCTGAGGCCGAGCGAGCGGAACATCAGGAAGATCGGGATGGCGACGGCGATCGGCGGCATCATGCGCGTGGACAGGATGAAGAAGAGAAGGTCATCCTTTAGCGGCACCCTGAAGCGCGAGAAGGCATAGGCGGCGGCCGTGCCGAGCACGATGCAGAGCACCGTGGAACCGAAGCCGATGATCACCGAATTTGTGAAGCGCTCGGCAAAGCGCGAGGGGCCGGAAATGACCAGCCCATCCTTGCGTACGAGCTTGTCGTACCAGGTCGTGGGCTCGCCGAGCGCCTGGAGCTGCTCCTCTGAAAGGCGCGTACGCGTGGTGAAAACGTTGACATACCCTTCCACCGTCGGCGTGAAGAAGGTTTTCGGCGGATAGGCGATGGCGTCGGACGGGCTCTTGAAGCTCGTCGCGATGATCCAGGCGAGCGGCAGGATGGTGATCAAGGCGTAGACCACGACCAGGAAGCCCGCGAACCATTTCTGCCGGAGCGACGGCTCGGCGACGGAATAGCTACTCATCGTTGTTTCACCTTGTTCAGCGCTTTGACATAGATCGAGGCGAGACCGAAGACCGTGACGAAGAGGATGACCGCATAGGCGGAGGCATAGCCTGTGCGCCATTTCTCGAACGCTTCGCGCTTGAGGTTGATCGAGGTGAGTTCGGTGATCGAGCCCGGCCCGCCGCCGGTCAGCTGTACGACGAGGTCGAACATCTTGAAGTTTTCGATGCCGCGGAAGAGCACGGCGAGCATCAGGAAGGGCAGGACGAGCGGGATGGTGATCGTCCAGAACTGCCGCCACTTGCTGGCGCGGTCGCATTCGGCCGCCTCATAGATGCTGGGCGGAATGGAGCGCAGACCCGCAAGGCAGATCAGCATGACGAAGGGCGTCCACATCCAGGTATCCACGATGATAATGGCCCAGGGGGCGAGCGACACGTCGCCGATCATCGAGAAGCTGGAGGGGTCCGCGCTCGTCAGAAAGCCGACCGCATAGTTGAAGAGGCCGATCTGCGGCTGGTAGAGGAAGGTCCAGAAATTACCCACCACGGCCGGGCTCAGCATCATCGGCAGCACGATGATCGTGGTCCACAGATCGTTGCCGCGGAACTTCTTGTTGATGAGATAGGCAAGCGTGAAGCCGATCAGGACCTGAAGCACGATGGTCCAGATCAGAAAATGGGCCGTCGCCTGCATGGTCAGCCAGATATCCCGGTCGGACAGGATTTTCAGGTAGTTCTTGAGGCCGACGAATTCGACCTCGGCATTGGGCCGGTTGACCCGGAAATTGGTGAAGCTCAACCGGATCGTCCAGATGAGCGGAAAGATGTTGACCGCCAGAAGCAGCACGATCGACGGGGCGACGAAGAGCCAGGCGAGCGCACGGTCGGACAGACCATGCATGCGTCTGGCGATGGCGTGCGGTGTCGCCTCGGCGACCCGGTCCACGGATGATTTCAGCATTGGTATTCCCCTGTAGCACGTGGGCGGCGCAGAGCCGGGGCAGATCCCCGGCTCCGGCCGCGCCCTGGCCCGCTGGGAGGCGCGCGTCCGGCCGATGACGTCAGTACTTGCCTTCGTCGTCGAAGACCTGCGTCCAGTCCTTGACGAGACCGTCGAGCGCGTCCTGCGCGGAGCCCTGACCGGCGACGACATAGTCATGGAAGCGTTTCTGCGCCGCCTGCAGCAGCGAGGCGTAGCTCGGCTCTGCCCAGAAGTCCTGCACGATGGCCATGGAATCGAGGAAGGTCTGCGCATAGGGCTGGCTGGTCGCAAAACCCGGATCCTCGACGACTTTCCGGAGCGCCGAGTAGCCGCCCATCTGCCACCATTTCTGCTGGATTTCAGGCTGCGCGAACCACTTGATGTAGGCGAGCGCATCCTCCTGCTTCTGCGAGGATGAGACGACCGAAATGCCCTGCCCGCCGAGCTGCGCATAGGCAGCGCCATCCGGCCCTGCCGGGTTGGGGAAGTAACCGGACTTCTCGCCGCCGACATTGGCGTCGGCATTGATGCCCGGCCAGGTGAAGGCGAAGTTCATGTGCAGCGCGACCTGGCCGGACTTGTACGCGTCGATGTCCTCGGACATGTAGGCATCCGAGTGGCCGGGCGGCGTGCAGCAATCGTAGAGTTCCTTATAGAACTCCAGACCCTTCACGGCTTCCGCCGAATTGACGTAGCCTTCCAGTTCATAGGGCTTGTCCGGGTTCTCGTATTTGAAGCCGAAGCTGTAGAGCACGTCCATGACGCCCATGGTGATACCCTCGGAGCCGCGCTCCGTGTAGATCGCCGCGCCATAGACCGTCTTGCCGTCGATCTCGCGCTTCTGGAAGAACTGCGCGATGTCCTTCAGCTCGCCGAAGGTCTTCGGCACGGCCAGGTCGCGGCCATATTTCTCCTTGAATTCCGCCTGCAGCTCGGGGCGAGCGAACCAGTCCTTCCGGTAGCTCCAGCCGACAACGTCGCCGAAGGCGGGCAGCGCCCAGTAGTTCGGAGAATTCTTCGGCCATTCGGCGTAGCCGACCACGGTCGCCGGAATGAAGTCGCTCATCTTGATCCCTTCCTTGTCGAAGAAATCGTTGAGCTTGACGTATTGGCCATTCTCCGCCGCGCCGCCGATCCACTGGCTGTCGCCGATCATCAGATCGCAGAGCTTGCCGCCGGAGTTGAGTTCGTTGAGCATGCGGTCGGCGAAGTTCGGCCACGGCACGAATTCGAACTTCATCTTGATGCCGCTCTGGGCCTCGAAATCCTTGCTGAGCTCGACGAGCGCATTGGCCGGATCCCACGCGGCCCAGCACAGCGTCAGGTCCTTGGCGCTGGCCTGACCTGGATATGCGACGCCGGCAGCCAGAAGCGTACCGAAAGCGGCCAGTGATCTCGTGTTGCGAAATGTCATGGCGGGGACCTCCTCCCTCGCCTTCCGACCCCATCGGAAGGCTGAACACGCCCTTTGCGGGCACTTGGCGCGAAAAACTTCCCGGCGGGTCTGTTCTCCTCCGCGCCGCCTCTGTGGCCTGCGGCTCCTCCAGCATGCCACGGCCAGCAGAGTCATATTGACGTGCGCACCTCAATTCAAGCTATTTTTGAGGTGCGCACGTCAATTCTTGCGTTTTTTCCGATTTTGCGAGAAACGTGATCTGTGCAGATCGCGTCAGGAGCCCTCATGCGGCCAACAGCCAAAGACCTTGCAGAAGCGGCCGGCGTCAGCCTGGCGACCGTGGATCGTGTTTTGAACGACCGTCCCCATGTGAGCAAGAAGGCGATCAGAAGCGTCAACGAAGCCATTGAACGGATTGGTTTTATTAGAAACCCCGCCGCAGTGAGCCTTGCGCGGAACAAGAGCTATCGGTTCCGGTTTGTATTTCCCAGATCCGGCGACCTCTATCTCCGTGAATTGCTTGAGCGCGTCGAGGAGTCGAAGGGTGCGCTCAAGGGCGACCTGATCGACATCGATTATGTCCAGATTCCCGTCGACGACGCCCATGGGGTCGCGAAATATCTCGCCGGCATCGACGGGCATGAGGTCGATGGGGTCGCCCTGATGGCTCCGGAATCACCGCAGGTGCGAGATGCCGTCGCACGCCTTCTCGAAAGAAATATCAAGGTCGTTCAATTTCTCTCGGGCCAGGAAAAGCTGCCCGAGGCGGATTTCGTCGGGGTGGACAATTTTGCAGCCGGAGCAACGGCAGGAAAGCTGATCGGCAGGCTCACCTGTCGCACGCCCGGCAAGGTGATGGTGGTCGCGGAGACGATGCAGTCGATGGACAGCATCCAGCGTCGGCACGGCTTCGATACCGTCATCAATGAGCAATTTCCCCATCTCACGCCTCTGCCATCGATCGAAACCCATGCCGACGAGCGGCGGGGTAAGGAAGTCATCGCCCGCGTGCTCGGCAACCAAGCCAACATCGCCGCTGTTTATGTGCTCAGTTCGGAAGCGCGCATGCCCCTGACGGCGATCGGAGCGAACATCGATCTGACCAACCTTGCCGTCGTCGTCCACGAACGGACCCCTTTCACCGAGGAGGCGCTACGCGACGACCGGGTCGATGCCGTCATTGCGCAAGATCCCGGCCACGCCGTGCGAAGCGCAATACGCATTATGAGAGCACGCACCGACGCACGCGAGCCTCTCGCGGCACAGGAACGCATACGGATCGAGATCCTCCTGCGGGAAAATCTCTAACTCAACAGCGTCGCTCCGGCGTGCGAGACGAAATGCGTCACCCCTGCCGCAGTTCACGCCGTGCTTGCGTTCCCTGCGGCGCACGGTGTTAATTCGCACATGGCATTCACACTCCGGCAGTTGCAATATTTCGTCGCCGTCGCCGAGCAGGGCTCGGTCACCCGCGCGGCGCAGAACCTCTCCATCTCTCAATCATCGATCACCGAGGCAATCAAGGAGCTCGAAACCGATCTCGGGGTCGAACTCTTCGACCGGCACCCCCGCGGCCTTGCGATCACCCATAACGGGCACCAGTTTCTGCGCCACGCGACCAAGATCCTCGCCGATGTCTCCGATGCGCGGCGCAGCTTCTCCGACAGCCGCGAGGAACGCGGCGGCAAGCTCAATCTCGGGGTCACGTCCCTCGTCGCCGGCTACGTGCTCTCCGACCTGCTTGCCCGCTACCGCCGCGCCTGCCCCGGCATCGAGGTGAGCGCCATCGAGGACAACGGCTCCTATCTCGAGCACCTGCTGATCGGCGGCGAGCTCGACGTCGCCGTGATGGTCATTTCGAACCTGCGCGACCGCATGGCGCTGCAGGCGGAAATCCTGGAAACCTCCCCTTACCGACTGTGGCTGCCGATCGGCCACCCGCTCGTCAGCGCCGACATCATCTCGGTCGAGGATATCGCAAGAGAACCACTGATCATGTTGACGGTGGACGAGATCGAGGAGAATACCGGCAAACTCCTGACGGCGCTCGGCGCGCGTCCGCATGTCGCCTTCCGCACCCGCTCCGTGGAGGCGGTCAGAAGCCTGGTCGCGACCGGTGCCGGCATCGCGCTTTTGCCTGATCTCGTCTACCGCCCCTGGTCGCTCGAAGGCGACCGGATTGAAAGCCGCGACGTTTCCGGGGCGCTGCCGGTCGTGCAGGTCGGCATGGTCTGGCGCAAGGGTTCGAGCCTGCCCCAGTCCGCGCGCGATTTCGTCGGCGTGGCCGAAGCGCTGCGCAGCGCCCGCCCGCGATGAACCGCGATATCGGAAATCCCGATATCGGCATTCTGATTAATGAATTTGCGAATACGGAGAAACCAAGGCACGCTTCGATCCGGGAACAAAGCCGCTAACGGCATGAAACTGGGGAGACTTCCGATGAAGCAGATCCTGAAATCCTGCACGGCACTTACCCTGTCGCTGGGCCTCGCCGCCCCCGCGCTGGCGCAGGAGCCGCTGAAAGAGCTCGGTCAGGGCGAAGGTGCGCTCTCGATCGTCGCCTGGGCGGGCTATATCGAGCGCGGCGAGACCGACAAGAACTACGACTGGGTCACCGATTTCGAGAAGAAGACGGGTTGCAAGGTCAGCGTCAAGACGGCGGCGACCTCCGACGAAATGGTCGCGTTGATGAACGAAGGCGGTTTCGACCTGGTGACGGCCTCCGGAGACGCATCGCTGCGCCTCGTGGCTGGAAAGCGCGTCCAGCCGATCAATACAGATCTCATCCCCAGCTGGAAAACGATCGACGAACGCATGCAGAACGCCCCGTGGCACACCGCCAACGGCGTCCATTACGGCACCCCCTATGTCTGGGGCCCGAACGTGCTGATGTACAACACCGAGGCCTTCAAGGATCAGCCGCCGAAGAGCTGGAAAGTCGTCTTCGAGGAGATGACGCTGCCCGACGGCAAGTCCAACAAGGGCCGCGTCCAGGCCTATGACGGCCCGATCCATGTCGCGGACGCCGCCAACTACCTGATGGCGCACAAGCCCGATCTCGGCATCAAGGATCCTTACGAGCTCAACGAAGATCAGTACAAGGCCGCACTCGATCTGTTGCGCACCCAGCGCACCCTCGTCGGCCGCTACTGGCACGACGCGATGATCCAGATCGACGACTTCAAGAACGAGGGCGTCGTCGCCTCCGGCTCCTGGCCCTTCCAAGTCAACCTGATGCAAGCGGAGAAGCAGCCGATCGCTTCCGTCATCCCGGAAGAAGGCGTGACGGGCTGGGCCGATACGACCATGCTGCATGCCGACAGCGAGCATCCGAACTGTGCCTATATGTGGATGGAGCATTCGCTCTCGCCGAAGGTCCAGGGCGATGTATCCGCCTGGTTCGGCGCCAATCCCTCGGTCGGTGCCGCCTGCAAGGGCAACGATCTTCTGACCGACGAGGGTTGCAAGACCAACGGCTATGACGACTTCGAGAAGGTCAAGTTCTGGAAGACGCCCGTGACGAAATGTGAAAGCCAGGGCGAATGCGTGCCCTATCATCGCTGGGTCTCCGACTATATCGGCGTCATCGGCGGGCGGTAAGCCGGTCTCAACAGCGTCGCAAGCGTCGCCCCTCATCCTGGCCGTCTCCCGCTCGCGGGAAGAGGGAACGCCTCCGCAAAGCCTTCGCCCCGAAATACAGGCGAGGCACCGGCCGCGAGTCCCTTCTCCCCGCAAGCGGGGAGAAGGTGCCAGCAGGCGGATGAGGGGCAACAATTACCTGGAGCATTCCTATGACCGCCGTCCTCTTCGACAATGTTTCCCGCTATTTCGGCGCCGTCCGTGCCGTCGATCGCTTGAACCTTGCGATCGCCGAGGGCGAGTTCTTCGCGATGCTCGGTCCGTCGGGCTCTGGCAAAACCACCTGCCTGAGGCTGATGGCAGGCTTCGAGCAGCCGACCGGAGGCCATATCGAGATCTTCGGCGAGACTGCCGAAGGCGTGCCGCCGTACCGGCGAAGCGTCAATACCGTCTTCCAGGACTACGCACTCTTCCCGCATCTCTCCATTCTCGACAACGTCGCCTATGGCCTGATGGTCAAGGGCGTCGGACGCGAGGAGCGCCGCAGGGCGGCCGAGGATGCGCTCGCCATGGTGAAGCTTCCGGGCTACGGCACGCGCCGGCCCGGACAGCTTTCCGGCGGCCAGCGCCAGCGCGTGGCGCTCGCCCGCGCGCTCGTCAACAAGCCCAAGGTTCTGCTTCTCGACGAGCCGTTGGGCGCGCTCGATCTGAAGCTTCGCGAACAGATGCAGGAGGAATTGAAGACGCTGCAGAAGTCCCTCGGCATCACCTTCGTCTTCGTCACCCATGATCAGGGCGAAGCCTTGTCGATGGCCGACCGGATCGCCGTCTTCAACGAGGGCCGTATTCAGCAGCTCGGAAGCCCGGAAGAAGTCTACAACCGCCCGCAGACCCGTTTCGTCGCCGATTTCGTCGGCTCCTCCAACGTGCTTTCGGAGGACCTCTGCCGCAGATTGGGACTGAAGGCTTCCTTCGCGAGCCTCCGCCCGGAGGCCGTCACCCTCGCGCCGCCGAGCGACGGAGCGCTGAGCCTTTCCGGCACCGTCGCTTCGCAGAGCTTCCTCGGCGCCACCAACCGCATCGTGATCGACGTCGAAGGTGCCCGCATCGCCGTGGCGAGCCCGGCGGCGCGTCGCGTTCCCGCGGTCGGCAGTCCGGTCACGATCAGCTTCGCCGCGCACGACCTCCACCCGATGGAGGACGCATGACAATTGTCGCCGAAAGCATCATTCTTCCGCAGCGCCGCAGCCCGGCCGGCCGCCTTTCGGATTTTTTCTGGCGGCACCCGCATGTGCTGCTGGCGATCTTTCTCGCACCGCCGCTTCTCTGGCTCGGGATCGTCTATCTCGGTTCGCTCTTCGCGCTGCTGCTGCAGAGCTTCTTTTCGATCGACGACTTCTCCGGGCTCATAAATTACGAGTTCACGCTTGCGACCTATCGTCAGCTCTTGAGCGAAGCCAATCTCGACATCATCATCCGCACCGTCTCGATGGCCGCTCTGGTGACGCTCGTTTCGGCGCTCATTGCCTTTCCGATCGCCTATTACGCCGCCCGCTACGCGCGCGGGAAATGGAAGGCGCTCTTCTATCTCGCCGTCATGCTGCCGCTCTGGTCGAGCTATCTCGTCAAGATCTATGCCTGGAAGCTGATCCTCGCCAAGGAAGGCATCCTGACCTGGTTCTTCGCAAAGCTGAACCTTCTCTGGCTGATCGATGCCTGGTTATCTCTTCCGGTGGTCGGCGGCAACTCGCTGTCGGTCAGCTATACGGGCACCTTCATCGTCTTCGTCTATGTCTGGATGCCGTTCATGATCCTGCCTATCCAGGCGGCGCTCGAGCGCGTGCCGGCCAATCTGGTCGAAGCCTCGTCGGACCTCGGCGGAACGCCCGCCCAGACCTTCCGCCATGTGCTCTTTCCGCTCGCGCTGCCGGGCATCGTCGCCGGATCGATCTTCACCTTCTCGCTGACGCTCGGCGACTACATCATTCCGCAGATCGTCGGCTCGTCGCGGCTCTTCATCGGTCAGGCCGTCTACGCGCAGCAGGGCACCGCCGGAAACATTCCGCTCGCGGCCGCCTTCACGGTCGTGCCGATCGTCATCATGGGCGCCTATCTCTGGATGGCCAAACGCATGGGGGCCTTCGATGCGCTCTGAGAAGGCGAACTCCGCTCCATTGGGTCTGAAGATCGCTGCCGCCGCCGGGCTCGCCTTCCTGCATCTGCCGATCCTGCTGATTTTTCTCTACGCTTTCACCACCGAGGAAAAGAGCTACCAGTTTCCGCCGCCGGGGCTCACCACGCAATGGTTCGCCGTCGCCTGGAACCGGCCGGATGTCTGGGCGGCGCTGACGCTCTCCGTCAAGGTCGCCTCGATCGCGACGGCGGTCGCCCTCGTCCTCGGCACCCTGTGCGCCGCGGCCGTCAGCCAGACCCGCTTCTTCGGCCGGGAGACGATCTCGCTCCTCGTTATCCTGCCGATCGCGCTTCCCGGCATCATCACCGGCATTGCGCTGCGTTCGGCCTTCTCCATGGCCGACATCCCCTTCTCCTTCTGGACCATCGTGCTCGGCCACGCGACCTTCTGCATCGTCGTCGTCTACAACAATGCGGTCGCCCGTTTCCGCCGGATTTCCGGCTCGCTGATCGAGGCTTCCATGGATCTCGGCGCCGACGGTTTCCAGACCTTCCGCTACGTGATCCTGCCGAACATCGGCACGGCCCTGCTCGCCGGGGGCATGCTCGCCTTCGCGCTTTCCTTCGACGAGGTGATCGTGACGACCTTCACGGCCGGGCAGCAATCGACCCTGCCGATCTGGATGCTGGAAGAGCTGATCCGCCCGCGTCAGCGCCCGGTGACCAACGTCGTCGCCATGGTCGTCGTGATGGCCACCTTCCTGCCGATCCTCGGCGCGTATTACCTGACCCGCGACAGCGACCAGATCGCCGGCGCCGGCAAATGACATTTCGCACTTGAAGGGAGAACAGACATGGACACCCAGCTCTTGATCGGATCGCGCTTCGAAGCCGGAACCGAGGCCGAGGAACACATTCTCAATCCGAGGACGGGCGCCGGGATCATCGACCTCGCCGAGGCCTCCCACGCGCAGATCGACGCCGCCGTCGACGCTGCCGAGCGCGCCTTCGTCGGCTGGTCGCAGACGACGCCGGCCGAACGCTCCAACGCCCTGTTGAAGGTCGCCGAGGCTATCGAGAAAGAAGCCGACGAATTCGCCGCGCTGGAGGCGCTGAACTGCGGCAAGCCGATCAATGCGGTGAAGAACGACGAGTTGCCCGCGATCATCGACTGCTGGCGCTTCTTCGCCGGCGCGGTGCGCAATCTGCATGCGCCGACGGCGGGCGAGTATCTGCCGGGCCATACGTCGATGATCCGCCGCGACCCGATCGGGGTCGTCGGCTCGATCGCGCCGTGGAACTATCCCCTGATGATGATGGCCTGGAAGCTGGCGCCGGCAATCGGCGGCGGCAACACCGTCGTCTTCAAGCCATCCGAGCAGACGCCGCTGACGGCGCTGAAGCTCGCGCGGCTCCTCGCCGACATTCTCCCCGAAGGCGTCGTCAACGTCATCACCGGCCGCGGCGAAACCGTCGGCAATGCGCTGATCAACCATCCAAAGGTCGGCATGGTATCGATCACCGGCGACATCGCCACCGGCAAGAAGGTGCTCGCGGCCGCCGCTAAGACGGTGAAGCGCACCCATCTCGAGCTCGGCGGCAAGGCGCCGGTCATCGTCTATGACGACGCCGACCTCGAGGCGGTGGTCAACGGCATCCGCACCTTCGGCTACTACAATGCCGGACAGGACTGCACCGCCGCCTGCCGCATCTATGCCGAAGCCGGAATCTACGAGAAACTCGTCGCCGACCTCACATCGGCCGTCTCGACCATCCGCTACAATCTCGACGACGACACGGAAAACGAGATCGGTCCGCTGATCTCCAGGCGCCAGCGCGACCGCGTGGCAAGCTTCGTCGAAAGGGCCGCCGATCAGAAGCACATCGAGATCACCACCGGCGGCGGCACGGGCAGCGAGCAAGGCTTCTTCTTCCAACCGACGGTCGTCGCGGGCGCCACTCAGGAGGACGAGATCGTCCGCCGCGAAGTCTTCGGCCCGGTCGTCTCCGTCACGCGCTTCACCGGCAAGGACGATGCCGTGGCCTGGGCGAACGACAGCGATTATGGCCTCGCCTCCTCGGTCTGGACGAAGGACATCAGCAAGGCGATGCGAGCGGCATCCCGCCTGCAATATGGCTGCACCTGGATCAACACTCATTTCATGCTGACCAACGAAATGCCGCATGGCGGCATCAAGCAGTCGGGCTATGGCAAGGACATGTCGGTCTATGCGCTGGAGGACTACACCGCCGTCCGTCACATCATGATCAATCACGGCTGAATTTTCCGCGCCCCTCATCCGCCTGCCGGCGACCTTCTGCCGCCGGTCCGGCGAGGCGGCCCGCGGCAGCCTCGCCCCGGTCCCTCGCTTCCTCGAGAGAGGTAAGAGCGCTTCCAGGAAAAGGGTGTAACGGTTTCCGTCCGGAAGTGGGTTGGATCAATCGGTTAGAGCATTTCAATGTTTCCATGAAACGTTGAAATGCTCTGGGGGGGCATGCCGCGTCGCACTCCACTTGCCCATCCAAACCCTCACGGGCCGGCTGCTCCCCTGCCCGCGCATTCGCCGATGTTGCACTTTTCACACATACTTCCGGAACATGACTGAAAAAGTCATGAAAAGAGCTTGCGCCCGCAACAATCATGAGTGAATAGGTCACCTTATAGAACATAACATACATCTCTGTAAGGTTGCGTTGCATGCCCTCCAAATCCGCCTTCCTCCTGCCCCTCATTCGCGCTGCCCTCGCCGGAACGTCCGCCCTCGCCCTTGTCGCCACGGCCCAGGCGCAGCAAGCAGGGCAGGAAACCGCTTCCGGCGGCGATTCGACCGAGCTCGAAACGCTGGTGGTCAACGGCAGTGGCGGCGTGATCACGGCCGAAGGCTATGTCGGCATCAGCAGCGCCACGGGCGCCAAAGTCGACACGCCGTTCCTCGAGACTCCGCAATCGATTTCTACGGTGACCGAACAGCAATTGAAGGATCGCAACCCGCAGACGCTGCTGGAGACGCTCGCCTATACGCCGGGCACGCGCGTCGGCGCCTATGGTTTCGATCCTCGCTTCGACGCATTCTTCGTCCGCGGTTTCGACGTAACCTTTACCGGCATCTTCCGCGACAATCTCCGCCAGCCGGCGGCTGTCGACTCGGTCTTCAAGAACGAACCCTACGGGCTCGAAGGCGTTTCGATCCTGCGCGGACCCTCATCGGCCCTCTACGGTGCAACGGGCGCCGGCGGTCTTTACAACCTCATCACCAAGCGGCCGACGGAAGATGCGCTGAGAGAGGTGCAGGTCCAATACGGCAGTCACGACCGCTATCAGGGCCAGTTCGACTTCTCGGGCCCGGCGAACGAGACCGACCCGGTCTATTATCGCCTGACCGGCCTGCTGCGCGATGCCGACACCGAGCAGGTCGGCCTTGCGGACGACCGCGCCTATATCGCACCGGCATTCACCTGGAAGCCGGACGAAGACACGAAGCTGACGGTTCTCGGCGAGTATTCGCGCACCAAGACCGGAGGCACCGCGACCTATTACAACGACCCGCTGACCAGCGAAGTGACCGACATATTTGCCGGCAACCCCGACTTCAACGATTCGATACAGAAGCAGGGACGCATCGGCTACGAATTCGAGCACCGGCTCAACGACACCTTCGTCTTCCGGCAGAATGCGCGTGTATCCACGCTGAACATCGACGCCGACTGGGACTTCGCCTACGCCCCGAACGCTGACGACCCGACTTTGCTCGACAGCGCCGCCGGCACCTATGACGAGCGGCTGACGGCGTTCGTGATCGACAACCAGCTCGAAGCCAAATTCGACACCGGCGCTCTGGAGCATACGCTGCTTGCGGGGGTCGACTATACGAAACTGCGTTTCCGTGCGCTCGACGGACGCGGCGTGTCGCCGCCGCTCGATACCGACAATCCGACGCAGGGGCGTCCGGTCGACGCGATCGACTTCAACACGCGTACGGTCCAGGACCAGTGGCAGCTCGGCACATATCTGCAAGACCAGATCCGCTACGACGCCTGGACGTTGACGGTGGGCGGGCGCTACGACTGGGTATCGACCGATACGGACACTACCGACCTTGCCAGCGATTCGCTGACGTCGGTTTCGCAGAAGGACAAGGAGTTCTCCGGCCGCATAGGGCTCACCTACCAGACCGACTTCGGACTGGCGCCCTATATAAGCTACTCGACGGCCTTCACACCCAATGCCGGCACCAACCAGGAAACGCACCAGCCGTTCAAACCGACCGAGAGCGAACAACAGGAGGTCGGCGTCAAGTACCTCCTGCCGAACAGCAATACGCTGATCACCGCCGCTCTCTTCAACATCGATCAGAAGAATGGCCTTTATTTCGAGGCCGACGGCGTCACCAACATACAGGTCCAGCGCGGCAAACTGCGTTCGCGCGGTTTCGAAATCGAAGCGAACACCAGCCTTGACAACGGCCTTTCGCTTATCGCTTCTTACGCCTATACCGACGTCAAGATCATTCAGGGCCCCGAAGGCACGATCGGCAACTATGTATCTTCCGCACCACAGCATATGGCATCGATCTGGGCTCATTATACATTGCCGGAAGATGGCCCGTTTTACGGGTTCAGCCTGGGTGGAGGCGCGCGTTTCGTGGGATCGAGTTACGGTAATGACGAAAACACCTTCAAGAATAGTTCGCGCGTTCTCTTCGATGCTTCTGTCGGCTACGACTTCGCAGCGATCGACCCGAAATATGAGGGTCTGCATCTGCAGGTGAATGCCACCAATCTCTTCGACCGCCGCGAGGCCGTGTGCACTGCCGGTTACTGCCACCGCGATCAGGGCCGCATGGTCATCGGCTCGCTGCGTTACAACTGGTGAGCTCATGACAACAGCCGGGCATGGAAGCGTGGCGGTAATCGACGAGCCGAAAGGTCTGTCGGCGGCCTTTGCCGGCCCGCATGCCTGGTGCAACGAGAAGATGATGCTGTCGGCTAATCTTTCCGACGGCATTTCGCTGCCGGAATTTTTCGCTTCCGGCGCCTTCGACCGGACGCTCTCGCACTATGCCGAGGCCTCCGGCGGCACCGACCGCCGCGCCGTCGCCTCCATGTGGTCGCTCTACTATTTCTCGGCCCTGACCATCCCCTATGTCGTCGCCCGGGTGCTGGACCACCAGGCGCTGCCGGCGGATTTCGACCAAATGACGGTGGCGCTCTCGGACGACGGGCTGCCCCGCGCCTTCGGGGTCGCGACGGCAGGTCAGTGGCGCGACGATGACGGGCGTGACATCTTCGCCCTGATCGGCTCGCTCATGGACGAGCATCTTGCCAAGGTGGTCCCGCATCTCAAGGCAGCCGGCGGCATATCGCCGAGGCTCGCCTGGAACAATGCCGCCGTTTACATCGATTATGCGCTTCGAACCGCGGGGACCGACCCCATGAGCGACCAGGCCGATGCCATGGTCGGCTGCCGTCTGATGCCCAACGGCGCTCCCAATCCTTTCTTCGACTGTCTGCGTCAGGAGGAAGAGGACGGGACGCGCGTCTGTCGGCGCAAGATCTGCTGTCTGAGATATCTCCTCCCCGGCATTCCGAGCTGCGGCAGCCTCTGCGCCCTTCCAAGCCAAAGGAAACAATAGCTTGTCTCGTCCATTCCCACGCCGCCGCGGCCTCTTCCTTCAGGCCATTGCCCTCCTGTCGATCCTCTTCTTCCCGTTCGCCGCGCTGGCGCAGGCACAGTGGCCGATCACGGTCACGGACGCAGTCGGAAGACAGGTAACGATCCCCGCGCCCCCCAAGGCGGTGCTTCTCGGCAGCGGCTTCAATCTCGTCGCCCTCTCGCTCATCCATCCGGACCCGGTAAGTCTGCTCGCCGGCTGGTCCGGCGACATGAAAGGCGACAATCCGGAAATCTATGAGAGCTTCGTTCGCAAGTTTCCGAAACTCGCAGACGTGCCGCTGATCGATGACGGCAGCGGACCGGGCCTTTCCTTCGAAACGATCCTGACGCTGAAGGCCGATCTTGCGGTTCTCGCCAACTGGCAGGCGGATACGGAAGCGGGCCAGCGTGCGATGGAATACCTCGAGAGCACCGGCGTGCCCGTCATCGTCGTGGACTTCAACAACGAAGCTCTCAAAAACACGCCTGCCAACATACGTCTCCTCGGCAGGGTCTTCGAGAGAGAAGAACAGGCGGAGGAGTTCGCCCGCTTCTATGAGGAACGTCTTGCCCGCATCCGCGATCGCGTCGCCAAGAGTTCCGAGGCCGGCCCTAAAGTCCTCATGGAAGCGTTTCCCGCGCCAGACCGTTGCTGCTGGGCCTACGGCGTCGGCGGATTGGGCGAATTCATCGCCGTCACCGGCAGCCGCAACATCGCCGAGGGCGCGCTGCCGCGCCCGGGCGGCATGATGAACGCGGAAGCCGTCATGGCCGAAAACCCGGACGTCTATATCGCCACCTCGTCGCCGGGCGGGAAATATAGCGGCTTTTCGATCGGGCCCGGCGTCAAGGCCGAAGAGGCGGAGCGGACCCTGGCGCAGGCCGTGGACAAACCGGTGATGGAGAGCATCGCGGCCGTCCGCAACGGGCGGGTGCACGGCCTCTGGAATTTCTTCAACGCCGTTCCGCTGAACATCGTCGCAGCGGAAGCCTTTGCCTCCTGGCTTCGCCCCGACCTCTTCCCCGACGTCGATCCCGCGGCGACGCTTGCCGAAATCGACCGGCGCTTCGCTGCAGTTCCCTTCGAGGGCACCTACTGGATCAGTTTGAAGAAATGACCGCCGGCTGAACCTGCCCCGGATTGGCAGAAGAGTGTCGGCCGGGCGTACCCCAAAGATTGCCAGCGCCGCCTCGCCCTATATAAGGTTCTCGCAGGAGGAACTTCATGGCGTGGCTGATTGCGTTACCGTTGGGCTTGGCGATCGTGTATCTCGCGGCCCGTTACGGTCGCTTCCGCAGCTGGATCGAGCCGGTCCTGTCCATTGCGGTTGCGCTGGGGCTCAGCGTCGCTTTTCTCGTCTGGCTGAACGAAGCTGCTCCGGACAAAGCCCCGGAGCCGGCCCCGAGCCGGCCCGCCGCCGGGCTGACCGTCGCCGACATCACCCTGCGGGACATGGCGTTCGAACCGAACGAAACCGAGCGCACCTTTCGGGTCCGTGGCACCGCAGCCAATGCGTCGGACGTCACGCTCGAATATTTCCGCCTCACGGTGACGCTCGAGGACTGCCCGCAGGATGCCTGCACACGTATCGGCGAGGATACGGCTCTCATCCTGCTCCGGGTGCCGGGCGGCCAGAACCGCCCATTCGAGACGTTCCTGACCTTCCCCTACAGGCCGGATGAAGCGCCGACTGCGCCGAAATGGACCTATAGGGTAAGCGAGGTCAGAGGTGCCGGTCGACGCTGACGGCGAATCGACACGTCAACAAAAGATGCCGAACCGCTCCCGTATCGCCCGGTCGGCCTCCGCCGAGATCAGCGACGGGGCAGCGTCTGCCAGGATGCGGTTCTTCCTCTCGATCGCGCGGGCGACGAGATCCGGCCGGCCGATCTCGACCCATTCCTTCGGGCTCGTGCGGTCGGCGACGGCCGGATAGATATATTCCGTCTGCATCAGCCCGAGTGTCTGCGGATGGCCGAGATAGTGGCCGGGGCCGTCGAGGCAGACCGAACGCATGGTCTCGAGCGAAACCGAATCCTCCGTTACGTCGATGCCGCGGATGCAGCGCTGCACCTGGCCGAGCATGTCGTCTCCGAGCACCAGCGACTCCAGGCAGAAGCCGAGGAGCGATGCATGCATGCCGACCGCCTCGTAGACCATGTTGAGCCCCGAAAGCCCCGCCATCACGTTGGAAATCGCCTGTTCCCAGCCGGCCTGCATATCGGGAAGCTTCGCATCCGCGATGCCGGCGGCGGCGCCGCCGGGCAGGCGATAGAACTGGTGCATCTGCGCGCAGCCGGCGGTCAGCAGAGCCTGTTCGCCGGAGCCGCCGGACATGGCGCCCGTCCTCAGATCGGACACGAACGGCCAGGTGCCGAAGACCGCCGGATGGCCGGGCGAAAGCGCATTGACGTAGACGACGCCGGCAAGGCACTCGGCAACCGCCTGCACGATTGCGGTCGCGAGCGGCGCCGGGGCAGTCGCCCCAGCCTGTCCCGCGGATAGCAGCAGGACGGGCATGCCGCCGCGGATGCACTTCTCCATGGTAATGCAGCTTTCCTCGGCGAACTTCATCGGCGGTACGACGAAGCAGTTCGAGTTCGAAACGAAGGGCCGCGCCCGCCACTTGTCCTCGCCGCCTGCGATCATGTGAATGAGGTCGAAGCAACCCTCCACATGCGACGGATCGGAGAAGCTCGTGCCGACATGCTTCGTCGTCCCGGCGCAGCAGGCGTAGAGCGTGTTGATGTCCATCAGAAAATTGTCTGAAACGTCCCGGCAGACCATGGCTCGCTGGAAGAAATGGACATTGTCCAGGTGATGGACGAGCTGCGCCGCGTTCAGGAGATCCTTGGCGGTCGATTCGCGGTATTCGCGCTTCTCGACGTCGACCACGTGAACCGCCGCGCCCGCTGTACCGTAATAGACGCGCGTACCGCTGAGTTCGAGATCCTGTTTCGGATCACGCGCGTAAAGGGTGATGTCGCGCGCGGCGATGGCCAGCATGTCCTCGACCAGTGCACGCGGGAAGCGGAGTCGTCCATCCTCGCCGAGGATAGCCCCC
Organism: Sinorhizobium sp. KGO-5; assembly: GCF_036245905.1. Taxonomy (NCBI): domain Bacteria; kingdom Pseudomonadati; phylum Pseudomonadota; class Alphaproteobacteria; order Hyphomicrobiales; family Rhizobiaceae; genus Sinorhizobium; species Sinorhizobium sp. KGO-5. The sequence goes on from NZ_BDIZ01000004.1 coordinate 143,775, forward strand.
GCGCCGGTCATGATCTCGACGCCGGAGCGCGGCGCGTTGGCAAGGCCGATCTGTTCCAGCGCATCGAGCGCCGCCTCGTGAATCCGTCTGACGTTGGCCTCCGTCAGCGGCTTGTACTGTCCGCCGGAAAGGCCCGGACGAACGGGGCGGATGTTTTCGGCGAGCGGCGACGAACGAAGCGCAACGCGCGCCGCCCGTCCGCCGGACCGTCTCGAAGCCGCAACTGCGCATTCCTCAGCCATCATTCATCTCCCAATGGCGCTGTCGTCGTCTGTTCTTTGCCTCTCTCCCTCGGTTTTCGCACCCGGGGGGTGGGCTGCACGGCATCTCCCTTCTCCCCCGTCAAAACGGGGAGAAGTGCCGGCAGGCGTATGGGGCAGTCTTTTCAGGCCCGCACCCGCTCCGCCTTCGGGTCGTACATCGGCTTCAGCGAAGCCTCGGCCCTGACCCGCGTTCCGGCGATTTCGATCTCGTAAGCGGAAGCCAGCACATCGGCCTCGCTTTCACCCTGGCAGGCCACATAGCCGAGCCCGATCGCACCCCCGAGATGGTGGCCGTAATTGCCCGACGTGATCGTGCCGACGATCTCTCCGTCGCGCACGATCGCTTCGTTGTGGAAGAGCAACGGCTCCGGATCTGAAAGCCGGAACTGCACCAGCCGGCGCGAAAGACCCTCGTCGCGCTTGGCGAGCACCGCCTCGCGGCCGATGAACTCGCCTTTTCCGGACTTTACCGCAAAGCCGAGCCCCGCTTCGAGCACATGATCCTCGTCGGTGATATCGTGGCCGAAATGCCGGAAGGCTTTCTCGATCCGGCAGCTATCGAGCGTATGAAGGCCACAGAGCTTCAGCCCGACATCGGCCCCCGCCAGTTCGAGCGTCTCGAACACATGCGCCGCCTGGTCGGTGGAGACGTAAAGTTCCCATCCGAGTTCGCCGACATAGGTGACACGGTGGGCGCGCGCGATGCCCATCCCGATCTCTATCTCGCGGGCGGTGGCGAAGGGGTGCGCCTCGTTGGAAAAATCATTCGGGCTCACCCTCTGCATGAGCTCGCGTGCCCTTGGCCCCATGACGCAGAGCACGCTTTCGGCAGCGGTGACGTCGGTGATCACCACGAACTCGTCGCGCACATGTTTTCGCAGCCAGGCAAGATCGCGCCGCAGCGTGGCCCCCGGCACGACGAGGAAGAAGGCGGTCTGCGAAAGCCGCGTGACGGTCAGGTCGCTCTCGATGCCGCCGCGGGCGTTCAGCATCTGGGTGTAGACGACACGGCCGAGGTCGACATTCATCTCGTTGGCGCAAAGCCGCTGCAGGAAGGCGAGCGCATCGCGGCCCTCGACGCGGATCTTGCCGAAGGAGGTCATGTCGAAAAGGCCAACCCCATTGCGGACGGCGAGATGCTCCTCCCGCTGGTTTTCGAACCAGTTCTGCCGTTTCCACGAATAGCGGTATTCGCGCTCCTGGCCGTCCCTTGCGAACCAGTTTGGCCGCTCCCATCCCGCCACTTCGCCGAAGACGGCACCGCGCGCCTTCAGATGTTCGTGGATGGGCGAGCGGCGAACGCCGCGGGCGGTCGCCATCTGGCGATAGGGGAAATGATCGGCGTAAAGCAGACCCAGCGTCTCGCTGACCCGTTCCTTGAGGTAGGAACGGTTCTTCTGGAAGGGCTGCGCCCGGCGGATATCGACCTCCCAGAGATCGAAGGGCGGCTCGCCGTCGTTCATCCACTGCGCCAGCGCCATGCCGGCGCCTCCCGAGGAGACGATCCCGATCGAATTGTAACCGGCTGCCACCCAGTAGCCCTTGAGCTCCGGCGCCTCGCCGAGATAGTAGCGGTCGTCTGGCGTGAAGCTTTCCGGGCCGTTGAAGAAGGTATGGATGCCCGCCGTTTCAAGCATCGGCATGCGGTTGACGGCCATTTCGAGGATCGGGGCGAAATGGTCGAAGTCCTCCGGCAGCTGGTCGAAACAGAAATCCTCGCGGATGCCTTCCATGCCCCAGGGCTTCGCCTTGAGCTCGAAGGCGCCGATCAGCATCTTGCCGGCATCTTCCTTGTAGTAGGTGCACTCGTCCGGCACGCGCAGCACCGGCAGGCGGCTGAGGTGAGGTATCGCCTCGGTGACGATATAGAAGTGCTCGCAGGCGTGCAGCGGCACGGTGACGCCGGATTGCCGGGCAAGCTCCCTGCCCCACATGCCGGCGCAGTTGACGACATTCTCCGTCTCGATCGTGAAGCTCTCGCCGTTCTGCTCGCAGGTGACGCCGGTTATTCGGCCGTCTTTCTTCAGCACCGAGGTGACTTTCACGCCCTCGACGATCGTCGCACCGTTCTGCCGCGCACCCTTGGCAAGCGCCATGGCGATGTTGGCCGGATCACACTGGCCGTCGAGCGGCAGGTGGACCGCCGCCTTCACGTCGGCAACGTTGAGGTGGGGGTAAAGCTCCTTGACCTCGTCGGGCGTGATCTCGCGTACATCGACGTTGAAGGCGCGCGCCAGCGAGGCCTGCCGGTAGATCTCTTCCTTGCGCTCTTCCGTCAGCGCCACGGTGATCGAGCCGTTCTGGCGCATGCCGGTAGCGATGCCGGTTTCCGCCTCGAGCTTCACGTAAAGATCGGCCGAGTATTTGGCGAGCCGTGTCATGTTCTGCGAAGCGCGCAGCTGGCCGATCAAACCGGCCGCATGCCAGGTCGTGCCGCAGGTCAACTGCTTGCGCTCGAGCAGAACCACATCGGTCCAGCCGAGCTTCGCCAGATGATAGGCGACCGAGCAGCCTGAAACGCCACCGCCGATGATGACGACACGCGCTTTTGCGGGAATGGGCTTCGTCATGCCTTCAATCTTTCATTCGAGGGATCCCAGAGCGGCTGATCCGGCTGGACGACGGCCTTGAAGCGGTCGCCGAAAATCTCTACCTCGACCTCCTGGCCGGGAACGGCCAGATCGGCGCGCAGCATGCCGAGTGCGATCGACTTGCCGGTGCGGTAGCCCCAGTTTCCGGACGTGGTCTCGCCGACGACCTCGCCGCCCGACCAGAGCGTCGACATATAGGGCGCGTCGCAATCGCCGGGCTCTACCGTCAGCGTCACGAAGCGCTTCGTAACGCCCTGCTGCTTCTCACGCTCCAGGGCGGCCTTGCCCTTGAAATCCGGCTTCGACCAGTCGACGAAGCGTTCGAGCCCGCCCTGCAAAACCGTGTAATCGGTGGAGAGATCGCCCTTCCAGGCGCGGTAACCCTTCTCGATGCGCAGACTGTCGAGCGCTTCCATTCCGAAGGGCTTGAGGCCGTGCTTCTGCCCGGCTTCCCAAACGGCATCGAAGACCGCGGCGGTATCCTCCACTTTCGTGTGGATCTCCCAGCCGAGTTCGCCCGCGAAGGAGACCCGCACGAGCTGGCAATAGCGGCCGGCGATCTGCGCCGTTTGATGCGTCAGCCACCCCTTCGCAAGGTCGGCGTCCGAGACCTCGGCCAGGATCGCGCGCGATTTCGGCCCCGTCAGGATTTGGCAGGCGAATTTCACCGTCACGTCATCCAGCGTGAAGGCGGCGTCCGCCGGGCGATGCTTCTGCAGCCACTCGAAATCATGCCACTGCGCCGTCGCCGCGGTGATCAGGAAGAAGAAATCCTCCTCGATCGCCATGACGGACATTTCGGTGAGGATGCGGCCCTTGTCGTCGGCGAAATAGGCCAGCCCGATGCGGCCGGGCTTCGGTACGCGGCCGGTGATGAGGCCGGAGAGCCAGTCGCGCGCGCCCTCCCCCTTCAGCCGGAAGCGCGAAAAGCCCGGCAGGTCGAGAATGCCGGCGGCATCGCGCACGGCCAGGCACTCCTCCTCGATCCGCTTCGCCCAGGGGCCTTCCCTTCCCCAGGTCTGCGTCGCAGCCTCTGACGTGTCGTCGCCGGGTTTCGCGTACCACATGGCGCGTTCCCAGCCGTTATAGGGCTTGAACTGCGCGCCAAGCGCCGCAACGCGATCATGGATCGGCGAGAGCTTCCTGCCGCGCCCGGCCGGCCAGTAGTGCTTCGGGAAATGCATCGCATATTCGTGGCCGTAGATCTCCATCCCCTTGGCGATGCAATAGTCCTGGTCGGTATAGTCCGTGTAACGGCGCGGGTCGCAGGACCACATGTCCCATTCGGTCCGGCCTTCGGTCACCCATTCGGCGAGCACCTTGCCGGCCCCGCCCGCCTGGCAGATGCCGAAGGTGAAGACGCAGGCCTCGAAGGCGTTCGGCACGCCGGGCATCGGCCCGATCAGCGGATTGCCGTCCGGCGCATAGGGAATAGGTCCGTTGATGACGCGCGAAAGACCTGCCGTCCCCAGGATCGGCACGCGCTCGACCGCATCGTTCAGATACCATTCCAGTCTTTCAAGGTCGTCCGGGAAGAGCTGGAAGGAAAAATCCTCCGGCATCGGGTCATCGGGCCTCACCCAGTGAGCGCGGCAGTTCTTCTCGTATGGCCCGAGATTCATGCCATATTTCTCCTGGCGGAGATAATAGGAGGAGTCGACGTCGCGAAGGAGCGGCAGCTTGTGCCCGGCTTCCTTCGACCAGGCGGCAAGTTCCGGGATCTCGTCGAAAAGAACGTATTGATGGCTCATCACCATCATCGGCACGTCGCGGCCGAACATCTTCCCGACCTCGCGGGCATAATATCCGGCGGCGTTGACGACGTATTCGCAGCGGATTTCGCCCTGCGCCGTCTCGACCACCCATTCATCCCTTTCGCGCCGGGCACCGGTCACGGGACAGAAGCGGATGATCTTCGCGCCCATGTCGCGCGCGCCCTTGGCGAGCGCCTGAGTCAGCTGCGCCGGATCGATGTCGCCGTCATAGGGATCGTAAAGCGCGCCGGTCAAGTCATGCGTTTCGAGGAAGGGATAGCGGCTGCGCATTTCCTCGGGCGTCAATATATCGAGGTCCATGCCCTGGTAGCGGCCCATGCCGACGACGCGCTTGAACTCCTGCAGCCGCTCCTTCGAATGGCCGAGGCGGATGGATCCCGTCACATGATAATTCATCGGGTAATCGACGAGCGCTCCCAGGTCGCGATAGAGCGAAGCCGAATAGCGCTGCATGTTCATGATCGACCAGGATGAGGAGAAGGTCGGCACGTTGCCGGCCGCATGCCAGGTGGAGCCGGCCGTGAGCTCGTTCTTTTCAACAAGCACGCAGTCGGTCCAACCGGCCTTGGCAAGATGGTAGAGCGAGGAGGCGCCGACGGCTCCCCCACCAATGATCACGACACGTGCGTGAGACGGCAAATTCGACATGCTGGCTCCCTCTGTTACGGCGATCTTTGACGGGGAAGCCTGACGCCATCAAGCGCGGCGATTCAGCTTTATTGATCGAAGAATTCGATTAGATTGGCGGGGAGGAGCAAGGAGCGACACAAATGCAGGTTGACCTGATCGAGACCTTTCTTGACCTGATGGAAACGCGCAGCTTCAACCGGACCGCCGAGCGCCTCAACATCACGCAATCCACGGTTTCTCATCGGGTGAAGGCCCTGGAGACGCAGTTCAACCGCAAGCTCTTCACCCGCAACAAGGGCGGAACCCTTCCGACCGCCGCGGGACTGCGCTTTCTCGATTATGCGAAAGCCTTGCAAAACCAGTGGCATGAGGCCACCCGTGCTGTCGCGAGTGCAGGCGCTCTGGAGCGTTCGATGCGGCTCGGAATCCAGCACGACCTGGCCGAGACCATTGCCGGCCGCTGGGTCGCTGCGATCCGCCGCGACCTGCCGACAACCGAGATCTATATGGAGGCGGATTATTCGAACCAGATGAACCGCGATCTTGCCGCCGGGGAGCTGGATCTCGCGATCCTCTACACACCGCATTTCCTGCCCGACCTTCACTATGAACGGATCGGCGAACTGCATTACGTGCTGGTCAGCACCGATGCTCCCGAGATGGCCGGGGTGAAGCCTGAAACCTATATCCGTTCGAGTTACTCGCCGGCCTTCGACCGGGCGCACCGCCTGGCACTTCCGCATCTTTCGGGAGCTTCGCTCGCCGCCGGCCAGAACATGGCCGTCACGGACCTGTTGCGCACGCTCGGCGGCGCCGCTTACGTGACTCAGGCGACCGCCGATCGGCTCGCCGACCGCGTTGCCGTCGTGGCCGACGCGCCGGTCATCCCGCAGACCGTCTATGCGGCAACGAGTCTCCGCACCCGCCACGCCCATCAGCATCGCAAGATCATCGGCGCAATGGAGGGGCTGCTGTCGGGGTTCGTGACCTAGACGTATCGGAAGCTTGCGGCGCCCCGGCCTCTCTCTGCGGTCGGATGGGGAGCGATGAAGGCAGCTCACCGCTTGCTGAATTGCACCTTCAATCGCGCGATATCCTCGGCCGTAATCCCTTGCGGATCGGTAACCGCCATCCAGGCGTCGATGTAGTGTTCCGGTGCATAGACATGGCCGTAGCCCATCGGCGAGGTCGTCGCCAACGCCATGTCGGCAAGCAGCTGCAGTCCGGTGACCACGGGAAACCAGCTCAGCGCCGGCGAAACGTCCGGCCCCCGCGGGGGCTTCATCCAGTCCGGCTCCCGGTAGAAGGAACGGGGATCGAAAAAGGTCACCGGATCGCTGGCATATTGCAGATAGACGATCCGCATCGCGCCCCAGCGCGCACCGGGAATGTCAAGCGCATTCTCCTGACTGGTGAAGCGGATGGCGGAGCTGTCGCGATAGCGCGGCAGCCAGGCGGTCGAGCCGGCGACGCGGTCGGCCGTCACCGAACGCCAGAGCGCGCTCGGAAACGGCGGTCCGCTCCAGAGCGCGCCCTGGAAGGGGTCGCTGATGACATCGAAGAGATCAACCGATCCTTGCGAATTCATCGCGCCAAGGCTGAGCCCGTGCAGGTAGAGCTTGGGCCGACGATCCCTGGGCAGCGTCGTCCAGTAGCCATAGACCGCGTCGAAGAGAGCGTCGGCCGCTTCGGCACCATAGCCCGGTTCGACCAGCAGGGAGAGCCAGCTGGTGAGATAGGAATATTGCACGGCCACGCTCGCGACGTCGCCGTGAAGCAGATATTCGAGCGTATCGAGCGCCGCGGGGTCGATCCAGCCGGTGCCGGTCGGCACGACGACGATCAGCGACTTGCGCTCGAAGCCTCCGGCACGCTTCAGCTCCTCCAGTGCCAGCTTCGCCCGCTCCCGCGCGGTCTCGGCGGAATTAAGCCCGACATAGACACGCACGGGATCGGGAGCTGCAGCCCCGAAGAACGCCCCGATGTCGGCGCCGGTCGGGCCGGACGCGATGAACTGCCGTCCCTGCCGCCCGAGCTCGTCCCAGTGCACGAGCGACGCGCCGCTCCCCGTCCTGGCGGGATCGGCAGGCGGTGCGATCTCGGGATCCATAAGTGCATCGAGTTGCTGGAAAGAACTGTCTGCGGCACGAAGCGCGAACTTGAAGATCACGCCGTTCGCAGCCGACCAGAACAGGGCGAGCGCCACCAGCCCGCCGAGAGCATTGGCGATCGGCCGCGTGAGGAAATATTGCAGCCATCGGGAAAGAACGCGAAAGGTCAGCCGGAACAGCCGCGCCAGGAGGACCAGGACGATGAACATGAGCACGGCTGTCAGGCCGAGCTGGAGCGGCTCGGCGCTCTCGATGGGCTCGAGGCCCATGATGTGCCGTACTGTGTTTTGCCAATGCGCCGCCTGCCACAGGAATACGGCCGCGGCCGCTATCGAAACGATCGCAGCGGCGATTTTCAAAGTTCGCGCGCGCCGCACCGTGGGCTCGGGGAGTTCGAAGAAGGACCAGAGCCAGCGCAGAAACACGCCGATCGCGTAGCCGGCTGCAAGGGAAAATCCGGAGATCACGGCCTGAATCAGATAGGGCCTGGGTATCAGACTCGGAGTCAACGAAACCGCAAAGAACAGAATGCCGACGAGGAGGCCGCTTGTGGAAAACGAACGCAGGAAGGTGGAGATGTGACGGTGCACCGGTCTCTGCAGGTCCGTCTGCTGAACGTGTTCCATGGCGGACTCCACTTCGCGCGCTGGCGGCAATGTCGCTTTCCGCCGGCGTGTAGTCAATTCCCGCTGCCTGCTGCAAAGGACAAAAACGTGCAGCAGAGGCACTGTCGAGGATTTTGCACCGGCAAGAGATGCGGGCATCAAAACGAAGTGATCGCAAATAGCAAGGATCGGACGCAGACGTTTGGTATATTTAAGCCGGTAGTAGAGTCTGCCTGCGCCAAGGAGAAAAACCCATGACCGCGCCGCACCCCTCCAAGACCCATATCGGCAACCACAAACTGCATCCCGAAACGCTGATGCTGAATTATGGTTACGACCCCGAGCTCTCGGAGGGTGCCGTCAAGCCGCCGATCTTTCTCACCTCGACTTTCGTCTTCCACTCCGCCGAGGAGGGCCGCGACTTCTTCGACTTCGTCTCCGGTCGGCGCGAACCGCCCGCTGGCGTGGGTGCCGGGCTCGTCTATTCCCGCTTCAATCACCCGAACAGCGAGATCGTCGAAGACCGGCTCGCCATTTTCGAACGAGCGGAAGCCGGCGCGCTCTTTTCCTCCGGCATGTCGGCGATCGCCACGACGCTTCTCGCTTTCGTGCGGCCGGGAGACTCCATCCTGCATTCGCAGCCGCTTTACGGCGGCACCGAAACGCTGCTCGCCAAGACCTTCCTCAATCTGGGTGTCTCCGCGGTCGGCTTTGGCGATGGTACGGACGAGGCGGCCGTCAATGCCGCGGCTGAAGAAGCGATGAGCAAGGGGCGGGTCTCCGCGATCCTGATAGAGACGCCGGCCAATCCCACCAACAGCCTCGTCGACGTCGCGTTGATCCGGCGCATTGCCGAAAGAATCGGAGAAAGACAGGCGCATCGGCCGATCGTCGCCTGCGATAACACCCTGCTCGGCCCTGTCTTTCAACACCCGATCGAACACGGGGCGGATCTTTCCCTTTATTCCCTGACCAAATATGTCGGCGGCCATTCCGACCTGATCGCCGGCGCAGTTCTCGGCTCCAAAGCGCTGATCAGGCAGGTCAAGGCCCTGCGCGGCTCGATCGGCACACAGCTCGATCCGCATTCCTGCTGGATGATCGGCCGATCGCTCGAAACCCTGTCGGTGCGTATGGAAAAGGCAAACGACAACGCCCGCATCGTCGCCGAATTCCTGCGTGACCATCCCAAGGTCGAGCGGATCCATTATCTGCCGTTCCACGACGCGGACACGCCGGTCGGCCGTGTATTCGCCACGCAATGCACCGGCGCGGGATCAACCTTCTCCTTCGACATCGCCGGCGGCCAGGAGGCGGCATTCCGTTTCCTCAACGCACTGCAGATCTTCAAGCTCGCCGTCAGCCTCGGCGGTACGGAGTCGCTCGCGAGCCACCCGGCGGCAATGACGCATTCAGGCGTGCCGATCGAGGTCCGCGCCCGGATCGGCGTGCTCGAATCCACGATCCGCCTGTCGATCGGCATCGAGCACCCGGACGATCTCGTCGCCGACGTCGCAAACGCGCTGACGATGATCTAGGCTGCTGCTGGAAATGTCGGGCCTGTTGTCGTTGACGGCGGTCAGCCGCTCGAAATCCTCCCGCACCATGCGGCGGCCGATGATGTGGGCCGGCGCGAGCGCCGCTGCATCGGTCTTGAGCAACGTCTCGCGCTCCGATCGCCCTGCGGACCGTTATTGTCGTTGGCCGGTCTGAACCGTTCCGGCCTTGGTTCTCTGTCGTCTTTGAAGCCGAGCCGCGAAAACCCGGCCCGAGGTCGTCCGGTTTGGAAGTCTGCGACAGCGTGCTCAGCGCGACCATCGCCGTCCTGTTCATTGCGGTGCCGATCCATTCGTTTTTAGGGGACGACCGGGGTCAAGCCCTCGCCCGATGCGAAAGGACGTTGACGATATTGCCGAACGGATCGCGCAGAAAGAACCGGCGCACGCCCCAGCTTTCGTCGGTGATATCGTAGACAATCTCCACACCGGCGGCCGTGGCGCGGTGATAGGTTTCGTCCACGTCATCCACCTCGATCGAGAGCGCCGGGACCGGCGTTCCGGACCCGCCTTCGGTGGCGAAACTCACCTGCGGCATTGCGGAGCGGCCAACCGCCGCAAATGTAACGATCCAGCCGTGATCCATCACCACCTCCAGGCCGAGCAGGTCCGCATAGAACCGCTGCGCCCGAAGCGGATCGGACACCTGAAGATTAGGAACGATGCGTCGTACTGTCATTCGACCCTCCCGATTGTCCGCTCCGATAGCGCCAGCTTGACGAGCGAGGCCGCGGCCGTCCCCGCCGTCTCCATATAGCTCGGATCACGGTGGAGCAGAACGACGGCGAAGCTGCCGTCGAGGAGCAACAGGACCTGCCGCGCGAGCGCTTCCGCCTCCACGATCCCTTCTGCCTCGAACACCTGCCGGAGCCAGTCCTCGAATTTTTTCTTGTGCGCGGCGCCGATACGGATCGCCGGGTGCCCCGGCATGCCGGCGAGTTCGGCGGAGGTGCGCAGGAAGCCGCAGCCCTTCCATTTCGGCTGTCGGGCGACGCAGGCAAGATTGAGGAAGATGCCCTCGACTTTCGATGCCACGTCGCCTTCGGTTTCGCTGAACCATTTCCGGAAGAGCTTGAGGTTCGGCTGATCGCGTCCCTCGAGATAGGCGGCAATCAGGTCGTCCTTGCTTTTGAAGTGATAATAGAGCGTTCGCTTCGTCACGCCGGCCGCTTCGGCGACTGCGTCCACGCCGACGGCGCGGATCCCTTCAGCATAGAACAGCTTGGAAGCGGCGGAAACGATGCGTTCGCGTGTGTTCGGTGCCGTCGTCATGGGCTATGTATACCGACTAGTGAATATACAATGCTTTGTCGCCGACTTAGCCTCCACTCGTCAATACTTGATGGGAGACAATTCATGTCCGATACGGTTCTTATCGAAATTTCGGCCGGCATCGCCCTGCTTACCCTCAACCGGCCCGAAAAGCTGAATGCCCTCAACTACGAACTGATCGATCGGCTTTTAGCCCTTCTCGACCGTGTCGAAATCGACGAGACGGTGGAGGCAGTCATCCTCACCGGCGCCGGCGATCGCGCCTTTTCCGCAGGCGGCGACATTCACGAATTCGCCGGCAGCGTGGCCAAGGGCGTGAACGCCGCCGGCCGCGATTTTGTCCGGCGGGGGCAACAGCTGACGCATCGCCTGGAGGCTTTTTCGAAGCCTGTGATCGCTGCCGTCAACGGTCTCGCCTATGGTGGCGGCTGCGAAATGACCGAAGCGGTGCATCTCGCGATAGCGAGCGAGCGGGCTCGCTTCGCCAAACCGGAAATCAAGCTTGCCATGCCGCCGACATTCGGGGGTACGCAGAGACTGCCTCGCCTGGCAGGGCGAAAGCGTGCGCTCGAGCTGCTCCTGACCGGGGACGCATTCTCGCCCCAACGCGCGCTGGACATAGGGCTCGTCAATGCCGTCGTGCCGCATGATCAACTGATCGCCTCGGCCCGAGCGCTTGCCGATCGCATCATCCGCCATTCCCCTCTTGCCACCGCCGCCATCATCACGGCCGTGACGCGTGGTCTCAACATGGCCATCGGAGAAGGTCTGCTTTGCGAAAGCGAGCAATTCGCACGATTGGTTCCGAGCCATGATCTCAAGGAAGGGCTTGCCGCCTGGAGAGAGCGGCGAGAGCCACGCTATGCCGGGCGCTGATCCGGTTCTTCAAAACGATCCGGTTCCGCACGGAGAACCGTTCGTCACTTTTCCAGGAGTGTTCTAAATTCGCGCGAAGCCGAGCACGAAAAGGGCGAGCGCGCCTGTCGAAGCGAAGGTGCGCACGTGGTTCCAGCGGACCCAGTCGGTCAGGTATCGCTGCTGCCAGAGCTCGGCGGCTGCCTGGCCGGCAGGGGCGGCCGCAAGCGCGTCGTTCAGCGGAACATTGATCGCGACCGTCACCGCGAGCGTGCCTACAAGGTAGACGAGACCGCCGGCTGCCAGCAGATAACTCCCCTGCCCGCCCCAGATGAAGGCCATGACGAGGAGGATCAGGCCAAGCAGCGCCGTACCCATGAAGGCGGAGAGAAACAGCGGGTTCTGAATGGCCACGTTGATGGCGTTCATCGCGGCGACCCCCTGATCAGGCGGGAGCCGCGACAGCGCCTGCATGATGCAGACCGAGAAGACGAAGAAGAGCCCGGCCATCAGACCGGATCCGATAGCGGCGGCAAAAGCCAGCGCAGGAACAAGGGCAACCATCGCGGCACTCCAGACGGGAACGAAGCCGCTTCGGGCCGCTTCCCTCGTTTCAGACTCGAGGCAGCGTCGACGAAAGCCAGCCGCCCGCAAAGCCGGCCCTGCTCAACCCATGGCTGAATGCCGGAATGCTGCGCGTCAGTTCCCAAATCAGGCCGCTTCTCCAGTTCTCGATCATCATGACCACGAGCCCCTGGTCAAGCCCGACGATTCTGTCGTCCACCCAACCCTCGGGGCCGTCCCCAGGCAGGCTGGGATTGAAGCCGCCGGGAAGGCAACCCTCCTTAACGAGCGCGGGATAATGCGACATCAGGTGGGAAAGGCTGCCGAGACACGCGTCCGGCTCGAACGGCAGGCCGGCGAGCGACGCCCATGGAACAAGCGTACCGTCATCGGCGCCGAATGGTGCGCCGCGTGCCTCGTAGCCGAGCAATCTCTGCCGCCGCCCGCCGCGAAGCCGCAGCCAGCCTTTCGGCGCGTGGCAGGCGCTGAAGCCCCATAGATGGCTGCAGTAACCCGCGAAGCCATGGGGATTTTCTTCGGCGTGGGCGCGCTGCAGCCTGATGGCCCGCCGGGAGTTTTCGAAATAGTCGCTATCCCTTTCACGCATCCCCCGGTCGCGAAGGCCGCGAAAATCGATCCAGGCCTGCGGAAACAGGTGGACGAAGAGCGCGCCGGCGTGGAGATGCGCCACCCCGTCGAGCGTGAGCCATTCATGCGCCGCGGTGTAGGCGTCGTAGTTCTGCGGCATGATCGGTCGTGTCGGCGATCCCAGTGCCAGGACATAAAGGAGCAGCGCCTCGCTGTAGCCCCGCCAGCGGTGTTTCAGGAAGCGCCCCGGCGGCCGCCAGCCCATTGTGACGGTATCGCCGCCATTGAGCGCCCAGTTCCAATCGGCCCGTTCATAGAGAAACGCCGTGAGGCTCCTGATCTCCCTCTCCTGCCCGCCCGAGCCGGAAAAATAGGCCGCTGCGGCCAGGGCACCGGCAAGGAGCAACGCGGTGTCGATCGTGGAGAGTTCGCTGCGCCAGGCACGCTCTCCCGACCGCATATCGAGGAAATGATAATAGAAGCCGCGATAGCCGCTTGCCCGTACGTCGCTCTGCTGCCGGCTCGCCGCGAAGAATGCGAGGGTGGCCAACACACGCCGGGCTGCCTCCGCCCGCCCGATCCAGCCGCGCTCGACCGCGACCGGATAGGCTGCCAGTCCGAAGCCGGTGGCGGCGATGCTCGACGGAGAACCCTCGCGCGAGGTGTCGGCCACCAGACCGGTTGCCGGATCGGAATGACGAAGAAAGTACCCGAACGCCGCGCGCTGCAGCCGGTCGACGCATGCGATATCCGAGTTCCAGCTCGAGTGAAACATTGTGGCCTATTCTTCGATGAGGTTGGTGACATTGCGGCGGGTGACGCAGCCATTGCCGCGATCACCGAATATTGTAGGCCCGCGTCGCGCCAGCCGTCGCGGATTTCCAATCCTGTGGTACATTCATCGGATTACATAGGCCCGGAGGCCGAGGCCGGTTTTACGGCAAATCGCGGTGCCCGGGATAGAGGGGCAGAACGCCCGACGCGTGATCCACGATGATTGGCTGATGCGATGTTAGGCACGATAGCATTGATCCTGGCTCTGAGCGGGAGCCCGATACAGTCGGCAGCCATGGCCGCCGACGTGGACGTGGAGCTATTGCTGGCTGTCGACATGTCGGGTTCGATGGACATGGAGGAGGCGCGCGTGCAGCGCTCCGGCTATCTGCAGGCGCTGCGACACCCGGATTTCATCAATGCGGTCCAGGGCGGGCTCCTCGGGCGGATCGCCATCGGCTATTTCGAATGGGCAGGGCTCGTAAACGAGGCCTCCGTCGTAAACTGGCAGGTGATCGAAAATGCTGCCGACGCCGAAGCCTTCGCCGTCAAGCTTGAGGCGCGGCCGATCGGGACGCGGCGTGGCACCTCGATCTCCAACGCGATCCTTTTCGGCACAAGTCTCATCGATTCGAACGCCTTTTCAGGTGCGCGACGGGTCCTCGACATCTCCGGTGACGGACCGAACAATACCGGGCCGCCGGTCACGCCTGCCCGCAACGATGCCGTATCGCGCGGAATCATCATTAACGGGCTTGCCATCCTCATCCGCCCGTCGGTCTCGACCGGGCCGCTCGACCAGTATTACGCCGAATGCGTCATCGGCGGCCCCGGCTCCTTCGTCCTGCCCGTCCATGAGCCCGAGGATTTCGCGATCGCAATCCGCCAGAAGCTTATACTGGAAGTAAGCGGCCTCACTCCCGCGCCGGCGCTCCGCCTGGCAGCCGGCGAAGCCGCGGCAGACTGCATGATAGGCGAGAAGCTGCGGCCCGGTTTTCTCGACAGGGTCTACCCGGAGCTGGATCGCTAGACGTGAGAGCGCGCCGCGGGTCTTCCCGCAGCGCGCTTTTTCCCCGCCCGACCATAGATCGCCTCACCGTTTCGGTGAACGGCGAAGCCGCCTTGGCTCTTTGTGACGCGACCCGCGCCCGCTGCTATTGCAACGAGTGAATTCTGGCGTCGAAGCCCGCCGCCGCGATGACGAGCTCGCTGCGATCCCGCAACTCGTTGGCAACGGCCTGCAGCGCCATCTCGACGCAATACTCGACGGCCTGAGCGTCCAATGCGCGGGCGCTATCGCGAATGTGGCTGAGCATTCTGGCGATGCTCGCAAGTTCCGTTTCAGTATCCGTCAAGGACGAAGGATGATTATTCATTTGAACCCCCATTCCGTGCGCTTCCCTGACGGCGACTATAGACGAGTTCGGATTTTTCGCGCGTTGCACGAGCGTTGCACTCGCACCGGTAGAGTACCGGAGTAGATCTCGCCAAATGCTTTGCGGGTCTGCTCCTTTATGATGCGAGCGCTTTGGAAAGCGCGCGCGGACCGAAACGGCGCGCTCTTTCACCGTCAGGGTTTTCAAGATCGGGAACGAAGATCTTGACGACCGCGAACGGCAGAGCTTCATCCGACAGGCGCACCACAATTACAGATTGCACGCCTGCATCCTTCAGATGATCGATGGTGTGCCGCAGCAGCGCATCCGGATCGGCGCCTGCATGCGGCGCCGCCGGCGCATGCAGGCACGGCGCCGCGAGGAAGGCCCGGCGGGTCGAGTCCGGCAAAGGCCGGCTGAAGGTTTCGGGAAAGACGTCGTCCCGAGCGCCGCTCATGAAGGTGAGCCGCGACTGCGCCGCTTCGGTCACCGCTCTGATCGCCGCGCGAACGGCAAAGACATGCGCCCCGCAGCCGCTTGTCACATCGACGAAACGACCATCGCCCCTGACGGCGATGTCGGAGGGGCCGAGCAGTGCCAGAAAGCAGGGAACACCGATGTCGCTGGTAATGTCGAAAAGCCGGAGATCGAGACCCGCGGCTCCTATGCGCTCGACCAGACTATTCAGCGCTGCATCGCCGAACCCCTCGGGAGCAACGCACTTTCGGTAACGGCTCTGCGGCCCTGACACGCCCCACAGGACATGGGCGTCGCGCTCGATGCGCTCCAGCAGCCCGTGCAATGTCGCTTCCTGAACGGAATTTCCCGATGCGAGCCCATCCGACGACATCCAGAAACGCGAAGGCCGGGTACGGTCCAACTGCGCCGCTGCGAGCGGTACGAACACCTCGCGGCCGGAGATCAGGTCTGAGCCGGGGGCCCAGAGCAGTTCTTCGTCCGGACCGATTTCCTCCTGCCCGGCCGCAATCAGCCCCGGAAGCGGGTTCACGGTCCGCCCGGACGCCTGCAGGGAGCGCGTCGTGGCCACAATGGTTTCGACGGCGGGTTCGCCGGCAACAGCGCGCTCCAGCGCCTCCATGACGGCGGAAACCTTCGCCTCCGCATCCGTCAGCCCTTTGCCCTGTGCAACCACGATGGATCGCGCATTCGGCGTATAGGCGCACCAGACCGGGATTCCGGTCCTGTCCAGTCCCGTGTGCCTGGCGATGCGGGTTATGCCGAAACTGGAAAGCAGAGGCCTTACACGGTCGAAGGTCTCTTCCGGACTCAGCACACGATCGGAATATTCATTGCGCAAGTCGGCCCCACCCCCATGCCGGGACCGGTCACCCGTCGAAATGGCCCGAAAACACCTTGTCGGCGGAGGACACAGCCACTGCGAGGTCGACATTCTTGACGATCGTCCCCCCTTGTGCACGGAGCTTGTCCGCCGCGGCCAGGTCGCCCGTCACCTGATCGAGCGGCCTCACGGTTCCGCTCCCCAGGTCCGCCAGCCACAGACCCGGCTCGCCGGGAATGCCTATCACAACAACCTTCGCCATATCGCTATCCCTCATCCTCAAAACCCCGCCTTTTTCAGCCCCTCACGATAGAGGTCCTTCTGCCATTGTTCCTTCATCGGAACGACGGCAAGCCACTTGTCGACGTCGAATGTCGGATTGCTCTTCAACGCCCGCATCCGGTACGCCCGTGCTTTCTTCTGGTCGCCGAGCATCGCCCAGCTTGCCGCAAGCAGCCTGTCGCCGGGCGACTTGTCCTTCATTCTCTGAACGTAGCCGATCGCGTCCTCATAGTTTTCGAGGAAATAGCTGGCACCGGCAGCGCTCCAGAAATACGTGTCGGGCGCCAGCGGATTGAGCGAAAGCGCCTTGGCCAGCTTGTCCAGCGCGTCGCGCGGACGGGAGACATGAACGAGCGTGTCGGCGTGGCTGTAAAGCACGTCGGCATAATGCGGGCTCAGATTTTCGGCGAGATCCAGCGCCGCAAGGCTCTCGTCGAGATCACCCTGATAGAGTTTGACGACACCGAACTCGCGGTGTGCTCCGGGCAGATCCTCATTGCTTTCGATCGCCCCCTTGGCGTGATGCTCCGCCACCGAAAGAAGTTCCCGATCGCCGCGGGCCGTCAGGATCCACTCGATTGCATAGGTGCGCGCCATCCCGCTCAGCGCCGGAGCGAAATCCGGCTTGTGTTTGAGCGCGGCCCTGAAATCCCGGCGTGCCCTGCGGATTTCGGGAAGCCCCACGCTGGAGAGGTTTCGCAGGCCGGCGAGGTAGGCGTAATAGGCCTCCGGATGGGCCAGATAGTCGATACGCGCGGCACGGCCGGTCTCGACCTGCTCCGTCACCGCCCGGGCGACATGAAAGGCGATTTCCTGGCGTTGCTGGAGCAGACCGACCGGAGATATCGCAAACCGCTCCGCCCAGACGATCGCGTCGGAGGGCAGAAATATGAGCTGCGTGAAAAGTCCCTGGTCCGACATGCGGCAGTCGAGCGCATAGGTGACGCCATGCTTTTCCAGGAACGCAGCCTTGTCCGCGGCATCCCGTATCCGCTCCGCCGTGTAAGGAGCAACGACCGACATCGACCGTTGCGCACATAGACCGATCGTGATGTCCTCGACCACGGCCACGCTGACCGCGTGAAGCATCGGATCGCTGCCGAAGGCCGCCGGCGGAAGCAGAGCGACACGGGGTGCCGGCGCAACCGGCGGAGCACTCGCCTCCCTTGCGAACTCCCTGCCAAACGCAGCCTGCGGCAGCCGGGCCCTTTCCGGCTTGCCGCCCCCGATGACCAGCCCCCCGCCGGTCATCCGCTCCAGGATCGCACGCACGGCCGTATCCATCGGATCGAGCTCGAGGAGGTGCATGCACGCGCTGCGCCGCAGAGACCTGTCGGCAAACCGCTCTTCGCCGCCGAGAAGCGCCGCACGCATCACCTGCGTGAACAGCCGCCGCTGTTCTCCGACCCAATCCGCATAGCGGCCCGGCGGCACATCCGCGCTTGCCAGAAACCCGTCGCGCCAGAGCGCAAGCCCGGTGCGGAACGCTTCTTCCGACCGTTCCAGCGCCTCGAAACCGTCGACGTCGCAGGTAATCTCCCCCAGCGTAACCTCGGTTTCCGTCGCCGTAATGAGCGGCCCCGACTCCGCAGCAAGGTGGCGCATGCGCCACAATGTCGACCGCAGGTTCTTGAAAGCGACGCTCTTTTCCCGCTCGGGCCAGATCAGCATTGCGAGCTTTTCACGGGAAGCCGTTTTCTCCCCGGACACGCAGAGATAGGCGAGTATCAGCGACCCCCGCTCGGGACACGCCACAACCACGCCGCCGGAATCGACCAGCCGCAACTCCCCGAATGTCTGCAGACGATAATGCGGCCCCGCCACGAAAACCTCAAATGGCTCGAATAGTGGAAGCGCCGCCGGCGACCGGCGAGACCGTCGACATCTCGTTCACCAACCCTCTCCTGCCCCTTCGGCACGAACACCAAAGCGCACGCTGCAACCAACGTCGCCCCACGGCTCATCGCTGGAGAAAGAAGGACGGACGCCGAACAGACCGGCAATCTCTGCAGGCGCAGCCACCGATCGGCACGGTTCATGCCTCCGGATGTGCGGCTGCGACGCCCG
This sequence comes from Sinorhizobium sp. KGO-5, assembly GCF_036245905.1. Classification (NCBI taxonomy): domain Bacteria; kingdom Pseudomonadati; phylum Pseudomonadota; class Alphaproteobacteria; order Hyphomicrobiales; family Rhizobiaceae; genus Sinorhizobium; species Sinorhizobium sp. KGO-5. The sequence continues at coordinate 162,384 of NZ_BDIZ01000004.1, forward strand.
GAGCCATACCTGCCCGTCCCTTTGTTCACTTCCCAGCCCGATGCGGAAACGCATGCAGCCCAGATGGGAACATGCTCGAAAAGCCGGAACATGGCAACTCATTGCCGCTTATATCTGTTAAGGACGCAGCCCAAGACGGCGTCCGCGGAGCTTCCGCATCGTTGTTCGCCGGCCGTTTTCATGCTATGTTCAACGGGATCGATCGAGGGTGCCGTAACCCCGCTGCAGATCGTTCGCCGGAGCGCGCTTGGCCCAAACAAGCGCGCTTTTTGCTGTCGCAATGCCAGCGGTTACCAATAGGCAATCCATGACTCAACAATATGAATGGCGGACTTCGGAAGTCGTTGATCAACTCATTGCGCTCGGGGTAAAGCCTGGAGGCGTTCTGCTCGTTCACAGTTCCTTTCGCAGCGTCAGGCCTGTCGAAGGCGGGCCGCTCGGCGTGATTGCCGCTCTGCGTGCCGCCATTGGCCCGGAGGGCACACTCGTCATGCCATCATGGTCGGGTCTTGACGACGAGCCGTTCGACCCCGCGACGACACCTGCAACATCCGATCTGGGAGTACTCGCCGACACGTTCTGGCGTCTGGAGAATGTGACGCGCAGCGACCATCCGTTCGCGTTTGCGGCAGCCGGCCCGCTTGCAGCACGCATCACATCAGACACTCTGCCCCTGCCGCCGCACGCTCCCGCAAGTCCTATAGGGCGTATCCACGAACTAGACGGGCAAGTGCTCCTCCTCGGCGTCGGGCACGATTCGGACACCACGCTGCATCTCGCCGAGCTGATGGCGAAGGTCCCCTATGGAGTGCCGAAACACTGTACGGTCCTCGATGACGGAAGGCCGATCCGCATCGACTATCGCGAGAACGATCACTGCTGTCAGAACTTCAACCTGGCCGACACCTGGCTGCGGCGAAAGGGCTTGCAGCGGGAGGGCCCGGTCGGCCATGCCCATGCTCGCCTGATCCGCTCGCGAGACATCGCGAGGATCGCCACGGATCAACTGGCCCGCGATCCACTCGTCTTCCTGCATCCGGTAGAGGCAGAGTGCGACGAATGCGATGCGGCGCGCCAGTCGGCCGGCTGCGCTCGTGGCGGCAGCCTCGCCGGGTGATCAGCTCGGCCGTCTCCTACGGCAATGTCTGACGACATGGGACGGTTTTACGAAGCCGAGTATTTGACCGTTACGCCGCGCTGCCGAAAGTAGGCCTGCATCAGCTTCCTGCCAGAACGGTTGTTCTGTGCGAGCCTGCCCGGATCAAAGACGGCCTCTTTCAACCCCTCCCGCGTCAACGCTGCCTTGAGAGTCGCGATATGCGCGTCGATGTCGGCATTGTCCGCCTGGAGCGATTCATAAATGCGGTTTATCGCATCTGCGACGGTCGGTTCGCTCACCATTACACTCCTGTTGTTGTCTGGCTGGCGCTTACCATACTTTTTGGCTTGACCCTAGAGGACGCTCTGTCTCCAAGTCTCCAACAGCATGACGTCATTGACGATCCAAAGGAAGCGACCCATCTAAGCGTCATGCCGAAACACGACAACAGTCGCATCGAGCTGCTCAAGACATGGGTGCTGCCGCCAGCGGCGACATTGGGTTCATCCGTCCGCATGAAGGGCATCCTTCTGGAAATTCGCGCGCGGCTTCCGTCTGCCACGAAGAAATCGCTCAATCTCGATGGTCGCGAGCTCACGCTTATGATGTCCGCAAGCGAGAAGGCTGCGTTCCACGCCGCATCGGCCGTCGTCGCCGAGGCGTTGGTAAACATCGAGACCCTTCCGGTGATTCCGCGCGAGATCGAGGACATTCTCACGATCAAGACGAGCGAAAGACATCGCTGGCTGGCCGACGGACGCTTGCCGAGTGCTGGAACGCGAACGGTCAAGTTGCGCGGGCGCGCCAGAAAGATAACGTTTCATGTCTTCGACCCGAGGATTGTCGGAGACATTCTCGACCGAGGCGTCGTGGACGATTGGCGCGAGGAAGACGCGGCGGCTGCCGCCGAAAACCGCAGACGGGCTGCGTACAAGGCGAAGTTGACGCGATCGTTGAGAAAAACCGCCAAGGGCGGGTCGAATTCCGAACACGGAGACGTCGCCTCCAACCTGGCCGGATGGGAGGAGTTCGGGCGCGATGGACTTCTTCGGTAATCAGTAACCGACCGGATTGCGCCCGGACGCGGTCACCCCTTCTTTATAATTGCCGTCGATGATGACCGACACGAATTGGGGCGAGCGATTTTCTGATGACCGACGTAACACTAGCCTTCTACGACACGAATGCCGAGAAATATGCTGCCAACGGGGGTGCTCCCAATCCGAGGTTGTTCACCTTCCTCGACCGTTGCAGGCCAAACGGTAAAGTCCTGGAACTGGGAACCGGTGGCGGTGTCGATGCAGCCGCCATCATCGAAAGAGGCTTTGATCTTGACGCCACTGACGGCTCCCCCGAACTCGCCGCCATTGCTTCGCGCCGCATCGGACGGCCGGTCAAGACAATGCTCTTCAATGAGCTGGATGCCATCGGGATTTATGACGGCGTATATGCTTGCGCTTCCCTGACCCATGTACGTCGATCCGACCTTCGCGGTGTGATCGAGAAAGTTTACCGGGCGATGATCGAAAACGGGGTCGTTTGGGCGAGCTTCAAAACAGGAGCCGAGGAGGGTTCGGACGCACTTGGTCGTCATTATAACTATCTATCGCAAGACGAGTTGATACGGATCTGGCGTGCAGCGGCACCTTGGCGGGCGATTGAAACGGAAGCGTGGTTGGGCGGCGCTTACGACCGGAAGGCAACGGAATGGTTGGCGATTACTGCCATGAAGTAAATCCGCTGAGGCCTGTTGAGATTTATTTTGAGTTTATGATTGGGTTGCTTCGTGCGCCACTGCATGTTTCCTTTGATCGTAGCCGATCAATGGACAAAAACATGCAGCCGCTTAAAGGGCTACAGCGGAGGACTGCAACCTCTCCTCGTTCCTCATCCCTGTGCTTGTCACAGGGATCCAGCAGCGCCGCGTCTGCGGCGCGGGAGAGCCTTTCCAGCCCAAGGACTTGGCCTGGCTGGATTCCTGTGACAAGCACAGGAATGAGGGACCGGGATGTGCGGCTACTGCAACTTCCGTTGCGAATATGCGAAGGAATGGTCAACCTGTCACGCAATGAAAGGGTACGCCTACATTCTCGCATCGAAGCGAAGCGGGACGTACTATACGGGCGTGACCCGCGACCTTCCGCACCGCATCGCTATCTTCACGGTTTATAGAACCCGCCGAGGGACCGCACCCTCCCCGCTCTCATTCCTGTGCTCGTCACAGGGATGAGAGCAGCGCCGCGTCTGCGGCGCGGAAGAGTTGTTTCAGCCCAAGGACTTGGTCTGGCTGGATTCCTGTGACAAGCACAGGAATGACGAAATCAAACAAGTGGCGGCAATGCGGGTGACTTCGGCCGCACACGGTGTAGGTTGGCAGCCATCTACCACCACGAAGAGAGCGCCAATGCCCCGTTTTCTAGCCGTGTACACCATGAAGCCTGAAGACCTCGCCGCCTTCCGCAGTCTGCCCAAGGCAGAGCAGGACGCGATCGACGCGGTCGGACTGGAACGGTGGGCAGCATGGGAGGACAGAAACGCCGCATCCATCCTCGATCGTGGTGGCATGGTGGGCAAGACGACACGCGTAACCAGGGACGGTATCGCCGATGCCGTGAACCCTTTTTGCGGCTACCTTGTCGTCGAAGCGGAAAGCATCGAGGCCGCGGCGCGGCTGTTCCAGGACCACCCGCACATCACAGTCTTCCCAGGAGACGGCGTAGATATCATGCCCTTTCTGACCTGAACGCCTTCGGTCAGCTATTCAATTGTGCCCCAAACGGAAACGCGTTGCCCATTCGTGATTGGTGGCGCCGGCTTGCTTTTCGGCACCGGGTGTATGCCGCGGGCGGCCCTGCCACCGTCAATTGCTTGCGAAGCAGTAGAAGAGGCCGTCTCCGCCGGTTCCCTTGAATGCCTCGTTCGAGCAGCCGCCCTCGTCGAATGCGACGAATTCCAGGATTTCGCCGCATCGGAATCGTCCAGGCCCGTTCGGTCGCTGTGGCCGACGATCGCCGCGCCCTCCGCGCCGCCCATTGTCCAATTGCCGCAGGTTTCCGGTGCGGCAGTTCCATCTGGTTTCGAGCCAGTCAGGATGTCGTGGCGGTTGGGGCTGTCGCCACGGCCGGGAATGACTTCGCCTTTCTCGTTGAGAGCCGTCTGCTTCGTCACGTTGTTGCCGTCGCTGTGAAGGGAGGCGACATCGTCGGCGATCTTCTCGCCCTTGGCGTTGTACCAGGGACCGTTTCCGATCCGATCCCTGGCGTTCTCGGTGTCGGTGGATAGATAGGCTCTCCAGGTCTTGCCCGTCGAACCACTCGCCGTCGCCAAGGAATTGCAGTATGCGTCGGCTCCGGCCAGTCCTCCGAGGTCGCCACCCCTGCCCGGATTTGCGCTGGTGACGAAGAAGCTCATGGAGGTGTCCTGGGCGTGTGCCGACAGTGGAGAGCAGGCCAGGACGGCCACTGTGAATGCAAGCGCGCGGTTCATGGCGATTCTCCAGCATTTCGTCAGTGAAGCCTATTGCTGAAAACGGCTGGCGTAAAATCGAAATCCTGTGATTGGAAGCGGCAACCGTTAAGTGAGCCACGTTCATGCAAGCGCTGTCCAGAGCTGCATCGCTCCAACAGCTGTCCCTACCGGATCGACTGCCGCGACACTTCCAGGGCATCGCGGGAGTTGAGCGCGTTAGGCAACGTCTTGAAGCTGGGCCTCACCGTTATGTAGGAAACAGGCTTTGTTGAAGAGCCCCAAATCAACGAGATTTGGAAGACGAATGTCCCGAATGTCCGGCAGGCGCTTGCTTTCCGGATCAAACGACCGATCTACCTGCGAAATGAATCCGAGTACAACTCCAGTCTGTTTGGCGAAGTCGCGAAGAGCCCTAACTTGATTCGACAGTGCTGGCTTAGTTCGCTGCTGATCCAGTATCTGCAGATAGTCGATCACGGCAACCGTCCCGCGCTCCGACCCCGATAAATGGCGGATGATGTAGTCCGCGCTAATATCATCAGACGTCAAGATTTCCAGCTTGTCGCAAAAACCGTGGGGTCCCTCGTCCAAAGAACGAAGGTGTCGCCTCGCCTGCTGTTCGGTAAATTCCAGCGTGAAGAAGACCGCCTTTCTGCCGTCTCGCGCAGCGTCGAGCAACAGTTGAAGGCCGAGCGTGGTCTTGCCATGTCCTGGGCGCCCGGCCATCAAGAGCAAATCACCCTTATCCAGCCGAGCTAGGATTGATCTGGACAGTGATGCCGCTGCGACTTGGGACGAGAGGAGGCTCCACCTCGCGAACCCTTCCTCACGCGCAACTTGGTCCAGTGCTTCGTGCAGGGGGACACTATTATTCCGGGCCATGAGCTTGGCTCGGCGTTTCAACTGGAAAATGGGGGCAGAAAGTTTCATCGAAGAACCTCCACTCCGAGCCAGAAGCGCAATCCCTCCTTATGCGATGCTCGAACAGATGGTTCGATGATGATGTCGTTACCCTGCATGTGCGATACTTCCCCGAAAGGAGGGAGGAGGCGTGGGCCAAGCCTGTGCTGCGGAAATTAGCGGGCCTGCCGATTCGTCACAAGACTGACAATGAGTGCCGGATACCGGTGCACGTTTCGGGTGCCCCTATTGGAGGTGAAGGATGGGGGGAGATTGCCGCCACGTTCAGGTGAGCACTGTCTAGGGCTGCACCGCGCCAACAGCTGTCACTACCGGATCGACTGCCACGACACTTCTAGGACATCGCGGAGGTGGCGTCGGTAGATGCGCGGCTGTAGGAAAGTTTTCGGAGGACTGCAACGTCTCCTCGTTCCTCATCCTGTGCTCGTCACAGGGATGAGAGCAGCGCTGCGTCTGCGGCGCGGTCTTTCAGCCCAAGGACTTGGTCTGGCTGGATTCCTGTGACAAGCACAGGAATGAGGAAATGAAATAAGCCGCGGCGGGCGGCCTGAACCTCAGCAGGCCTTAAACCGGGGACTATTGCCGTCAAGTTCTCGCATTGCGATGCCGATAAACACTGGCCCCCCGGCAAACGCTCCTCTATGTTTCAATCCTGGGTCGTGAAACGATCGACGAAGCTGAAGTCGTGGAATGCTTGCACCCAGGCCGTTTGCGGTATGAAACTTCTCCGAAAAGAGGGCTGTTTCGGAATGGAAGGAATTCTCCAGCAGGTCCCGTCCCCCTGGCACCGTATCGAGATATCGCAAGTCGAAGACCTGTCCGATGCCGTGCATGGTGCCGGAATGGAAGCTACACAGATGGCGCGTGGCAAGCTGTCAGGCAGCCTCATTTTTTCCGAGCAGGATGGCGTGACATACAGCGGCGGCTTCATAGAAGGCCGTGTGGCGCTTCGCGGACCTCTCTCCCCGGACACTCTTTCTTTGGGGCTTGGCCTTTGGCTTCCCGGATCATCCTGGCACTCGTTCACCGAGGTCAAAACTGGAGACGTGGCCATATATCATGGAGGGGACGAACACGATTCTCTCTACGCGCCGGGCTCCATGTACGCCGTAGCGACGATTTCCGCCGATCAGCTCGAGCAGGAAGCCGGAAAAAACGGAATGGTTCTGGACAGGGCTGCGCTGGGCGGAACTGGGATTCACAATCGATCCATGACGCCGGAGGTGGTAACGGCGCTTGCGGCGGAATTTAGCCGCATCCACACGGGCAACCCCGCACGGCCCGGTCTCGGGAAGATGCTGCTGAGAGCGCTCATCAATCATCTTGGTCGCCCCCCTTACAACCACGGACGCCGGGCCAACACACATCTTCATGCGAGGATCGTGGCGCGTGCCAGAGCCTACATAGTCGACCACCTTTCTGAGCCGATAGCCCTTGATGACATCGCCGCTGCCGCCTTCGCCTCGCGTCGTACGCTCTACCGCGCGTTCGCGGACATCCTCGACGACACTCCCCAAACATACGTCCGGCGTCTAAGGCTGCACAGAATAAGACGGGGCCTCGCGACTGATCGGGAACGAGCGTGCACCATCGCGGTCGTGGCAAATGAGTGGGGCATCAGCGAACTCGGCAGATTGGCGGGATGGTATCGCGAATTGTTCGGGGAACTGCCGAGCGAAACATTAGCAGCGTTCAAGCAGTCCGAATCCGCACAGGAAGGCTCGACAGCCCACTAGATTGGCAAAAGGCGCATAGAGGGAACGCTTCCTTCCTGCCATCCTCGTCTTTTGGGGATGCAAATTGGAGAGCGTGGTCCATGGCCATGTCGCAGCCTTGAAGAAGCTAATCGGTGATCCATTCCCGGATGCAAAGGCCGATCATTGGCAGCGCTTCCCGTTGCAAGACATCGAAGGCCTTCGAAATGCAGTACTGGGTGCCGACCTGGACGCAGTGCAAATGGCGGGGCGCAAGATCGGCGGCAGTCTCGCCTTCAGCACATACGACGGCGTGATTCTCAGTTCGGGCTTTATCGCGGGGAATGCGATGGCGAGGGGTGTCCTGTCGGACGCAGCCGTCACCGTCGGAATTGTGCTCTCCCAGGTCGGTGGATTTCGAGTCTGTCTGCGACAGGCCCCGGAAGGAACGGTGGGTATTCTCCTTCCGGGTTGCGAAGTCGACGTCCTATGCGCACCAGGATCGATGTATGTAACGGCAACTCTTGATCTGCGCCGGCTGGAGGATGGTCTTGGCCGCAGGTTTCTGCAATCCGCGGTTCATTCCAAGCCATTGGCCCAGGAAAAACTCAAAGAGCTGAGAGAAGCGTTGCTCCGGGTGCACCTGGGAGAAGAAACAGAGGCCGGCGTCCACATAGGAAGCACGATGTTGCGGGCCGTAATTTCTCACTACGCAAACGATCGTGGGACGACCGCCGCAAGCCGGCCTTCGTCCTATGAAACCATCGTTCGACTGGCGCAACAATATATCGACCGGCATCTCGCAAGTCCTATATCGATAACCGATATCACGACGGCGTGCGGATCGTCCCGTCGCACCCTTTACCGCGCCTTTCTCGAGGTGCTGGGCGATACGCCCAACCACTATCTGCGCAGGCTTCGGCTGCATAGAATTCGCCGCGATTTGATGGCTGTCGATCAACTGGCGACCATATCGGCAAGCGCCAAAAAGTGGGGCATTGCCGAACACGGGCGCATGTCCGGCTGGTATCAGGAGCTTTTCGGAGAGAAGCCCAGCGCAACCGTAGCCGCACAATCCCTCCGCGCGATTTCACGGGCCTGGCTCTGAGATTGGCAAAAAACGCATAGCCGCATGCGGGCGCGGGGGTGCATAGTCTGCCCGAAAATCCGGCATGTCGGCATTGGAACACCAACCACAGCAGAAGGCCGAGTATCATGAAACGCACGACCGCATTTCCATCGATAGCCGCTGCATTCCTTGCGTTGGGACTGACCGGTTCGGCAGCGGCCGAAGAGGCACGCTTCGATCGACTGGCCAACCTACCGTTCGAGCAGAACCGTCCCACGGCCGAGACTGCCAGGACACTGAAGGACGAGCTTCTCTTTCAGCAGGCGACCCAAGCCTATATCTGGGCCTTACCGCTGATCAACACGCTGGGCATGAGGAGCGGAGCCGAGGACGTCTTTGGCACCGGCTACAACGTGATGCCCGTCTGGAAAGAGAGGCTTGACACCAAGACAATGGTGACGACGCCGAACTCCGACCTGATCTATGCGATGGCTTTCGTCGACATGGGCGAGACGGGTCCGATCGTATTTGAGGCACCTCCGAAACTTCAGGGCATCCTGCTTGACTTCTGGCAGCGGCCGATCCCGATGGACGGCGGCAAGTTTTTCGGCGACGTCGGCCTGCCCGGCCCCGATGCGGGCAAAGGTGGTACATTCGTCATCACGCCGCCTGGCTATGACGGACAGTTACCCAAAGATGCTTATATCTACCGCTCGGGCACCAATAACCTCTTCGTATTCCTACGCGCATTCTACGACGATCCGGACAATCTCGAGCCCACCAACAAACTGGTCGAACAGGTCAAGCTCTATCCGCTGAACCTCCCCGAGAGCGAGCGCAAGCCGATGCAATTTCCGAATGCCTCCGGCGTGAACGCGAACATGCTGCCGCGCTCGGATATCTCGGCGTTCGAGCAGTTGAAGTGGCTGATCGATCGTGAAGGCCAGAATCTGGCGGGACCGGACGGTCTTGGTCTCCTCGCCAATGTCGGCCTGATCGCGAAGGAACCCTTCTCGCCCTCTCCGCAGACGCGGGCAATCCTCAACACCGCAGCGGACGTCGGCTATAAGATGAGCCGCGCCATCGGCCTTAGCGAGGAGGTCGGCGGTAAGTCGCTCCTCGTCTGGCCAGATCGGCGCTGGACCAATCCGATAAACACCGCCGCCGAACCAGGACCGGAGAAGTCGATCGACCTATCCTGGGTGAACCGGGAACACGGCTTCACGGACATCGAGCACCGGGCATGGATGTTCACGGATTACTATTCAATCAGCCCCGGTATGGTGTCGCTGACGCCGGGCCGCGGTGCCTTCTACGCAATCGCCTTCAATGATGCGGACCGCACGCCGCTGTCGGGGGACAATCCTACAAGGTGACGCTGCCGCCTGATGTACCGGCCGAGTTGTTCTGGTCGCTGACGCTCTACGAGGCGGAGAACGCATCGGGCCTTGCGACCGAGGAGCGGCGCTACCCGTCGCTCGGCTCTCGCGACAAACCGGTCGTCAATGCAGACGGCACGATCGACCTTTACGTCGGGCCGAAGGCTCCCGAAGGCAAGGAAGCCAACTGGCTGGCGACGGCTCCCGGCCGAGGCTTCTTCGCCATCCTTCGGCTCTACGGTCCAGGCGAGCGCGCCGTCGACTATAGCTGGAAGCCGGGCGATTTCGAGAAGATCAAATGACAAACTCCCGTTCAAGGCGAGACGGCTGACACGGCCGAGAATCCTAGCGAAATGAAATTCGGCGGGCCGATCGGCCGGCCCGGACCGGAAACCAACCTGCAGGAGAACGATCATGACCGTGCTTTCCAAAATTCTGACGTCGGCTCTTTTGGGATCGGCATTGTGCAGCGCATCGGCCGCATGGGCTGAGGAGGCGAACCCCTTCGAGGGCGATGCCGCAGTCAAAACCCGCATCGGCGAGTTGAACTTCCAGAGCGGATATCCATCCGCCGAGACGGTGAAAAAGCTGTATGACGAGATGGACTTCCAGCGCGCATCGCAAGCTTATCTCTGGGGCATCCCGGCGGTCGGTATGAACGAATGGCGTCGCGCCCACTACAGCGTGTTCGGCGGCAAGAGCGGCGAGATGCTCACCTATCTGGGCTTCGCCGAAAAATTGGGAATCCTGACGCCGAACTACACGACGCCTTACATCGCCACCTTTATCGACTTGAAGGAAACTGGTCCTTTCGTCGTCGAAGTGCCTCCGGGGTTGATCGCGGGCATGATCCTCGACCCGTGGCAGCGGGTGCTTGCCGATCTCGGCGTCGTCGGCCCCGACATGGGCAAGGGTGGAAAATACCTGATCATGCCGCCCGGATACGGACCGGTGGAGGCACCCGGCTATTTCGTGGTGCAGGCCACGAGCCGCGACGTCTTCGCCGGCTTCCGGCTGCTCGATGCCGACAAGGAAAAGGCGATCGCCGAGATGATCCCGCAGATCAAGACCTACTCCTGGACTGTCGAAGGCACTGGCGAGCCGATGCCGGCACGCGCCGCCGGTGACAAGAAGTGGAGCCAGATGCCACCACGCGGCATGACCTACTGGGACAGTCTGAACGAAGTCATCCAGCGCAACCCCATCGACGAACGCGACCGGCTGATCCTGGCTCAATTGAAATTCCTCGGCCTCGAGAGAGGGCGGCCATTCAAGCCCGACGAAAGACAGAGCAAACTGCTCCAGGACGGGGTTCTGGTCGGCGAGGCGATGGCGAAGGCGAACACCACCGACAAAAGGGTGGAGCCTCCTTTCTGGGAGGGGACCAATTGGAAGCATGCTTTGGTCGTGGCGACCGATCAGAAGGCGAACACCTATGATCAGCTCGACGAGCGCGCCGCGTGGTTCTACGAGGCCGTCGTGATTTCGAAGGCGATGCTGACCCAGACTGTGGGCGTCGGACAGCGCTACATCGCGTCCTACAAGGACGCGGACGGGGCATGGCTCTCGGGCGAGAACACCTACAAACTTCATGTCCCGGCCAATCCGCCGGCAAAGAATTTCTGGTCCGTCACCGCCTATGACGAGGCGACGCGGCAGATGCCGGTCACCGAGCAGGGACGGCCGGACATCTCATCGCGCAAGGAAGACATCGTCGCGAACGAGGACGGATCGGTCGACGTCTATTTCGGCCCGAAAGCCCCCGATGGCAAGGAGGCGAACTGGGTGCAGACCAACCCCGACAAGGGATGGTTCGCCTACTTCCGCTTCTATGGCCCGACAGAGGCGTTCTTCGACAAGTCCTGGGCGCTGCCCGACATTGAGAAGGTCAACCCGTAAGTCGTGAACTGTCGCCCTTCCTGTTTGACGACCACCATCCAGGAAGGGCGCACGCGGTTGCAGCGCAACGAATTCTTTCGATACTGGAGAGACCAAGCGATCGGTTTGCAAAACCGTCCATAAGTGGTCGAACCCTTGTTTGCATTGGACCAACGGCCGTGCTCAGCCCCGAGCCTAATCCAGCTGCTCGTGGTTGGTGGCGACTTCCTGCGCCTTCTGATAGCTCTCGATCAGCAACGCGTAGGGCGGAAAGATTTTCGTGTAGATTCGCCCACTGCTGGGTATTACCGCGATGCCATGCGCGCTGTTCGCCACGTCCCGGACCTGCAGGACTTCGGGTCCTCCCGGCTCGTACATAACCAATGCCCTCATCGTCTCAGACATCGCGCGCCACTCCTCCGCTGTGCTCAACCGCATGGATAAGGCGGTGCAACTTGACGGCATCCCCGAATGTCGGGCTCTGGCGCGTGCCTGAGGTAATGTCGGACGCGAAGAGTTCGTAGAGTTTCTTGACGTTCCCCGTGAGCACGTTTTCGTCGGCACCGAAGTCGTCCGGTACGGAGAGCGAATGCAAGGTCTCGCCGTCCTGAGCGCCCATGAGTCTGAATCCACCCAGGCCCACGTAGCCCACGGGGCTTGTCAGCAACAGGTCGCCCTTGCTTCCGTTGATCTCCAGGTGAAAATTGGTCGCACGCGACAGCCCGCCGCGGAAGTGACTGGTGATCAGCGCGCCATTGGCGAGCTTGCCGGTGAAGGCGATCTGATCGGCGACCTCGAACGGGACGACCTCCTGGCTCTCGGTCATCCTGATCGTCGGGCGGCGGCTGACGAGGGTGCCGGAGACGGTCTGGAAATCCTCGTCCAGAGCGAAAGTCAGAGCGTCGATCGTATGTGCGAACGGCACGTGCAGCATGCTCGCGCCCTGGGAAGGGTCGAGCGTGTAGCGGAACGCTTCCTCGATCTCTTCGCCCCACGTGATCCCCGAACCGATGACCGTCGCGGAGAGAACCTCGCCGACATAGCCTTGGGAAACGAGCCTCCGCATATGCCGGATGGTCGGGTTTGCCCGGGTCTGGAGCCCGATCATCGCCGAGACGCCTTTCTCCAAGGCGAGCGCGTTCATGGTTTCCGCATCGCGCAGGTTCATACCGAGGGGCCACTCCGAGAACACGGATTTCCCGGCTTCCAGGGCCGCCGTCACCAGCCCAAGATGTTCCGGCACCCTGACCGTGACCACGACTAGGTCGACCTCAGGATGATTGACGAGTTCCTCCGTCGACGAAACGGCATGGTCGAAACCGAACTTCTCGGCCGATGCCTTTGCGATCTCCATGCGGGTGTGGCTCACTGCGGAAAGTCGAAACTGCTCGAGGTCACGCAACGCGGGCACATGGGCGGTCGATGCCCAACCGCGGTCCGGATGGACGCCGATGATGCCCACTCCGATGGGGCCCTGGGTCATTGCAAACGCTCCTTGGGCGAGATTTCCAGAATGGTTCGGCGAAGCTCCAGCTTGGCTATACGCCAGTGTCCGTCCAGAAACTCCCAGGTTTCGTAATAGTGGCCGTAGCCGTGCATGCTGGCGGGGCGTTCATCGTTCGCGGGCGGGAAGACCAAGTAGTCCTCCATCGACCAGATTGCGTCGACCAGACCTTCCGCGACGCGCTCCATCTCTGCGTTGTGGACGTGATGAATCGTGCGCGCGCCTTCAAGGTAGCTGGCACTTGTCGTGACGAATTCGTCGACCGACGTGAAGGCATGGATCGTATGCCCTTCGGGATCAACGAAACGGATGGTCGGCGCGTCGGCGAAAAGCTCCCGGAATTTCTCCCAGTGCTTGGTGTCGACATATCGGCAATAGCGGGCTTTCCTCATTGCGATCTCATCGAATGCCTGTGAATTATCCTGCATTTGCATTCTCCGTTCGGAGGCCTACATAAGGCGCTCGCTCTGGACGTTTGAGGTGGATTAGTCCTGAACTGTTGTCTGATCGTCCAAAATTCACGGGTCACACTCCGGCCATGTTCAAGAAGGCGAGCTCTGTCGCGCATCGGGGGAAGCCGCACCCGAGGTGATTTTCGTACATGGAATCCACGTGTTGGAGCGTGTTCATCGGCACTCTTCCAGGAATTTCAGCGCCATATGCCAAAGTCTCTCCGCATTGGAGGGGTCGAGCGCGTAGCCGGGAACGCCCTCCAACTTCAGCTGAGGACGGCTCGGGACGATCGGTGCCTCAGCGCAGTTCTCGAAGTAGCGCCCGTTGGTGCCCTCGACCAATGGGGAGGCAGCGACGAAGACTGACGTCGCTGCCCCCTCCTCGGGTGTCTTGCGCAGGTGCTCTGGGGTGCGGAGCCCTCCGGTGTGGCGCTGAAGGTTTGTGGCGATCGCGCCGGGGTTGAGGGCGTTCGAGACGATCCCGTCGTCCTTCCAGTGCTGTTTGATCCCGACGGACAGCAGCGTGCACGCGGTCTTCGACTGGGCATAAGCCAGCAGCGGATCATAGGGAATAAAGCGAAAGTGGGGATCGTCCCAGAATACGGGTCCGAAGAGGCTGCCGCTCGAACTCACGGACACGACACGCGCGCCCTGGGCGTTGGCAAGGTGCCGGCGGAGGCCGAGGGTCAAGGCGAAGTGACCCAGGTAATTGGTCGCGAACTGCATCTCCCAGCCTTGAGGAGAGCGCCGAAGGTCCGGCAAAGCCATGATTCCCGCGTTGTTGATCAGCGCGTGGATCGGGCCCTCCCAGTCTTCGATGAAGCGGCCGACAGAGCGGAGATCGGCAAGGTCGAGCGACCGGACCGAAATGTCGGGATTGGCCGTCCTGATCCTGAGGTCTTGCGCGACGTCCTCGGCGGCCTCCGGGCGACGGACGGCGATGACGACGGACGCGCCGGCAGCGGCGAGCGCAGCCGTCGTCTCGATCCCGATACCGCTAGCGCCTCCCGTGACGATCATGGTCTTCCCATGGAGGTCGACGTCGCTCAAGACTTCCGACGCCGTCGAATGGAATCCGAATTGCGGGACTTGAAGCATGTGAGCCTCCTGCAGATCGAGCCGTCACCCGGACGGAGCGCGTGAAGTCACTCGGTGATTTTGACGAAACCCTGCTGCACGAGCTGGATCGTGCGCGCCATCGCGTCGAGGTTGATCTTGATGTGGGGAAGGAGGTCGGCGTTGCCCCATCCGTTGACCTTGGCGGTCGCCCCGCAGAGCTCGACCTTCACGCCGACATCTATGAGATCGGAGACGAGCTTCTTGTACGGGTTGCCCGTGGCGATGTTGCGGGAGGCGTTGTAGGCGGCATCGTCGAGGGTGACATGGCCGGCGTTGGTGTGGAAGACCACGATGATGTCGGATGCCGCCTTCCAGTTCGCGATGTCCGTTGTGATCAGTTGGAGATGGAACAGCGCCGCGGGAAGATCGCCTTCGAACTCGAGGCCTCCGATGCTATGGACGGATTTCACTTCCTTGAGCTCGACCGGAATGTCGATGAAGAGCGCGCTTTTCGCTTCGGACATGGCTGTCTCCTGAGGGTTCAGACTGCTGCGACGGTTTGATGCCGGGACGCCCCCGATGGGGGCGTCCCGTTGGCGCGCGGGAGGATGGGGAGGGACGCGCCAGGAAACGGTTATTGCGGGTCAGGCGTTACACGCCCTCGTAGACCAGCTTGGTGAAGAACGCCGGGTCGATTACGAATTTGCCCCACTTAGCGTCGAAAGCTGCAGTGGGCTTGGCGGCTACGGTCTCGTCTTTTGAACGCCCCTCGCGCTTGAGCGCCGCGACGTTTTCCCGGATGGCGACGAGCATGTCGCGGAAGGCCTGGAGCTCCGCCCGGTTACTCACGGGGTTTCCGTGGCCGGGAATGATGATGGTCTTATCGGTCGAGGCGGCCAGATTGGCGTCGGACGCGGCGATCATCCCGTCGATGCTGCCGCCCGTCGAGTGGTCGATAAAGGGGTAGATGCCGTTCCAGTAGGTGTCGCCAACATGGAGGACATCCGCTTCGCCGAACATCACGGAGATGTCGCCGTCCGTATGCGCCGGGCCGTAATACTTCATGTCCAGCGACTGGCCGTTCAGCTTGAGCGAATGCTCCTTCGCGAAGACATGCTTGGGCACGCCGATGGGCTCCAGGGCCAGGAAATTGTAGTCCCAGTCCTCGACCCTGTGCACCTGCGAGAGATATTTGCGGGTGTTCTCGTGGGCGATGATCTTGGCTCCACCCGCGCCAAGCCACGGGTTTCCGTCCGCGTGGTCGAAGTGCCAGTGGGTGTTGATGAGGTGGGTGACGGGCTCGGCGGAGATCGCCGCGAGCGTCTTCGTCATCTGCGTCTTGGAGACGCTGATGCCTGCGTCTACCATGACGAGGCCGTCTTTGCCGTCCAGGACCGCTATGTTGCCGCCGGAGCCTTCGAGGACGGTGACGTTTCCTCTCAGTTTGTGGGTGGCGATCTTGGCACTGGCGGCGCTATCCTTGATGAGGCTCACCAAGCCGCGCGCTTCGGCGTAGGCGGCGCGGGGACTCATCCAGCCACTGGTAGCCGCGAAGCCCGCCGCCCCGATGCAGCAAAGGCAAAATCCACGACGGGAGAGCATGTGTTCGGATTTCATGGCATACCTTTCCGCAGCCGGTCGCAGGCGAGCCGACGGCTATCCAGCTGAATTTATGGGAGGTAGGGCAGACCTCGCGGCCTGCCCGGGGCGTCACGCTTTGATAAAGGCCAGCAGGTCGGCGTTAATCACGTCGGCATGCGTCGTGAACATTCCATGCGGATAGCCGTCGTAGACCTTGAGCTTGCCGTCCTTGAGCAGCTTCACGGACAACTCCGCGGAGTCCGCGATCGGAACGACCTGGTCGTCACTGCCGTGCATGACCAGAACGGGCACGTCGATGATCTGGAGGTCCTCCGTGAAGTCGGTCTCGGAAAAGACCTTGATGCATTCGTAGCGGGCGTTCGCTCCGCCCATCATCCCCTGTCGCCACCAGTTGCGAATGGTGCCTTCCGATATGGCTGCGCCGGGGCGGTTGAAGCCGTAGAACGGGCCGCTGGCGATATCGAGATAGAGCTGCGCGCGGTTCGCCGCCAAAGCAGCACGGTAACCGTCGAAGACCTCGATCGGAAGTCCGCCGGGGTTCTTAGCAGACTTGACCATAACGGGAGGAATGGCGGAAATCAGGACGGCCTTGGCGACCCGGCCCTTGCCGTGCCGGGCGACATACCTTGTGACTTCGCCGCCGCCCGTCGAGTGGCCGATGTGGATCGCGTCCCGGAGGTCGAGCGCTTCGGCAAGCGCCGCGACATCGGCGGCGTAGGTGTCCATATCGTTGCCGCCGGACGTCTGGCTGGAGCGTCCGTGCCCTCGCCGATCGTGGGCGATGACGCGGTAACCCTTACCCAGGAAGAAGAGCATCTGGTTGTCCCAGTCGTCGGCGGAAAGCGGCCAGCCGTGATGGAAAACGACGGGCTGCGCGTCCTTGGGACCCCAGTCCTTGTAGAAAATGTGCGTGCCGTCTTTGGTCGTGATGCTGTTCATGGTCTCGCTCCCTTCAAGGATTGGGATGGTTGGATTCGATGAGGCCGTGGCGGCCAGTACTTCCAAAGGAAGCGTCGCTGCAAGTGCGACGACGGCGGTTCCTGTCAGGACTTCACGTCTGGTCGCCGTGAGCATCGGAAACGCTTCTCTGGTAATCATATCTCTTCCCTCAGTGGCGTGAACACGGCTCCGCTATCGGCCGGATTACGCCCGGCCGCTCTATTGTGGTCGCCGTTAGTGAATGGGATCAGCCCAGGACAGGTGCCGCCGCGGCCCATTCCTTTCGGGTCGTCGGCGTGCCGTCGATCATCTCAACCACCTCTTTGGACTTCGAAAGTGTCGTCATCAGCGATTTGGGCCCCTCGAACGGGCGGCCGCCAATGTGCCAACCGTCGGTGTGGAGCTCCTCGATCAGGACCCACACGACCTCGCGGAAGGCTTCCGAGCCTTCGAACTTGACCATGACGTCGGTCAGGGCCTTAGCCATGGCGTGCTTCTCTTCCGGCGTGAAGACGCCGTCAACCAGTTTCACATTGACAAATGGCATGACGTAATTCCTCCAAGCGTTTGGATGAGTTGGCGGTGGGTTCCGGCTACTCGGCGACGTCGACGACGATCTTCCCCCTGGCAGTCCGGTTCTCGATTTCGGCATATGCTTCGGCGACGGTTTCGAAGTTGAAGCGGCGCGCGTCGAGGAGAGGTGTGACCTTTCCGGCTTCGACGAGGCGCTTGGCCTCGCGCAGGATCGCTCCATGATGGGCGCGTCCTTCTCCGGTCAGGATCGGCAGCAGCGTGAAGACGCCTGAGTAGCTCGCAGCCCGGAAGGAGAGCGGAGCTAGTGAGTGGGTGCCCCACCCGAGGCAACTCACGACGTGTCCGAAGCGGCTCACCGCATTGAAAGCGGCGTCGATCCCGGACCCGCCCACGGTGTCGTAGACGACGTCGAAGCCGCGTCCGCCTGTATGGTCCTTCACATACTCCTCGGCGGTCTGATCGCGGTCGATTGCTGTAGCGCAGAGCTCCTCGATTTGGCTGTGCTTGGACGACTTGTCGACCGCGAAGACCTCGGCTCCCAAAGCGCGCGCGATCTGGATGGCGACATGGCCGACACCGCCGGCACCGATCACGAGCACCTTCTGCCGCGCCTTTACGTCCGCGCGATCCACGAGACCTTCCCACGCGGTTATGAAGACAAGCGGCAGCGCCGCCGCTTCGCGCATGGTCAGGTTGTCGGGCTTGGGTGCAAGCAGGTCGGCGTCGACGGTGACGAAGGTGGCCAGCGAACCCTGGAGACCACCGACACCGCCCGTCATTCCGAAAACCTCGTCGCCGGGCTTGAACGCGGCGACGCCGGGTCCTACGGCCTCGACGACGCCGGAGACGTCCATGCCGAGAATGGCCGGCAAGGGATGCCGCGCATGGGGAGCCTGGCCGCTCTTGATCTTGAGATCAAGCGGGTTGACGCTACTCGCCTTGACCCTCACCAGCACCTCGCCTGTCACCGGCGCTCGGCAGGCCATCCTGGTGCGAACGAAATGCGAGTTGTGTTCATTCAGGACGAGGGCGTCCATGGTGGTTGCGGTGGTCTTCATCTGCTTGCCTTTCATGCGGTCGGCGACTATGCGACCAGCAGAAGATGCAGACCGATACGTTGTTGGGCCAGTGAATCATGGTGAATTCTTGTGACAGCGCCCGCACAGCCCCACCTGAGGGGTCAGGCCATCCGCGAGAGCAACTCCCTGACGGAGGCTAGGTCGGCCGTTTCAAACCCCTCGGTGAAACGCGCGTAGACGCAGGCTAAGGTGGCACGCGCGTCGGCGGGGTATCCGTGGTCGCCCGCCAGCTTGGCCAGGCTCGTTGCCGCCCGAAGCTCCCAGGAGATCGCGTCCTGCCGCCGCGCCACTTCAAGAGCGCGCAGATAGCAACGCTGGACGGCTTCGATATCGCCACCGCCGCGGAGCATCACATCGCCCTTCAAACGGTGGAGTTCGGAGACGCACCAGAGTTCCTCCCTCTCTTCGCTGGCGTTTATCGCCGCCTCGACTACCGTGCGGGCTTCGGCATGCTGTCCGAGCAAAGAGAGACCGTCGGCCAAAAAGCCTAGAAATCTCACATTGTAGAGATTGAAGAGTTTGACACGCGACAGTTCGGTCAGTCCGTTCCGCAACAGGGGAACGCCTCTGTCTGGGAGGCCCCGCTGTATCAACAACGTCGCCTTCCAGCACCGCCCAAACACTTCCCATGGACCGAGCGCGTTCGTCTTTGCAAGATCGATGAGTTCAATGACGGCCGTATCCGCTGCCGCAAAGTCACCCACATGGACCAGGATAGGACAGGACCAGCGCGCCAGGGCCTCACACAGCGAGATCGCATGGCCGGAGGCGCGGGCGGCTTCGACGGCGATATCTACTGCCGCGATCGCCTGGATTGGAAGCCCTTGTACCCAAAGCAGCTGAGCGGGCTGGATTTTCGCGGCGACCGACTGACCGAACCTGAAGCGAACCGACCCTGCGGAGGCGGTCTCGGCCGAAGTGTCGTGTGTCATCATCAGGTCTGCGTGACGGCGGGAACCGGGGAAGTCGCCGACACAAAACAGTGTCATGGAGAGCATTCGATCGCCGATGAAACGGTCAAGGCCGCTGCCGCCGAGCGCGACGAAACGTTCCGCGGTTCCCAGCGATTCTCTGTATTCGCCCATGCCCACCTGGGCCATCCACAGGCCCCAGAGGGCTTCGGCTTGGGCGTCGAGATCGCCGAACTCTTTCGATATATCGAAAGCCTTCGCGAAGGCGGCGAGAGCTTGCGGGGCGAAACCGATTTTAAACGCCTGCGACAACCCCAACGCTCTGTAGAGCTGCGTGATTTGTCGGGCTTGGTCGTCTCTTCGCTCTCCGGGCGCGATCCCAAGTAACGCGCGCTGAACGCTCGTCATGCATTCGTCGACGAGAGAAAGCTGGTACCAAATGGGAATTGCGGCCACTGTGATCGCAAGGCCGATCTCGACGTCGCCGCCCTCTGCGTAGGCCCAATCAAGAACGAAGCGAACGTTGTTGATATTGGACGCGTATTTCAGCATCCATTCTTCGTTCGGAAGGGTCTCGACCTCGTCCTGCGAGTGACTAAGGATTGTGCACAGATATTGCGCCAGATGGCGGACGAGGGCATCGGTCTCTCCTTCTTGCCGAAGTTTGTCCAAAGCGAACGCTCGTGTCGTGTCGAGAAGGCGGTACCTGACGCCTTTCCCTTGTTTGTCGACCGATACGAGGGACTTGGCGACGAGGTCCGCCAGGCGTGCCGGCACATCGGGCTGCGGGTTGTTTTGATCGGTGGCGACCGCCACGGCAGCTTCCCGTCCGAACTCTCCTCCTAATATCGCTAGGCGACGCAGGACCGTCTGCTCTCGAGCCGAAAGTGCTCCGTAGCTCCACTCGATCATAGCCGCCAAGGTTTGGTGACGGGGAAGAGCCGTGCGCCGCCCACCTGTCAGCAGTAGCAGGCGATCGTTCAGAAGTTCGGCAATGCCGCGCGTGCCGAATGCCTCGACCCGTGCCGCGGCGAGTTCGATTGCCAGAGCGATCCCGTCAAGCTGCCGACATATGTGCGCCACGACCGGAGCTTCGTCGTCATCGAAGGAATACCCGCTTCCGGAAGAGGCAGCCCGCTCCACGAACAGACGGATGGCTGGGTATTTCAATGCGTCGTCGGCGGTCAGGACGACTGCCGATGGCGGCATGTCGAGAGGTGGGAGCCTGTAAACACTTTCGCCCTCCACACGCAACGCTTCGCGACTGGTTGCCAGAATCGCGACTTCCGGTGCTTCACGGAGCAATGTTTCCGCCAGTCGTGCGGCGTCCTCGAGGATGTGTTCGCAGCTGTCGAAAACGATCAGCATTCTCTTTCCGCGGAGAAAGCCGATCAGGCTCCTCGTCGGATCGTCCGATGTCTCTGTCAGCCGGAGTGCCGAGGCCAAGATAGACGGGAGCAGCTGCGGATTCGTTATCGGAGCCAGGTCAAGGAAACAAATGCCGTCTTTGTGCGATGACAGGAGCTGGGCTGCCACGCGAATGCCGACCGTCGTCTTGCCCATGCCGCCAGGCCCGACGATAGTGACAATCCGGAACCGTTGGAACCGCCCTTCCACGATCTTGATCGCTTTCTTCGCGCCCGATCACCTGCGTAAGTTGCTTCGGAAGGTTGTTGTCGACTAATTCCCCCGCGGCAGGTTCGAGTGGCATTCGGGTGACCGGAGCAACGAACCGATAGCCTCTCGAGGGAACGGAGACGACGTAGCGGGGAGTTGCCTGGTCGTCGCCGAGCACCTTTCGGAGCAATGCGATCTGCGCCCTTAGGTTGGACTCCTCCACGGCCGCATTTGGCCAGGCCCTTGCGGTCAAATCGTCTTTGCTTACAAGCTCGCCCGCCTGCTCCACCAACGCGATCAGTATCTCGAGCGCGCGCGAGCCGATCGACAAGGGTTCGCCTTCCTTCAGCAGAACATGTCTGCCAGGATAAAGGGAGAATGGCCCGAAGGTGACCGCGACGTCAGCTATAGCAGTTCCGGCTGGGAGTGCCTGCCCTTCCATTGCATCATCCTGAATGACCGTTGAAAATTTGATACGGACTGAGCGCTACGTCAGTCCAAAATTGGTGATTCTGAAATAAAGACGTCCCCGGCGCACATTTATGCTTCCGAAGAGGGACGTCGTCCATCGATTTTCATCGAGTCTGTCAAGATTACGTGGCTTTGGTCATGAGACCATCGGGAACGGGCCGTTTTTGTCAAGCTCTCGTAGGTTCTAAACCTGTCAGACCGACAGTCTCGCGCCAAAGCCTTTCGGCCCTTTCTGGATCGACGGCATATGGGCGTACTCCATCGGGTCCATCGGGACTGATTGCCGCTATGTCGCAGTTCTCGCAATAGACACCGCCTATCGCTTCAAGTTCCGGCGCGGTGGCGCACCAAACCGCAGTGAAGCGCCTTGTTCCACCGTCTTCATATCCCTGTCCGGATCGATTATCGGTGAGCCGTCAGGCGCAAGGGCTCCTGACGGCGCTCCGAAGAAGCGATACCGCTCGGGTCTAACTGGGTCTTCAGCCTTGCATCGACGAGACTGCGCAGGTCTGGGTCACGAGCGCGAACCCTCGGGCCATCCCGCGGCGGTCTTTTTTTGCCCGAAGAGTTCAGCCGTCGATGGCGGTGAGTTCAGACGTTCGTGCGGGGCTATAAGAAAAATGGTGGGCCCGGAGGGCCTGCCGAATTCCAAGAAAATCAGCTGCTTAGCCCCGTGTGGGACGAAAACACCGCTTCATAAAAATCAATGGTTTAACAAAGCCGCCGTCCCACTTTTTCCGGCCGTTTTCGGCCCTTCCTTTCCGCTCGCATTGCGCCCAGGGAGGCGCGCATGAGCGGGGCACGACCATTTCGGGACGTGAAGCTGCAATGGCTTCAGCAGTTGAGTTGCGACAAGGATTTGAGCGACAACGCGCGATCCGTGGCGCTCTATATCGTCACCACGCATTTGAACGGCCACACCGAAAAGGCGTGGCCGTCCTATCAAACGATTGCCGACGCGACCGGCAAGAGCGTCAAGACCATTCAGCGCGCCGTCCGTGAGCTCGAGGCCAAAGGATGGTTCGAGGTCGAGCGCGGAAATGGCGTCGGGCACAACACGGTATATCGTCCCTCAGCGGCGTCGATTTTACGCGCATCGGATGCCCGCGAAAAGACGGACAACGTTGTCACCCTTTACCCCGACGAAGGCGGTCAAAATCGTCCGGCAAGGCGGTCAGATGTGTCCGGCGAAGGGGGACAAATATGTCCACCAAACCCAGAGAAAGAAAAAATAAAAAAACCTAACCCGCGCGAGGACGCCCCGCCGCGCGTCGAGACGCGGCGAGCCGTCCCGCTCGTTTTCGTCGCCGAGACCAAGGCGGATCAGGTCGAGCAATGGCGCACCTGGTTGCGCCGTCACGGGCTACCATCGATCGACGCCTTGGGCCTTCGAACGGTGAAAACTAGGAGACCGGGTTATGCCTTGCCGGGCTATTGGCCACCGGACGAGACGAGCCCGAGCGCGCTCGATTGGATCGCTTTCTTCAGCCGCCGCCGTGACCACATTGCCGATGAAACCGCCCGGCAGACGACAGTCCGGAGGGCGTCATGACGGCTGGCGATTTGAAGGGAGCAAGGCGACCCCTGTCATACGGCGAGCCGTCCGACAGGGAGCCTTGTGAGGGGAGGCAAGCCTCCCCTTCAAACCCCACCAAGAGCACGCGGCGACCGCCAAAGGGCGAACTCAACGCCGTTGTGGTTTTCCGCTGCACGGCATCGGAAAAGCAGGCGCTGACCGCACGCGCGGCGCGGGCCGGCCTGCCCTTCGCCACGCTGATGCGGGAAGCGCTTGGCCTCACCGAGGCACGCCGCCGCCGTCCGGTTCCCAAGGTGGACCCGGAGCTGGTGCGCGCCGTCGCGCGGATCGGCGGTAACCTCAACCAGATCGCCCGATGGCTGAACACGACCCAGGCTCAGGGCCAGTTGTCCGCCATCGACGCAATCACGGTTGCCGCGCGCCTGGTCGCCATCGAGCGGGCGCTATCGGAAACCCTTGAGCAGTTCACGGCCAAGGATGGCGCGCCGTGCTGATCAAGTTCTTCCGCAACGGCCAGGGCGGCGGATCGGGACCGGTTGACTATCTGGTTGAGCGCGACGTCGTCGCTTACGACCAGAACCGCAACGCGATCCGCGACAAGCGCGGCGAGATCATGCTGTTTGCCCGCGAGCCCCTGCCGGAAGTGCTGCGCGGCGATGCAGACCGCATGCGCGCGCTGATCGACGCCTGCCCCCACCAGTGGACCTATCGCGCCGGCGTCATCGCCTTCACGGCGAAAGACGCGCCGAACCCTGCCCAGCAAAGGCAGGTGATGGACGCCTTCGAGAACCTTGCCTTCGCCGGCATGGAAGCCGACCAGCGCGAAATGCTTTGGGTGCGACACACGCACGAGGGCCGCGTCGAGTTGCATTTCGTGACGCCGCGCATGGAGCTTGTGAGCGGGCGCAGCCTCAACATCGCGCCGCCCGGCTACCAGAAGCACTACGACGCTTTGCGGGATGTGCTGAACAAGGAACACGGCTGGGACGATCCGATGGCCCCGGAGCGCTCACGCGAAACCGTCAGCCTTATCGAAAGCGTCAGGCGCGGCGATGCCCGCGAGATGATCCATGACTGGATCGTCCAGCGCATCGAGACCGGCGAAATCCATGACCGCCCAAGCATGACTGAGGCTTTGACGGCGGCAGGTTTCGATCTGCCGCGCGCCGGCAAAAACTACATCACCGCGCGCGATCCGGAGACGGACGAGCGCTGGCGTCTGAAAGGAGACCTGTTCCGTGAAGACTGGACCCGAGAGAATACCCTTGAGCGAGCGCTTGAAAGAGCGGCTGGCGAGCCCACCCGCTCCGGAAGCCGGCTCGGTGCCATCGCCCTCGACGAGCTTCGAAACCGATTGGAGCGAAGCCTTGAAGCGCGCGCAAGCTACAATCGAGACCGATATCCGCAGCTTCACAGACGCGAACCGCCAGCACTTGAACGCGGCGCTGGCGAAGACCGAGGCGGACGTGAACCGGCTCCGGTCGATGGTGCAACCATACTTCCTGACCATGGGCGCGATGGCGTTGCTGATCGTCCTTTTGAGCTTCACCGCGAGTTGGTTTTGGGCGGGGCTGATGATCGACCGCGCCCAGAGCGCCAGCCTCTGGCAAATGGGCTTGCAGATCAACCAGACCAGCAACGGCAAAGTCCTGACCTGGGACGTCAACCGCCTTCAGCTGATCACCTGTCAGGCCGAGACCGCCAAAACGCCATGCCTGAAGATCTTCCAGGGAGATTGACCGATGAGCGAAACCACCAGACCACCGATGCCCGAGACCCTGTCGCCGCTGGAGCGCGAATTGCTGGGTTACGTCGAGACGTTGATGAACACCTTGCAGAGCGGAACCGCGCAGTTCGAGGCGCTGGAGAAACGCTCGACCGACATGATCGAAAACCGGCAAGCGGCTTTGGAAGGATCGCTGAAATCGCTCATCGCGTCACAGGCTACGTTCATGAACGCCTGGCTCGCCTCCGGCAATCATTCCAGCGGCACGGCCTCGACCGAGCTGACGGAAGCGTTCGCCCTGTTGGAGCAAGCCGAAGCGATGCTGGAGGCGGTCGCGCCGCCGACGTGACAGTTCGATCACCCGCGCCCGGTCGCGGCCGCAACTGATTTTCATTTGCGTCTGGAGTTTCGATCCATGAATTTCATCATTCAGCCCTATCGCTATGCCCTTTCCATTGCCGTGGTTGCGGCAGGTTTCTTGCTGATGGAAACCGCACCCTTGTTCTGGCCACCCATTTATCAGAACGCGCGCGCCGCCATCCTGGTTATGTTTCTCGGGTTTGCGCTGCTGACCTTGGTGGGAGACACCCAGGGCCGCATCCGCAGCGCGTCGGGCTTAGCTGTGGGGGCTGCCCTCCTTGCCGCGTCTGCTCTCGCCCTTACCGACCCCACTATTGCGGCAGGCGTCCTGCTCGACAGCTTCAAGGCCTGGCGCAACGCCGGCTATTCCGGAATCGAGAGCATCCGGGGCACGCTATCGACATGGGATCGCTTCACAGAGGCGCAAAAGCTTGGTGTGCAAACCAGCCTTGCCATCGGCCTGCCTGTGCCCTTGTTCTTCATCTTGCGCGCGATCTCGATTGTCGCCCCAGCTTCGTCAAACCGCATTTCAAAACAAGGCCCATGGCGCGCCCGATGGATGAACCGGAGTGAGCTGCGCCAACTCCGGCACAACGATACCGGCTTGCCGCTCGGTCTCTCCGGCGGCGCGATGCTGCGCTACCGCCCCAACCCGAAGACCGGATGGCGCGCCGGTCACCATGTCGCCATCGCCGGCACCCGCGCCGGGAAAGGGGTGTCCGTTGTCATTCCCGCCATAATCGACCATGACGGGCCGGTCGCGGTCCTGGACATCAAGGGCGAGAACTTCGCCGTGACGCGCCGCTATCGGCAGTCGCTCGGCCGTCAAGTCGTGGTTCTCAACCCCTTCGGTGTCATCGAGCCGTCGAAGGATCGTTTCAACCCGCTCGACTATATCAGGCAAGCGCACCTTGTCCGTGATATCGAGGTCATTGCCGAGGGGCTTGTTCGACCGGAAGGCGGAAACGGTACACACTTCGCTGAAATGGCGAAATCCATGATTGCCGCCGTGATCGAGGTCGTCATGACCAGGCGCGCAGAAGCTGATCGCAATCTGATCACCATCATGGACCTGTTGTTTTCCGCCAACTTTGAAAAGACGCTGACGGAATGGGCTGGGGCGCCGGAGACATTCGGCACCCGCCCGGCCGCCGCCGCTGCCACCTTCCTTGCAGCCGGCGAGAACGAGCGCGGCGCAATCAAGACGACCATCAAGAAGGCATTCGATTGGGCTCGTTCGGATGAATTGCGCACCTTTCTCGGCACCTCCACATGCTCATTCGAAAACCTGTTCGAGGGCCGCGCCGACCTCTTCATGGTCGTGCCGCTCGACCAGGTTGACGCCCAGGCCGTCTTTCTCCGGTTGCTGACGAACATCATTCTCGGCATGGCTGTCCGCCTTGAAGGTGCTCGAAAGCCGAAAAAGAACGTGCTTCTTGTGCTTGACGAGTTTGTCCGTCTCGGGCGCATGGAAAAGCTGATCAACATCGCCAACGTCGCCGCCGGCTGCGGCATCGAGGCGCTGTTCATCACCCAGGACAAGGGCCAGATCGAAAGCGTCTATGGCAAGGGCGACGCCGCCAGCATTCTCGGCTCCTGCGTCACCAGCCGCATTTTCGGTCTCGGCCGCGCCGAATTCGAAACCGCCAATTGGGCCGCAAATGCGCTTGGCGATCAGACGGTGCTCACCCGCACGAAACAATCGTCCGCGAAATTCGGCGAGAGCCGCAAGACCTCCATTGCCGAGCAGCGCCAGAAGCTCATGACCGCCGATCAGATTTTGGAGATGAAGGCGGGGAAGATGCTGTTGCTGACGGGCTCGAAGCCGCCGGCCCTTGTAGATGCAATCGTCTCTCATCGGCATCCGGCATATCGGGGGAAGCTGGATAGAAATCCTATGGTGTAGTTGTTATGTGAGAGGTTCTCGAACGACTACAAGACGCATTCACTTCAATCAGCGGAGACTTCATTACCAATCTGCCGTAGTCCATGCCGTCGCTCTTTATGGCTAATATTTCCCGATCGGGAAATTTCTCTCCGCAAACGTCGTCTGAGGTCACCGGATTTCCCGACCGGGAAATTTTCCTCGACAATATGGATGATATACTGCTACTTTCCCGATCGGGAAATTGAAGATGGCAAAAGAAGTCAGAAGCCCAGCCGATATCGGCGCTCTAGTTCGGAGTGCACGCAAGGAGCAAAACTTGCGGCAGGATGAGCTTGCCGGAGTTGCTGGCGTTGGCCTGCGGTTCATTGTCGATCTCGAAGCAGGCAAGCCCACGGCTCAGATTGGAAAAGTGCTCCAGGTTCTCCAAACGCTCGGTTGCTCTGTGGATATTTTAGCCCCTGGCGAGCGTAGACGATGACGAAGGTTCTTAACGTCTGGTGGGACGGTCGCATTGTCGGACAGTTCACGCAAGACAGACACGGCGACATAGGATTCGCCTATGCTCAGGCTTGGCTTAATGACGAAACCGCTCTTCCGCTTTCGGCTTCTCTTCCTAAGCGACTGGAGCGTTTCTCCCGCCGAGAATGTAGGCCGTTTTTTGGTGGCCTACTGCCCGAGGAAAGCCAACGCCTGGTTGCCGCGCAGGCGTTGGGCGTTTCACCCGCCAACGACTTCGCCCTTCTCGATCGCTTGGGCGGCGATGTCGCCGGCGCTCTTCAGTTGCTTCCGGAAGACCAAGAGCCCGTGGAGGCGGGACCGATTGCAGACCAGCAGCCGACGCCTTTGGATGACGTAGGAATCGTTCGCGTGCTGGACGCACTTCCGATGCGGCCGCTACTGGCTGGCGAGGAAGGCTTGAGATTATCGCTGGCCGGCGCGCAATCCAAAGTGCCGGTTGTTCTGATTGATGGCCAGATCGCGCTTCCGCTTCCCGGCCAGGCGACAACGCACATTCTGAAACCTCCCATCGCGCGCTTCAAGGGGACAACCGAAAACGAAGCCTTTGTAATGAAGCTGGCTGCCGCAATCGGCCTCGACGTTGCGCCCGTAGAGCCGAGATCAGCGGAGGGGCGCTCGTTCCTTCTGGTGGAAAGATATGACCGTGCCCGCGATGACAGCGGCGTCGTGCGCCGCATTCACCAGGAAGACTTTTGCCAAGCGCTCGGCGTGCCGCCGGAAACGAAGTATGCCAGCGAGGGTGGTCCCACCTTCAGAGAGTGTTTCGAGCTATTGCGGCGGGTATCAGCACGCCCGGCTACGGATGTGCTGAAGCTGCTGGACGCCGCTATTTTCAATCTGATTGTCGGAAATGCCGACGCTCATGGCAAGAATTTCTCGATCCTCTATGACCACCAGGGCCCGAGGATGGCTCCGCTTTATGACCTGCTTTCTACGGTTGCCTACCCAGACCTTTCGCCGAAAATGGCCATGAGGATCGGAAAGCGCGCCACTCTCGCCGAGATGGACACCGATGGGTGGCAGGCTTTCGCAAAGGAAGCAGGAATTGGCTTCCCACTGCTTCGTCGTCGGATCTCCGAGCTTTGCGATAACACGACGGAATTGGCTAAAACCGTTTCGCATGAGCTTGCTCACTCATCTACCAATCCGACTGCAATCTCCGAAATCGCCGAACTCGTGAACGGCCGAGCAAAACTCGTTGGCCTGACATAGAGCAGCAGAAGTGATCGCAGAACCGCATTGACTGTCATGTCCCATTTTGCTACATCATTTGATGACGAAATATGGGACATAGATATGGAACCGGCAATCGTAGCAGATCAGCAGGATGTGGATAATCACCTTGCACAAATGGGGCTGACTCGCGACGATCTTATCCGAGCCGTTCGATACGCTGAGAGCGAACGAGCGCTTTGCACAGATAATGACCCCGTTGGATTCGCAAATATGACGGTCTACGCTCGCGCGGGACGCAAACTTCGCGAAACCCTGTTGCCACGGGGCTGGGAAAAGGACGACACCAATAACCAGTGTGCCGTGAAGAACCCGAAGACAAAGGTTAGAATTGTGCCCTGCAACTTCGATGATGGGGCAGGGAATCGGTTGCAAACGCCGGCCAACAAGTCTCCCAAAGGCGAGGTCAGCAGGCGTAAGTCTCTATGCAATCGCACCGCTTGGCTTCCCGGCCTTGTGCCGATCGAGGCACCAGTCGATTCAGACGGTTACGAAACATGGCTGCTGGGAATGCGCATCGACGACAATTTGCCGACTGGTGCTGAATTGTCTCTTCCCGTTGACTTCGACGGTAGCTATTTCACCCAGTTTGGAAAACGCATCATCCTCCTCGACGGCTCGGAAGAGAAAATTACTGAGCTTTCAGATGACGAGGCATTCGAGATCATCGACATTACCGTAAAACGAAAATAGCCATGCCTAATCCAGAGAGAATTGATTTGGTCAGACTGAGGCTCGGTCTGACCAAAATGGCGTTTGCCGAGCGTTTGGGCGTCGATCGCAAAACGGTACAGAGGATGGAGCAAGGTGGTGAAATTAGCGAGCAGCTAATGGAACGCCTTTGCGCCATCTCCGGGTACAGCCGCTCTTTCTTCGAGAAATCCGCAATCGACTATCCGTCCCCTGACGGCGTCAGCTTTCGCTCACTTCGTTCGTTGACAGCAGGCCCTCGAGACGCGGCACTCGCGGCGGGAGCACTTGCCTTTGAGATCGATGATTGGATCCGACAACGCTTCGAACTTCCAGAACACTCCATTCCCCAACTAAATAATCGAACGCCGGTGGCGGCAGCTGCCGCCGTGCGGGCGGCATGGGGAATTGGTGAGAAGCCAATTGCTAACATGGTGAACTTGCTAGAAGCGCACGGTGTAAGAGTATTTTCTCTTGTCGAGGAAACGCGCCACCTGGACGCTTATTCGTTTTGGAGAAATGAAAAGCCATACGTGTTTCTGAATACGCTTAAAACGGCGGAACACAGCAGGTTCGACGCAGCTCATGAGCTTGGCCATCTGGTCATGCATCGACATTCAGGATCAAACCACAAAACTGCTGAAGATGAAGCAAACGCATTCGCATCAGCCTTTTTGATCCCGCCGAATGACCTTGTAGCCAAGCTCCCAAGGGCGCAGTCCTTGCGACAGATTATCCAGTGGAAAAAGCGATGGGGTGTTTCTGCGGCGGCGTTGAATTATGCGCTTCGCAAGAACGACTTAATTTCCGAGTGGCACTATCGCGGAAATTATATTCAGCTCAACAAGCTTGGAAAAGAAAACGAACCTGATGCTATGGAGCGTGAAACATCTCAAATCTGGAAGAAGATACTTTCAGCTCTCTGGTCTGAAGGGATCGCTATTTCGCACATTGCAAAAGAATTGGCTATTCCGGAAGCCGAAATATCCAATCTTCTATTTAGAATAACGGCCCATCCAAAGCGACCCAGCGACGTTCAGAAAAATAAACTGAAGCTGGTGGAGTAGGGTAAAAGCTATTTCTGCCCAGGATTTCTTTCCGATATTAAGCTCTTCAATGCCAAGACTTCTTTCGCCAACGCTTCATTCTCGGCTTTCAGTTCAGTGAATGTCCGCTTCAATTCTCTTATCTCGTCGAACTGCGATGGGATGACTTTCGCCCTTTCGCTATTCTCGTTCAGCCTTTGATCAACAGAATCGGACAGTCTTCGGATCTCCTCGTTAATATTTCCAACTGAGTTATTTATGTAATTTTGATAAAGACCGGTCTGCGACGTGTAAAAAGAAAAATGATTCACCTCGAGGGTGTAAATTCCAATGGCAACTCCAATGATGGATATTCCAGAAACAATAACCCCCCAAAAAGCAATTCTGTTTACTTTCGTCTCTGCGCCTTCAGAAATCCTTTTAGCTTCTCGCGATTCATTTCGCACGTTGTCGACGGCTATCCCGATAGAACTCTGTATCGGGACCAGTTTCCCGTTTCCATTTTCATTTGAAGCCTTCAATATGAACTTCTGAATATCCCAGGTATTTGTTGTGCTAGGATCCTTTCCTTTCGATTTTATATGATCCGACGGAAGTGTTGTTTTAGTGAAGTCAACCCATATTATCCCTTCATTTTCACAGAGAAAATAATCTTCATTTGTGAGATTATGAAGAGGAATACACAGTTTTCCCCAGTAACCTGGGTCAACAATAGGACCTGTGCCTAGAAGCAGTCCGCGATGGACGTGTTTAATCTGAAGATTGAACCGAAGAGCGATGTAAGGAGGCAGCCGAAACTCTAAATCACAATCCACGAATACAATAGAATTCGCTGCGATTTTAAGAATACCATCTTTAAATTCCACGGGCTCCAGTGTGGAATCTTTAAATGTGAATGCTTTAGCCCCAATTCGGCCTTCATATGAAGCCTTTTTCAGTCGCCCCCCTGCTTCACTTGCATCAAAAGGGCTAACTAGACCGGTCTTTTCGACGTAGGCAATGATATGCTCAGCAGCCAATAGCGACGGTGGTATGCTACCCAGCGGATCTGGTTCATTCCTCGCGGATTTCGCAACACTCGCCGCTTGTTCAGTTGACATAGTGTATGCGTTAGTCTTTGCATCCTCCTCAGTCATCGGTCCTGTTGCTCCGCCGTTTCCGCAACGCCGAGTGGAGAAAAACCAAGCCAATCAATTTTGCAGCGGATGGCAGTACTCACCTTGTCGATGAACTGGCGTAATTCGCTTTTCGCATCATACAAATCTGCGTGATCACCAACGTAATCCAGGTGATTCAAAACTATTCGTGTAGGTGAATTGGCAAGGATAGCCCGATGTACTATTTCTGCATCAAACATTCCTACCCGTCTTAATTTATTTGTGACAGTTGTATATTCATGGATGTCGGATCTTCCCGTTCTGTTCGCGATGTCCTCCCAACTGGTTTCATTCAACAACGGACCAGATTCTCCGGCGACTCTAATCGGATAGGAGCGAATAACCAGCGTAACATCATCAACATCGATAGGACTCAATCCAGCCTCAGAAAGAGCGCCGGCAGCTGTAGTACAGCGAGACGTTGCCTTCGGCCAGTAGCCACCCTCAAGCAACGATAATCCGAAACCCTGGGTACCCTCGATCACAACACGAAAGCCTTTGTCCAGACGTTGGCGCAGCAAGACTGATACATCGGTCACAAACTCTTGAAGCGGAGCAAAGTGTGCGGCATCGGGAGAAGTGAGCGGAAAATTGGACGCTTCGCGCGCCACCGAGGCCATTACTGCGCCGCCGACGCCAGAACCTGTGGAACCGATAGCACCTGTGAGGCCGGCTTCTCTTTCCCAGTTTTTATGTTCTGGCAAAATAATCCGCGCGTACGGACTAATAAACACACGTTCTTTAGGATACCGAAGGGCTTCGATCTCAGACAGCAGCAGATCAACGTCGATATACGATCCTGCCGGAAATACGACATCGACATTCTTATCGATGCACGAGGCAGGCATCTGTCGAAGAGCCCACTTCCTACCACTCCGATCGTAACCGGTGTGACCGGAGTTTGGTCCCCCGACACGAATTACGGTCACCGGCCCCCTTGCTCTGCGAGCAATTTCCAGAGCAACCTTGCCTTTTCCTTCGGAGCCGAATTGGCCCCCTACTACGATTGAGACAGGCATGATTTCCCCTTAGTCAATTTGCGTGCAAGCTCAGCAGCACGAATTTTGAGAGTTAATTTATCTGAGTCGTTGACGAAAATCTCGTGAGCCAGCGAGCGGAGCTCTCCTACACGACCCTCGACCTCTGACTTTGCCGCCTGCTCAAAATTGCCGTCAAGCATTCGCTCGTGATAACGGGTCTTTCTTAAGTCCTCAGCAGCCTCGATGTAGATGTGGTGAAAATTGGCTCCAAACCGTTCTACGAGATATGCGTGATCCTCAGGAAAGCGCAGACCATCGACGACGATTGCAGCTCCATCGAAAACCCGCTGTATGGTTTTTTCCGCCAGCCATCGTTGGCGACCTGTCGCATTGATTTCTTGTCCAAGTTTCTGACGATTATAGCGCGTCAACTCGAGGCCACTTTCCCGCAGCATATCGTCGATAACTAGACTGAACCGCGTGTATGAAAAGCCGAGCGCCTGAAGTTCTTCGGCAAACGTCGTTTTTCCGGCAGCGATTGGGCCGCTCACTCCAACGACCAATGGCAGCGCAATTGCATCGGTCTTTGGAATAATCAATGGCGGCTCGTTTTCCGTGCCCAGAGATTCAGTCAAGCCTGCCATATGGAACGTACCGACCAATGCTGAGGTAATGGCATCCAATTCGTCATGGCTGACAGTGGCCGTCACGTAGTCCCCCAAAATTCCAAACTCATGGAGACCCAGTTTCAGCCATTCAATTCCTGCGCCTTTCCGGGGAATTCGCATGATATCTTGAGCCGCCCCTGGGTAGCTCTCGATGACAGGCACCCCGCTTTGCCGGAGCGTATTGGCGAGTTTCATACCTCTGGCGGTCAGCTTTTGCATGCTTGGCAGCAGGCAAGGGTAGACGTTCACACCACGCCTTTTAAGCTCGCGTTCGCATTGTCGCATGATGCCATATTGGTCCCTCCCAGGATCAGAATCTTCGACGCTCACCCGACCGAACGGCAGGCAAAGCGGCGAGTCGATCGAGACGAGGTCGGGCTTAGCTTCCATCGTCCGCTTTAGTATCTCTTCGTCAGAAAACAGCGTTGTGGTTGTCGCATGATTTCCGTCGAGTATGCACCAGCCGGTGCCTCTTGCTTCCGATCCGGTCAGGTCAATTCCTACAACCTTTGCGTCAGCCGCGGGTCCACCCCCGAGGACATCAGCAAAATGAGGGGCTTTCGTCAGGTTGCTTGCAGCGCTCTTAAACTTCGGCAAATCCTGCCAGCCATCGGGTGCTGCCCAGTTAAGAAAACCTACTTTCTGACTAAAAAGGTCCGGCTGGACGTCAAACTGCGTCAGGACATGATCGAAGATTGCTCCCATTGCCGCTATATCGAGGCGATTGTAGCGAACTAGCTTTTCCAAAGCGCTGATTTCGCCCCTCAAATAGCGATGCCACAGCAGCACAGCAGCAAATCCATCGACCTCGGAGAGGTCTGCCCGAAGATCCAGATTGAGTTGCTTCTCGATCGCCTTCTGGCCGCCTGTCAAACCCACGCGCCGGCAGAGATACATCAGGTCGATATGTGTTGTGGGTAATCGGACGTCTGGAAACTCTTGACGCAGAAATCGCTGATCAAAACGAATGCCATTGAAGGTGACCATCGCTTTAGCATTGTATGCGTCTGCCAACAATCTTTGGTGATCGTCACCTTTAACGAGAGTCGACGCTTTGCCGTTGAAAGCCCATCCAACCACGGTGATTTCGTCGTAGTAGTGGCTGAGACCAGTCGTTTCAATATCGAGGAACAGCACCTGCTCTGGGTAGGACGCGCAAAGCGCCAGCTGCTCTCTAAGCAGTGGCGGAAGACGATAACGCTCCGGGGAACTCGCTGTGGATTTTCGACTTGCACTGCGCATCATACGCGAAACACTACCGGGGCCAGGCGCGCAGGCCAGTTTTCCTTTGCGAATATGCTCCATAACGTACTGGGTTGAGCTGAGAGGCTGTGCGTTGCTCTCTGACTTTCTACTGCGATGGTCATTTCGGCTTTACAGATTGTGTGTCTACTGCAAACACAGTAGCTTGGAAGGCTGGTTGTTGCGAGTTCACATTCGGACGACACACTGCAATATTTTTGTGACGCCGGTAGGACATCCAAAGGCATGAAAAGAGAAAAGTCGACCTACGACCTGGGAGATTACGAGCTCTCCGTTGAGCTGATCATAAATGACGAGTCACGCCTCCATGATTACGGAATTCGACGCTCGGCCTGGTTTCGTGGGATTCGCATGATGCGACGCTACGGCCCAGGCCTTGCGCTCGAGTTGTTGGATGAGCGCGCGAATAGATGTTACGAGCGGAAAGACATTCCGATGTGTTATCGCTTGCGTGACCTTATGGTCGCGATTCACGCGATGACCGAAGATGAAGTGCAACCGAACGATCGGGTTCATTGAGTCCCACCCTCTGCTGTGAGCCACTTGACTGACCAAGTGCCGTTTCGATCCCCCAACTTCGACGAAATATCTTGGCATAGAGACCTGGCCCGTTCATCGAGCTTCCATGGCGTGTTGCAGATAATTATGCCGCTTCCAGCCAAGTTTTCTCCATCCTTTCGAAACGGCAGGAACTCAATTCTTAGGCTCTTCGGATGCTGAGCACTGACGACAGCATCAGCAATCGCATCTCCGATTTTTGAATCTTTAATTGGATACCAGAGGCAAAAAATTCCGGTAGCCCATTTGCGCATGCCCTTATTCAAGGCGGAGATCATATTTTGAACTTCGTCTTTCTGCTCAAACGGCGGGTCAATGAATACTAGACCTCGTCTTTCGACCGGCGGCACGAGCGCATTGATCGCTTCATATCCGCTCCTGTTTTGGATAGTTACACGCCGGTCAGAGCGGTATCTGCTTTGAAGCGCAACATAGTCATCAGGATGTAATTCGCAGGCGATTAGTCTGTCGGTGGGTCGAAGCATCTGGCGCGAAATCTCAGGAGAGCCCGGATAATGTCTAAGAGTTCCTGCGTTCACCGAAACGACGATGTCGAGATATCGCTGACAGGACGGAATACCGATATCGTAGATTTTTTCGATACCATCAGCTTTTTCCCCGGTCCGTAGAGCCTGATCGGATTCCAGATCATACATGCCAATGCCCGCATGGGTGTCCAGGACGAAGAACGGCTGCATCTTCTGCGTCAGATGCTCCAAAAGAAAGACCAAAATTGAATGCTTGAAAACCTCTGTGTGGTTACCTGCATGATAAGCATGTCTATAGTTCATCTTGTAGGCTCAATTTATGGTTTGTATCAAAACTGATAGCTACCGAAGCGGTCATGGAAGCTTCTGATCCGGCTGACCATCTTTCGGCCTCTCAGCGCACTACCACACGCGAACAGCATCATTGAAAAGCCCAGCACGGGCGTCAACCAAGCATCGGAGCCGCTGTTTGCATCGAACAAGATGAGCGAAACGGCTCCCATTGCAGCGAAGAAGACCATCCCGAAATCGTACTGCTTTGAAAGGCTCGCGAGCCGGGCCGAATGCTGGGCATAGCGCAATTGCCTTGCCAGCTTTCGCTTTTCGGATGTCAGTTGATCGCGCTGGCGTCCGATCGTGTAAAAACCCTGTTCGATTTTCTGCTCAAAGCTCGACTTACTCATATCGCTGACCTCAGGTATTTCTCTGCAATTTCCTCTGTGAATTCGCCGTGCTGTTCAGCGTAGTCGATCAGGAAGCGGATGAGCTTCAAGCGCTTATCCGGTTCCACCTGACAGTTCTCCCGCACGATAAAGGCATCAACTTGGTTCGTGACCTCGTGATACAGATCGACCGTGTCTCGATTGTAGGGACTGCCTTCCCCGGTCATCATCCAGACTGGATTGACGTTGAACTTCGTGTAGAGCGCGCGCAGTACGCGAACAGGGATCTCTCGTTGGCCGCGTTCATACGTATTGTAGCCGCCCTGGGAGACCTCAAGCTCTTCCGCAAAGGGGATCTGCTTCAATCCAGAGTTTTCGCGGATCATCGTCAAACGTTTGCCCATCTGAGTGAGCAACGTGTCTTGCGTCAAATTATTATTTTTCTGATAATCGCGTTGCATTTTCGAGTTTGATGTGATTCGTTCGGGTTTGTATCAGTATATCATCAGTTGGAGGTGAATTTCCAATGCAGGCGCAACTCCTGTCCCCCAAACAGCTCGCAGACCGTTCCGGATGGCCGGTCGCACGCATTCGCAATTTGATTGCGAAGCAGGAAATCCGGCATGTTCGGATCGGTGGGAGTCTGTTCCTGCCGGAAAACGCCGTGGATGAGTATCTTGCGGCGAATATGGTCGAGCCCAAGCAGAAGGCTTTGGCGCTTGCTGATAACGCCTCCAGAGCGTGAGGAGCGGCACATGAAGCAGCAAGCAGAAGCGCCGGTCCCGCGCCCCATCTACAAGGTCGCGGTTAGCCGCGTCCGTGCTGCGGAACTTCTCGACGTCTCGCCGGGCACCTTTGACGATTGGGTGCGCCGTGGGTTGATGCCCAAGGGCGTGAAGATCGGAGCTTTGCGCCGTTGGGATGCGGAGGAAATCCGCGCGTCCTGGTACGACATCAAGGAACAGGGACTGAGCGGAGACGAAGACGATGGCGAAAACCCGTTTGATTATGCGGTCGGGTAATCAGCGCGTCCCCTTCAAATATTGCTCGCGGGATATCGATCGGCACGGCAACGAGCGGTTCTATCTCCGCCTGCCAGGCATGCCTAAGTACCGGATGACGTCCGCATATCTGGACGAGGCCGGCAGCATCACCCAGGCATTTACGGAAGAATATCACCGCGTGCTGGCTGGCGATCGTGGCGAGAAAACCGTGCCGATTTCGCGACTGGAGCCCGGCTCGGTTCGCTGGCTTGTCGAGACCTATTATCGGTCCAAGGCGTTTCAAAGCCAGTCTCCGGCCACGCAGAAGGACAAAAAGAGCGTTCTCAATCGCTATTGCGTCAATGTGGGCGAACTGCCGTTCAAGAAGATCCGCAAATCCGACATCCAAGCCAGTCAGATGAAACGCAGCGGCACGCCCGGCGCTGCTGACAAGTTGGTGAAGTATCTCAAGGCGCTCTTCAATTGGGCCATCAGCGCCGAGCTGGCGACCTTCAATCCCGCGAACGGCGTGACCAAAATCCATAAGTCTCCGGGTTTCCACACTTGGAGCGAAGCGGAATTGGCGCGCTACCGCGCCGCCTATCAGCTCGGCTCCATGGCCCGGCTTGCAATGGAACTGATGCTGAATTTGGGTGTCAGACGCTCGGACCTGGTAAAGCTCGGCTGGCGGAACCTGGTCGGTGACCGCATCGAATTTATGCCGGAGAAGGGTTCCGGCAAATATGCCCAGTCCCTTAGCCTGCCCGTCACAGACGAGCTTCGCGAGGCGCTGGACGCGATCACGCACGATCAGCCAACCTTTCTTATCACCGAATACGGCAAGGCGTTCAGCGGGAACGGCTTCGGCAACAAGATGCGCCAGTGGTGCAACGATGCCGATTTGCCGGAATGCTCGTCACACGGCCTCAGAAAGGCGTCTGCAACCATCCTCGCCGAAGCCGGCGCGACCGAACATCAATTGATGGCGATCTTTGGTTGGTCTGATTCCAAGATGGCGCAGCACTACACCAAAGCCGCCCAGTCCAAGCGCATCATCGATGCCGGTTTCGAGCGCCGCAAAACCTATGTGGCCCGCAAAAATGTCCCACTTTCATCGAGCCGGAATTCCGGTGAGACTAATCGAGGAAAAAACGATGGAAAAACAACGTCCGAAGACAGAAATGGTGGGCCCGGAGGGACTCGAACCCCCAACCAAGCGGTTATGAGCCGCCGGCTC
Source organism: Sinorhizobium sp. KGO-5 (assembly GCF_036245905.1). NCBI lineage: Bacteria > Pseudomonadati > Pseudomonadota > Alphaproteobacteria > Hyphomicrobiales > Rhizobiaceae > Sinorhizobium > Sinorhizobium sp. KGO-5. The sequence goes on from NZ_BDIZ01000004.1 coordinate 201,055, forward strand.
TAACCATTGAGCTACAGGCCCTGCCGTCGTCGCCGGCGGTTGCGGACCAATGGCAGTCCGCTGTGCAGGCTCTAGCGTAAAACCTTTTTGCCGACAAGCCATTGCCGCAATAGCTACACAATCGGTAAGCATGGAATCGAGGATAAACAACCGGAGAGAAACGTCCATGTTTTCTACACGCATTGCCCGTACCGTTCATGTCGCCGCAGTCGCAGCCGCATTTGCCGGCGCCTTTGCAGCCGCGGCGGCGGCGCAGGAGAGCACCGCCGGCAAGGGAGATGGCAAGGGGCGCCCGGACGGTGTCAGGGGCCGTCAGGCGGTGATCAAGGTCTCCGGCGAGGGCCGCTCGACGACCGCTCCGGACATGGCGATTTTGCAGCTCAGCGTCGTCAAGGACGCCAAGACCGCGCGCGAAGCGCTCGATGCCAACAACAAGGCGATGGCGGACGTGCTCTCGGCATTGAAGCAGGCCGGGATCGCCGAGCGCGACCTGCAGACGAGCGGCTTCTCGATCAATCCGCAATATCACTATCCGCCGAACAATGATGGCGGTAATCGGCCGCCGGAACTGGTGGGCTATCAGGTCGTCAACGGCGTCGGCGTGCGCGTGCGGGATCTGGGACAGCTCGGCGAGATCCTGGACAAGTCCGTGACCCTCGGCGTCAATCAGGGCGGCGGCATCGAGTTCACCAACGACAAGCCGGATGCCGTGATCACGGAAGCCCGCAAGGCCGCAGTCGCCGACGCCATCAACAAGGCCAAGGTTCTGGCCGAGGCGGCGGGGGTCTCGCTCGGACGCGTGATCGAGATCGCGGAGCAGCCCTCCCGGCCCGAACCGATCCCCGTGGTCCGCAGCATGGCGAAGGAATTTGCCGCCGCCGATTCGGTTCCGATGGCGACCGGCGAGAATGCCTATAACGTCACCGTCAACGTGACGTTCGCCGTCAATCAGTAACGGGGTCCGAAGCGCAAAGCAAAGAGCCCCCACGCCAGGGCGTGAGGGCTCCATTTCCGTCGGCCGGGGGAGACGAGACGGAAAACCGGGGATTTACCAGCGGCCGATGACCGGGCATCCGCGTGCATTGGCGAAAATGATGGCCTGGCGGTGCCCATGGCGGCGGCCTTCGACGACGACGCGGCGACCCGTGACGTCGGCAACATAGGCGCGGCGGAGCCCGCGATCGCGTGCCTTTTCGACGGCGAGGCCCGGTGCACAGCGGCCGCGACGGTCGCGGCGGTCATAGTGCCGACGATCGCGCCAGTCGTCGTGGCGGTCATAGTCGCGGTAGTGGACGCCGCCGCCCGGACCCAATTCCAGGGTGAGCGACTGCGCCGAGGCCGTGGAAACCAGACCGGTCAATCCGATCACTGCAGCGACGGCGGCGTTAACGAGGAACTTTTTCATTGCTTTTCTCCGGTGTGACGAAGCGGTTCTGGTTGACGATTGAGGCAAACATAGGCCCGCCAAACTGAACGGCACCGGAACCCTCCGTTCATGCAGTATTCAGGTTGATCACGCCCCCGACGCGCCATGAATCGCTCCAAACCCCCGGTACATTCCGGCAGGGTAAGTTATTGATCCGACAGGCTAAGGAGCGATTCCAGAAAAGTGTATAAAGGTTCTTCGTCCGGACGTGCGTTGGCGTCAGACGGTTAAGACGGGCTCACCCCGCCAGCTCGCGCTCGAAGAGGCGGCTGTTGCGATAGTGGCTGAGTCGCGCAATGAGACCGTCCTCGATCTCGAAGACGAAGACGCTCGCAATGGAATAGGCCTGACCGGAGGCTTCGGGAAAGCCGGCCATCGTCTCGCGATAGGTACCGCGCGCGGTCGTATCCGCCGCCACCCGCTCACCGCCGGCGTCCCGCATCAACACGACGTCGCCGAAGCTCTCGTCGAAATGGCGGAAATAATTCATCACCCAGCTCCTGAGCGCGCCGGCGCCGAGGGTTCGCTCCCCGGTGGGCGAGTCGAACGCGACGTCCTCGCCGACGAGACGCGAAAGCGTGTCGAAGTCGCGGTCGTTCAGGGCTTCGATGAAACGGCTGGCTATCGTCTGGGCGTCTGTCATTTTCTCCTCCGAATTGTCCCCCGCTTCACTCTACCGCAATGCGCCGGCCGCGCGGAAAGAGAAAATGGTAGCGCCCGCCCGCGCCTGCGCCTCGTCAGCTGCCGAGATGCAGGACGATCTCGCGGCGGTGCGGCCGGTCGCGGTGTTCGAAGAGATAAAGCCCCTGCCAGGTTCCAAGCGCCAGGCGTCCCTGCATGACGGGAATGCCGAGCGAAACCTGTGTGAGTGCCGCCTTGATATGGGCCGGCATGTCGTCCGGCCCCTCCATCGTATGGACGATCCAGCTCATCGAGCGATCGGAGGACGGCGGTACCAGCCGGTGGAAAAAGGCATGGAGGTCTCGCTTCACGTCCGGATCGGCGTTCTCCTGGATGATCAGCGAAGCGGAAGTATGACGGACGAAAACCGTGAGCAATCCTTCATCCACGCCGGACGCACGCACGAAGTCGCCGGCCGCGGCCGTGAACTCGTAGAGCCCCTGCCCTTTCGTAGATATGGCGATGACGGTCTGCGCCATTCTCCCCTCCGCGAGCTTCCGGGCGCTGCTGTGATCCCGCATGTCCATTGACGTACGGGGCCTGTCTAGCATCCGGTTCGCTCCATGACTTACGGGATCGTACCGCAGGCTGCAACGCCGTTTCTATAGTTCGAGGAAAGCCTCGAACCCGCCATAGATCATGCGCTTTCCATCGAAGATGGACTTCCATTCGTCGCCCTGCAGTCTCGGATCCGCCATCACCTTGGCGACGATCGCGTCCCGGTCCTGACGCGACCGGTAGACGATCCACGAGAAGACGACGGTCTCGTCGTCCTTTGCCTGAACCGCGCGCGGGAATGATGTGAGTTCGCCATAGGGCACGTCGTCTGCGAGGCATTCGACGTAATTGAGCGCGCCATGCTCCTTCCACACCGCACCCGCCGCGCTCGCCAGCTTCTTGTAGGCCTCTATGTTGGCCGTCGGCACTGCAACGAGAAAACCGTCCACATACGCCATTTTCGTCTCCTCCACGTTGACATCACAAGGACGATCGAAGAGCGCAGGATCCGACAGGGGGACGACATTTTGATGGCTGCCGTCATCCGCTCGCGTCAGGAGCCGCAGCCGCGCAGCTGGCGCGCGTAGTTCGCAGCCATGCCGGATGCTCTCTTGGCGCCTGCCTTTGCCGTATCGCTCCAGTTGCCGCGGGCGTAGCCGCTGTGGCCGTGGTAGTAGGCGATATAGAGCCGGTAGGTATCGTTGAGAGCGATGCCGTTCCGCTGGTGGCTCTGATTGTGATACCAGGCGATAAAGCGGATCGCGTCGCCGAAATCCGATCGGCGCGCCGTCCACCGGCCAGTCTCGGACTGATAGCGCGCCCAGGTGCCGTCAAGCGCCTGCGAGTAGCCGTAGGCCGACGAGACCCTTGTCCACGGGATGAAGCCGAAGAGCTTCGTGCGAGGCGGCCTGGCATTATGGCGGAAGCCTGACTCGGCATAGATCGTCGCCATCAACACCGGGACCGGCACGCCGTATTCGCGCTCTGCCGCGTAGGCAGCCCTGCGCCAATTGTTGAAAAGACCATCTCGCTGCTCGAAAACCGCACAGGCGTTCCGGGTCTCTCTCGGCACCGTCCCGCAGCCGGCCAACAACAGGAGGACGACGACAAAAACGCAACGCATCGCGGAACCTCTCGTTTGCGAGAGGTTGATAAGACGTAAATCTTAAGGATCGGTTTTTATGCGTAGGCGAAGGTGAGGCTACCCCTCTCCTCGGGTTAGAATCCGAGCTCCCCCGCAGGCGGGGAGCGGGCGAACGAGTCCGTTCGCCCCTTGCGGGGAGAAGGCGCCGGCAGGCAGATGAGCGGCGATCCGGAAGCGCTCGATCAGAGCGTACCGATCAGTTCGCGGTAGGCGGCCTCCGGGAAGGCCTTCAGCGTGCGCGTACGCACATTGCCGTTCATGCCGAGCGTGATAGCGAAGCGCGCAGCGACTGCGTCGTCAGGCGCTTCGCAGATCGCAACCATGTCGTGTTCGCCCATCGTCAGATAGAAATCCTTGAAGGAACCGCCCATTTCCTCGAGCTGCCTCCTTGCCGCATCGAGCCGCTTCGGCGACTCGCGCACGTTCCTGATACCCAGCTCGGTCCAATTGAGAAGCAGAACGTAAGTCGTCATCTCACACCTCCCGCAAAGCATCCCGCCTTCGGCCGAAGGCGCTTAAGGATGCCCTGAATCTGAAGAATACCGGAGCGCATTCGCGCACTCATATGCGGCCTCGGAACGCCAAGTTCCCGGCGATGGGAGGGAGCGACCTTCTCTGCCGCAACGCGCAAAGTATAAAGCATTTCGAGGAAATCGAGGTACGGTTTTGCGCCACGCCCGGCGCACAAAGAAAAGCCGGGCGCTGGATCCAGGCCCGGCTTCGTCACTTCGTGGAAGGTCCTGGAATCAGCTGTCCAGGAACGAGCGCAACTTGCGCGAACGGCTCGGATGCTTGAGCTTGCGCAGCGCCTTCGCTTCGATCTGCCGGATGCGTTCGCGGGTGACCGAGAACTGCTGGCCGACTTCTTCCAGCGTATGGTCGGTGTTCATGCCGATGCCGAAACGCATGCGCAGCACGCGCTCCTCGCGGGGCGTGAGCGAGGCGAGCACGCGCGTCGTCGTCTCGCGCAGATTCGCCTGAATGGCTGCATCGATCGGCAACAGCGCATTCTTGTCCTCGATGAAATCGCCGAGATGCGAATCTTCCTCGTCGCCGACCGGCGTTTCGAGCGAGATCGGCTCCTTGGCGATCTTCAGGACCTTGCGCACCTTTTCGAGCGGCATGGCGAGCTTTTCCGCCAGTTCCTCCGGCGTCGGCTCGCGGCCGATCTCGTGCAGCATCTGGCGAGAGGTGCGCACGATCTTGTTGATCGTCTCGATCATGTGCACCGGAATGCGGATCGTGCGGGCCTGGTCAGCGATCGAACGGGTGATCGCCTGCCTGATCCACCATGTCGCATAGGTCGAGAACTTGTAACCGCGGCGATACTCGAACTTGTCGACCGCCTTCATCAGACCGATGTTGCCTTCCTGGATCAGATCGAGGAACTGCAGGCCACGGTTCGTGTACTTCTTGGCGATAGAGATCACCAGACGAAGGTTGGCCTCGACCATCTCCTTCTTGGCGATACGCGCTTCACGTTCGCCCTTCTGGACCATGGATACGATGCGGCGGAACTCGGCAATGGAAATGCCGGTCTCGGTGGCAAGGTTCTGGATCTCCTGGCGGATGTCGCGGATCGTCTGGTTTTCGGCCCTGGCAAACTCCTTCCAGCCCTTGCCGGCGAGATTGCTGATCGACTTCATCCAGTTCGGATCGAGTTCGGCGCCGGAATACTGCTCCAGGAACGCCTCACGCTTGACGCCATAGGATTCGGCCAGGCGCAGGAGGCGGCCCTCGTTCTGCGTCAGGCGCTTGGAGATGTCGTAGAGCTGCTCGACCAGAGCGTCGATGCGGTTCTGGTTGAGCGACAGCGACTTCACGGCCTTGATCAGCTCGTCCTTCAGCTCCTTGTAGCGGCGCTCCTGCGCCGGCGACAGAGTGCCGGTCGCGGCAAGGCGCGCTTCCACCTGCTGGTCCTGCAGCTTACGGAGCTTCTTGTACGTTTCGGCGATGACGTCGAGCGTCTCCATCACCTGCGGACGCAGTTCCGCTTCCATCGCGGCGAGCGAGAGGTTCGACTCGTCGTCGTCCTCCTCTTCTTCTTCGGATGGCTGGCCTTCGCCGCCGACATTGGTGATGTCGTCGTCGTTCGCCGCAGCGCGGGTCTTGCGTACCTTTTCCTTCTCTTCCGCAGCCTTGCGGTCGGCTTCGATCTTTTCCGGGCTCTGGAACTGCGGTGCAGCCTTTGCCTCGGGGCCGGAATAGGTCGTCTCGAGATCGATGATCTCGCGCAGAAGGGTCTGACCCTCGTTCAGCTCGTCGCGCCAGATGATCAACGCCTGGAAGGTAAGCGGGCTCTCGCAAAGCCCGGCAATCATCGTTTCGCGGCCGGCCTCGATACGCTTGGCGATGGCAATTTCGCCTTCGCGCGAGAGAAGCTCCACGGAGCCCATCTCGCGCAGATACATGCGCACCGGATCGTCGGTGCGATCGGTCGGCTCCTTCTTCTTGCTGGCTGCAAGCGCGGTGCCGCTGGCAGGCGCGAGTTCGCCGCCTTCGCTTTCGCCCTCGTCGGCGCCGTCATCGTCGTCGCTGGCGGCAGCCTCCTCGGCTTCCTCGTCCTCGATGACGTTGATGCCCATGTCGGAAAGCATGGACATCGTGTCTTCGATCTGCTCGGAAGTCACTTCTTCGGAGGGCAGAACGGAGTTGAGCTCGTCCATGGTCACATAGCCGCGCTTCTTGGCGGCCTTGATCATCTTCTTGACAGCATCGTCGGAAAGATCGAGAAGCGGACCGTCCGGTGCACCTTCACGTTCAACGTCGGCTTCTTCGTTTTCTTTGACTTTTGTTGCCATTTATTCGTCGCTTTCCTTGTCGCAACCGGCCGGCGCCCGGTAATCAATGCTACTCGGAGGTCCGGGCACGCCGCGTACCCGCCACCGATTATTTCCCCTGACGTAACGGGATGATATTTAATTCCTGATTAACCACGACAGCGATCGCGGTGAACGGGCAAGCTTCGACAGTCCTGCCACTGAAACGTCCCTGGCATGATTTCCTATCCGCCGTACCATGTCGCCATTTCTGCTTGAAATGGTGATTCCCAGAATTTTTGATCCCGTCAAGCATTTCCGGTGAAAAACCGCGCAAATCGGCAAAAAACGCTCATGGACGGGATTTTGCGCTGTTTATCAGCTTTCGCTCAACATGTAGGAGCGCCCCAAAGAAAGACAAGGGTTGCGCGATTTTTCCGGAAGAATCCTGATGGCAGTCGATCGCGACCGCGACTCCGTCTACCAGTCCATCACCACCTTGCCGGAATTGCCCGAGCGCATCGCCTCGAAGCCGTCGCGAAAATCGTCGATGCCGATCCGGTGGGTGATTATCGGCGAGAGGTCGAGCCCGCCCTGGACGAAGGCGATCATCTTGTACCAGGTCTCGAACATTTCGCGGCCATAGATGCCCTTGAGGTTGAGCATCTTGAAGATGACCTTGTTCCAGTCGATTTCGAAGCCCGCCGGTGCAATGCCGAGGATCGCGATCTTGCCGCCATTGTTCATCTTGTCGATCATATCGCGGAACGCGGGCGCGGCGCCCGACATTTCCAGCCCGACATCGAAGCCCTCGGTCATGCCGATCACCCGCATGACGTCGGCAAGATTTTCCTTCGAAGCGTCGACGACGTGGTCGATGCCGAGCTTGCGCGCGAGATCCAGACGAACGGGGTTGATGTCGGTAATCACCACCTTGCGGGCACCGCAACGCTTGGCCACCAACGCTCCCATGATGCCGATCGGCCCGGCACCGGTGACCAGAACGTCCTCGCCGACGAGATCGAAGGAGAGCGCCGTATGCACGGCGTTGCCGAAGGGATCGAAGATTGCGGCGATCTCGTCCGGCACGTCGTCGGGGATCGACACGACATTATATTCGGGAAGGCAGACGAACTCGGCGAAGGAGCCGGGGCGATTGACGCCGACGCCGAGCGTGTTGCGGCAGAGATGCCCCCTGCCCGCGCGGCAATTGCGGCATTTGCCGCAGACGATGTGACCTTCTCCGGAAACGCGCTCGCCGACATGATGCTTGCTGACGGCCGGCCCGACCTCGACGACCTCGCCCATGAATTCGTGTCCGACGACCATCGGCACCGGGATCGTCTTCTCCGCCCATTGATCCCAGTTCCAGATGTGGACGTCGGTGCCGCAAATTGCCGATTTCCTGACACGGATCAGGACGTCGTTCGGGCCGACTTCCGGCACCGGCACGCGCTCCATCCAGAGGCCGACCTCCGGCTTCGTCTTGACGAGTGCCTTCATCATGTTGGTCATCGCTCGATCCTCGCCTGCGCCAATTAGATCACCTCCAGTTCGCGGCCCACCTCCTCGAAGACCGCGATGGCACGGCGGACATCCGTTTCGCTGTGCGCCGCGGACATCTGCGTGCGGATGCGGGCCTGCCCCTTCGGCACCACCGGGAAGGAGAAGCCCACGACGTAGACGCCCTTCTTCAGCATGCGCGCCGCCATCTCCTGTGCGAGCGCCGCATCTCCAAGCATGACCGGAATGATCGGATGGCCCTCGCCGGCAAGCGTGAAGCCTAGCCTGGACATCTCGCTCCGGAAGAGCGCCGCGTTTGCGTAAAGACGGTTGCGCAGAGCGTCGCCGTCTTCGATCAGCTCGAAAACCTTGAGAGAAGCGGCCGCGATCACGGGCGCGAGCGTATTGGAAAAGAGATAGGGCCGCGAGCGCTGGCGCAACCACTCGACCACATCGGCCTTCGCCGAGGTATACCCGCCCGAAGCGCCGCCGAGCGCCTTGCCGAGCGTACCGGTAATGATATCGACCCGTCCTTCGACGCCGCAATGCTCGGCGGAGCCGCGGCCATGCTTGCCGACGAAGCCGACCGCATGGCTGTCGTCCACCATGACCATGGCGTGGTATTTCTCAGCCAGATCGCAAACGCCCTGGAGATTGGCGATGATGCCGTCCATCGAAAAGACGCCGTCGGTGGCGATCATCTTGAAACGGCTGCCTTCCGCCTTCTTCAGCTCCTCTTCCAATGCTGCCATGTCGTTGTTGGCATAGCGGAAGCGCCTCGCCTTGGAGAGGCGCACTCCATCGATGATGGAGGCATGGTTCAGCGCATCGGAGATGATCGCGTCGTCCTCGCCGAGCAGCGTCTCGAACAAACCGCCATTGGCGTCGAAACAGGAGGAATAGAGGATCGTGTCCTCCATGCCCAGGAAGGAGGATATGCGCGCTTCGAGCTCCTTGTGCTCCTCCTGCGTGCCGCAGATGAAGCGCACAGACGCCATGCCGTAGCCATAACGGTCGAGCGCGCTCTTCGCGGCTTCCGCAAGCTCCTCGCTGTCGGCGAGGCCGAGATAGTTGTTGGCGCAGAAATTCAGGACGCGCTCGCCGGAAGCGACTTCAATCTCGCCCGACTGCTTGGAGGTGATGACCCGCTCGGACTTATAGAGCCCGGCCTGCCTGAGGCTTTCGAGTTCCGAACGGAGATGGGAGAGGAAGGCCGTGGTCATGGCTGCGTGCTTTCGAGACAAGAACTTCATTTCACCAGTCTAGACGACTAGCACGATGGCACTGCTCATGGAATCGGTTTCGATGCTGCGCCCACGCCCGCACCGGGACGAGGGCGGTTCCATCATCCCGCTTCGACTTCAGCCCTCGAACGCCTCGATCACGGCGAGAAACGCTTCGCCATATCTCTCCCGCTTGCTCTCGCCGATACCGGGAACGTCGAGCAATTCGTCGAAATCGCGCGGGCGCCGCTTGGCGAGAGCGATCAAGGTCGTATCCGGAAAGACGACATAGGGCGGCACGTCCATCTCTCGGGCGAGAGAGAGGCGCTCGGACCGGAGCCGCTCGAACAGTTCGAGATCGGATCCCGCGAGGTCCGATCGTTCGCCGGTCGCCTTCGACCCGCGTGCGGCTTTGGCCTTGCCGGAACTCGGACGGTCCTTGCGGAAGAGCACCTGCCGTTCGCGGCGAAAGACGCTGCGGGCCTCGGGCTCGAGCTTCAACGCTCCGAAGGCGCCGTGGTCCACGGAGATCAGCCCGGCGGCGAGCAGTTGCCGGAAGATCGACTGCCAGGTGCGCGCCGGCAGGTCCTTGCCGGCCCCGAAGACCGGCATGTCGACATGGCCGAAGCGCTCCGTCTTTTCGTTCACGCTGCCCGTAAGCACATCGATCAGATGGCCGGTTCCGAAGCGCTCTCCGGTCCGGTAGACGGCGGCAAGCGCCTTGATCGCCGCTTCCGTGCCGTCCCAGGTCTCGACCGGCTTCAGGCAGGTGTCGCAATGACCGCAGCCGCCCGGATGAGCCTCACCGAAATGCGCGAGGATGGCCTGGCGCCGGCAGCCTGCCGTCTCGCAAATGGCAAGCAGCGAATTGAGTTTCGCCCGCTCGATGCGCTTGATTTCCTCCGGCGCACCGCCCTCGTCGATCATCCGCCGGCGCTGAATGACGTCGGCCATGCCATAGGCCATCCACACTTCGGAAGGCAGACCATCGCGACCCGCCCTCCCCGTCTCCTGGTAGTAGGCCTCGACCGAGCCCGGGAGATCGAGATGGGCGACGTAGCGCACATCCGGCTTGTCGATCCCCATGCCGAAGGCGACGGTTGCGACGAGGCACAGATTCTCCTCCTTCAGGAATGCATCCTGATGGGCGTCGCGCGCCGCCCGCTCCATGCCGGCATGATAGGGAAGTGCACGGATGCCCTGTGCATCGAGCCATTCCGCCGTATCCTCGACCTTCGCGCGCGACAGGCAATAGACGATGCCGCTTGCATCCTTGAAGCGCGACAGGAAGCGCAGCAATTGCTGGCGGGGCTGATCGCGTTCCACGATCTCATAGGCGATATTCGGTCGGTCGAAGCTGGAGGTGAAAACGCGCGCGCCGCCGAGTGCCAGCCGCTCGATCATATCGTCGCGCGTATGGGGATCCGCGGTGGCGGTAAGCGCGATGCGCGGCACGCCGGGAAAGCGCTCGGCGAGGCAGCCGAGACCGCGATATTCCGGGCGGAAGTCATGTCCCCACTGCGATACGCAATGGGCCTCGTCGATCGCGAAAAGGGCGATGTCGGCATCGGCGATCATTTCGGCGAAGCCGTCGGTGACGGCGCGCTCCGGAGTCACGTAGAGGAGATCGAGTTCGTCTCTCGAAAGTGCGCGGCGGACCGCGATCGCCTCGTCCCGCGTCAATGAAGAGTTGAGTGCCGCGGCCCGGATGCCGAGCTGCTTCAGCGCCTCCACCTGATCGCGCATCAGGGCGATCAGCGGCGAAACGACGATGCCGACGCCCCGGCGGCAGAGCGCCGGGATCTGGAAGCAGAGCGATTTTCCCGCCCCCGTCGGAAAGAGCACGACGGCGTCGCCACCGGCAACCACATGGTCGACGACCGCCTGCTGCTGACCGCGGAAGGTGGAATAACCGTAGATACGCTTCAGGAGATCGAGGGGATTGCTGAGGCCTTCCGTTTCGAACAGGCGGGCGGTGTTGTGGCTTTCGGGCATGGAATCGCTTTCATCGGGAGCACGCAGTATGGAGTCGCGGCTGATTGAAGGCAAACCGGCTCGGGCCGCTGCTCAACCGGCCCGTCGTGAGAGTATCGGCTACCGAGCCGCCGGCCCCTTGACGCGGCCGGAAAGCACGCCGAAGCCTTCGATGATCGCTTCGAGCTTATCCATCCGGTGAAGCTCGAGCTGCACCTCCTCCATGGCGCGCACGAGCCGCTGACCCTGCTCCACGTCTTCGGACGCCGTGGCTTCCGCGATCTCGCGCTCGAGTTCCCGCTTCTGCCAGAGCAGCGCCTTCGTCCGCCGATGAAGCGTCAGGGCCTGAAGGTAACCTTCGCGTGCATCCTCCGGAGCCGCCGCCGCCGTTGCGGTCCACAGCCGCGCATAGCGCACCTGCCGGTCCAGAGCGCCGATCAGCGTGGAGAATCCCTCCGCCTCGAGCTGCTCCATGAGGGTTTCCCGCGTGAGCCGCAATCCGTTCGCCGCCGCCGCGTTCAGAACCGCAGCCCAGCAGCGCTGCAGATCACGGTGGTCGAACTCGATCGTGGCAATCTCGTCATACTCGTCGAACAGCAATTGCGGATGATTGACGATCGTCAACGCAAGCACGCTCTCGCGAAGTACCGGCGGGCGAAGCGAGCCGCGGGCCTTCAGCATCTGATTGAGTTTGGAACTGCCGGCGGTCCCAGCCTCCACGGCCGCGCCCATGACCGGGTTGGGAGCCGGCGACCAGCCCCTGCCACCCTGTCTGCCCGCCTGCCTCCCGGCTCGCTCGAACGGCCGCCTTTCGCCTCTGAACGGCGCGCTCCCCTGAAGAAACGCATTCAGGCGGTCGCGCATGTCCTGCCCATAATGGCGGCGCACGCTCTCGTCTGCGATTACCGAGGTCACCTGCCGCAGCCGCGCTTCGAGTTCGGCGCGTTTTTCCGGCGTGTCGAAATCGCCGCCCTGCACCTCGCGCTGCCAGACCATGTCGGCGAGGGAGCGGGCATTGGCGAGCACCTTGTCGAAGGGCTCGCGTCCGTCATGGCGCACCACATCGTCCGGGTCCTTGCCCTCCGGCAACAGGGCAAAGCGCACGGACCGGCCCGGCTTCAAATGGGGCAGCGCGAGATCGACGGCCCGATGGGCGGCCCGGACGCCGGCGCCGTCGCCGTCGAAGCAGAGCACCGGCTGGGTCGTCATCTTCCATAAGAGATCGAGCTGATTTTCGGTCAGCGCCGTGCCGAGCGGCGCAACGGCATTTTCTATCCCCGCCTGATGAAGCGCGATCACGTCCATATAGCCTTCGACGGCAATGATCGTGCCTGCGCCGTCGGCACCCTGCGAAGCCCGCCGGGCGCGGGCGAAATTGAAGAGCACATTGCCCTTGTGAAAGAGCTCGGTCTCGTTGGAGTTCAGATATTTTGCCGGGGCGTCCGGCGACATGGCGCGCCCGCCGAAGGCGATCACCTTTTCTCGGGCGGACGGGATCGGGAACATGATCCTGTCGCGGAAGCGGTCGTAGGAAACCGGAATGCCGTCGCCGTGCACGACGAGGCCGCAGGCCTCGATCTGCTCCTTGCCGACACCCTTTCCGGCGAGAAACTCCTTCAGCGCATTGCGGCTGTCGGGAGCAAAGCCGAGACGGAACGTCTCGATCGTGCGGCCGGTCAGTCCGCGCTCGCGCAGATAGGCGCGCGCCTTTGCCCCGTTCGCCGTCTGAAGCTGATCCTGAAAAAACTGCGTCGCCAGTTCCATGACGTCGAGCAGGCTCGTACGTTCCCGTTCGCGCTGCTCGGCCTGCGGGTCCGGCTGCGGCATCGGGACGCCCGCCAAATCGGCGATTTGCTGCACGGCCTCCGGAAAACTCAGGCCCTCGAGCTCGGTCAGGAAGCGGAAATGATCGCCGGAAACGCCGCAGCCGAAGCAATGATAGCGGCCCTTGCGATCCTCGCAGTGGAAGCTCGGAGATTTCTCGCCGTGGAACGGGCAACAGGCCCAATAATCGCCGCGCGGAACATTGGTCTTGCGCCGGTCCCAGGTGACGCGCTTGCCGATCACGTCCGAAATGGGGACGCGGTCGCGTATCTCGTCGAGGAAGGACGGTGAAAAGCGCATGGTTACCTCTACCGCATGTCGCCCGAGCCCGTGCAGCGGCTTCGGGCAACGACATGCATGCAAACCTCCATATAAGCGGCATGGCCGAAGGAAGCCACAGGCAGCCTGCGCCTTGCCCGCTATTCACAGGCACGGGCTCGAGCCAAGGAGGTAACGCTTGTCGGCCGGCGCGGCGCGGGTCGTTTGCCGTCAGCGGCCTTAAGGAATGCGCGCCCGCCGGAGCGGGCGCTGCGGCTTACTTCAGGAGGTCCTTGACCACCCCGGAGGCCTTGCCGAAGTCCATCTTGCCGGGATAACGCTCCTTCAGGGCGTTCATGCACTTGCCCATGTCGCGCAGCCCGTGCGCACCGATTTCCGCGACGGTCTTGGCGCAGACTTCCTTGACCTTTTCCTCGGAAAGCTGCTCCGGCAGAAACTGGTTGATGATGGCGATTTCCTGCCGCTCCTGCTCGGCAAGCTCCGGCCGGCCGCCCTCGTCATAGACTCGGGCCGATTCCTCGCGCTGCTTGATCATCTTCGCGAGGATCTGCAGGATCTCGTCGTCGCCGACCGGGTCCTTGCCGTGGCCGCGATTGGCGATGTCGCGGTCCTTGATCGCAGCCTGGATGAGCCGGACGGTCGAGATGCGCCGGGTATCCTTGGCCTTGAGGGCTTCTTTCAGTGCATTGGCGAAATGCTCGCGCATGTCTTAACTCCATGTCGAAACCGACCCCAGGGCTCTATCTGCGGGGCCGGTTCGATGCGTCCTTTTGTCATCGTCTTAAACCAGTGCGGCAGGCACAATCAAACGTCTTTGGCAACCGATTGAATTATAACGCATTTTATTTCGGAACAATTCACAGCGTCTGGTTGACCTTGCCAGAGCCTTTGGCTATTTTCCGGCACCTGCACGTACATCGGCATGAACTTTCTCCCGCGGGGTTTCCGCGCGCCATGCCGCATGCGATCTGAAATGGCCCTGAACCGACCGGCTTTCAAGCCTCGCTTTCGGCCACAACGGGATAGAGACGATGACCGCGACACCCGCATGGACAATCCAGAAACCCACTGCCCTGCTCGTTCTGGCCGACGGCACGGTGATCGAAGGCAAGGGCATCGGCGCGACCGGTAAGGTTCAGGCCGAGGTCTGTTTCAACACGGCGTTGACCGGGTACCAGGAAATCCTGACCGATCCCTCCTATCTCGGCCAGATCGTCACGTTCACCTTCCCGCATATCGGCAATATCGGCGCCAATGACGAGGACATCGAGGATCTTACGCCTGCCGCCCGCAACGGTGCCGTCGGCGTCATCTTCAAGGCCGACATCACCGAGCCCTCCAACTACCGCGCCGCCAAGCACCTCGACGCCTGGCTGAAGGCGCGCGGCATCATCGGGCTCTGCGGCATCGACACGCGGGCGCTGACGGCCTGGATCCGCGAAAACGGCATGCCCAACGGCGTCATCGCCCACGACCCGGCAGGCGTCTTCGACGTCGAGGCGCTGAAAGCCGAGGCAAAGGCCTGGAGCGGCCTCGAAGGCCTCGACCTCGCCAAGGTCGCCACGTCCGGGCAGTCCTATCGCTGGAACGAGAAGCCGTGGGTCTGGAACGAGGGCTACTCGACGCTGGGCGAGACCGACGCCGCTTATCACGTCGTGGCTCTCGACTACGGCGTCAAGCGCAACATCCTGCGCCTCTTCGCCGGTCTGAACTGCCGTGTCACCGTCGTTCCGGCGCAGACGAGCGCCGAGGAAGTCCTCGCGCTCAAGCCGGACGGCATCTTCCTGTCGAACGGCCCGGGCGACCCGGCCGCAACGGGCGAATATGCCGTGCCGGTCATTCAGGACCTTCTCAAGACGGATATCCCGGTCTTCGGTATATGCCTCGGCCACCAGATGCTGGCACTGGCGCTCGGTGCCAAGACCGAAAAGATGCACCAGGGACACCACGGCGCCAACCACCCGGTCAAGGACCACACCACCGGCAAGGTTGAGATCGTTTCCATGAACCACGGCTTCGCGGTCGATGCGAACTCGCTTCCGCAAGGCGTTGAACAGACTCACATCTCGCTCTTCGACGGCACCAATTGCGGCCTGCGCGTCGGCGGCAGGCCGATCTTCTCCGTCCAGCATCACCCGGAAGCATCGCCAGGCCCGCAGGACAGCCATTACCTCTTCCGCCGCTTCCTGAATCTCATTCGCGAGAAGAAAGGCGAACCGGCACTCGCCGAGCGCTGAGTTCTTCTCAAGGCCCGCCTCGTGCGGGCCTTCTTGCATCAGCCGTCGACGAGACGTTCGGCGATGAAATCGACAGTTGCCCGCACGGAGGGGAGCTGCCCGCGCCGGTGCGGCATCAAGATCGTCGTCATCACTTTGCCGGCGGTCCACTCCGGAAGAATGCGGACAAGCGTGCCGCTTTCGATCTCCTGCTGACAAAGCTTGCCGGGCAAGGTGGTGATGCCGAGACCCGCGAGCGCAGCTTCTCGCAGGACGCGGGATTCGTCGGCCACGAAACGCGGCCTCGGCGAGACCGACACGGCCGCCCCATCGGCGCGCTCCATCACCCAGCCTTCGGACGCCAGCGACGTGAGCAGCCCATCATGACGATCGAGGTCCTCCGGGCGTTCGGGAGTGCCGTTCCCTCGCAAATAGAGCGGTGAGGCGACGATCAGCTTAGCCTGAAATCCGACGCGGCGCTGGACGAGGCCCGAATCCGGCAGCGGTGCGAAATGGTCTCTCACCGCAAGATCGAAGCCTTCTTGGATGACGTCGACAAAGCGGTCCGTCGCATGCAGCGTCACCCGCAGTTTCGGATAGGCAAGTGCGAGCTGCGGCAGGAGCGGCGCCAGGGATAGCTGCGCGGTCGGCACCGAAGCCGTGATCCTCACCGTGCCGCTCGGTTCGGCAAGTCTGCCCCTGACGATATTCTCCGCCGCCTCCGCCTCAATCATCATCGCCGCCGCGTGGCGATAGAAATCCTTGCCGGTTTCGGTCACAGCGAAATGACGCGACGTGCGGTTGATCAACCGGGCGCCGAGATCCTTTTCGAGTTCGGCCACGCGCTTGCTGAGCGTGGATTTCGGCAGGTTCAGCGCTCGCGCGGCCGGCGCGAAACCCCCGTGGTCCACGACGTGAACAAAGAACGTGAAGTCGTTGAGATTGGCCATGGCTTTCTATCATCCACAAGCGTGGACGATAGATCCACGCAGAGCCATCTAGCACAAGTTCGTCCACAGATGCATCTGTTGGTCATCATTGTTGAACCGAAAGGAAACGAACATGGGCAACTATCAGGGAAAGAAGGCGATCGTCATCGGCGGGACCCACGGCATGGGCCTGGCGACCGTGAGACGGCTTGTCGAAGGCGGCGCCGAGGTACTGCTCACGGGCCGCAATGAGAGCAACCTCGCCCGCATCAGGGAAGAGTTCGGCCCGCGCGTGCATGCACTGCGCTCGGACATCGCCGATCTCAACGAAATCGCCGTGCTCGGTGCGACCGTCGGTCAGACGCTCGGAGCAATCGATCTCCTGCATATCAATGCCGGCGTCTCCGAGCTCGAGCCCTTCGATCAGGTGAGCGAGGCCTCCTATGACCGCCAGTTTGCCGTCAACACCAAGGGCGCCTTCTTCACCGTGCAGCGGCTGACGCCTCTGATCCGCGAAGGCGGATCGATCGTCTTCACCTCCTCCGTCGCCGACGAGGGTGGCCATCCGGGCATGAGCGTCTACAGCGCGAGCAAGGCGGCACTCGTCTCCTTCGCATCCGTGCTCGCCGCCGAGCTTCTGCCGCGCGGTATCCGGGTCAACAGCGTCAGCCCCGGCTTCATTGATACGCCGACCAAGGGCGTCGCCGGCATCACCGAAGCCGAGCGCGCCGAGTTCAAGACGCTCGGCGACAACATCACGCCGATGAAGCGCAACGGCACCGCGGATGAAGTGGCACGCGCCGTGCTCTTCCTCGCCTTCGAGGCGACCTTCACGACCGGGGCGAAACTCGCCGTCGACGGCGGCCTGGGCCAGAAGCTCTCGACCGCCGCCTGAATGATTTCGAGAAAGGTACGATCCATGAGCAGCATTTCAGTTCTCGGCATGGGCGCCATGGGGACGGCGCTTGCACGCACGCTCCTCAAGAACGGCCATAGCGTCACGGTCTGGAACCGGACGCGATCGCGCGCCGAGCCGCTTGCAGGTGCCGGTGCGAAGATCGCGGAAAGCCCGGCCGAAGCGCTTGCAGCGAGCGAACTCGCCATCCTCTGCCTCGTCGATTACCCCGCCCCACGTGCGGTCCTGGAACAGGCGAAGGAGGCGCTTGCCGGCCGTGACCTCCTCAACCTGACCAACGGCACGCCGGGTGACGCCAGGGAACTCGGCACGTGGCTGGCGGCCAAGGCAGCGATCTATCTCGACGGGGGGATCATGGCGATCCCGCCGATGATCGGCGGGGCCGGCGCCCTGATTCTTTACAGCGGCTCGCATGCGCTGTTCGATCGGCACAGTTCGGCCCTCGAAGCCCTTGCCGAAAGCCGTCACCTTGGCGAAGACGAGGGATTGGCTTCGCTCTACGACATAGCGCTGCTGTCAGGCATGTACGGGCTCTTCTCGGGCTTCCTGCACGCGAGCGCGCTGGTGACCAGCGCCGAAGGCAAGGCCGTCGACTTCCTGCCGCTGCTCCTGCCTTGGATCGAGGCGATGAGCGGTACCCTGCCCGACCTCGCCGGCAAGATCGATAGCGGCATGCACGCCCGCGATGTCGTCTCCAACATCGCCATGCAGAAGATCGCGCTTGCGAACATCGTGAGGGCAAGCGAAGAACAGGGCGTCGCCCCCGATTTCATGCAACCCATGTTGCGGCTGGCGGGCGACCGCGTCGACAGTGGGGGCCACGGCGACGACATCTCCGCCGTCGTCGAAGTGATCCGGAAGCGAAAGTGATTCTGTTTCAACGGGGTAGGACTGCTGCTTGAATCGGACCGGCAGATCGCTGAATCAAGCTCTGAACATGAAAAAGCCCGCCGTTGCAGCGGGCTCTTTCATGTGGGTCTGCAGGAGCATTACCTGCAGGCGGCGCAAAAGCGCTGGATGCGGCGGCAAGCCTCCTCCAGCAGCGCCTCGGAGGTCGCGTAGGAGATGCGGAAGTTCGGGCCGAGGCCGAAGGCCGAGCCGTGGACCACAGCCACGCCTTCCGTCTCCAAAAGCTCGGAGACGAAATCCTCGTCCGTTTCGATGACCTTGCCCGAGGGCGCGGTCTTGCCGATCAACCCGGCGCAGGACGGATAGACGTAGAAGGCGCCTTCCGGCGTCGGGCAGGAAATGCCCTTGGCCTGGTTCAGCATCGAGACGACGAGATCGCGGCGGCCCTGGAAGATCTCCTTGTTACGCCCGATGAAGTCCTGCGGGCCGTTGAGCGCCTCGACGGCCGCCCACTGCGCGATCGAGGCGGCGCCCGAAGTCTGCTGGCCCTGGATCATGTCCATCGCCTTGATGAGATGAAGCGGTCCGGCCGCGTAGCCGATGCGCCAGCCGGTCATCGCGTAGGCCTTGGAGACGCCGTTCATCGTCAGCGTGCGCTCGTAGAGGCCGGGCTCGACTTCGACGGGGGTCGCAAATTTGAAGTCGCCATAGGTCAGGTGCTCGTACATGTCGTCCGTCAGAACCCAGACATGCGGATGCTTCATGAGGACGTCCGTGAGCGCCTTGAGCTCCTCATGCGAATAGGCCGCACCCGAGGGGTTGGACGGCGAGTTGAAGACGAACCACTTGGTCTTCGGCGTGATCGCGCGGTCGAGATCCTCGGCCTTGAGCTTGAAATTGTTCTCCTGCTTGGTCGAGACGAAGACGGGTGTGCCGCCGCACAGCGCCACCATTTCCGGATAGGAGACCCAGTACGGTGCCGGAATCACGACTTCGTCGCCCGGGTTGAGCGTCGCCATGAAGGCGTTGAAGAGAATCTGCTTTCCGCCGGTGCCGACGATCGTCTGCGCCGCGGTGTAGTCGAGATTGTTCTCGCGCTTGAACTTCTTCGCGATGGCTTCGCGCAGTTCCGGAATGCCGGAAACCGGCGTGTACTTCGTCTCGCCGCGATTGATCGCGTCGATCGCGGCCTCCTTGATGTTGTCAGGCGTGTCGAAGTCCGGCTCCCCTGCGCCGAGGCCGATGACATCGCGGCCTTTCGCTTTCAACTCGCGGGCTTTCTGCGAAACAGCGATGGTGGCGGACGGCTTTACACGGGAAAGGGCATCGGCAAGGAAGGCCATGGTGTGTTTCCTGATCGTTTCGAGACGGCGTGAGACGCTACGGAACGGAAAACCGGGGTTCCCTAGCGGTTAGGTCTATGTCGAAAGACGCCCGGTCTTGCAAGCGCCTCAGGCGAAAAACGGCGGCAAGTCAGCGCAAAATGCGTCACCATGACAAAGTTTCATGGGTGCGATCAAAGCAATCGATCGAAACTGGATGAGCTCGTGCGGCCGAGCGGCTGCCGGCGCACCATCGGTCGACGCGCCTCCGCCCGGATACTCCCGCGCTTTTTCG
The DNA here is from genome assembly GCF_036245905.1 of Sinorhizobium sp. KGO-5. NCBI lineage: Bacteria > Pseudomonadati > Pseudomonadota > Alphaproteobacteria > Hyphomicrobiales > Rhizobiaceae > Sinorhizobium > Sinorhizobium sp. KGO-5. The sequence continues at coordinate 220,893 of NZ_BDIZ01000004.1, forward strand.
CGGCCGAGACGTGCCTTTTTTTCGCCACAACAACTGTCTCAGCGCGCCGCAATTCCGTCCCGCAAGAGCCGATTTCCAAGCGCCAATTCGCGATGCGGATGCATCGGCATCTTGGGGGTATGCTATGTTTCTCGATGATGAAGTCGCCGCCTCGCGCACCCGCCGCAACGAGGCACGCTGGGGTTTCTATATCGCGCTCGCCGCACTTGCGGCCTGCATCGTGATGGTCCTCGGATTGATGACGCAGGTGACGACGCAAGCCGACATCGGGCAGCAGCCCGCGACGGCCCACGTCCAGTCCGAAGCCGCGCGCCATGGCTGACAACGATAACGCGTCGCAGCCGAACGCCGACCTCTTTGCACGACTGTCGGCGGTCCAGACAATCCTCGTTGCGATTGTCGCCCTATTCGCCCTTGCCGGCCTGATGCTCGTCGGCAAAGGCTTCTACGTGAAGGCCAAAGACGAGGTCGCGCAGTATCTGCTCCAGCAAAACTCTGGAGCACGACATCGTCCGGCGACGGAAGGCGAACCCCAGCCGACGCGCCTCGAGGCAATCCGAGAAGCGCCGGGACCGCTCACCACAGGATCGGTGCGATAAAGCCGTTTTGATCCGATTTGACTTGAAGGCCGGTGCGTGCCGCTCCAGTTTGCGCGTTGCTCGCGCGTTCGGACCTCCGAGACGGCACGATGCATTTGCTCAGACGGACGGACCGGAGGAATGCAATGCGGCACTCGCGCTGGAATACTGGCGGCTCAAGGGACATCGGAACATTGTTTACATTCTCGGCGGCGGCTGCAGTCTCGCTCTTTCTGGCCTTCGCCTCTTCCCCTGCCGCTGCGCAGGAGAGGCGCGAATTTTCCACGCAGACAGGAACCGTTCTCGTCGAGACGCTTGCCTCGGGGCTGGAGCATCCCTGGGCGGTCGAAGCCATGCCCGACGGGGCGCTGATCGTCACCGAACGACCCGGCCGGCTGCGCATCCTGCGCGACGGCAAGCTGTCGGCTGCGATCAAAGGGGTGCCGAAAGCGGCCGCACACGGCCAGGGCGGTCTTCTGGACGTCGCCCTCGATCGGCAATTTGCGACCAACAGGACACTCTATCTCACTCTTTCCGTCCGCGGTGATGGTGGTTACGGCACCGTTCTCGTGCGGGCGGCTCTTTCGCAGGACGAGCAGAGCCTGAGGGATGTGAAGGAGATCTTCCGGATGAACAGGTTCACCCGGAAGGGGCAGCACTTCGGCTCGCGCATCGCCATCGACAAGGACGGCAGCCTGTTCTTCGGCATCGGCGATCGCGGCGAAGGCGAGCGCGCCCAGGACCCGCGCGACCATGCCGGTTCGATCCTCCACCTCAACGCCGACGGCAGCATTCCGGCCTCCAATCCCTATCGCGGCGGCACCGGCGGCCTGGCCGAGATCTGGTCCATCGGGCACCGCAACCCCCAGGGCATCGCCTTCGATCCCGAAGACGGCAAGCTTTTGACCGTCGAGCACGGCGCGCGCGGCGGCGACGAGGTGAACAACCCGCAGCCCGGCAGAAACTATGGCTGGCCGGTGATCACCTTCGGCAAGGATTACTCCGGAGTGGAGATCGGCGAGGGCACCGCGAAGGAAGGTCTTGAGCAGCCGCTTTTCTATTGGGACCCATCGATCGCGCCCGGCGCGATCGCCGTTTATCGCGGCAAAATGTTTCCGGAGTGGAACGGCGACCTTCTGATCGCGGCACTGAAGTACCAGTTGCTTGCCCGACTGGACCGCGACGAGACCGGCGCCGTGACCAACGAGGAACGGCTGTTCGACGGCGAATTCGGCCGCATCCGTGACGTCATCGTCGCTTCCGACGGGGCACTGATCATGGTCACCGACGAGGAGGACGGTGCAGTGCTCAGGGTCTCCAAAGCTCCGACGCAATGAGTCCGTTGCGGCACGGCTGCCCAGCCTGACGGCAACATGGAGCGGCTTGCCCGCAAAAAACGCAACTGATAGAGCGAGGTCGCAATCACCTGAGCAGCATGGCTTCGGAGTGATTCTCGAAAGTCGCGGAATATGGCGCGAAGATCGCGCGCCTCCCGTGAGCAGGACCACGACCCGGAGCCAGCGGTGACTCGCATTCAAGCCAATCTCTTCCTCCTGTTCTCCGGTGCAATCTGGGGTGCGGGCTTCGTAGCGCAGTCGACGGCGATGGACGCGATCGGACCGCTCTGGTTCATCGGCCTTCGCTTTGCGATCGCGACACTCGTGGCACTGCCCCTGGCGCTCCTTGAAAAGAAGCAGGCCGCCGCGCCCTTGCCGCGCAACGCCATGCGCAACTTCGTCTTCGTCGGACTGGCGCTTTTCGGCGGAGCCGTCACGCAACAATACGGCCTCCTCACCACCACCGTCACCAATTCCGGCTTCCTGACCGGGCTCTACGTGGTATTCGTCCCGGTACTGACTGTGGTGTTCCTGCGCCGCCGGCCGCACTGGGTCATCTGGCCGGCCGCCCTGCTCGCGGCTTTCGGCATCTTTCTCCTGAGCGGCGGCGCGCTCTCGGCGCTGACCGGCGGAGACATGCTAACGATCGTCTGCGCCCTGTTCTGGGCGGTTCAGCTGATGTTGGTCGGCTTATTCGCTCCGGCCACGGGCCGGCCGATGCTCCTGTCGATGACGCAGTTCGCCGTCTGTGCCGTTGCAGGCTGCGCACTGGCCGGACTGCTCGAGCCGCTGAGCTTTGACGCGATCAGCGGCGCCCTCCCACAGATCCTCTATGCCGGGATATTCTCGAGCGGCATCGCGTTCATCTGCCAAGTCGTCGGCCAACGCTATACGACGGCGCCGCAGGCTGCCATCTTCCTCTCGAGCGAAGCGCTCTTCGCCGCCCTGTTCGGGGTGCTGCTGCTCGGAGAGACCATCACTCCGGTCGGCTACGTCGGCTGCGCCGTCATCTTCCTGGCCATGCTTGCGGTCGAGCTCGTGCCGGAACTGACGAAGAAACGTGGCGAGGCCGCCGAAGCTGCTGTCTGAACAGCGGTTTCTGCTGGCCGTTCCGTGCAATTTCTCCGCGCGCTTCGCATCGGGGTTAATACTACTAATACTCTCGGAAACCCCTCAATTTTGCTTGGAACTGTGAATTGCGCTTGAGTCGGCAATATATCCTGCAGTTTTTCTGTAGGCCTGCAGGCCATGGCCCCTCGCACCCGTGCGCTGCGTGAACGACGAGCGATATCAGGCGCTTGGACCGAGAAACCAGGCTGCACAAAGTTGCGGCATACCCATGAGCGACGCAATTTGGCGCAAATGATCCAGCCGCATCCCGATCCTTGGTCGAAAAGCTTTGAATTCAACAGCTTGCGATGCTTTTTGAACAGGCGAGTCAAAACGACCAACTGACCTCTTTTTGAGCAATGAGAAGACGCAATACCTCGTCAGAAAAGTTTTGCTTGCCAATTCAAAATAAACCCATCACTCTTACTGTGTTCGGGCAATCTGCGAACACGGGAAGATCTTGAATAAAAGCGGGCCGGAGACGCAACCCACTCCGGGCGGCCAACGGGGGGAGGCTGTTATTCCTTCCTGCGGCTGGTCGCGATAACCAGGACCCTTTCCTCAATTGTCGAGAACTGCCCCCACGCCCATACCGGGCAAAACTGCAATGCTGCCCGCAAAGCGGGTGGAGAGAAAAGGACCTGACGCATGGCCGAGACTGGCACTGTAAAATTCTTCAACACAGACAAGGGCTTTGGCTTCATCAAGCCTGAGAACGGTGGCGCGGACATCTTCGTGCATATTTCTGCCGTGCAGGCCTCGGGCCTGAGCGGCCTTACGGAAAACCAGAAGGTATCCTTCGACACCGAGCCGGATCGCCGCGGCAAGGGACCGAAGGCGGTCAATTTGCAGATCGTCGGCTAACGCTGTTCTCTGCTGAAAGTTAAGTTCGAGCCCGGCAGTTTTGCCGGGTTTTTTCGTTCAGGCTCCGTTCAGTTTGGCTTATATAGAATTTGTTCATCATGAAATCCGGAAACCATCCGGTCGCATGCATAGGATTGAACCCCATGAACAAATTCATCAAAGCAGCCGTCCTGTCGGTCGCCGCGGCCGCCATCGTTATCCCGACCTTCGGCACCGCCCAGGCAGGGCACCGCCATCGCAATAACGACGATGCATGGGTAGCGGGCGCCGTCGGCTTGGCCGCAGGCGCGCTCATCGGCAGCGCGATCGCCTCGCCGCCGCCGCCGCGCTATTACGGCGAGCGGGTCTATATCGATCCGGAGCCCGACTATTACGAGCCCCGCCCCGACTATCGTCCGCGCCCGGTTTATCGGCCCGTCTATCGTCCGGTGGCGGTCGAGACCTACGGCCTCGAGCCCTGGACACCGGCTTGGTATCGCTATTGCTCGCAGCGCTATCGCTCGTTCGATCCGGACACCGGAACCTTCGTTGGCTATGACGGCCGCAGCCATTTCTGCAACGCCGGCTGAAAACCGCCGCGTATGAACCGAAAGGGCGCATGACTGGAAAAGTCATGCGCCCTTTTCTATTCGCACCGCTCGTCAAAGACCGCGGAGAAACGGATTGCTGCGTCGCTCTTCACCGATCTGCCCGCCCGGGCCGTGGCCGCAGATGAAGCCCACATTGTTCCCGAGCGGCAGTATCTTGTCCCGGATCGAATCCAGAAGCTGCTGATGATTGCCGCCAGGCAGGTCGGTGCGGCCGATGGAGCCGTGAAAAAGCACGTCGCCGACATGGGCGAAGTTTTGTGCCCGGTTGAAATAGACCACATGACCGGGCGCGTGGCCGGGACAATGCAAGACCTCGAATACGTGGTTGCCGAAGGAGACGGTATCGCCCTCTTCAAGCCAGCGGTCCGGTACGACGTTCTGAACCTTCATCGCGAGGCCGAAGCGCTCCGCCTGATCCTCCAGCCGTTCGAGCAGCGGAAGGTCGTCCTTGTGGGGTCCGACAATGTCGAGCCCCAGTGCTTCTTTCAATTCCTTGGCGCCGCCGGCGTGATCGATGTGACCATGTGTGAGCCAGATAGCCTTCAACGCGATGCCGTTCTCGCGGATCGTCTGCAAAATGATGTCCACGTCGCCGCCGGGATCGACGACCACGCCCTCCTTGGTCTCGCTATCGAACAGGACCGTACAGTTCTGCTCGAAATGCGTTACCGGGATAATGCCTGCCTGTAACATCGGACCATGCCTCGCTCTTGCTCGTGAGGTGGCCTGGAAGTGAGAAGCCCTTCCCGATCCAGGCCGTTTTCCCAGCTATAGCGATAAGCGAGCGGTATGACAGCGCAAATCAGCGCAGGGCCACGATTTCCGAAGCCGGCGGCGAATAGTGCACCGTCGCGAGCAACAGCACCGAAACCACGAGCTTGGCTGTCACGACGACCACCACCAGCGGACGCAACCGTTTGGCGGCAAGCTTGGCATCGTCCGAAATCTCACCTTGCATCTCGTCACTCCCGGCTTGGAGCCATCCTGTGTCGGATAGAAATCGATAATTCAGCCGCGCGTTGCCGGCCAACAATAGAGCGAAGACTTCGTCGGCTTCCTTCAGTCCGGGCAACGCTTGGCGACGGCAATATGTTTCATCCCTGCATTTCGTGATGTGACGGGGGGAACATCCCTGCAGCGCGGCGCGTTCTGGCCTGCAAATGAAGGAGCAAGATGATGAAGACCCTCTCTCCAACTCTGTTCAAAGCGGCCCCGCTCAGAGCGGCTTTGGCAGCCGGTGTGATGCTCGCCGCCATTCCCGCAGCCCATGCCGAAATGAGTGCAACGACGCTGACGGACCTCAATGTGCGTGCGGGACCCGGCCCGCAATATCCTGCGGTCGGTGTCGCCACGCGCGGCAGTGCTGCCGTGCTCGACGGCTGCATGGAGGGAAGCAACTGGTGCCGCATCGACGTCAACGGCTTGCGCGGCTGGGCTTACGCCCGTTACCTGGCCACGGACATGGGCGGTACGACAGCCGTTATCCAGGAACGCCGCACGGAGCTCTCGGTCCCGACGGTCGCCTATGAGGGCGAGACCGTGGTGGCCCCATCCGAACCGCTCGAACTGGTGGGTCCGGTCGAGCAGGTCGAAGCGGTGACTCCGCCTCCTACGGTCCGCACCTATATCACCGAGAACCCGGTCGACACCGTCTATGTAGAGGGAGAGGCCGTCGTCGGTGCCACGCTGCCGAACACGGTGGCCGTCCAGCCAATTCCCGACTACGAGTATCAGTACGTGACCATTAATGGCCAGCCCGTCCTTGTCGATCCGGGGACAAGAAGGGTTGTCTACGTCTATCGCTAATCGTCAGGCGAAAAGCGGGAAAGCACAGTGGCGCAGCGTCAATTTAAGAACGCTGCGTCATGGCGAATCACCCGTCGGAAGCGCGCCGGCAGGAGAGAGCACGAGCGATGCCGCTTCGAGGATCCTCGTGCGCTCGCGCGCGCCCGAAATAAATTCCCGAAACAACTCAAGCGACTATCCCACAGGCCCGCTTCCGGATCGCCGCCTGTGGCCAACACCAGTGGTGGCAAAATTGACAATTCTCCCCGTCGGCTTCAACCTTCCCGTGCCGGATTGTCCGGTATGTCGCGGCTCTGGATGAGGGGTCGCAGGACGGAGGGATCGATGGAAGCATTAGTGCCTATCATTACCCAGTTGATTGCGGGGGCAGCTGGCGGAAACGCCGCCAGCGCCATGCTGAAGCAGCAGGCATTCGGAGTCGTGGCACGCACGATCGTCGGTGCCATCGGCGGCCTCGGCGGCGGGTTCCTGATCCAGATGCTTGGCGGAGAGGCCGCCGCGACCGGTCTGGCCATGCAGGCAATCGGCGCTCTCGTCGGCGGCGGCGTTCTCAACGGCATTGTCGGGCAGTTCGTCGGCAAGCAGGCGTGAGTCTTCAGGCGACATCCATCGTAATGCAAAAGGCGGCTGCGGCCGCCTTTTCTGCGTGTCGCCGAGGCGCCATGTGCGTGTCTTCGCCCTGAATGAATGCGACTCGATGGAAATATGTCAACCAAACTGACATATATTGCGGTATGTTTCGCTAACGGCATTTCGATCGAAAGGATATGACCGCGTGGTCGGCCAGATCAGGAACAAGAGCGTAAGCGACAGCGCTGGCGAAGATGTGGACACGATAGATTTCGAGATCATCGAGTTGCTTTTCTTTGCCTATCGCGACTTCACCGGCGACCCGGACGCCATTCTCGAGAAGAGCGGATTCGGCCGCGCGCATCATCGCGTCGTGCATTTCGTCAACCGCGAACCCGGCATGACGGTGGCGGACCTTCTCGAAACGCTGAAGATCACCAAGCAGAGCCTTGCCCGTGTCCTCAAGCAGTTGATCGATTCCGGCTATATCCGGCAGGTAACCGGTCCCGAAGACCGGCGGCAGCGCATGCTCTACACGACGCCGGAAGGCCAGGCCCTGGCGCGGGCGCTTGCCGAACCACAGTCCCGCCGCATAGCGGATGCATTGGCAAGGGCCGGACCGGGTGCGCGGGAAACCGTGAAGCGGTTTCTCGCCAACATGATGAACGACGTTGCGGGCTGATTCACTGTGCGGCGCTGCAGGGAAGCCGCCCGAGAGTCACACAACGATTCAAAATGTTACGCGACCTGTGCGCGTCTGATTGGACGTCGGCTCGCCGTTCGTGGCAGAACGGGTAGCGCCTTGAATGAGAATGGGAGACCGCGGCGCCTGTGCTGCACGGTCTCCGGCATTTTTGGCGCAGCCTTTCCGGCTTGACCGGCAATGAGGGTACCGAAAGATGATAGCAAAGGCGACAGTCTCCGACGATGCGGCGCATCTTCTGGTCGTCGACGATGACCGGCGCATCCGCGACCTGCTCAACCGCTATCTGGTCGAACAGGGATTTCGCGTAACGACGGCAGCCGATGCCGACGAGGCCCGGCGAAAGCTGATAGGAATCGATTTCGATCTTCTGGTCGTCGACGTGATGATGCCGGGGGAAAGCGGCATCGCTCTGACGCAAAGTCTCAGGCAGATCAAGTCGGTGCCGATCATCATGCTGACGGCGCTGGCGGAGGCGAATTCGCGTATCGAAGGGCTGGAGGCGGGCGCCGACGATTACCTGCCGAAGCCTTTCGAGCCGCGCGAACTCGTGCTCCGCATCAACAATATTCTGCGCCGCAACCAGCCGACACAGACACATAAGGTCGATCAGGTTATTTTCGGGCCCTACACCTTCTCGGTCGTGCGCAAGGAACTGCGCCGCGGAGCCGACCATATCCGCCTCACCGACCGTGAGCAGGAGATCATGACGCTGTTTTCGCAGCGCGCCGGCGAAACCATTCCGCGCCACGAGCTGATCGGCGACGACGCCGAGGTCGGCGAGCGGACGATAGACGTGCAGATAAACCGGCTAAGGCGTAAAATCGAGGACGATCCTTCCAACCCCGTCTGGCTGCAGACCGTTCGCGGCATCGGTTACCGGCTGAGCGTTGACTGACGATGGGCAGAAACGAGTGCCGGATCAAGGGCCATGGCAAGCTTTGACGGTTTGAAGCGCGAAGGAACGACACCCGCGGACGGCGGCTGGAAGCGCGTGGTCCGCTGGCTGCGGCGCCGGCTGCCGATGGGTCTTTACGCGCGCTCGCTTCTGATCGTCGTCATCCCGATGGTGCTGCTGCAGTCCGTGGTCGCCTTCGTGTTCATGGAGCGGCACTGGCAACTCGTCACCCAGCGCCTCTCCTCGGCGGTGACCAACGACATCGCCGCCATCGTCGACCTGATCACGACCTTCCCGCGGGAGGGCGATATCGACCAGATCGTCCGCATCGCCCGCGATCAGCTCGACCTCAACATAACCGTCGAGCCCGGCGGAGAGCTGCCGCCGCCACGCCCCAAGCCCTTCTTCGAAATCCTCGACCAGATCCTCAGCGAGGAGATTTCGGACCAGATCCGGCGTCCCTTCTGGATCGATACGGTCGGCAATTCGAAGATCGTGGAAATTCGTATCAAGCTCGAAGACGACCGCATTCTCAGGGTCTATGCCCGCCGCAACCAGGCCTATGCATCGAACACACACATCTTCCTCGTATGGATGGTCGGCGCGTCCCTCGTCCTGCTGACGATCGCGATTCTCTTCCTGCGCGGGCAGATCAGGCCGATCCTGGCGCTCGCAAGCGCAGCGGAGAGCTTCGGCAAGGGACAGAAGATCGACGATTTCGCACCGCGGGGTGCCAATGAAATTCGGCGGGCCGGTCTCGCCTTCATCCTGATGCGCGAGCGGATCGAGCGCCAGATCGAACAGCGCACCGCGATGCTGACCGGTGTCAGCCACGACTTGAGGACGATCCTGACCCGGTTCAAGCTGCAGCTGGCACTTGTGGGCAACAATCCGGACCTCGAAAGCCTCAACCAGGACGTGGAGGACATGCAGAACATGCTGGAAGGCTACCTCGCCTTCGCCCGAGGAGACGCGGAAGAGGATGTCGGCCAGCTGAAACTCAGCGATCTGATGGCGCGGCTTTCGGCGGAGGCGGAGTTGTACGGCAAGACGCTGACGACCGCGATTCAGGGCGAGAACGAGATTCACGTGAGGCCGAACGCCTTCACGCGGCTCATCTCCAATCTCGCATCCAACGCCTATCGCTATGCGAACACCGTGCATATCGAGGCCCGCCAGAGCGCGAAATGGCTGACCATCACAGTCGATGACGACGGACCGGGCATTCCCGAGCGGTCACGCGAAGACGTGTTCAAACCGTTCTTCCGCCTGGACGAAGCCCGCAATCTCGACAGTTCCGGCACCGGCCTCGGCCTCGCCGTTGCCCGCGACATCGCCCGCAGCCATGGCGGCAATGTCACGCTCGCAGACAGCCCCCTCGGCGGCCTGCGCGCGACGGTGCGTGTCCCGACGTAAATACGGGGACGATCACATCAGCTTCTTGCCGTTCGGCACCGGCTTGTCGGTGGATGCGAGCACGATCGCACCGGCCTCGTCTTCGAAGCCGAGCGTGAGCACCTCGGAACGGACGGGGCCGATCTGGCGCGGCGGAAAATTGACGACACCCAGAACCTGCCTGCCGACGAGTTCCTCGGGCTTGTAGTGCGCCGTGATTTGCGCGGAGGATTTCCTGATGCCGATGTCAGGGCCGAAATCGATCTTGAGCTTGATTGCCGGCTTGCGTGCCTCGGGAAAGGGTTCCGCTTCCACGATTGTACCGACACGTATGTCGACGCGTTCGAAATCGGCATAGGAAATGATTTCGGTCATGAATGTTCCCCGGATCACGTCGATGGGTCGATTCGACGTACGACCACGTGAACGATTGCGACAACTTCAGAGTGAACTGCGAGACGCGCCGTCTCGCCTGGAATTACCCGGCCAGTTCTTCCGCGCGCTTGCGCGCCGCCTCAATGGCCCGGTCGAAGAGCGGCTGCATGCCGTCATCCGCCATCAATACCGCCAGCGCAGCCGCCGTGGTACCGCCGGGCGAAGTGACGTTCTGGCGCAGGCGCGCTGCATCGTCGGGGGACTGATGGAGGAGTTCACCAGCCCCCGCGACGGTTTCCCGAGCAAGACGCATGGCTAGGTCCGCCTCGAGTCCGGCCTTGCGCCCGGCCTCCGCCATGCACTCGACGAGATAAAAGACATAGGCCGGGCCGCTGCCGGAGACGGCGGTCACGGCATCGATATCCGCTTCGCTCCCGACCCATTCGACGGGGCCGCTGACTTTCAGCAGATCATGCACCAGGGCGCGCTGAGCTTCGTTGACGCGCGCATTCGCGAAGGCGCCGGTCACACCACGTCCGATCATGGCCGGCGTATTCGGCATGGCGCGCACCGTCGCCGCCTCACCCAGGTGCCGTTCGATGAAACCGAGCGTCTTGCCTGCGGCCACCGAAACGATCACGGTTTGCGGACCGACGAGCCCTTTCAGGGGTGGCAGCACTGTTTCCATCACCTGCGGCTTGACCGCGATGAAGATCGCGCCCGCCTCGGCGCCCGCCGGAGCGGAGGTCGCATGTTGCACACCGCTATCCGCGAGCAGCTTTGCCATCGCCGGTGACGGGCCCGGATCGATGACGAGAACATCGTTGCCACGCACTCCGCTCTTCAGCCAGCCCGCGAGCATGGCGCCGCCCATATTGCCGGCGCCGACGAGCACGATCGGACCCGAAACGGCAAAGCTCACTTCATGCCTCCCCAACGGTCTCGAACAATACCGCGTCGACCGCGCGCTGCGCATCCATGCCCGACCAAACGACGAACTGGAACGCTTGGAAATAGGATTCGCAGGCGTCGAGCGCGTTCGACAGGAGCACCTCGACCTGCTGGTTCGTCGGTTCCGCTCCACCGGCGAGCAACAGAGATTGCCGGAAGATGATGACTTCTTCTTGGCGCCAAAGATCGAAATGACCCATCAGCACCTGGCCGTTGATATGGGACAGAAGTCGTATCACCTCGTTTGCGCGGCTGTCCGGCACCTTGATGTCGAAGGCGCAGGCCAGATGCAGCGCCTCGAACTCCTCCATCCAGGAAAAGGAAACGTGGTAGTCCGCCCACCTGCCTTCGACGGTCATGGCAATCTCGTCCTCGCCGGATCGCTCGAACGACCAGTCATTGTTCGCGGCAACGAACTCGATCATATCGACCGGGTTGGACTGGCGCTCGACTTCCATTTCCAAAAGGCTCATGCATCACCCTAAAGGCGCGGCTAAGGCGCACAAAGTCACGCTCACAGGACGCAACACTGCAAACCCAATACCGGATACGAACACACTATGATTGCTGGACCTGCGACTATCCTGGCTTACTCACCCTGCCCGGAGCTTGCTTGGTCCGTGTCGAATCATCATTTAAAATCAGTGTATAGCGGCAGAGTCAGCGTGCCAGCCCCTGAGCCTAAAAATTGCCGGGAAGAATTGCGCCCCGCGCTATGAATCTGATTCAGCGCGGCAGCTTAAACGACTCTGCGATAAAGGTTTTTTGCCAGTGTCCACAGGTGGAAAACTTTTCAGTTTTTGTTAACCGTGACGCTGACGAAGTGAAATGCGCCGGGCGACGGCGGGGTGGCCGATTGGCCCCGCGCCGCATTCGCATCCGTGAGAGCCGGAAAGACACGCGGCTCGAAAGTCGACGGCGATCGAAAGCCGGCCTGCGGCAGGTTTTTTACTTGCCCGTCGTGATGTCGCCGGCTGCCGGACCGGTCGCGGCCAAACGTGCTTCCAGCGCTTCGATACGAGCAAGGAGAGCGTCGTTTTCGTCCCGTGCCCGTGCGGCCATCTCCTTGACCGCCTCGAACTCCTCGCGCTTCACGACATCGAGCGAATTCAGCCAGTTTTCGGTTTGCGCCCGGAATGCCGCCTCGACCTCGCGCCGCACCCCTTGGGCCGCACCCGCCGCATCCGTCATCAGCCGAGCGAGATCATCGAGAATACGGTTGGCGCCTGTGCTCATCTTTCTGGTCTCCATTTCCATCCCGCCACATGCGGCGGAGCTCATGATTTCAGGTAGGGTCCCCGGCGTGAGGATGCAAGGAAAATGACGTCCGTGACGCCGCTCAACGTTCTCCAGGGTCCTTGAATTTGCGATGGGGCGATGGGGCAGTATAGCGTACTGCGGGCACCTTTCTACGTTCGAAGAGGCGGGGGCGTCGCTGCGCGGCGGCAGCGGGTGCTTGACCGCGCCGGATTCGCTCGTCATGTTCCGCCGAAATCATCGGTCCGGCACGAGAGAAGACCTTGGAAACAATCGCGACCCGCCTCGCCATCCTGCCCTTCCCCGAAATCGACCCCGTCATCTTCACGATAGGGCCGCTCGCCGTGCGCTGGTACGGGCTCGCCTATGTCGCGGGGATACTCCTCGGATGGCTCTACGCGCGCCGCATAATCCAGAACGCTTCGCTCTGGCGCAACGGCATCGCCCCCCTCAACCTGGCGCAGCTTGACGACTTCCTGCTCTGGGCGGCCGGCGGCATCGTACTTGGCGGGCGCATCGGCTACATCCTTTTCTACGATCTCGGCTCCATCCTCGAGAATCCCGTCCGCGCGATCCAGATCTGGAACGGCGGCATGTCCTTCCATGGCGGCCTTCTCGGCACCACGCTGGCGATGATCATCTTTGCGCGCAGGAACGCCATCCCCCTCTGGAGCCTGTTCGACGTCGTGGCAGCAGTGGTGCCGATCGGGCTCTTCTTCGGGCGCATCGCCAATTTCATCAATGGAGAACTCTGGGGCCGCCTGTCCTCGATGCCCTGGGCGGTCGTCTTCCCGACGGGAGGCCCCTTCGCCCGTCATCCCAGTCAGCTTTACGAGGCGGGCCTCGAGGGCATCGTGCTTCTGGTCGTACTCGCCTGGTTCGTCTATCGCCGCAGAGCCTTGAAAATACCCGGCCTTGTCACCGGCATCTTCGTCTGCGGCTATGCCGCGAGCCGCATTTTCGTGGAATTCTTCCGCGAACCGGACGCACAGATCGGCTATCTTGCGGGGGACTGGCTTACCATGGGCATGGTACTTTCACTGCCGATGCTACTGGTCGGAATCTGGGCCATTGCGCGGGCGCGCAGCGCGGCTGCCGCCGCTTGACTGGACAAGTCATGACGAATCCTCTCGCCGACAAGGTCAAGGCGCTGATCCGGACCAACGGACCGATCAGCGTGACCGACTATTTCTCCCTCTGCCTTGCCGATCCGCAGCATGGCTATTACCGCGTCCGCGAACCGTTCGGGCCGGCGGGAGATTTCACCACCGCGCCGGAGATCAGCCAGCTCTTCGGCGAGATGATCGGCATATTCCTCGTGCATGCATGGCAGCAGCACGGCACGCCTGAGGACGCGATTATCGCCGAGATCGGTCCGGGCCGCGGCACGATGATGTCCGACATGCTCCGCGTCATCCGGCGGCTGGCGCCGGCGCTGTACCGGACCGCAACCGTTCATCTCGTCGAAACCAGCGACCGGCTTCGCAAGCTGCAGGCCGAGACCTTGGCTGAACACGAAGGCAAGGTCCGCTGGCATGAGAGCTTCGACAGCCTTCCCTCCGGATTCCTGCTCCTGGCTGCGAACGAGCTTTTCGACGCAATTCCGATCCGTCAGTTCGTGCGGACCGCACAGGGCTTCCGTGAGCGCATGGTCGGCCTCGATGCGGAGGGCCGATTGACCTTTGCCGCAGGCATTGCCGGCATTGATCCCGCATTGCTGCCCTCTCCCGCGCCCACCGTCGCGGAAGGCACGGTCTTCGAAATCTCCCCCGCCCGCGACGCGGTGATGGCCGCGCTCTGCGAGCGCCTCCGGGCCGGCAGCGGCACGGCGATCATCATCGACTACGGCCATCTGGCGACCGGCTACGGCGACACGCTGCAGGCCGTGCGCAATCACGAATATGATCCGCCGCTTGCCAATCCCGGTCTCGCCGACCTGACCAGCCATGTCGATTTCGAGCAGTTGGCGAGCCGTGCGAAAGCGGAGGGTGTGCAGATCAACGGACTTGCCCGTCAGGGTGATTTCCTGGTCGGCCTCGGACTCCTGGAACGCGCCGCGGCACTCGGCCGGGACAAGGACGACACGACCCAGGAAAGCATCCGCGACGATGTCGAGCGGCTTGCGGGCTCCGGCGCGGGCAGGATGGGAGAGCTGTTCAAGGTGCTGGTGGTAAGCAGTCCGGAAGTCGCCCTGGCGCCCTTCCGGAAGAAGGCGTCTTAGCGCCGGCCGTGCACCGCCTCGGGTCTCTCGGCTCGGCAGGGCGATTGACAGTCCCCGCCTGCCGGGTCAACATCGCGCCGGCAAATCAGCTCAAGTCGACGGGCCGCAACGCGCCCTCAATTCCAACGAAGCTTAGAAAATCACGAGGGCGAAAACACCGAATGCAGGATGATGCCTCGCTATCCCCTGTGCAGAGCCCGCTCTTCGCCGCAAAGGCAGGCCCGGCAATCGCACATGGTTATTTCACGCGCCAGGGAGGCGTTTCCGAGGGCATCTACCGCGGTTTGAATGTCGGACTCGGCTCGAACGACGAGCGGGAACGTGTCGGCGAGAACCGAGCCCGGGTCGCCCGCTGGTTCGACGCGGAGCCACGACAACTTGCCACGGTGCACCAGGTCCATTCGCCGGACGCGATCATCGTTGACGCCGGTTACGACGGCGCACGGCCGGATGCCGATGCTCTGGTAACGGCAACGCCCGGCATCGTCCTCGGCGTTCTCTCCGCCGACTGCGGTCCGGTCCTTTTCGCCGATCCGGAAGCAGGCGTCATCGGTGCCGCCCATGCCGGATGGAAGGGCGCGCTCGGCGGCGTGCTCGAAAGCACCGTCGAAGCGATGATCTCGCTCGGCGCCCGCCGCGAGCGCATCATCGCCTGTCTCGGCCCGTCGATCAGCCGGAGCCACTACGAGGTCGGCCCCGAATTCGTGGCGCACTTCGTCGCCACCGAGGCAAGCTATGCGTCGTTTTTCACGCCGTCGGGCCGCGACGGCCACGCCATGTTCGACCTTCCCGGATTGACGGTCCGGCGGTTGGCCGAGGCCGGCGTGACGGCGGAAAACCTCGGCATCTGCACCTATGCGGACGAAGACCGCTTCTTCTCCTATCGCCGCACGACGCACAGGCAGGAGCCTGATTACGGGCGGCAGATATCAGCGATTTCCATACGGGAGGTTTGAGATGGCGCTTCATTTCGCCGAAGAAGAATATGCGGCCCGCCTGGCGCGGCTCACGGCCAAGATGCAGGAAGAAAAGCTCGACGCGATGCTGCTCTTCGCGCAGGAGAGCATGTACTGGCTGACCGGCTACGACACCTTCGGCTATTGCTTCTTCCAGTCGCTGGTGGTCAAGCGGGATGGTTCCATGGTCCTGCTCACCCGTTCGGCCGACCTGCGCCAGGCGCGTCATACGTCGAATATCGAGCGCATCGAAATATGGGTGGATCGGGTCAATGCCGATCCGGCCATGGACCTCAAGAATCTGCTCAGTGAGCTCGATCTCCTCGGCCGCCGCATCGGCGTCGAATACGACACCCACGGCATGACCGGAAGAACGGCGCGCCTCGTCGACCACCAGCTCTCCACTTTCGGGGAACTGGTCGACGCCTCGCTGCTCGTCAGCCGCCTGCGTCTGATCAAGAGCCCGGCGGAGATCGCTTATGTCGAGAAGGCGGCGAGCCTTGCAGACGACGCGCTCGACGCGGCGCTGCCACTCATCCGCCCGGGCGGCAGCGAGGCGGATATCCTCGCGGCCATGCAGGGTGCCGTTTTCGCCGGCGGCGGCGATTATCCGGCCAATGAGTTCATCATCGGTTCCGGGGCCGACGCACTGCTCTGCCGCTACAAGGCCGGCCGGCGCAACCTCGACGCCAACGATCAGCTCACGCTCGAATGGGCCGGTGTCAGCGCCCATTACCATGCGGCGATGATGCGCACGGTCGTGATCGGCGAGCCCACCAACCGCCACCGCGAGCTTTACAGCGCCTGCCGGGAAACGATCCAGGCGATCGAAATGGTGCTTCGACCCGGCAATACCTTCGGGACCGTCTTCGACGTGCATGCAAAGATCATGGACGAGCGCGGCCTTGCCCGGCACCGTCTGAACGCCTGCGGCTATTCGCTCGGCGCACGCTTCTCGCCCTCCTGGATGGAACACCAGATGTTCCACATCGGCAATCCGCAGGAGATCGAGCCGGACATGTCTCTCTTCGTCCACATGATCATCATGGATTCGGACAGCGGCACCGCCATGACGCTCGGCCAGACCTATCTCACCACGGCCGACACTCCCCGCCCCCTCTCGCGCTACGGACTGGACTTCATATCTGCGTAAGGAAATCGCCCTATGATTTCCGTCGAAAGTGAAGAACGCGCCGGCGGCTGATCCTGCTGCAGCGACCTTTGCGCGTCCATAGGGCGCGCGGCGCTGCATCCGCCGCATCCGGCGCCGGGATGTTCGAGAGCGGGATGAGGAAAAGTGCGTGCGGTTTTCCGCCCGCGTCCCGCTCTCGCTCTTTGGAAGCGATCACGGTCATAATTTTAGGTCGGCTCGACCTCAAATCATCGTGATCTAGCGGAGACGGTGGGAACGATGCGCAAGCAGATCAATCCGATCGCCAGCCTTGGCCTTGCCGCAGCCTTGGCCGGCTGCAACACGACCGACGCCCTGATCCCGCAGGTGGATGTGGGCGAAGGCACTTTCCGCTCCCCTCCGGTGACCCAGTCGGATCTCGACTCCATGTCGGCGCAGACCGCGGTGATGCCGGTGGAAAGCGTGCCGCCGGGCCGCTCCGCCGCCTTCGCGGCACAGCCGAACATTTCGAGCCCGCCTCCGCAGCACGCCGGCGACAATGTCGGCTATAGCGACTACACCGACCCGGCCGGCACGCTGGAAGGCCAGGCAAACCGTCTCGCCGGCGGTGAAGCACCGGTACAGACGATGCAGCCTCAGTCGGCGCCTGCCCGGATCGCCCGGCATCAGGCACCGCCCGTGGAAGACGCGACGCAGGACAATGGCGGCGAGGAGCAGCCCACAACGGTCGAAACGACGCAGGCGCCCGCGCCGACGCAGCAAGCCGCCGCATCGCCTGCGGCAGCTGCGACCGGCTCGGGCGGAATCCGTTTTCTGCCGATCATCGGCGCACCGGTCCAGGCGGTCACGCCGCTCTCGAAGCAGCTCGGAGCCTCGGCGCGCAGTCAGGGCCTCGCGATCAAGAGCTCGACCGACAAAACCAGCGACCATATCCTCAAGGGATATTTTTCAGCGCTCAATGACGGCGGCAAGACGACGGTCGTCTATGTCTGGGACATACTCGACGGCAGCGGCAATCGCCTGCACCGCATCCAGGGACAGGACTCCGTTGCAAACACGGCGGCCGACCCCTGGAGCGTGGTCCCGGCAGAAACGATGGAGGCGATCGCCAGCCAGACGATCGACGCCTACATCGAATGGCGTCGGTCGACTGCGGGATAGCGTCTCCGCTCGGGCTCCGCTTGCCGCGCTTTCCGATTTTCGGCCAATCGGCCCGGAATCGCCGTCATCTTGGGCGGCTGGCGCAAAGTTTTTCGGATATTGAGCGTTGCGCCGCAGCAATCCCCTTGCATTCACCTTCAAGGACGCTAAAAAGCGGCCGATCAGCTCTGACAGCGGCCGTCCGCAGTGATTGCCCGCAATCGGAATGGCTCACGGAATCTGCGCGGAGAACCCACCCCCCGGACGACCGGACGTGGCCGCGCCAGCTCAAGGCGGACCGTCAATGAAGGTTTTCGCAGGCAATTCGAACCGGCTGCTGGCCGAAGCGATCTGCAACTATCTCAACCTGCCGCTCGGCAAAGCCACAGTAAGGCGCTTCGCCGATCAGGAAATCTTCGTCGAGATCGGCGAGAACGTGCGCGGCGAGGACGTCTTCATCGTCCAGTCGACTTCCTTCCCGACCAACGATCATCTGATGGAACTCCTCATCATGATCGACGCGGTCCGGCGCTCATCGGCTCGCCGCATCACCGCCGTCCTTCCCTATTTCGGCTATGCCCGGCAGGACCGAAAACCCGGTCCTCGCACGCCGATCTCCGCCAAGCTGGTCGCCAATCTCATTACCGAAGCCGGTGCGGACCGCGTTCTGACCCTCGACCTGCACGCCGGGCAGATCCAGGGCTTCTTCGATATCCCGACCGACAACCTCTACGCCGTTCCGATCCTCGCGCGAGACGTCAAGGAGAACTACAATCTCAAGAACGTCATGGTCGTTTCGCCGGATGTCGGCGGCGTCGTGCGTGCCCGGGCGCTCGCCAAGCGGCTGGACTGTCTGCTGGCGATCGTCGACAAGCGTCGCGACCGCCCCGGTGAATCGGAAGTCATGAACGTCATCGGCGAAGTCAACGGCAAGGACTGCCTTCTCATCGACGATATCGTCGATTCCGGCGGTACGCTCTGCAACGCCGCCGAGGCACTGCTGAAGAACGGCGCGACCAGCGTCACTGCCTATATCACCCACGGCGTCCTCTCCGGCGGCGCTGTCGCGCGCGTCACCTCCTCGATGCTGAAAGAACTGGTGATCACCGATTCGATCCAGCCGACGACGGCAGTGCAGTCCGCGCACAATATCCGTGTGATCTCGACCGCCGCGCTGCTCGGCGAGGCGATCAGCCGCACGAGCCAGGAAGAATCGGTATCGAGCCTGTTCGATTGACGTTTACGACGCCGCGCGTCTCATCAGACGCGCACGTCGTTCATCTCTTGACGTCCAGCATGTATGAGGCCGCCTCGCGGGCCGGCATGGCACTTTTCGCATAGGTGAAAGTGCCGTGCTCCTTGACCTCTCGCGCCGCGCTCATGAGTGCGGCAAGGGCCGCCCGAGCAAAAGAGCCGCCGACACTGATGCGCTTCACGCCCGCCTCCTGCAGTTGGTCCACTGTGTAGACCTGCCCGGCGAGCCCCATGACCACATTGACCGGGCGCTTGACGGCGGAGCAGACCGTTCGGATCGCCTCGATGTCAGGCAGCCCCGGCGCATAGAGGACATCCGCACCGGCCTCCTCGAATGCGACGAGGCGCCGGATGGTATCGTCGAGGTCAGGCCGTCCGCACAGGAAGTTCTCGGCGCGCGCGGTGAGGACGAAGGGGTGCTTGCGGGCTTCCTCTGCGGCAGCGGCAACACGTTCCACGGCCAGGCCGAACTCGAAGACGGGATCGGCCGCATCACCGGTTGCGTCTTCGATCGAACCACCGACGAGCCCGACGCCTGCCGCAAGCGAAATCGTCTCGGCACAGCACAGCGGATCCTTACCGAAACCGTCCTCCAGATCCGCGGACACCGGCAATTCGGTCGCCTCGACGATATCGCGGGCATTCTGCAATATGACGTCGCGCGAGAGAGCCGCCGCCGAATCTCTCCGGCCGATGGAAAACGCAAGCCCCGCGCTCGTCGTCGCCAGCGCCTCGTAGCCGACTGCCGCGAGAATGCGCGCAGAACCTGCATCCCAGGGATTGGGAATTACGAAAGCGCCCTCGCGATCGTGCAATGCGCGGAATTTCAGGTGCTTGTCTTGCTGCTTGTCCATGCCGGCCATCCGTCGCTTGAAGATAACCAGCGATAGCATGAAACGAAAACACGCGGACAAATTTCCCGTGGTCAACCGCGGGGCTGCACCAGGCAAGCCTCGCCCCCACCAAACAGGCGCGAGCGGGTGAGGAACCGCTTCTCCCGGCCGTTATCCAGCGAAAACATGCCGCCCCTGCCGGACACGACGTCGATGATCAGCTGCGTGTGTTTCCAGACCTCATACTGACTCGAGCTGATATAGACGGGCACGCCGTCGATCTCGCCGAGCTTCACGTCGTTGTCACCGACGATGTAATCGTCCGCCGGGTAGCACATGGGCGACGAGCCGTCGCAGCAGCCGCCCGACTGGTGAAAGAGTATATCCGGATGATCGCGCCGGATTTCGCGGATGAGGTCGATCGCCGCATCCGTCGCAAGCACGCGCGACTCCGTTGCTCCGTCGCTCAATTTGCATCTCCTCATTCGCAGAAGCCGGAGGGCCCCCGATGAAGCATCGGGAGCCCGCCGCGAGGACCGGGCCGGCACGGGCCCGGCCGGCTCAGAAGAAGCCGAGCGCTTTCGGGCTGTAGCTTACCAGCATGTTCTTCGTCTGCTGGTAGTGATCGAGCATCATCTTGTGCGTCTCGCGCCCGATGCCGGATTGCTTGTAACCGCCGAAGGCGGCGTGCGCCGGATAGGCGTGGTAGCAATTGGTCCAGACACGGCCGGCCTCGATCGCGCGGCCGAAGCGGTAGCAGCGATTGGCATCGCGGCTCCACACGCCGGCGCCGAGCCCGTAGAGCGTGTCATTGGCGATTTCCAGCGCCTCGGCTTCCGTCTTGAAGGTCGTGACCGACACGACCGGCCCGAAAATCTCCTCCTGAAAGATGCGCATCCTGTTGTGGCCGTGGAATACGGTCGGCGTGACGTAGTAGCCGCCCGAGAGATCGCCTTCGAGCACATTGCGCCCGCCGCCGGTCAGCACCTCGGCGCCTTCCTCCTTGCCGATTTCGATATAGGCGAGGATTTTCTCGAGCTGTTCGCTCGAAGCCTGGGCACCGATCATCGTTGCTTCATCGAGCGGATTGCCCTGCCGGATCGCCTCGACCCTCTTTACCGCCCGCTCCATGAAGCGGTCGTAGATGCTCTCCTGGACAAGCGCGCGGCTCGGGCAGGTGCAGACCTCGCCCTGGTTCAGCGCGAACATGGCGAAGCCCTCGAGCGCCTTGTCGAAGAAGTCGTCGTCCTCGCTGGCGACGTCCGCGAAGAAGATGTTCGGCGACTTTCCGCCGAGCTCCAGCGTGACCGGGATGAGGTTCTGGCTGGCATATTGCATGATAAGCCGCCCCGTCGTCGTCTCGCCGGTAAAAGCGATCTTGGCGATGCGCGGGCTGGTGGCGAGCGGCTTGCCCGCTTCGAGGCCGAAGCCGTTGACGATGTTGAGGACACCCGGCGGCAGGAGGTCGCCGATAAGTTCCGCCCAGACCAGGATCGACCCCGGCGTCTGCTCGGCCGGTTTGAGCACGACGCAATTTCCCGCGGCAAGCGCCGGCGCGAGCTTCCAGGCAGCCATCAGGATCGGGAAGTTCCAGGGAATGATCTGGCCGACCACGCCGAGCGGCTCGTGGAAATGGTAGGCGACGGTGTCGTGGTCGATCTCGCCGATCGAACCCTCCTGCGCACGGATGCAGGCAGCGAAATAGCGAAAATGATCGATCGCCAACGGAATGTCGGCGGCCATCGTCTCGCGGATCGGCTTGCCATTGTCCCAGGTTTCGGCCCGTGCCAGAAGCTCCAGATTGTCCTCCATGCGGGCGGCGATCTTCATCAGTATGTTGGACCGCTCCGTCGCCGAACTCCGGGCCCATTTCTCCCTTGCGGCGTGCGCCGCGTCGAGAGCAAGCTCGATGTCGGCGGCGTCCGAACGCGCGACCTGGCAAAGCGTGCCGCCGGTGATCGGCGTCGTGTTGTCGAAATAGCGTCCCGCAACGGGTTCGCGCCATTCGCCGCCGATGAAGTTTCCGTATTTCTGCTTGTAGGGGTTCTCGACGATCTTCTGATGCAGCATGGACTTCCTCCCTTGTATGACAGCGGTGCGGTTGCTGTGGAAGGAGAGTGAGGCCGAACGTGCTTTTCCGGTAGGGCGGCGCCGCGGTTGATGGCACCGACTGTTTCAGAATTGCGACAGGTCGACGTCCATATCGATCAGTTGAGAGAAAGGCGCTTCATCTTGCGGTAGAGGGTCGCGCGGCTGATGCCGAGGAGATCGGCCGCCATCGACACATTACCCTTCGCCCGAGAGAGCGCGCGGCGCAGCGCCGCACGTTCGGCGTCCGGCAATTCGCCGCCCTCGCCAGGCAGGTCTTCCTGAAGCAGGTCGGAAGCCGGGACGCCGGCGGCGATACGCTCGTCGTCGAGTCCGAGCCACAGCCGGGCAGCCCGCGTCGCGCCGAGAACGAGATCGTCACGGTCGACCGCAAGCAGTGCAGGTCCCGTCCGCTCGACCGGGACGAGAACGATGCGAGCGCCGACGAAAGCGCGGCGGAAAAGATTGGCCTCGATTCGCGCTGCGGCATCGCGCACCGCCTGCGAGAGGATCGAGAGCGTCGCCTCGGATGCGTCGTCGCGGCAGGTGGAGATGTCTATCGCCGCGGCGAGCTTGCCGCTCTCGTCGCGGATCGGCGCCGTCGCGCAGCTCAGGCCGATATTGCGGCTGAGGAAGTGTTGGTCGCGCTGGATGAGGACCGGACGCTCGTCCGCGATCGCCGTACCGATGCCATTGGTCCCGACGCTCGCCTCGCTCCACACGGTTCCCGACCACAACCCGATACCGCGAAAGTCCGCATCGTCGCCGCCGGCGCCGCGTCGTTCCAGCGCAACGCCCTTTCCGTCGGTCAGCAGCAGGCAGCACCCGGCCTTTCCGACCGTGGCGAACAGCCGGTCGAGCTCGCCTTTCGCCTCCGCGATCAGGACGCCGGAGCTTTCGCGCGCCAGCCGGAACTCGCTCTCGGAAAGCCGCCAGGGCGAACGCGCCTCCTCGGGCGCCAGGCCGTGCAGCGTCATGCAGCGGCGCCACGATGCAGCGACCGGCGAAGTCACCGCAGCGGAAGATTGATGTGCGATGCGGTAGACCCGCTCGGAGTGGTCCCTGATCGAAGGCATTCGCTCCCTCCCTGGATCGCGGCGATCGGGCCTGCCGGCCCGTGGACGTGATCAACGCTTACAAGCAAGGCACACGGGCGAGACCCGCGCTCCCCTCCTCCGCTTGGACAGCGTTCTTCGGCGGAACCAGGCGCCGAACTCTCCCCCACGGCGCAATTCCCCCGGCCTGACTATAGGCATCGATGCTGCGGGAGGTCCAGCTAGACGAAGGTTTTTTCGTTCCGCCCTCGACGCGCGCCGTCAGATCGGTATCGACAGGCGGCGAGGATATGCTACTCGACACGGAACCTCGCTTATCGCAACACCCGGTTGTCCGCCATGATCCGAGATTTCTCCGTCCAAAGCCTCTTCATGGGCGTGCTGATTGCATTCGTGGGCTTTGCCAGCTCCTTCGCCGTGGTCCTGCACGGGCTCGCCGGCGTCGGTGCGAACGAGACGCAGGCAGCCTCCGGACTGATGGCGCTGTCGGTCTCGATGGGCATCTGCGCTATCGTCATCAGCGCCGTCACGAGACTTCCCGTCAGCGTCGCCTGGTCGACACCGGGCGCGGCTCTGCTCGCGAGTTCCGGCGCAGTGGAAGGCGGCTTCAGCGCTGCCGTCGGCGCCTTCCTCGTCTGCGGAGTGCTGATTATAGTCGCCGGCCTGTGGAAGCCCCTCGGCCGGATGGTGTCCGCCATCCCCGCGGCATTGGCAAACGCGATGCTCGCCGGCGTACTCCTGAGCCTTTGCTTCGCTCCGGTCAAGGCGATCGCCTTCAACCCGCTCTTCGGCCTGCCTATCGTTCTTGCCTGGGCCGTCGTCGGCAGCTTCAGCAGGCTCTATGCCGTTCCCGCCGCGCTCGTCGCCTTCGTTCTCGTCGTCGCCTTCGGGATCGAGATGCCGGCCGGCGCCGTGACCGGGCTCTCCGCCGCGCTCGTTCCGAAGCTCGAGTTCGTTCCGCCTTCCCTCAGCACCTCCGCCCTGGTCAGCATCGCTCTGCCGCTTTTCATCGTTACGATGGCATCGCAGAACATCCCCGGCATCGCGGTCCTGAAGGTGAATGACTACCACCCCGATCCGGGTCCCCTCTTCGCCACGACCGGGCTTTTCACGCTGCTGAGCGCCCCTTTCGGCGGACATGCGGTCAATCTCGCGGCGATCACCGCGGCGATGTGCGCCGGCTCCGATTCTCATCCCGACCGCGCCCGCCGCTACTGGTCGGCAATCAATGCCGGCATCGCCTACGTCGTCTTCGGCCTCCTGGCCGGAGCCGTCACGACCTTCGTCAGCCTTGCCCCATCGGTCCTCATCGAGGCCGTTGCCGGCCTTGCGCTGATCGGCGCCTTCTCGGGTTCCGCAGTTGCCGCCTTCACGAATGCCGAGACCCGCGAAGCAGCCGCCATCACGTTTCTCGTCACCGCCTCGGGCGTCGGTTTCGCCGGCGTGTCGGGGGCCTTTTGGGGGCTTGTCGCGGGCGGCCTCATGCTGGCGCTCGCGCGTCTAGCCAAAAAGAGGGCCTGAAGCCGCGCCTTGCATTTGCGCCGGTTCTCGGTTATGGACCCCGCGTCCGCGCAGACACCCTTGGAGGCAACGCGGATGAAGCCGCAGGGCGGCTTCAGGTTTTTCCGCATTCTTGACGGACGAACTCTCCAAACAACATAGAAAGGTCTACCTATGAGCGAAACCTACGAGCTCAAGGCCGAGACGCGCGAACGGGTTGGTAAGGGGTCCTCCCGTGAACTTCGCCGCAACGGTCTTATCCCGGCTGTCATCTACGGTGACAAGCAGGCCCCGCTTGCCATCGCACTCTCCACCAAGGAAGTGACGATGAAGATCCACGGCGGCGGTTTCATGACCACCGTTGCGACGATCAACGTCAACGGCGAAAAGATCCGCGTCCTGCCGAAGGACTATCAGCTCGATCCGGTGCGTGACTTCACCATGCACGTCGATTTCCTGCGCGTCACCAAGGGCAGCCAGGTATCCGTACAGGTTCCGGTTCGCTTCGAGAACGAAGAGAAGTCGCCGGGCCTGAAGCAGGGCGGCGCGCTGAACATCGTCCGTCACGAGGTCGAACTCAACGTGTCCGCCGACAACATCCCGGAATTCCTGACGGTCGACCTCACCGGCCTCAAGATCGGCGACACCGTTCACATTTCGAACGTCGCGCTTCCCGCAGGCGCGACCCCGGTCATCACCGACCGCGACTTCACGGTTGCCACGATCGCCGGCCGCACGCAGGAAGTCGAACCGACTGAAGAAGAAGCTGAAGGCGGCGAAGAAGAGGCTTGATCTCTGTTTCCGGCGGGCGCCCTGTTCCACGCCGGATCGCCCCCGAGTGAAAGAACCCGTCCCATTTTCGTGGGGCGGGTTTTCTTTTGCCCGTCAAATGCTGCCCCCCGCCCGCGAACCGGATAAGGTGGTATCGGAAAAAGGCCGTTGACTTTGGGTGATGGCGGTGATTTTGGGCTGAGGGAACTGGGCGTGGCGATTGCCACTCAAATATATCGCCACAGGGCAAATGCAGGAGTTTGGCCGCATGCTGATCATCGCGGGACTTGGCAATCCCGGCCCGAAATATGCCGGCAACCGCCACAATATCGGCTTCATGGCCGTCGACGCCATTCAGCGGCGCCAGGGCTTTTCCGCCTGGTCGAGGAAATTCAAGTCGGAGATCTCCGAAGGCGAGATCGACGGCGAACGCGTTCTGCTGATGAAGCCGCAGACCTTCATGAATCTCTCCGGCGAAGCGCTCGGCGAAGCGATGCGCTTCTACAAGCTCGCGCCGAAGGACATCGTCGTCATCTATGACGAACTGGACCTTCCCGCCGGCAAGGCCCGGATCAAGACCGGCGGCGGCCACGGCGGGCACAACGGGATCAAGTCGATCGATGCCCATTGCGGCAAGGAATACCGCCGCCTGCGCCTCGGCATCGGTCATCCCGGAGTCAAGGATCTGGTCCACGCACATGTGCTCGGCGACTTCGCCAAGGCCGACCAGCCCTGGCTGTCACCGCTGCTCGAAGCGATCGCCGACAATGCCGACATGCTGGTGAAGGGCGAGGATTCGCAGATCATGAACAAGATCGCCCTGGCAACCGGCGGCAAGCCGGAGGTGGAAAGACCCGTCGCTGCGAAGAAGCAGGCGGGGCAATCCCATATCCATCAGGCGCGTGTCACGGCCCAGCCGAAGAAGCTGCCGGCGACGGGGCCGATGGCCGACATGCTGAAGAAGATGTTCGGGCCGAAGGGGGATTAAGGCCTGTTGAGATCCGTCTTGAGTTTATGACAACTGCCGCGAGATGGATAATGGCGTTGAAGCTCTCGTCGGTTTGTCGGCACGCATGGCGATGCGCTTGAATTCCTCGAGTACCGACCGTGCGCCGCTGCGACCTCTGCGCGTCTCATAAGACGGGCGGCGCTGTAGGAACGTATCGGAGGACTGCAATCTCTCCTCCCCTCATCCCTGTGCTCGTCACAGGGATCCAGCAGCGCCGGGTCTGCGGCGCGGGAAGCGTTCTTTCAGCCCAAGGACTTGGTCTGGCTGGATTCCTGTGACAAGCACAGAAATGAGGGGACCTGGTGTGCGGCTAATACAACTTCCGTTGCGAATATGCGAGGCAATGGTCAACCTGGTTTATGAAGCGCGCCGGGGGACCGCACCCTCTCCTACCTCATTCCTGTGCTCGTCACAGGAATCCAGCAGCGCCGCGTCTGCGGCGCGGAAGACTCTTTCCAGCCCAAGGACTTGGTCTGGCTGGATTCCTGTGACAAGCACAGAAATGAGGGGACCGGGATGCGCGGTTTCGCTCCACGCGCAGGCCGCCGCCTCACTCCTCGGGCTCTGCGGTGAACAGCAGCGGAAAGCCTGCCTCCTTGCCGAGGTCGGTCGCTTCCTTGGCTTTGGTCTCCGCAACGTCCTTTGCACACACCACCACGACCGAAGTGCCCATCTTGTGGGCCGTCATCATCACCCGGTAGCCTGCCTCCTCGGTCATCCGGAAAACCGCCTTCAGCACCATGACCACGAATTCGCGCGGCGTGTAGTCGTCATTGACCAGCAGCACCTTGTAGAGCTTCGGCCGCTCCAGCTTCGGCTTGGTCAGGCGCTTTGCGGCTACATCATTGTCGCTCATGGGTAATCCGCCGTCGATGACATGAGAAAAGCGTTGGCGATCAAGCGGGCGAAGGTGGCAAACCGCCCACCTTTTTCCTCACTCCGCTACCGCCAATATCGCGCTCCGTCCCCCGGCATTCAAGTGAAACCCGGCTCCCGGAGCAAGCGGACCGGCGCGAAAAGCTTGACCGCCTCTCTCCTTTATCCCATAGCCACGCTCAAGAAATCAGGAACGACGGATTATAGCCATGGGCTTCAAATGCGGTATCGTCGGGCTGCCGAATGTCGGCAAGTCCACACTCTTCAACGCGCTGACCAAGACGGCGGCGGCGCAGGCGGCGAACTATCCTTTCTGCACGATCGAGCCGAACACCGGCGAAGTCGCCGTGCCCGACCCGCGCATGCGCAAACTCGCCGACATCGCCAAGTCGAAGGAGATCATCCCGACCCGCATCTCCTTCGTCGACATCGCCGGGCTGGTGCGCGGCGCGTCCAAGGGCGAGGGCCTCGGGAACCAGTTCCTCGCCAACATCCGCGAGGTGGATGCCGTCGTGCACGTGCTGCGCTGTTTCGAGGACGACGACATCACCCATGTCGAAGGCCGCATCCATCCGGTCGAAGACGCCGACACCATCGAGACCGAGCTGATGCTCGCCGATCTCGACAGCCTCGAACGGCGTGCCGAACAGACGCGCAAGCGTGCGACCGGCAAGGACAAGGAGTCGATGGCGCAGCTTCCGATCATGGAAGCATCGTTGAAGCTGCTGCAGGAAGGCAAGCCCGTGCGCACCCTGCTTTCCAAGCTCGACGCCGACGAGCTTCGCATTCTCCAGAGCCTCAACCTGCTCACCTCGCACCCGGTTCTTTACGTCTGCAACGTCGCCGAAAGCGACGCGGCGACCGGCAACGAGCACACCCGCGCCGTCGAGAAGATGGCCAGGGAACAGGGCGCCGAAACGGTCGTCATTTCGGCGGCGATCGAATCCGAAGTCGCGCAGCTTCCGGAAGAGGAAGCGAAGGAATTCCTCGCGGCGCTCGGTCTCGAGGAAGCCGGCCTCGACCGTCTGATCCGCGCCGGCTACAAGCTCCTCGATCTCATCACCTATTTCACGGTTGGACCGAAGGAGACGCGCGCCTGGACAATCCCTCGCGGCACCAAGGCCCCGCAGGCCGCCGGCGTCATCCATTCGGATTTCGAGCGCGGCTTCATCCGCGCCAACACGATCGCCTATGACGACTATATCGCCTATGGCGGCGAAAACGGCGCGAAGGAGGCCGGCAAGGCTCGCGACGAAGGCAAGGAATACGTCGTCCAGGACGGCGACGTCATCCATTTCCGGTTCAATACGTAAGCGCGGAACCGTTGCGAGCCAGGATCACCGCACGGCATGCAGGCGCGCGGTGATCGCGACCGGCAGCAGGCTCATCGCTGCGCGGCGCAGCGGCTGCCAGAAAATGCCGATCACGAGTACCGTCAGCCCAACCACCGCGAAGGCGATGAAGACGTAGGTATCGAGCGAGGCGCCGCTTTTCTGCAGGATCGTCCAAATTGCCGCGCCCAGCGACAAAAGGCCCGAGGTCACGAATGCGCGGCGATCGATCACCAGACCGATCGTCATGAAAAGCGCCACGAGGAAAATGACGGCGGCTGACTGACCCAGGCCCCCCTCGCCTCTCCACCAAACGCCGCCCTGACCGGATAGGACGATGAAACCGAGCATCGCATGGAGTAAGGCCGGCGCCGCGGCGAGATGCAGCCAGAAGGCTATATCGGAGCGCAAGGTCAGACGATGCGGGTCCGAGATGTCGTAGCGCATGGCAAGCGCAAAAATCGCCAGCGCCGCCACGAGAAGAATCGCTGCGACCAGATGGGGATACTGTTCCAGAACGAAGTCGACCCCGAAGGCTTTGTCCAGAGCGAGGAAAACGAAGGCGACCGCCACGGCTGCTATCGACAGCAGGAACAGGGCGAAAGACAGGGGAACTCTGTAGCGCCAGTAAAACAGCCCCAGAGGGACTGGAAAAGCGCAGACATAGGCCAATATCAAATAGGTCTCGTCCGTCCACGCAGGCTGCCCGGCCGCCATGACGTTGTACATTCCCTGCCCGACCCAATGAACGAGCGCCAGGGTCAGCGCAACTGCGGGCAAGGCCAGCCTCTGCCGGCGCACGAGTATTTCCGCCAGAACGATGATTAGCGGCAGCACGGCGATCGTGCCGCCGATGCCCCAGAGACCCACAAGGACGACCACCACGCCGATCGTGATAAGAATGTCGTGGAATCCGCGCAGGAAGCGCGGCTGCTCGCTCTCTCTGCCGCTTGCGCATCGTGACGTGTCTCGTCAGGGCGGCTTGCTGCGGCCATTGCGGGGCCTGCACTCACCCCCCGCGCCGAAAGAAAAGCATCAAGATCATTGACACGATCGGCTGATATGAGTCCCTTTTCGGCGGCTGCCGCCAGGGCCTTGTTCAAATCTGTCACGGGCGGATCCTTGCGGGAAAAAGCTGCAACGCGCAACTTTCGGTAAGGTGATCGCATGAACAATCGACATGCGCAACCTGGAAAATCAGCCGGACCGAAGCCACGTAAGGTCGGCCCTTTGTGCGTTCTCTTGGAACGCGCGTCGCCGTAAGGAGAGAATGAGGCATGCTTTATTTCGAGGATTTCACTCAGGGCCGGCGTTTCGACTACAGCCCGGTCCTGATGCAGGCCAACGACATGATCGCCTTCGCCAGCGAATTCGATCCGCAGCCCATGCATCTGGATGAAGAGGTCGGCAAGAGCAGCATCCTCGGCGGCCTCGCCGCTTCCGGTTGGCACACGAGCGCGGTCGGCATGCGGATGATGATCGAGGCCTTTCTCGGCGATTCGTCCTCGCAAGGGTCACCGGGCATCGACTTCATGGAGTGGAAGAAGCCGGTCCTTGCCGGAGATATCCTTTCAGGCTTCAGCCTTGTCCTGGAGGCGCGCCCGTCGAAAACCAAGCCCGCGATCGGCTTCGTCAAATTTCGCAACGAGATCGAGAACCAGAGCGGTGAAGCCGTGGCGGTTTCGGAGTGCTCCGTCATGTTCAGGCGCCGCAATGGGGAGGCGCGCGCATGATGACGCTGGAGGAGCTCTACCAGGCCGGGCGCAAGGTCGTCACCGGCAGCCTGACATTCACCGCGGAGGACATCATCCGCTTCGCCCGCGATTTCGACCCGCAGCCCTTCCACGTCGACGAGCAGCAGGCGAAACAGTCGCTTTTCGGCGGTCTTTGCGCCTCCGGATGGCATACCAGCGCCGGCTGGATGCAGTGCTTCCTGCGGTTCTGGAAAGACGAGATCCGCCGCCTTGCAGCCGAGGGACTGCATGCGCCGACGCTCGGCCCCTCGCCCGGGTTCAAGGAACTCAGGTGGCTGAAGCCGGTCTATGCCGGCGACACGATCACCTATGCGGTCACTTTACTGGAGGCCCGGATCGTCGCCTCGCGACCCGGCTGGCGGATCAACACGATCCTCTGCGAGGGCGAGAACCAGCACGGCGAGCCGGTCATCCGCTTCGAGAGCAAGGTCATCGAATTCGCTTAAATGGCCGGGGCCAGCTGTTCGATCCTGGCCTAGAAGCCTGTGGGCTCAATGCCCCTCGAATTCGATGAGCGTGCGCACATTGACGCCGAGCGCTTCGAGCTTCTTGCGTCCGCCGAGCTCAGGCAGATCGATGATGAAGCAGGCTGCGACGATGTCCGCACCCATCTGCTTCAGGAGCTTGGCGGCGCCCTCGGCGGTGCCGCCCGTGGCGATCAGGTCATCGACGAGGATCACCTTGTCCCCGGGAGCGACCGCGTCCCTGTGCATTTCCATCTCGTCCACGCCGTATTCCAGACTGTAGGCGATCCGCACCGTGTCGTGCGGCAACTTTCCCTTCTTGCGAATGGGTATGAAGCCGGCCGAAAGCTGGTGCGCAATCGCCCCGCCAAGGATAAAGCCCCGCGCCTCGATGCCGGCGATCTTGTCGACCTTGGTACCGGCATAGGGATGGACGAGCTCGTCTATCGCCCGGCGGAAGGCCCGCGGATTGCCGAGGAGGGTCGTGATGTCACGGAACATGACGCCGGGCTTCGGATAGTCCGGAATGCTTCGAATGGCGGAAATCAGTTCCGATTGAACAGCGGTCATGTGTGAATGCGGCCTTTGCTGGATCCTCGATTGCCACAGGCATAGCACCAACAAAGCGCCCGTTTACAGGATTTTCTTCGCTCGGGGTCCGGGCCGGAACAATTTGGCGAGAGCGCGGGTTGATGCTAGGCTTTTCAAGGGGAGGCTTGCCGATTGTAGGAAGGAGGAACACCATGCGCCTATTCGAATGCGGTTCGCTCGTCCCGGGTTGCGCTTGGCACACCCGCGCTGACAATGATGCTGAAATCGTGCGCCGGGTCGTCGAGCATATGCGCGAGACCCATGGCGAGACGATCATCCGCGAAAACATGGTCGACAACATCAAGGCCCGCATCGTCGACGAAACCAAGGTCGCCTGACCGCGGCCCGAACCGGTCTCAGCCCGACCGCACCATCGACTCGAGCCGGGCGACGAGGGTCGCCCGCTCGACCTTGAAGTTGCGCTCGACCCAGAAGGCTTCAAGCTCTGCCAACACTTCCCCCACCTTGGGACCGGCGGGAACCCCCAGTTTGAGGACATCGGCACCGTTCAACGGGAAGACAGGCCGCTGCCATTTTTCCGCCCGTGCAAGGAGTCGGTGAAAGGACGCGCTGTCGGCAAGGAATGCCGGATCGGTTTCGGCCTTGCGGCGTGCCGAGGCAAGCGCAAGCCTCAGCCGGACGACGATGCCTTCTGCGCCATGGCGATAGAGCCTGCGGTCGAGCGCCGCATCCGCAAGAGTAGCGGCGATTTCCGGCGCTTCGGCGAACCGGCCGAGGTAGGCGCTCTCCGCCTTGGACAGCCGCAGACGTTTGGCCATGGCTTCGAGCCGGTCGGCGTCGGGCGGGACCATCGCCGCAAGCCTCAGGAGCGGGTCCGCCTGCCAGGAAAAACTCTTCTCCGCAGCGATCAGCGCGGGGATAGCGTCGATGCCCCATTTTTCGGTCTCGGGCAGGATCTCGCTCAGCACACCTGCCTGCCGCATCCACAGGAGCGCACGGCCGGGGTCGTCGGCCGAAAGCAGCTTCTTCGTCTCCGTCCACACGCGTTCGGCGGAAAGCGTGGCGAGCTTCGCGCGGGCCTGGGCGCAGGCCCGCAGGCCTTCGGCGTCCGGACGGCCGCTGCCGTAATGGGCGAAGAAGCGGAAGAAGCGAAGAATACGGAGGTAATCTTCGGCCACGCGTTCGGCCGCGCTGCCGATGAAACGCACCGTCCGCGTCTCGATGTCCCCGAGGCCCCCGACATGGTCGATGATCTCGCCGTCCGCACCGGCATAGAGGGCGTTGATGGTGAAGTCGCGGCGTTCCGCATCCGCTTTCCAGTCGGTCCCGAAGGCCACTTCGGCGCGACGCCCGTCGGTCGCGACGTCACGGCGCAGAGTCGTTATCTCATAGGGAACACCTTCTATGACGAGCGTCACGGTGCCATGGTCGATTCCCGTCGGCACCGCCTTGATGCCGGCGCGCCCCGCCCGCTCGGTCACCTCCTCGGGACGCCAGGTGGTTGCCAGGTCGACGTCGCCGGCCGGCAAACCCATGAGGCTGTTGCGGATCGCGCCTCCGACGACCCGAACCTCGCCGCCATCGGCGTTCAACAGGTCGAAGATGCGGCGAAGATGAGGAGCCTGAAACCAGCGCTCGGCGACAATGGAAGTCATGCATAGAGCCTTTCATAGAGCATGCGGACGATCCCCGCGGTGATCCCCCAGATGTTCCTTTCGCCATAGGGCATGCGATAGAAATGGCGCTCAGCGCCCTGCCAGTGACTGCTTCCCCGTCCATGATTTCGGGGATTCATCAGGAACGACAACGGCACCTCGAACACGCTCTCCACTTCCTCCGGATTCGGCTCAAGCACGAAGCCGGGCTGAACCACCGCAAGCACCGGCGTGATGCGGAAGCCGGACATGGCCATGTAATGCGGCAGCCGCGCGACCGTCTCGACGAAACGCGGATCGAGCCCGATCTCCTCCTCAGCCTCGCGCAGTGCGGCGACTTCGATGGAGTGGTCTTCCGGATCCACCGCACCGCCCGGAAAGGCGACCTGGCCGGAATGCTTGCGCAAATTCGAGGTGCGCTGGGTGAAGATGACGTTGGCGTCTTCGCCGTCGTCGACGACCGGGACGAGGACTGCGGCGTCCTTCAGATGCAGGGACTCGAGATAGGATACGATGCCCGGGTTCAACAGGAAATCGCCGTGATCGCGCCAGGCAGTCTCGATCGGCCCCCCCGCCTGCTGCAGCGCGCGGCGACGGAATTCGTCGGCGGAGTATGGGTGACCGTTCATCGGCACAAAGCTTCCAGCTCGGCCGCGGGCATGATCGGGAAGATCGCTCCGGCCGATCTGACGCAGAACATCTCCACCCCTTCCACCGCGATGGTCTCGCCGAGCTCGACGATGTCGTACATCACCGGTCGCGAGACGAGCGCTTTCAGCCGCCCGCGCACATGCAGATAGGGTTTGAGTTCGCGATTGTCGCCGTGGATAACGAAGCGCAAGGGATGCTCCGGGCCCGCCTCGACCACGTCGCCGACATTGGTGCGGAAGGTCAGCACATTCTCGCCTTCCTTCTCGGTCACGCTCATCTCCACGGCGATGAACGGCGCGTCGGCGACCCGGATGCCGACCTTTTCCACAGGCGTGACGAGATAGGTCTTGCCGTCCTCGTCCTTGCGAAGCACGGTCGAGAACAGCCTCACCAGCGGCTGCCGGCCGATCGGCGTGCCCATGTAGAACCAGGTTCCATCGCCGCGAATTTCCATGTCGATGTCGCCGCAGAACGGCGGATTCCAGCGGTCGACCGGCGGCAACCCTCTCGCCTCGCCGCCCGTCTGCCCGGCCGCGCGTGCGATCAGCGCCGCCAGGCCGGCCGCATCGCCCATTTGCTGAATCTTGGCTTCTGCCATTGTTCCGTCCCGTTTGGTCTCGATCTTGCATCCGAAGCATGACGCCGTTGCCTGCTGCATGTTTCCTTGTTCGTGGCCGATCGAGGACAAACGCATGCAGCAGTTAAAAGTGCTACAGCAAGCCTTGCGCGTCTGATAAGACGCGGCGCTGTAGCGGGTATGCACCACAAGCGCGCTTCGGCGCATATGTCCGCATTCGCGCCTGGAACGCAATGCTTCAGGCTTTGGTGTCAAGCTCACGAGATAGTGCGACGGCGGCGGCTTGTCAGCCGCCCCGCGGGGTCTAAATTGAAAAACAGGAACTGGACAGCCGGCATCGGCGATCGATCCAGAAGCGGACGACCGGGAGACTTGCAATGAGTGTAATGAGAGGCGCGACCGAACTGGCCGACGAAAAGGCGATCGTCGCCGCAGCCGAGGCGGCGCTCGGAGAGGTCGCGCTGGTCCGCGCCGAGATCGGCAAGGTCATTTTCGGTCAGGAGAGCGTCGTCGAACAAACGCTGCTCGCGGTACTTTCCGGCGGGCACGCGCTGCTTGTCGGCGTTCCGGGGCTTGCCAAGACCAAGCTCGTCGCCACGCTCGGTATCGTTCTCGGGCTCGACAACAGCCGCA
Organism: Sinorhizobium sp. KGO-5; assembly: GCF_036245905.1. Classification (NCBI taxonomy): domain Bacteria; kingdom Pseudomonadati; phylum Pseudomonadota; class Alphaproteobacteria; order Hyphomicrobiales; family Rhizobiaceae; genus Sinorhizobium; species Sinorhizobium sp. KGO-5. Next base: position 255,779 of record NZ_BDIZ01000004.1, read on the forward strand.
TTCAGTTCACGCCCGATCTCATGCCCTCCGATATCCTGGGTTCGGAGGTCATGGACCAGGACGCGGCAGGTCATCGCTCCTTCCGCTTCATTCCCGGCCCGATCTTCACGCAGCTCCTGATGGCCGACGAGATCAACCGCGCCTCGCCGCGCACGCAGTCGGCCCTGCTGCAGGCGATGCAGGAGTATCACATCACCATCGCGGGCGACCGTAAGGACCTGCCACAGCCGTTCCACGTGCTCGCAACCCAGAACCCGCTGGAGCAGGAAGGCACCTATCCGCTGCCCGAAGCCCAACTCGACCGCTTCCTGATGCAGGTCGATGTCGGCTACCCCGAGCTTGCCGCCGAAAGACAGATCCTGCTCGAGACGACCGGACTCGCAGAAACAGAGGCGCGGCCCGTCATCGATGCAGGCCGCCTGCAGCAGATCCAGGGGCTGATCCGTCAGATGCCTGTCGGCGAGAAGGTGGTCGACGCCATCCTGGCGCTCGTTCGTTCCGCACGCCCCGGCAACGGCAATGCCGACACCGACAAGAACGTTGCCTGGGGGCCGGGTCCGCGCGCCGGACAGGCGCTCATGCTCTGCGCCCGCGCCCGCGCGCTCTACGACGGGCGGCTTGCCCCTTCGATCGACGACGTCCTTGCGCTCGCCGAGCCGGTTCTCCAGCACCGCATGGCGCTGACCTTCGCCGCCCGCGCCGAGGGCATGTCGGTGCGCGACGTCATCGCCGACCTGGTGAAGCGGGCCAAGGGCTGACGCATGGCCTCGATCGGGCACATTGTCGCGCGTACCCCTTCCGGTGAGGTCCTGTCGCGCGCGCAGCAGCGCGCGATGCTGGTACCCGACTGTCTTGTCGAGGCCCGCAGGATCGCCAACACGGTCATCACCGGTTGGCACGGCCGGCGCAAGCGCGGTATCGGCGAGAACTTCTGGCAGTTCCGCCCCTACAGCGACGGGGAAAGCTTCTCGCGTATCGACTGGCGCCGTTCCGCCAAGGACGACCACACCTATGTCCGCGACCGCGAATGGGAGGCAGCGCACACGATCTGGCTCTGGGCCGATCTCTCGCCCTCGATGATGTACAAATCGACGCTCGGCGCCGTTTCGAAGGAGAGCCGCGCTCTGGTGCTGATGCTGGCGCTCGCCGAAATTCTCGCCCGTTCCGGCGAGCGGATCGGCTGCCCGGGCGTGATGGAGCCGGTTTCGGCACGCAACGCCGCCGAGCGGCTGGCAACGGCAATCATGCATAGTCCGCTTTCGGAGGGTCTACCCGATACCGCAATGATCCGCGGCGCCAGCGACCTCGTTCTGATCGGCGATTTTCTCGACCCCGCCGACCGGGTGATGGAACGACTTGGACCGCTCGCCCGCCGGGGTCTGCGCGGCCATGTCGTGGAGATCGCCGATCCGGCGGAGGAAGTCTTCCCCTATGCCGGCAGAACCGAGTTCACCGATCCTGAAACCGGCGAGAAGCTGACCGCGGGACGCGCCGAGATCCTGCGCGAGGATTACCAGCGTGCCTATCGCGCCCGCCGCGACAGCCTCGGCACGAGCCTGCGCCATCTCGGCTGGACCTTCATTCCGCACAGAACGGATCGGCCGGCGTCGGAAGCTCTGGTCACGGTGCATATGCATCTTTCAGGCATGCCGGGCCGAGCGGCCCATGGGGGGCTTGCATGATCGGCGGCCTCTCCTTCATTTTTGCCAACCCCGCCATTCTGGCAGCACTCGTGGCACTGCCGGTGATCTGGTGGCTGCTGCGCATGACGCCGCCAAGACCTGCGGCCGAAATCTTTCCGCCGCTGCGCATCCTGGCTTCGGTGATGAAGCGCGAGGAGACACCCTCGAAAAGCCCCTGGTGGCTGACCCTTCTCAGGATGCTGATGGCCGCGGCTGTCATCTTCGCGATCGCCGACCCCGTCTTCAACCCGCGCAGCAATACGCTCGCGACCTCCGGGCCGCTGGCGCTGCTGATCGACAACAGTTGGGCAACGGCGCCCGACTGGGAGCGGCGTGTCGAAGCCGCCTCGGCGCTGATCGACGACGCCGAGGCGAAGGATGTCGCGATTTCGATCGTCTTCACCGGAGAGCGCCAGCACGACGCCACGCCCGGATCGGCGAGCACTGCGCGCAACCGGCTGGCGGCGGCCAGACCCGAGCCGCTGCCCGCCGACCGTGGTTCCGCAATCGCGGCCTTGCAGGCGGCCTTCGAAGACGCTCCTCCGGGAACGGTCGCCTTCATCACCGACGGCATCGAAGGGGGCGACGGCAAGACGATGGAGGCGCTGGCCGGGATCGGCGCGGCCGGTCTCAAGGTGATCGAAGCGGACGGCAGCGAGGCCGTGGCACTCACTGCGACGAGCAACGAGTCCGGCGGCATGTCGGTGACGGCGAGCCGGCTGAAGACCGACGATGGCCGTTCCCTGCCCATCGTTGCCTTCGATACCCGCGGCCGGGCGATCGCCAGCGGGGCGATCGATTTCGCACCCGGCGCAGCAACCGCCAAGGGGATGATCGAGGCCCCGTTCGAACTGCGCAACGACTTCGCCCGCATCGGCATCGAAGGAGCCGCGACCGCCGGCGCCCAGCATCTCCTCGACGACGGCTTCCGCCGCCGTCGCGTGGCTCTACTGAGCGGCGAGGCACGTGACCTGTCGCAGCCGCTGCTCTCGCCGCTCTACTATATCAATCGGGCGCTCGCCCCCTATGCCGATCTCGTCGAGCCCCGCCAGAACGATCTTGCCGTTGCAATTCCGGAGCTTCTCGAGCAGCGCGCCTCGGTTCTGATCATGGCCGACATCGGCCGGCTGCCGGAAGAGACCTATCCTCTGCTTGCGAAATGGATCGACAACGGCGGCACGCTGATCCGCTTCGCCGGCCCCCGCCTGGCCGCCGCACCTGCGGACGATCCGCTCGTCCCGGTCACGCTTCGCCAGGGCGAACGGGCGCTCGGCGGCGCGCTCTCCTGGTCCGAACCGCAGCCGCTCGCCGATTATCCCGGCAACAGTCCCTTCGCCGGCATGGCCCGCCCAACCGACATTCTCGTCAAGCGTCAGGTTCTGGCCGAACCGACAGCCGATCTGGCGGAGCGCACATGGGCAAACCTCGCCGACGGCACACCGCTGGTCACGACTGCGACACGCGGGGCGGGCCGCATCGTGCTCTTTCACGTCAGCGCCGAGGCCACATGGTCGAACCTGCCGATCTCGGGCCATTTCGTTGAAATGCTTCGCCGCAGTGTCCAGCTCTCGCGCGGCGGCGGTATCGCCAGCGACGGCAAGGCCGTGAAGGCGCAGACCTTGCCGCCCTACCGGCTTCTGAACGCCGATGGCGTGCTCGTCGCCGAGACGGGCAATGCCCGTCCCCTCGACATCGTGCCCGGCAAGGCACCGGTCGCGACAGCCGACAATCCTCCGGGGCTCTACGGCTCCGAGGACGGCTTCACGGCGCTCAACCTCTTGCCGCGCGACGCCGAGCTCAAGCGGATCGACATGACCGCCGCCGGCCCTCATACCTCCGAGCGGCTGGCCGGTACGGAAAGCTGGTCGCTGAAGCCGGCGCTGATGACGCTCGCCCTCCTGCTGCTGCTCGCGGACGCTCTGATCGTGCTCTTCATGGGTGGCGTCTTTTCACGCGCTCGGATGGCAAGGGCCGCTTCGGCAATCATCATAGTCCTCGCCGGAACCGTCTTCCTCGCCCCGCCGCAGGCCTTTGCCGACGACACGCGCCCGGACGACCAGCGCATCCTCGAGAGGCTGGACACCACGCATCTCGCCTATGTGGTCACCGGCGAGGAAGAGGTGGACCGCCTTTCCGAAGACGGGCTGAGAGGCCTCACCGACTTCCTGACCTATCGCACCACGCTCGAGCCCGGCGCGCCCGTCGGCCTTGACATCTCCAAGGACGAACTGAGCCTCTACCCCATCATCTACTGGCCGATTTCCGCCAGCGCGCCCATGCCGAGCCCGCAAGCCGTCAGCCGAATCGATGCCTATATGCGGGCGGGCGGCACGGTCCTGTTCGACACGCGTGATCAGTTTTCCTCGCTCGGCTCTTCCTCGAACGGAACCAGCGCGAACACCGAACGTCTCCAGGCGATCCTCGGCAATCTCGACATACCGCCGCTGGAGCCGGTTCCGGCCGACCATGTCCTGACCAAGGCCTTCTATCTGCTGACGAATTTTCCCGGCCGCTATACCGGCAGCCCGCTGTGGATCGAATCCCAGCTCGATAGTCGCGAGGAACCGAGCAACCGGCCGGCGCGGCCGGGCGACGGGGTGACGCCGATCATCATCACCGGCAACGACTTTGCCGGTGCATGGGCCGTGGATTCGAACGGAGTCGCACTGCTGCCGACCGTGCCGCCGGACGAAATGCAGCGCGAATACGCCTTTCGCTCCGGTGTCAACATCATGATGTACATGCTGACCGGCAACTACAAGGCCGACCAGGTGCACGTGCCCGCCCTGCTCGAGCGGCTCGGACAATGAGGACCCGGCGATGACAATCGATTTCTCGCCGCTTCTCGCCTGGCCGTATCTCGCGGCACTGGCGCTTGTCGCAGCCGTTCTGGCGGCACTCGGTATCTGGCGCGGCGTTCGGGGAGCCTGGATCAGGGCGGCGGCCCTGGCTGCATTCTGCCTCGCGCTTGCAAATCCCGTCCTCTTCCAGGAGGAGCGCGAACCCCTCTCCACCATTGTCGCCGTCGTTGTCGACCGCAGCCAGAGCCAGGAGAACGGTGACCGCCGCGCGCAGACCGACCAGGCGCTCGAGGGGCTCAAGGAACGCCTTTCCCGCTTCCCCCAGATCGAGGCGCGTATTGTCGAAGCCGCCGACGGCGAGGAAACCGAGGCACCCTCGACCAGGCTCTTCGGCGCCCTGACAACGGCGCTCGCAGACGTGCCGCCCGCCCGTGTCGGCGGCGCCATCTTCATTACCGACGGCCAGATCCACGACGTGCCGGACGTCAACCAGAAGCTCGGCTTCGATGCACCCGTCCACGCCCTGATCAGCGGCAAGCCGGACGAGTTCGACCGGCGCATCGAAATCGTCAGCGCCCCCCGCTTCGGCATCGTCGGCGAACAGCAGAGAATGACCTTTCGGGTCGTGGATGACGGCGCGGCTCCCGGCGGCAGCGCCGAGGTGACGATCCGCCTGAACGGCAACGAGATCGCCACGGAGCAGGCGGAGCCCGGCACAGACGTTCCGTTCAGCTTCACCGTTCCGCGCGGCGGCAACAACATCCTGGAATTCGCCGTCAATCCGGTTGCCGGCGAGGTGACGGAGACGAACAACCGCGCCGTGCATGTGCTCGACGGCATCCGCGAAAATCTTCGCGTGCTCCTCGTTTCGGGAGAGCCGCATGCGGGCGAGCGCGCCTGGCGCAACCTCCTGAAATCCGATGCCGCGGTCGATCTCGTCCATTTCACCATTCTGCGGCCGCCGGAGAAGCAGGACGGCACGCCGATCAACGAACTCTCGCTCATCGCCTTCCCGACGCGGGAGCTTTTCGTCGACAAGATCAGCGAGTTCGACCTCATCATTTTCGATCGCTACCAGCATCGTGGCGTGCTGCCGATCCTCTATTACGACAACATCGCCCAGTACGTGCAGAACGGTGGAGCGCTGCTGATCGCCGCCGGGCCGGAGCACGCCGGCGACGATTCGATCGCAGCGACCCCGCTTGCGGCGGTGCTGCCGGCAACGCCGACCGGCGTCATGAACGAGAAGGCGTTCTTCCCCCGGCTCTCGGAGGAAGGAAAGAAGCATCCGGTCACCCGCGGGCTCGAAGGGGCAGCGGACGAACCGCCGGCCTGGGGCCGCTGGTTCCGTACCGTCGACGTGGACAGGCCGCTCGGGCAGACGGTAATGGAAGCTGCTGACGGCAAGCCGCTGCTGGTCCTCAACCGCGTCGGCAAGGGGCGTGTCGCCATGCTGCTCTCCGACCAGGGTTGGCTGTGGGCGCGCGGCTTCGAAGGGGGTGGGCCGCATGTCTCGCTCTATCGCCGCACGGCGCATTGGCTGATGCAGGAGCCGGCGCTCGAAGAGGAGGCGCTCACCGCCCGCGCGATGGGCCGGACGCTCGAGATCACGCGCCAGACGATCGAAGGAGATCCCGGCCAGGCGACCCTCACCTATCCTTCCGGCCGGACCCAGGAAGTCACGCTCACGGAAGGCGAGCCGGGGCTCTACAAGGCTGAGGTCGAGACCAATGAAATCGGCCTCTTCGAAGTTGCCAACGACGAATTGACGACGCTCGTCCATGTCGGCAACGTCGATGCGCCCGAATTCAAGGCGGCGATTTCCACGGAAGAGAAGATCAAACCCTGGGCGGAGAAGACGAAGGGCCTGGTCCGCCGCCTGGCGAGCGCCGACGGACCCGTCGACCTCCCGTCTATCCTCCCGGTTCGCGGCGCCGTCCGCGTGGCCGACGATCAGCGCCTGTCGCTGCGCATGACCGATGAGACGGTGTTGAAGGGCATCGATTCCCTTTCGCTATTCGCGGGGCTCTTCGGCCTGGCGGCACTGCTCTTCCTCATCTCCGCTACCTGGTATCGCGAGGGGCGGTGAACGCCGACGAGGCCACGGCTTCGCCATTCTCGGGCCGAGGACGACGAATAGCCGACGTCCAGAGATCAGGCAGCCGCCCCTTGCGCCTCCGTGCGCGCAGTGAGGCAGGTGGCGCCGTCATCCCGCCAGGCGATCACGCCTTCAAGCCGGGCGTGAACGTCCGGCGCGACCGGCACGACGAGAACCCTCGCGGGATCGACGGGACCCGGGAATTGGAGCGCGCCGTGGCGTACCTTCTCGAAACCGAGCGGCTGGTAATAAGGCGGATCGCCGACGAGGATAACCGCTTCGGTGCCCTTGCGGCGCGCCGCTTCGACTGCAATACGGACGAGTTCCCGGCCGATGCCCTGGTTCTTGTGCGAGGGCCGGACGGCAAGCGGGCCGAGCAGATGTCCTTTCACCGAACCGGCCGTTACCGGCGTCATCCGGACCGACGCGATCGTTTCGCCGTTATCGGCGCAGATGAAGGAGAGCGCCCGGTCATGGGGCCCCTGCTCGCGAATCCGCGCGGCGGCGCGGGTGAAGCGACCCGGCCCGAACGCCTCTTCATTGATGATTTCGATGGCTGCGTCGTGGGATGCGTCTTCGGTCAGATAGACGAGATCGTGCTTTTTCATGTGTCGAGAACCGGCATGCGAACGGACATGGAGGATGGCTCGCCCCGAATGGGCGTTTGCAGCATCAGCGTCGTCGCAGGCTTCCCGACAGGATCATTGTTGATCGTTTCCCAGATGAAAGAGCTACCATTTCGCCGATAGCAGAAAAACGCTGCCAGTCAAAGGGTAAAACGCACTGTTCGGAATTTCACATCTATCGGCCGCGGTTCTCAGCACTAATTATGGCGTCAGCAAACGATCGAAAGGAGTTGGCCTATGGGTAGGCTCGTGAATGGCGTCTGGCAGGATGTCTGGTACGACACGCGTGCGACGAACGGTCATTTCAAGCGCAGCGAATCGCAGTTCCGCAACTGGATCACGGCAGATGGATCGCCCGGCCCTTCCGGCGAAGGCGGCTTCGAGGCCGAAGCGGACCGCTATCATCTCTATGTGTCCCTTGCCTGCCCCTGGGCGCACCGCACGCTGATCTTCCGCAAGCTCAAGAAGCTCGAAGACCTCATCTCGCTTTCCATCGTCGACCCGCTAATGCTGGCCAACGGCTGGGAATTCAAGGGAGAGGACCGTGAGGGCGAGAACGGCGGCACCGCCGATCACCTCTTCGGCTCGCGCATGCTCTGGGAAGTCTATCTGCGCGCCGACCCGGTCTATTCCGGCCGGGTGACGGTGCCGGTCCTCTGGGATAAGCGGAAGAACACGATCGTCTCGAACGAGTCCGCCGAAATCATCCGCATGTTCAACTCGGCCTTCGATCGTCTGACCGGCTCGACGGCAGATTTCTGCCCGCAAGATCTGCGTCCCGAAATCGACGCGCTCAATGCGCGTATCTACGACGCGGTCAACAACGGGGTCTACAAGGCCGGCTTCGCAACCAGCCAGGCGGCCTATGAGGAGAGCGTCGCCGCCCTCTTCTCCATGCTGGACGAACTGGAGAACCGCCTCGCGTCGAAGCGCTATCTCACGGGAGACCGCCTGACGGAAGCCGATTGGCGGCTCTTCACGACACTCGTCCGTTTCGATCCGGTCTATGTCGGCCATTTCAAATGCAACATCCGCCGCATTGCGGACTATCCGAATCTCTACGGCTATCTGCGCGAGCTCTACCAGGTGCCGGGCGTCGCCGAGACGGTCAATATGCACCACATCAAGCAGCACTATTACCGCAGCCATACGACGATCAATCCCACGGGCATCGTGCCGGCGGGTCCGGTGCTCGACCTTGGAGCGCCGCACGGGCGGGATAACCTCTGAACAGGGATGAGAGAAAATGGGCGCTAGCCGCTTGTCCCATCACCCGCTTGCTGGGGAGAAGGGACAAGCAGGCGGCTAAGGGGGCGATCCGACGCGATCGGTCGCCTACCAGAACGTATCGGGCGCCGCGCTTCCAGCGAGCTCCGCCAGCCGGCGCCGGGTCGCAGGCGTCGTGTCCGCCGGAAGGTCGTCGAGCGGAAAGAAGCCCGCCGCGGCGATTTCGAGATCCGCACGCTTCGGCCGCTCCTGGCGGACATTATCGCAGCGGAAGAAGATGACGTGATCGCGCTTGCTGGTGCGCCGGTTGTAGTAGACCTGAAAGAGCAGCGGTGCCGTCGTCAGCACGAGGTTGCCCTCCTCCCTGAGTTCGCGGGCCAGGCCCTCCACCGCAGTCTCGTTGCGGTCGAGTCCGCCGCCGGGAAGATGCCAGCCCGGCAGATAGGAATGCCTTACGAGAAAGACCCGCCCCTCACCATCGAAACAGGCAGCCCGCACGCCGAGCGTCATGCCGCGGGCCAGGGCGAAATAAACATGGGCAAACCGCGTCAGAAAGCGGAGCCGCCAGGAGGGTATCTCCGGCCCGCGGCTCTCGTCCATACGCCTTCTCCTCACATTCACGGTTTCCGGGAATAGTCCATTACTGATTCCCCTTCCCGGGAATATGCGCTAGACGAGATTAATGTTCAAACTTGCGCATATATCCGATGTCCACCTGGGGCCTTTGCCAGATCTCTCCCTCCGCGAACTCGCCTCCAAGCGGATCACCGGTTTCGTCAACTGGCACAGGAACAGGGTGCGCCATCTCTTTCCCGGGACGCTCGACTGCCTGATGCAGGACATCGAGGTGCGCAATCCGGATCACCTGGCGATCACCGGAGATCTCGTCAACCTCGCCTCTTCGCTCGAGATCGAGGCGGTTACCGAATGGCTCGCGGAAGCGGGCGACCCCAATGAAATCTCGGTGGTTCCGGGCAACCACGACGCCTACGTGCCCGGCGCATACGAGAAGATCACGCATGCATGGTATCCCTTCATGCGCGGCGACGACGGCCCCAGCGGCTGGATGAAGAAGCATGCCTGCTTTCCCTATATGCGGGTGCGCGGCAGGGTGGCGCTCATCGGCTGCTCGACGGCCGTGGCCACTCCCCCTTTCGCCGCGAGCGGCTATTTCGGGCCGCGACAGGCGCGCGCGACGGTCAACCTCCTTCGCCAGGCCGGCGAAGCCGGATTGTTCCGCATCGTCATGATCCATCACCCGCCGATTCGCGGCGCGACCTCGATGCACAAGCGCATGATCGGCATCCGCCGTTTCGCTGCCACCATCTCCGCCGGCGGGGCCGAGCTGGTTCTGCACGGCCACACGCATCTCAATACGCTCCACTGGCTCAAGGGGCATACGGGGCCGGTGCCGGTCGTCGGCATCGCATCCGCCTCGCAGGGTCCCGGAGGCAGCAAGCCCGTCGCCGCCTATAATCTCTTTTCCGTCGACGGTGAGCCCGGAGACTGGCGGCTGACCCGGGAGCGCTACGCGATCAACCCGGACGCGACCGGCGTGGTGCTCGCCGAAGCGACGTATTTCTGAACCGCCGGAAGCCTCTCGGTCCCGGCCGATTCAAGGACGCGCGGCGGCGTGGGGAAAACCGGTTGCCGGGGTGCAAAAACCTCTTTCCGTTCCGGCTCTTCCCTTGCAGACTTAGGACCAAATGTTCCATATCATTGATGGTGCGTCCGGATGGCGAATGGACGCGCGATCCGGCACGTTTTCCTGGAAGAGCAATGCGCCCAGCGGCAGAAATGAAGGATTTCAGACGGGATTTGGTCAGCCTGCTGCCCAAACTGCGCCGCTTCGCGATCACGCTGGCCCGCAATGCCAATGATGCCGACGATCTCGTCCAGGAAGTTTGCGAGCGGGCAATCGCGCGCGGTCACCTTTGGAACGGCGAAGGCCGGCTGGAAAGCTGGGTCTATGCGATGACCCGCAATCTCTGGGTGGACGAAATCCGCAAGCGCAAGGTGCGCAGCGCCGGTGCGGTCGACGTTTTCGAGCGGGACGAACCGCACGTCGAAGCAACAGCCGAAAAGGCGGCCTATGCCAATCAGGTGCAGAAGATGATCCTGTCGATGCCGGAGGGACTGGCAAGCGTCTTCCTCCTCGTCAATGTCGAAGGCCACAGCTACCGGGAAACGGCGGAGATCCTCGGCATCCCCGTCGGTACGGTCATGAGCAGGCTGTCGACGGCGCGGCTCAGGCTCGCGGCCATGTTGTCCGAAAATACGGAAAGGAGGGCCTGACCGTTGCTGCAAACGAAGGGGCTGGCGCTCGAGGTGCGGTTGTCCGCCTATATCGACGGCGAACTCGCAGAAAGCGAAAAATCCGAGCTTGACGCTCTTCTCGCCCGCGACGACGAGGCAAGGGCATTGCTCGACAAGCTTAAGTCGGGCAGCGCCTTCGGCAACGGGGCTTTCGAAAACTTCCTCCATGATCCGGTGCCGCTGGCGCTGGTGCGCCAGATAAAGCAAGGCCCCGGCATCAACCCGAAATCGGAGCGGGTAACGACGGCCAGCCTTCCAAGACGAAGCGCTCGCATCTGGCCGCGCATCCTCGCCGCTTCCACCGCCCTTTTCCTGCTCGGCGGAGCCGCCGGCTTCATTCTCGGCAGCGCCACGGATTTCGCCGAGCCGATGAACCAGGCCGATGACCGCCCCTGGATCGACGATATCGTCGGGTCTCACCGCATCTATTCGCGCCAGAAGGAGCATCTGGTCGAGGTGCCGGGAACGCAGGCGGCCGAGATCGAGACCTGGCTTGCCGCAAGCGTCGGCGTGAGCTTCGCTGTCCCCGATCTCGCCCGCAAGGGATTATCCTTCGAAGGGGCGAGGCTCCTTGCCGCCAATGGCAGGCCGGTTGCCCAGCTCGTCTATCGCGACCGGGAGGGAGAGGTCTTCACCATCTGCTTTCTCAAGCAAGGCGACGCGCAACAATCCGGCGAATTCACCGAAACCATCCGCGGCGACCTCGGCTTGATATCGTGGCAACGGGAAAGCGTCTCATTCGTGATGATCGGTCCGTCTTCCGACCCCGCTCTGCAGGACCTTGCCGAAACGGTGGCGGCGAACATTTGACGCTGATCAAGACCGAGTAGCTGCCCTGCATAGACCCGTCGCGACCTTCTTCCCCTAGGAGGCAGGGCCAGCGCATATGAGCCAGGGTCGGGAGCGTTTCCGCGATCCACCTATCGAAGATCAGGCTAATGAGCGCCGCCCAATACCGTCTCCCCTCTCTCCGCGCGCGGAGAGAGGGTCGGGGCAAGGGGCACCTACCAGGGCAAGCGCGTCACTTCCCCATCACGTCCAGAACGCGGTTGGCAGCCGAGACGATCGCCTCCAGTGAGGCGGCCACGATATTGGTGTTGATGCCGACGCCGAAGAGCTTGCCGCCCGGATACTCGACCTCGACATAAGCGATCGCAGCGGCGTTCGAACCATGCTGCAGCGAATGCTCGGAGTAATCCGCCACCGAGAGTTCGACGCCGAGATAGATCGACAGTGCATTGATGAAGCCGTCGATCGGGCCCGTACCCTTGCCCTCGATCTGTCTGGTCTCGCCGCCGTCCGTGATCTCGGCGGCAACGACGCGCAAGCCTTTGTGCTCGCCTACAGGGTAGGTGTGATGGTCGACGAACTTGATGCGCGCGCCCGGCTGCTCGACATAGCTTTCGATGAAGCGCTGATGGATGCGCTTCGAGGGCAGCTCCTTGCCTTCCTCGTCGGTGATGCGCTGGACTTCCTCACGGAACTCGATCTGCAGATTGCGCGGCAGATTGATCCCGTAGTCCTCCTGCAGGATATAGGCGATGCCGCCCTTGCCCGACTGCGAGTTGATGCGGATGATCGCTTCGTAGCTGCGTCCGACATCGCGCGGATCGATCGGCAGATAGGGTACCTCCCAGGTCGGCTTGTTCGCCTGTTTGATTGCCTTCATGCCCTTGTTGATGGCATCCTGATGCGAGCCGGAGAAAGCCGTGTAAACCAGTTCGCCGACATAGGGGTGGCGCTCCGGAATGACCATCTGGTTGGAATATTCGTAGACTTCCTTGATCCGTTCGATGTCCGAGCAGTCGAGCTTGGGATCGACGCCCTGCGTGAACATGTTGAGCGCCAGCGTCACCACATCGACGTTGCCGGTGCGCTCGCCATTGCCGAAGAGCGTCCCCTCGACACGGTCGGCGCCGGCCATCAGCCCCAGCTCGGTTGCGGCAATGCCGGTGCCGCGGTCATTGTGCGGATGCAGCGAGACGATCAGGTTCTCGCGATTGTCGAGATTGCGGCACATCCATTCGATCTGGTCGGCATAGATGTTCGGCGTCGCCATCTCCACGGTCGAGGGCAGGTTGATGATGAGCTTGTTGTCCGCCGTCGGCCGGACGATCTCGATCACGGCGTTGCAAATCTCCAATGCCACTTCGAGCTCGGTGCCCGTGAAGCTTTCCGGCGAGTACTCGAAACGATAGCCGCCGCCCGCTTTCGCGGCCATGTCGGTGATCATCTTGGCGGCGTCGGTCGCGATCTGCTTGATGCCGGCCACGTCCTTGCCGAAGACGACGCGGCGCTGCAGCTCGCTCGTCGAATTGTAGAAATGCACGATCGGCCGGTGCGCACCTTCAAGCGCCTCGAAGGTCCGCGCGATCAATTCCGGCCGGCACTGTACCAGCACCTGCAGCGACACGTCTTCGGAGACGTTGCCTTCCTCGACGCACCAGCGGGCGAAATCGAAATCCGTCTGCGACGCGGAGGGGAAGCCGATCTCGATCTCCTTGAAGCCCATGTCCAGGAGGAGGTGGAACATGCGCGCCTTGCGGTCGTGACCCATCGGGTCGACTAGTGCCTGGTTGCCGTCGCGAAGATCCACGGAACACCAGATCGGCGCCTCGGTGATCGCCTTCGACGGCCACGTGCGATCCGGCAGCGCGATCTGCGGATAGGGCTGATATTTCACAGCCGCTTCGGGCATGCCGGTCTTGATGGAATGCGATTTCAAAATCATGTGCAGCTTCTCTTCGTCACTGGAGCGTAGCCTGCCGCATGCAATAGCCGATCATTCGGGACATTGCGATGGCGATGCCGCGGGGGCCGCGCGATTTGGTTCAGCTTTTCTGGATTTCGAGGAGCAGGTGCCGGCAAGGCTTTTCGGCCGCCGGGCGCTCCTCAGCGAACCCGGCAACCGCGGATAAGGCCGAGAAGAAGAAGGGAGGCGAAGGCGCGCGCAGGAGCACGATTGGCATCGTGTCCCGAAAAGATCGCTGCGATCTTGTTTGCGTCGGCCTCAGTCATGGAAAAGCCTATACACGGCTTGGTAATGCGGAGCAAGAGTGCCCTATCCTCGGGTTTGGTCCGAGGACGAGCCCTTCCCCCGCGCGTGGGGGAAAGGGCTCTGAGGCGACGCCTCGCGTCCCTTCGCCCCGCTTGCGGGAGAAGGTGTCTGCAGGCGGATGAGGGGCGGACGCTCTAGATTTCCGCGATGGAGGTGACGATGCGCGAAACGAGACCGTAGGCCTTCGCCTCTTCCGCACCGAGCCAGTAATCGCGATCCGTGTCCTTGGCGATCTTGTCGACCGGCTGTCCGGTCGCTTCGGAGAAGATCCGGTTCAGACGCTCGTTCATCTTGATGATCTCGCGTGCCTGGATCTCGATGTCGGAAGCCATGCCGCGCGTTCCGCCCGAGGGTTGGTGCAACAGGAAGCGGGTGTTCGGCAGGCACAGGCGCTGCTCCTTGGGCGCAGCGACATAGATGAGCGCGCCGGCGGACGCGACCCAGCCGGTGCCGATGGTCCAGACCTTAGGCTTCACGAACTTGATCATGTCGTGGATGCTGTCGCCGGATTCGACATGGCCGCCGGGCGAGTTGACGAAGAGGCGGATATCGTCGTCGCTGGCCGCGGCAAGCGCCACGAGCTGCGAGCAGACCTTCTGCGCGAGTTCCTGGGTGATGGTCCCGTAAATGAAAATCGAACGCGACTTGAAAAGGTTCGCCTCCGTCTCCTTGCCCAAGGGCAATTCGGTCTTCTTTTCTTCCTGGTCGTCGTCGTTCCGCATTCTTCGGACTCCTCATGAAATGTCTTCCAACCAGATAATGCGACTCGACGGCGAAAACAATGCAAACGGCGGCGTTAACACGGTTCGAACCGCCCGCCTCGGCACGATGGTAAACAGGCCCCGCCAAATGACGTATGGACAGCCGGTGGGAGCCCAATAAGATCAACGGATCATCAATGTCCGTATCGGGGCCCAGAATGAAGAAATCCGTCCTTCTCGCAGCCGCCGCGCTCTTCGCCGGCTCCTCCGCGCCTGCCTTCGCCCATCTCGATCCAGCCGAACACGGGTCGGTGATGGCGGGCCTTTCCCATCCGCTGTTCGGAGCCGACCACGTTCTTGCGATGATCGCCGTCGGCCTTTGGGCGGCTCAGATCGGCGGCAGGGCGCTGTGGAGCGTGCCGGCTGCCTTTGTCGCGACGATGGTGCTCGGCTTCGTCCTCGCCCACACCGGCGCTCCCCTGCCCCTTGTCGAACCGGCCATCCTCGCCTCCGTCGTGGCGCTCGGCCTGGTCGTCGCCATAGCCGTCCGGCTTGACGCGGCAACGGCTGCAGCCATCGTCGCGGCCTTCGCGCTCTTCCATGGCCATGCCCACGGCGGAGAGTTGGGCTCGGCCGGCACCTGGTCGTTTGCAGCAGGATTCGTGATCGCAACCGCTCTTCTGCACATTGCCGGCATGGGTCTCGGCATGGGGCTCGCCCGGCTTGCGGACCGCGGCGTCGTCACCCGTATCGTCGGCGGCGCCACCGCCATAGCCGGCGCAGCCTTGATCCTCGGATGATATTGGTTCGCTCCGCGCTTCCGCAGGAGGCGGACTTTCTCGCTCAAATCGGCCTTGCAGCCTGGCGCAAAGGCATAAAGCCGCTTGTGCCGGCGCATGTTGCGGCGGCCACCGAACAAAACAACCAGTTCTTGCCGTTCGTGCGAGAACTGGGGCCTCGCATTCTCGTCGCTGAAGTCGATGGAGAAGCTGCCGGCCTCGGCGCCCGCGAGCACGACGACGATGTCATCAGCGATATCTGGGTGGCTCCCGCCTTCGAAGGACGGGGCGCCGGATCGGCCCTCATAAAGGCGCTCGAAGCGCAAATCGCCGAGCGTGGATACAGGCAAGCCGCAATCCAGGTGGCGGCCCAAAACGAGCGGGCGCTTCAGCTTTACCAGCGTCTCGGCTACCGAGTGCTTTGGAGGAAGGTCGCTTTCGACCCGATCCTCCAGACCGAACTGGAAAAGATCGGCCTGTCAAAACCACTTCGGCTCGATCGATAGGGCAATCCGTCCGAACCGGCGGGCGGCTCATCCCCAGGTCAGCGGATCCAGCCGAAGATAGAAAGCGAGACGGTCCTCGCAAATCGGCAACCGCCATCATCCCCGTCCGCGATAGGTCGGCACGCCCTGATCCGGCAGCCAGACGCCGTCGGGCGGGTTTCCCGTCTGCCAGAAAACGTCGATCGGGATGCCGCCGCGGGGATACCAGTAGGCGCCGATCCGTAGCCACTTCGGCGAAAGCAGCGAAACCAGCCGCTTGGCGATCTCGATCGTGCAATCCTCGTGGAAAGCGCCGTGGTTGCGGAACGAATGCAGGAACAGCTTGAGCGATTTCGATTCGACCAGCCAGCCGTCCGGCACATAGTCGATGACGATATGCGCGAAGTCGGGCTGCCCGGTCATCGGGCAAAGCGAGGTGAACTCGGGCGCCGTAAAGCGCACGACGAAATCCGTGCCGCCGTGCCCGCTCGGCACCCTTTCGAGCACCGCTTCTTCCGGGCTCTGGGGCAGATCGACCTTCGTCCCCAGTTGTGAAAGTCCCGATACGTCAGTCTTGGTCATTTCCGTGATGCTCCACTAACCTTAACGCGCACCCCGTGCGCTTTTTCGCCTTCCGGTTCGACGTGAATGGCGATCTCCGCGCCCGAGTGCACGACGCGAATCGCCTCCTCGATCCGGTCGCAGATATCGTGCGCGTCACCGACCGCCATCGCCTCGGGCACGACCATGTGAAAATCCACGAAAATCGCCGGGCCCGCCTGACGCGTCTTCAGATCATGGACCCCGAGAGACCCGCCGGCATTAGCCGCGATCGCCGCCTTGATCGCCTCCTCCTCGTCCGCCGGCACCGCCTTGTCCATCAGCCCGTCGACGGAGCGCGAAATCACCTTCCAGCCCTGGAAGAGGATGTTGCCCGCGACGATCACGGCGAGCAGCGGATCGAGGATCGCGTAGCCGGTGGCGATGGCGAGAAGAAGGCCGACGAGCACGCCCACGGAGGTCACGACATCGGAGAGAATATGCTGGCCGTCCGCACTCAACGCGGGCGAGCGATGGCGGCGGCCCGCGCGGATAAGCACATAGGCCCAGATCGCATTGACGACGCCGGCGGCAAAATTGATGGCGAGGCCTAATGTCGGTGCATTCAGAAGCACCGGTTCCATCATTTCGGGGATGGCTTCCCAGATAATCAGCAACGCCGCCAGGACGATCAGCACGCCTTCGATGACCGCGGAGAAGTATTCCGCCTTGTGATGCCCGAAGGGGTGATCGGCATCGGCCGGCTTTGCCGCATAGCCGATCATCGCATAGGCAATCACCGCGGCGACCACGTTGACGGAGGATTCCAGCCCGTCGGACAGGAGCGCCACTGAGCCCGTCACCCACCAGGCGAGCATTTTAAGACCCATCACGGCCAGCGACAGGGGGATGCCCCAGAAGGCGAGTCGCAGGACGGTTCTATTGTCGGTTCCGGTCATCGTCATTCCTCCTGCAGATGCAAACGAGTTGCAGATGCAAGGCCATTCAAATGCAAAACCGCCCGCGCGGGTTTTCGCGCAGGCGGATCATGGGCGCCATATGGGCGATTACGGGCCGCTTGTCAAACGGTCGAATGCCTGCGGCCGATACAGCCGACGCGCAAGAGGTCAGGCTGCCTTTGTCTTCGCCCGTTTGGCGAGATGAGCAACCACGTTCTCGATCATCCGCATGCCGGCGTCGCCGCCGAGCGTCATGATCGATTCCGGATGGAACTGTACGGCCGCCACCGGCTCCTTGCTGTGTTCGATGCCCATGATCGTACCATCTTCGCTTTCGGCCGTGATCACGAATTCGCGCGGCAGGTTGGACGGATCGGCGAAAATCGAATGATAGCGCCCGACCGTCACCTCCTTGCCGAGGCCGGAGAAGACGATGCCGGGTTCGAGCACGCGGATGCGCGAGGGTTTCCCGTGCATCGGGATCGCCAGCTGACGAAGATCGCCGCCATAAGCCTCCGCGAGCGCCTGCAGCCCCAGGCAGACGCCGAAGATCGGCAGGTCCCGCGCCCGCGCCTTCTTGATCGTCGCCTTGCAGTCGAAGTCCTTGGGGGTGCCGGGACCGGGCGAAAGCACGACGAGGTCGGGCTTGACCCGGTCGAAGATTTCCTCGGCCACGGGCGTGCGCACGGTGGTGACAGTCGCGCCCGTCTGGCGGAAGTAGTTCGCCAGGGTATGGACGAAGCTGTCCTCGTGATCGACGAGCAGGATGCTCACTCCGGCGCCAACGGCAGCGACGTCGCGCGCGGCCTTGGCGCTGTTTGCGGATTTGGCGTCGCGGATGGCTGCAATCATGGCAGAGGCCTTCAGTTCGGTTTCGGCTTCTTCTTCTTCCGGATTGGAATCATAGAGGAGCGTCGCACCCGCCCTCACCTCGGCGATCCCGTCCTTGATGCGGATGGTACGCAAGGTCAGCCCGGTGTTCATGTCGCCGTTGAAGCCGACCATGCCGATCGCGCCCCCGTACCAGGCACGCGGGCTCTTCTCGTGGCTCTCGATGAAGCGCATGGCCCAGAGCTTCGGCGCGCCGGTAACGGTCACCGCCCAGGCGTGGCTGAGGAACCCGTCGAAGGCGTCCATATCGTCGCGCAGGCGCCCCTCGATGTGATCGACCGTGTGGATCAGCCGCGAATACATTTCGATCTGACGGCGACCGATCACCTTGACCGAGCCCGGCACGCAGACCCGGCTCTTGTCATTGCGGTCCACGTCCGAGCACATGGTGAGTTCGGACTCGTCCTTCTTCGAGTTCAAGAGCTTCAGGATCTGCTCGCTGTCTGCGATCGGATCGTCGCCGCGCTTGATCGTGCCGGAAATCGGGCAGGTCTCGATGCGCCGGCCGGAAACGCGCACGAACATTTCCGGCGAAGCACCGACCAGGTATTCCTGGTTGCCGAGATTGATGAAGAAGGAATAGGGCGACGGATTGATCGCCTTCAGCCGATTGGAAATCTCGGACGGGCGGCTTTCGCAGCGCTCGTAGAATTTCTGCCCCGGCACCACTTCGAAGAGATCGCCGCGCCGGAAGCTTTCCTTCGCCTTGACGACTAGTTCGGCATATTCGCCCGGGCGGTGATCCCCGTGTGGCGGGATGCTGTCGACGCTCAGGAACGGCTCGGGAGCGATGTCCGCTGCCTTGCCCTCGGTCGAAAGGTCCTCCCTGGCGAAATCGTAGCGGTCGATCCAGGCCTTTGCCGCATAGTGATCGACCACCAGTATCTCGTCCGGCAGGAAGAGAACCATGTCGCGCTGGTCGTCCGGACGGGTGAGCTTCAGTTCGATCGCATCGAACTGGAAGGCGAGGTCGTAGCCGAAGGCGCCATAGAGGCCGAGGTTCGAGTCCTCCTCCGAGTGGAAGAGGTTCGTCACCGCGCGAAGAACCGTAAAGACCGTCGGCATCTTCGACCGCTCTTCCTCGGTGAAGACACGATCGGGCTCATTGATTGTGAGGTCGAGACGACGGGGCGCAAGCGCGCCGAGCGTAATGTCGGCAACGGACTTCAGATCCTCGGCGATCAGCGCCAGCAGCACTTCGCCGCGTTCGTTATAGGCTTCGATCCAGAGCGAGCGACCGAAGGAGGAGATGGCAAGCGGCGGGTCGACCACCGCAGTGTCCCAACGGGTATAACGGCCGGGATATTCGTAGTTCGAGGAGAAGACCGCGCCGCGCCGCTCGTCGAGCCTGTCGACATAGCCGGCGATCGCGTCGCTGTAGGATGCCTCGCGCCGCTTGCGGGTGACGACGATGCCACCCTTCGTGGTATAACTCTCCGCGCCGTCTTCCAGAATTACCGCTGCCATTCGTCTCGCTCCGTAAAAGCCCGGTCTTTCCACGCGGCCAGAATACGAAAAAAGCCGCCTCGAAATCTCCGGGCGGCTCCATCTCTCAATCACGCATGACTGGTCAAGGCCGCCTCAGCGAGCCCACCACCAGATCGAAATGTTCTGCGTGTTTGCCATGGGCGGAAGTGTTAGCGCGGCTTGCAGTGGCGCGCAAGCGGGAAAACCGCGGACCCAATCTGTCCCTTAAAAAAAGAAGGCGGCCACAGCGGCCGCGCTCTCTATGTGTGCCGCCGGATCCTCAGAACCGCTGCGTCATCGAAACCTTGAAGGTTCGCCCCGGCTCCGAATAGAATTCGGCAGGCTGCGTGAACGCATTCTGCGTGTTCACCGCATCCCAATAGGTCTTGTCGAAGACGTTGTAGACCCCTGCATTCACCCTCAGACCCGGCAACTGCTCCGGCTCCCACCAGCCGGTGACATCGACGATGCCGTAACCCGGTGCCTTGAAAGTGTTCGTCGATTTGTCCGAAACGTCCATCGCCGCCGTCAGAATGACGTCAGTCCCCCAGGTTTCGGCGGCGTAACCGACATTGAGGACTCCCTTCAGCGGGGCAACGGAGCCAAGCACCTCGTCGGTATCGAGATCTCGGCCATAGGCATAGGCGAGTGCGGTGCGAACATGGACGCCATTGCCGAAGACTTTATGGCCCGATACCTCGACTCCATGAATAGAGACATTGGCACGGTTGATCGCCTCCGTGATGCCGATCGGGTAGATGCCGGTCGGATCGCGAGAAAAGCGTTCGTCAATGAAGTTCTTATAACGGTTGTAGAAGGCGCTGACTCGGCCGCCGAACTCGTCGTCACCAAGATTCGCGCCGATTTCGAAACCATGGCTCGTTTCGGGCTTGAGATCGGGATTGCCAATGCTCAGATAGCTGCCCGGCGCGCCGTAATTCAGATAGAGTTCCTCGGCCGTCGGCGGCCGGAAAGCCATCGCCCACTGCGCGAAAAGCTCGACCTCTTGCGCTGCCTGATAGGTTGCAAGAAGCTTCGGCGACAGCGCCAGATCGCTCTGTCCCGGCGGCAAGCCGTCATAATTGGGGTTGCGCATATAGGCGGCGGTATTCTCCGGCGAATAATCGTACCAGTCGAAGCGCAGGCCCGGCGTCAGCGCGAAGGGACCATCGCCGATCGAGATGCGATCCTGCAGGTAGATGCCGATCTTCCTGCTGTCGACGTCGGGGCTGTCCGACTGGTTTGTGTGCAGGAAGTTGCAGGAAGGACTCGGCGCCGTGTCGCAGCTATCCTCGCCCGAGGAATATTGGTGCAGCTTGCCGATGGCAAAGTCGCCGCCGAGCGTGACCTTATGCTGCAGGGAGCCAGTGTCGAAGTACCTGTCGACATAACCGCTGGCGCCGAAGCTCTCTTCTTCGGCCTCGTTGAGGCGGGAATAATCCCCGATCACCGAGGTGCTGCGATAGGCGTCGCTACCGTTCTCGCGAAGCAGGCGCTGCCAGTAGATCGTGGCCGAGGCGCTGTCGAACCAGGCGTTGTCGTCGGTGGCCTCGAATTCGTAATCGAGCGACAGGCGCTCGCGCCGGGTGTTGTCGAGCTTGTCGTAGTTACCTGGCCGATAATTGCCGGTAGGGCTCTGGCCGGACATGAAATCGATGTCCTTGTCACGGTCGAAGCGCTCGGCCGTAAAGCCGAAGGTGTGGCCGCTATCGGTATATTGCCTTACTTTGAAGAGGAGATTGTTCTGATCGTAGTCGGCAGGGTCGGCCTCGGTGCGCGTTGTGGAATAGCCGCCAATGTTGCCGTTGCTTTCCTGCTCATGCCCTTTCTTGTAGCCGCCCTGGAAAAGGACCGCCGTATCGTCGTAGCGCGCGGCAACTGCAGCGGACCCGCCGAGACTTTCGTCCTCGCCGTCATAGGCGAATTTGAAGATACCACCCCAGGTCTTGCCCTCGCCGATCAGGTCCTCCGGCTCGAGTGTGCGTAGCACCACGGCTCCCCCGAGCGCGCCGCCGCCCGCACGGCTGGAATCGGCGCCGCGAACGATGTCGATCGTCGAAAGGGCGGCAAAATCGAAGCTGTCGATGCCTCCATCGGCGTCGCGCGCCCCATCGTCGATAAAGGGGATGGGAATACCGTCGATCGTCGTCAGCACGCGCGGCCCTTCGAGGCCCCGTATATTGACGCTGCCATTCGTGCGGTTGAAGTTCACCCCTGGCTCGAGGCTCCTGCCCAGATCCTCGAAGCTCGAAATCTGGTTGTTGTCCAGTTCCTCTTCCGTCACCTGCTCTGCAAGCGGTGTGTCCGCCACGCCCTCTTTCTCTCCCCCCCTGACGGAAAGTTTCTTTAAGACCGTTACGCGCCCCTGCTTTTCGGCGGCGCCCGCCGCCTCTTCGATGGATTGCGCATGAGAAATTGTTGCTCCGGCGAGGGTAGCGAATGCCGTGCAAGCCAAAAGCACCAGGCGATGATGCCGGTTGAGCATGGACCAGTCCTTTGAAAGTGTTGGCCGGGCTTGCTGTTGAGCGGCGAACTCAAGGGCTGGCTGGGCAGTGCGAAATCGAACAAGGCGGCGATTTCCGCCTTATTTCAGCCACATAAGAAAACATGAGTGTAATTGTCAATATATATTTGGGGGTTCTTCCTCATCTTCATGCCTGCGGTGTGACCTTCGTCCTCAGTTTCAGCACAATTTGAAACAGGATCGTTCCCGGTGCGTTTCGCCGTCTGGGGCTGCAGAAAAGCCTGGGGCTGCAGAAAAGATGGAGAGGACCTCATGCGCCACGCCGGAATCATTCTGATCTCCGCGTTTCTCCTTTCAGGAGCGGCCTTGCCGAAGACCGGACCGGTACCCGCGCCGCGTCCCTCCGCCGGCAGCGGCCAGCCGACGCCCACGCCCAAGCCCATTACGCCACCGCCGGGTGATGCTGAGAGCCTGGAAAAATCCGGCGGAGAAAAGAAGGACGGCGCGCGAGCGGCGGAAGAATTGCCTCCGAGCTGGAAGGACGACGCCCTCGACGTCGGCCCTGTGCTGACGATCGAAAAAGAGAACCCTAAGGAATATGCATCCTGTCTCTCGGAATTGAAATCGCTCGGCGCCGCCTTTGCCGAGGTCGATGGCATCGATGACGGCAAGGGCTGCGGCATCGACAAGCCGATCCGGGTCAGTGCGATACTGCCCGATGTGACGCTGAAGCCCGAGGGGGTGATGCGCTGCAAGGCGGCGCTGGCGCTCGCGCGCTGGACGAAGGAAACGGCGGCACCGGCCACCAGAAGCGCCTTCGGGGCCGAGACCCGCATCGTCGCCTTGAACCAGGCATCAACCTATATCTGCCGCCTGAGGAACAATGCGGAGACCGGCAAGATATCCGAACATGCGCGCGGCAACGCGGTCGACATCGCCTCGTTCACGCTCAGCAACGACAAGACGATCGAGATCCAGCCCCGCGACGAGGACGGCACACTCACCGGCGCGTTCCAGCGGGCGGTCACGGCTTCGGCCTGCCTGTATTTCACGACCGTCCTCGACCCCGGCAGCGACGCGGCGCATGAAGATCATCTGCATCTGGACGTTATCGAAAGAAAAAACGGATACCGCTATTGCCGCTGAGGAGGCGCGGTCGCCCCTCAACCTGCTGCCACGACCTTCTCCCCGCATGCGGGGAGAAGGGAATTGCGGCGAGCGCCAGCGCGGCCGAGCCGCCTCAAAACAACCCCTCGATATACCCTTGCTCGTTCAGCCGTATCCGCTCCGAAGAAGGCACCTTCGGCAGGCCGGGCATCGTCATGATCTCGCCGGTGATGACGACGATGAAGCCGGCGCCGGCAGCCAGCCGGACCTCGCGAATCGGCACGGTGTGACCGGTCGGCGCTCCGCGCAGGTTCGGGTCGGTGGAAAAGGAATACTGCGTTTTAGCCATGCAGATCGGCAGATGGCCGTAGCCCTGATCTTCCCAGGTGCGCAGTTGATCGCGAACCACCTTGTCGGCGATCACCTCGCTCGCATGATAAATGTCCTTGGCGATCGTTTCGATCTTTTCGAAGAGAGGCATCTCGTCCGCGTAGAGCGGTGAGAACTGCGAATGGCCGGCATTGGCGAGCTCCACGACCTTGTAAGCGAGCTCCTCGATGCCCGCCGAACCCTCGGCCCAGTGCTTGCAGAGGACCGCTTCGGAGCCGAGCGTGCGGACATAGTCCTTGATCGCACGGATCTCGGCCTCGGTATCGGAGGTGAAGTGGTTGATCGCGACGAGCACGGGGACGCCGAATTTCTTGACGTTCTGGATGTGACGGCCGAGGTTCGGGCATCCCTTCCTCAGCGCCTCGACGTTCTCCCTGGCGAGATCCTCTCTCTTGACGCCTCCGTTCATCTTGATCGCCCGGACGGTGGCGACGATCACCGCTGCATCCGGCTTGAGACCTGCCTTGCGACACTTGATGTCGAAGAATTTCTCTGCGCCGAGATCCGCTCCGAAACCGGCCTCGGTCACGACGTAGTCGGCGAGCTTCAACGCCGTCGTGGTGGCTACGACCGAATTGCAGCCATGCGCGATGTTGGCGAAGGGGCCGCCGTGTACGAAGGCGGGATTGTTCTCGAGCGTCTGCACCAGATTCGGCTGCATCGCGTCCTTGAGCAGCACCGCCATCGCCCCGTCGGCCTTGATGTCGCGTGCAAAGACGGGGCTCTTGTCGCGGCGGTAGCCGATGATGATGTTGCCGAGCCGCCTTTCCAGGTCCTTGATGTCCATCGCCAGACACAGGACCGCCATGACTTCCGAGGCGACGGTAATGTCGAAGCCGGTCTCTCTCGGATATCCGTTGGCGACGCCGCCGAGCGAGCCGACGATCTGGCGAAGCGCCCGGTCGTTCATGTCCATGACCCGCCGCCAGGCAATGCGGCGAATGTCTATCGCCTGTTCGTTGCCCCAATAGATGTGGTTGTCGATCAGGGCGGCGAGAAGATTATGCGCCGACGTAATGGCATGGAAATCGCCGGTGAAATGAAGGTTGATGTCCTCCATCGGCACCACCTGGGCGTAACCGCCGCCCGCCGCCCCGCCCTTGATGCCGAAGCAGGGGCCGAGCGACGCCTCGCGAATGCAGACGATCGTCTTCTTGCCGATCCGGTTCAGGCCGTCGCCGAGACCGACGGTGGTCGTCGTCTTGCCCTCGCCCGCCGGCGTCGGGTTGATGGCGGTCACCAGGATGAGCCGGCCGTCCCTCTTTTCCTGCTGAGCCGCAATGAACTCGGCGCTCACCTTGGCCTTGTCATGGCCATAGGGAAGCAGATGCTCCGGCGGAATGCCTAGTTTGGCGCCCACCTCCATAATCGGTTGCTTGCGCGCGGCACGCGCGATCTCGATGTCGGACTTTACCTCTCCCACGGCTTCCCCCCAGTTTGCCTCGCGCATCCCGCCTCCTCCGCGGGGTGCGCAGGTTCCGTTCCTTTGCCTAGGCTCGCACGTCACCCGTCAACGGGCAAGAATGTCGCGCATTTCCACGAGGTTCGACCGGACCCTGAGGATATAAAAACCCATGGTGGCGAGGTGCGTCGGCATGATCCAGCCGTCCTCGCGGCCGTTCGAAATGATGAGCGGCTGGATTCTGAGCGCCGCGCGAAGCTGCTTCATCGTTTCGGTATAGATCGGCCCCAGGCCACGCTGGGTGACGACATTCTCGAAATCGGCACCGGCAGCCGAGAGAATGCCGTAATAGCCGTAGAGCTGGCCGAAGGCGAACCAGAAGCGGTCGTCGGCCCGCGTGTCGAACCAGCCGCCATTGTGGAACTCCGATCGTTCGCGGATGATCGCCGAGGTGTTGCCGAGATCATTGGCGACGCGATCGAGGAACTCGACCATGTTGTCGGACCGTCCGTCGAAGATCGCCTCGCACTTGCCGAGCGAGACGTTAAACTTCCTCAGGTCGCGCATCGCCGAACGATAGAAGCTGGGCGTCGGGGTCTTCGGACCAAAGGGGTTAAGGCCGAAATACCAGGTTTCCTCGTCGAACTGGATATTGCCGCGCGCGCTCTGCAGGTCCGCATTGACTCCCGATGTACCGCGAACACGGCCGAGCGAATCCACCAGTTCCACCGCTGTGCGCCGGACCGCCTGATTGATGCCGCGCTGGAAGGACGCCTTGTTGTCCAGCCAGGGCGTATCGTCCCAGTCCAGTCCGAAAAAGCCGAGCTTGTAGCCGAGCATCGACGAGATCCAGGCATTCTGATTGACGTTGAGATCGATGAGATCGGCCGCCACCTCGACGACGGCCGAGGTCTGGCAAACCGTTCCGGCCGGAAGCTCCGCCACTGCGAGAGCCTCGGTCGTGCTGTCCGCACCGGACGGTGCGACCGTAGCTCGGTTCGCGTCAGCCGCAGAACCGGACTGGCCCGTCGTCGTTCCAGGTCCGCTGACGGGCGAACCGGCCGGAGTCCTGCGGTCGGCGAGCTTGTAGCGGTCGACATAGTCCGGGTCGAAATTCGTCCAGGCTTGCGTCTGCCAGACAAAGTAGGCGTAGAAGAGCACGAGGCAGAGGAGGATCAGGCCGATCGGCCCCTTGATGATCCAGCTTCGTCCCCGGTACCAGTTGCCGAGCGCGACGAACGGCCACAGAAGCCAAGCCACCGCCAATCCGATGCCACGGCCGATCGCCGTGAATACACGCTGGAAGAACGCAACGATCGGATCGAACATGTTTTATTCCTCTTTGAGACCGTAGAGCTTATGACGGAAGGCGGCCTTGTCCTTGAGATATGTGCCGGTCAGTGTCGCAACAACATATTCGCGGAACTTTTCGCTGTAGCCCTCATAGGCTTTGTAGAAGCCTTGCTTGTCGAACACGAATCGCGAGACGAAATCGCGAGGGACGAGTTCGGAGATCAGGCGGTTGACGAGCCATTGATCCGGATGCTGCGGGGCGGCCCGGACGAGCAGAAACCGGTTCTCGGGGGCGACGTCCTGCATCCTGATCGTACCCGTCGCGGCGATCGCCCGCGCCATTTCCTGGAGGAAGGGATAAATCCCGTCGCGCGCCACGAGCGCGGCATTGCGGTGGATCCAGGTCTGGAGCCATATCCGGTCGACACTCGTCAGATCGGCCTGCGGATCGGCATCGTTGACGAGCCCACGGATCACCATGTCCGCGCGATGCTGGAAGAGGCCGGACTCCTGCACCCAGGATGCCTGCGGCAATTGCAGCCGGTTGGTCGTCGCCAGAAAGTCATAGATGCGGGCGTGGTCGGTTATGGCGATGTAGCTGACCTGCCAGGGCCGCGAACGGCGAAAACCGGGCACGGAAGGGTCGCAGATGACCGTCGTCGTCTTCTCGTCGAGAAAGACGTAGACGCCGCCGAAGTGATTTGCCCAGAAGGCCTCGTGGCGGAAGACGAGTTCGTCCGGCACGAGCACGTTCTGCCTTATGTCGCCGGTCGTCCTGGCGAGTTCGACCATCCGATCGAGCATCGCGTCGTCCGCCCACGCGTTCGGCACCTTTTTCAGCCGGTCGACGAGCTCGCGCAGTTCGGTCGCCTTGCCGAGCATGTCCTCGGCCGAGAGCACCCGGAAGCGGACTTCGTTGATGGAAAGCAGATCGTCAATGTCCTCGACGACCGAGACCGAATCCTCGATCTCGCCGTAGAGCGCATCCTTGATGGTGACCGCATTGATCGCGCGGCCATTGGCGTTGAAGAATTCGTGCATCAGCGCCGCGGTGTTTGAGAAGCTCGTGTGCACGACCGGCAGCTCCGCCTGCGCCGGCGTCAGGATGATGAAGCGCCGGTTGACCCGGTTCGGATCCAGATAGTCGCGGTCGCCGATTTCCTCGGCGATTTCGGGTGAGAAGCCGGTCATGTCGATGCTGAACCGCTGAAGAGCCGTCGGTTTCAGCCCGAAGCCTTTGAGAGCCTTGTTATAGCGCGAGACGAGATGCGGTTCGGAAATGTCGAGCAGCCGTCCATAGATGAGCTCCGCTTCCAAAAGGCGCTTCATGCGGCGATGCTCCTCAGCATTCTGCCCCTCACCCTAGCCCTCTCCCCGCGCGCGGGGAGAGGGGACACCGTCGTGGCCTGCTTCAACCTCCCCAGCCAGAAGCAATCTCGTCCCCTCTCCCCGCCTGCGGGGAGAGGGTTAGGGTGAGGGGCAAATGCCGCGAACACAACCTTCATCCCTGCCACCTGCCCTCGCGCTTCATCGTCTCGATCTCTCGGATCGCCCTCTCGCGCTGACGCTCCCGGCGGATGATCTCGCCGACGGCCGCATCGTCGGATTTGTCGGTGTAGCGGAACTCGCTATCCGCATAGCGGTTGATTTCCTGCAGCACCATGTCGATGGTGATCGGGCCTCGCAGTTGCTCGATCATCGCCTTCTTCTCGTCGTAGGGCCTATGCATGAACGTGCCGGCGTCCCTGAACCAGTCGTCGGGCAGTTCGACGTCCATGGCCCTCAGCTTGACGGCATCGGTGATGTTCCTGATGGCGCGCCCGGTGAAGCGGGGTTCCGCCTCCTTGATCATGTGCAGATAGGCGCCCACATCGGCGAGCGTGGCGATCTTGCCCTTCTCCTTCTGATACCGCTCCCAGACGGCGGCAAGCCCCTCCTCCTGCGGTCGCGCATGCGCGGCATAGGATTGCGAGACGGCGCGCTTGATCTCCTGACCGGCGTAGAGATCGTGCTCGCCGAGCGGGATCTTGTGGTTCTTGCCGACGAGCAGCGCGAAGATGTCGATGTAGTCGTCCTCCGTCTGCGGCCCGTCGACCAGCCAGCGCGCACCGGCCCGCTGGCGCAGCGCGTCGTCGACATTCTCGGGATAGTTGGAGAACATGCCGAAGGTGCAGTTGCCGCGCACCACCGTCGAGGCGCCGGCGAAGCTCTCCATCAGCACCGCCGTCACCTCGTGCTGACCGGCCGAGGCACGGTCGTCGGAGCGCTTAGCCGCCACCTGGTCGACATCGTCGATCGTGCCGAAGCCGATCGCCCGCGGGTTCACGACGTTGTTGACGAATTCCTTGCAATTCTGGCCCGATTTGCCCTGATAGGAGGAAATCTGGTCGACGCCGAAATTCTCGTAATGGAAGGGATAACCGGCGATGCCGCAATATTCGTGCAGCATGCCGGCGAGCATCTGGATCAGGATCGTCTTGCCGGTACCCGGCATGCCGTCGCCGATGAAGGTGAAGAGAAAGCCGCCGAGTTCGACGAAAGGGTTCATCTGCCGGTCGAAGTCGTAGGCCATCAGCATCTTGGCGAGCTTCAGCGCCTGGTACTTGGCGATGTGATTGCCGATGATCTCCTCGGGCTTCTTGAAGGTCATCACCAGCGGCTTGCGCTTCTGCCCGGGCGCGACGTCGAAACCGTTGAGCGTAAAATCGTCCTGGTCGAGCCGGATATGCACGCTCTCGAAATTCTGCAGACCGGTGAAACGCGCCTTGCGCGCAATCAGACCCTCGATCGCGATGCGGGAAAAGGCCCGGGATCGTGCGACCAGCGCGAGCTCGTCCGGCGCACCGGCGATGCTGCGGTCGAGACCGGCGACCATGGTTTTCAGCGCATCCTGCGGCGTGTCGAAAAGGAAATCCGGCTCCGCGGCATCGTCCACCGGCTCGCCCTCTTCCTGCAGCGTCGCGCCGAGATAGGCGGCAAGCGTGAAGGCGGCGATATAGGCCGAAGCGGAGAGCAGCGCTTTGAAATGGGCCGCATCCTCGCCGGTAAGCGGCGCGGTGGCGTTACGCGCCTGCAATTGTTCAAGGTTCGTCTGCCGCGCGAAGACATCGGCAACAGCCAGCGCCACCTGGATGCCGCGACGGGTGCGATAGAGCACCGAATGCTGCGCCGGCGACAGGAGCGGGTCGGCGCTGCGAACCGCCTGGATGGTGCGTGCGAGTTCGACCTCGCGGCTGCGGCGCTGACCGCCGGTCGATACCGTCGAGACGAAACGGCGCCCCGTCCCTGCCAGCGGCGTGGCGGCCGCGCCATCGTCCCGCTCGATAACGGCAAGCTTGGTGACCAGGCTCTGCGCCACCGCCTGATGTCTGGCGATCTCGTCCTCATGCAGCGTCGTCAGCCCTGTGTTCAATGCCATGGCTCAGACCTCGCTCACCACCTGGTTGCCGGATATGACATGCACCTTGTAATCGCCGAAGACCTGGGCGGCCTCGCCGGAGGCATAGAGCGCCTGGTACGCGTCGTGCGGCACCAGTGCATGCTTCTCATACGCGCTTACCCCCATGCGCGCCGCCTCCAGATCCGTGGTGTCGATGTGGAACTCCTCCTGCGCCTGGGTGGAGGACCAGAAGCCACGCGTCGCCGGCCGCTCCGCCTTCGAGAAGACCTCCTGCACCGTCCAGGTGAGCAGCCACGCATTCTCGGTCTTGCGCACCCTGGAGAGAATGTCGTTGACCCTCGCATTGTTCTCGGTGATGCCCGCCGAATAGAAGGGGCCGAGCACGATCCGGCGAAGCTGCTTCGGATGCAGTTCGGGGAAGTCCCTGTCGAGATTTGTGGCGATCGTCGCCGGCGTCAGCGAATAGGCGCTGTTCTTGGAGGCGAAATCGTCAAAACGGCTTGCGAGCTCCGGATTGAGCAGGCCGCCGACCGGCAGCGGAATCTCGACTCCCGGATTGAGCTTGCCATCCTCGGTCACCAGCATCTCGACGATATTCTCCGAGGAATCCTCGATCGTCGCCATATAGATCATCGGCAGCGTCTGGCTGCCGTCGAACGCGCCCCAGGAAACGACGTAATAGGGCCGCATCGTCTTCGGATTGACCGCGACCCGGATCGTCTCCGGCAGGATGAACGGCGAAAAGATATCCCCCTTGCCGATCTGCTCCAGATAGAGCCTTTCGGCCATGCGAACCTGAAGCGCCTCGGGGAACGCCCTCTGCCTCAGGATGAAATCGACCATTTCCTCGCGCAGCGCATCGGCGGAAGGAATGCTCGCAAGCCGCTTCTCCGCATTCTGCCGGTCGTTTTCGAGTTCCAGCACGTTCTGGAAAACCGGAAAGCCGCTTTCGGCGCGCGAGATGCGAAACTGTTCGACGAAACCGATCCGGTTTTCCCAGCAGGCGATCGAGGCTTTCAGCCGGGAAAGATAGGGACCGATGACTTCGCCGACGACGCTGTCGCGGTAAAGCGGCGAATTGCGGTCTCCGAGGAAGAGCTCGAGCCCTGCGAGCGCCGCCCGGACGGAGCCGAAATATTGCCTGACGGCCGAAGGAATGGCGGTATTCATGGCAGCTCTCCCGGCAAATGCCGAAAGTCGGTCGCAGATCGGATCATTGCCGCCTTGCCGATCACTGCTTCACATAATTTGCTGCATTATGCTTGTCCATCACCGTCTGGAAGCGGCGCGCGAAGGCGTCGTCGGCGAGTTTCTTGCGCCGCTGGATATCCTGCGTCGCAAGCATGTTCTTTTCATGCATCTCGAGCAAATCGCCGATGTGGCGCTGTGCGGCCGCGCCGATCCCGGCCATGGTCTCCTCGGCGGCCGTGTCCACCTGACTGCCGAGCGTGTTGATCTTGTGCGCCACGTCCTGCTGCGCAGCCGTCTTCAACGAATCTTCCAGTGCCTTGTAGAGAACGATGCGCTGTTCCGTGTCGATGGTAAGCTTGTTGATCAGCGTGTTCTGGGCCGCGATCTGGTTGTTCAAAGAATCGACGAAGGTCTGGAACATGGCCGTGTAGCGCTCGAGCGTCTGGCTCTCGGCCAGAAGCTCCTGTTCCTTCGCCTGCTTTTCATTGTATTCGGTCGCAAGCTGCGAGCGTTCGCCTTCGAGGTCGGTTCGGGTCTTCTGGTCTGTCGAGGCGGCGATCCTGTTCTCGATATCGAGCAGCAGCGGGTTGAGCTCTTCGATCCGCTTCTGAGTCTGTTCCAGCGCAGCCATCGTGCCCTTGCGGCGCTCGATCACCTGGATGAGGCTCTGCTCGGAGGTCTTGTAGCGCTGGTCGAGAATCGCCTTCTGGTCCTTGAGGATGCCGACGATGGTATCCGATTTCGACAGCAGTTCCTGCAGGTTCCCTGCAAGCGACATGTTGCGCACGCGATCGGTCCGCAGCCTCTGCATCTTCTGCTTCGAGAAGATTCCGATGAACTTCTCGTAGCCGGTGTAGCTCTTCATGCTTTCGAACTCGGCACCGAAGACGTTGGTGGCGTCCTCCAGTCCGATGATCAGATCGGCGATGTTGGCTTCCATCACCTTCTGCTGGTTGACGACGTCCTGAATGCGGGCGTTCTCGATATCGAAATTGACGTCGCCGAGCTTGGTGTCCGCCTTGGCGAATTGCTCGAGAACGACGCCGGACTGCTCGAGCTTGCTGCGCATCTCCTTGACGACGGTTCTGGTCTTCTCGATCTCGGTGTCAAAATTCTGAAGCGTCGCCATTGCCTTCTCCCCTAAGCCAGCCAGCAGTGCGAGCGGACTATTTCAGCCCTTGATTGCACTTATATAAAGGATGTTTAGCACGGATCGACAAGGGCGGTGGCCGCTTTTTCGAGCGCACGACAGTAGGGCCGGTGCATCGCCGCCGGCCGGCTTGCGCGTCACCCTTCGTGCATCCGGTCTTCCCAATGGCGACGACAATAGGAGACGTATTTCTCATTGCCGCCGACATCCACCTGAGCGCCCTCCCGCATGACCTTGCCGCGGCCGTCGAGGCGAACGACCATCGTTGCCTTGCGCCCGCAATGGCAGATGGTCCTGACTTCGCGCAACTCATCCGCGATAGCGAGCAGAGCCATGGAGCCGGGGAAGAGCTTGCCCTGGAAGTCCGTCCTCAGGCCATAGGCCATGACCGGAATGCCGAGGCGATCCGCCACACGCGCCAACTGCCAGACCTGATCTTCACCGAGGAACTGCGCCTCGTCCACGAAGACGCAGGCTATTTCACCGGAGCCGTCGCCGTTCAGGCGCTCGATCAGCGCATGGAGATCGTCCTCGCTGCGGAAGGGGATCGCCCCCGATTCCAGCCCGATGCGAGACGCGATGCGACCCTGGCCGGCGCGGTCGTCGAAGGCTGCGATCAGCATCACGACGCGCATGCCGCGCTCTTGATAGTTGTAGGCGGCCTGCAGGAGCAGCGTGCTCTTGCCCGCATTCATCGTCGCATAGCTGAAATAAAGTTTGGACATGGTCCCATCTCCGGACATCGTGCCCGCTACATGACGGGGCACGCGTCCGATGACCAGAGCATCCCGCAGCGACTCACAGATTTCCGAGAGGGCGCACCTGCGATGGCCCGCAAGTCCCGCTCGCATCGGGGGGGCGGTATTTCGCGGGCATTGCGACATCAGGCGTCGCTTTGTGCATCCCGTTAATGTACTGAGGCAATACACTTCTTTAAACGCCAGGGCGCTTGAATTCGCGCTTCATTGGTGTTTGGCTAACGCTTCATTGGTGTTTGGCTAAAAAAAGAACACAAGGCAGGGGAACGACGACGATGATAAGGACGCTTTCTCTCAAATTCACGCTGGCGGGAGCCGTTTGCATGGCAACCCTGACCGCCGGAAGCGCTTTTGCAGCCGAACCGGAAAGCTGCGGCACGGTCCGCTTCTCCGACGTCGGCTGGACCGATATCACAGCGACCACGGCGACCGCGACGACCATCCTCGAGGCGCTCGGCTACGAAACGGACGTGAAGGTCCTGTCTGTGCCGGTTACCTACACATCGCTGAAGAACAAGGACATCGACGTCTTCCTCGGCAACTGGATGCCGACCATGGAAGCGGATATCGCCCCCTACCGCGAGGATAAATCCGTCGAGACGGTGCGCGAAAACCTCGCAGGCGCGAAATACACGCTTGCGACCAATGCCAAGGGCGTGGAACTGGGCATCAAGGACTTCAAGGATATCGCAGCCCACAAGGACGAACTCGACGGCAAGATCTACGGTATCGAGCCGGGCAATGACGGCAACCGCCTGATCATCGACATGGTCGAAAAGGGCACCTTCGATCTCAAGGGCTTCGAAGTCGTCGAATCCTCCGAGCAGGGGATGCTGGCGCAGGTCGCCCGCGCCGAGAAGTCCGGCGACCCGATCGTCTTCCTCGGATGGGAACCGCATCCGATGAACGCCAATTTCAAGCTCACCTATCTTTCCGGTGGCGATGACGTATTCGGCCCGAATTACGGCGGCGCGACGGTGCACACCAATGTGCGCGCCGGATACACGACCGAATGCCCGAACGTCGGCAAGCTTCTCCAGAACCTTTCGTTCTCCCTCCAGATGGAGAACGAGATCATGGGCAAGATCCTCAACGACGGCGAAGACCCGGAGAAAGCTGCGGCCGCGTGGTTGAAGGACAATCCGCAGAGCATCGAACCCTGGCTTGCGGGGGTCACGACCAAGGATGGCGGCGACGGACTGGCCGCGGTCAAGACCGCCCTCGGCCTCTGACCGGCGGCAGATCACGCGTGGCATTTTGAATTGCTGCATGTTCCGTGCTCAAATCGGCTCGATATGGGAAATGCAGTGAGGCGGGGAAACACCCCGCCTTTTTTCCACCGGTCTTTTGACCTGAGTGTTGACCCTGGCAAGAGGGACCCTGTTTCGTGGAATTCCTGACTGAAAACCCCATCCCGATCGGCGCCTGGGCGAAGTCTTTCGTCGACTGGCTGACGACGAATTTCAACCTGTTCTTCGACCAGCTCGCCAACGTGCTTTCGGCGATCATTTCGGTCCTGCTCTACATCCTCCAGACGCCGCACCCGCTTATCATCATCGCCGTCGTGACGGCGCTCGCATGGTGGTTCCGCCGCTCCCTCGGCATTGCCGCCTTCACCTGTCTCGGGCTACTCCTGATCGTCAATCAGGGCTATTGGCAGGAGACCACGGAAACGCTGGCGCTGGTTCTTGCGGCAACCTTTGTCAGCATGGCCGTCGGCGTGCCCCTCGGCATAGCTGCGGCGCGCCGTGCCTGGATCTACTCGATCATGCGGCCGATTCTGGACCTGATGCAGACGATCCCCACCTTCGTCTACCTCATTCCGGCGCTGATCCTTTTCGGACTCGGAATGGTACCGGGGCTGATCGCCACCGTCATTTTCGCCATTCCCGCGCCGATCCGGCTGACGCGGCTCGGCATCATCTCGACGCCGCCGGCGCTGGTCGAGGCCGCCGAATCCTTCGGCGCGACGCCCTGGCAGGTGCTGCGCAAGGTCGAACTGCCCTTCGCCATGCCGCAGATCATGGCAGGCCTGACCCAGACCATCATGCTGTCGCTCTCGATGGTGGTGATCGCAGCGCTCGTCGGTGCCGACGGTCTTGGCGTGCCCGTCCTCAGGGCGCTGAACACGGTGAACATCGCAAGGGGATTCGAGTCCGGTCTCTGTATCGTCATTCTCGCGATCGTTCTCGACCGTCTTTTCCGCTCGTCCGATGAAGGAGAAGGCGCATGACCGACGCCGTCATTTTCAAGAATGTCGACATCATCTTCGGCAAAAACCCGCAGATTGCGGTGCAGATGGTCGACCAGGGCAAGACGCGCGACGAGATCGGTGCCGCCACAGGCCTGGTACTGGGCGTCGCCGGCGCTTCGCTGACCATCAATGAAGGCGAGATCCTCGTTCTGATGGGGCTGTCCGGCTCCGGCAAATCGACGCTGCTCAGGGCCGTCAACGGCCTCGCGCCGGTGGTGCGCGGCGAGGTCGAGGTCAAGACCGCGAACGGATCGCTGAACCCCTATCGCTGCAACGCCAAGTCTCTGCGCGACTTCCGCATGCATACGGTCTCGATGGTGTTCCAGCAGTTTGCGCTTCTGCCGTGGCGAACGGTGGCGGACAATGTCGGCTTCGGGCTCGAACTGGCCGGCGTTGCCGATGCCGAACGAAGAAAGCGCGTCGGCGAGCAGCTTGAACTCGTCAACCTGGCCAAGTGGGCGGACCGCAAGGTCAACGAGCTCTCGGGCGGCATGCAGCAGCGGGTCGGCCTCGCAAGAGCCTTCGCCACCGGCGCCCCGATCCTGCTGATGGACGAGCCGTTCTCGGCTCTCGACCCGCTGATCCGCACGCGCCTCCAGGACGAACTGCTCGAATTCCAGCGGCGGCTGAAAAAGACGATTCTCTTCGTCAGTCACGATCTCGACGAGGCCTTCCGTATCGGCAACCGCATCGCCATCATGGAAGGCGGAAGAATCATCCAGTGCGGGACGCCGCAGGAGATCGTGAAGGAGCCGGCAAATCAGTACGTGGCCGATTTCGTCCAGCACATGAACCCGATCACCATGCTGACGGCGAAGGATGTGATGCAGACCGGCGTCGGGCGAGCCGCCGCCAGTACCGGCGTTTCGGCAACGGCCAGGCCCACTACGCCGCTCGTCGATATTCTCGACGCCATGTCGCGTCAGCCGGGCAGCATAGGTGTGGTCGACAACGGCTCCGTCGTCGGGACCATCGACGCCCAGAACATCGTCGAAGGATTGACGCGCCACCGCAACAAAAGTTGACGCGGCACGCTGGCCCGCCGGAAGGAGTCGATCATGAGCGAGAAACCCAGTGTGCTGCGCGAGACGGACGAGGAAGCACGCAAGCTCGCCCGGGTGCTTCTGCGTTCGGCGAGAAGCGGCGCGCTTGCCGGGATCGAGCCGGGGAGCGACGGTTTTCCCTTCGTCAGCCGTGTACTCGTCGGCATCGATATCGACGGAACGCCGGTCATCCTCGTGTCGCGGCTGTCGACGCATACTCAAGCGCTCACGGCGGACCGGCGCGCTTCGCTGCTGACCGGCGAGCCGGGCAAAGGCGACCCGCTCGCCCATCCGCGCCTGACGGTCCAGTGCGAGGCGGAGGCCGTCCCGCGCGATTGCGCGCTCCACCTGCGTCTTCGCGAACGATTCCTTCGCCGGCACCCCAAGTCCAAGCTCTATGCCGATTTTCCGGACTTCGGCTTCTTCCGTCTCAACCCGCTTCGGGCAAGCCTCAATGGCGGCTTCGGCCGCGCCTATGTGCTGACGGCGGAGGATCTCGCCATCGCTTCGCCGGCCGCCGCCGCCATCGCGGAAATGGAAGGCGGCGCGATCGAGCACATGAACGCCGATCACGCCGAAGCCGTGAGATATTATGCAACCACTCATTGCCGCGCACCGGAAGGCGACTGGAAGATCGTCGGCATCGATTCGGCAGGGCTCGACCTGTCGGACGGCGACCGTCTGCGCCGCCTGGAGTTCGAGACGCCCCTTGCCGACGCGGCCGAATTACGGCCAATTCTAAAAAAACTTTACCGTTAATCGCATCTTAGCTACCCCCATTTCTTGCAGGGGGTGGTTGCCCTTTTATGCATCACGGCTAATTATCGTGCTTCATCAATCATAACTACGTGTGATGAATTCTCGCATGGAGCACACGATGCAGCCTCTTCCGCCTGAAAAACACGAGGACGCCGAAATAGCAGCCGGTTTCCTTTCGGCCATGGCAAATCCGAAACGCCTGCTCATCCTCGACTCTCTCGTCAAGGAGGAAATGGCGGTTGGCG
Source organism: Sinorhizobium sp. KGO-5 (assembly GCF_036245905.1). NCBI lineage: Bacteria > Pseudomonadati > Pseudomonadota > Alphaproteobacteria > Hyphomicrobiales > Rhizobiaceae > Sinorhizobium > Sinorhizobium sp. KGO-5. Next base: position 292,865 of record NZ_BDIZ01000004.1, read on the forward strand.
CCCTGGCCCATAAGGTCGGGCTGAGCCAATCGGCTCTTTCTCAGCACCTCTCGAAGCTTCGTGCGCAGAATCTGGTCAGCACCCGTCGTGACGCACAGACGATCTACTATTCGAGCTCGTCCGGCGCCGTGTTGAAGATTCTGGGCGCACTATCCGACATCTACGGCGAAGACACCGATGCCGTGGACGAAAAGCCTCTCGTTCGCAAATCGGCGTAACCTCCCAGCACGTCCGTCAACCGAACAGCACGCCTCATCAAGCCCCGCCGATCCGATCGCGGGGCTTCATTTTTGGCGGGCGAGCAGGCCTTCTCGGTCCTGCCGCAGACTGTCCCGCAGCATCGTGCTACATGATCGTGCCATGAACCTTGAAAGCGAAATTCTCATTCTCACCGGGCCACCCGGCTCCGGAAAGACCACGACAGCGCAGGCGCTCGCGGCAGAGCCAGGATCATCGAAGGTCCATCTTCACTGCGACGACTTCTGGCACTTCATCAAAAACGGGGCGATACCGCCCTATCTGCCCGAAGCTCACGAACAAAACGCCGTCGTTGTTGACGTGTTGACGAAAGTGGCCGCAACCTACGCACATGGCGGCTATTTCGTCATTGTGGACGGGATCGTCGGACCGTGGTTCCTGGAACCATTCAGGAAAATCACGGCACCGCTCCACTACGTCGTTCTGCGTCCGCCGCTCGATGTCGCCATCCGGCGCTGCCAACAGCGCGGCGGGGACACATTGACAGACCCCGTGCCCATCGCGGCGCTTCATCAGCAGCTCTCATCGCTCGGCCCCCTCGAGCGGCATGTTCTCCCGACCGAAGGACACACTCGGGAGGACACGCTGAGTGCCGTGATCCAGGCAGTGGAAAGCGGATCGTTTCGCTTGGCTTGACGCCCATCGGCGGGCTGATAGTTTGACCAACGGGTAAAGAATCCGCCCCGGCAAATCCAGATTGCCGGGACTCGACGAGGAGGAAAGACATGTCCAACCGCCTGAACACCACGCCCAACGACCTCAGAGCCTTCTGGATGCCCTTCACGGCCAACCGGCAGTTCAAGAAGGAACCGCGGCTGTTCGTCGGCGCCAAGGACATGTACTACACCACCCATGACGGGCGGACGGTTCTCGATGGAACTGCAGGGCTCTGGTGCGTCAATGCAGGTCACTGTCGTCCGAAGATCACCGAGGCGATTCGCGAACAGGCGGGCGAACTCGACTACGCGCCGGCCTTCCAGCTCGGCCATCCGAAAGCCTTCGAGCTCGCAAACCGGCTGGTCGACATCGCGCCCGAGGGCATGAACCACGTCCTCTACACCAACTCAGGATCGGAATCGGTCGATACCGCCTTGAAGGTGGCTCTCGCCTACCACCGCGCCAAGGGCAATGGCTCGCGCTTCCGCCTCATCGGCCGCGAGCGCGGCTATCACGGCGTCAATTTCGGCGGTATTTCGGTCGGCGGCATCGTCGCCAACCGAAAGATGTTCGGCACGCTGCTGACGGGCGTCGATCACCTTCCGCACACGCATCTGCCTGCTAAGAACGCCTTTACCCGCGGCGAGCCCGAGCACGGCGCCGACCTCGCGGCCGAACTCGAGCGCATCGTCACCCTGCATGACGCCTCGACGGTCGCCGCAGTCATCGTCGAGCCCGTCGCCGGCTCGACCGGTGTTCTCATCCCGCCGAAGGGCTATCTCCAGAAGCTGCGCGAAATCTGCACCAAGCACGGCATCCTGTTGATCTTCGACGAGGTCATCACCGGCTACGGCCGCCTCGGCACGCCCTTTGCCGCTCAATATTTCGACGTGAAGCCGGACATCATCACCACGGCCAAGGGGCTTACCAACGGCGTCATTCCGATGGGCGCGGTCTTCGTGACATCGGAAATCCACGACGCCTTCATGACCGGGCCGGAACACCTGATCGAGTTCTTCCACGGCTACACCTATTCGGGCAATCCGATCGCCTCGGCCGCGGCGCTTGGAACGCTGGATACCTACAAGGAAGAAGGGCTGCTGACGCGCGCCGCCGAACTTGCCCCCTACTGGGAGGAGGCGCTGCACTCGCTGAAGGACTGCCCGCATGTCATCGACATCCGCAATATCGGGCTGATCGGCGCGGTCGAACTCGAGCCGATCGCCGGCGAGCCGACAAAGCGCGCCTTCTCCGCCTTCCTCAAGGCTTACGAGAAAGGTCTGCTGATCCGCACTACGGGCGACATCATCGCATTGTCGCCGCCGCTGATCATCGAAAAGCAACAGATCGACGAGCTTTTCGACAAGCTGCGCGACGTTCTGAAGAACAATATCTGAGGCATTCCTGCCAAAGGCAAAATCCTTTCCCCGGATACGGGGAGAGGGTTATTGTCATGAAATCAATATCAAGACGAGGTGCACGCATGTCCGAAGCGCTGGAGCGTCTCATCGATCAGGGCGTCGGCCGCGAGCCGGCGGACATCGTGCTCAAGGGCGGGCGGTTCTTCGATCTGGTCACCGGCGAGCTGGTCGCCTCCGACATCGCCGTTTCGGGCGAGCGGATCGTCGGCACCTGCGGCGACTATCAGGGCCGTGAGGAGATCGACGTTACCGGCCGCATCGTCGTTCCCGGCTTCATCGACACGCATCTCCACATCGAATCGTCGCTCGTCACCCCGCACGAATTCGACCGCTGCGTGCTGCCGCTCGGCATCACCACTGTTATCTGCGATCCGCACGAGATCGCCAATGTGCTCGGCACCGAAGGCATACAATATTTCCTGGATTCGGCGACAGAGACGATCATGGACATCCGCGTCCAGCTCTCCTCCTGCGTGCCGGCGACCCACCTGGAAACGTCCGGTGCCGACCTGCCGGTCGAGCGCCTCACGCCCTTCCGCCACCACCCGAAGGTGATCGGCCTTGCCGAGTTCATGAACTTTCCCGGTGTGGTCAACAAGGATCCGGTTTGCCTCGCCAAGCTCGATGCCTTCCAAGACGGTCATATCGACGGCCATGCCCCCCTTCTCCGCGGCAAGGAACTGAACGGCTATCTCGCCACAGGGATCCGCACCGATCACGAATGCACGAGCGCGGAGGAAGCGCTCGAAAAGATACGCAAGGGCATGCACATCCTCGTTCGCGAAGGTTCCGTTTCCAAGGACCTGCAGGCCCTCATGCCGATTCTCACCGAGCGGCTGTCGCCCTATCTGGCCCTCTGCACCGACGACCGCAACCCGCTCGATATCGCCGAGCAGGGCCATCTCGACCACATGATCCGCACGGCTATCGCCGCCGGCGTCGAGCCGCTCGCCATCTATCGTGCCGCTTCGATTTCCGCCGCGCGCGCCTTCGGCCTGCGCGATCGCGGCCTCGTGGCACCTGGCTGGCGCGCCGACCTCGTCGTCGTCGACAGCCTGGAAAATTGCAAGGCCGAACTCGTCCTCTCCGCCGGCCGGCGCGTTACGGATGCTCTCTTCGCCGGGCGCAAGCCGGTCGAGCCGGTGGGGCTCGACAGCGTCAAGGCACGCGAGGTCAAGGCTGCGGACTTCGGCCTCCCCTACAATGAAGGCGAGACTTCGGTGCTCGGCGTTCTGCCCGGCAAGATCATCACCGAACACCGCCGATATCGCCTGCCCGCCGAAGGCAACCGGACCGGCGTCGATCTCGACCGCGACATCATCAAGGTCGCCGTGATCGAGCGCCACGGGGTCAATGGCAATCATGCCAATGGCTTCGTCCAGGGCTTCGGCCTGAAAAAGGGCGCGATCGCCTCCACGGTCGGCCACGACAGCCACAATATCTGTGTCGTCGGCGTGAGCGAGGAGGACATGGCTGTCGCCGCCAACCGGCTCGGCGAGATCAAAGGCGGCTTCGTCGTCGTCGAGGACGGCAAGGTCACCGGCGAGATCGCCCTGCCCGTCGCCGGCCTGATGAGCCTAGAACCGCACGAGCGCGTGCGCGATACGCTACACCATCTGCGTCAGGCCGCCTTTGCGCTGGGCGCCACGCTGGAAGAGCCCTTCCTGCAACTCGCCTTCCTGCCGCTGCCGGTGATCCCGCATTTGAAGATTTCCGACCGCGGGCTTGTCGATGTGGACAGGTTCATGCTGATCGGGTGAGGGTCGAGGCGCGGCATTCGCTGACGCAGCCGCACCTCGACTCCACTAGCGCAACCTTCCGCAGAAAACGTCGAGCGCGGCGAGACTGATCGCATTATCAGCGAAAACCGGTGCAAAACCGGGCATGGGATGCGGCTCGGCGACGAGCGTCGTCGGAAGGTGAAACGTCTGCGGCTCCTGGGTCAGGTTGAAGACGAACAGCAGCCGCTCGCCTTCCTTTTCTCTGGTGAAGACCAGAAGGTCCTGGTTGGTGCCCAGGAAGGTCATGTCTGCGTCGACCAGCGCGGACTGCGCCCGACGGAACGCAAGGGTCTGGCGATAATGCTCGAGCACCGATCCTTCGACGCCCTCCTGTGCATCCACCGCCAGCCTTCGGTGCCCGTCGCGCACCGGCAACCAGGGAGCCCCCTCGGAAAAGCCGGCATTCGTCAGCTCTCGTTCCCAGACCATCGGGGTCCGGCACCCGTCGCGTCCGGCGAAGGCCGGCCAGAAGCGGATACCGTATGGGTCGCGCAATTCTTCGAAGGCAAGCTCCGCCTCCGGCAGGCCGAGCTCCTCTCCCTGATAAAGGCAGATGGTGCCTCGAAGGCTGGCAAGCAGCGAGATCGCAAGCTTCGCCACGCGCTGCCGGTCGGCCTCGCGCGGCGCGAAGCGGCTGACATGACGCATGACGTCGTGATTGGAGAAGGCCCAGCAGACCCAGCCGTCCGTCACCGTAGACTGGAAATTCTCGACGCAGCGGCGGAAGTGGCGCGCGGTGAATTCCGGCCCGAGCAGGTCGAAGGTATAGCACATGTGCAGCTTGTCGCCGCCGCTCGTATAGGCGGCAACCGTCTGCAGCGAGCGTGACCCGTCGCCGACCTCCCCCACCGTCGCACGGCCGCCATATTCATCGAGCAGCGCTCGAAACCGGCGCAGGAAACCGAGGTTTTCCGGCTGCGTCTTGTCATAGAGGTGGTCCTGCATGCCGTAGGGATTGACCTCCGGAGCATCGCGGCTCGTTGCATCCGGATCCGGCACCAGCGGCGGATTGTCCCGCAGAAGCTTGTCGTGGAAATAGAAATTCGCCGTATCGAGCCTGAAACCGTCGACCCCGCGATCGAGCCAGAAGCGGACCGTCGCGAGCACCGCCTCCTGAACCTCCGGGTTGTGGAAGTTGAGGTCCGGCTGCGAAGACAGGAAGTTATGCAGGTAATATTGCCGGCGCACCCCGTCCCATTCCCAGCCCGGACCGCCGAAGATCGAAAGCCAGTTGTTCGGCGCCGTTCCGTCCGGCTTCGGGTCGGCCCACACATACCAATCCGCCATGGCATTGCTCCGGCTCGAGCGGCTTTCGACGAACCAGGGGTGCCGGTCGGATGTATGCGAGATCACCTGGTCGATGATCACCTTGAGCCCCAGCCGATGGGCCTCCGCCAGCATCTCGTCGAAATCTGCGAGCGTGCCGAACATGGGATCGACGTCGCAATAATCCGAAACGTCATAGCCCATGTCGGCCTGGGGCGACGTGAAGAAGGGCGAAAGCCAGATGGCGTCGACCCCGAGCGAGGCGATATGGGGAAGCCGCCGGGTGACACCGCGAAGGTCGCCCATTCCGTCGCCGTCCGTATCCTGGAAGGAGCGCGGATAGACCTGATAGATCACCGCTCCGCGCCACCAGTTTTCGTTCGATCCAGATGCCGCCGGCATGCGCAGCTCTCCATGGTTGGTTCAGCAACCCAGATTTATCTTCACCGCTTCTTCGAGTAAACGCCGCCGTCAACATTCGCTTGCTCGCGCAGTGACATGCGCTTAATTCGGATCAGCGGAAAGGGAGGACTGAATGACGGGCAAACTGCTTTCGATCGGCGAATGCATGGTGGAGCTCATGCAGGCGGAAGGCGACATGCTGCGCAAGGGCTATGCCGGCGACACCTTCAATACCGCCTATTACGCCCGGCTCTTCCTGCCGGCGGACTGGACGGTCGATTATTTCACGGCCGTCGGAACCGACACGGTTTCGGACGAGCTGCTGGCCTTCATCGAGAGCACCGGCGTCGGCGCGGCGCACATCCGCAGGATCGAAGGGCGAACGCCCGGCCTCTATATGATCCACCTCAAGAATGGCGAGCGCAGCTTTTCCTACTGGCGCTGGACTTCCGCTGCGAAACTGCTCGCGGACGATCCCGATCGGCTCCGGACGGCGATCGAGGCGGCGAATGTGGTGTTCTTCTCGGGAATCACCCTGGCGATCCTGTCGCCGGAGGCGGCAGAAACATTGCTTGCCGAGCTTCGGCGGGCAAAGGCGGGCGGGCGGCAGGTCGTCTTCGATCCGAACATCCGGCCACGCCTTTGGGACGACGCCGCACGGATGCGCGCGACGATCGAAGCCGGTGCGCGGGCCGCAACGATGGTGATGCCGAGCTTCGACGACGAGGCCACGCATTTCGGCGATGCATCCGTGGAAGCGACGATCGAGCGCTATCGGGAACTCGGCGCCGAAAACGTTGTGGTCAAGGATGGTGAAAACGGCGTCACGCTCGATTTTACGGGTGAAGACCGGGTTCACGTTCCCGCGTCGCAGGTTTCCGCCGTCGTCGATACGACCAGCGCCGGCGACAGCTTCAACGGCTCCTTCCTCGCCCGTCTTGCCAGCGGCGACAGTCCGGCCGATGCCGCGGTCTTCGCCGCCCGTGTTGCGGCCGCCGTGATCGGTCACCATGGCGCGCTGATCGGACGGGACAAGCTGCCGCGGGGTTAAAGCGCGATCCGGGTGAAGGTGGCAGCAGCCCCCCTGCCGGGCGGAGGGGTACCCTACACGCTTCGTGCCACCGCTTCCCGCCGGAACCCCTTGCTCGCGACCATGAGATTGCGCGTATATTCCTCCGCAATGCGGCCGGCGACCAGGTCTGCCGAGGTCAGCCGCTCCACAACGCGGCCGTTCTGCATCACCGCCAGCCGTTCGCACATATGGGTGACGACGCCGAGATCGTGGCTCACCATGATGAAGGTCAGGCCGCGGTCCCGCCGCACCTCTTCGAGGAGGTTCAGCACTTCGGCCTGCACGGACGCGTCGAGCGCCGAGGTCGGCTCGTCGAGGAGCAGGATCGAGGGTTCCAAGATGAGGGCGCGTGCGATCGCGACGCGCTGGCGCTGGCCACCGGAGAGCTGGTGCGGATAGCGGAAGCGGAAACCGGATCCGAGGCCCACCTCGTCCAGGGCCTTCAGGATGCGGCGCTCGCCGTCGCCGATGCCGTGGATCGCCAGAGGCTCCATCAGCTGCCGGTCGACCGTCTGGCGCGGATGCAGCGAACCGTAAGGATCCTGGAACACCATTTGCACCGCCCGATAAAAGGCCTTGTCACGACGCGTGCCACGAACCTCGCGGCCTGAAACCCGGATCGTTCCTTCACTTGCCGCGGTGAGGCCGGCGACGGCGCGCAGCAGGGTGGACTTGCCCGAGCCGGATTCGCCGACGAGGCCGAAGGACTCGCCCTTCGCGACATCCACGCGGACGGCATCGAGCGCCTTGAACTCGTCGAAGACGACGCTCAGATTTTCGACGGATACGGCCTCGGTCATAGCGCCCACTCCGGTTTGCGGTCGAGCACCGGCAATGGATGGCGATCCGACCCGATCACCGGCATGCAGTTCAGGAGACCTCGTGTATAGGGATGTTTGGCATTGCCGAGTTCCGAAGCGGCGATCTCCTCGACGATCCTGCCCGCATACATCACCAGAACGCGGTCGCAGAAGGAGGAGACGAGGCGCAGGTCGTGCGAGACGAAGATCAGCCCCATGCCGCGTTCCGCCACCAGCTTGTCGAGGATCGCGAGGACTTCGAGCTGAACCGTCACGTCGAGCGCCGAGGTCGGCTCGTCCGCGATCAGGAGCTCCGGCCCGGCAACCAGCATCATCGCGATCATCGCCCGTTGTCCCATGCCGCCCGAGACCTCGTGCGGATAAAGGTCGAAGACGCGGGAAGCATCGCGTATCTGCACGGCTGCGAGCATGTCGAGCGCCCTCTCCCGCGCTTCCGCGCGGCCGACCTTCTCATGCCGCCGCAAGGTCTCGACGATCTGCCGTCCAATGCTCATCACCGGGTTCAGCGAATACTTCGGATCCTGCAGGATCATGGCGATGCGCTTGCCACGCAGGTCCCGCCGGAGTTTTGGGGAGGCCGAAAGAAGATCGATCCCTTCGAAGGCAAGCCGTTTCGCCGTCACTTCCGCGTGCGGCGGCGTCAGCCCCATGATGGCACGGCCCGTCTGCGACTTGCCGGAGCCGCTTTCGCCGACGATGCCGAGGCGCTCGCGCCCGAGGGTAAAGGAAACCCCGCGAACGGCCTCGACAACCCCGGTGCGCGTCGGGAACCGGACCCGGAGGTCCTCGACTGTCAGAAGCGCGCTCATTGGCCGCTCTCCCGAGGATCGAGCGCATCGCGCAGCCCGTCACCGAGCAGGTTGAAGCCGAGGCTGACGATCAGGATGGCGATGCCGGGCATGGTCGCCACCCACCACTGGTCGAGGATGAAGCGCCGGCCGGAGGCGATCATGGCGCCCCATTCCGGCAGCGGCGGTTGCGCGCCGAGGCCGAGGAAGCCGAGGCCAGCGGCCGTCAGGATGATGCCGGCCATGTCGAGCGTAACGCGGACGATCAGCGACGACATGCACATGGGCATGACATGGCGGAAGACGATGCGCAGAGGCGACGCGCCCATCAGCCGCACAGCGGCGATGTAATCGGAATTGCGCACCGTCAGCGTTTCGGCGCGGGCGATGCGCGCATAGGGCGGCCAGGAGGTGATGGCGATCGCGATCACCGCATTTTCGATCCCCGGGCCGAGCGCCGCGACGAAGGCGAGCGCGAGCACGAGCTTCGGAAAGGCGAGGAAGATGTCGGTGATGCGCATGAGGACCGCGTCGACCCATCCGCCGGCATAGCCGGCGACGGCGCCGACGATCAGGCCGACCGGTGCCGCGATGACTGCGACGAGAAGGACGACGAGGAGCGTCAGCCGCGAACCGTGTATCAGCCGGGAGAGAATATCGCGGCCCTGGTCGTCCGTGCCGAGCAGGTAGCCTTCGCTGCCGGGCGGCAGAAGCCGCGCGCCGGCAAGGTTTCCGATGACCGGAGAGTGAGGCGCGAGCGCATCGGCGAAGATCGCAACGAATACGAGCGCCAGCAGAATGCAAAGGCCGAGCACCGCAAGCCGGTTGGCGGAGAAGCGCCGCCAGGTCATATAGGCGCGGCCGAGCCGAGCCTGGGTTCGCGACTGCGGGCGATCTGAAAGCAGCCACTCGCGGCGCGTCATCGGGCGTGTTTCGGTGGCAAGGCTCATCGGGCGCGCGTCCTCGGGTCAAGCGTGCGGTAGAGAAGATCGGACAGGAGATTGATGGCGATGAAGACCGATCCGATGATGATCGTGCCGCCGAGAACGGCATTCATGTCGGCATTCTGCAGTGAATTGGTGATGTAGAGGCCGAGCCCCGGCCAGGCGAATACGGTCTCCGTCAGGACCGACCCTTCGAGCAGGCCGGCATAGGAGAGCGCGATCACCGTCACCAGTGGAACCGCCGCATTGCGCAGCGCGTGCGTCCATATGATCCGCGCCTCCGAAAGGCCCTTGGCTCGCGCCGCAACGATATATTCCTGCTGCAGCTCGTTCAGCATGAAGCTGCGGGTCATGCGGCTGATATAGGCGAGCGAGAAATAGCCGAGCAGCGAAGCCGGCAGGATGATGTGCCGGAAGACGTCGCGGAAAACGTCCCATTGGCCCTGCCAGGCCGAGTCCAGGAGGTAGAAACCGGTGGCCGGCGTGAAGCTGTATTCGTAGACGATATCGATGCGGCCGGGATAGGCGACCCATTGCAGCCGCGCATAGAAGACGAGCAGCGCGAGCAATGCCAGCCAGAAGATCGGCACGGAATAGCCGACGAGGCCGATGACGCGAACAACCTGGTCGGCGATGCTGCCGCGCTTGACGGCGGCGAGAACGCCCAGCGGCACGCCGATGAATGCGCCGATCAGGGTTCCGAGCGTCGCGAGTTCCATGGTGGCCGGAAAGACGCGGCGGATATCCGCCATGACCGGATTGGTGGTCAGCACCGAGGTCCCGAAGTCGCCGGTGAATGCTTGCCGGCAATAGATGAAGAACTGCTGGTAAAGCGGCAGGTTGAGCCCCATCGCCTCGCGCGTGCGTTCCACGACGTGATTCGGCGCCCGATCGCCGAGAACGGCGAGCACCGGATCGATCGGGATGACGCGGCCGATGAAGAAGGTGACGGCGAGAAGGCCGAGATAGGTGGTTGCCACGACGACGAGAAACTGCAGTACCGCGACAAACGCCTTCCGGGAACGGGCGCGCCGGCGCCCGCTCATGGGTTCAATTCCGCTCATGCTCAAGGGAACGGTCCTTTCGACTATTCCTTGGATACGTTCCAGACGTAGTTGGTGTCGAAGCTCGGTCCGAGCTTGAAGCCCTCGACGTTGCCACGGAGGCCGGCGACCTCCGTCTGCTGAAAGATCAGGATGAAAGGACTATTCTCGAGAACCGTCTTCTGCAGCTCCTTGTAGATATCGGCGCGCTTGGCGCTGTTGCGTTCGAGGAGCGCGTCCTTGGTCTTCTTGCTGAGTTCCGGAACGTCCCAGGCGTTGCGCCAGGCGAGCGTCTTGTTCGTGCCTTCGTCGGAATTGTCCGGATTGTTGGTGAAGGTATCGGCATTGGAGTGCGGATCGAAATAATCCATGCCCCACTGACCGATATACATATCGTGGTTGCGGGCGCGGTACTTGGTCAGCGTCTGCTTGCCGTCACCGGGAATGATTTCGAGCTTCACGCCCGCCTCGGCCAGCGTCTGCTGGAAAGATTCGGCAATGCCGGTCACCGGCTGGGTGTTGCGCACATCCATCGTGACCGTGAAGCCGTCGGGATAACCCGCCTTCGCCAGCAGTTCCTTCGCCTTGGCAACGTCGAACGTGTAGGGGTTCTCGTTGAGAGCACCAAGCACGCCCTTCGGCAGGAAGCTCTGGTGAATCTCGCCTATGCCCTTGATCAGCGTCGAGCCGATCGCGTCATAGTCGACCAGATACTTGAAGGCCTGCTGCACCTCGGGTTTTGCCAGCGTCTCGTTCTTCTGGTTGAGACTGATGTAGTAGACCGTGCCCTTCGGCGCGCTCGCCATCGCCAGATCGGCATTCTTGCCGACCGCCTCGTAGTCGCCCGGCTCGAGGTTTCGCGCCACGTCGATGTCGCCGGCTTCGAGCGCCAGCCGCTGGCCGGAGCTTTCCTTCATGTGACGGTAGATGACGCGGGCGAGTTTCGCCGGTTCGCCGTAGAAGTTTTCGTTGCGCTCCAGAACCACGACCTCGTTTGCGCGCCATTCGCGCAGCTTGAACGGACCGGATCCGGCGTAACCGGTCTTCAGCCATTCATTGCCGAAGTCGTTGTCGTATTTGTATTCGTCGCTCGGCGTAACGGATTTCACGTGCTCGAGCACGAGCTTCTTGTCCACGACGGAGGCGACGGTCGCCGTGAGACAGTTGAGCACGAAGCTCGGCGCGTAGGGTTGGTCGACCGTGAAGACGAAGGTCTCGGCGTCGGCGGCCTTCGCCTTTTCCGTGACGTTGTCGCCGGTGAGGCCGAACTGCGTAAGAATGAAGGCCGGGCTCTTGTCGAGCTTGACGGCGCGTTCGAACGAATAGGCGACGTCCTCGGCGGTGATCGGATTGCCGGAGGCGAATTTCATGCCGGACTTGAGCTTGAACGTATAGGTCAGGCCGTCATCGGAGACCGTCCAGCTTTCGGCGAGGTCGCCGATGACCTTGGACGTGTCGTTGAGATCGAGCCGGACGAGCAGGCTGTAGGTGTTGCTGGTCATCTCGGCGGTCGACAGCTCGAAAGCTTCGCCCGGATCCATGGTGATGATGTCGTCGAACGCGAAGCCCTCGACCAGCGTATCCTTCGGCGTTTCCGCGAAGGACGGCTGGGCCGCACCCATTGCCATGGCGAGTGCCGCCGAGGCGGCAAGAACTCGAAAACGTCCGTTGAGCTTGTGCATCATATCGCGCTTCCCTCTTTTAACCCTTCTCGGGCTTTTCTTCATGATGATCAGGCAGGCTTGTGCCACGCCTGACCCAGAACTCTCAGCCAGTTCTCCCGGCATATTTTCGCCAGGTCGGCGTCACCATATCCGGCGTCTTCCAGCGCGGCAACGAGCTTCTGATTTCCCGCCGCGTCGGCGATTTCCTCGGGGATGGTCGCGCCGTCGAAGTCCGATCCGAGCGCCACGCAATCGATACCGATACGTTCGACCAGATAGTCGACGTGGCGGACCATGTCGGAAAGCGGCGTCGCGGCGTTCTCCTGCCCATCGGGGCGCAGCATCGTCGTCGCATAGTTGAGGCCGACGATGCCGCGGCTCTCGCGGATGGCGTCGAGCTGCCGGTCGGTCAGGTTACGGGCGACCGGCGTCAGCGCATGAACATTGGAATGGCTGGCGACGAGCGGCTGGTCGGTCGTCTTGGCCACGTCCCAGAAACCCTTTTCCGTGATGTGCGCGAGGTCGATCAGAATGCCGAGCCGGTTGCAGGCGCGCACGAGTTCGAAGCCGGCTTCGGTAAGGCCGGCCCCCGTATCGGGCGACATCGGGTAGGCGAAGGGAACGCCATGACCGAACACGTTATGGCGGCTCCATACGGGGCCGAGCGAGCGAAGTCCGGCGGCGTGGAAGGTCTCCAGCGCCGCGAGGTCGGGCCCGATCGCCTCGCAGCCCTCCATATGCAGGACGGCAGCAAACACCTCGTCGGCCATTGCCGCGCGTATCTCTTCAACCGAACGGCAAAGCCGCCAGGCGCCGGCACGGTCGAGCTTGAACGCGATGTCTGCGAGCTCCATGGCGGTCGCGAGCGACGGCAAGTGGTCGAGCGGCGCCGCCATGGGCGTCGCGTAATGGCCATTCTCATCCGGCGTCTTGAGCACCAGATCGCCGGACGGGACGTAAATCGCACAGAGGCCGCCTGCGAGACCGCCTGCCTTGGCGCGCGCCGCATCGATGTGGCCCTTATCGGTGCCTTCCGAAAACTCGGCCACCGGGTCGGCACCGCCGCGTGCATGTTGCCAAAGGCGCAAAAGCACATCGTTATGGCCGTCGAAAACCGCCTGCATTCCCAAATTTCCTTCGTTATATCAGGGGGATCGGATGGGACATCGCCACCTCGCGTCCGGACGGAGACGAAAGGCGATGCTATTGAAACGGATTGCGCATTTCAATGAATATCAGGGAATTTCAGTGGATAGGCTGTAGCGAAAACTTGCAGGAAGCCGGCCTCGATCGTCCCCGCGATCAATGGAACGTGGATTTCGAGAAGAGGTTGAGTACCAGCACGCCGGCGATGATGAGCCCCAGCCCGAGAATGGCCGGCAGATCGAGCTTCTGACCGAAAACCACGTAGCCGGCGATCGAGATCAGCACGATGCCGAGGCCACTCCAGAGCGCATAGGCGATGCCGACCGGGATGTAGCGGAGCGCATAGGAGAGGAAGAAGAAGGCGACCGCGTAGCACAGAATCATGAGCACGGTGGGCGTCAGCCGCGTGAAGTGCTGCGCCGCCTGCATGGCGGACGTGCCGAGCACTTCGAAGACGATGGCGATCACCAGAACGGTGTAGAGCGTGGCGGGATTCACGGAACGTCTCCGATCGAAGTATGGGAAAGCGGCACGGGTCTGCCCTCTATTCCAGCGAAAGCGCGTTGAGTTTCTGAAGCAGGATCGCCCTGGTCGACGCTTCGATGTCGTGGCTGCGCATCAGATCCGACAGCCAGACGCCATCGGCGGCGAAGCGGGCGAGCAGGCAATTTGGCGAACTGTCCGTCGCGGCGAATTGCGCGGACCGGCGCGCCACCCATTCGCGCCAACGCTCCTTGAGGTGCGGCTCGGCCAGGAGCGCAATGGTGAGCATCTGCCAGCCTTGCGCCTCCGCATCGAGCGCGAAACAGACGCCGAGATAGGCACGCGTAAAGCGTCCCTTCTCGACGTCATCTCCGGCCATCGCTTCGTCGAGGGCGCTGTCGAAACGCACGACGAGGTCATCGAAGAGGGCGTCGAGCAGAGCCAGCTTGTTCGGGAAATGGTGCAACAGCCCGCCTTTGCTGACACCCGCCGCCTGCGATACGGCGTCGAGGGTCACCGCGGCGATGCCCTGCTCCAGCGACAGGCGTCCCGCGACCTCCAGCAATTGCCGGCGGACGCGTTGCGGCTGCTTCTTTCTTGAAGGCGCGTTTGTCATAGCTCATAAACATACCGTCTGGACGGTTTGTCAAGTGGCTTTCCTCGGGGCGATGATTGTCGCGCGGAAGGCAGACGACGATCACTGCCGCGCCGAAAAGCCGCAAGCGAAGGAATGGCAAGGCATTGCCCGCCCGGGTCGCGCGCTGTACCAATCCCGGCGAGGAACGTGACCATGACGGAACCGCAAACGACGACGCTTTACGAGGCGATCGGTGGCGACGCCACCGTGCGCGCCCTGACGCGGCGCTTCTACGAACTGATGGACAGCCTGCCCGAGGCGGCGAACTGCCGCGCCATCCACCCGCCGGATCTGACCGGCAGCGAGGAAAAGTTCTACGAATATCTGACCGGCTGGCTCGGTGGACCGCCGATCTATGTGCAGAAACGCGGCCACCCCATGCTGCGTCGCCGGCACTTCATTGCCGGGATCGGGCCTGTCGAGCGCGACGAATGGCTTTTCTGCTTCACCCGCGCACTCGAAGAAACCGTCTCCCACCCGAAGCTGAGGGAGATCATTCTGGAGCCGATCACCCGGCTCGCCCATCATATGCAGAACAAGGAATAGCCAGGATGCCGAACAGCGGACTGCGCTCGACCATGCTTTTCGTAGCCGGCCTCATGGGCCTCTTCGGCGTCGCGAGTGCCGCCGCCGCTTCGCATGGCGATCCGCGTCTTCTCGGCGGCGCATCGGCCATGTGCCTCGCCCACGCACCGGCGCTCGTCGCGCTTCATGCCGGATGGGCGCACTTCCGCACCGCCGCCCTCGCCGCCTTGCTGCTGGCGGCAGGCACGGCACTCTTTGCCGGAGACCTCACCATGCGCCATTTCTCGGGCCACGGCCTCTTCCCAATGTCGGCGCCGCTCGGGGGCCTGACGATGATGGCCGGCTGGCTTGCCGTCGCGATCGGGGCATTCCTGCGCCCGGAAGCGTGAGGAGGACCGTCTGATCGCGGCGAGCGCGCTGAAGATCAGGCACCCTCGACGACGGTAAAGCCCTCGAACTTCGGGGGACCGAGATACATTGCCTTGTTTTCGCCGGCGCTTCGGTGCGCCGCCCGGAAATTATCGGACTTGGTCCAGGCGATGAAGGCGTCCTTGGTCTCCCAGGCCGATTTCGAAATAAAAGGCGTGTAGCCTTCCTCCGGCACGCTGTCGCCGCGCAGCAGATGGAATTCGATGAAACCCGGCATCTCCGAGAGAGAAGAGTCCCGCGCCTTCCAGACCGCCTCGAAGGCCTCCTCCTGGCCGGCTGCGACACGGAAACGGTTCATGGCGAAAAACATGGCTAGCTCTCCTGTAGCGGGATGAGGAAAGTGTGTGCGGTTTTTCGCCCGCATCCCGCGCCTCAACTATTAGCGCATCCCAATGTTTCATGGAAACACTGGAATGCCCTAACCCTTGGTCCAACGCACTTCCGGACGGAAGCGGTTACACACGTTTCCTGGAAGCGATCTAGGCCTTCTTTTGCGAGACGGGCTGCGCGATCGTTGACGGAAACGGCAGGACAGCTCCCCCGCTCGGCGGCGCAAGGCCGAGAGGATCCCTCGCCGGCGGGCGCGCTTGCCAGGTCGGAAACTCGGTCACGTTTTCGTTTTCCTCGAGCATCCGTGCTCGGCGCGTGAGAAGCTCGTAGAGCTCGGGAACCAGTCCGTCACCGAATTGCGAAGCGAGTTTGTGGAGACCGATCATCGTCATCTGATCGGGACGTTCGTCATGCATTGGAAGCTCCATGCGGCCGGCGAATCTCGTCTGACCGCTCGTAAAAGATTCAGTTCTCGCTGCCGTTTCCGGTCAGATCCTGAAGCGCTCGCTCGAGACTCGACTTCGAGCCGTTGCGCAACGGCACGAAGGCCTTGCCCCACTTCTTGCAGCCGGTCTTCACGCGAAGACACGCATCGTGGCTGATGCAGTCGATCGGGCAGAAGACGCAGTCGACCGAGGGCAGGACGCGATCGATGCGCGATACCGCCTCCCGTAAACCGCCGTCATGGTGGATGAGTTCCGCGCCGTAGGAACTGGCGATCTGGCGCAGATGTGCAACCTGGCAGTCGCGTCCGCCGACATAGAGGAAGCTGCGGCCCTCGAGCGTCGCCTTTCCGGCATTGGATTGCGGCTCGCTCTGCGCATCCTTTGCCCTGCCTTTGCCGCCCTTGCCTGCATTCTGGTGCCGCTTGCCACCCATCCGTCGTCTCCGTCTTGCTCCGCGACGCCGGCCCTGCGACCCATCGCCAATCAGATTTCGCACACACCGATCGGTTGCGTGACGGAGGCAACCTATAAAACTTGATAGCAGGAGTAAAGTATAAACATGAGTGTTTTTATCATATATTCGATGCTCGCCTTCGCGACATTTTCCTC
The DNA here is from genome assembly GCF_036245905.1 of Sinorhizobium sp. KGO-5. Lineage (NCBI taxonomy): Bacteria > Pseudomonadati > Pseudomonadota > Alphaproteobacteria > Hyphomicrobiales > Rhizobiaceae > Sinorhizobium > Sinorhizobium sp. KGO-5. Next base: position 309,587 of record NZ_BDIZ01000004.1, read on the forward strand.
GCTCGCGGAAGCAGATTCCACAGCCTGAATTCACCGGGTGAAGGACACCGGTATGTTGAATTCCCATCTGTCGCGGCCCGCACCGGCGGGAATGGCCGGGAAAGGTGCCGCCCGGCGCACGGTTTCCAACGCCGCCTGATCGAGGACGGGTGAACCGGCGCTTTTCGTTATGCCGACCCTTGCCACCCCACCACCGGAAGTTACGGTAAAGCTGACATGGGCAACACCGCGCAGCCCCTGCCGTCTGGCCTCGGCCGGGTAGCGAATAGCGCGGGTCAGCTTTCTTCTGACCTTGCCGGGATAGTTCGACACCGCGGCATTGCCGATTTCCCGCGATGCACCGCGGCTTTCTCCGGTGGCGGCAGCCGCCGTGGCATTCTCCACGCCGTCGGTCTTGCCCTTTTTCTGCGATTTCGCCTGGGCGCCGCCCTCACCTGCCTTTTTTCGGACGACCTTCTTTTTCTTCGCCGGCTCCTTCTTCGGCTCGACCTTCTCGACCTCGGGCTTCAAGACTTCCTCAGGGTCCGGTCTCTCCTGCGGAATGACGGTCTCGGCCGGAGCGATGCTTGCGATCACGTCTGCTTCTTCGACCTGGCTCGCCGGCATTTCTTCCGCGGGAAGTATGACGTCCGCCTCCGTCGGCGTCATCTCGGACGGCTCCTGGGCAACAGGTTCGGTCGGCACCGGCTCTACGGCTTCGACCACCTCTTCCGTCGGTTCGATCTCGGTCGGCTTCAGTTCCTCGGGCGTCTCTTCCGTCGGCTCCACCACTTCGGATGGGTCTCCCGCCTGAACGGCATCTTCGAAGGCGTTGCCCATCAGCGACACTTCCACGGTGGAGCCGCCGGCGATGAGCGCCAGCTCCTTTTCCTCATCAGGAGCAAGCAACATCGCCCCGCCGGCGTGCGCCAGCAGGGAAAGGCCGATCGCCGCCGCCCATTTCACCATGTGTTTCATTCTGTCTTGCCTTCCGCCGGCAATTTCGCGAACGCGAACCTCAGCCCTTGAGCTCCACGGCCGATTTCGAGCCGGTCTTCAGGCCCGTCATACATGCACCCTTGTCGATGCCTTCGCCGACGCAGGTCGGCGCATCGTTGATCAGCAGGCTTTTCACCGCCTCGCACTTCGTACCCGGCAGATCGAATTGCCTGACTTTCGTCTTGCCCGCGGGAAGATCCCTGAAATCGAGCACGGCCATGCGCTCGACCAGACCTTTCTGATCGAAGAGCACGAATTCGAACGAGACCTTCGAAAGAGCGAGCGCGCTACTGGCGACGAAGGTCAACTTGCATCCCTTTTCCGACGACGCGATCTCGTTGAGCTCGATCGAAAGGCCGGCTGGCGCGGCAGCATCCTGCGCTCCGGCTGCCCCTGCCGTGAAGAGAGCTGCAAAGGCCGCAAAGGCAAAACGGGAAAAATAAGTCATCCTGGCACCACTCGCTGTCCGCGGCGGTCCTTTCGGTTCCCGCACGCGTTCCTTTTAACTTGACCGCAACATTCCGGTATTGCGTCCTTAATGAAATATGAGTAGTGAAGTCAAGATACTAACTGGAATGGGCGGGATCAATGGATGACGCACTCGTCTCGTCTCCTACTCGCGAACCGGCAAAACCGTGACACCGAACGACAACGATAATCCACGATCCCCGCAGACCGGGACGCCGCTTAACCGGCCGCAACCGATCGTGGAGAGCCACGACCTATTCCGCGGCCACAACGAGATTCTCATTTCCCACGACGGGGCGATCTACCGGATGAAGATCACCCGCCAGGGCAAGCTGATTTTGAACAAGTAGCGAGATGACGATGACTGAGAGCGCTCACCCCACCCCATCCGATATCCGGGCCTATCGCACCGAGAATCCGAAGCTGCGCGAACGCGACATCGCCGCGAAGCTCGGCATTTCCGAGGCAGCGCTCGTCGCTGCCGAATGCGGCCTCACCGCCGTCCGGATCGACTGCAGCGCCAGCCGCTTCCTCGAGCGCGTCGAGGAGCTAGGCGAAGTCCTTGCGCTTACCCGCAACGAAAGCGCCGTCCACGAAAAGGTCGGCGTCTACGAGAACATCAAGCAAGGGCACGGCGCGGCTCTGGTGCTTGGTCCCGAAATCGACCTGCGTATCTTTCCCGGCGCCTGGGCACATGGTTTCGCCGTGACCAAGACGGATGCGACAGGGGAGGTTCGCCGCAGCCTGCAGTTCTTCGACAAGTGGGGCAATGCCGTCCACAAGGTTCACCTGCGTCCTCTCTCGAACCTGGCCGCCTATGAGACGATCGTCGAAGACCTTCGCCTGGACGATCAGTCGCAGGACTTCATCGCCGATCCCGGCGCGCCCACGGACGACGATTCGGCCGATGCTGCAGTCGATACGGCGGAGCTGCGCGACCGCTGGTCGAAGCTCACGGACACGCATCAGTTCCCCGGCATGTTGCGCAAGCTCAATATCGGACGGCGCCGGGCGCTGCACGCGATCGGCGACGACTTTGCCTGGCGGCTCGACACGGCCTGCATCGAGATGATGATGCGCAATGCTGCAGAGACGGCCCTGCCGATCATGTGCTTCGTCGGCAACCGCGGCGTCATCCAGATTCATTCCGGTCCGGTCGTCAAGATCGGTACCATGGGGCCGTGGCTGAACGTGATGGACGAAACCTTCCATCTGCATCTGCGCACCGATCACATCGCCGAACTCTGGGCCGTGCGTAAGCCGACCGCCGACGGACACGTGACCTCCCTCGAAGCGCTCGACGCCAAGGGCGAGATGATCATCCAGTTTTTCGGAAAGCGGAAGGAAGGTTCCTCGGAGAGGGCCGAATGGCGCAGCCTGGTCGAGGCGCTGCCCCGCCTGGAAGCCGTCGTCGCGGCCTGATGGCGCCGCCCAACCGGGCGGCGATTTGGGACGACACGCACAGATCAAAGGAAGTGATGATGAACGGCTTCGGTATCCGCCGTCTTCGGCGTTGGGAAATGGCCCTCGCGGCCTTCGCGCTGTCGGCGCCTTTCGTTCTGCCCCTGCTTGCGCCGGGAACTCCTCCGTTCCTGCGCCCGGCGATGGCCGAGGTGCTCGAGCAGCCGGACACCTCCCGCGTCGTCTCGGTGGGCGGCGCGATCACCGAAATCATCTATGCGCTCGGCGAGGAGAACCGCCTCGTCGGCCGCGATTCCACCAGCATTTACCCGGAGGGGGCGACCAAGCTGCCGGATGTCGGCTACATGCGGCGATTGGCGCCCGAAGGCGTTCTTGCCGTCAACCCGACGGCAATCGTGGCCGTCGAGGGCAGCGGCCCGCCGGAAACGCTCGCCGTGCTCCAAGAGGCGAACATTCCCTTCACCAGCATCCCCGAGACCTATGACAAGGACGGCATCGTCAACAAGATCCGCGCGGTCGGAGCTTTCCTCGGCGTGAAGGAAAAGGCCGAAACGCTCGCGCAATCCGTGGAGAGAGATCTCGCCGCCGCCGTGGCCGACAGTGCCGCTCGCCCGCAAGCCGAGCGCAAGCGTGTCCTCTTCGTTCTGAGCACCCAGGGCGGCAGAATCCTCGCCTCCGGTACCGGCACCGCCGCCGCCGGCATCATCGAGCTTGCCGGCGCGGTCAACGCCGTCGGCACCTCGCCCGGTTACAAGGCATTGACGGAGGAGGCGATCATCGAGGCCAAGCCCGATGTGGTCCTGATGATGAACCGCGGCGATAACCATGCTGCAGGCCCCGACGAACTCTTCGCGCTTCCGGCCCTCAGCCTCACCCCGGCGGCAAAGACCAAGGCGCTGATCCGCATGGACGGGCTGCATCTGCTCGGCTTCGGTCCTCGCACGGCAAGCGCTATCCGCGAACTCAACGCCGCAATTTACGGAAAGAAGACCAATGCCTCGCAGTGAGGCCATGGAAGGCACGATGCGCAGGCCGGCACTTGCCGCCCGGATCGTCCGCGACTGGCGCAACGGAGACCGGGCGGGCCTGGCGCGTGGCCTGATCCTCGTTCTAGCGATACTGGCGGCCGTGACGTTCATGACCTCCATCACCACCGGCGCGGCCGACGCTTCGCTCGGCAATATCCTTCGGTGGTTTTTCGGCGAGGCCGATCAGGCCATGAGCGCCCGCGACCGAATCATCATCCTCGATATCCGTCTGCCGCGTGCCGTGCTCGGCATGCTCGTCGGCGCGTCGCTTGCCGTTTCCGGCGTCGTGATGCAGGGCCTCTTCCGCAATCCGTTGGCCGATCCCGGCCTTGTCGGAGTTTCCTCCGGCGCAAGCCTCGGCGCGGTGCTGCTGATCGTGCTCGGTGACGTTGCCTTTGGCCCGCTGTTCGCGGTCTTCGGCTTCTATGCCCTCCCCTTCGGCGCCTTTCTCGGCGGCCTCGCCACCACGCTGCTGCTCTACCGGATCGCTACCCGCGGCGGCCAGACCTCGGTCGCGACGATGCTGCTGGCGGGCATTGCGCTGGGCGCGCTTGCCGGTGCAGTGACGGGCGTACTCGTCTTCATCGCGGACGACAAACAACTTCGCGATCTCACTTTCTGGGGCCTCGGATCGCTCGCCGGCGCCAACTGGACCAAGATCGCCGCCGCCGGACCGATCATCCTCCTGTCACTTGCAGTCGTCCCCTTCCTGGCGCGCGGGCTCAACGCCATCACGCTCGGCGAAGCCGCCGCCTATCACATGGGCGTCCCGGTTCAGCGGTTGAAAAACATCGCTATCTTCAGCGTCGCCGGCGCCACCGGCGCGTCGGTGGCCGTCAGCGGCGGCATCGGATTCGTCGGCATCGTCGTTCCGCATCTCCTGCGGCTGATCATAGGCCCGGATCACCGCTACCTGCTGCCCGCCTCCGCCCTCCTTGGCGGCACGCTGCTGATCTTCGCCGACATGCTGGCCCGCACCATCGTGTCGCCGGCCGAACTGCCGATCGGCATCATCACCGCCTTCGTTGGTGCGCCCTTCTTTCTCTGGGTCCTGCTCAGGGGCCGGTCGAACTTGGGACTTTGATTGCGAACATGATCAGAGCATCCGACATTTCCGTCCGCCTTGCCGGAAGACAGGTGCTGCACGGCATCTCCCTCGACGCCGCTCCCGGTGCGATGACTGCAATCGTCGGCCCGAACGGATCGGGCAAGACCACGACCTTGAAGGCGATCTCGGGCGAGCTCACGCCTTCGGCCGGTAAGGTCACCATCAACGGTCGCGACATCGCAAGCCTGAAACCATGGGAGCTCGCACTGAAGCGCGGCGTGTTGCCGCAATCGACGGTCATCTCCTTTCCCTTCACCGTCAGGGAAATCGTTCGCCTCGGCCTCGAGGCAAACGGAACCGGCAAATCGGCCGCCGGCGACCGGACAGCCGATGAAGCTCTGGAGGCCGTCGATCTCGCCGGCTTCTCCGGCCGCTTCTACCAGGAACTTTCGGGCGGCGAACAGCAGCGGGTCCAGCTCGCACGCGTCCTCTGCCAGATCTCGGCGCCGGTCGCAGACGGCGAACCGCGCTATCTCCTGCTCGATGAGCCGGTATCGAGCCTCGACATCCGCCACCAGCTCACGATCATGCGGCTTGCGCGCCAATTCTGTGCCGACGGCGGCGGTGTCGTCGCAGTCATGCACGATCTCAACCTTACATCGATGTTTGCCGATCAGATCGTGATGATGAAAGCCGGCCGCATCCGGGCGCGCGGAGCGCCGAAAGACGTGCTGACCGACGAGACCATGGAAGCGGTCTTCGGCTGCCGAATGCGGGTGAGCGTCGCTCCGGCACAGGATATCCCGTTCGTATTGCCGCAGTCCGCCACGATGTGAAGCCGGGCTCACAGCGGCAACGTCAGGATTACCGAAACAAATTCCTCCCTCATGCGTTGATCTACAATGCCGGCGTGTAGACCGCGCCCCGCTTGGAGTGCCGCGTGTCCTATCGGGCGCACAAAGAGCCGGGAAGCGTGCCTTCGCCGGCCGATTCGCATGAACCGACCACATGCCGGCCGTTTTCGCGCCGGCACAGCAGCGAGGGAAAAGACAATGGCGACAGGCATGTTCTCGGGCTCGGGCAGCCGCAAGCGCAACGGTAGCGCGATCGACCCGTCGATGGAGGATCAGCTCAACGAAATACGCGAAGACATCGCGCAGCTCATGACGCTGATTGCCGACCGCGGGGCTGCGGCTTCGCGTGATGCAAAGGCCAAGGCGCGCGGCGCCCGTGACCAGGCCGAAACCGATCTGCACGCCTTGTTGGAGAGCGGCGAGCAGATGCTTTCCGACTTGCGCGGCCGCTATGCGGATACGGAAAGGGAGGTTCGTCGAACGATACGCGAGCATCCTCTTGCGACGCTCGGCACCGCAGCCGTTATCGGCCTCATCGCAGCCGCTTTGCTGCGTCGATGAGGACCTGTCAGGCGTCGCGTTGACCGAGTATGAAGGGGAGCTACCTTATGGGGACACTCGGAACTGTCCTGTCGGCCCTGCTTGCGTTCGACGCCGCCGCTGCGGCGTCGCGCTATAAGCGCAATGTGGTCCTCTGGGCCATCATCGCCGTGCTTCTCGGCAGCGCCTACGTCTTCGCCCTGATAGCAATCGCCCTGCTTCTCTCGGCGCGCTATTCGCCGGTCGCCGCAGCGCTGACGGTCACCGCCGCCCTGATCGTGACCGCGCTGGTGGTCATCGGCGTCATGGCCGGGCTGAACGCCCGCGACCGCCGGCTTGCCGACGAACGCCGTCGCCGCTCGGCGATGCGGACGAATCTTGCGCTCGTTGCGGTCACAAGCATCCTGCGCAAACAGCCGCTTCTGGGGGCCGCGACCGGGATTGCCGTTGCGGCGCTGCTCGGACTGAGCCGGGGCCGCAAACGCAGCGACGATCGATAGTTGATATCGCACGGAAAAGGCGCCGGCGGGGCCTTTTCCGTGCGCCGAGGCGCGGTCCCTCAGACTGCACTCAAAGCGGCAGTCGGATCAATGCCGTGACCCCCGCAGGCAGATATTCCACCTTCACCGAGCTCCCGATGATCTTGTCCAGGCTGCGCTCGATCAGGATCGAGCCGAAACCGCGGCGACGCGGCTCGCGAATAGGCGGTCCGCCCACTTCGGTCCAGGTCAGATGCAGGACGGTCTCGCCGTCCTCGACCACGCGGCGCGCCGTCAGCACGATTTTCCCCGTCGGAACAGAGAGCGCGCCGTATTTTACCGCATTGGTCGCCAATTCGTGCAGCACCAGTCCAAGCCCAACGGCCTGGTCGGGACCCAGCAGGATCTCGTCCTTGTGCAGCTCGACCTGTTGGGAATAATCGCTGACATAGGGCAGCAACTGTTTCGAAATCAGTTCGGACAGGTGGATCGTGCCCCATTCGTAGTCGGAAAGGAGCCCGTGCGCCTCGGAAATCGCCTGAAGGCGGCCGGCAAAGGCGGTCATGAACTCGGCCGGGTCACTCGTTTGCCGGAGCGTCTGGCGGGCGAGCGACTGGAGCATTGCAAGCGTGTTCTTGACCCGATGGTTCAGCTCTTTCAGCAACAGCCGCGTGCGGTTCACCGACGCCTGCTGGTCCGAGACGTCGATCGTCATGCCGAGAAAGCTCAGGGGCGCGCCCTTGCTGTCGCGGTCGTGCACGCGGCCGCGGCCCAGAAGCCATCGCCCGTTCGTGCCGATGCGAAACATGCCGTCATATTCCTCGTTGGCAGCCATCGCCTGACGGAGCTTCGAGAAGGTCGGGATGCGATCCTCGGGATGAATGGCGGAAAAGATCGCCTTGGCGCCGACGGTGCGCTCCGGCGGAAGACCGAACATGCGCATCATCGCGCCATTGCCGGAGACCGTGCCGGCGCGAATGTCCCAGAGCCAGCTGCCGACATTGGCGGCGTCGAGCGCCATGGCGAGCCGCTGCTCCTCGCGGGAAAGCGCGGCCTCCTTGAGCGCACGCCGGCGCGTCTCGTCCTTGAGCTTGAACAGTGAGGCGGCGACACCTGCGATGCGCTGCAGCTCGCTTTGCCGTTTGGCCGAGACCTCGGACCGGGGCTCGACATCGAGAACCGCGACGGTTCCGATCGCCTGACCGTCCAGAATAATCGGCGCGCCCGCATAAAAGCGCAGGAATGGCGGGCTGGCGACCGCCCGGCGGTGGCGGAACGCCGGATGACGGGAGGCATCAAGCACGAGGAAGGGGCCGCCGTCGCCTGCCGCAATCGTATGGACGCAGAAGGACTCGCGAACGTGCGACCGCGTTTCAGCCGTGCCTATGCACGCCTTGAACCATTGCCACTCGCGGTCGACCAGGCTGACGAGAGCGATAGGCGCGTCGAAAAGGCTCGCGGCAAGCCGCGCCAGCCCGTCGAAATCCTCGTCGGGAATCGACATGTCCGGCACGGCGGCCTGAAGGACCCCGAGCCGCTCCGGCGCGTCGAGCACCTGCGCTACCGCTGGAAGCATCGCCTCTGTCTTTTCACGCATTCGGCCTGAACTCCAAACTCGCGCAGGCACCTGAATTTCAGCTCCGCTGAATGTTGCCTTCGACCGGAGCCGGTCTAGGGAGGAAAACATACAGCAAATTGGAGCAATATGGCGACCACGCTCCCTCGGTCGAACGCAGCCCTCCGAATGCCCTCTTTCGAGCGCCGCACGAACTTCAATCCGGCACCGGTCTATGCATATGTCCTTGAACCGCTATCGATTCAAGGACAAAACATGCAGCAGATCGAGGTGCTACAGCGACTTCGCGCGGCCGACAGGACGCTGCGGGATCGCATCAGGAAACGAAGGCACGCGAGGTGATGGGTGCGGAGGTCTCGTCGGGCCCGTAGTCGTTTTCTCCCCTAACCTGGAGAATTTCCTGCAGCCGTTGACGCGCTCTGTTGACACGGCTCTTGATCGTTCCGAGCGCACAGCCGCAAATCGTGGCGGCCTCCTCGTAGGAAAAGCCGGAGGCCCCCACAAGGATGATCGCTTCGCGTTGATCGGGCGGCAACTGTTCGAGCGCCCGGCGGAAATCCTGCAGATCGAGCGAGCCGTATTGTTCCGGGTGATGGGCGAGCGTCTCCGTCAAATGGCCGTCGCTGTCCTGCACCTCGCGCCCACGCTTGCGCATCTGACTGTAAAGCTCGTTGCGCAGGATCGTGAAAAGCCAGGCCTTCATATTGGTACCGATCTCGAAATGATCCTGCTTGGCCCAGGCCTTCATGATCGTGTCCTGCACGAGATCGTCGGCCCGGTCATGTCGCCCGATCAGTGACATCGCGAAGGCGCGCAGGCTCGGCAGCGCGGCAAGCATCTCACGCTTGAACTCTTGATTTTCGGATGACATCCGGCGCTTACTCCTTGCCCTGCAGAGCCGATTGCTGTTCCGCAGCTTCCAGCTTTTCCAGTAGATCGAGAAAGCGTGCCGGTATCGCTTCCTCCTGCACCGACTGATAGAGGGCCTTCAGCTTCACCGCAATCTGCGCATTCGGATCGTCGGAGGACGGACTTTTACCGCTCATCCGCCCTGCCCCTGTCGTATATCTCATTGTTGCAATTTCGCCCTTGAAAGTTCGCCTGCTCCATAACGCAGCGGAAAAATGAAATGTTCCGAAGCGGAACCATTTTTTCGGCGAAACGTTTTCGCAACGATATTACGCCCATGGATTGAGGGAGTCCCTGAATGACATTGTCCACCCGTATTGCTCCATTTCTTCCTTATCTGCGCCGCTATTCGCGTGCCCTGACCGGGTCGCAGACCTCTGGAGATGCCTATGTCGCGGCCGTGCTTGAGGCACTTATCGCGGATACGTCGATCTTTCCGGAAGCAAGCAGCGACAGGGTAGCGTTGTTCCGTCTTTTCACGTCCATGTTCGGATCGTCTTCCGTCCTCGTGCCGGAGCCGGTGTCGCCCTTTGCCTGGGAACAGCGCGCATCCGTCAACCTTGCGGCCGTCTCGCCGCTCGCACGCCAGGCGTTCCTGCTCGTATCGGTCGAAGCCTTCACCCCACAGGAAGCCGCCGAAGTACTCGATGTAGACGCCGCCAAGCTGGCCGCACTTCTCGACCGCGCATCCCAGGAAATTTCCCGTCAGGTTGCAACCGAGATCATGATTATCGAGGACGAGCCGCTGATCGCGATCGACATCGAGCAGATGGTCGAAAGCCTCGGCCACAGCGTGACCGGGATTGCACGCACCAAGGATGAAGCGATCGCCCTCTATGAGACGACGAAGCCGAACATGGTGCTCGCAGACATCCAGCTCGCCGACGGCAGCTCGGGAATCGATGCCGTCAACGAAATCCTGAAAACGGCTGCCGTTCCGGTGATTTTCATCACGGCCTTCCCGGAGCGTCTCCTGACCGGTGAACGTCCCGAACCCACGTTCCTCGTCACCAAGCCTTTCAATCCGGAAATGGTGAAGGCCCTGATCAGCCAGGCGCTGTTCTTCAACGAGACGACGAAGGCTGCGGCCTGAGTCGAGATTTGCCCTCACCACAGGGGCCCCGGCGGCATTGCTTTTACCGTATCGGGGCCCCCCATCCCAATGCTCGTCACAAGATGAGGGCGCCGCGTCGGCGGCGCAGACGTTTCTTTCAGCCCGAAAACTTGGGCTGACTGGATTCCTGTGACAAGCACAGGAACGCCGCGCCTAAGATGATCACCATAGCAAACGCCCATAAGGAACTCGGTCGGATCGCCCCGATGCTCCCGAAGCAAAACAGCCAGTGCCGAGGGAAGGGCACTGGCTGAGCTTTGGCAACTCACTGAGGGGGGATGTGAGTTGGCAACCGGCGGTATGCCTCCGACGTCACATTGGGGGCGATGTGCGTCACCGTCCGGTTATCGCCATAATGCACGAGGCGAAAAAAGGTTCCGCGGATAATCGGCAAGATCTGCAGATGAAAATCTGCACCCCTCGCATGTCGATTCACTCCATCGACTCCAGCTCCTCGCGATGCCGATAGAGCGCGAGGAAGCGCCGATAATCCCGGTCGTAGATGCGGCGCAGCGCCGGGTCGGGGAGCCGTTCCGTTCCAGCCGACGACATCGCCGGTCCGGCGCTGGCGAGGTCCGGATAGAGCTCGCCCGCGACGGCCGCCGTCATTGCCGTGCCGAGGAGAACGGCGTCGGGCGCCTGCGGTGCGACGACCCGGCAGCCGGTGACGTCGCAATAAAGCTCCATTAGCAGGGGGTTGCGCACATGCCCGCCGGTCACGTGCAGCGTGTCGAGTTCGTAGCCCGCTTCCTTCATCATCTCCAGGATGTGGCGAATCCCGAGCGCTATCGCGACGCAGGTCCGCCAATAGAGCCGGCACAGCGCATCGAAGGAGGAGTCGAGCGGCAGTCCGCTGATGACGCCGAGCGCATGCGGATCGGCAAGCGGCGACCGGTTGCCGTGGAAATCCGGAAGCACGTGAAGGCGCTGGGCAAAGTCCGCGCCATGAAGCGCGCGCATTTCCTGCACCCGCTCGATGATCCTCGCATGGGTTTCGGTCGTCGGCGGCAGTCCGCCTCCGTGCAGCCGCACGATATGATCGAGCAGCGCTCCGGTCGCCGACTGACCGCCCTCGATGAGCCAGAGCCCGGGCAAGACCGCTTCGAAATAAGGCCCCCACATGCCGAAACCCGGCTTCATGTCCTTGGAAAAGGCAACAATGCAGCTCGAGGTTCCGCCGATCAGTGCCAGCTGGCGCTCCAGCTTCGCCGGCGCGTCCGCGAAGCCGCCGAGCACGCCGAGCGCCCCGGCATAGGCATCGATCAGCCCCGGCGCGACCTGGCATGCGGTGTCGAGCCCGAGCTCCTCCGCCGCGCTCGCGCTCAGACGCCCGACGGCTCGCTCCACCGGCAGCGTCTCCTCGGGCAAGCCACCACGTTCGAGGAGGTCCTCAAGACCGATCTGGTCCAGATAGTCCTGCTGCCACCCGCGTTTCTCGTGGGCGAGATAGTTCCATTTTGCCGTCAGCGTACAGCGCGAGCGGGCCGGACTTCCGGTCGCCCGCCAGGACATGTAGTCCGCGAGGTCGAAGAAATACCCCGCCCGTTCCCATTGCTGCGGGAGGTTGCGCTTCAGCCACATCAGCTTCGGCATTTCCATCTCGGGCGACATCACCCGCCCCGAATGATCGAGAACGGGATGTTTCGTCGCCGTACAGAAATCCGCTTCCGCCAACGCCCGGTGGTCCAGCCAGACGATGGTGTCCCAGCGTGCCTCCCCCTGACGATTGACCGAGAGCGGGAGGCCGTCGCGATCGCGCACGACGAGCGAACAGGTGGCGTCGAAGCCGATCGCCGCAATGCTTTCCGCCGGCACAGCCGCCTTCTCGCGCGCCGATCCGACCGCCCCGCAGACCGCAGCCCAGATGTCCTCGGAATCGTGTTCGGCGTGGTTTTCCTCCGGACGGTTCATCGCAATCGTCCGATCGGCCCGCGCCAGGAGCCTACCTTGCCGGTCGAAGACGCCGGCACGGGCGCTGCCGGTTCCAATATCGACCGCCACGACATATTCGCGCATCAATGGATGCCCCCGTCCCGAAAAAATGATGGATGTTCGCCGAGCCGGACGACGCGGCAGCAAAACCGCCCCGTCCTGCTCTCCCTATTGACGGACAAACTGTATCAATTCGCCCATGTCGTCAAACAGCACGTCGGGTTCGAGGCTGGCGAGCGTCCGCCGGTGGCGGTCGTTTCGTGCGTGGCTGCCCCCCGCGAAGGCGAAGACGCGCATGCCGGCGGACTTTGCCGCCTCGATGCCGGCCGGGCTGTCCTCGATGACGATGCAATCGGACGGGTGATAGCCCATCTTAGCGCTTGCATGCAGGAAAAGGTCAGGCGCCGGCTTGCCGCGCGCCACCATGCTGGCGCTGAAGATGTTCGGCTCGAAGAGATCGATGAGCCCCGTCACGGCCAGCGAGAGGCGGATGCGCTCCGGCTGGCTCGACGAAGCCACGCAATGGGCGGTGCCCAGCCCTTCCACCGCCTCGCGTATGCCGGCGATTGGCCTCAGTTCCTCGCGAAATCGTGCATAGAGCCGTGTCCGCATGCCTTCGAGAAAAACCTCGTCGGTCGCAAGTCCGTGTTCTTCGTGCAGGATCGTCGACATCGTCTTCAAGCTGCGGCCGAGGAAGCGCTCGCTCGCCTCCTCGGTCGTCATCGAAACGCCGGCAGCCGCGAGCGCGTCGACGAGGACCCCGAGCGAAATCGGTTCGCTGTCCACCAATACGCCGTCACAATCGAAAATCACCAGCCTGGAGGCGTGCCCCACCATCGTCATTCCCCGAGGTTTCCGTCCAGATAAAGCTGGAGCGTGGCACGCGTACCCTTTTCCCAAAGCACTTTCAACGCGTGAGCGAAACGGCGGCGGAAGAGATCGGATTGCGCGACATCGCCGAAGATGTCGGCAAGCGCAAGGAACGCCATTGGATCGTCCTTCGCTGCAACTGCGGCGGCCTGCAGCCGGTCGGCGTTGGCGTCGTTGAAAACGATCTCCTTGCCGCTGTCCGACTTGCCGGCGAAATAGCGGCACCACAGCGCCGAAACGAGCGACAACCCGACGACGTCTTCGCCGCGGCGCAGGCGGTCGGCCGTCGACGGCAGGATGAATTTCGGCTGTCGGTTGGAGCCGTCCTGCGCCAGCCGCGCGACCGTGTCGCCGATCTTCGGATTGGAGAAACGCGTCTCGATGAGCTTGTAATAATCCTTCAGATCCGTGTCCGGAACCGGCGGTATCACCGGGATGATCTCGTCGTGCTCCAGCTTTGACAGGAAGGCGCGGATCAACGGCTCCTCCATCGCCTCATGAACGAAATGGATGTCGAGCAGTGCCGCCGGATAGGCGATCGCCGCATGGCCGCCGTTGAGGATACGGATCTTCATATGCTCGTATGGCGCGACGTCCGGCACGAACTGCACGCCCACCTCTTCGAGCGCCGGGCGGCCTTGCGGGAAACGGTCCTCCAGCACCCATTGCTTGAATTCCTCGCAAAAGACCGGCCAGGCATCGTCGATTCCGTATTGCGAGGCGACGATGCCGATCTCGCGGGCACCGGTTGCCGGCGTGATGCGGTCGACCATGCCGTTCGGAAAGGCGACATTGGCATCGATCCAGTCCGCAAAGCCCGGATCGGAAAGGCGCGCCAGACCGGAGACGGCAGCGTGGGTGACCTCTCCGTTTCCAGGAATATTGTCGCAGGACATGATCGTGAACGGCGGAATGCCCTTGGCGCGGCGTTCGGCGAGCCCCGCCAGGATGAGGCCGAAGACGGTTTTTGGAGCCGTCGGATCGCGCGCATCCTCGACGATCGCCGGATGCGCCGGGTCGAAGACGCCGGATGCCGGATCGATGAAATAGCCGCCTTCGGTGATCGTCAGGGAAACGATGCGGATGAGCGGGCTTGCGAGCTGCGCCACGATCGCGGGCGTGTCGCCAGGCTCGAGATAGGCGATCATGGCGCCCGTGACATGCGCGCCCGTGCGGTTGTTGTCCTGCTCGACCACCGTCGTCAGGAAATCCTGCGCTTCGAGCTTGTCGCGCATGACCTTGTCCGATGGCAGGACACCCGCGCCGATAATCGCCCAATCGCGATCGCGTCCCAGGTTGAAAAGGTCATCGAGATAGACCGCCTGATGCGCACGGTGGAAATTGCCGACGCCGAAATGCACGATGCCGGCCCGAAGGTCATGCCGGCCGTAGTTCGGGACGCCGGCCCTGGCTTTGACCGCGTCGAGCGTGGCAAGGGAGAGTTTGGTCGCCATCCTTTCAATCCTTTCGCGAACGAGCCTCAGCTCATCCAGTTGCCGCCATCGACGTTATAGGTCTGCGAGACGATGTAGTCGCTTTCCGCCGAGGCGAGGAAGATCGCCATGCCGGTCAGGTCCTCTGCGGTGCCCATGCGCCCGAAGGGAACGGCCTCCCCGACCAACCGTTTTTTCTCGCCGCGCGGACGGTACTCGTATTTGGCGAAAAGCGCGTCGACGCCCTCCCAGTGCTCACCGTCGACGACGCCGGGAGCGATGGCGTTGACGTTGATGCGGTGTTTGATGAGATCGAGACCGGCCGACTGGGTGAGGCTGATGACCGCAGCCTTGGTGGCGCAATAGATCGCCACCAGAGCTTCCCCACGCCTGCCCGCCTGGCTCGCCATGTTGATGATCTTGCCGCCCCTGCCCTGCGCGATCATCTGCCTGGCGGCCGCCTGCAAGGTGAAGAGCGTGCCGGCGACGTTGATCGCAAACAGTTTTTCGTAGCTCTCGCGGGTGATCTCGACGACCGGCGCGAGGTCGAAGAGCGCGGCATTGTTGACGAGGATGTCGAGCCCGCCGGCATGTTCGACGGTCGCGGCGATCGCAGCGTCGATCGAGTCCTGCCGGGTCACGTCCATTTCGACCGCATAGGCCGCGGACCCGATCTCCGCCGCCGCCCGTCTCGCCCGCTCGATATCGATGTCGGCGATGGCGACCGTGGCGCCCTCGCGCACATAGGCTTCGGCGAAAGCGCGGCCGATACCCCGCGCCGATCCGGTGATCAACGCGCTCTTTCCTTCAAGACGTTTCATCGAATTGCCATTCCCTTTTCATCGAACCTGTGAAGGCGCTCGGGATCCGGCGTCAGATAGACCTGATCGCCATGGGTCACCGCGAAGTCGCCGCCGACGCGCGCCGTCAAAGTGCCGATGCCGTCTGCATGCACGTGCAGGAAGGTGTCCGAGCCTAGATGCTCGGCCACTCCCACCGTGCCCCGCCACGTGCCCTGATCCTTCGAAAGGGCAATATGCTCCGGGCGGATGCCGATCGTGTGGGCATGATGGGCCGCGGCAGGTGCACCGGTGACGAAGTTCATCTTCGGCGACCCGATGAAACCGGCGACGAATAGATTGTCCGGCCTGCGGTAGAGGTCGAGGGGCGAGCCCACCTGCTCGATGCGGCCGCGGTTGAGCACGACGATCTTGTCGGCCATGGTCATGGCCTCCACCTGGTCGTGCGTCACGTAGACCATCGTCGTCTTCAGTTGCTGGTGAAGCTGGCTGATCTCCAGTCGCATGTTGACCCGCAGCGCGGCGTCGAGATTCGACAGCGGCTCGTCGAAAAGAAAGGCTTCCGGCTGGCGGACGATCGCCCGGCCGATCGCGACGCGCTGGCGCTGGCCGCCGGAAAGCTGGCGGGGCTTGCGGTCGAGATAGTCGGTGAGGTTGAGGACGCGGGCCGCGTCCTCGACCTTCTTGTCGATCGTGGCCTTGTCCTCGCCTGCCATCTTCAGCGGAAAGGCGATGTTGGAGCGCACGCTCATATGCGGATAGAGAGCGTAGGACTGGAACACCATCGAAAGGCCGCGCTTTGCCGGCGGCAGCTCGGTGGCGTTGCGACCGTCGATGACGATCTCGCCGTCGCTGACGTCCTCCAGTCCGGCGATCAGCCTCAGAAGCGTCGACTTGCCGCAACCCGAGGGGCCGACGAAGACGACGAATTCGCCGTCGGTGATATCGAGGTCTATCGAGGGAATGACGGCGTGGGCGCCGAAGACCTTCGATACGTTCTTGAGAGTGATGCTTCCCATGGTTTTACCCTTGTTTGAACCGCGTCGCCCTTACTTGACTGCGCCGAAAGTGAGGCCGCGCACGAGCTGCTTTTGCGAGAACCAGCCGAGGATGAGGATAGGGGCGATCGCCATCGTCGAGGCCGCCGACAGCTTGGCGTAGAAGAGGCCCTCCGGGCTCGAATAGGAGGCGATGAACGCGGTGAGCGGCGCGGCCTTCGCGGCGCTCAGGTTCAAGGTCCAGAACGCTTCGTTCCAGGCAAGGATGATGTTGAGCAGCAGCGTCGAGGCGATGCCGGGGATCGCCATCGGCGTCAGCACATAGATGATTTCCTTGGAGAGCGAGGCGCCGTCCATGCGCGCCGCTTCGAGGATCTCGCCGGGGATCTCCTTGAAATAGGTGTAGAGCATCCAGATGATGATCGGCAGGTTGATCAGCGTCAGCACGATCACGAGCCCTGTGCGCGTGTCGAGCAGTCCCCAGTTGCGGAATATCAGATACATCGGCACCAGCACGCCGACCGGCGGCATCATCTTGGTGGAAAGCATCCACATCAGCACATCCTTGGTGCGCTTCGTCGGCGAGAACGCCATCGCCCAGGCTGACGGGATCGCGATCAACAGGCCGAGCAGGGTCGAGCCGAAGGAAACGACCACCGAATTCATGAAGTGCTTCAGGTAATCCGACCGGCTCTGCACCTCGGAATAGTTTTCTGTCGTCCAGTCGAAGAAGAGGAAGACCGGCGGAGAGGCGATCGCCTGGGCTTCCGTCTTGAAGCTCGTCAGGAAGGTCCAGAGGATCGGAAAGAAGATCAGGATTCCGATCGTCCACGCCACCACGGTCGTGATGAGCTTGCGCTCGGTAGAGACATTGCGTGCCATGGTCTCAAGCCTCCAGCGTCTTGCCGATCATGCGCATCAGGAAGAATGCGACGATATTGGCGAGGATGACCGCGATGATCCCGCCCGCCGAGGCGCCGCCCACATCGAACTGCAGAAGGGCTTGGGCGTAGACGAGGAAAGTGAGGTTCGTGCTCTGCGTACCCGGACCGCCATTGGTGGTGACGAGGATCTCGGCGAAGACCGACAGCAGGAAGATCGTCTGGATCAGGATGACCACCGTGATCGCACGCGAGAGATGCGGCAGGACGAGATAGATGAAGCGGCTTACCGCGCCTGCGCCGTCCATCTGTGCGGCTTCCTTCTGCTCCTCGTCGAGCGACTGCAGCGCCGTCAGCAGGATGAGCGTGGCGAAGGGCAGCCACTGCCAGGCGACGATCAGAATGATCGAGAGAAGCGGCGCGTTGGCGAGAAAGTCGAACGGCTGCAATCCGAGCAGCTTGGCAAGCCAGGCGAAAAGTCCGTTCACGGGATTCATGAACATGTTCTTCCAGACCAGCGCCGCCACCGTCGGCATGATGAGGAAGGGCGCGATCACCAGGATGCGCACGATCCCCTGCCCGAACATCGGCTGGTCGAGAAGAAGCGCCAGCCCGATGCCGCCGACCACGGTGATGAAGAGCACGCCGAGAACGATGGCGAGCGTGTTGAATATAGCCTGGAAGAAGGCCGGGTCGGTGAGGAAATAGGTGTAGTTCGTAAGCCCGGCGAACTCCTCCATCCCCGGCATCAGCAGGTTGTAGCGCAGCAGCGAGAAATAGACCGTCATGGCCAGCGGCACGATCATCCAGGCCAGAAGCAGGAGCACCGAGGGCGCGATCATCAATCGCGCGGCGGAGCGGGTGTGCAAGGTCGCCATGGCGTCCCCCGTGTGAAGTCAACGCGGTTCTTCAAAAACGGCACGCGTATCGCCATCCGAACGCGCGCCATGAATTGGAAAAGTCAGAGCGGAACGCGGATCGAAGGCGGGTAGCCCCTCTCCCCGTCCCGCTCTGGAGGTAGCCGGGGCGTTCGCTGTTTCCAGCAGACGCCCCGGCTCCTTGGGAGCTCACTTGATGTAGCCGGCTTTGGTCATTTCGCGGGTCGACAGCTGCTGCGCGCTGGCAAGCGCCTGATCCACGCTCATCTGACCGGCCAGCGCCGCCGAGAACACCTGCCCGACCGCCGTGCCGAGACCCTGGAATTCCGGGATCGCGACGAACTGGACGCCGACATATGGCACCGGCTTCACGGCCGGGTTCTTCGGGTCGGCGGCATTGATCGAGTCCAGGGTCATCTTCGCGAAGGGGGCCGCCTTCTGGTACTCCGGGTTCTCATAGAGGGAGGTGCGGGTACCGGGAGGAACGTTCGCCCAGCCTTCCTTTTCGGCAACGAGCTTCAGATAATCCTTGCCCGTGGCCCAGGCGATGAACTTCTGCGCCGACTCGGCCTTCTGCGATCCCGCCGGAATGGCGAGGTTCCAGGCCCAGAGCCAGTTGCCGCGCTTGCCGAGGCCGGTGTCGGGAGCGAGCGCGAAACCGACCTTGTCGGCAACGGTCGACTCCTTCGGATTGGTCACGAAGGAGGCGGCCACGGTCGCGTCGATCCACATGCCGCACTTGCCGGTCTGGAACAGCGACAGGTTCTCGTTGAAGCCGTTGGACGAGGCCCCGGGCGGGCCTGCGTCATTCATCAGCTTGACGTAGAAGTCGAGTGTGTTCTTCCATTCCGGCTGGTCGAACTGCGGCTTCCAGTTCTCGTCGAACCAGCGGGCGCCGAAGGCGTTTGCCGTGGCCGTCAGGAAAGCCATGTTCTCGCCCCAGCCGGCCTTGCCGCGCAGGCAGATACCGTAGATCTCGTTATCCTTGTCGGTGATCTTGCGGGCCGCATCGGCGATGAAATCCCAGGTCGGCGCATCGGGCATGCTAAGCCCGGCCTTCTCGAACAGGTCCTTGCGGTACATGACCATCGAGCTCTCGCCGTAGAACGGTGCCGCATAGAGCTTGCCGTCGATCGTCAGGCCGCTGCGGATCGCCGGCAGAAGGTCGTCGACGTCGTATTCGGGACCGAGATTGTCGAGCGGCAGGAGCCAGCCCTGCTTCGCCCAGATCGGCACTTCATACGTGCCGATCGTCATGATGTCGTACTGACCGCCCTTGGTCGCGATGTCGGTCGTGACCCGCTGGCGCAGCACGTTTTCCTCAAGAGTGACCCACTCAAGCTGGATGTCGGGATTTTTCGACGTGAAATCGTCCGTCAGCTTCTGCATCCGGATCATGTCGCCATTGTTCACGGTGGCAATGGTCAGCGTCTCCGCTTGGGCCAGACCCGCCAGAGCGACTGCCGAGCACGTGCCCAGCAGGAAAGTTCTCAAATTCATCGACTTCCTCCCAGAAGAAATTGAGCATTTGCCTTGCTCGTGAGCAATTACTCACCGATTGAGACGAAATGTCAATCCGCATTTGTCGTTGCGATGCGGCAGAGCGGCTAAGAAGATGTTTTAGCTTTGGATTTTTTACAGGGATTTCAGGAGAAGGACGCCGATGCCGCGGTCCCGCGGCCGGCTGCGCGATCTAGACCCGGAGCAGATAGTCGGCCGTAGCCTCATCGGTGACGAGACCGTTGATGATCCTGCCCTTGAGTGCGGCGCGCAGCGCCTCGTATTTGCGCCTGCCCTTGGCGATCCCGATGACCGACGCGCGGTCGCGCGGCGGCAGCGGAACCGAGGCGACGCGCTCATTGATGCTGTCGGGCAGGAGCACGCCTTCGTGGTCGAACATCCAACCGCAGATCTCGCCGGCAGCGCCCGCGGCCATCAGCCGTGCCATTTCATCGCGCGCCAGGAACCCGTCTTCGCAAAGCGGCGCGTCGGGCCCCAGTTCGCCGACGCCCACGAAGGCGGCGTCGGCCTCGGCGCCGAGTTCCAGGGCGATCTGCACCAGGCTCTGCTTGTGCAGGACTTCCCGCTCTTCCGGCGAGGAGACGAGAACCGGCAAGGGCATGGGAAAATGCCGCGCCTTGATCGTGTCCGCCATGCTGAAGATGACGTTGTAATAGGCAGCCGACCCGTCGAGCCGGATATTGCCGGTGAGCGAAACGATACGGTGCTGCGGGCATTCCATCGATGGCAGCTGGTCGATGGTCGCCTTCAGCGTCCGGCCCGTGCCGATCGCCAGCACCACGGGCTCGACCGACTTCAGCCAGCGCTCGATTTCCGCCGCTCCGGCCTCGGCAATGCCGACGGTCGTGGATTGGGAACCGGGGTCGCTCGGAACGACGTCGACATGCTTGAGGTCGTATTTCTCCTTGAGACGCGCCGCCATTTCGAGGCAGGCGGCGATCGGATGGTCCAGGCGCACCTTGATCAGCCGCTCGGCCATGGCAAGCGACACGAGACGTTGCGCCGATTGCCGCGAAATTCCCATGACCGACGCAATCTCGTCCTGCGTCCGGCCGGCGACATAATAGAGCCAGCCTGCGCGGGCTGCATCGTCCAGCCTGTTGCTGCTTTCCGCCTTGCGTGCCATCGGTTGCCTCCCTTCCCCTTGATTTGCTGCCACTATTTTCCATGCGCTGTCAAACGGGGGGCGATATGCGGCGCGCCTTGGCACCGGCAAGGTCCGCTTTTCCAGGCTTTTGCAGCCGTTTGGAAGGAAATTTTACCGTTTGATAAAAAAATAAAGCGTGTTACCGTTCCGTCATCCTGAGAAAACATTGGGAGCCAAAAATGGGAACGACGCAATCTGGGATTCTCGGCGGGCGGCTGCCGCTTGCCGAGTACGAAGCCAATTTCTCCGACCTTCATGCGCCACTCGACAGGCACGAGGCGCTGGTCGCCGCGGACCGCTGTTATTTCTGTCATGACGCGCCCTGCATGACTGCCTGTCCCACCTCCATCGACATCCCGCTCTTCATTCGCCAGATCGCGACGGGCAATCCGATCGGCTCGGCGAAGACGATCTTCGATCAGAACATACTTGGTGGCATGTGCGCCCGCGTCTGTCCCACCGAAACGCTCTGCGAAGAGGCCTGCGTACGCAACACGGCCGAGGAGCGGCCGGTCGAAATCGGCCGCCTGCAGCGCTACGCGACCGACATCGCAATGCGGGAGAACAAGCAATTCTATTCGCGCGCCGCGCGTTCCGGTCGCAGGGTCGCCGTCGTCGGCGCCGGGCCGGCGGGGCTCGCCTGCGCGCATCGGCTGGCCGTAAAAGGCCACGACGTGGTGATCTACGACGCGCGCGAAAAATCCGGCGGCCTCAACGAATACGGCATCGCCGCCTACAAGGCGGTCGACGACTTCGCCCAGAAAGAGGTCGAATACGTGCTTTCGGTCGGCGGCATCGAGGTCAGCCACGGCAAGGCGCTCGGCCGCGACTTCTCCCTTGCCGATTTGGCGGAAGAATTCGATGCCGTCTTTCTCGGCCTCGGTCTTGCCGGTGTCAATGCACTGCGGATCGAAGGCGAGAATGCCGAAGGCGTCGAGGATGCCGTCGACTTCATTGCCGCACTTCGCCAGTCGAAGACAAAGGCCGACATTCCGGTCGGCCGGCGCGTCGTGGTTCTCGGCGGCGGCATGACTGCGATCGACGCGGCCGTCCAGGCGAAGCTACTCGGCGCCGAGGAAGTGACGATCTGCTATCGCCGCGGCAAGGAGCACATGAACGCCTCGGAATTCGAGCAGGATCTCGCGGCTTCCAAGGGCGTCACCATCCGCCACTGGCTGCAGCCGAAGCGCATCGCCGTCAAGGACGGCAGGGTCGCCGGCATCGAACTCGACTACACCACGCTTGAGAACGGTAGGCTGACGACGACCGGCGAGACCGGAATCATTGCCGCCGACCAGATCTTCAAGGCCATCGGCCAGACCTTCGAGGCCTCCGGCCTCGGTGCGCTACGCATGGAAAGCGGACGCATCGTCGTCGATGCGGAAGGGCGCACCTCGCTCGACAAGGTCTGGGCCGGCGGTGACTGCGTGCTCGGGGGCGAGGACCTCACCGTTTCCGCCGTCGCGATGGGACGCGATGCCGCCGGATCGATCGACCGGGCTTTCGCCGCGGCTCAGCCGCTGGCGAGCGCCGTTGCTTGAAAAGCAGAACAGGATCGAGAGGACGAGAACAATGGCTGATCTTCGCAACAATTTTGTCGGCATCAAATCCCCGAACCCGTTCTGGCTCGCCTCGGCGCCGCCGACGGACAAGGCCTACAACGTCGAACGCGCCTTCAAGGCAGGCTGGGGCGGCGTCGTCTGGAAGACCCTGGGTGAGGAAGGACCGCCCGTTGTCAATGTCAACGGCCCGCGCTACGGCGCGATCTGGGGCGCCGACCGGCGGCTGCTGGGTTTCAACAATATCGAACTCATTACCGACCGCGATCTCTATGTGAACCTGCGCGAAATGAAGCAGGTGAAGATGAACTGGCCGGACCGTGCCCTGATCGCCTCGATCATGGTGCCTTGCGAGGAGAACGCCTGGAAGGCGATCCTGCCGCTGGTCGAGGAGACCGGCGCCGACGGCATCGAGCTCAATTTCGGCTGTCCGCACGGCATGTCCGAGCGCGGTATGGGCTCGGCGGTCGGCCAGGTGCCGGAATATATCGAGATGGTGGTGCGCTGGTGCAAGCAATATACGCGCATGCCGGTCATCACCAAGCTGACGCCGAACATCACGGACATCCGCAAGCCCGCCCGCGCTGCCAAGGCCGGCGGCACCGACGCGGTATCGCTGATCAACACGATCAACTCGATTACCGGGGTCAACCTCGACACTTTCTCGCCGGAGCCCTCGATCGACGGCCGCGGCAGCCATGGCGGTTATTGCGGCCCGGCCGTGAAGCCGATCGCGCTCAACATGGTGGCCGAGATCGCCCGTGATCCGGAGACCCACGGCCTGCCGATTTCCGGCATCGGTGGCGTGACCACCTGGCGGGATGCGGCGGAATTCATGGTGCTCGGGGCCGGCAACGTGCAGGTCTGCACGGCGGCGATGACCTATGGCTTCAAGATCGTCCAGGAGATGATTACGGGCCTCTCCGACTGGATGGACGCCAAGGGCCATCGCTCGCTCGACGACATCAGCGGCCGTGCCGTCCCGAACGTCACCGACTGGCAATATCTCAACCTCAACTATATCGCCAAGGCGAAGATCGATCAGGACGCCTGCATCAAATGCGGCCGCTGTCATATCGCCTGCGAGGACACTTCGCATCAGGCGATCACCCAATTCGTCAATGGCGTGCGTCATTTCGAGGTGATCGAGGAGGAATGCGTCGGCTGCAACCTCTGCGTCAATGTCTGCCCGGTGGAGAACTGCATCACCATGGAGCCGCTCGCGGCCGGCACGCTCGACCGGCGCACCGGGAAACCGGTCGACCCGAACTACGCCAACTGGACGACCCATCCGAACAACCCGATGGCCCGCCAGGCCGCCGAGTGAAGACATACGAGTGAGACGGAGGGCCGCCGGCATCGCCGGCGGCCCTCCCGCGTTTCTATCGCGTCAAAACTCTATCACCACCTTGCCGAACGGGCCGCGGTCGAGATGCGCGAGGGCCTCGGGGACCTCGGTGAACTTGTAACGGCTGTCGATGACGGGCTTCAGTCCAAGGCGATCGACGGCCCCGACCAGATCTTCGAGTGCTCTGCGGTGACCGACGCTGACACCCTGCACGACGGGAGACTTCAGGAGAAGCGGCCCGACCGGACCTGAGACCTCGAAGCCCTCGAGCACGCCGATCACCGAGATGCGCCCGTCCGGCGCGACTGCCTTCAGGGACTGGCCGAGCCCGGCGCCGCCGGCGATCTCCAGAATGTGGTCGGCCCCATGGTCCCCGGTCAGCGCATAGACGCGCTCCACCCAGTCCTCCTCCAGGCGATTTATGCCGTGATCGGCACCGAGCGCAAAAGCCCGATCGAGCTTTTCGCGGCTGCTCGAGGTGACGATGACCTCGGCCCCGGTCGCCTTGGCGATTTGCAGCCCGAACAGCGCAACGCCGCCGGTGCCCTGCACGACGACACGGTCGCCCGCCCGCAAATGACCCTTCTCGACCAGAGCGAACCAGGCGGTCAGGCCCGCACAGGGCAAGGTACTCGCCTCCGCCGCGTCGAGGCTCTTCGGCGCTGGGACGAACCAGCCTTCAGGGAAAACCACATATTCGGACAGGACGCCCGGATGCGCCCCTCCGAGCGTCTGATAGGCAGGCGTCCTGCCGGTGCCGGGTCGTAAGCCGTCAAGCCAACCGGGGGCGAAGGTGGAGATCACGCGATCGCCCGGCTGGAAGCGTGTCACGCTCTTGCCGACGGCCTCGACCACTCCGCTCATATCCGAGGCCGGCACGAAGGGGAAAGCGAGATCGAGCCCCATGCCGGTCTCCAGTACCAGCTTGTCGCGATAGTTGAGCGATACGGCAAGCGTTCGCACGAGTATATCGCGCTCGCCGACCTCCGGCACCGGCCGTTCGGCACGCTTGAGATTGTGGGGGCCCACCGTCTGCGTGCTCCATTCCTGCATCCATTTGGACATGCTCGTTCCTTTTCATCCGTTGCGGTGAAGCGAGCATACTGTTGAACATTCGTCTTCGGTTGCGATATGATTTCCCATCATTGGTTCCCAGGAGGACGCAATTCGTGGAGCGCTTCAACGGCATTTCAGTTTTCGTGGAAGTTGCCGATGCCGGCGGCTTTTCCGCCGCCGCCGCGCGACTCAACCTTTCGCGCTCGGCCGTGGGCAAGACGGTATCCCGGCTCGAACGACGGCTCGGCGTGCGCCTCTTCCATCGCACCACACGGACGCAGAGTCTTACCGAAGAAGGGCAGCTCTTCTACGAGAGCTGCCAAAAAGCGCTGGGCGAAATCAGAACGGCCGAAGACCTCCTCGAATCCGGGAAGCGGGAAATTCGCGGCCGCCTGCGCATCTCGATGCCGGTCCTCTTCGGCCGCCAATGCGTGGCGCCGCTGCTTCGCGACCTGTTGCGGGCGCATCCCCGTCTGGAACTCGATCTCTCCTTCAACGACCGGGTCGTGGACCTTCTCGACGAAGGCTTCGATCTCGCCATCCGCAACAGCCCGCTCGGCAACGGCTCCGGCCTGATGATGCGAACGGTGGCGGAACAGCGGATGACCGTCTGCGCCTCCCCTGCCTATCTTGAAACGCACGGCACGCCGAGAACGGTGGCCGAACTCGCAGCACATGAAGGCATCGTCTACGCCCGTGGAGGCGAGCCGCTATCCTGGTCCTTTCCGTCCGACGGCAAAGCGGCCGAAATCGTGCTGCCGCAAACGCGGCTGAGGCTCGATGATCTCGCCGCAATCGCCGATGCGGCTTCCGCCGGCCACGGCCTTGCCTGGCTGCCTTGCTGGCTGGTGCGCGAGCGCGTGCAGAAGGGCGAGCTTGTCCGCGTCCTCACCGACCGCCCCGGGCTGATCTTCAAGGCGCATGCGGTCTGGCCGCGAACGCAGCACATGCTGCCGAAACTGCGGGTGGTGATCGACAAACTCGCCGCAGGATTGCCGCGCATCATGGAGTAGGACGGCATGGGACATGCGCACTCCGCGCAAGACCCGAAAAGCGAAACAATTCGTTTAGAAAACGTAAGTTGCCGGCATCGGTGATCTGGTTAATAAGGAGGACATTGACGCGAGCCTGTTTCGAGGCCGCCAGACCCAGGCAAGATTGTTTGACGATCCTATCCGCCAGCACGCGCAAGAAGATGCACCTGATTTCAGGGGCTGTGCTCGGCGTCTTTGTGCTCCTCCATTTCTCGAACCATGCGCTCGGCCTGGTGTCGATCGGAGCCATGGAAACGGGCCGGCGGCTCTTCACCTCGGTTTGGCAGAGCATCCCCGGAACGGCCCTCCTCTACGGCGCGTTGTTGCTGCATTTCCTGATGGCGCTCGACAGTCTCTACCGGCGGCAAACCTTCCGGATGCCTGTCGGCGAAGCCCTGAAGATCATCTTCGGCCTGAGCCTGCCCTTTCTGCTCATTCCTCACGTTGTCGCCGCCCGCGTGGAGCCGCTTCTTTCAGGTGTTTACCCCGACTACCCCGCAATCCTGCGCACTCTCTGGTCAAGCTCGTTCAACACCTCTCGCCAGTCGCTTGCACTCATCGTCGTCTGGGGTCACGCCTGCCTTGGTGCCTGGTTCTGGATGCGCGGCCGCGCCTGGTTTCCGAAGTACGAAACGCTGCTCTATACCGTCGCCCTGCTGGTGCCGATCTTCGCACTGCTCGGCTTCGTCAACGGCGCCCGATCGCTGGAGCGCGACTACGCCGAACATGGCGGTTATGGCGACAGGGCCTATGCCAGCGAGGCACCTCGCGTCGACCCTGCCCTCCTCGATAGGATCAGGCTGGCATTCTATGGCGCCTTCGCAAGCCTGATCGGCGGCACCCTCGTTCTGCGCGCCCTGCCGGCGCGCGGCCGTATTCGCATTCGTTATCCGGACGGCCGGGTCGCTGCCGTCAGCCTCGGCTTCAGCGTTCTGGAGGCGAGTCGGGCGGCTGGAATCCCGCATGTGTCCGTCTGCGGCGGACGCGGCCGCTGCTCGACCTGTCGCGTGCGGATAACGCAGGGGCTCGAAGGCCAACCGACGCCGGAAGCCGCAGAACTCGCGACGCTGACCCGCATCGGCGCTCCCGAGAACGTACGCCTCGCCTGCCAGTTTCGACCCGTGCACAACGTGAGCGTCGTGCCCATCCTCGACACCGACAGCATCGGGATCAAGACGCAGCTTGCCCGCCAGAACGCCGGCGGACGCGAGCGCCGCGTCGCAGTGCTCTTCTGCGACCTGCGTGATTTCACCCGCATCGCCGAACACCGGCTGCCCTACGACACGGTCTTTCTGCTCAACCGCTACTTCGAGGTCGTCGGCGAAGCCGTCGAAAGTTCCGGTGGCGTCGTCGACAAGTTCATCGGCGACGGGGCGCTCGCGATCTTCGGACTGAAGGCCCCTCTGCCGGAGGCCTGCCGCCAGGCCCTCTCGGCCGCCGCCCGGTTGTCGCAAGGAATCCGGGCGCTCAACCAGACTTTCGAAGGGGAGCTCGAGCAGCCGCTGAGGCTCGCCATCGGCCTTCACGCGGGGCCGGCGATCATCGGCGAAATGGGCTACGGCCAGGCAACCTCGCTCACAGTCGTCGGCGACACGATCAACACCGCGAGCCGACTGGAAGGCCTCGCGAAGGAGCACGACGTCGAGCTTGCCGTTTCGGCCGAACTGGTCGAGCGCGCGGGTTTAAGCTTCGAGGGCCACAGACGGCTCGAAATCAGCCTGCGGGGCCGCAAGGCAACGCTGGAAACCTGGATCGTCGGTGACGCCGCGCAGCTCTCCCGATCCCTGCCCACAGCCGGATAGGCTACTCCCGCACCTGCAGCCCGTCGACGAACAGCCGCTCGAGAAAGCGCGCGGCGTCCTCGAAGCGCCCTTCGCCGGCATTCTCCTGGCCGAGCACGGCGCGCACCTGAACGTCGAAGTCGGCATAATGCTGCGTCGTCGACCAGATGGCGAAGATGAGGTGATAAGGGTCGCATTTTGCGATCTTGCCAGCCTTGGCCCAGCTGCGGATAACCTCGGCCTTCTCGTCCACCAATTGCTTCAGCGGACCCTTGAGCTCGTCCACGATACGCGGGGCGCCCTGCAGGACCTCGTTGGCGAACAGCCGGCTTTCGCGCGGGAAGTCGCGCGCCATTTCGAGCTTGCGCCGGATATAGCTGCGGATCTCGGCGACCGGGTTGCCCTCGGCATCGAACGCGCGCAGAGGATCGAGCCAGGTGTCGAGAACGCGGTCTATCAGCGCGCGATGCATCGCCTCTTTGGTGCGGAAATAATAGAGCAGGTTCGGCTTCGACATGCCCGCCACGTCAGCGATCTGATCGATCGTCGACCCGCGAAAGCCGTTTGCGGAAAACACCTCCAGCGCGGCCTCGAGGATCTGCTCCTCCTTCTCCTCCTGGATGCGCGTGCGCCTCTGGGTTCTTGCCGCTCTCGGAAGTACCATCTCGTCCCCTGTCTAAGCCCCCAGCGAAAGACGTCGGCACAATTTGCCCAATATTCGGACGCGCCGATTTCTTGAGCAGTAACTCCTGTTTTTTTCTTTTTCCGGCTTGAGTGCCGCCACGGAAGTTGTAATGTTTACCAACCGGTCAAATTATCAGTCAGATTGCCGACAAAGGCAACGCCTGATCGAAGGGCATCACAACAAGGCCCCGATTCGGCCGACGGGAACATGAGGGCTATCCCGGGGAGGGACTGGCCGACAATAGAGGAGAACGCCATGGCAGCACCTGGCGAGAATAGGCGCGTCAATGCCGACCGTCTATGGGATTCGTTGATGGAAATGGCGAAGATCGGCCCCGGCGTTGCCGGCGGCAACAACCGCCAGACCTTGACGGATGCGGACGGCGAAGGTCGCCGGCTTTTCCAGTCCTGGTGCGAAGAGGCGGGGCTCTCCATGGGTGTCGACAAGATGGGCACCATGTTCCTGACCCGACCCGGTACCGATCCGGATGCGCTGCCGGTCCACATCGGCTCGCATCTCGACACACAGCCGACCGGCGGCAAGTTCGACGGGGTCCTCGGCGTCCTGAGCGGCCTCGAGGCCGTACGCACGATGAACGACCTCGGCATCAAGACGAAGCACCCGATCGTCGTGACCAACTGGACCAATGAGGAAGGCGCGCGCTTTGCGCCTGCCATGCTCGCATCCGGCGTCTTTGCCGGGGTCCACACCCTCGAATACGCCTATGCCCGCAAGGATCCCGAAGGAAAGAGCTTCGGCGACGAACTGAAGCGCATCGGCTGGCTTGGCGACGAAGAGGTCGGCGCGCGCAAGATGCACGCCTATTTCGAATACCACATCGAGCAGGGACCTATCCTAGAGGCCGAGAACAGGCAGATCGGCGTCGTCACGCACTGTCAGGGTCTTTGGTGGCTGGAGTTCACGCTGACCGGCAGGGAAGCACACACCGGCTCGACGCCGATGGACATGCGCGTCAATGCGGGCCTCGCAATGGCGCGGATCCTCGAAATGGTCCAGACCGTCGCCATGGAGAACCAGCCGGGCGCCGTCGGCGGCGTCGGCCAGATGTTCTTTTCGCCCAATTCGCGCAACGTCCTGCCGGGCCAAGTGGTGTTCACCGTCGACATCCGCTCGCCCGACCAGGCCAAACTGGACGGCATGCGCGCCCGGATCGAAGCCGAAGCGCCAAAAATCTGCGAGCGGCTCGGCGTCGGCTGTTCCATCGAGGCGGTCGGGCATTTCGATCCCGTCACCTTCGACCCCAAACTGGTCGAGACTGTACGCGGCGCCGCCGAGAAGCTCGGCTACAGCCACATGAATCTCGTTTCCGGCGCCGGACACGATGCCTGCTGGGCCGCAAAGGTCGCGCCGACCACGATGATCATGTGCCCCTGCGTCGGCGGGCTCAGCCATAACGAGGCGGAGGACATCTCCAGGGAATGGGCCGCGGCCGGCGCGGACGTCCTGTTCCACGCCGTGCTCGAGACGGCGGAGATCGTGGAATGAGTTTTGCGGGCGGGACGGTGGTTCCGCCCTTTTTCGTGGTGGCCTGAGCCGCCGAAGGCACCTTCCAGGGAAACGAACCAATGAGCACTGTCATCAAGGGTGGAACCATCGTCACGGCCGACCTGACCTACAAGGCCGATTTAAAGGTGGAAGGCGGCAAGATCGTCGAAATCGGACCGAATCTCTCCGGCGCCGAGACGCTCGACGCCACCGGCTGCTACGTGATGCCGGGCGGCATCGACCCACATACGCATCTCGAAATGCCTTTCATGGGCACCTATTCCTCCGACGATTTCGAAAGCGGGACCCGCGCGGCACTCGCCGGCGGCACCACGATGGTCGTCGATTTCGCGCTCCCCTCGCCCGGCCAGTCGCTGCTTGAGGCGCTCACCATGTGGGACAACAAGTCGACGCGCGCCAACTGCGATTATTCCTTCCACATGGCGATCACCTGGTGGGGCGAGCAGGTCTTCGACGAGATGGAGACGATCGTAAAGGAAAAGGGCATCAACACCTTCAAGCACTTCATGGCCTACAAGGG
Source organism: Sinorhizobium sp. KGO-5 (assembly GCF_036245905.1). Lineage (NCBI taxonomy): Bacteria > Pseudomonadati > Pseudomonadota > Alphaproteobacteria > Hyphomicrobiales > Rhizobiaceae > Sinorhizobium > Sinorhizobium sp. KGO-5. The sequence goes on from NZ_BDIZ01000004.1 coordinate 339,973, forward strand.
CGCGCTGATGGTGGACGACGACGAGATGTTTTCCTCCTTCCAGCGCTGTGCGGCGCTCGGCGCGCTGCCGCTGGTCCACGCCGAAAACGGCGACGTGGTGGCGCAACTGCAGGCGAAGCTGCTGGCGGAAGGCAATAGCGGCCCGGAGGCACATGCCTATTCGCGGCCGGCGGAGGTCGAGGGAGAGGCCACCAATCGCGCGATCATGATCGCCGACATGGCCGGCTGTCCCGTCTACATCGTTCATACTTCGTGCGAACAGGCGCATGAAGCGATCCGGCGCGCCCGCGCCAAGGGCATGCGTGTCTTCGGCGAGCCCTTGATCCAGCACCTGACGCTCGATGAGAGCGAATATTTCGACAAGGACTGGGACCACGCCGCCCGCCGGGTTATGTCGCCGCCTTTCCGCAACAAGCTTCACCAGGACAGCCTCTGGGCGGGGCTTGCCTCCGGTTCGCTCCAGGTGGTCGCGACCGACCATTGCGCCTTCACGACCGAGCAGAAGCGCTTCGGCGTCGGCGATTTCACCAGAATCCCGAACGGCACCGGCGGACTGGAAGACCGCATGCCGATGCTCTGGACCTATGGTGTTGCGACCGGCCGCATCACCATGAACGAATTCGTGGCGGTAACCTCCACCAATATCGCCAAGATCCTGAATATCTATCCCAGGAAGGGCGCGATCCTCGTCGGCGCCGATGCGGACCTCGTCGTCTGGGACCCCAAGCGCTCCAAGACGATTTCGGCGAAGACGCAGCAATCGGCGATCGATTACAACGTCTTCGAGGGCAAGACGGTCACCGGTCTTCCGCGTTTCACGCTGACGCGCGGCGTGGTTTCGATCGAGGACGGAACCGTGAAGACCCGGGAGGGCCACGGCGAATTCGTCCGGCGTGATCCCTTCCCGGCGGTCAGCACCGCGCTTTCCACCTGGAAGGAAGTGACGGCGCCACGGGCGGTGCAGCGCAGCGGCATTCCCGCAAGCGGCGTCTGAGAGATGCCGCAACCTTATCGCATGCGAGAAACGGCGATCGCGCTGATGACTTTTCCCGGAATTGATCTAGGCGGGCACGAGCCCGTCGAGCTCGGGCAGCAGCACGACGCTCTCGTTTCCTTTCGGATCCGTCCGGGCGATCACCGCCGTGCAAGGGGCGTGCGAGAGGTTCGCCGGCAGGTGCGGCACGCCGGCGGGAATGTAGAGCATATCTCCGGCCCTGGTGATCACGTGTTCTTCGAGCCGCTCGCCGAACCAGGTATGCGCTTCGCCGGAGAGCACGTAGATCGCCGTTTCGTGGGTCTCGTGAAGATGCGCCTTGGCGCGCGCACCGGGCGGCATGGTCACGAGATGCATGCAGATGCCGGTGGAGCCGACCGTTTCCGCGGCGATACCCTCGAAATAATCGAGCCCCTGCTTGCCGGCAAAGGCATCGCCCGGGCGAACCACGCGACAGCCAGGATTGGGTGATCGAGACATGACCGTCCTCCAGAATACGCTGAAAAACCAGCAGCAGGCGACCTCGCCGGCAAATCCGCCATTGCATGTTGCGGGTCCGGATAGCAGTCTGACACAGGCAGTCGATAATGAGAATCCGTCCATGACATCCAATCCCGCCTCCGTGGTCTCGGCCCGGAACCTCGGTTTGACGTTCGAGACCAGCGACGGTCCGGTCAATGCACTCACCGGCGTGAATCTCGACGTGGTCAAGGGCGACTTCGTCTCCTTCATCGGCCCATCCGGCTGCGGCAAGACGACGTTTCTGCGCGTCATCGCCGATCTCGAAAAGGCGACGGCCGGCACCATTTCCGTCAACGGCATGACGCCGGAGGAGGCCCGCCGGCAGCGCGCCTATGGCTATGTCTTCCAGGCGGCCGCCCTTTATCCCTGGCGCACGATCGAAAAGAACATCGCGCTGCCGCTGGAGATCATGGGCTACTCCAGCGAGGACCGGAAGGCGCGGATCGAGCGGACTCTGGAACTCGTCAACCTCTCGGGCTTCGGAAAGAAATATCCCTGGCAGCTTTCCGGCGGCATGCAGCAGCGCGCGTCGATTGCCCGGGCGCTGGCCTTCGATGCCGATCTCCTGCTGATGGACGAGCCCTTCGGGGCGCTCGACGAGATCGTCCGCGACCATTTGAACGAACAACTCCTCAAACTCTGGGCGCGCACCAACAAGACCATCTGTTTCGTCACCCACTCCATTCCGGAGGCGGTCTACCTCTCGACCAAGATCATCGTCATGAGCCCCCGCCCGGGCCGCGTCACGGACGTGATCGAATCGACGCTGCCGAGGGAACGGCCGCTCGGCATTCGGGAGACGCCGGAATTCCTTGAGATCGCGCATCGCGTGCGCGAGGGCTTGAGAGCGGGGCACAGCTATGACGAGTAGCCGCCGGACGGAGATGACCAAAGCCGAAGCGGCGATGTGGAACATGCTGCGCGACCTGCGTCCGACGACTGGCGGGAGAGCGTGACCATGCGCGAGGAGAGCTTCCTTAAGGACAAACTGCTTCCCGTCTCCACGGTCGTTTTCCTGTTGATCGCCGGCTGGTACGTCGCAGCGGTTTTCCTGAACGCACCTTTCGAAAGAGATACCGCCGCGCGTGCCGGCACCGAGATCGGCTTTTCCGAAATCCTCCGCAATACCATGGCCCAGGAACGCCCGGTGCTGCCCGCTCCGCATCAGGTGGTCGCCGAAATCTGGGATACGACTGCCAATAAGGCCATCACCTCGAAGCGCAGCCTCGTCTATCATGCCTGGATCACGCTTTCGGCCACTTTGCTCGGCTTCGGCATCGGCACGGTGCTCGGCGTGCTGCTGGCTGTCGGTATCGTCCACAACCGCGCAATGGACCGATCGCTCATGCCCTGGGTGATCGCCAGTCAGACGATCCCGATCCTGGCGATCGCGCCGATGATCATCGTCGTGCTCAACGCCATCGGGATTTCCGGCCTGCTTCCGAAGGCGCTGATTTCCACCTATCTTTCGTTCTTCCCGGTGGTCGTCGGCATGGTCAAGGGACTGCGCAGCCCCGAAACGATCCAGCTCGACCTGATGCACACCTATAACGCCTCGCCCGCCCAGGCCTTCTGGAAGCTGCGCTGGCCTTCGTCCATGCCCTATCTCTTCACCTCGCTGAAGGTTGCCGTCGCGATCTCGCTCGTCGGCGCGATCGTCGGCGAGCTGCCGACCGGCGCAGTTGCCGGGCTCGGAGCACGCCTGCTCGCCGGGTCCTATTACGGACAGACCGTGCAGATCTGGGCGGCGCTGTTCATGGCTGCGGCACTCGCCGCGGTCCTCGTCATGATCGTCGGCCTGGCGCATACGGCCGTCCTGAAGCGCATGGGGGCAAAACCATGAGTATTGCCGCTCTCGCCGGCGCCATCCTCTTCTGGCTCGCTGCCTGGGCCTTCAACGAATGGCTGGTCCGGCAGCAGTTCGCAAGCGACGCCGCAAACAACGCGGCACGACTTGCCGTGCCTCTCCTCTTCGGCATCACCATACTCGTCCTCTGGGAAGGTATCGTCCGCGGCTTCGCCGTCCCATCGGTGCTGTTGCCGGCGCCGTCGATGATCTGGCAGCGGCTGATCAACTCGCTGCCGACACTCGCGGCCGATTTCCGGCAGACCTTCCTGAAGTCCGTGCTGACCGGCTACGCGCTCGGCTGCGGCCTCGGCTTCGTCGTCGCAATCCTCATCGACCGTTCGCCCTTCCTGCAGAAAGGGCTGCTGCCGCTCGGCAATTTCGTCTCCGCCCTCCCCGTCATCGGTGTCGCCCCGATCATGGTCATGTGGTTCGGCTTCGACTGGCAGTCGAAAGTGGCGGTCGTCGTCATCATGACCTTCTTCCCGATGCTGGTGAACACGGTTTCGGGCCTTGCAGCCGCCAGCCACATGGAGCGCGATCTGATGCGCACCTATGCCGCATCCTGGTGGCAGACACTCGTCAAGCTCCGCTTGCCGGCCGCCTGGCCTTTTATTTTCAACGCTCTCAAGATTAACTCCACGCTGGCGCTGATCGGTGCGATCGTGGCCGAATTCTTCGGAACGCCCATTGTCGGCATGGGTTTCCGGATCTCCACGGAAGTGGGCCGCATGAACGTCGACATGGTCTGGGCCGAAATCGCCGTGGCGGCGGTGGCTGGCTCCGTCTTCTACGGGGTGGTCGCGCTCATCGAGCGCGCGGTCACGTTCTGGCATCCGTCCATCCGCAGTGGGCGAGCCTAGAGCACTTCCAGGAAAAGTGTGTAACGGTTTTCCGTCCGGAAGTGCGTTGGACCAAAGGGTTGGAGCATTTCAGTGTTTCCATGAAACATTGAAATGCTCCAGGGCACTTCCGGGAAAATGCGTAATGGCCTTCCCGGCCGAAATGCGTAGTTTCAAAGTGTTAGAACGACAAGGCAACGATAAGAGGGAACTGAAATGAACAAGAAACTTGGAATTCTGCTGGCAGCGAGCGTCTTTTCGCTTGCCGCTTTCCACGCCAATGCCGCCGAAAAGGTCACGCTGCAGCTGAAGTGGGTGACCCAGGCGCAGTTCGCCGGCTACTACGTGGCGAAGGACAAGGGCTTTTACGAGGAAGAGGGCCTCGACGTCGAAATCAAGCCCGGCGGACCGGATATCGCTCCGGCGCAGGTGATCGCCGGCGGCGGCGCCGACGTCATCGTCGACTGGATGCCATCCGCCCTCGCCACGCGCGAAAAGGGCGTGCCGCTCGTCAATATCGCCCAGCCCTTCAAGACATCGGGCATGATGCTCACCTGTCTGAAGGAATCCGGGGTGAAGGGTCCCGAAGACTTCAAGGGCAAGACCCTCGGCGTTTGGTTCTTCGGCAACGAATATCCGTTCCTCTCCTGGATGTCGCATCTGAAGATCCCGACGGATGGCGGACCGGATGGCGTGACCGTGCTGAAGCAGGGGTTCAACGTCGATCCGCTGATTCAGAAGCAGGCCGCCTGCATCTCCACCATGACCTACAACGAATACTGGCAGGTCATCGATGCCGGCATCAAGCCGGAGGATCTGGTCACCTTCAAATACGAGGACCAGGGCGTCGCCACGCTCGAAGACGGCCTCTACGTGCTCGAGGACAAGCTCAAGGACGAGGCCTTCAAGGACAAGATGGTGAAGTTCGTCCGCGCCTCGATGAAGGGCTGGAAATATGCCGAGGAGAATCCGGACGAGGCGGCCGATATCGTGCTCGAGAACGACTCGACCGGCGCGCAGACGGAAAAGCACCAGAAGCGCATGATGGGCGAAGTCGCCAAGCTGACTGCAGGATCCAGCGGGGCGCTCGACGAGGCGGATTACAAGCGCACCGTCCAGTCGCTGCTGGCCGGCGGCTCCGACCCGGTCATTTCCAAGGAGCCGGAAGGCGCCTGGACCCACGAGATCACGGACGCGGCGCTGAAATAAGGCGCCGCATGACATTCAGGAGCGCGTGGGTCTCGCCGCGCGCTCCTTATGCGGAGGCGTGCCGCTTGCCGCGAACTCGCACCCGTGGTCAAAGGTCGCAGCGTTACTCCTCGGAGAAGCGCACCGACCAGCGCCCGCCCGCGCCACAAAGGCTCGATTCCAATGGCTTGGCGTGGCGGGTCCGCTGTCGAACGGCGAAAATCGCTCACCACGCTGTGGTTGTTAAGACTACCTTCAGGTTGCACCCGTATTGCATCCGAAGACGCATGACAGTAGAAATAGTGAGGCACCATTGCTTCGCCGCTCTTGTAAGCATTTGCTCCGGCGACTACATAGGCCGGAACGTTTGACTGGAGGGCAAGCGAATGGAGGAATCTTTATTTCTTTAGGATTGCCCATCAGGGAATTTTCTTCCCATCCGGTGCCTGTGGCTTGAAACCGCTGCCCGGGCAGCGATTCAAAATGCTGCAGCGGTCCTTGCGCGTCCGAAAAGACGCGCGGCGCTGTAGGTGAAATAGCGTGATTGCGGCCGGATATTCGCCCCCGCGCGGGCGTGATCGGGCACGTGTGCTTCAGCTTCGGGAAAACAGGCCTATGGCTCAGAAACTCCTGCCTCTCATCGGCGCTTGTGCAGCGATGCTCCTGTCCGCGCTTGTGAGCGCTTCGGCCGAAGAGGCCGCCAAGCCGCCGCAAAAACAGGCGCCGCCCTCCATCGTCGTGACCGAAGCGACGAAGCGTGCGATCACCGACCGCGTCATCGCCACCGGTTCCATCGAGGCGGTGGAGGAGATCTATGTCTCTCCCCTGGTGGATGGCCTCGCCATACGGTCGCTCAATGTCGACGTCGGTGACCGGGTGGAAAAAGGCAGCACGCTGGCCACCCTCAACCAGGACGCCCTGCTTCTGCAAAGAAGTCAGCTCGAAGCCAACCTCGCAAAGACCGAGGCATCGCTCGCCCAGTTGCACGCCCAGCTTGCCGAAGTGACGGCCAATTCGGAAGAGGCGACGCGCGTCGCGAACCGTGCTGTGCAGCTGTCGGAAAACGGTACGGTCTCGACTGCCGAGGCCGACCGCTTGAAAGCGCTTGCCGCAGCGGGCCGCGCACGCGTCCGCTCGGCGGAGCAGTCGGTGAGCGTCGCAACGGCAGATATCAAGGTAGTGCAGGCCCAGATAGACGACGTCGACCTGCGTCTTGCACGGACCGCCGTGAAGGCGCCGGTGAGCGGCGTCGTCTCGCGAAAGAACGCCAAGGTCGGTGCGATCGCCAGCGGCAGCGGCGAGCCGCTGTTCGCGATCATTCGCGACGGCGAAATCGAGATGTGGGCCGATGTCGCCGAGTCCGATGTGATCAAGCTTGCCGTGGGGCAGACCGCAACAGTCAAGCTTGCCGGCAGCACCACCACGATCGAGGGGAAGATCCGCCTGATCGCCCCTACGGTCGACCCGCAAACGCGCCTCGGCACGGTGCGTATCAGCCTGACCGACGCGTCCAAGGCGCGCGCGGGCATGTATGCCAGCGCGGTGATCGTGGCGGAGCAGAAGGAAACGGTGGTTTTGCCGCAAACGGCCGTTACATCGGAAGACGGCAAGTCCATCGTCCGCAAGGTAGAAGACGGTGTCGTGCGCCTGGTACCTGTCGAAACGGGCATCCAGGACGGACAATTCATCGAGATACTCTCCGGCATCGAACCGGGTGAACAGGCGGTGGCGAAGGCCGGTGCCTATGTGCGCGATGGCGACCGCATCAATCCGGTCGAATCCGCCGAGCCGGCAACCAACTGACGGGAACATGAGACCATGAATTTCTCCGCCTGGTCTATTCGCAATCCGGTCGCGCCCATCCTGGCGTTTTTCGTGCTCGTGGTGCTCGGGTGGCAGTCGTTCAATTCGCTGCCCATCACCCGCTTCCCGAACATCGACGTGCCGATCGTTTCGATCGCCGTCACGCAGAGCGGTGCGGCGCCCGCCGAACTGGAAACCCAGGTCACCAAGGAGATCGAGGACGCGGTCGCCGGCGTCTCCGGCGTCGACCATATCGAGTCGACGATCACCGACGGCATTTCGACGACCGCCGTCATCTTCCGCATGGAAGTCCCGACGACGCAGGCCGTGCAGGATGTCAAGGATGCCATCGACCGCATCCGCAGCGATCTTCCGACCTCGATCGAAGAGCCGATCGTTTCCAAGGTCGACGTGGAAGGCCAGGCGATCCAGACATTTTCCGTCTCGTCGCCGGGCATGACGCTGGAAGAGCTCTCCTGGTTCGTCGACGACACGATCAAGCGCGCCATCCAGGGCCAGACCGGCATCGGCCGTGTCGACCGCTACGGCGGCTCCGACCGCGAAGTCCGGGTCGAGCTCGATGAGGACCGCCTGAATTCCTTTGGCATCAGCGCCGCCGACGTCAACGCCCAGCTTCGCCGGATGAACATGGACCTCGGTTCCGGCCGCGGCCAGGTCGGCGGCAGCGAACAGGCGATCCGCACATTGGGCGACACGCGCGACGTAACGGCGCTGGCGAGTACGATGATCTCGCTGCCGAACGGCCGCTTCGTCCGTCTGTCGGAACTCGGCAATGTCATCGACACCTATGAGGAGCCGAAGTCGTTCTCCCGCTTCAACGGGCAGCCCGGCGTCACCTTTGCCGTGTTCCGCGCCAAGGGGGCGAGCGAAGTGTCGGTCGCGGAAACCGTCGGCAAGACGCTCGATGAAATCCGGGCAAAGCACCCGGACGTCTCCATCGAGATGGTGGACGATTCGGTCTACTTCACCTACGGCAATTACGAGGCGGCGATTCATACGCTGATCGAGGGCGCGCTGCTCGCCGTCATCGTCGTGATGCTGTTCCTGCGCAATTGGCGCGCGACCTTGATTTCGGCGGTCGCACTGCCGCTCTCGGCGATCCCCACCTTCTGGGTGATGGAACTGCTCGGTTTCTCGCTGAACCTCGTCAGCTTCCTGGCGATGACGCTCGCGACGGGTATTCTCGTCGACGATGCGATCGTGGAGATCGAGAACATCGAGCGTCATATCCGGATGGGCAAGTCGCCTTACCGCGCAGCGATCGAGGCTGCGGACGAGATCGGCCTTGCGGTGATTGCCACCACCTTCACGATCATCGCCGTCTTCGTGCCCGTATCCTTCATGCCGGGCATTCCGGGACAATACTTCATCCAGTTCGGCCTGACGGTCGCCGTCTCGGTGTTCTTCTCGCTCCTGGTCGCCCGCCTGATCACGCCGGTCATGGCGGCCTATCTGATGAAGCCTTCGGATGCCAGCGGGCATCATGATGATGAAGGCTTCATGATGCGCCAGTACACGCGCCTCGTACGCTTCACCACGAAACGCTGGTACACGCGCTACTCCACGCTGCTCGTCGCCATCCTGCTCTCGGTCGGTTCGGTGGTCGCGCTGCTCGTCTTCGTCCCGGGCAGCTTCCTGCCGCCGGAAGACAGCTCGCGCGTAAGCCTGTCGATCGAACTGCCGCCGGACGCAATGCTCGCGGATACGGACCGGACCACCACCGAGATCTACAATCGCGTCAAGGATATCGACGGCGTGGAAAACGTCTTCGTACTCGGCGGCGCCTCGCCCAAGGGCGACCTCGAGCTGCGACGCGCTGCCGTCACGGTGCTGCTCGAGAAGCTCGATCATTCGCTGATCAACAAGGTCGTTAACGACGTGATCGGCCGCACTCCGCTGATCGGCGAATACCTGCCGAAGCTGCCCCCGGCCGGGCGGATCAAACCGCAATCCGAGATCGAGAGGGAAATCTTCGCCCGATTGCGATCGATTCCCGATGTCCGCGTCACCAAGCTCAACGATCGCGGCGAACGTGACCTGTCGTTCAACCTGCTTTCCAACAACGAGGAGGATCTCGACAAGGCGGTCGCCACCCTGGAAGCGGATCTGCGCCGAGACCCGCTGCTTGCCAACGTCAGCCCCGAGGGCGCGCTGCCCCGACCGGAACTGCAGATCCGGCCCCGCGACGACCAGATGTCGCGCCTTGGCATTACGACGGCGCAGATCTCCGAGGTGATCCGCATCGCCACGATCGGCGATATCGACGCGCAGTTGGCGAAGATCGCGCTCGACGGGCGCCTGATCCCGATTCGGGTGCAGCTCGACCGTGATTTTCGCACCGACCTGGCGGCGATCCGCAACCTGAAGGTCCGGACGGCATCCGGAGCGACCGTGCCGCTGTCGAGCGTCGCGGACATCAATTATGCGGAAGGGCCGAGTTCCATCAAGCGCTACGACCGCTACCGCGTCGTCAAGCTCGGCGCCGATCTGCCCGCCGGCGTGGCGCTCGACACGGCATCGGCCCGCTTCAGAGAAATCGCCGCCGACGCCGATCTGCCTGCGACGGTCCAGTTCCTCGAAAGCGGCGACGCCGAGGTGCAGGCCGAGATGCAGGAGAGCTTCGGCAACGCCATGCTGCTGGGTCTGATGATGGTTCTGGTCGTGCTCATCCTCCTGTTCAAGGATGTGATACAGCCTTTCACCATCCTGTTCTCGCTACCGCTCGCGATCGGCGGCGTGGCAGCCGCCTTGATCCTCACCCAGAACGCGCTGTCCATGCCGGTGCTGATCGGTATCCTGATGCTGATGGGCATCGTCACCAAGAACGCTATCCTGCTCGTCGACTTCGGCATCGAGATGATGCATCACGGCATGGACCGGACGCTTGCCATGATCGAGGCGGGACGGAAGCGGGCCCGTCCGATCGTCATGACATCAATCGCCATGTCCGCGGGCATGCTGCCCTCGGCGCTGGGCGTCGGCGAAGGCGGTTCCTTCCGTGCACCGATGGCGATCGCCGTCATCGGCGGCATTATCGTCTCGACGGTCCTGAGCCTCGTCGTGGTTCCGTCCTTCTTCCTGATCATGGACGACCTGTCGCGTCTCCTCGCCTGGGCTTTCGGCCGCTTCATCGGCAAGAAGGACGAGGAAGAACCGCCGCTCGACCAGGAGGCGCTGAGCAAGCTTGCCGCCGAACAGGGCAGCACGATCGAGAGCCTCGAAGAGCGCATCAAGGCGCTCGAAGACGAGAAGCGCCGCAAGTCCGACGGCAAGGTCATCAGCCATCCGGCGCTGGCCGCGGAATAGGACGAGAGCTGCGCCGGGGGGTGCTCTCCTCAGAGTCCCCCGTGCACCGTCAGGAATTCGACGATCCGCTCCACCCCGTCGCCGCGTTTCATATCCGAGAACACGAACGGCTTTTCGGCTCGCATCCGTGCCGCATCGCGTTCCATGACCCCGAGGTCGGCACCGACGTAAGGGGCGAGATCCTTCTTGTTGATCACCAGCAGATCGGACCTGGTGATTCCCGGTCCGCCCTTGCGCGGAATTTCCTCGCCCTGGCAGACCGAGATCACATAGATCGTAAGATCAGCGAGATCGGGCGAGAAGGTCGCTGCCAGATTGTCCCCTCCCGACTCGATGAAGACGACATCGAGATCGGGAATGCGGCGGTTGAGATCGGCAATCGCCTGAAGATTGATCGACGCATCCTCGCGGATCGCCGTATGGGGGCATCCGCCCGTCTCGACCCCGACGATCCGCTCCGAAGGCAAGGCCTGCATACGCACCAGCGCTTCGGCATCTTCCTTGGTGTAAATGTCGTTCGTGACCACCGCGACGGAGTATTTCTCCCGCATGGCCTTGCAGAGCTTGTCGGTAAGTGCCGTCTTTCCGGACCCGACCGGACCGCCGATACCGATGCGCAGAGGACCGTTTTTCGATGGCATCCCTTCTATCCTTTCGAAGTCCGTCCGTCGTTCCGTTAAGTGCGGAACAATCGTGAATGCAAGATCTCGTGTCGCAGCGAGGCAATGTCGGCGATGATCGTCGCGGCGCCAAGATCATCGAGCGAGGCGCGCGCGGCGCGCTCTGCCGCCGCCCCTATCGTCCCCTCCATACGCGCAAGCATGCCGACCCCGTCGCGCTGGCCGGTAACGCCGCAGCGGATAGCCACCGACACCGCGTTCGATATGGTGGCGTTGAGAAAGGCGGCGAGCGCCGCTTCGAGGCCGGTAGAGTGCGCTCCGGCGACCGCGCCGACCGCCACCGGATAGGCGGCTCTCCCGCCGGGGAATTTAAGGGCCGCGTGCGGCCAGTGGCCGGCGGCGGCCAGGAACGCCTCGCCGAGGAGCATGGTTTCCATGTGCCGCTCGCGCGATCCGGCAAGCGCCTCGGCCAGTTCCGATGCCGCAATCAACCGCGCGGCATCGTCATATGCACGGTAACCTTCCGCCAGAAGCAGCGCGTCGTTCCACGTCGTGCCGTGATCCAGGAGCGTTTCGCACCAGAGCCGCAAATCGTCGGCACCGGTGACAAGCCCGTCATGAATGGCTTGCTCCAGACCGCCGGAATAGGAGAAGGAGCCGACGGGAAAGGCGGGCGAGAGCCAGGTAACGAGACGCAGGAGCGACTGCGTATCGGCATTCTCAGCCATGACGGTGGTGATCGCCGTGACCGTGCTGGTGATAGGCGCCGTGCAGGGGATGAAAGGGCTCGATCACGTCATCGACGGTGGCGCCCAAGCCCTCCAGCATGGCGCGAATGACCGGGTCGCGGGCTATCAGAATCCGTCCCTCTTCCACCGCCGCCGGCAGGTGCCGGTTGCCGAGATGCCAGGCAAGCTCTATCAGATGCAGCGCGTTTCGCGCGCGGATGTCGTAAAGCGCCTCCGCTGCCGCCTTCACCTCGATATGGCCGCCTCCCTCGAGCACCAGGAGATCGCCATCGGCGAGCATCACGGGCTCCTTGAGATCCAGCATCACCACCTCGTCGTTGTCGAGGTGCAGGAGCTTGCGGCGCAGATGGCGCTGCTCATGCGTCAGGGTCAGGCGATGGAGCGGCGCCCTCTCGCCCGGACCGGGCGAACGAACTTCGGTCGAGCGATAGGGCACGTCAGACCACCTCGATCTTTTCCGGATGCACGATCTCGACGCGGGCGCTCGCCAGCAGGCTTGCCGCCGCCGTCTGAAAGGCCATCAGATGCGGTTCGGCGAAATGGGCATCGATAGCTGCCCTGTCCTTCCATGTTTCCACGAACACCAGCGCATCGGGATCCGTGGGCTTGCGATAGAGCTCATAGCTGACGCAACCGGCCTCTTTCAGCGTCGCCTGGATCAGCGGCTTCGTCAGCGCCACGATCTCGTCGCCCTTGCCCGCATGCGCCGTCAGATATGCGATAATGTAAACCATGAATTTCTGCATTCCCCTTGCCGGTGAAAGAGGAAACGTGCGCGGGTCGCGCCCCCACATCCGCTTCCTCTTGGAAGTCTTCACTGTAGCGAGAAAAAGCCCCGGCACCAGCAAGAAGGCGAAAATCGCGTGGATTTTCAGGAACCTGCTTGCGGCAGCCGGGGCTTTATCGATTCGGTAGAATCGGGATCAGGCGGCGAGCTTCTTGGATTTCAGCGCCGCGAGAATGTTCTGCGGCGAGGAGACACCGTAGGGATCGCTGTCGCAATTGTCGGAGTAGCCTTCCTCTTCGAACCACTGCTCGACAACGCCGTTGTTGACGACGGCGGCATAGCGCCAGGAGCGCATTCCGAAGCCGAGATTGTCCTTGGCGACGAGCATGCCCATCTTGCGGGTGAACTCGCCCGAACCGTCCGGAATGAGCTTGACGTTCTCGAGGCCCTGCGATTTGCCCCAGGCGTTCATCACGAAGGCGTCGTTGACGGAGACGCAGTAGATCTCGTCGATCCCGAGACCCCGGAATTCGGAGGTGAGCTTTTCGAAGTCCGGCAACTGGTAGGTCGAGCAGGTCGGGGTGAAAGCACCCGGCAGCGAAAACAGCACGACGCGCTTGCCGGCGAAATAGTCGTCCGAGGTAACGTCCTGCCAGCGGAACGGATTGGAACCGCCGACGGACTCGTCGCGGACGCGGGTGCGGAAGGTTACAGCGGGAACTTTTCTGCCGAGCATCATCATCTCCTAAAAACTGGCTGCCGGCGGCGCAGTCTTGGGAGGACAGACGCACCGGCGAAATCGAGTGCCCTTCCTAACGAAATTTCCGCTGCAGTGCAGCATCAAAGCGACGGTTCGAGGCCTCCCGCATGGCAGCCATGCGGCCGATGCATGGCTGTTCGGCTCAGAACAGGAAATAGCGCTGCGCCATCGGCAGCACCGTCGCCGGCTCGCAGGTCAGGAGCTCGCCGTCGGCGCGGACCTCGTAGGTTTCCGGGTCTACTTCGATATGCGGCGTCAGGCTGTTGTGGATCATCGACGCCTTGCCGATGCCGCCGCGCGTGTTCTGAACGGCGACCAGCTCCTTGGCGACGCCGAGCCTGCCGGCAAGCCCGGCATCGAGCGACGCCTGCGAGACGAAGGTGACCGAGGAGTTGGTCCGGTTCTTTCCATAGGCGCCGAACATCGGCCGGTAGTGGACCGGCTGCGGCGTGGGGATGGAGGCGTTCGGGTCGCCCATGGGGGCTGCTGCGATCGTGCCGCCGAGGAGCACCATGTCGGGTTTCACGCCGAAGAAGGCCGGATTCCAGAGGACCAGATCGGCGCGCTTGCCGACCTCGAGCGAGCCGATCTCGTGGCTGAGACCGTGGGCGATCGCCGGGTTGATCGTGTATTTGGCGATATAGCGCTTGACGCGGAAATTGTCGTTGTCGCCGGTCTCCTCCTGGAGCCGTCCGCGCTGGCGCTTCATCTTGTCGGCGGTCTGCCAGGTGCGGATCGCCACCTCGCCGACGCGCCCCATCGCCTGGCTGTCGGAGGAAATGATCGAGAAGGCGCCGATATCGTGGAGGATATCCTCCGCCGCGATCGTCTCCTTGCGGATGCGGCTTTCGGCGAAGGCGATGTCTTCCGGAATGGTGGGCGACAGGTGATGGCAGACCATCAGCATGTCGAGATGTTCCGCAAGCGTGTTCACCGTATAGGGCCGCGTCGGATTGGTGGAGGACGGGATGACGTTCGGCTGGCCGCAGATCCTGATGATATCGGGCGCATGCCCGCCGCCGGCGCCTTCCGTGTGATAGGCATGGATCGTCCGGCCCTTGATCGCCGCAATCGTATCCTCGACGAATCCGCTTTCGTTGAGGGTGTCGGTGTGGATCATAACCTGCACGTCGTATTCATCGGCCACGGAGAGGCAGCAGTCGATGGCGGCCGGCGTCGTGCCCCAATCCTCGTGCAGCTTCAGCGAAGTCGCGCCGCCGAGCACCATTTCAACGAGCGCTCCAGGCAGCGACGCGTTGCCCTTGCCCGCAAAGGCGAGATTCATCGGAAACGCATCGGCCGCTTCGATCATGCGGGCGATGTGCCAGGGTCCGGGCGTGCAGGTCGTGGCGAGCGTACCGTGCGCCGGTCCCGTCCCGCCGCCGAGCATGCATGTCAGGCCGCTCATCAGTGCCTCTTCGATCTGCTGCGGGCAGATGAAGTGTATATGGCTATCCATGCCCCCGGCCGTGACGATCTTGCCCTCGCCGGCGATAACCTCCGTGCCCGGACCGACGATAATGGTGACGCCCGGCTGCGTGTCCGGATTGCCGGCCTTGCCGATTGCCGCGATCCGCCCGTCCTTCAGCCCGATATCCGCCTTCACGATCCCCCAATGATCGAGGATCAGCGCATTGGTGATCACCGTGTCGACCGCGCCGCCTTCGCGCGTCACCTGGCTCTGGCCCATGCCGTCGCGGATGACCTTGCCGCCCCCGAACTTCACCTCCTCGCCATGCGTGGTGAAGTCCTTTTCGACCTCGATGAAGAGCTCGGTGTCGGCGAGGCGCACCTTGTCGCCCACGGTCGGACCGAACATGTTGGCATAGGCCGCGCGCGACATTCTGTAGGACATGGTTCAGGCTCCCTGGGGCAAATCTGAAGAGACAAATGGATGAAGCCTTCGAAGCCGCCCTTGCGCTGCGAGCGCATCGACATAGCGGCGCTCGGCGGCAAACGGGTGCCACTGCCAGCCTATATGGCCGAAGCCGGCAAGCACGACATCGTCGCCGGCTGCGACAAAGCTCGACACGATGTCGGAAATGACCACCAAGCCGCTCGACGGCGCGACATAAGGCGACGGCGCGAAGTGGGCGAGATCGCGCTCCAGCCGGTCATGCGTCTCGGCCGCGATGACCCGGTGCTTGCGTGCCGTAGCCCGCGCGAAGCTCTCGAAGCCGGCCGTATAGTCGTCGCAGAAATCGTCGAGATCCGGATGTGTCTCGGCAAGTGCTGCCCGCATCGCGGCGAATCTGGCTCCGGCGCGGACGCTCCATAGCTCGCGTGCCTGCCGGACCGGCTCGCTCGTCTTCCAGCGCCCGCCGCCAAGCATTGACAGTGCCGGGCGGCCGGTGTTGCAGACGGCGATGATATCGGTCTTGCTGCCGCCCTTCCCGACCGAGCGGCAATCGTTGAAACGGATCACCAGATCGGCTGCATCGATCGTCGCGGCAGCGCCCTCGGGCACGTCACCATTGCCAACGATCATGATGACGCGGCCGCTTTGCAATGATCAATTCTCCGAAGATTCCATGAGTTTCTTGAGCTCGGCCGTGCGCTTGCGTGTCAGCTCTGCGAGGCAACCGGAGACCAGCATGGGCTTCATCGAGCCGCCCCTCGCCTCGAACCCGGCGAGTTCACATTGGCCGTCGCGATAGCCGATCCAGGCGCGCTGGGCTTTTTTCAGTGCCTCGAGCGCTCCGACGTAAGCCGCGTCGATGCCGCCAAGCTCCTTGTCGGTCGCCTGCATGGCCGCGACCGCAAGGCGGTAGGTCTTGTTCAGCTCCGCATCCGCCGCCCGGTAGTCCTGATCGGCGCATATGTTGAGATCCATCTGGGTCACGGCCTTCCCGCAATCCGGCTCGGGCTGTTGCGCATAGGCGGAAGCCGTGCAGCACAACAACAGGCTCAAAGCAGCACCGGCCGCTCTCATAGCTTCCCCATGACCTGCTGGCGGAAGCCGAAAACCTCGCGCTTTCCCGAAAGCGGGATGAGCGTCACCTGCCGTGTCTGTCCAGGCTCGAAGCGGACGGCCGTACCCGCAGGGATGTCGAGCCGCTTGCCGCGCGCGGCGTCACGGTCGAAGATCAGGCCCGGATTGGTCTCGGCGAAGTGATAATGGCTGCCGACCTGCACCGGTCGGTCCCCGGAGTTAGCAACCTCGATGCTGACGGTTTCGAGGCCCGCATTTAACTCGATCTCACCGGCGGCGGCGATAATCTCACCTGGAATCATGCTCGTTCCCCTCAGACGGCTCGTTCGGGCGCACAGCCTTCGGGCTTCAGGACGCGCTCCGTCGATGCCGGATATTTCTTCAGCATTGCCACAGGCCGCACCGGGCGCCGGACCAGTTCGCCTCCGCAATTCGGGCAAGTCCCGCCAAGCTTCGTTTCCGCACAGCCGGCGCAAAAAGTACACTCGAAGGTGCAGATCATCGCATGGTCGCTATCGGGTGGCAGGTCTCGATTGCAGCATTCGCAGTTTGGACGCAGGCTGAGCATGGTGCCTCCTCGCTAGCGGATAGGCTCGTGGACGGTGACGAGCTTCGTCCCGTCGGGAAAAGTCGCCTCGACCTGGATGTCGTGGATCATCTCCGCAATGCCCTCCATCACCTGATCGCGGGTAAGAACATGGGCGCCTGCCTCCATCAGATCGGCGACGGAACGGCCGTCTCTCGCGCCTTCCACGACGAAGTCGGTGATGAGGGCGATAGCCTCGGGATGATTGAGCTTCACGCCCCGCTCGAGCCGCCGCCGCGCGACCATCGCCGCCATGGAAATCAACAGCTTGTCTTTTTCGCGCGGAGTGAGATTCATGCGTCGCCGTCCAGATCGATTGCAGGGATCAGAGAGTCCAGACTTTCGGCACAGACGCGTCTTTACGCAAGTGCGAAATGAGCGGGATCAGGATTTTTCTGAGCGCGAACCCATCGGCCGCAGCAAGGCGGGCGACGATCTTGTCCCGACCGCCGACTTGGTAATGGCTGACGCCGGACAGGGCATGTCCCGCGAGCGCCAGACGCATTCTGGAAAGCTGCGACTCGCAATCCGGCGCGGCATAGACGAGGGTCGCGAAGGCGGAAGCGCCGTCGAGGACCGCTCGCCGCGACGCAAGCGCCGCGACGTCTCCGGCCAAGGCGAGGTTCTCTGCGTGAATCAGCCTGCCGCCGCTTCGAATTCGCCAATTGTCGCGGAAGAGGCCGGCGCGCACCTCCTCGCCCATGGCCTTGCGGCCGATCAGAACTGCCTCCACCGCGAGAAAGGATGCGTCGGCGGCAAGGTCGACCTCCAGGCTCCGCGACAGGGCCGACCGATCGAACAGAATCGTCTCCTGCGGCAGCCAGTCGACGTGAGCGCCGGCGGCGACCGCTATGCGCGTCGCAATCTCGGCCGTGCCGGCGCTTGCCTTGTAGATCTTCTCGCAGGCCTGCGTCGTCAGCGTGAGTTTCGTGCCTTCTCCCGCCCTGAATTCCCAGGAAAGCCGGTCACCGCCCGTCACGCCGCCCGACGAATTGATGAGCACGGCCTCCATCGAGGCATCGAAGGTTCTGGGCAGACGGATCTTGGCACAGCCTTCCTGGTAGAGCTCGGCGATGCGCGTGCGTCCGCCTTCGGCCTTGGCGACGAGCCGCCCCTCTCCTCTCGCCCGCTGCGGTGCGATGATCGCTGCCGTTTCCATGGACGTTCGCCGAAGCTCCCCTTGGGACGGGTTTTCGCCCGAACCGCGTTGCAGAAGTCAAACCATTGTTTCACAGGAAGAGCCGAAGCCTCGCAAAAGCGAGGAGGCCGACACGTCTAAAACCCGCTCCACGGCCTGCGGCCAGCGGCGAGTGATAAGAATGCGCGGCTTGGCGGTCATCATATGTCTCCCGGAATCCTTCCGGATAGTGCATGAAATCGAGCCGATGGGTAGCCGGTCGGATACAAAAAGGGCACCCGAGGGTGCCCTTTTCAGCTGCTTTGCATTCCCGCTGGCTCAGGACCTTGCGAAGTCGAGCAGGTCCTTGTTGAGCTGGTCCTTGTGGGTATCCGTGATGCCGTGCGGCGCACCCGGATAGACCTTCAACTCGGCTTGAGGCACCAGCTTCTTGGAGGCACGGGCGGCAGCATCGATCGGCACGACCTGGTCGTCGTCGCCGTGTATGATGAGCGTCGGCACGTCGAATTTCTTCAAGTCTTCCGTGAAATCCGTCTGCGAAAAGGCGACGATGGAGTCATAGGCGTTCTTGTGACCGGCCGTCATGCCCTGCAGCCAGAAGCTGTCGATCATGCCCTGTGAAGGTTTCGCGCCGGGCCGGTTGAAGCCGAAGAACGGGCCCGAGGCGATGTCCCGGTAAAGCTGCGAGCGATCGGCGAGGCTGGCGGCCTGCAGGCCATCGAAGACCTCCTTCGGCAGACCGCCGGGGTTGTCGTCGGTCTTGACCATCAAGGGCGGCACTGCCGAGATCAGTCCTGCCTTGGCGACGCGGGCGGTCCCGTGGCGTCCGATATAGCGGGCGACTTCGCCGCCGCCGGTCGAGAAGCCGGCAAGGAAGATGTCCTTGAGGTCCAGCGTTTCGATCAGATCGGCGAGATCGTCGGCGTAATGGTCCATGTCGTTGCCGTCCCATGGCTGGCTCGAGCGGCCGTGGCCGCGGCGGTCATGGGTGACGACCCGAAAGCCGTTACTGGCGAGATAGAAGGCCTGTGCCTCCCAGCTGTCCGACGAAAGCGGCCAGCCGTGACTGAGGACGACCACCGGTCCGTCCTTCGGACCCCAGTCCTTGTAGATGATCTCGACGCCATCACGCGTGTTGATCCTGCTGCCGGTTACTCTCGTGGCCGCCGCACCGGCTTGCGGCTCGGCGCCACCGGCGACGGCCGGGCTGGTGGCCGAGAGTGCGGCCGCGGCGGTAGCGGCGCCGATTGCGCCTGCCAGAATTTCTCTGCGGGAGACGTCGTTCGTGGTTGTCTTCGCCTGAGCCTTGGTCATTGGAAATGTTCCTTTCCCTGAAATCCGATCAAAATTCACACGATCCGATCATCGCCGCGGGAGTTATATAGGCAACAATTAAATCGTGCACGATATTTATCGCGGACTGCGGCAGACGTCAATACCTTGCGATTATATCGCGAACGATTTATTATAGTCGGAAAGACAATCGGGACCGAAGCGATGGCAAAGGCAAACCTCCCTCCTTCGGAGGAACTCATGAAGCTCGACAACTTCCTGTGCTTCGCGATCTACTCCGCAAATCACGCCTTCACGCGTGTCTACAAGCCGCTCCTCGACGAGCTCGACCTGACCTACCCGCAATACCTCGTGATGGTGGCTCTTTGGGAAAAGGACGACCAGACCGTCGGCAGTCTGGGCGAGAAGCTGTTCCTGGAGTCGAGCACGCTCACTCCCATGCTGAAGCGGCTGGAAGCCATGGGCTACATTTTGCGCACCCGCGACAAGGCCGATGAGCGGCAAGTGCGCGTGCGCCTGGCCGAGACGGGCCGCGCGCTCCGGGAAAAAGCAAGCCGCGTCCCGATCGGCATTGCCGATGCGACGGGGATGGAGCCGGCAGAGGTCGCCCGGCTGAAACAAGAGATCGCGGCTCTCCGGGCATCGCTGCTGCGATAAAGTGCATCATTGAACAGGAAGCGTCGGCGCTCGAACACCAGCGCTAAGCCGATAACACCAAGACCGAATAGTCACCGCTCGGCGAAGGAGGCGGCGATGGCGCTGATGGATCGGAACAGGACGAAGGGATCTTCCTTCGAGGGCGTGAAACCACGCCTCTGCCAGAACAGCGAAGCCTCGACGTCAATCGCATTAACCATCACAGCGCGGCCGCCGATAAGGCTGGCCGCCCGGACGCAGCGTTGTAGCGCGTGCTTCGCCAGACCCGTCCCGATACCCAAGCCTGCCCACTGAGTGTCGGTGGCGAGTTGGCCGAGAAGGAGGCAGGGAACGGGATCAGGTGGCTGGCCAGTGCGGATCGAACGCGGAAGGACCGACGGCACGACCGCCGTGGGCGCCAGACCGTAGTAGCCGACGGCACGGCCTTCCTCATGCACCACGAGAACGGCGGTGAACCCCTTCTCCTGATTGGTCAGGGCGCGCGTTTTCAGCCAGTGATCGAGCGACGGCTTGCCACACGAGAATTGCGAGACATCATGCGCTGCGGAGAGCGGCTCGGGAACGGATAGCACCGGGTATTACCGTCTCGGAACGTAGCCAGGCTCCCATGGAGCAGGCCGTTTGGCCAGCTCGACCATCTCGGGAACAGGTTCGGCCGGAGCGGACAGGGCCTCCATGAAGGCGGCAAAACTGTCGGGGCTCATCCGGATCGGGCTTTGCTCCATGACCACTTCCTCGGCCGCGCGCACCGCCGCATCGCGCACGAATTCGGTGCGCGAGCGTCCCCGCAGGCTGGCAGCGCGATCAATCATCGCCACGTCTGCTTCGGGCAGGCGCATCGAGATGGGATATTCCTTGCGTTCCGCTGTGCTGGCCATCATTCGTCTCCTTCGGGGGAATATAGGGGTTTGTATCGCATACTGCAATACGAGATGGTCAATTCAATGGCCGAAGTTGTCGGCGAGAGGCGGGACGGAGCGGGATATGGCGATGCCAAGGCGGGAATCCCATAGGTCATCGCGCTATACCACAGTGCGCGATAGCGCGGTGGCCGCCCCCCCCCCGCGGCAATCCGGACCCGCGCTGGCTGCGCGTGGTCGATTTCCTGGCACGGCAGTTGGCAAGGGAATGCTATGCTCAAGAATACAGATGACGAAGCGACGGAGGAAGCGCACCACCTGATGCTTCGGAGCGAATCTCAGTGAAGATTGCCGTCTACGCCCGCTGTTCCTCGGACCTGCAGCGCGAGGCCTCGATCGCCGACCAGCTCCGCATGTGCCGGCTACGGGCCGAGAAGGAGGCAGGTGGACCCTTCCATCTCCGGCTCCAGCATGATCCAGCGGCCCGGTCTCCAGGCGCTGGTCATGGATTCCGCGCGCTGCCGCTTCGATATGGTGCTTGCCGAGGCGCTGGATCGCGTCAGCCGCGACAAGAGTGCGCCCATGCCGGGCGCACAACGGCAGAAGGCCCGGCGTTTGCCGCCGGGCCTTCCAGATTGCCTGTAAGAAGAACTATTCGTTCTGGAAGTAGCTGAACTTTCCGTCGTCACCCTTCTTCCAGGTGTACATGACGTAGTCCGGGCGTGTGATGTCGCCCTTTTCGTCGAAGCCGAGCTCGCCGATTGCCGTCTTGAACGGACCCTTGGCCTTGATGGCTTCGGCGACCGCCTGCGGATCGGTGTTGCCGGCGGCCTTGGCGCCTTCTGCGATCACCTGAAGGGCCGCATAGGCATAGAGCGTGTAGGCTTCAGGCTCGAAGCCGGCGGCGCGGAACTTCTCGACGAGGTCCTTGGCAGCCGGGCTCTTGCGCGGGTCTGGTGCGAAGGTCATCAGCGTGCCGTCGACCGCATCGCCGGCAATCGAGGCCAGTTCGTTCGAGACGATGCCGTCGCCCGACATCATCGTCGCGTTCAGGCCCTGGTCCTTCATCTGGCGCATGATCAGGCCGGCTTCCGTGTGCAGACCGCCGTAATAGACGATCGAGACACCAGCCTGTTTCATCTTGGCGATAAGTGCGGAGAAGTCCTTGTCGCCGGTGTTGATGCCTTCATAGAGCGCCTCGGTGACGCCGGCTTCGTTCATCGACTTCTTGGTTTCGTCGGCAAGGCCCTGACCATAGGGGGTCTTGTCGTGAATGACGGCGACTTTTGCGTCCTTGAAATTGGCCGCGATATAAGCGCCCGCAACGGCGCCCTGCTGGTCGTCACGGCCACAGGTGCGGAAGGTGTTCCACAGGCCACGTTCGGTATATTGCGGGTTGGTCGAGGCCGGCGTCACCTGCAGGATGCCGTTTTCCGCATAGATTTCCGATGCGGGAATCGAGACGCCCGAGTTGAAGTGACCAACGACGAATTTCACGCCATCGGCCACGAATTTCTGGGCGACGGAAACACCCTGCTTGGGATCCGAAACGTCGTCGCCGAGTACGACCTTGATCTGTTCCCCATTGATGCCGCCTGCAGCATTGATGTCCTCGGCCGCCTGCTCTGCACCTTTCTGGATCTGCGCGCCGAAGGCGGCGTTCGGACCAGTCAACGGAGCTCCGACACCGACCAGGATGTCAGCCCACGCGGTGCCGCTGAAGGCGACCATTGCTGTCAGCGCAACGGCCGACAGAAGAGACTTTTTCATCTTGTTACTCCCAAATATTCGAGCGGGTCTCGTTTCATAAGCCTGCGCAATGCCCACCATCATTGCGCCGGTGTTCTTTCGCACCGGCCGCGGACCGGCACGCGCCGTTCCCTTATTTTGCCTTCCAGGAGAAAGGCGAAGTTTTTTCATAAAGCCAATAGTACATGCTGGCCATTTGCTTGGTCCGATAGTAACGGAAACCAGCGGCAGCAAACAATAAAAGGACGACCGTGTCCACTACATAGTATTGCAGGGTGAACATCGTTCCGTTGAAAAGCGCATGGTGGATGAACCGGATGCCCCAGCCCAAAAGTGCGACATAAATCACGAGCCGCGGAACGTCACCCCAGCTTTCCGCGACGCTCTTGCCGGTCCGCCACGCGGTCCAGCCCCCGAGAACGCAGGTGATGAAAACAAACTGCCAGATCGAGGCTTCTTCGTAGAGAATTCCCTGCATCTCACTCAACTCCACACACGGCGGATCAATGGCGGCCGCCTTCGAGATAGGCCGCGCGAACCTCCGGATTGGCGAGGAGGTCCTTGCCTGACCCGCTCATCGTCACACGGCCGTTGACCATTACATAGCCTCGATCGGAAAGCTTGAGCGCTCCGAAGGCGTTCTGTTCGACGAGGAATACGGTGAGGCCCTCGTTCTTGTTGAGCACCTTGATCGCTTCGAAGATACCTTTGACGATCAATGGCGCAAGCCCGAGCGACGGCTCGTCGAGCAGCAGGAGCTTCGGACGGGCCATCAGAGCACGGCCGATCGACAACATCTGCTGCTCGCCTCCCGAAAGCGTCCCCCCACGCTGCGCCTGCCGCTCCTTGAGCCGCGGGAAAAGCGTGAAGACCTTCTCCACGTCTTCCTTGAAGTGCTTCAGATTGTCGAGGCTCGCACCCATCTGGAGGTTTTCGAGCACCGTCATGCGTGGGAAAATCCGGCGCCCTTCCGGCGACTGGGCAATCCTCAGACGCGCGATCTCATGCGTGGGCAGACGCGTGATGTCCTGGCCGTCGAAGTGAACCGAGCCGGTGCGCGCCTGCGGGCTGCCGCAGATCGTCATCATGAGCGTCGACTTCCCGGCGCCGTTGGCGCCGATCAGCGCGACGATCTCGCCACGATGGACCTCCATGTCCACGCCGCTCAGCGCGCGGATATTGCCGTAATAGGTCTCGACGCCTCTCACATGCAGCAGGGGCGCAGTCATTGTCCGGGCCCCCCACGCTCGCCTTCGATTTCCTCGATTTCTCCGATCACCTCTTCAACCTCTTCGTCCTCGACACCCAGATAGGCCGCAATGACCTTTGGATCGTTCTTCACGAAGTCCGGGGTGCCGTCGGAAATCTTCTGACCGTATTCGAGCACGACGACGTGATCCGATATTTCCATCACAACGGACATATCGTGCTCGATCAACAGGATGGAGGTGCCGGTATCGCGGCGGATTTCTTGGAGCAGTTCATTGAGGGCGAGCGATTCGCGCGGATTGAGACCCGCCGCGGGCTCGTCCAGGCAGAGAAGCTCCGGCCCGGTACACATTGCGCGGGCGATCTCGAGCCGCCGCTGGGCACCATAGGGCAGATCGCCGGCCGGATCGTCGGCCCGCTCGGTCAGCGATGCCTTTTCGAGCCAGTGCCTGGCGAGCTCGATCGATTCCCTGGATGCCTCGCGATAGGCCGGGAAGCCGAACAGGCCGAGAATGGTATAGCCGGATGCCCGCATCAGCTTGTTGTGCTGGGCAACGAGCAGGTTTTCGAGCACCGTCAGACCCGAGAACATGCGGATGTTCTGGAAGGTCCGAGCCACCTTGGCCTTTTTGGTGATTTCAAAATCCGGCAGCCGTTCCAGAAGGAATTCGGCGCCCGACTTCTGCCGCATGGTGATCATGCCCATCGTCGGTTTGTAGAAACCGGTGATGCAGTTGAACACCGTCGTCTTGCCCGCTCCGTTCGGACCGATCAGCGCTGTGATCTCGCCACGCTCCGCCTCGAAGGAGAAGTCGTTGATGGCCATGAGACCGCCGAAGCGCATCGACAGGCGTTCAACCTTGAGGATGGGGTCTTTTGTCATGGTGTCGGTCCCCAAGGCCATCAGCCGTGCCCCTCTTTGGTGAAGCTGCCGGAGATTGCCCTGCGTTCGCGCAGGAACGCGGTCGGCTCGCGTGATCCGACGAAGCCGCGCGGCTTCCAGACCATGACGACGACCATGGCGAGGCCGAAGATCAGCATGCGATAGAGTTCCGGCGTGAAGGTCGGTCCGAAGATCATCTTGAGGAAGGTCAGTTCACGCAGGATTTCCGTGCCGCCGATCATGACGACGGCGGCAATGGCGATACCCGTCAGCGAGCCCATGCCGCCGAGAACCACGATGGCGAGGATAACGGCCGATTCCAGGAAGACGAAGGATTCCGGCGAGACGAATCCCTGACGCACCGCGAAGAACGAACCCGCAAAGCCGCCGAACATCGCGCCCGTCGCAAACGCCGTCAGCTTGGTGGTGACGGTGTTGATGCCGAGGGAACGGCAGGCGATCTCGTCTTCACGCAATGCCTCCCAGGCGCGGCCGATCGGCATCCGGCGCAGCCGGATCGTGACGAACGCCGTCAGCAGGGCGAGACCGAGGATCAGATAGAACAGGAAGATCTTGTAATAGGCCGAAGACATCGGCAGGCCCATCATTGCCGCGAAGCCGTCCTTCGTGGCATCGAACTTGATACCGAAGAGCGTCGCCTTGGCGATGCCGGAAACGCCGAACGTGCCTTTGGTGACTTCCGTCCAATTGATCAGCACGAGGCGGATGATCTCACCGAAGGCGAGCGTCACGATCGCGAGGTAATCACCCCTGAGGCGCAGCACCGGAAAGCCGAGAACGACGCCCCAGCAGGCGGCGAGAAGGCCGGCAATCGGCAACAGCACCCAGAAGGACAGGCCGAAATAGCTGGAGAGCAGCGCGTAGGAATAGGCACCGACGGCATAGAAGGCCACATAGCCGAGATCGAGCAGCCCGGCGAGACCGACGACGATGTTGAGGCCCCAGGCAAGCATCACGTAGATGAGGATCTGAATGCCGAAATTGTCGACCCATTTCAGCGATCCCTGGACGCCCACGAGCGCGACGATCACCGGTGGGTAGAACAGCAGCAGGATGACCGCGATCTTCGACCAGTTGCGGCTGAAGAAGGTCTCCTCCTTCACCACATCGGGCGCGGCCGCCTTTGCCGCCTTGCGCTGCGCCAACCGTGGCTGGACATAGGCGACCATGAGGAAGCGGCCGACCATGGCGATGGCCACGAAGGTCGCAAGCAGGCCAAATCGCGGCGTGAGGATGAGCTCGTTGCGGATGTTCTGGTCGGTCTTAAGGCCGACGAAGAGCACGAACATTCCGAGCGTGATGAGGCCCGCAAAGACAGCCTCGCGGAGCGCCCGCGCCGTCAGCTCGCTGCCGGCGCTTGCGGTTGTGGATGCGACATTTGCCATGGAACTATACCTTCTCGACTTCCGGTCGTCCGAGAATACCCGACGGCTTGAAGATCAGGACGATCGCGAGAATCGAGAAGGTCGCGACATCCTTGTAGTCGATGGTGAAGTAGGCGGACCACAGCGACTCGATGAGGCCTATCAGCAAGCCGCCGAGCACGGCGCCGGGCAGCGACCCGATCCCACCGAGAACGGCAGCGGTAAACGCCTTGACTCCCGGGGCGAAACCGTCGGTGAAGACGACCACGCCGTAATACATCAGATACATGGTCCCGGCGACGGCGGCGAGTGCGGCGCCCATGATGAAGGTCACCGAGATCGTGCGGTCGACATCGACACCGAGCAGCGCCGCCATCTTGCGGTCCTGTTCGGTCGCACGCTGGGCCCGGCCGAGCGGAGTTCGGTTGACGATGTACCAGAAGACCGAGAGCAGGATTGCCGTGATGACGACGATGATGATCTGCTTCAGAGAAACCGAGATGCCGAACAGGTCATAGACCGAGGAGACCAGAGGCGGGATAGGCTTGTTCCGCGGGCCCTGCGTCACCTGGATGAAGTTCGACAGCACGATCGACATGCCGATCGCCGTGATCAGCGGCGCCAGACGGAAGGAACCGCGAAGCGGGCGATAGGCCACGCGTTCGATGGTCCAGTTCCAAAGCGCAGCCGTCAGCATACCGACGACCATCATGATCAAAAGCGCCAGTACAACCGGCACGCCGGCAATGAAAGTCGTGAGAAGCAAGAAGACGATCAATGCGGCAAAGCCGCCAAGCATGAAGATATCGCCGTGGGCGAAGTTGATCATGCCGATGATGCCGTAGACCATGGTATAACCGATCGCGATCATACCATAAATAGACCCAAGCGTCAGCCCGTTGACGAGCTGCTGGACAAAATACTCCATCAATCTTCCCCTGGACCGGATCCTGTCGGTCCGATCTCTTGTTTTTTAATACTCGTTTTCGAGCATGTGCTAGGCCCGATTTCATACCGCTTTCAATTGAAAATGAAAGCTAAAAAATGCGCCACCACCAAATTGTTCCGCGATAAAATCGATTTGACACTTTTCGAGCCGGAAAAATGAAAATTTCAGCAGCATTCGCTTGCGAAATAGCCTCCTTCGGCAGCAAAGGGCAGAAAGCGGCAATGAAGCGGGGCGCATTACCGTGGGCGGAAGCCCCATCCCGCCGCGGCAAATGACCCGCGCAGCAATTCAAGTGCTACAGTGGCCGTTGCCCGTCTGATAAGAGGCGAAGCGCTCCAAAGCGAATCGCCTCGACCGCAAGAACAGGAAGCAATGCTGGACATACTGGAGACATCGGCGCTCGCCGCCGGACAAGCAATCCTGGAAATTTACCGGGCCGGGCCGGCCGTCACCTACAAGGCTGACGCCTCGCCCGTGACCGATGCGGACCACCGCGCCGAGCAGATCATCCTTGCCGATTTGGCGGCCGCCTTCCCGGATATACCGGTCGTCGCGGAGGAGGAGGTCGCCGCAGGCCACGTTGCCGATATCGCCGGAACGCGCTTCTTCCTCGTCGACCCGCTGGACGGCACGAAGGAATTCGTCGAGCGCAACAGCCATTTCACCGTCAATATCGGCCTCATAGAAAGCGGCGCACCCGTCGCCGGCGTCGTCTATGCACCGGCTCTCGGCCTCATCTATTCGGCGGCTGCGGGCATGGCGAAGAAGGCGGTGGTCGGGGATGGCCAGGTCACGGGCGAATGGACCACCATCGGCTGCCGCCGCTGCGGCGACCGGCCGATGGCGCTGACCAGCCGCTGGCACAACAGCCCCGAAACGATCTCCTTCCTCACCGATCAGGGCATCAGCGACCATGAGGCCGTCGGCTCGTCGCTGAAGTTTTGCCTGCTGGCGGAAGGCATTGCCGACATCTATCCGCGCTTCAGCCGGACGATGGAGTGGGACACCGCGGCAGGCGACGCGATCCTGAGGGCGGCAGGTGGCCAGACACTGACAATGGCGGGCAATCCGCTCGGCTACGGCAAGCGCAATCAACCGGATGACAGCGACTTCGCCAATCCCTGGTTCATCTCGCGCGGCAGGGCGTAGGCCGCAACGGCAGTCACATGTCTCTTGAAGAGGCGGCCGTGGCGATGAGGCTGCTGAGCGTTCCCTCGCTGAAGGGTTTGTCGATCCTCGGAACATCGCGAAGATGGCTCGGCAGCGCCAACAGTTCCCCGTAGCCACTGGTGAAGCCGAAGCTGATGCCCCGCGCCATCAGCGCATCGGCAACGGCAAAGCTCGTGTCGTCCCCCAGGTTGATGTCGAGAATTGCGAAATCGAACGTATGATCGGCGATGAGTTCCATCGCCTTTGCTCTGGTGGTGGCGACGTGAACGCTCGTCACCCCGAGAGCGACGAGCATCTCTTCCATGTCCAGAGCGATAAGGAAATTGTCCTCGAGGACGAGGACTGACTTGATGGCCGGCGGAACCTGACTGACTGGCATTATATCTGCATCCTCGGCCTCTCGTTTTTCCGAGACCATAAAGAAGCGGCTAATAGAACACCCGGGAGGCCGGGCGCATTTAAAAAAGACATGTTGTACGTAATTAGACGCATGACGATTCGCATCAAATCAGCGGCCGCTTCGGCTCGCTGAATCCGTCCCAGCCCGCAAGCGCAAGCAAGCCGTCGATATCGTGGACGGCGCAGCCCTTCTCGGCCCAGCGCAGGAGGCCCCTGGCAGCCAGCTTCTTCAGCGTCTTGTTGGTGTGGACGATCGAGAGGCCGAGCGTGTCGGCAACGTGTTGCTGCGTGACGGGAATAACAGTCCAGCCGCCGCGGAAGAGCTCCAGCGTGGCGGCTCTCTGGTAAAGAAAGGCGATGAGGTAGGCTGCCCGCTCCAGAGCGGAACGGCGGCCGATGCTCAGCAGATTCTCGTCCAGCATCCGCTCCTCACGCGCTGCGATCCAGGTCAGGTCGTAGGCGAGGTCGGGATGCTGCCTGTAAAGTTCGCCGAGCCTGTCGCGCTGGAAGACGCAGAGCACGACCGGCGAAAGCGCCTCGATCGAATGCTGCATCTCGCCCATGAGAGTGCCTTGCAGCCCGACGATATCGCCCGGCATCACGTAGTTCAGGATCTGCCGCCGGCCGTCATCGAGCATCTTGTAGCGAAAGCCCCATCCGGAAAGCACGGTGAACAGATGCTCGCTTTGCTCCCCCTCCGCGAGTATCGTCGCGCTCGCATCGAAGACGAGCTCGCCGATCTTGAAGTGGGAGACGAATGCAAGTTCTTCCGCCTTGAAGGGGCGAAACAGCGGAAGCGGGCGCAAGGGACACTCTTTGCAGGGCGTGCCTTTGTTGAATTTGCCTTCGGTTATCATGAGGTATCTCGAGGCCCGGCGGACCGGAGCGGATGGGGCAGACTTGACACACTAGCATGGCGCAAAAGAACGACAAGACCGAAGACGAAAGCTGGTGAACGCCGCCTCGGATCATGGACTTGCCCGCGGCCAGACCCTATGTCTGCCTCTATCCTTCGCTGGAGCGGGGCAGGAAAATGGGCGCGGTTTCCGCCCCTATCCCGCTCCGACCCGAATTCATGAACGTCATCTAGCAGGATTGAAGCCCATGTTGTCCTACTCCGCCATAGCCAAGAACAACGTCGCCGTCGTGACCGGCGCCGCCTCCGGCATCGGCCTTGCCTCGGCACGGCGGTTTGCGAGCCTCGGAATGAAAGTCGTGCTCGCGGATCTTGGCGGCGAAAAGCTGCAAGCAGCTGCAGCCGAGGTAGCGAAGGCGGCTCCGGGCGGCTCCGGCGATGTCGCCGCGGTCGAAACCGACGTGTCGCGGGCGGACGACCTCGTGGCCCTGGCGCGGGCGACGCGCGAGCGCTTCGGCCACGTTCATGTGCTGATGAACAATGCCGGCGTCCAGCCAGGCAGTTTCCTCTTCGGGCCGCTCGAAAACTGGGAAGCGGTGATCGGCGTCAATCTCTGGGGCGTCATAAACGGTTCGCGCATCTTTGCCCCGGCGATGATTGCCCACGGACAGCCGGCGCTCATCATCAACACGGGTTCGAAACAGGGCATCACCACGCCGCCCGGCGATCCCGCCTACAACCTTTCGAAAGCGGGCGTAAAAGTCTTCACGGAAGCCCTGCAGCACGAACTGCGCAATACCGAGGACTGCAAGGTCAATGCGCATCTGCTGATCCCCGGTTTCGTCTACACGTCCCTCACCGCGCAGGGACGCACCGAGAAGCCGGCGGGCGCCTGGACGCCGGAACAGACGGTGGACTTCATGATGGAGAGCCTTGCCCGCGGCGACTTCTATATCCTTTGCCCCGACAACGAGGTCGCGCGTTCAACGGATGAAAAGCGCATCCTTTGGGCAGCGGGAGACATCGTCGAAAACCGGCCGCCGCTTTCACGCTGGCACCCGGATTACGGCGAAGCCTTCCAGTCGTTTCTCGCCGGGACGACGGCAGGGAGGACAAAACCGTGACGAGCGGCATTCACCACATCACCCTGATCGCCCGCAAGGTACAGCCCAATGTCGATTTCTATGTCGGCTTCCTGGGGCTGCACCTCGTCAAGCGGACCGGCGGCTACGAAGATCCCAATCAGTTGCATCTCTTCTATGGCGACGCCGCGGGCTCGCCGGGCTCTCTCGTGAGTTTCCTGGTCTGGGAGGACGGCTCTCCGGGCCGGGTCGGTCACGGCCAGCCGAGCGAGATCGCCTTCGCCATTCCGCCTGACAGCATCGGCTACTGGATGACGCGAGCGCTGAAGTTCAACATCCAGGCAACCGGCCCGTCGCAGGAATTCGGCGAACCGGTCCTGCGTCTGAAGGACCCGGACGGCGTGATCGTCAAGCTGGTGGGAACGAACGCGCTTGCGGAGCCTGCGCCCTGGGCGGGAGACGACATCCCCGAAACGGACTCGATCCGCCGCTTACGCGGCGCGACGGTGCTCACGGAAAAGCCTAAAGACACGGCGCACTTCCTTCAAAACCACTTCGGCTACACCGAGACCGGAGCGACGGAGAGCATCCGCCGCCTCACCTCCTCGTCCGGGGACGTGATCGATGTCCGCGATGCCGGCGGCTTCTGGAGTGCCGCCCCTGGTACCGGCACGATCGACCACATCGCCTTCCGCGCCCCCGATGAGGCGACCGTGCTTGCGGTGAGAGCCGATCTCGAGCAGGAGCACGCCGGCGCCACCAATGCGCATGACCGGAAATATTTCTTCTCGCTCTATGTGCGCGAGCCCGGCGGTGCGCTCTGCGAGCTCGCTACGGACGGGCCCGGCTTTACCGTCGACGAAGCTCCGGATGCTCTCGGCACGACGCTGTTCCTGCCCCCGCATCTGGCGAGCGATCCCACGGCAACGCTGGTCAGGCTGCCGCAATTTGCGCTGCCCGGCGAACCCAGGGTGCCGCAGCGCGAGCTTCCCTTCATCCATCGGTTCCACCGTCCGGAGAAGGCGAACGATCGCACCTTCGTGCTGCTGCACGGCAGCGGCGGCAACGAAATCGATATGCTGCCCTTCGGCCGTCAGCTCGATCCGCATGCGACTCTCCTGGGCGTGCGCGGCCGCAGCACCGAGGAAGGCTTCCCGCGCTGGTTCCGGCGTTTTTCGATGACGAAATTCGACCAGCAGGACATTCGCTCGGAAGCGGAAGCGTTTGCCGCCTTCGTCGAGGGCGCGCGCGAGAGCTACGGCCTCGACCCGGAGAAAACCGTGTTCATCGGCTACTCGAACGGCGCCAACCTGCTCGCCGCGGTGCTGCATCTCCACCCGGGCATTGTCAGGAACGCGGTGCTGATGCGCGCGATGGCGGCGCTCGAAAGCGCGCCGGAACCGGACCTTGCGGGCACCAAAGTGTTGATGCTCACCGGCAAGGACGACCCCTACGGCAAGCACGCGCCGGAACTGAAGAGGGCGCTCAGGGCCAGCGGAGCCGATTTCGAGGAAGTCGACCTCGATACCGGCCACGGAATAGGCGTCGAAGACATCGCCGTTATCCGGCCCTGGCTCGCGGAATCCGGCCTCTGAGCGTCATGCCTTGCCGGCGACGTGATCGGCGAAGGCCTGTACGAAGCCGCGCAGCCTCTCCAGGGTCTGATCGTCCTTCAGCTGTCCGTCGCCGTCGAACAATGTATCGGCTTTCGGCACCATCAGCCGCTTGCCCGACCACATTTCGGCGCCGAGCGTCCGCATCACCGACAGCCAGGCGTTTTGGCTGAGAATGGTCCCGAAGCTTCCCGAAGATGCGCCGGCGAGCGCGAACGGCCGGCCGCCGAAGACCTTCTTTATGTCGGCTGGCGGGCGACTCAGCCAGTCGATCGCATTCTTGAAAACACCCGGGACCGAATTGTTGTATTCCGGCGTGAAGAAAATGACGCCGTCCGCCGCGACGATCTTCTGCTTCAGCGCTTCCGCAGCGGCCGGAACGCCGCTTTCGGCCTCCACGTCTCCGTCATACAGCGGAATGCCATGCAAGGTCGCGGTCTCGAATTCCACCCCGTCCGGCGCCACCGCTTGTGCGGCCTTGAGCAATGCAGTGTTGAAGGAGGCCTTCCGCAGACTGCCCGATATGCCGAGAAGCTTGGTCATGAACGACAAATTCCTTTCGCTGGCGCGATGCCGCGCAAATCCCGCGTCAGTCAAAAAACTAGCGGGCTCGCGGCAAAAGGAAAGCCGGAATCGCTTCCGGCTCTTCATGTCCCGGCCCGGCGAGAACGGCAGCCGTTACTCCAGAGGCTTCAGTCTCGCCTCGATCTGAGCCCTCTTCGGCTCGAGGAACGGCGGCAGCGATAGGCTTTCGCCAAGGGTTTCCATCGGTTCGTCGACCGCAAAGCCGGGCCCGTCGGTGGCGATCTCGAAGAGGATGCCGTTCGGCTCGCGGAAGTAGAGCGAACGGAAGTAGAAGCGCTCGACCTCGCCACTCGACGGCAGGCGGAACTCGCCGAGCCGCTCCGTCCACCGATGCAGCGTTTCGACATCCGGCGCCCGGAAAGCGACGTGGTGGACGGCGCCCGCCCCCTGGCGAGCGGCCGGCAGATCGGGCTGGACCGCTACATGCAGTTCCGCCGCCGGCCCACCCTCGCCCAT
The DNA here is from genome assembly GCF_036245905.1 of Sinorhizobium sp. KGO-5. Lineage (NCBI taxonomy): Bacteria > Pseudomonadati > Pseudomonadota > Alphaproteobacteria > Hyphomicrobiales > Rhizobiaceae > Sinorhizobium > Sinorhizobium sp. KGO-5. Next base: position 373,153 of record NZ_BDIZ01000004.1, read on the forward strand.
CGAGAAGACATGCACCTCTCCGACACCATCGGGCGACGGATAGCTCCGCAGTTCGGCCATGTTCATGACACGCGTCAGCACGAGCGCGGTGTTGCTGAGGTCCGGCACGCTGATGGTGATCGGCCCAAGGCCCTTGATCTGGTGCTCGGCCGGAACCGGGCTCCTTTCCCAAGGGTGGGACGGCGCCAATCCACCGTCGTCGACGAGCCGGAAGCGCTGGCCCTCGCCGTCCTCGAAATCGAGGGAGATACGGCCGTCGATTTCGGCGACCTCGCCGGAAGCGACCTCCAACTCATCGAAACGGCGCTTCCACCACCGCACGGTTTCTGCGCTGCCGACCCGAAGCCCGGTCCGCGAAATGCTGTGCGTGCCGCGTCCCTCGGGTCCGACCGGCCAGTCGAAGAAGGTCAGATCCGTGCCGGGGGTCGCCTGCCCGTCGGCATAGAAGAGATGATAGGCCGTCGTGTCGTCCTGGTTGACGGTCTTCTTCACCAGGCGGAGACCCAGCGTCCCCGTGTAGAAGCGCAGGTTCTCCGGCGCATTGGCGGTTATCGCGGTCAGATGGTGAATACCAGTCAGTTGCAAGCTCATGATTGCCTCCTATCGCTATGCTGCAGCACCTTTTGCGTCAGTTGCGCGGCGCTGCAGGGCGGGCATTTCGGTTGAGCACAATATCGATCCGACCGAGCGTTTCCAAAAGGGGGACGACGCGAACAGATTGTTCTCCGATTAAGAACGATCTGGCAGATCAGCCGCGTTTCAAGTCCATGAGATAAGTATTCTCCGCCCGGGAAATGGCAAATGCCTGCGGGTCGATTTCGGCGAAGATCAGGGTTTCATCCGCGGAACCGGCCTTTGCCAGTGCCTGGCCATCCGGTGACGCTATCAGCGAGAGTCCCGCAAAGGAAAACATGTCATCCGAACCGCAGTGATTGACATAGGCGACGAAGAGCTGGTTCTCGAAGGCCCGCGTCCGGATCATATGGTCGGTGATGAAAGTGCCGGACCATCCGGCCGGGAGGGCCGTCGGCACCAGCACCGCATCGGCACCCGCAAGCGCCAGGCGACGGACGTTTTCGGGGAATTCGACGTCGTAGCAGATCAGCATGCCGCAAGTGACGCCGCGATGTTTGAACAGGCGTGTCGAGGGCTCCGCCGGCGTGAAGAGCGAACGCTCGTAATCGCCATAGAGATGCGACTTCCGATAGACAATCGGGGTGGCATCCGCGTCGACATGGACGGCGCTGTTGTAAATGGCGTCCGCGTCCTGCTCCGCGAATCCGGCAACGATGGCGATGCCGGTTTGCAGCGAGATGCGCCCCAATTCTCGAACGATCGGCCCATCCGCCGGCTCCGCGAGCCTGCGGATGGCTTCCCCCGCGCCGTAGCCGGTGATTGCGAGTTCGGGGGCGACGAGCAGGCTCGCCCCCTTCCCGCAAGCCGCGATCGCCGCCCGCTCGATGCGGGCGAGATTGGCGGCAACGTCGCCGCCAATGCTCTTCATCTGCAGGGCAGCGAACTTCATCATTTTCCGTCCGACGACATGGCGCCGAGCAGCTTCGGCAGGTCTCCGAAGCGGGCGACGAGGCTGAAGATGACCGCGGCCGTCGTGACGAAGAGGATCGTCACGGAAGCCATGGTGGGCGTATAGCCGTAGCGAAGCGCGTTGAAGATCTTGATCGGCAGCGTCTCCATCGTGAAGCCGACGGTCATGTAGGCGACGATATACTCATTGAGCGACAGCACGAAGGCGAAGGCATAGCCGGAAACGATATAGGGCAGGATCAACGGCAGAACGACGGTGCGGAAGACCGTGCGGTCGTCCGCGCCCATCGTCGAGGCCGCCTCGACCAGCGAGCGGTCGATCGAGGTGAAGCCGAGAGACAGCGTGACGAGCGGCAGGGTCACGAAGAAGATCGCGTGGCTGACGACGGCGGTCCAGGGCTGGCCGTAAAAGCCGGCCGTCGCCCAGAAGGTGAGCAGGCCGAGCGCGGTGATGACCGGCGGCAGCGTGAAGGGCGCGACCCCCAGAAGCTGGAAGACGTTCGCCCATGGCGCGACGCGCCGCCACAGGAACCAGGCAAGCGGCAGCGCGATCGCGACCGCAAGTACGGCGGAAAGGAGCGCCAGCGTCACCGAGGCAAAAAGCGCGCTGCGCCATTCGGGGTTCAGGAAGATTTCCCCGTACCAGGATGTGGAGAAACCCTGGGGGGGAAAGGCGAGCGTCTGCTTGGCGTTGACCGAGACGCCGGCGACGACGATCAGCGGCAAAGCGAGAAAGAGCCCGATCAGCGAGAAGTAGACCTTGCGGAAAATGGTGCTCATGCCGCCTCTCCCTTCCGTCCCGCGATGACCGTTAGAGCCACCAGCCCAAGCGTCACCAGGACGAGAAACACCGCCATCGCCGCGGCGAAGGGCATGTTGGACTGATAGATCGCCTGATCGGTGATGAGCACCGACAACGTCCAGTGCTGCGGCCGGCCGAGGAGTTGCGGCAGGAGATAGGAGCCGAGCGCGAAGATGAAGACCATGATCAGCGTCGCGGTGATCGTGTTTCTCAGCGCCGGAACGACGACGGTGAAGAAGGCCCTGAGCGGCGAGGCACCGAGTGTGCGGGCGGCTTCCGTCAGTGTCGGGTCGAGGCGCACGAGCGCGGGGAAAAGCACGAGCACGGTATAGGGAAAGGCCTGATAGACCATGCCGGTCAGCACAGCGGCAAAACTCGGCGTGAGCGCCTTCGCCTCACCCATGAGCCCGAGCGCCACGAGGATGTTGGTGATGCCGGCCGTGCGCGAGAAAAGGGTGGACCATGCAAAACCGATGATGACTTCGGAGAGAGAAAGCACGGAGAGCAGAGCGACGAGCCACACGACCTGCACCCGGCGCGCCATACGCGTGAGCAGATAGGTGAAGGGCAGCGCCAAGACCACGCAGCACGCGGCGACCGCGATCGCCAGCATCAAGGAAAAGCCGAGCACGCCGCCGAAGAAGGCTGAGAGGAAGCGGGCATAATTGTCGTAGACGAAGGCCGGCGTATAGAAGCCGCCCTGCTGGCGCTGAAAGAAACTGACTGCGATCATCGTGCCGAAGGGCACCACGAAGAAGATCGTCAGCATTCCCGCAGGGAAGAGGATCGGCAGGTAATCACCGAAGGTTCGGGGCGGTTCGCGTCTCATCTGGCGAGCACCACACAGACATCCGGCGTGAGAGCGACGCCGACCTGTTGGCCGACCGTCACCTGCGGCCGGGCGCGCGGCGTCGAGACCGCGACGATCTGCCGGCCGGCGACATCGACGAATGTCTCGATCGTGCCCCCGAGGTCGCGCACGAAGGTCACGGTGCCGGAAAGCGCTCCGGTACCCGGCGCGGTCAGGTGCACGTCTTCCGGGCGGATCGAAAGCATCGCCTTCGCCGCACCCGGCGGCAACTGCAGGCCCGGCACGGGCTGGCCGAGCACCGTCACGCGGCCCGAAGTGTCCGCCTCCGCTTCGATCAGATTGGTCTGCCCGATAAAGTCGGCGACGAAGCTGTCGGCCGGCCGGCGGTAGATCTCGATCGGCGAGGCAGCCTGCCGGATCTCGCCGCCGTTCATGACCACGACCGTATCGGCCATGGTCATCGCCTCGCGCTGGTCGTGAGTGACGACGATGGTGGTGATGCCGAGCTTCTGCTGCAACTGCCTGAGCTCGACCTGCATCGCCTCGCGCAGCTTGGCGTCGAGCGCCGACAGGGGCTCGTCGAGCAGGAAGAGCTTCGGCGAAATCGCCAGCGCCCGGGCTATCGCCACGCGCTGGCGCTGGCCGCCGGAGAGCTTCGAGACCGGCCGGTCGGCATAGCCCGACAGGTGGATCATCGAAAGCAGCTCGTCGACCCGTTTTCTCTGGTCGTCCTTGGGCGCGCCGCGGATGCGCAGCGGATAGGCGATATTCTCGCCGACGGTCAGGTGGGGGAACAGCGCCAGCGACTGGAACACCATGCCGAGATTGCGTTTATGCGTCGGAACCCGGGTGATGTCCTCGCCGTCGAGCCCTATGGAGCCCGAGGTCGGCAGGTCCAGACCTGCGATCATGCGCAAGAGCGTGGTCTTGCCGCAGCCCGACGGCCCGAGCATGCAGACGAATGTGCCGTGCGGCACCATCAAGTCGACATCGTTGACGGCCCTGAACGACCCGAATTCCTTGACGACGTTTTGAAGGGCAAGTCCCGACATATGTTCCCCGTTTCGCGCCTCATGCGCGGATGTCACCGGCCACGTCAGACGCTGCCGCGGTGACACTTTCGAAATATCAAATCAGCTTATCCCCAAACCGCTTCCGGTTTAAGGTCGCGCAATACGCTGCGCCGCCCCGGGATACCGAGGCGGCGGCTCATGGCCGGCCTCAGCCGACGATCAGTTCCGTCCACTTCTGGTTCAGCCAATCCGACTTCGTCTGGTAGAGATCGTAGCGCGGAACGATCGGCTCGATGTCCGAGGAGACGGCAGCGAATTCCTTATCGGTCAGATCGGTGGACTCGCGTTTGACCGTCGGCGAGGTGCCGACCTTGCGCGAGAGCGTCGCCTGAACCGCAGGCTGGCACATGTAGTCGATGAAGATGTGGGCTTCCTCGACCCTCTGCGACGCGCGCGAAAGCGCCCAGCAGCCGGAATCCTGGATGCCGCCCTCCTTGGGGAAGGTGGAACGCACCGGATGACCATCCGCCGCGGCAAGCCCCGTCACGTCGTGATAATATTGCCCCATCGGGATTTCGCCCGACTTCAGCGCCTGTTCGAACTGCGCTTCGTCGCGGTACCAGAGACGGACGTTCGGCTTCACTTCGGCGAGCTTTTCGAACGCTTTGAGAACCCCCTCTTCCGTGTCGAGCGCATTGGTGCCGCCCATGAAGGTCTTGGCTGTCACTTCGAGCAGGAAGGAGTTGGAGACCAGCGCCAGGAGGCCGAGCTTGTCGGCATTCGCCGGATCCCAGAACGCCTGCCACGAGGTCGGCGCCTCCTTGTAGACGTCGGTATTGGTCACCAGCGTGATGTACCAGGAAACGGCGCCGATGCCGGCGATGCGGCCGTCCGGATATTTGTTGACGAAGCGGTCGAGCAGGTTCGAGCCGTTCTTGATCTTGGCCATGTCGATCGGCGTCCAGAGGTCGGTCGCCTGCCCTTTGAGCATTGCCACCTGAGACATCATGGAAACGTCGGCGGGCGCCTGGCCGGCGCGGGCGGCCTGTTCGAGCTGGACGAGCCATGCCTCGCCGGTGGGCTCGGCGACGGATTCGATCGCGATGCCAGTCGCCTTGGTGAATTCGGGGAAGATGTTCTTGTCGAATGAGTCCTTGAAGTAGCCGCCATAGACGCCAACCTTCAGCGACTTGTCCTGCGCCCTCAGCACCGCCGGCATCGCCAGCATCGACGCGCCGGCAAGCCCCGCACCGAGCAGCGTGCGGCGCTTGATGGAATTGATGATCATCGCATGTCTCCTTTGTTTTTGGCGGATTGCGCCGCGTTCCCTTGTTCTAGTTGATTCCCTGCGCCCTTTGTCCCCGCTTCGCTTCAGCAAGGAAAATGATCTGGCAATAGATTATCGTGATCCGCTCGTGCCCGCCATGCGCATCGATTTCGGATCGTTCATCCGCGCATCAGCCCTTGCCGGCAACGGCCGGACTGAAGACCATCAGGCTCAGGATCTCGAAGAGCACCTGGGCGCCGGCATGGGCCGTATTGGTGGTCGTGTCGTATTGCGGCGCCACCTCGACGACGTCGCCGCCGACGAGATTGACGCCCTTCAGCCCGCGGATCAACTCCAGCACCTCACGCGTCGTAAGGCCTCCGACCTCCGGCGTACCGGTGCCCGGCGCGAAGCTCGGGTCGAGGCTGTCGACGTCGAAGGAGAGATAGGTCGGACCGTCGCCGACGATCTTCTTCGCCTTTTCGATGATGGCCGGAATACCCAGTCCGGTGACCTCCTCCGCATGAACGACCGTCATGCCGGACTCGTAGGAGAACTCCCACAGATATTCCGCCGAGCCGCGGATGCCGATCTGGATGACGCGGGTCGGGTCGAGCACGCCGTCGAGGACGGTGTTGCGGAACGGGCCGCCATGGTGGAACTTGGTCAGGTCAAAGGCGCCGCCAGTGTCGCAATGCGCGTCGATATGGATCATGCCGACCGGCTGCTTCTTGCCCACGGCCTTGAGGATCGGATGCGTGATCGAATGGTCGCCGCCGACGGAGAGCGGCACGACGCCCGCATCGACGATCTGGTTGATCCGCTTCTCGATGTCCTCGTGGCTGATTTCGAGCCGATAGCGGCTGCGGAAGGGAACATCGCCGATATCGGCGACCCTGAGATCGTGCACCGGTGCGCAGCCGAGCACGTGATTATAGGGCCCGATCCGCTCGATCGCGCGCAGCGCCCGTGGTCCGAAGCGCGATCCCGGGCGATTGGTGACGCCGAGGTCCATGGGAACGCCGATCATCGCCACCTGAAGATTGCCGAAATCGGGCTCATCGGCATCGACCGGCATGTGAGGTGCGGTCAGGAATGTCGGAATGCCGGAATAGGGCGCCAGCCGCGTGCCGCTCTTCGTGAAAATCTTGTCCGCGACCTTGCGGAAGGTCGGATCGAAGAGCTCGCCGCCATGGCTCTCGCCATATTTCGCCTTCAATGCGTTGAGCTTCTGTTCATCCCAAGCCATGCGCCGGACCTCCGTATCGTTCGGCCGGGGCTGGCACATGATGCACCGCAAGTCACGACTTGCGGTGTGCCGATCTGAAGCGGCGCAATCAGGTTCCCCGGCTTTTGCCTTTGTTGCGCATATTAGGAGACAATTCTTCTGGAAAAGCAATTGACATTGTTATAGCGTTTGATGTGAGAAAAATTCACATAGATGCCGCCTCTCCGGAGCTTCTTCTTGTCGAGCCGCCTGCCTCCGCTGAATCCGCTGCGCGCCTTCGAGGCAACCGCCCGGCGCGGCTCCGTTTCCGCTGCGGCGCGTGAGCTCAATGTCACCCACGGCGCGGTAAGCCATCAGATCCGCGCGCTCGAACTCTCCTTCAACGCGCCCCTTTTCGAGCGGGGCGGCAAGCGGCTGAAGCTGACCCCGCAGGGCGCGCTGCTCCTGCCTGCGGTGACGCATGCCTTCGCCGAGATCGCCGCGGCAACGGCGGCGATGACGCGGCCCGCGACGAGCGGGGAACTCACCGTCACCTGCGTCCCGGCACTGCTCTCCTTCTGGATGATTCCGCGCCTGCACCTCTTTACCGAGCAGTTCCCCGATGTCCAGTTGCGGCTGATCGCCACCAATGACGAGGCGAACCTCGATTCCCCGGACGTCGACGTCTGCCTGCTCTATGGCGACGGCAACTGGCAGGACTGCTGGTCGAGGCTCTGGAGCCGGCTCGAGCTTTTCCCGGTCGTCAGCCCGACGCTCCTCAACATGCGGCCGCTGCGCTCCATCCGGGACATCCGCGACCACGTGATGCTGCATGGCGACGACGGCCGCGAGTGGAACACCTGGCTCGCCGCAGCCGACGCGATCGATTTCCAGCGCGGCCGCCAGCATTTCATGAGCGATGCGCGGCTTTCGACCGAGGCGGCCCTCCACAATCAGGGCGTTGCGCTCGGCGATACGATCACCGCCGGCAGCCTGATCGCCCGCGGCGAGCTGATTGCCCCTTTCGACCTGACGGTTCCGGCCAACGACGCCTTTTTCGTCGCCTGCCGTAATGAAGTTCGCGCCGCGCCGATCGTCCGCGTTTTCATCGACTGGCTGTTTGCCGCTCTCGAAAGCGATCCGATGCCGGAGCTGCAGATGTCCGCCCGCACGATCATCCGCAGCCGCATGTCGAAGCCGGAAGATGCCGGCCGCAAGACAACACCGAAGAGCCTTCAACCCCGTTCGCCGCCGCGCAACCGGCGTCCGGAACGTCCGCAGAGGCGCAAAATCAAATCATGATGCGGGGCTGAGAATCCCGTCCGCTTCAACAACAGGAAATCCGCCATGCCGCATTTCAATCCCCTCGTCGAAAAGCTCTCGCCGCCGCCGATACCCTCGGTGCTCGCGTGGGCGAAGGCCTATGACGGGGCAAAAGGTCCCCTGATCGACCTCTCCCAAGCCGTGCCCGGCTATCCCGCTCATCCCGACATGCTGAAATGGCTGGGCGAAGCCGCGGCGTCGGCGGCCTACACGGGCTACGGAGCGATCGAGGGTGAAGCGGAACTGCGCCAGGCCTATGCCGAGCACGTGGCGTCGCTCTATGGCGCGGCGGTCGCCGCCGGCAACGTCCACATCACCTCAGGCTGCAACCAGGCCTTCATCTGTGCCGCGATGGCCGTTGCCGGGGCCGGCGATACGGTGCTGATGACCAATCCCTATTACTTCAACCAGGAGACCACGCTGGCGATGCTGGGGATCGATGTCGAGCTTGCGCCGCTCGATGCGGGCGCCGGGTTCCTGCCCGAGGTCGAGACCATCGCCTCTGCCTTGCGGCCGGGCATCCGGGCACTCGCGCTCGTTTCGCCCAACAATCCCACGGGAGCGGTCTACCCGCCCCAACTGCTGCAGCGCATCTACGACCTCTGCCGCGCGAACGGAACCTGGCTCATTCTGGACGAAACCTATCGCGACTTCCTGCCGGATGCGGCCGCCGCGCCGCACGGCCTGCTTCGAACCCCGGGCTGGGAGGACGGTTTCATCGGTCTTTACAGTTTCTCGAAGTCCTTCTGCATTCCGGGCCATCGTCTCGGCGCGATCACCGCCGGACCGCAGGTGGTCGAGCAGGTCGCCAAGATCATGGACAATCTCCAGATCTGCGCCCCGCGTTCCCCCCAGGCGGCCGTCGCGAGAGCGATACCGGCGCTTGCCGACTGGCGGCTTGCCAACCGCGCCGAAATCGCCGCCCGCGCCGAGGCGCTGAGGACGATCATGACCCGGCTGCCGCAATGGAACCTTCAGGCAGTGGGCGCCTATTTTGCCTATATCCGCCACCCCTTCCCCGATATCGAGTCGCAATTCGTCGCCGAGAAGCTGGCGAAGCTCGCCGGCGTCCTCTGCTTGCCCGGCGATTATTTCGGCGAGGGTCAGGAGAACTACCTGCGCTTCGCCTTCGCCAATGCGGACGTGGCTACGATCCTCAAGCTCGAAGAGCGCCTCGCGCGATTCGAGCTGCCGGGTATCTGAGTGGCTCAGCCGCGGCGGGCGATCAGGATGCCGATCAGCACGATCGCGCCGCCGATCGCCTGCATGGCGCCCACCGGCTCGCTCAGCAGAACCCAGGCGAGCAGCGCAGCCACGACCGGCTGCAGGAGCAGCGTCAGCGAAGAAAAGGCCGGCGGCAAAAAAGCGAGCGCATAGGTGATCGCCACCTGTCCGCCGGCGTGGCTCACGAAGGCAAGTCCGAAGAGCATGGCCCAGCCGAAGGCGCTCGTCGGGAAAAGCGACGGCTCGGCCAACAGGGCCATCGGCAGCATGCAAACGGCTGCCGATGCGGTGCTCCAGATCATGATCCGGTTGGTGCTGAAGCGGCTTCGCAGACGCCCGATCGCGAGAATGTAGCCGGCATAGAACGCGGCCGCGACGATGGCGATCCCATCGCCGGCGAGATCGCCGCCGCCGAGTGCCGTCGGACCGCCTTTCAGGACCACTACGCCGGCGATCGCCGTGGCGAGGCCGCCCAGGAAGATGCCGCTGACCGCCGAGCGGAACAGAGCCCATCCGGCAAGCGTCACGAAGACCGGCGCCAGATTGGCAAGCAGCGTCGCATTGGCGACCGAGGTCATGGTGAGCGCAAGGTGCCAGGCTGCGAGATCGATGGCCAGAAATACGCCCGGCAGGACAAGTTGAGCGTAATCGGACAGGCGCTGCGGGGGCTTGTCCGCGGCTGTGCCGCCGCGCAGCCGTGACCAGGCCAGCAGCGGAATCAGCGCCAGCGCGACACGCCAGAAGGCAGTGGCCATCGGCCCCACTTCCGAGAGCCGCACGAAGATCGGCGATCCGCCGATGGCGGCACCGCCGATGATGAGCGCGGCCATGGCAAGTCTGTTACGGGGAGCGGCGGAACTGGCGGCTTGGGTCACGGCGATGTCCGATGGCTGGGAAGCGCGCGCAGAACCGGCGCGCGGCAAGCCAGCTATCAGAATCCCGCCGCAAACGACAGCCGAATTCGCCCGATAGGCGAAAAACGACCACACGCGAAAACGTGCGGCCGTGGGAGAAACGACCGGTCAGGCTGCGTCCGGCAGGTGAACCGTTTTCACCTCCAGGAAGTCCTCGAGCCCGAACATCCCGCCTTCCCGGCCGTTGCCGGACTGCTTGTAGCCGCCGAAGGGGCTTCCGTAGCGGTGCGGACCGCCGTTGATGTGCACCATGCCGGCGCGGAGACGCGATGCCACCCGCTCCGCCCTTTCGCGGTCGCGCGTCTGGACATAGGCCGCGAGGCCGTATTTCGTGTCGTTGGCGATCGCGATCGCCTCCTCTTCCGTATCGAAGGGAATGATCGAAAGCACCGGTCCGAACACTTCCTCGCGCGCGATTCGCATGGAATTGTCGACATCGGCGAAGATCGTCGGCTGGACGAAATATCCGGTCTCGAAGCCTTCCGGCTTGCCGGGGCCGCCGGCCAGGAGCGTCGCGCCCTCGGCAACGCCCGCTTCGATCAGCGCCTGCACCCGCTCGAACTGAATATGGCTGACGAGCGGGCCGATATGGGAGCCATCCTTCGTCGGATCGCCGACCCTCGCCTCCATGCCGACGCGCCTGGCGATTTCCACGACCTCGTCATAGGCGCTGCGCTCGACGAGCATACGTGTCGGGGCATCACAGGACTGGCCGGAATTGTTGAAGCATTCGAGAATGCTGGCGGTCACCCGCTCCTCGATATCGGCATCGGCAAAGACGATGTTCGGCGACTTTCCGCCGAGTTCGAGCGTGACGCGCTTGACCGTATCGGCGGCGTCCTTGCTGACGGCGATACCCGCCCGCGTCGAACCGGTGAAGGACATCATGTCGATGTCCTTGTGCTTCGACAGCGCCGCCCCGGCATGAATGCCGTCACCATTGACGAGGTTGAAGACGCCGGCCGGAAAGCCCGCCTCTTCGATCATCTCGGCGTAGAGCATGGCGTTCAGCGGCGTGAATTCGCTGGGTTTCAGGACGCAGGTGCAGCCGGTCGCAAGCGCCGGGACGACCTTGAGCGCGATCTGGTTGACCGGCCAGTTCCACGGCGTGATAAGACCGCAGACGCCGATCGGCTCACGCAGGAGCGTGTCGCCGTTCGGCAGCTTTTCCTTGAGTTTCAGGCGCTTCAGGGCATCGATGAAGCCCTGAAGATGGCCGACGCCCACATCCGCCTGCTGCTCGCGGCTCATCGTTCTCGGCGCACCGAGTTCGGCCGTGATGGTGTCGGCCATTTCATCGTAACGCCGCTTGTAGATCGCGAGCAGCTTTTCGAGCAGCGCCAGCCGTTCCTCGACGCTCGTCCGGCTATAGCTTGCGAATGCCTTCTTGGCGGCTGCAACCGCCCGGTCGACGTCGGCAGCGGTGCCGAGCGAGATAACCGCTATCGGCTTCTCGGTCGCCGGATTGAGCACCAGAAGATCGTTCTGCGTGGCCGGCTCAACCCATTTGCCGTCGATGTAGAATTTCCGTTTGTCGAGCATTCGCTCCTCCATCCCGTCTGATTTCCGCCGGCAAGGCTACGACGGCGGCTGCACGCGGACAAGGGCGGAAAAGCGGAAGGGAGCGTGTCGGGAAACGGCACCGGCCGATGAACGGCTGCAGATGCATGAGCACCTGCAGCCGTTGCGAAATCAGAACGCGCCGATGAGGAGCGCGCAGATGAAAGTGAAGGCTGCAGCCACCGCGATGGCCTGGGTAAAGTGTCTGGCAATCGGACGACGGCCTGGTCGAGCCCGGTAGACGGTATAGCGGGATTGGGTCATCGCCTTGGTCGCGTTCATTATGTCTCTCCGCTGTTGGGGCGTGGCCTGTAGCCGTTGTTCTCCTATATTCTTGATCGAATTCCTAGATAATTTTTTCCCACGGATCAAACGAGAAATGAAAAATTCGTTTAACCGGCCTGCCGGGCAGTGCGGAAGGTCTCCGATGCCCAGAAGCGATCGCCCCGGCTACCAGCCGACGGCGTCCTTGAGCATGTACCACCACGATCCGACAGTCGAATACTGCGCGCGGAACATCCGTCCGCCGGGGAATGGATACCAGGGCAGCTTCGCGAAGACATCGAAGCGCGCCGCGTCCCCGTCGATCGCTTCGGCAAGAGTGCGGCCGAAAAGGTGGGAGCCCGTCACGCCATGACCGCTATAGCCATGGGCGAAATAGGTATTGCTGCCGATCCGCCCCATTTGCGGCACGCGCGTGAAGGAGAGTGCGAAGTTGCCGCTCCAGGCATAGTCGATCTTCACGCCCTTGAGCCGCGGAAAGACCTTTTCGAGATTTGGCCTGAGCTTTGCCACGACATCCGCCGGGTCGGTACCGCCATAGACGGTGCCGCCGCCGAAAATCATCCGCTTGTCGGCGGACAGCCGGAAATAGTCGAGAATGTAGCGAACGTCCTCCACGCACATGTCGCTCGGGATCAGCGAATGGGCAAGCTCCTCGCCGAGCGGCGCGGTGGTGATCATCTGGGTCGAAACGGGCATGACGCGGGTGGCGAGCTTCGGCACGGCATCGCCAAGATAGGCGTTGCCGCAAAGCACGACGATCCGGGCGGAAACCTCGCCCCTCTCGGTATGGACGGTCGGCCGGGCCGATTCGTGGTCGACACGGGTCACCGGTGACATCTCGTAGATCACGCCGCCGAGGCTCTCCAGGGCGCGTGCCTCGCCGAGCACCAGATTGAGCGGATGCATATGGCCGCCGGTGGTGTCGAGCATGCCGCCGCAATAGGCCTCGGAATCGACGAGCTTGCGCAGCGCCTCGCGGTCGAGAAGCTGATGATCGTCCATTCCGTGTTTGCGCCAGAGCGCCTGCTTGGCCTCGAGCTCCTTCATGTGGGCTCCGGTATAGGCGGCATAGATATTGCCGGGCTTCAGATCGCACTCGATCCGATACTCGCTGACGAGCCGGCGAATGATCCGTCCGCCTTCCTGCACAAGGCCGCCGATGAAGCGGGCGGCATCCTCGCCGTAACGGCGCTCGATCGTCGCCAGGCCGGCATTGAGGCCGTTGACGATCTGGCCGCCGTTGCGTCCGGAGGCGCCCCAGCCCACCTGCGCGCCCTCGACCACGGTGACCTTGTAGCCCTTTTCGGCAAGATGAATGGCCGTGGACAGGCCCGAATACCCCGCGCCGACGATGCAGATGTCGGTTTCGATCCGGCCTTCCAGCATGACCGGATTGCGGATGATGTTGCGCGAGGCGGCGTAATAGCTCGTCGGGTAGCTGCCGTCCCCGGCGTAGGATTTCTGCTTCCGTGCCATCAGACGATTTCCAGATAGGCGCTGAATTCGTAATCCGTGACCTGCTCGGCGAAGCCGGCGATCTCCTGGCGCTTGCAGGCGATCAGCATGGAGCGAAGCACGGGATCGAAGATCTCGGCGGCGATCGGTCCGGCCTCGAAGGCGTCGACCGCCTGCCCCCAATCGGCAGGAATTTTGGGCAATTTCTCCGTCGCATAGGCTCGTCCCTCGACGGGCGCCGGCGGCTTCCATTTGTTGCGGATGCCTACGAGCGCCGCGCCGAGGATCGCGGCGATGACGAGATAGGGATTGGCGTCGGCGCCCGCGACGCGGTGCTCGATCCGCCGCGCCGCCGGATTGCCGCCCGGAATGCGGATTGCCGAGGTGCGGTTCTCGTAACCCCAGGAAATCGAGGTCGGCGCATGCGTGTCGGGCCGCAGCCGCCGGTAGGAATTGAAGTGCGGGGCGAACATGAGCGTCGTCTCGGCCATGCCGCGCAGGAGGCCGGCCACCGCATGCTTGAGCACGGCCGATCCCTCGTCGCTGCCGTCGTCGAAGACGTTGTTGCCTTCCTCGTCGAGCAGGCTGAAATGGATGTGCATGCCGTTGCCGGAACGGGTGCCGTAGGGTTTGGCCATGAAGGTCGCCGCGAGCCCGTGCTTGCGGGCGACCCCCTTGACGATGCGCTTGAAGAAGATCGCGTCATCCGCCGCCTTCAGCGGATCGTCGCTGTGCAGCAGATTGATCTCGAACTGGCCGATGCCGTTTTCGGCTATCGCCGCATCGGCCGGCACGTTCTGCCGCGCGCACTCCCTGTAGACGTCGGAGAAGAACTCGCCGAAATCGTCGAGCTCGTCGATCGAAAGGATCGCGTCGGAATCGAGCCGCTTGCCGGTATAGGGCGAGATCGGCGGGACGGCGCTGTCCGGCTCGGGATCGATGAGATAGAATTCCAGCTCCGTCGCCACCACCGGGCGCAGCCCCAGTTCGCGATATTCGCGCATGATCGCCGCGAGCGCCTGGCGCGGATCGGCAAGAAAGGGCCTGCCGTTCTCGACGAACAGCCAGAGCGGAACCAGCGCGCTCGGCCGCGACGTCCAGTTGACCGGCAGGGCCCCTCGCCCCGTGACGCCGCAGATGCCGTCGCGGTCGCCGGTCGCAAAGACCTGCGCGCTGCCGATGATGTCCTCACCCCAGACGTCGACGCCTACGATCGAGAGCGGCATGCGGATGCCGCCGCCGAGCACCTTCCTGGCCTGCTCCACCGGCACCCGCTTGCCGCGCATGATGCCGTTCAGGTCGCAAATCACCGCCTGGATACTTTCTATCGGGCCGTTCTGCTCAAGCCAGGACTGGAACACTTCCGGGTCGTCCGCATCGATTGACATATCGTATTTCTTTTTGTGATCACATTATCGGGAAATTGACATAGTTGCAGTTTTGAAGTCAAGCTGCCCCGGGTCGGTAGGATCGACTCGTTCCAACGCCCGCGTGCGGGAGGAATCGCCGTCTTGAAGACCCTTGCTCTGCCCGCCCTTGATCGGCCGGAAGGCATGACGACCCACGACTATGCCTTTGCGCGTCTCAGGCAGGCGATCATGGTGGGCGCCTTCCGGCCCGGAACCTCCGTCACCATACGCGGGCTCGCAAATGCGCTGGAGAGCAGCCCCACGCCGGTGCGCGAAGCACTGCGTCAGCTGACCTCGATCGGTGCCCTGCAATTTCTGGAGAACCGGCGGATCGTCGTGCCGCGAATCACGCCGGCGCGTTTCGAGGAGCTGATCTCGCTTCGTATCGCGCTTGAAAGCCACGCCGCGCGCAGGGCCGTCGCCCATCTCTCCGACCGGCAGATAGACCGCATCATCGCATTGGATGACGCGATCGAGGCCGCGATCCTGGCCGGACAGAAAGCGCAGGCGCTGATCGCCAATCAGGAATTTCACCGGCGGATCTATACGGCCAATCCCGATCAGGTCGTCATGCCGTTCGTAGAGAGCCTCTGGCTCCAGCTCGGGCCGATCCTCGGCATTGCCATGGAGCACGTCACGGAATTCTATGTCATCGACCGTCACCGTGAGGCCATCGAGGCCCTGAGACGGCGTGACGAGGACGCCGTGGCGCAAGCCATCGCCGCCGACATCCGCGAGGGCATCGGCGGCTTCGATCAGCAGGCGATCGGCAAGCTGCTCGCGCTTGCGCGGTGAATGAGGCCTTGCGTCTGCTCCAGTAGGGTAACCACCCTGATCTGCCCCTCACCCTAGCCCTCTCCGCGCGCGGGGAGAGGGGACACCCCTGTGTTCCGCTTCAGCCTCGATGGGTCAATACGGACTCGTCTCCTCTCCCCGCAAGCGGGGAGAGGGCTAGGGTGAGGGGCAGACCTCAAGACGCAACGCGACGCTCATCTGGCCCTTGACCACCTCTCCTGTCCCCTGCATATTGCTCAGATGTCAGACCAATTATGGTTCTTGGGAGAACCGGATGCCCCTGCAGGATAGAGCGATGCTCCTGCCCCTGCCGCCCGCAGACCGGGCGCAGCAGGTAATATCCGCTCTTGCCGATTTCATTCAAAGATCGGGGCTGAACCCCGGGGATCGCTTGCCTGCCGAGCGGGAAATGATGGCGGCGCTCGCCGTCGGCCGCTCCACCATTCGTGAGGTGCTGAGCCATTTCCAGGCGCTCGGCGTTGTCGAGGCGCGCAAGGGCAGCGGCACCTATCTCCTGCGCGCCATTTCCACCGCAACCATCCACATGCCGCTGGCGCTCGACACGGAGCACCTTCGCGACGCGCTGCTGCAGACGCTCGAAGTGCGGCGCGGCATCGAGGTCGAGGCCGGCATGGTCGCTTCGCGGCGCCGCACGGAGGCCGACCTCGTCAACATCGAAACGAAGCTCAACGAGATGGAGCGGGTCCATCTCGCCAAGGGAACCTCCGGCCCGGAAGACCTCGCCTTCCATCTTGCAATCTACGACGCGACCCACAATCCGCTCTTCAAGCAACTGCTCGAACAGATGCGCGAGGCCTTCGAACGCTTCTGGGACGAGCCCTTCGACCGCTCGGACTTCGCAAGGCGCTCCTTTCCCTTTCACCGAACGCTCTTCGATGCGATCGCGGCGCAGGACGCCGAGGCCGCGCGCGCGGAAACGCTGAAAATCCTCGCGGTCGTCGAGGAAGACATCAAGGAAATGTCCAAATGAACAACGGCCTCGATCCGTTCGAGAGAGCCTCCCTTATCGTCGCGCATGACGAAAGCAACGCTTTCGATGCAGTCGTACCGCCGATCGTGCAGACCTCGCTCTTCACCTTCAAGAACTATGACGAGATGGTCGCTTCCTATCGGGGCGAGCGCGTGCGGCCTATCTACACCCGCGGCCTCAACCCGACGGTCAGGCATTTCGAGGAGATGCTGGCGAAGCTCGAAGCCGCCGAAGACGCCATCGGTTTCGCAAGCGGCATGTCGGCGATCTCCTCCACAGTCCTCTCCTTCGTCGAGCCGGGCGACCGCATCGTCGCCGTGAAACATGTCTATCCCGATGCGTTCCGCCTCTTCGGCACGCATCTGAAGCGCATGCGTATCGAGGTCACCTATGTGGACGGGCGCGACGAAGAGGCGGTTGCCAGGGCGCTTCCAGGCGCCAAGCTCTTCTACATGGAAAGCCCGACAAGCTGGGTGATGGACGCGCACGATGTCGCAGCGCTTGCGGCTCTCGCACGCCGGCAGGGGATCGTCACGGTCATCGACAACAGCTGGGCCAGTCCGGTGTTTCAGCAGCCGGTCTCGCTCGGCGTCGACCTCGTCATTCACTCCGCATCGAAATATCTGAGCGGCCATAGCGATGTCGTCGCCGGCGTCGTCGCCGGGTCGAGCGACCTGATCGGCCGCATCCGTTCGGAAGCCTATCCCTATCTCGGCGGCAAGCTTTCGCCCTTCGACGCCTGGCTGCTGATCCGGGGCATGCGCACGCTGCCGGTGCGGATGAAGGCACATGAGCGCTCGGCGCTCGCGGTCGCCCGTCGTCTGGCCGAGCATCCGCTGGTCGAAACCGTCTGCCACCCGGGCCTCGGCAACCATCTGCCCCCCGGTCTCTCCGGCACCTCCGGACTTTTCTCCTTCATCTTCCGCGAAGGCGTCGACGTGCGCCGCTTCGCCGATCACCTGAAACTCTTCAAGCTCGGCGTCTCCTGGGGCGGCCACGAAAGCCTCATCGTGCCGGGCGAAGTCGTCCTGGCGCAGAAAGCCGAGCCCAATTCCGCGGCAGCCTTCGGCATTTCACCGCGGTCGGTACGGCTCCATGTCGGCCTGGAGGGAACGGAGGCCCTCTGGAGCGATCTCGAAACGGCGATGACAGCCGCTTCATCAGGCTGACGAACACGCAACCAGCGAGAACAAAGGGAACGATAAAATGAGGAAACTGATCACCACCACCCTGCTTGCCACGCTGATGGCCGGCAGCGCCCTTGCCGACACCAAGCTGAAGCTCGTCGAGGTCATCACCAGCCCCGAGCGCACCGAAACGCTGAAGTCGATCGTCGCCAAGTTCGAACAGGCGAACCCCGGCACGACCGTGGAGATCATTTCGCTGCCCTGGGGCGAAGCCTTCCAGAAATTCGCGACCATGGTCTCGGCCGGCGAAATCCCCGACGTCATGGAAATGCCGGACACCTGGCTGTCGCTCTACGCCAATAACGGCATGCTCGAAAGCCTCGAGCCCTATCTCGAAAAGTGGGAGCACACCCCCGGCCTCACAGAGCGCGCGCTCGAACTCGGCCGCGACGTCAACGACACCGCCTATATGCTGCCCTATGGCTTCTATCTCCGGGCGATGTTCTACAACAAGAAGCTGCTCTCCGAAGCGGGCGTCTCCGAACCGCCGAAGACGATGGACGACTTCGTCAAGGCTTCCGAGGCGGTCTCCAAGCTGCCGGGCAAATCGGGCTATTGCCTGCGCGGCGGTCCGGGCGGTCTCAACGGCTGGGTGATGTTCGGCGCGACCATGGCCGGCGACAACAAGTTCTTCAACGAGGACGGCACCTCGACGATGAACAGCGAGGGCTGGATCAAGGGCCTCACCTGGGTCATCGACCTCTACAAGAACGGCCTCGCCCCCAAGGATAGCGTCAACTGGGGCTTCAACGAGATCGTCGCCGGCTTCTACAGCGGCACCTGCGCCTTCCTCGACCAGGATCCGGACGCGTTGATCGCGATCGCCCAGCGCATGAAGCCGGAGGATTTCGGCGTCACCACCATGCCCAAGGGGCCGAGCGGCAAGGCCTTTACCACGATCGGCTTTGCCGGCTGGTCGATTCTTGCCGCCAGCCAGAACAAAGATCTCTCCTGGAAGCTGATCGAAACGCTGGAAGGCCCCGAAGGCAATATCGAGTGGAACAAGCGCACCGGCGCGCTGCCCGTCCATAAGTCGGCCGAGAAGGACCCCTTCTATGCGAGCCCGCAGTTCAAGGGCTGGTTCGACGAACTCGCCGACAAGGACGTCGTGCTGACGGTCATGCCGACCTATCTCGAAGAATTCGCCTTCTTCAAGGATTCGCTCGCCATCAAGACGACCCAGGAGGCCCTGCTCGGCGACATCACGCCGGAAGAGCTCGCCAATCAATGGGCCGACTACCTGACCAAGGCGCAGCAGAAGTACCTCGCAAGCAAGAAGTAACGCAGGCACCGGCGGCGGTCAGCCGCCGCCGGTCGTCCGACGCAGGAAAAGGCACGCCGATCGATAACGGCGGTCAAAAAAGGGGAAATTTCGATCGATGGCCTATGCCGCACGCCATGACGGCCTGCCCGCAACCCGTCCGCCGCTGATGAAGCGGATCGCCGACGCCTCTGCGCCCTATCTCTATACCGCTCCGGCGCTCATCCTGATCGTTACGGTCATGCTCGTGCCTCTGGTGCTCGGCATCTCCTACGCTTTCCGCGACATCCAGCTGCTCAACCCCTTCTCCGGCGGTTTCGTCGGCCTCGATCACTTCCGTGCGCTCGCCCAGGACCAGGCATTCTTCCGTTCGCTGCGCAACACGCTCTGGTGGACCGGCGCCTCCGTGTTCCTGCAGTTCGCCTTCGGGCTCATCCTGGCACTCCTGCTCGACAAGCCATTCTATGGGCGTGCGGTTGCACAGGCGCTCGTCTTCCTGCCCTGGGCGGTGCCGAGTTTCCTGGCCGGCCTCAACTGGGCCTGGCTTTTCAACCCCGTCGTCGGTCCGCTGCCGCACTGGTTCTTCGCCCTCGGCATCATGAGCCAGCCGACCAACATTCTGTCCGATCCCCAGCTTGCCATGTGGGGACCGATCATTGCCAATATCTGGTGGGGTATCCCCTTTTTCGCGATCACACTGCTGGCAGCGCTCCAGGCGATCCCGCGCGACCTTTACGAGGCAGCGAGCATCGACGGCGCCGGCCCGGTGCAGCGTTTCCTTTCGATCACCCTTCCCTTCCTGGCGCCCACGATCGCGATCACCATTCTGCTGCGTACGGTCTGGATCTCCAATTTCGCCGATCTCATCATCGTCATGACAAATGGCGGGCCGGCGGACCGAACCCAGATCGTCGCAAGCTACATCTTCACCCAGGCGTTCAAGCGGCTGGATTTCGGTTATGCCTCGGCGATCGCGCTGGTGCTGCTGGCGCTGCTCCTCGCCTATTCATTGCTGATCGTGATCCTGCGGCAGTGGCTCCTGAGCAAGGATTGAGACCATGCGCGCCAAACAAGCATTTCTGACCATTGCGCATCGCCTGGCGATCCTCGCTTATATCGCCTTCGCGCTCTTCCCGCTCTTCTGGCTGCTCAAGGTCGCCGTCACGCCGAACGATCTCCTCTATTCGGAGGGCATTCGTCTCTGGCCGTCGCGGGCGAGCCTCGAACACTTCGACTTCGTGCTGCGGCACAGCGCCTTCCCGGTGTTCTTCCGCAACAGCCTGATCGTTTCCGGGTCGACCGCCGTCATCGTCACCATCCTCGCCTCGCTCTCCGGCTACGCGCTCTCGCGCTTCCGGTTCCGCGGCAAATACTGGCTTGTCACGCTGATGCTGCTGACGCAGATGTTTCCTCTGGTGATGCTGGTCGCGCCGATCTTCAAGATCCTCTCGCCGCTGGGGCTGACCAACAGCCTCACCGGTCTCGTCGTCGTCTACACCGCCTTCAACGTTCCCTTCGCGACATTCCTGATGCAGTCCTTCTTCGACGGCATTCCGAAGGACCTGGAAGAGGCGGCGATGATCGACGGCGCGACGCAGTTCGTCGCCTTCCGCCAGATCATCCTGCCGCTGACGCTGCCCGGAATCGCCGCGACCCTCGGCTTCGTCTTCACCGCCGCCTGGAGCGAACTGCTCTTCTCGCTGATGCTGATCTCCGGCAACGCGCAGGCGACCTTCCCGGTCGGGCTCCTGTCCTTCGTTTCGAAATTCTCGGTCGACTTCGGGCAGATGATGGCCGCCGGCGTGCTGGCGCTGATACCGGCCTGCCTCTTCTTCCTCCTCATTCAACGCTATCTCGTCCAGGGCCTCACGGCCGGCGCGGTGAAAGGCTGAAACGCAATGGCTTCCATCGACATCGCCAACATCAAGAAGTCCTACGGTACCCACCCGGTGCTGCACGACGTCGACCTCAAGATCAGCGACGGCGAATTCGTCGTGCTCGTCGGTCCCTCCGGCTGCGGCAAGTCCACCCTTCTGCGCATGATCGCCGGGCTCGAGAGCGTGACCGGCGGCGAGATCCGCATCGCCGGCAGGCGGGTCAACGAACTCGCCCCGAAGGACCGCGACATCGCCATGGTGTTCCAGTCCTACGCGCTCTACCCGCATATGTCGGTCGCGAAAAACATGAGCTACAGCCTGAGGCTCCGCAAGACGGCCAAGGATAGGATAACGACGGTCGTTGCTGGCGCCGCTGCCAAGCTCGGCCTCGACCCGTTGCTCGATCGCCGCCCCAAGGCGCTCTCCGGCGGCCAACGCCAGCGCGTCGCCATGGGTCGCGCCATCGTGCGCGAGCCGAAGGCGTTTCTCTTCGACGAACCGCTCTCCAATCTCGATGCGCGCCTGCGCGAGCAGATGCGCGCCGAGATCAAGAAACTGCACAAGGATCTGGGCGCCACCTCCATCTATGTAACGCACGATCAGATCGAGGCGATGACGCTGGCGGACCGGATCGTCGCCATGAACGGCGGCGTGGTCCAGCAGGTCGGAAGCCCGCTCGATCTCTACGACCGTCCGGCCAATCTTTTCGTCGCCGGCTTCATCGGCTCGCCGGGCATGAACTTCTTCGAAGGTACCTACCACGCGGGCGACGCGCCGCGCTTCGAGATGTCGGATGAGATCGGCATCCCGCTCGACGCGGCCGCGCCCCTTTCGAATAACGCAAAGGTGACGCTCGGCATCCGTCCCGAACATGTCGTGCTTGCCGGCCACGGCCCGGAGACGCTGCTTGCCGGCGTCGATCTCGTCGAGCCGACGGGCTTCGGCATCATCCTGCATCTCTCGCTCGGGCGGGCGCCCTTCAAGGTCTTCACCAACGACCGGTCGTTCCTGACGGCGTCCGGCACGATCCCCGTCCACTTCCCCGCCCACCACCTGCATTTCTTCGATGCGGAGGGCAAGCGCGTCTGACGCACGCGCCGAATGGCGGCCCGCAGGTTCAGGCTTAGCCAGAAGGAGCAATTGACTTCTCTACGACAAGGACTAGCTTCTTTCCTGTCGCACGTATCAACCGCCCCGGCGCACCATTCCTTAAGAGAAGCAAGCACCGCCAAAGCAGATTTGACGATAGCCTTCCTTGCCCCGCGCCGGGCGAAATTGAGGAAGTATCATGCGAATTGCACTTGCTGCCCTGTCTTTTTCGGCACTCTCGCTCTGTCCGGTCGCCGGGCTTGCCCAGGAGGGCGATGCCGAGGCCGGCGCCACCGTCTTCAAGAAATGCGCCACCTGTCACGTGATCGACAAGGACCAGAACAAGGTCGGTCCTTCGCTGCAAGGCGTCATCGGCCGGACGGCCGGCACCCATGCTGACTTCAAATATTCGCAAGCCATGATCGATGCGGGCAAGGGTGGTCTCGTCTGGGACGAGGCGACGCTCGCCGAGTATCTCCATAACCCCAGGGCCATGGTCAAAGGCACCAAGATGGTATTTCCCGGCCTCAAGAAGGACGAGGAGATTGCCAATGTGATCGCCTACCTGAAGCAGCATCCCAAATAGGAATACTTGCGGGAAGCGAGAATTCGATCTCGTCCCGATGATTTGCCAGTATTTTCCGTTCGTGCAATAATTGTGATCGGAACTCTGCGATTGCGTATTCGTCTCACGGCCGATCACGGCGGGGGAGGGTCAGGGAATGGCGGTGGTAGTAATTCTGGTTCTGCTGGCCGTCGGCTCGGTGTTGTTCCATTTGCTTAGTCCCTGGTGGTGGACCCCGATCGCCTCCAATTGGAATTACATCGACAATACCATCACCATCACCTTCTGGATCACCGGCATCGCCTTCACCGCCGTGGTCCTGTTCATGGCCTATTGCATCCTGCGTTTCCGCCACCGACCCGGCAATACCGCCGCTTACGAGCCCGAGAACAGGCGGCTCGAAGGCTGGCTCGCGACGGGCACGACCTTCGGTGTCGCGGCGATGCTGGCGCCGGGCCTCTTCGTCTGGAACCAGTTCGTCACCGTCCCGCAGGATGCGACCGAAGTCGAGGTGATCGGCCAGCAATGGCTGTGGAGCTTCCGGCTGCCCGGCGCGGACGGTAAGCTGGGCACGACGGAAGCGCGCGATATCGCCCCCGAAAACGCGCTCGGGGTCAATCGGGACGACGCCGCCGGGCAGGACGACATCATCATCGAAGGCGGCGAGCTTCACCTGCCGGTCGGCAAGCCGGTCAAGATGCTGCTTAGGTCGGTCGACGTCCTGCACGATTTCTACGTCCCCGAATTCCGCGCGAAGATGGACATGGTGCCCGGCATGGTCACCTATTTCTGGTTGACGCCGACGCGGACCGGAACCTTCGAGATACTCTGCGCGGAACTCTGCGGCGTCGGGCACCCGCAGATGCGCGGTACCGTCGTGGTCGACACCGAAGAAGACTACCAGGCCTGGCTCGCCGAGCAGCAGACCTTTTCGCAACTGTCCGCATCATCGGAAACAAGAGCAATTCCAGGAAAAGCGTGTAGCGGCTTTTCGTCCGGAGTTGCGATCGAACAAGGAACCGGAGCATTCGCGCTTTTTGAAGAAGAGCGAGAATGCTTCGGCCCGGCGGCGACCACGGTCGCCGCCTCAGCGGCGCAGTAGGAGGTGCCGTGAAGTAGCCCCTGGGGAGGAGATATGATGGTCGACGTCCGGTCCGGTATTGGCGAGGCACTTCCGCCTCCCGAAGTCGAGGATGTTGAGCTTTACCATCCGCATAGCTGGTGGACGCGCTATGTCTTCAGCCAGGATGCGAAAATCATCGCCATTCAATACGGCACGACGGCGATCGCCATCGGAATGGTGGCGCTGGTGCTGTCCTGGCTGATCCGATTGCAACTCGGTTTTCCCGGAACATTCGAGCTGATCGATGCCGAGCGCTACTATCAGTTCATCACCATGCACGGAATGATCATGGTGATCTACCTGCTCACCGCCCTCTTCCTCGGCGGCTTCGGCAACTATCTGATCCCGCTGATGGTCGGCGCGCGCGACATGGTGTTTCCCTACGCCAACATGCTCAGCTACTGGATCTATCTGCTCGCCGTGATCGTCCTGGCCGCAAGCTTCTTCACCCCCGGAGGACCGACCGGCGCCGGCTGGACCCTCTATCCGCCGCAGGCCGTCCTTTCCGGCACGCCCGGCGGCAGGGACTGGGGCATCGTCATGATGCTCTCGTCGCTGATCATCTTCGTCATCGGCTTCACCATGGGTGGCCTCAACTATGTCGTGACGGTTCTCCAGGGCCGCGCACGCGGCATGACGCTGATGCGGCTGCCGCTGACCGTCTGGGGCATCTTCACCGCGACGGTGATGGCGCTGCTTGCCTTCCCTGCCCTTTTCGTCGCCTGCGTCATGATGCTCTTCGACCGGCTGCTCGGCACGAGCTTCTTCATGCCGGCGATCGTCGAGATGGGCGAGCAGCTGCAATATGGCGGCGGCAGCCCGATTCTCTTCCAGCACCTGTTCTGGTTCTTCGGCCACCCCGAAGTCTACATCGTCGCGCTGCCCGCCTTCGGCATCGTCTCCGATCTCATCAGCACCCATGCCCGCAAGAACATCTTCGGCTACCGCATGATGGTCTGGGCGATCGTCATCATCGGCGGCCTCTCCTTCATCGTCTGGGCGCACCACATGTATGTCAGCGGCATGAACCCGTATTTCGGCTTCTTCTTCGCCACGACCACGCTGATCATCGCGGTGCCGACGGCGATCAAGGTCTATAACTGGGTCCTCACCCTCTGGCGCGGCAATATCCATCTGACCCTGCCGATGCTCTTCGCCCTCGCCTTCATCGTCACCTTCGTCAATGGCGGGCTGACGGGTCTCTTCCTCGGCAATGTCGTCGTCGACGTGCCGCTCTCCGATACGATGTTCGTTGTCGCGCATTTCCACATGGTCATGGGCGTGGCGCCGATCATGGTGATCTTCGGCGCCATCTATCACTGGTATCCGAAGATCACCGGGCGCATGCTCAACGAGGCGATGGGCCAGATCCATTTCTGGGTCACCTTCATCGGCGCCTACGCCATCTTCTTTCCGATGCATTATCTCGGCCTCATCGGCGTCCCGCGCCGCTATCACGAGCTCGGCGAGGCAGCTTTCGTGACGGCTTCGATCGCCGAGCTCAACGCCTTCATCAGCGTCATGGCGTTTCTCGTCGGCGCTGCGCAGATCCTGTTCCTCTTTAATCTCGCCTGGAGCCTGCGCCATGGCCGGGAGGCCGGGGGCAATCCCTGGCGCGCGACGACGCTCGAATGGCAGACGCCCGAGACGCCGCCGCCTCACGGTAACTGGGGCGATGAACTGCCCGTCGTCTATCGCTGGGCCTATGACTACAGCGTCCCCGGCGCGCCGGAAGATTTCATCCCGCAGAACCAGCCGACGCCCGGCCGCCTCAGTCACGAGTCCGTCTCATGAGCATCGCCGCCTTCTTTCTGGCGGCGATCGCCGCCATCGTCGTCTGGTGGCTCGCAGGGCAACGCCTGACATCGCGCCCCTGGCTCGAGGTCGGTCACTTCCACGACCGCCGGGGCGCAACGCGTTTGCCGCCGGCGAAAATCGGCCTCGGCGTATTTCTCACCGTCGTCGGTGCGCTGTTTTCACTTGCGATCAGCGCCTATTTCATGCGCATGGCGTCATCCGACTGGGGCGCGCTGCCTTTGCCCGGCCTTCTCTGGCTCAATACGGGCATCCTCGCCGCCGGCAGCATCACCCTGCACTGGACCAGGGTCGAGGCAGAGCGGCGGAACGACGAGGCGGCTCGGATCGGTCTCCTGGCGGCGCTCGCCCTTGGCCTCGCTTTCCTCGTGGGTCAGCTCTTCGCCTGGCGTGCGCTGTCGGACGCCGGATATTTCCTGGCCGGGAATCCGGCCAACAGCTTCTTCTATCTGCTTACGGGCATGCACGGCCTGCACATCATCGGGGGGCTTTTTGCTCTCGGCCGGGTAACCGCACATGCCTCGCAAACACCGCTCGAAAACAGAACGCGCCTGTCGATCGAGCTTTGCGCCATCTACTGGCATTTCATGCTGATCGTCTGGCTGGTTCTCTTCGCTCTTTTTGCCGGCTGGGCCAGCGGCGTGATCGATTTCTGCCGCCAACTGCTGACATAGGAACCGTTGAGCATGTCTGCACCGATGAAGAAGCCCGCAGCAGAAACGCTCCCGCGCCCCGCCGGTCTGGCCGGGCTCGCGTCGGACTGGGCCTCCGACCAGCGCACCTTCAAGGATGTCTCCTGGGGAAAGGCCATGATGTGGATCTTTCTCCTCAGCGACACCTTCGTCTTCGGCTGCTTCCTGCTTGCCTACATGTCGGCGCGGATGTCCACCGCCGTTCCATGGCCCAATCCGAGCGAGGTCTTCGCGCTCGAAATCGGCGGAACGCACATGCCGCTGATCCTCATCGCCATCATGACCTTCGTTCTCATTTCGAGCAGCGGCACCATGGCCATGGCCGTCAATTACGGTTACCGCCGCGACCGGCGGAAGACCGCGGCGCTCATGCTTCTGACGGCGCTTTTCGGCGCCACCTTCGTGGGCATGCAGGCGTTCGAATGGTCGAAGCTGATCGCCGAGGGTGTGCGGCCCTGGGGCAACCCCTGGGGAGCCGCTCAATTCGGCTCTTCCTTCTTCATGATCACCGGCTTTCACGGGACCCACGTCACCTTCGGCGTGATCTTCCTGCTGATCGTCGCCCGCAAGGTCTGGCGCGGCGATTTTGAAACGGAGCGGCGCGGCTTCTTCACCAGCCGCAAGGGGCGCTACGAGATCGTCGAGATAACCGGCCTCTACTGGCACTTCGTCGACCTGGTCTGGGTCTTCATCTTCGCATTCTTCTATCTTTGGTGAGGGAGGGCATCGTGGCTCACGCGGAAATACATCCGGCACAACCTGCGGTCGCCCATACGGAGCACCAGCAGCACCCGATCAAGCTCTACCTCCTGGTCTGGGGGCTGCTCTTCGTCCTCAGCGCTCTTTCATACCTCGTCGATTACTTCGGCCTGCAGGGCTATCTCCGCTGGTCGCTGATCCTCATCTTCATGATGCTGAAGGCGGGCCTCATCGTGGCCGTGTTCATGCATATGGCGTGGGAACGCCTGGCGCTGATCTACGCGATCATTCTGCCCCCGCTGCTGGTGCTCGTCTTCGTGGCGCTGATGGTGTCGGAATCGAACTATGTCCTCTTCACGCGCCTCACCTTCTTCGGTGGCGGCGAGTAAAGGCGGCTGCCGAAAGGTCGCGTTTCGGCGGCGCGTCCGCCTGCCGCCTCCCTGTTCGAGGAAAAACCTGTTCCTCGCCGCCCCGCAGG
This sequence comes from Sinorhizobium sp. KGO-5, assembly GCF_036245905.1. Classification (NCBI taxonomy): domain Bacteria; kingdom Pseudomonadati; phylum Pseudomonadota; class Alphaproteobacteria; order Hyphomicrobiales; family Rhizobiaceae; genus Sinorhizobium; species Sinorhizobium sp. KGO-5. The sequence goes on from NZ_BDIZ01000004.1 coordinate 400,540, forward strand.
GTGTATTTTCTCGCTATATCAGCTAGATGAGCATCCTCGCGGCCGCGACCGTCCCCGCCCGCCGCCCGCAACATTCTGGTCGTGCAGCACGACGATTATGTCGTAGACAGGCTCAACTCGCGGCGCGGCAGGCTCTAATATCCGGCTTCAAAACCAAACCAGGGTCGCATCAATGGCAGAGTTTCCGGAAAAGGCGAAGGTCGTAATCGTAGGACTGGGTGGCATCGTCGGCGCATCGATCGCCCACCACCTCATCGAGCGTGGCTGGGACGATATCGTCGGCATCGACAAGTCGGGCATCCCGACGGATATCGGCTCTACGGCACATGCATCCGACTTCTGCTACACCACAAGCCACGACTATCTCTCGGTCTGGACGACGCAGTATTCGATCGACTTCTTCGAGAAGATGGGTCACTACGCCCGGATCGGTGGTCTGGAAGTCGCACGCACCGGCGACCACGTCTGGATGGAGGAGATCAAGCGCAAGCTTTCCTCCGCCAAGGCCTTCGGCACCCGCGCACATTATGTCTCGCCGGCCGAAATCAAGAAGCTGTTCCCGCTCATCGAGGAAGATCAGGTGATGGGCGGCATGTTCGATCCGGATGCCGGCCTTGTCATCCCGCGCTCGCAGACGGTTGCCGGCAAGCTGGTCGATGCGGCGGAAAAGTCCGGCAAGCTGCAGATATTCGGCAATACGCCGGCAACTGCGCTGCTTGTCGAAAACGGCCGTATCAAGGGCGTCGTCACACATCGCGGCACGATCATGGCCGACCATGTCGTCGTCTGCGCCGGCATCTGGGGTCGCCTGATCGCTGAAATGGTCGGCGAGGACCTGCCCGTCATGCCGGTCGATCATCCGCTCACCTTCTTCGGCCCCTACAACGAATTCGAAGGCACCGGCAAGGAAATCGGCTTCCCGTTGCTGCGCGATCAGGGCAACTCGGCCTATATGCGCGACACCGGCGACCCGAGGACCACCGAGGGCGGCCAGATCGAATGGGGCTATTACGAAACCGACAATCCGCGCCTCTGCCATCCGCGCGACATCCTCGAAAAGCACGAGGCACGCCTGTCGCCCTCGCAGCGCGACCTCGATATGGAGCAGATCATCGAGCCGCTCGAGCGCGCCATGGAACTTACGCCGATCCTCGGCGAGCTCGGCTATAACGAGGGCCACTCCTTCAACGGCCTGCTGCAGGTATCGGCCGCCGGCGGCCCCTCCTGCGGCGAGAGCCAGAAGGTACGCGGCCTCTGGTACTGCGTCGCCATCTGGGTGAAGGACGGCCCGGCCTACGGCAAGCTGATCGCCGACTGGATGACGGACGGGCGTACCCATACCGACCACGCCTCGATCGACTACGCGCGCTTCTACCCGCACCAGCTCGAAGAGAAGTTCATCGAAGGCCGCTGCTTCGAGGCGGCGCAGAAGATCTACTTCCCGGCCGTGCATCCGCGCGAGCCCTATGCGAGCGGCCGCAACGTCAAGCGCTCGCCCTTCTACGAGCGCGAGAAGGAGCTCGGCGGCTACTTCATGGAACTCGGCGGCTGGGAGCGCGCGCACGGCTATGCCGCCAACGAGCACCTGCTCGAAAAATACGGCAACCGCATTCCGGTTCGCGAGAACGAGTGGGACAACCGCCACTTCTGGCGCGTTTCCAACGCCGAGCATCTGGCGATGAGCGAGGATTGCGGCATCGTCAACCTCTCGCACTTCCACATGGTGGATATCGAAGGGCCGGACCATGTGGAGCTTCTCGAGTGGCTTTGCGCCGCCAAGATCGGCGGAGACGGCAATATCGGCAAGGGCATCTACACCCACTTCCTCGATGACGAGGGCATGGTGCGGGCCGACTTCACCGTCTTCCGCATGAGCGACCGCTGCCGCCTCGTGAACGGTGCCGATGCCGGCCCGCGTGACTTCCACTATATGCGCCGTGTCGCGGAAGACCGGGGGCTCGACGTCACCATCACCGACGTTTCGGAGAAGTTCGTCACCATCGGCATCTGGGGCCCGAATGCCCGCGAAACGCTGAAGAAGGTCGTGGCGGAACCGGCCGGCCTCGATCCGGAGAATTTCCCCTTCGCCGCGATCAAGCAGATCGAGATCGCCGGCAGGCCGGTCTCCGCCTTCCGCATCTCCTATGTCGGCGAGCAGGGCTGGGAACTGCACATGAAATACGAGGACGGCCTGGCCGTATGGGATGCGCTGCGCGCCACGGGCGTCATGGCCTTCGGCGTCGAGACCTACGCGAACTCGCGCCGGATGGAAAAGAGCCTCCGCCTGCAGAACGCGGATCTTCTCACCCACTACAACCTTATCGAGGCCGACCTTGCCCGTCCGAAGGTCAAGGAAGCGGACTTCCGCGGCAAGGCGAAGCATATGGAGTACAAGGCGCGCGAGCACCAGCCCGCCATGCTCTGCACGCTCCTCATGACCGAGAACACCGACAGGAACGGTGTGAAGCGCTACCCCGTCGGCAACCTGCCGGTCATGGACCCGGAGACCGGCGAGGTGCTGGTCGACGAACTCGGCCGCCGCTCCTACACCACCTCCATCGCCTACGGCCCGACGATCGGGAAGAACATCGCGCTTGCCTATCTGCCCTGGTCTTACTGCCAGGTCGGCCGCAAGCTCAATGTCGAGTATTTTGCCGAGACCTATCCGGTCGAGGTCGCCGGCGTCGGCTACAAGCCGCTCTACGACCCGGAGAACCTGAAGCCGCGGACGTAACCGGGCCGGAGAACCTGCCCGTGGTTTCAGGCCGATCCGGCGGGAAACCACGTGGAAGCTCTGGCCGGGTTTGTCGGCATGTTTCCTTGTTCGTAGTCGATCAAAGGACGAAAACATGCAGCATAAGACGCGCGGCGCTGTAGGAGAGTTTTCGGAGGACTGCAATCTCTCCACCCTCATCCCTGTGCTCGTCACAGGGATGAAAGCAGCGCCGCGTCTGCGGCGCGGGAAGCGTTCTTTCAGCCCAAGGACTTGGTCTGGCTGGATTCCTGTGACAAGCACAGGAATGAGGGACCGGGGATGTGCGGCTCCTACAACTTTCGCTTGCGAATATGCGAGGGAAGCGTCAACCTGTGACGCCGATCAGCTTTACCCCGGCACGTCGCCCGCGTTCGGAAGAGCCGCGCCACGGGCTCTTACGCCGGCATTTCGATCTGTATCTTCACGTCCGTGGGGCGCGCCTCGACGGCGCGGTCGAAGGCGGCGATACTCTCGTCGAACGGAATGGTAGCAGAGATCAGCGGTTTCAAATCGACCTTGCCGGAGGCGATCAGTTCGATGGCGCGGTCGTAGACATTGGCATAGCGGAACACCGTCTCGATCCGCAGTTCCTTGGCCTGCATACCGACGATGTCGAAGGGGACGGGGTCGACGGGCATGCCGACGAGCACGACGGTTCCGCCAGGACGCGCAAGACCCGGAAGAGCAAGGATTGCGGGTGCGGCCCCGGAGCACTCGAAGACCACATCCGCCCCCCAGCCGCCCGTCGCCTCCGCGAGAGCCTCGGATGCCGCCTGCTGGCGGACATTGATTGTCTCGATACCTTCATAGGCGCCGATGACATCCAGTTTCGGCTGCGCGAGGTCAGCCACGTAGACTTTGGAGCATCCCCCCGCGAGCGCGGCCAGTGCCGTCATCATGCCGATCGGGCCGGCCCCCATGACGACGCCGACATCCCCCGGCTTGATGCCCGCGCGAAGGGCGGCCTGCACGCCGATGGCGAACGGCTCGACCATCGCCCCTTCCGCGAAGGACACGTGGTCGGGGAGGCGATAGGTGAAGGCCGCCGGATGAACGACCTCGGGCGTCAGGCATCCATGGACCGGCGGCGTGGCCCAGAACCGTACGGACGGATCGACATTGTAGATGCCGAGCTTGGATGACCGGGAGGAGAGGTCCGGAATTCCGGGCTCCATGCAGACACGGTCACCCTTCTTCATATGCCGGACTTCCGAGCCGACCTCCAGGACGACGCCCGCGGCCTCGTGACCCAGTATCATCGGTTCGTTGACGACAAAGGGCCCGATCTTTCCATGGGTATAATAGTGGACATCGGAGCCACAAACGCCGACGGTGCGGATTCCGATCAGCACGTCGGCGGGCGACAGATCCCGCCGGACCGGAATGTCGCGCAGCGACAATTGCCCCTTCTTTTCAAGTACAAGCGCTTTTGCCACTACCCGTTCTCCTCGTACAATAAGTTGCCGTTTACTGCCCTGGATCGAGATGGCTTTTGGGCCCGTGCCGCCTCTGCAGCAATTCGAGGAGACCCGCGCAGCGATTCCCGTCAGCAATTGCATCAAGGCAGAAGAGCTAGTGTGTTTTTGCGATTCGAAGAAGAGAAGAACGCCCGGCGAAGCTTATTTGCCGATGCAGAACATCTCATGAGGTGGTGGGGACGGTCGACCCCTGACGGAAGGATCGAAACCGAAACCATCATCGGACCGATGGATCATGAAAATGCGACCCCGGCATGACATCCGCCGGGATGGGGCAGACATAGGATTTCCCGTCCGTCTTCTCCAGCCATTCCGCCCTGGCGGCGGCAAGCAGGTCCGGCGAAGTCATCAGCGACAGACCCGTCGTGGCGAGCGTCTTGGCGGCATGCGCCATGGCCTTGTGGGCGATCGGGCTTTTGCCCTGCGCAACGACCTGCCAGGTATGCGGGTTGGTGCCGATCGCCCATGCCGGCGCCCAGCACTGCGCCGTCGGCGTCACCCAGCTGACATCGCCGACATCGGTCGAGCCGGCACGGAAGTGTGAATGGCCTTCGAATTCGCGCAGGCCGAGATGCAGTGGTGACGATCCATCGACATTGGCGTTGGAGAAGACGTCGCGCTTCATCTGGTAGAGGCGGATGCTGCTTTTGATTGCCTCTTGCGAGAACGTCTCCTGAATGGATCGGGCGAATGCGACGTCGGCCTCGTCGAAGGCGATCGGGCCGAGCGCCACCATATTGTCATGCATGGCGGTCTCGAGCGTGATATTGGGCAGGAGGTTGGTCGAGGCCGTATCGAAGACGATTTCCACCTCCGTCTCGGTCATCATGGCTGCGCCACGCGCCACCTTCTCGACGCGGCTGGCGAGATCCAGCGCCTGAGGCATTTCCGGCGCGCGGATCAGGTAGAGCACTTCGGCGTTCGCCTGCACGACATTCGCCGCCCTGCCCCCGGTATCGGTGATTGCATAGTGCACCCGGCAATCCGGCGGCATGTGCTCGCGCAGAAAGTTGACGCCGACATTCATGAGTTCGACAGCGTCGAGTGCCGAACGGCCGAGATGGGCTGCGTTCGCGGCGTGCGCGGCCACGCCCTTGAAGCGGTAGAAATATTCGAGAACGGCAAGATTGTTGGTGGAGCGCACTCCGTTGAACGGTGCCGGATGCCAGGTAAGCGCTGCGTCGACGTCGTCGAACAGGCCGGCACGCACCATGAAGGTCTTCCCGGAGCCGCCCTCCTCGCCGGGACAGCCGTAATAGCGCACCGTCCCGGGCAGATTGTGGGCCTTCAGATGCCGGGCGAGTGCGATTGCCGCCATCAGCGAACCGACGCCGAGCAGGTTATGGCCGCAGCCATGGCCACTGGCGCCTTCGACAAGCGGCTTCGCCTCGGCGATCCCGGCGGCCTGGCTCATGCTGGCGAGTGCATCGAATTCCCCCAGAAAGGCAATCACCGGCTTGCCGCTGCCGGACTCGCCGATGAAGGCCGTGCCCATGCCCGCCACGCCGCGCCGAACGGAAAAATCATTGTCTTCGAGAGCCTTGGCAAGCAGCCCGGCCGAGCGTTGCTCCTCGAATTTCAGCTCGGCGAAATCCCAGATGCTGTCGCTCAAGCGGGTAAACTCCGGTTTCATCAATTCGATCGCCGTGGCGATCGAGATCACGTCCTCTCGGTTCATGACATGTCCTCGTATTTCGAAGGGCGGGCGCAGGAGATCGCCCTGGCGCCTGCAGCGCTGCGCGCCTCTTCAGACACGCAAAGGTCGCTTCGCCGGGTCGGTCCGATGGGTGATGGATTGGCCGGGTCGGTGTTCTGCCGCCCGGCGCAGGCGATCAGGGGGTTCAGTCGGCGACCGACACCTCCCAAAGGCGGGCGTTCGACTGCCAGACCGGCTGGCCCTTCAGCTTTCTGGTCGCGCCCCAGACATCGACCATGTCGTAAAGGAAGATGCCCGGCATTTCCTTCAGCATGAGCTCGTGGAACTCGTCGAAGATCTTCTGGCGCTTGCCCTGATCAGCCTCGGCATAGGCTGCGTTCATCAGTTCTATAGCCTTCGGATCGTCCCACATCAGGGAAGCGTTCTCGTCCTTGTCGCCAACGTAGAAGGAATACATCAGGGCGGGGTCGAGACGCGGCGCGACCGACTGCGAAATGACCTGGTAATTGCCGGAACGGCGGCGGTCGACCTGAGTTGCGTAGTCCAGAACCTCGATCTGTACGTTGAGGCCGACCTGCTGCATCATCGCCTGCGCCATGACGGCGGCCGGGAAGCTCGGCACATTGCCGCGCTTGTTGGCGATGATCGAGATCGGCTCGCCGTTGTAGCCCGCATCCGCCAGCTCCTTCTTGGCGGCCTCGATGTCATAGGGAAGACGCTTCTTCTGCGTTTCGCTGAAATAGACCGAGTCCTGCGACACCATCGAGCCGTTCGCCTCGCCCGTGCCGTTGGAGGCCGCAGCAACGAGCTGATCCAGATCGAGCGCCATCGCCATGGCGCGGCGCACGCCCGGATTACTCAGGACCTTGTCGCGGGTCTGAATGTAGAAGAGGTTCTTGCCGTTATTGCGCGCGACGATCAATTGCATCGTTTCGCTCGACTGGAATTCGGGAATGAGATCCGGCGAGATTTCCGCCGTGTCGAGCACACCGGATTCCAGACCTGCCTTCACGGTCGAGGCATCCGGAATGACCATGAACTTGACACCGTCTGCAAGGGGCCGCTTCGAACCGACCATGCCATCCGGCTTTCCTTCGTTTGCCGGCGATACATAATCCGCGAATTTCTCGAGATGGATGTACTCGCCTTTCTTCCATTCCCCCCACATGAAGGGGCCGGTCCCGATCGGCTGGACGAAGCTGCCGTCGGCAGCGACCGATTCAGGCGAAATCATGCCGGTAAAGCCGCATTCGGGACGCGACATCAGGCCAAGGAAAACGGCCGACGGCTTTGCGAGCGTGATCTCGACGGTTGCCGCATCTGTGGCCTTGACGCCGGCGACAGGCGCGGCCCCGCCTTCTGCGAAATCTTTCAGGCAGGTCCACTTCGTCTCGGGCTTGAGGTAGCGCGTCCAGTTCCACACCACGTCGTCGGCCGTCATCGGTCTGCCGTTGTGGAATTTCACGTCGGTGCGCAGCTTGAACGTATAGGTCAGCCCATCGGCCGACATTTCGAAGCTCTTGGCTAGGAGCGGCTTCACTTCGCCGACATTGTTGTAGCCGACGAGGCCTTCGACGATGTGCAGGATGATGCTGTCGGTATTGCCGTCGCGGTTGACGCCCGGATTGTTGCTGCGCAGATCGGAGCTCTGCGCGATCGTGATGTCGCGTGCTGCTGCCATATTGGCCGTGGCGAGCAGTGCGGCGCCCGCAAGAAGAAGCTTTTTCATTGTTCTACCCTCTTTATTGATCGTTATGAGTGGAATCCGTCCCAGCAGGCACGCGAGAGCCTGCCGATCGTCTCGAGCGCCATCGTGTAACCCGGTGTGCCGTCCGGCATGACCTGCGGCACTTCGTCGGTATAGGCGGAGATGATGTAGAAGGGGGCGCCGTCGCGATAGACGATGCCGGCATTCATGCGGCCGCGCTTGCCCGTGCCGCCCTTGTGCGCAACCACCGTGCCGAACGGCAGGCGCGACGGAATGGCATAGCGCAGGATCTGGTTCTTCAGCGTCTGCAGGGCATAGGCGCACAACTGCGGCGATGTGCCGAGCTTCGCGATCGCGTCGGGAGAGGTCTGCGCGTCCAGGATCGTCTGCAACAGGAAGGCCTGGTCGCGGGCTGTCGTGGTCGTGACCGAGGTCAGCGAATGGTCCGGCGGCAGGGCCAGCGGCGGAATGAGGAAGCGATGATGCGTACCGTGCATGCCGATCGATTTGCAGTAGCTGTCCACTTCCTCCAGCGTCAGACGCTCGAACACCATCTTGGTGCAGACATTGTCGCTCAGCACCATCATACCGGTTATCGCGTCGCGCAACGAAATCACGATCCCGGGCGTCAGATACCGGAACATGCCGCTGGCGACTTCCTCGGCAAAGCGGGCTTCGTAAGTGATGGGCTCGTCGAGATCCAGCCGCCCCTCGTGCACCGCCTTCAGCGCCGCCATCATGATCGAGGTCTTGCGCGTGCTGGCAGAAGGCGTTTCCTCGTCGGCCCCGCGTTCGATCGTCTCTCCGGTCCTGAGGTTGTGCACAACGAAGCGTGTCACGAAAGGCTGCGCCTCGCAGATCTCCGCAAGCCTTTCCTTCACCGGGCCAGAATCGGTTAGCCTATCCACATCAATTCTCCAGACGCCATTTGAGTGTCACGCCGCCCTTTTCGTTCTGGTCGAGGGCGGGAATGGCCGAGAGAAGCCGGCGCGTATAGGCTTCCTTCGGACTGTCGAAAATCGTGTCGCGATCTCCCTCCTCGATGATCCGGCCGTCCTGCATGACGACGACGCGGTCGGCCACCTGTTCGACGACGCCGAGGTCGTGACTGATGAATAGGCAGGAAAAGCCGTAGCGTTTCTGCAGATCCGAGAAGAGATCGAGGACCTGCGCCCTGACCGTCACGTCGAGCGCGGATACCGGTTCGTCCGCGATCAGGAAGCGCGGGCGCCGCGCGATCGCACGCGCAATGGCGACGCGTTGGCGCTGACCTCCGGAGAGTTCGTGCGCATAGCGGCCGGCATAGTCGACCCCGAGGCCGACTTCCTCCAGCGTTTCCAGGGTACGCTTGCGCTTGGCCTTGCCATCGAGGCCCGGGACCAGCCTCAGCGCCTCCTCGACCAGCGCGTCGATGGTCATGCGCGGATCGAGCGATGAATAGGGATCCTGGAACACCATCTGGCAGTTGAGCCGATAATCGGTCCAGTTTTCGGTGCGCGGCCGTCCCTGGAACTGGATGCGGCCCTCGCTTTCCGTGACGAGACCGGCAATGGTTCGGCCGAGCGTCGTCTTGCCGGAACCGGAACCGCCGACGAGTGCCACGACCTCGCCCTCGTGAATGTCGATGCTGACGCCATGCAGCGCGCGCTTCGGCCTGTTCTTCCTGAACAGCGACTTTCGGCCTGCATAGTCCACGATGATATCGCGGGCCGAGATCATGGGCACCCTCGTCATGTCGATCTGGCGCGGCCGGCCGCGGAAGGGCAGCGAGGAGAGGAGCTTCTTTGTGTAGGGGTGCTGCGGTGCCGTGAGCAGGTCCTCGGTCCGGCCCTGTTCCACGATCGAGCCCTTTTCCATCACGACGATACGGCTCGTGTAGCGCGCCACCATCGGAAGATCGTGGCTGATCAGCAAAACGGCCGTACCTTCCGCCCGCGTCAGTTCCACCATCAGTTCCATCACGTCGCGCTGGATGACGGCATCGAGTGCAGTGGTCGGCTCATCGGCAATCAGCAGCGACGGCTTCAAGAGCATGACGGAGGCGAGCATGATGCGCTGGCGCATGCCGCCCGAAAACTCGTGCGGATAGGAGGCAAGCGCCCCCTCCGGATCGCGGATTCCGACCCGCTTCAACATGTCGAGGATGAGGGAGCGTCGCTCCTGCGCCGAAGCCTTGGTGTGCAGGATGAGGCCTTCCTCCAGCTGCCGACCGATCGTCATCGACGGGTTGAGCGAGGTCATCGGCTCCTGGAAGACGACGCCGATCTCTGCGCCGCGCAGATGGCGAAGCTCATTTTCCTTCATCTTCAGCACGTCGCGGCCCCTGTAGGACACCGACCCGCCGGCGACGTTGACGGTCGGCGGCAGCAGCGAGATCAGCGCTCGGGTCGCCAGCGTCTTGCCGGAGCCGCTTTCGCCGACGATGCCGAAGATCTCGCCCGGCGCGAGGTCGAAGGAGACCGACTTGACGACCTGATGGCCGGTTCTTGCGACTTCAAGCGAAAGGCCGCAGACGGTGAGAAGCTTGTCCATCGTCATTTCAGGCCCCTCATGCGCGGGTCGAGCCGGTCGCGGAGCGCGTCGCCCAGAAGATTGATGCCAAGCAGCGTCAGCGCGATGCACAGGCCGGGGAACAATCCGAGCCATGCGGCCTGCTGGAGGAATGGCCGCCCGGCCGCCAGCATGTTGCCCCAGGTCGGCGCCGGCGGCGGCACGCCGAGGCCCAGAAACGAGAGCGCGCTTTCCGACAGGATGGCCCAGCCGAACATGGAGGTGGCGAGAACCGTGATCGGCGCCACGCAGTTCGGCAGGATATGGCGCAACATCGTATAAAGTTCGCCATTGCCCATCACGCGCGAGGCCTCGATGAACTCCCGCTCCCTCAGCGAAAGCACGGCGCCGCGCACGACGCGCGCCATGGAAGGCGTATAGGCGATGCCGAGCGCGAAAATGATGCCGTACTGGTTGGCGCCGAAGACGGCGAGCAGCCCGAGCGCCAGCAATATGCCGGGAAAAGCGAGAAGCGCGTTGTTGACAGCCATGATGATGCCGTCCACCCAGCCGCGCGCATAACCGCTGATGAGGCCTATGAGCGTCCCGCAGATAGTGGCAAAGCCGACGGTGAGCGCGCCGATCCAGACGCTGGCTCGGGCGCCGACCATCAGGCGGCTCAAGACGTCCCGGCCGAATTCGTCGGTGCCGAGCAGATGCGCGCTGCCGGGAGCTGCAAGCCGCGCGGTGAAGGAGAGTTTCATAGGGTCGAACGGTGTCCAGAAGAGACCGACGGCAGCGGTGACGATCAGGATGGCGATCAGAATGCCGCCGATCAGTCCGTTGAGGGTGAACTTTTTCATTCGGCGACAACACGCGGATCGAAGAGAGGGTAGAGAAGGTCGACGACGAGGTTGACCAGCACATAGGAGAGCGAAACGAACAGAAGGCATCCCTGGATGACCGGGTAGTCGCGCGCGAAAATGCTGTCCACCATCAGTCGACCGAGCCCCGGAATGGTGAACACCGTCTCGATGACGGCAATGCCGCCCAGCAGATTGCCCAGGATGAGACCGATCATCGTCCAGGTCGGACCGAAGGCGTTCTTGAACGCATGGCGCCAGAGCACGGCGCTTTCCGACAGCCCTTTCGCACGGGCGTGGGTAATGTAATCGAGACGCAGCACTTCCAACGTTGAGGCACGCGCCATGCGGATCAGCACTCCCGCTTCATGGATGACCAGCGTCACGACGGGCAGGACGAGATAGAGCAGACCGGCGGTCAGATTGTCGCCGATCGAGACATAGCCCAGAACAGGCAGCCAGCCGAGTTCAAGCCCGAAAAGCAACAGCAGTAGCAAGCCGAGCCAGAAGGTCGGGATGGACAGAAGAACCGTTGCCGTTCCAACCAGAGCCAGGTCCGTCAGGCTGTTCTGACGCCACGCGGCAATTACGCCGGCCGGTACGGCAATCATGCTTGCCAGAAGCACGGCGACGACAACGATCTCCGCACTCACCAGAAAGCGCGAAACGACCAGCGGCAGCACGGCCTCGTCATTGACGATCGAGCGGCCGAAATCGCCTCGCAGCACATCGCCGGCCCAGATCAGGAATTGCTGGGGCATGGACTTGTCGAGACCGAGCTCCACGCGCATTGCTGCGATCTGATCGGGCTGAGCCATGTCCCCCAGCATCAACGCGGCGGGGTCACCGGGAATGAAGCGGATCAGTGCAAAGACCGCCACGGCGACAAGCACGATCGTCGGAATCGCCATCATCAGACGGCTCAGGATAAAGCGTAGCATCGGTTCCCCACGATTGATGGTCGAGTTGAAATCGAGCCATCATCGGTTTCTTCGGCCCAGACTATGCGGGAATGAGGAATGCCGCGCAATATTATGCATATTCGTCATAGCCTTATGCGGGCTTTGGAAGATTGCGGAGCAATGGAACTGAGGGCTTAAAAAGAGCCAATATTTTGCTTTTATTGATCTTCTTGCGAAAGCCGGATCTGCTTCTTCAGGGCGTCGCTGAGCGCCTGGGCGGCGATGGAGAGCGGAACTCCGGCGGCACGCACCAATCCGAATTCCTGTGTCGCGCGAGGCACGAACGGCCGGTATACGACGGGCAGGTGACGGTAGAGATTCGCATAGAAGCTGCTGATGATCGACACGCCCAGTCCATGCGCGACATAGGAACACGCAGAACTGTTGGTGTGGGTTTCGATCTTGACCATCTGCTTTACCCCCGCCCGCTGAAAGGCCTGGTCGAGCGCCATGCGGTTCGGCCGTTGCCGACCGATCAGGATCAGCGGCACGTTTCTCAGATGCTTGATGGTGATCTCGGGCAGTTCGGCAAGCGAGTGATCTTTCGGAACGACGCAGACGCTTTCACCGGTCGCAACCTTGTCGATCGCAATGCCCGGCCCCGTTTCGCCTTCGATACGTAAAAAACCGAGGTCGATCACGCGTTCCTCGACCAGTTTGGTGATCGCCGTGGTCGTCTCGAAGAACGTTTCGATGCGAACGCCTGGAAAATCCCTGACATAATCGATCAACATGGCGGGTGCGAAATTTTCCCACATGCTGCTCGGCAGCCCGATGCGGACGATCTCCGGCCCGGAGGAGCCGTTGCGAAGGTCCTCCGCATGGCCGGACATGCGCTCGATGGCCAGCAGGACGTTTTGCGCATCACGCCCAAGAACCGTCGCCTCCGGAGTCGGAATCAACCGGCCCTTGTCGCGGGCGAAAAGCGTGATAGCCAGATCGCTTTCAAGCTGCTGCAGCATGCGGCTCACTCCCGACTGGCTGAGACCCATGGCCTTCGCGGTCGCGATGGTCGATCCGGTTGCAAGGAGTGTCCGCAGGACTTCCAGTTGCTTGATGTTCATGGGGTCAACACCTTCGATGGCGGCATGTTCGTCCCGGCCAGCCGGAAATGCCCTGCTGGAAGGCCGGCGGTATCTTCGACAGAGGAAGCTCTTCGCCGCCGACAAAGCAATAGGTGACCGCCAGATAGAGCGTTTCAGTGTGTCATTTAAAGGCTGAAACGCTCTGTCGTTTTGAATCTACGCACTTCCCGACGGAAAACCGCGCACCCTTTCCCGCCTCCGCTCTATTGCAGCGCCGGGTTCGAGGCTTGCTCTTCATGGACCTCAAACGCGGGTCATGCTGCGACGGCGCCATTGGTCGAAGATCACCACGACCACGATGACGACGCCCTGCCGGTAGGCACGGGTCTTGAGCATCGGCCGCGCGCATCCAAGTCGGTTGATCAAATTTCGCCTAGCGGCACACCTCTCGCCAAGGCCAACTTCAGGAGCGCTTGAGTGCCGGGTCGTCGAGCGCCGGATTGTAGAAGAGCGAGAGCGTCAGGCTACGCGCGATGCGCTCTGCTGTGGCCATGAACCAGGCCTTCGCTTCCTCATTCGGCGCAATGTCGTCGAGCGTTCCAGCAAAGAGCCCCAGCCATTTCGGGAAGAGTTCCGGAGACATGTTGGCGACGCCGAGATGCGCCTGCACCGGCTTTCCGCCGTAAGCGCCGCTGCGGAAGGCAACGGCGGACCAGAAGCTTTTCATCTTCTCCATGTGCTCCGGCCAGCGTCCCGAAAGCCTTGCGTCGAATACCGGCCCAAGCTCCGGATGCGCGAGCACACGCGCATAAAACGTCTCGACCAGCCTACCGATGAACGCTTCATCGATCCCGAGTGCTTTCATCTCCGCTCTTGCGCGTTCGCGCATAGCGGGGCTTTGCACAGCGTGGCCCTGCAATTCGTCGCTCATACCATCCGCCCGGTTCGGTCGCATCTGCTGCCCACTATATAGGGATTGCGCACGTCGCGCCCAAAGCCGAACCGCAGAATGCGGCAATCTGCCCGACACGGACCAGGCCGTAAACGGCAGCGGCGGCAGTTGCAGTCAATACACGCTGTCGTAGGCCGCACAAATCTCCGTCTGCGTCTTGTCCGCCAGATAGGCGATCTCGCCCTCCTTATGCTTGACGTAGACGTCGGCAAAGCCTTCGGGGAACCAGCTGCACACTGTCGCATTGCCCTTGAAACGCTGTAGGGCCGCTTCGAGTGTCTGCGGCAGGCGGACGTAGCCGCGGGCGGCAAGGGCCTCCGCGCTCAGGAGCGAAAGATCTTCCTGTGTCGCCTCCGGCACCGCAAGACCCTCCTCGATGCCCTGTACCCCGGCATGGACGATTGCCGCGAGGGCAAGATGTGGATTGGCGGTCGCATCGGCCGCACGAAACTCGAAGTTGAACTGGGCGGCGCGGGCGATGTCGCTGATATCGGAAACCGGGCAGATGCGCACCGATGCCTCGCGATCCCGAAAACCGAGATTGTTGAAGGCTGCGCTCCAGCGATGCGGTGTGAGACGCAGGTAGGAGACCACGCTCGGCGCCGTGATCGCAATGATCGAGTCGAGATATTTCAGAATGCCGGCGACGAATTTTCCCGCAACTTCGGAAAGCTCATGTTTGCCGTTCGGATCGTAAGTGACCGGGGCACCCGCCGAATCCAGCATGCTCAAGTGGACATGCACGCCGTTGCCGACTCCGGCCGGATCGCGGATCGGCGTGAAGGTCGGCTCATAAGAAAGCTCGCGCGCGACGAGGCCGACGAGTTCGCGGGTAATCAGCGAATGGTCGGCGATGGTGACGCCCCTCTGGGGACCCATCGTCACCTCGAACTGACCGGCGCCGAACTCCTTCAGGATCGTATCGGGCGTCACGCCAGCCTCGCGCATTGCCGCGATGATCGCCTCGCAGAAATGCCGTTCCTCCTGGAACCCTCCGAGCGTGAAGGCCTTGCCGATTTCGCCAAGGCGGTGCTTGAGCTGGAATTCATGCTCGAAGGCACCGTAAAGCGTGACACCCGCCACGCTCTGCAGCCGCTCCAAGGCGGCCTCGAGAATAGAGCGCGTGCAGAATTCCCAGGAGCGGCCGTCGGTATAGCGAATGTTACCGAGAACAAAGTTCTCCTTCGGCGCCCCCTCCTCGCTTTCGAAGCTGACGCAGGTCGACGGATCGGGAATGAGCACGAGGTCGCCGAGCGAGCCGAAGGGGCTTTCGGCGATCGCGTCGAAGCAGGTGATCTGTACATTGGTCGGCGTCCAGCCGACGCCCCGCTGCAAGCGCTTGTCCATCTGCGCCAGCGGAAAGGCCTTGCCGCGCACCTTGCCCGAGAGATCGCCGCAGCAGGCGACCATCATTTCCTCACGTTTCATCTGAGTCCCCGTTGATCCTGTCCTGATCGTAGCCCGGCATCGCAAAGCGGATGCCGTCCCAATCCTTGATGCGCTTCTGCGTCGCCTCCCAATCGGTCTCCGAGACGCGCACGATGAGTGCCTCGACGAGCGCCATGGCAGCGGAAACCGTGTCCCAGGCCGTGCCGGCGTCGATCGGCAGCGCGACGATGTGATCGGCGTTGCGGGCAGCCGGCGACATCCACTTGTCGGTGACGACGACGATGGTCGCGCCACGCTTCTGGGCGATGTTCTCGGCAAGGCGTGCGAGGCTGAGCTGGTAACGCCGGAAATCGATCAGCAGCACGACATCTTTCCTGCGCATGCGCAGCACATGCTCCGGCCAGAACTCCGGGTTGTCGGCCATGTGGTAGATGCCGCTGCGGATCTGCCTGAGATGAATCGACAGGAAGGAAGCGATGCTGTTGCTGACACGCCCTCCGAGCAGGAAGATGTTGCGCGACGGGTCGGCGAGAAGCTCGGCCAGAATGTCGAACTGTGCCTGCGAAACCATTCCGGTCATTTCCCCCATGACGGCCGAAACACGCGCGACATATTCCGACAGGAACTCCGAATGGCCGACCGGCCTCTGGCTGGATTTGAGGTCCAGGGGCGAGCGCCGGCCCTCCTTCAGCTCGGCGATCAATTGCCGTTGCAGGTCCTGGAAACCGCCGCAGCCGATCTTACTGACGAAACGGGTGATGGAGGGCGCGCTGACGCCAGTCTTGGCCGCCAGTTCCTGAATGCTTTCCAGGCCGGTGAAGGGGTAATCGGCGAGAATGGCATTGGCGATCTTTCGCTCGCTGGCCGTCAGCTGCCCGGCGGCCTCGCGGATCCTCGTGCGGATCGTCGTCGACGATTTCCCATCGCTCATCGGTGTGTCTTCCCTTGGTTGGAACGAATATTCGCGCCCTGAAAAAAATTAGTCAAACGGAAAAATCAGATTGACTATGATTGAAAAATTTCTTTGACTGTTCGCCATCGAAGGCCACGCCGCCGGACCGCACGACGGATCTCATCTCATGCTCAGGCTCGCAGATCGCGACACGACCAGATTGCTGCAGGCGGGTGACCCGGATCCCGTAGAATGGATCAATCCTACCGGCCGATCGGCGATCTTCTTGACCTGCGAACATGCGGGCCGCGCGCTGCCTGCAGCGCTTGGCGATCTCGGCATTGCACCCGAGGAAATGGACCGTCACATCGCCTACGACGTCGGCGCCGAGGGTGTTGCACGCGGCATTTCCGAACGCCTCGATGCAGCACTCGTCCTGCAGCGCTACAGCCGGCTCGTCATCGACTGCAATCGCCCCTTGGAAGCGACGGACTGCTTCGTGGCGCAGAGCGACGGAACCGTCGTTCCGGTCAATGCCGACCTGTCCGATCGCGAACGTCGCGGCCGCTACGTGGAAATCCATCAGCCGCTGCACGAGGCGATCGCCGTCGCGCTCGACCGGCGACAGGCGGCCGGCAAGCCGCTCTTCCTCGTCTCGGTACATAGCTTCACGCCCGTCATGCGCGCGACCGGCGCCGTCCGGGATTTCGAACTCGGCCTTCTCTACAATCGCGACGCCCGTTTCGCCGAACGGCTGGCCGAAGTCTTCCGCGCCGCCAATACGGACGTTACCGTCAGGCTCAACGAGCCGTACCACGTCGACGATCTCTCCGACTACACGATCCCCGTGCACGGCGAGCGGCGCGGCATTCCGCATGTGCTTCTCGAAGTGCGCAACGACCTCATCAACGACGCCCGCGGACAACAGGAATGGGCGGACCGGCTGGCCGGCCCCCTCCGACTTGCGGCAGAAAGCATCGAAGGAACCAATGATGGCCGCTGACCATCCGACCACCCGCGACGTGCCGCTCGACCCGGCCGCTTCCGCCATCCTGTTCATCGACGTGCAGAACTTTTCCGTCAGCCGCGATGGGGGCGAGTTCAAGGATGTCTCCGATGCGGATATTGCCGGCAAGTACGGCTACTACTTCAACCGTATCCGCGAGGTGGCGATACCGAACATGCAGCGCCTGCTCGCCGGTTTCCGCAAGGCCGGCATCGAGGTGCTGCACACGACGATCGAGAGCCTGACGAAGGACGGCCGCGACCGCAGCCTCGACTACAAGATCACCGGCTTCAACGTGCCGAAAGGCTCCTGGGATGGTAAGGTAATCGACGAGCTCGAACCGCTGGAGGACGAGATCGTCTTCCCGAAGAGTTCCTCCAGTGTCTTCGTCTCCACCCATATCGACTATGTGCTGCGTAATCTCGGGGTGAGGCAGATCGTGCTGTGCGGCCTCCTGACCGACCAATGCGTGGAATCGGCAGTGCGCGACGCCTGCGACCTCAACTATCTGGTGACGCTCGTACCGGATGCCTGCGGCACCTATTCGGAGGAACGCCACTACACCTCGCTGAGCGCAATCAAGGGCTATTGCCGCCAGATATCGACCGACGATCTTTTGAAGGAAATCGGGCAGTAACCTTTCCGAACGGCCGATGGGAGGCAAATAGGGAGCATACGAGGGCGGTCCGCACAAGAAGGTCAAAAGACCAGGCCGCACAACGATCACCGCCGAATGGCATCAATAAGGGGAACGACCATGATCAAGACTTCCAGACTGTTTCTGGCAGCGGCAAGCTTCGCGCTTGCCTCTTCCACAGCCATTGCCGACGACGACAAGATCCTGATCGGCGGCGCACTCTCGATGACGGGCATTCAGGCTCCCCTCGACACGCCCGGCTACAACGGCGCGAAGGTCGCCGTGAAGTATCTCAACGACAATGGCGGCTTGCTGGGGAAGCAGGTCGAATTCGTCAATATCGACGGCAAGTCGGATCCGGTGACGGTCGGCAATGTCGCGGTCGAACTGATCGACAAGGGCGCCGAGATCATCGTCGCACCGTGCGATTTCGACTTCGGTTCGCCCGCGAGCCGTGAAGCGCAGTCGGCGGGCCTCGTCGGCATCTCGACCTGCGCCTCCGACCCGCTCTATTCCTCGTGGTCGCTCGGCGACAAGCAGTTCACGCTCTCCATGTGGAATACAACGATGGGTGCGACGGCCGCCGATTTCGCCGTCAAGGAAAAGGGCTGGAAGACGGCCTACGTCGTCACCGACCAGTTCATCGCCTATACAAAGTCGCTCTCGAAATATTTCGTGGAGCAATTCAAGGCCGATGGCGGCGAGATTCTGCTCGAAGACACCTACACGAACGGCGACAATAATTTTTCCGCGCAACTCGCCCGTCTCCAGGCGCTCGGCAAGAAGCCGGACGTGATCTTCGTCTCCTCCTACGGCACGGACATCGGTGTGATCATCCGCGCGTTGCGCGAAGTCGGCTACGATGCGCCGGTTCTCGGTGGCGACGCCTATGACGACCCGGCCATGCACGAGGCGCTCGGCGAAAAATTCGGCAATGACGTCTACTTCGTCACGCATACCTGGATGGGCCCTGAAGCGCATCCGGACATGCCGAAGTTCATCGAGCTCTACAAGGAGATGTTCGGCAAGGCGCCGGACACGTCCTTCGTCTCGACGGGCTGGGATACGATCATGCTGCTCGCCGAGGCGGTCAAGGCGGCCGGAACGACCGAAGGCGCAGCGCTCGCCAAGGCACTTGAAGATGGCCAGTTCAAGCTGCTGACCGGCGATCTCGACTACGGCACGAACGAGGAAGGCCATGTGCCGAACAAGGCTGCGGCCGTGATCGAACTCAAGGGCGGCAAGCCGAGCTTCGTTGGATGGCGTAAGCCGGAATCCCTGCCTAAGCCCTGATCGGTCAATTCGGGCCGGCCGCAAGGCCGGCCCCATCACTTCGGAAAAGCCATGTCTGAAACGCGTCTCGCGGTAAACGACGTGTCGGTGGAATTCACCGGCCTGCGCGCACTCGACCATGTCTCGCTCTCGGTCTCCGCCGGCGAGGTCGTCGGCCTCATCGGGCCGAACGGCTCCGGCAAGACGACGCTCATCAATGCCATCACCGGCCAGGTGAAGCTGGCGACCGGCACGATCGCCGCCGGCGACATCACCCTGTCGGGTCTCTCGCCGCGCGAGATCGCGCTTGCGGGCGTAAGCCGCTCCTTTCAGATCGTGCGCATTTTCAACTCGATGACCGTCCTCGAGAATGTCGAGGCGGCGGCGCTGGCAAAGGGCGCCTCCCGCGCTGTGTCGGCTGAACGCGCGAAGGACCTGCTGGCCGAACTCGGCCTGACGGCTAAGGCGGACGAGCTTGGCGAAAGCCTCAGCTATGGCGACAAGCGCCGCGTCGAAATCGCCCGGGCGCTCGCCGCCGAACCGCGCTTTCTGCTGCTCGACGAGCCCGCCGCCGGCATGAACGATGCCGAGACGGAAACCCTGCTGCACACGCTCGCCGAATTGCCCGAGAAACGCGGGCTCGGCCTTCTCATCATCGACCACGACATGGGTCTCATCATGCGCCTCTGCCACAGGCTGCATGTGCTCGCCTCCGGCCGCACGATCGCGGAGGGCGACGCCGCCCACGTCCGCAGCCACCCGGCCGTTATCGAAGCCTATCTCGGCAAGGGGGCGGCCCATGCTTGACGTCGCCGACCTTTCCGTCAGCTACGGTGCGATCCGCGCTGTACGCAGCATCAGCTTCACCCTTCGAAAGGGTGAGCTGGTGAGCCTGCTCGGCGCCAATGGTGCCGGCAAATCCTCGACCATCAAGTGCATCGCCGGCGCGCTGAAAGCCTCCGGAGGCACGATCACGCTCGAAGGCAAGGACATCACCGCGGCGAGCCCCGAACAGGTCGTGCGCGCGGGCCTTGCCACCGTGCCGGAAACCCGCGACGTCTTCCCGGACCTGACGGTCGCCGAAAACCTGATGCTCGGCGCCTATATCCATCGCCGCGACCAAGCTGGCAACCGCGACAACCTCGAGAAGCTGAACACGCTCTTCCCGCGCCTTGCCGAGCGCTCGAAACAGGCGGCCGGCACGCTCTCCGGCGGCGAGCAACAGATGCTCGTCATCGCCCGCGCGCTTATGGCGAGGCCACGGGTGCTTCTTCTCGACGAACCCTCGCTCGGCCTTGCGCCGGCCATCGTCGAACGCATCTTCGAGATGATCGAGGCGCTGAAGAAATCCGGCCTCACCATCCTGCTCGTCGAGCAGAACGTGAACCAGGCGCTCGCCGTCGCCGACCGCGCCTTCGTCATGCGCCTCGGCGCCATCGTCGCATCCGGCACGGCCGAGGAAATCCGCTCGACCAGCGACCTCAGCGCGCATTATCTGGGAGGCTGATCCATGGCTTTCGCGATCCAGTTCGTCATCGACGTCCTCAGCCTCGGCGGCGCCTATGCGCTGATGGCACTCGGCCTCGTGATCATCTACGGGATCCTTCGCCTCGTGAACTTCGCCTATGGCGAACTCATCATGGTGGCCGGCTATACGATGTTTCTCGCCAGCGGCTCGGGCCTGCCCTGGCTCGTCATGGCGGTGCTCGCCGTCGGTATGGCGATCCTCTTCGGCATCATCACCGACTACGCCGCCTTCCGTCCGGTGCGGGCCAAATCGGTGACGGCGGTGCTGATTACCTCCTTCGCCTTCTCCAACCTGCTGCAGAATGCGGCGCTGCTGTTCATCTCGCCGCGACCACGCAACGTGCCGCTGCCGGACATCTTCTCGCAGACTGTCTCGATCGCCGGTGCGATCACCCCGGTCCGCAACCTCATCACCATCGCCGCCTCCATCGCACTGCTCGCCGGCGTCGCCTTCCTGATGCGCAGGACGACGCTCGGCATCGCGATGCGCGCAGCGGCGACGAACTTCACCATGGCGCGCATGCTGGGGGTGCCGGCGAACCTCATCATCTCGTCCGCCTTCGCCCTTTCCGGCTTCCTCGCCGGCGTCGTCGGCATTCTCTGGATCGGCCGCATCGGCACCGTCGTTCCGGGCATCGGCCTGGAGCCGCTGCTCGTCGCCTTCATCGCCACGGTCATCGGCGGCATGCGGAGCCTGCCCGGCGCCGTTGTCGGGGGTTTCCTGCTCGCGCTCATCGACACCACGCTCAACTACACCCTGTCGCAGGATCTGCTGAAATTCCGCGACGCCTTCACCTTCAGCCTCGTCATCCTGATCCTGCTCTGGCGCCCCGACGGCCTCATCAGGGGTCCGGCGAGCGGACAGCGGACCTGAGGGGGGCGCGACCATGAAACACTCCTATTTCACCGCCCTCATCCTCATCGGCGTCATCGCCATCATCGCCGTCGGAAGCCAGCTCCTCGGCATCCGCCTCTATGACCGTATCGCCACCAACCTGCTGATCTCGCTCGTGCTGGTCATCGGCCTGCAGACCTTCATGGGCAATTCGGGCCTGCTCTCCTTCGCCCATATCGGCTTCATGGGCCTCGGCGCCTACACGTCCGCCGTGCTCACCATCCCGGCTCAGATGAAGGGCATGGCGCTGCCGGATCTCTACGATTTCATGAAGGTCGTGGAAGTTTCGCCGCTCCTCGCCATGCTCGCGGCGGGCGTGCTGGCCGCCGTCGTCGCGGCCGTCGTCGCCTATCCGCTGATGCGGCTTTCGGATGCGGCGTCGGTGATCACCTCCTTCGCGCTGCTCGTCGTGCTCTACACGGTCATGAACAACTGGAGCGCCTTCACCAACGGCCCGCGCACGCTCTTCGGCCTGCCGAAGACGACGGACATGCCGATCGCCGCCGTCGTCGCGGCGATCGTGGTGGTCGTGGCGCTTGCCTTCAAGGAATCGCGGACAGGCAAGCTGCTGCGCGCCTCGCGGGAGGACGAGGTCGCCGCTGCTGCCCTCGGCGCCGACATTCCGCACCTGCGCTGGCGCGCCTTCATCCTCGCCGCGTTCATCGCCGGCATCGGCGGGGCGCTGTGGGGACATTTCATCACCTCGTTCGCGCCGAAGGCCTTCTATCTGAAGGAGACGTTCCTCATCATCACAATGCTGGTGATCGGCGGCGCCAACACGGTGACGGGCGCGGTGGCCGGCACGATTCTCGTCACCTTCGCCTATGAGGGGCTGCGCGGCACGGAAGGCGCGCTCAACGCCACCGCCTTGGGCGCCGGCCAGGTCGTCGGCCTCACGGAAATCGTCCTCGCGCTCGCCATGATCGCGGTAATGATCGTCAAGCCGGGCGGTCTCTTCCCGAACCGCGAGATAGGCCACATCCTCACCCGCGCCCGCCGCAAGAAGGAGACAATTGCATGAGCTGGAAGACCGCCTACCGATCTTTCTACTATGCCGGTGCCGAGGAGCCGGACGACATCGTGCTCGATCCGGCGACGACGGCGCTGCTGGTCATCGACATCCAGAACACCTATCTCGACCCGAAGGATACGCCTGAGGAAACCGCCCGCTGGCAGCCTTTCTACGAGCGTATGCGCAAGACGGTGATACCGAACACGGCGCGGCTGATCGACGAATGCCGCAAGCGCAAGGTGGAGGTCATCTTCGCCCGCATCGCCTGCCTGAAGCCGGACGGGCGCGACCGCTCGCTGAGCCAGAAGAAGCCCGGCTTCAATTACCTGCTCCTGCCGAAGGAACTGCCCGAGGGCCAGATCGTTCCGGAACTGGAGCCGCGCAGCGACGAGATCGTCGTCACGAAGACGACAGACAGCGCGCTGACCGGTACGAACCTTCGCCTCGTCCTGCACAATATGGGCATCAAGGACGTCATCTGCTGCGGCATCTTCACCGACCAGTGCGTCTCCTCGACCGTGCGCAGCCTGGCGGATGAAAGTTTCGGCGTGGTCGTCGTCGACGACTGCGGCGCCGCGGCGACGGACGATCTGCACCGGCGGGAACTGGAGATCATCAACATGATCTACTGCCATGTCGTCTCGCTCGAAGAGGTTCTCACCTTTTTCAAATAGAGGAGATTGCCTGCTTGCCCGATCTCTACGCCCGCGAAAGCCGCTCGGTTTCGAAAATGGCGCATCTGCGGTTTTTTCCGCAGGCGGTCGTCGGGGGCAGCGGCGCTTATCTGACCGCCGACGACGGGCGGCAGCTTCTCGATTTCTCCGCCTCCTGGGGCGCGGCGAGCCTCGGCCACTCTCATCCGGCGATCCGTGAAGCGGTGGGCCGCGCGCTCTCCGATCAGGCGGGCGCGAGCTATCTTTCATCGGCCAACGAGGCTTGCGTGCTGCTCGCCGAAAAGCTGCTTTCGCTCGTGCCTGAGCGCGCCCGCGGCCGCGTCTGGTTCGGCCATTCCGGCTCCGACGCCAATGAGACGGTCGCCCGCATGGTCGTCGCCGCCACCGGCCGGCCGCGCATTCTAGCGTTCCACGGGGCCTATCACGGCGGCACCATCGGCTCCATGGGCGTTTCCGGCCATCCGGCACAACAGGGCAGTCGGGCACAGGGCCTGACGCTCGTGCCCTATCCGAACAGCTATGCCGCCGGCAGCCCCGAGGTTGCAAGCGACGCCGCGTTCGCCCGCCTCGAGCGGCTCTTCGCGACCGAAGTGCCGCCGGAAGAGGTCGCAGCGTTCTTCATCGAACCGATCCAGTCGGACGGCGGCATGCTGGTGCCGCCGGACGGATTCTTCAAGGCGGTGGAAGCGCTCTGCCGCAGGCACGGCATTCTGATCGTATCGGACGAAGTGAAGGTCGGCCTCGGCCGGAGCGGCCGCTTCAACGCCTTCGAGCATTCCGGTATCGAACCGGACATCGTCGTCTTCGGCAAGGGCCTTGGCGGCGGCCTGCCGATTTCTGCGGTGGTCGGTCCGGAAGCCATCATGAATCACAGCGTTGCCTTCGCGCTGCAGACCGTGCACGGCAATCCCGTCTGCGCGGCCGCCGCGCTGGCCGTGCTGCAGACGATCGAGCGCGACCACCTCGTCCTGAATGCGGAAAGAAGCGGCAAGGCGCTGCGCGCCGCGCTTGACCGCCTTGCCGCCGGCCATGCGCTGATCGGCGAT
Organism: Sinorhizobium sp. KGO-5; assembly: GCF_036245905.1. Classification (NCBI taxonomy): domain Bacteria; kingdom Pseudomonadati; phylum Pseudomonadota; class Alphaproteobacteria; order Hyphomicrobiales; family Rhizobiaceae; genus Sinorhizobium; species Sinorhizobium sp. KGO-5. Next base: position 424,780 of record NZ_BDIZ01000004.1, read on the forward strand.
GTGCGTGGCCGCGGCCTAGCCCTCGGCGTCGAGCTTGTGACCGATCCCGCCAGCCGCGAACCGGCTTCGCGTCAGGCGGCGCTGACCGTCTACCGCGCCTTCCAACTCGGCCTCGTACTTTACTATGTCGGCGTGCGGTCCAACGTGCTCGAACTCACGCCTCCGCTGACATTGACGCAGGCGGAGGCCGAGGCGGGTGTCGCTCTGCTCGACCAGGCGCTCGCCGATGTGGCCGCCGGACGCATCGATGAGGCCTTGCTTGGAGATTTCGCGGGCTGGTAACGGCGTCGCTGGCCTTTCATGGACGCATTGCGGGCTTCCAGGTCTCCAATCAGCTGCGTGAGTTCAATGCTCCGGCACGGGCGGTAGCGGAACAGGCCTTTGAAACGTGCGATGTAATTGCTTCCAGCCGGGATCGTGCATGTGAGCGTGCAGACCGGCCCGCTCCACGAGCGCCTTTGCTTCGGCTTCACCGAAAGCCAGCGCCTCATACATGTCGGCGGTCAGTACCCTGCCCTCCTCCATGATGATCCTGCCGTCGACGATCACCGTATCGACATCGCTGCCGAGAACCTGGTGGATCAGCCGGTGAACCGGCATCCAGTTGGGCGTCAGATGCGGCTTGCGCATGTCGATGATGACGATATCCGCCTTCTTGCCCGCCTCGAGCGAACCGATCTCGTGACCCATGCCGATGGCGCCGGCCGCATCGATGGTGATCATCTCGAAGACCTTGCCCGGCGGCAGGATATAGCGGTCGTGATTGTGTAGGATGTGCTGGGTGGCTTGGGCGCTGCGCGCGATCTGGAGCATATCGAAATGACGGCTCGGAGCCGCGCCGTCCGAAGTGATCGCGACCGGCACGCCCCGGGCCATCATCTCCATGATCGGCGTGGAGCGTCCGGGTGGCGCGTGGGTGACATGGGTGCCGGTTTCGGCCAGGATGTCGATCTCTTCGTGGGATATTCCCCAGCAATGCTGGAGGTGCACATCGGGGCCCAGCAGCGCATTTTCCTTGTCCTGCCAGGCCATGCGTATCTGTCCGGCGAAGGCATCGGAATGGATGCGCACGCCCCATTTGCGCGCGGTTTCACGGATGCGCCGCGCCTGCATCCGGTCGTTTTCGGTCAGATTGACGGCAAAGTCCGGCGTCGAGGCGTTCGACGGTTCGACCGAAGGCACGATCGTGAATGGCGTCAGGAAGACTTTGATGCGCCCGTCGGCGGTTCCGTTCAGGCTTTCGATGACGGCTTCGGCGCCCTCGATCATCTCCTCGAAGGAGACGCTGCGGCGCTCCGGCTTGCCGCTTTCCCACCGCGTGACCGATTGCGGCCAGGGCAGACCCGCTGGGCCAACGCAGATGATCTCGCGAAGCCCGAGTTCCGAATAGGCGCGAGCATGATTGATGGCGAATACCGGATCGTCGCTGCGCGGCATCGATGTGATGATGCTGGCCGAGGTGGTCACGCCCGCACGAAGTCTTTCCAGGCCTGAGACGAGGCCATCCGCATACCAGTAATCGCGGGTGACATAGTGATAGTAGGTCGGCGTCACGATGCGCATCCACAGCGAATTGGTGTCGGCGCCGATGCTGCGGATAAGCGCATGACCCGCATGCCCATGAGCATCGATCAGCCCGGGGATGATCATCTTGCCCCGGCAGTCGATCACTTTCTTTCCGGCATGACGAGGAGCCAGCGCTTGCGACGTGCCGATGTCGACAATCCTGTCCTTCTCGATTGCCAGCGCACCGTCCTCGATGATCCGCCGTGTCTCGTCGACGGTGACGATCGTCCCGTGAAGCAGCAGGAGCCCATCCATTTCCTATTCCCCTTGAAAATGCCGTTGGCGTTATTCGATGCGTGGTTTCCGCGCCCCGTAATGTCATTCCGAACTGTCGATGTTCTGATTCATAATTGCCAACAATATCGTTGACAATAAAACAATCGATTATGATACTGCCGAAAAATTCGGGCCAACCACTCTATCGACCGTCATAAGGGGAAGTTCATGTCGCGTTTAAACAGGTTTCTGATATCGGCGCTGGCCGCAGCGGCTATTGCCGCGCCGGTGCTGGCCACTTCGGCAAGCGCCGCCACGCTGCGCTGGGGCAGCCGGGCAGATATCTATTCGCTCGACCCGGATTCCGTTCCCTCGACATCCAATCTGGCGTTCCTGAACCACATCTATGAAGGTCTGATCCGTTATGGCCCGAACTTCGAGATCGAGCCGGCGCTCGCCACCGAGTGGAAGCTGATCGACAGCAAACACTGGCGTTTCACCCTGCGCAAAGGCGTGAAATTCCACGACGGAGCGGATTTCACGGCCGACGACGTGGTCGCCTCGATGAACCGCGTTTCGGACCCGACTTCGCCCCTGCGCGGCAACATTCCGCTCTATGTCGGCGTCAAGAAGGTCGATGATTTCACGGTCGATATCGAGGTTTCGGCACCGACCGCGCTGTTCCTGAACGACATGACCAATATCTTCATGTTCAGCGCCAAATGGCTGAAGGACAACAACGCAGAAAAGCCGACCGATATTGCGTCCAACACCGAGAATTACGCCACGCACAACACGAACGGCACAGGCCCGTTCAAGCTGGAAAGCCGCGTCCCGGACAGCAAGACCGTTCTCCTCGTCAACGATCAGTGGTGGGATCAGAAGAAGCACAATCTGGACCGGATCGAGTATATTCCGATCTCGTCGGCGGCAACGCGTGTAGCAGCGCTTCTTTCCAACGAAATCGATCTGCTCGATTCCGCCCCCATTCAGGATCTTCCCCGTCTGGAATCCTCGCCGGGTATCACCGTAAGCAAGCGCACGGAATTGCGCACGGTTTTCATCGGCTTCAACGGCAAGGAGAAGCTCGAAGACGGGCGTCCGAACCCGTTCCTGGACCTTCGCGTGCGCCAGGCAGTGGAAGCAAGCATCGACCGCGATCTCATCAACAAGAAGATCATGCGCGGGCTGGCGCGCCCTTCCGGCTCGCTCATAGCACCGGAAATCGCCGGCTATGCGAAGTCGCTCGACACTTATCAGCCTGCCGATTCCAAGCTTGCCCAGAAGCTGCTCGAAGAGGCCGGCCAGAAGGATCTCGCCTTTACCTATCTGTGCATGAACGACGAGAGCATCAACGAGGAAGACATCTGCTCGGGCATTGCAAACATGCTCAAGCGTGCCGGCTTCCAGCCCACCATCGACATGGGCCCGCGCGCCGTGCAGCAGCCGAAGCGCACCAATGGCAAGGCCGACATGTTCAATCTGAGCTGGGCAAACGAACCGACGCTCGATGCCTATTCGCTGCTCTCTCAGGTTCTCTCCACGCGCAGCGGCTCGACGGGCGTGTCCAACTATGGCGGCTGGTCCTATCCGGAACTCGACGATCTGGTGAAGAAGGCGGCACAGGAACCTGACACCGCCAAGCGTCTCGCGCTGGAAGAACAGGCGCTGAAAATCGCCAAGGACAGGGCGATCCTGATCCCGCTTCACCAGCAGCCGATCGCCTGGGGCATGCTGGACAAGGTCAAGAGCGTGGATTTCCGTGCCGACAACAAGCCGCGCCACTGGCATACGCAAATGGCCGAATAGGCCTGACCTTCCGGCCCGCAATCAGAGCGTTTCACCCCGGTGAGGCGCTCTTTTGATATGCAGCAGGATCGAAAATCCCATGAAACCTGATCTTTCCAGCCAACTCGTTCTGGGTGAGCGGACCGAGGGGCGAACGCTGATAACCGCACAATGGGTGCTCGCCTGGCGCGATGGCGGCCACGCCCTGATCCCCGACGGCGAAATCGTCGTCGAGCGAAACGAGGTGCTTTATGCCGGGCCGCGTTTCGAGGGGGACGTGGCGCGCCGCATCGATTTCGGTTCGGCGCTGGTCAGCCCCGGCCTGATCGACCTCGACGCCCTGTCCGATCTCGATACCTACCTGCTCGTCCATGACAACCAGCCCGGTTGGGCCAAAGGGCGCATCTGGCCGCGCTCCTATGTGGAGAGCGGACCCTATGAGATGTATTCCGCGGAGGAGCTGGCGTTCCAGAAGCGGTTCGGTTTCGGCCTCCTGCTGTTGAACGGCATCACCACCGCCGCGCCCATCGCGTCGCTCTACTATCGCCAATGGGCCGAGACCGTCGCGGAATTCGAAGCTGCGGCCGACGCGGCGGGCGATCTCGGGCTCAGGGTCTTTCTAAGCCCCGCCTATCGCTCCGGTGGGATGATCCTGGAGGGTCCGGGGCGTATCGAGCCGGTATTCGATGAGGCGCGGGGACTGCAAGGCCTTGCGGACGCGATCGATTTCATCGAGCGCAACCATGGCCGCCATAACGGCCTGGTCAACGGAATGCTGGCGCCGGACCGTATCGAAACCTGCACATTGCCGCTGTTGCAGCGCACCATGGCCGCGGCGCGCGATCTCGATTGCCGCGTCAGAATTCATATGGCGCAGGGCAATCTGGAACTCGACACCATGCGCAGACTGCATGGCGTTTCCGCGCCGCAATGGCTGGCGGATCATGGGCTCATGAGCGAAAGGCTGATCGCGCCGCATGGAACCTACGCCTCGCCACAGGATCTGCAGCTTTACGCGCAACATGGCGTTTCGATCGCGCATTCGCCGCTGGTCTCGGCGCGCATGGGCAGCATTCTCAATTCTTTCGCCGCCTGCCGCAGGCTCGGCATCAATATCGGCATGGCTACCGACACCGCGCCACCCGACATGTTGATGAACCTGCTGGTCGGGCTGATCGCCTGCCGTATCGGCGAGAAGGCTGCGGATGCGGTATTCTCCAGAGATCTGTTCGATGCCGCCACGCGCGGCGGCGCGAAAGCGCTGGGTCGCAGCGACCTCGGGCGGCTCGCCGCCGGCGCCAAAGCGGATATCGCCGTCTTCCGTCTCGACGATGTCCATATGACCCCGAGCGTCGATCCGGTCACCACACTGGTCGTCGGGGGTTCCGGCAAGGTGACGCAGGCCGTGTTTGTCGACGGGCGGTTATCGATGCTGGACGGCAAGGTCGCCGGCATCGACATGATTGCGGCGCGCGAGCGGGCGCAGCAACAATATGACGGCCTGATTGCCAAATATCCGGATCGCAGTTGGCAGCATCCGCCCGTCGGGAAAATCTTCCAGCCGAGCTATCCGGTATGGAAGGTCCAGTAGGGACTCACCTGGAACCGAGCATTTTGTCGACATATCCGACAGGGCCGATAGGACAAATATTGTCTACAATCACGTTGACAACTTTTTGCCGATCGCCATACTGTCCTCATATGACCTGGGAGGCAGGTCATATCGTATGGAGGAAAATCACACCCAACCCCGGTGTGCGCCCATCCGGCGCAAGCATTTGAGAATACCGCAACCGTCGACGGATGCGGCAGTGCATGACAACAGACCTCCGAAAAGGAGGCGCAAATTTCCAGAAGCGGAGCAAACATATGATGAAGAAACTTGGCCTCGCGGCCACGATGCTGATGGGCCTGACCTTGTCCGGCCATGCCGAAACGCTGAAATGGGGAGCGGCGCGCGATATCTACTCGCTTGATCCCTATTCCTATGGCGACAGCTATACGCTGTCCTTTCTCAATCACGTCTATGAAGGATTGGTGCGCTACGACGCCAATCTGAAGATCGAACCGGCCCTTGCCGAATCCTGGGAAACCGTTTCCGATACGGTCTGGCGCTTTCACTTGCGCAAAGGCGTGAAATTCCACGATGGCGCGGATTTCACTGCCGACGACGTGCTCGCATCCCTGAAGCGCGTCAGCGATCCGGTTTCGCCGCTTCGCGGCAATCTGCCGGCCTACAAGTCCTCCAAGAAGGTGGACGACCATACGATCGATATCGAGCTGAGCGGGCCCTATCCGCTGCTTCTCAACGACCTCACCAACATCCACGTCTTCGACGCCGGCTGGCTGAAGACCAACAATTCGGAAAAGCCGACCGATGTCGGCGCGAAGATCGAAGGCTACGCCACCTATCACACCAACGGCACCGGTCCGTTCAAGCTGGAAAGCCGGGTCCCGGATTCCAAGACGGTCCTCGTGAAGAACCCGGACTGGTGGGACAAGACCTCCAAGTCCAACATCGACCGCATCGAGTTCACGCCGATCACCTCGGCGGCGACGCGCGTCGCCGCGCTCCTTTCCGGCGAAGTCAACTTCACGGAAAACGCACCGTCGCAGGATCTGCCGCGGCTGCAGGCGCAGCCCGACCTGAAGGTCATGGAGCGCACCGATCTGCGTACCGTCATGGTCGGCTTCAACCGCAAGCCGGAACTCGCGAACGGTTCGGAGAACAAGTTCAACGACCTGCGCGTGCGTCAGGCTTTTGCCCATGCGCTCGACCGGGATCTGATCCAGCAGCGCGTCATGCGCGGAAAGTCGCGCACGGCAGGCGCGGTGGTCGCGCCGGAAATTCCGGGTTACGCTCCCGAGCTGGACACGACGCTGGCATTCGATCCTGCCCTCTCGAAGAAGCTTCTGGCCGAGGCTGGCGCTTCGGACTATCCGTTCACGCTGGTTTGCACGACCGACGCCTATGTGAACGAGGAAGAGCTTTGCCAGGGGCTGGTGAACCTGCTGAGCCGCGCAGGCTTCAAACCGCAGCTCGACATTGCCCCCACCGCCGCACAGGCGCCGAAGCGTACGAGCGGCAAGGCCGACGTCTATCTGATCGGCTGGGCCACGGAACCGATGCTCGACAGCTATTCGATCCTTCTCCAGATGATTCAGACGAAGACGGCCAATGCCGGCGTCTTCAACTGGGGCGGCTGGAGCTATCCGGAGATCGATAAGCTGATCGTGCAGGCGTCGACCGAAATGGACCGCACCAAGCGCCTGACGCTGCAAAGCAAGGCGCTGCAAATGGTGAAGGACGAGATCGTGATGCTGCCCTTGCACCAGCAGCCGATGGCCTGGGTCATGTCGAACAAGATCGAAAAGATCGTGCAGCTGCCGGACAACAAGCCGCGCCACTGGCTGACGCAGTTTGCCGAATAATTCATCCACGACGCTCCGGGACTCCCGGAGCGTCCTGTGACCGAGGAATTCCTATGCTGGTTTTTATCATAAAGCGCCTGGCAAACGCCGTCATGGTGATGTTGGCCGTCGCTTTGCTGGCCTTTCTGATTTTCCGGCTGGCGGGCGATCCCGTCGAGATGATGGCCAACGAGCAGATGACGCAGACCGACCGCGATAATCTGCGCGAACGGCTGGGCCTCAACGATGGCCTGATGACACAATATACCCGGTTCGTGGTCAACGCCGCGCAGGGCAATTTCGGCATCTCCTACCGCAACGGCCAGGACGTGCTGAGCCTGATCGCCGAACGCTTTCCGGCGACCCTGGAGCTGGTGCTGGTTGCCACGCTGATCTCCCTGCTGCTCGGCCTGCCCCTCGGCGTGCTGACCGCGATCAAGCGCGGCAAATGGTATACGGAGGGCCTGCAGTTTATCTCCATTGTCGGGGTCTCGCTGCCGAGCTTCGTCGTCGGCATCCTGCTGATCCTCGTCTTCTCGGTTACGTTCGGCTGGCTCCCGGCTTTCGGTCGCGGCGATGTCGTGCAGCTTGGCTTCTGGTCGACGGGGCTCCTGACGCCTTCGGGCCGCGCGGCGATCCTGCTGCCGTCCGTCGCTCTGTCGCTTTATCAGGTCACGCTGGTCATGCGTCTTGTCCGCGCTGAAATGCTGGAAGTGCTGCGATCTGATTACGTGAAATTTGCCCGCGCCCGAGGCATTCCGCGCTGGCGCATCTATTTCCGCCATGCGCTGCGCAACTGCCTGATGCCGGTCGTGACCATGACCGCGATGAATGTCGGTTCGCTGATTGCCTTCGCGCTCATCACCGAAACCGTGTTCCAGTGGCCAGGCATGGGCATGCTCTTCATCCAGGCCGTGACCTTCCTCGATATTCCGGTGATGGCGGCCTATCTCTGCATCATTTCCTTCATCTTCGTCGTGCTCAACACGCTGGTGGACATTGCCTATGCGGTAATCGATCCCCGCTTGCGTACAGCCCGCTGAAACGCCCGTTGAACCGACTGTGGGGCCAAGACCGATGCGTATCCAGACTTCTCAAACTCCGCCCGTCACCCGTCCATCGCTTTTCCAGCGTATCCGCCAAAGCGATTTGTGGTGGTCGTTCACCCATAGCAAGACGGCGATGTTCAGCGCCGCGTTGCTGGCGATCCTGATCCTGACGGCACTGGTCGCACCGCTGATCGCACCGCAGAACCCCTATGACGGCGCAGCGCTCGACATGTGGAAGGCCGAACTGCCGCCGGTATGGGAGGAAGGCGGAGAATGGCCCTATCTTCTCGGCACCGACACGCAGGGCCGCGACATGCTGTCGGCCATTCTCTACGGGACGCGCATTTCCATCGTCATCGGCATCGCCTCGGTGGCGCTCTCCCTGCTGATCGGCATGAGCGCGGGGCTGATCGCCGGCTACTTCGGCGGGTTCATCGACAATCTGCTGATGCGCTTCGGCGACATCACGCTGTCCATTCCGACCATCCTCGTCGCCATTCTCGTCTCGACGGTCGTGCGTCAGATGCTGCCCGTCAGCCTGCGAGAGGTCGGGGCGTCTGCGGTGCTCATCCTCGCCATCGCCCTATCCGCCTGGGTGCAATATGCCCGCACGGTTCGCGCGCAGGCCATCGTCGAAGCCGGAAAGGACTACGTGTCGGCGGCGCGGCTGATCGGCGTCCCTGCCCGGCGCATCATGGCCAATCATATCCTGCCCAACACGCTGACGCCGATCATGGTGGCGGCCACGCTCAACTTCGGCATGGCGATCCTCACCGAAGCCACGCTTTCGTTCCTCGGCATCGGCATGCCGCCGAGCCAGCCGTCTCTGGGAACGCTGATCCGCATCGGCAATCAGTTCCTGTTTTCCGGATCCTGGTGGATCGTGCTCTTCCCAGTCATTCAGCTCTGCCTGCTGGTCGTGGCCGTCAACATGCTCGGCGACTGGCTGCGTGATGCTCTCAATCCGAAACTGAGGTAAGCCTTATGAACGACCTTTTGCTCCGCAATGTCCGGCCGATGGCAGGAGAATCCTGCGATGTCCTGATCAGGGACGGAAAGATTGCCGGTTTCGGGCGTTTTGAGGCTGAACCGGGAATGGCCGTGGAAGACGGCGGCAACGCCATCGTCGCGCCCGGCCTGATCGATGCGCATACCCATCTCGACAAGACCACCTGGGGCATGCCGTGGCATGTCAACAACCGCGCCGCGATCCTGCGCGAGCGCATCGATTTCGAGCGCGAGCACCGTCTGGACATCGGCATAGATCCGCATCGTCAGTCGATGCGCCATGCGATCGGTCTGGCGGCTCATGGCGCAACCCATATCCGCAGCCATGTCGACATAGATCCGGTCCACGGCCTGTCGCTGGTGGAGGGCGTCTGGCAAACGCGCGAAAAACTCAAGGGCGTCATCGACATCGAAATCGTCGCGTTCCCGCAGTCGGGCCTGATGGTCATGCCCGGCACGAAGGAGCTGCTCGACGAGGCGCTGCGTCAGGGCTGCGAAGTGCTGGGCGGCATCGATCCGTGCGGCATCGACCGCGATCCGAAGGGACAGCTCGACATTCTGTTCGCGCTCGCCACAAAGCATGGCGTGCCGATCGACATTCACCTGCATGAGACGGGCGATCTCGGCGCCTTCACCATGGAACTCATCTTCGAGCGCATCCGCGCCAACGGCATGGAAGGCAAGGTGGCGATCAGCCATGCCTTTGCGCTCGGCATGAACGATTATCTGCGCGTCGGCCAGCTGATCGAACAGCTCGCCATTCTGGATGTCGCCATCCTCACGACAGGTGCGCCTTCGGCCACAGTGCCGTCGATCAAGCGCCTGAAGGAAGCGGGCGTGCGCATCGGCGGCGGCTGTGACGGCATCCGTGACACCTGGGGTCCGTGGGGTCAGCCGGACATGCTCGATCGCGCCAAGGTCATCGGGATGAAGAACGGCGTGCGCTCGGATCACGATCTGGAACATGTGCTGCACATCGTCTCGCAGGGCGGTGCGGATGTCATGCGCCTGGAAAATTACGGCCTCGAGGTCGGTTGCAATGCCGATTTCACCCTGCTGACCGGTGAAACGCTGGCGCATGCGGTGGTGGACGTCGCTCCGCGTCCGCTGGTCGTCAAGGGCGGTCGCGTCACGGCCCGTCAGGGCGTCGCTGTGGTGGAGATGCCGTAATGAGCGAGACATTCGATACTCTTCCGCTCGGCCGTCGTCCGGATGGGCGCACACTGATCACCGCCGGCTGGGTGGTCGGACATAAAGACGGCAGCCACCGGCTTCTGCGCAATGGCGAGGTCGTTTTCGAGAACGGCGAGATCCTATTCGTCGGGCACCGTTTCCCCGGCGAAGTGGCCCGCCGAATCGACTTCGGCGATGCCTTGATCAGCCCTGGACTGATCGATCTCGACGCACTGTCGGATCTCGATACGACGATCCTCGGCATCGACAATCATCCCGGTTGGGCAAAGGGCCGCGTCTGGCCGCGTTCCTATGTCGAAGCTGGTCCTTATGAAATGTACACGCAGGAGGCGCTGGCCTTTCAGAAGCGGTTCGCTTTCGGCCAGCTGCTGTTGAACGGCATCACCACTGCCGCTCCCATTGCGTCGCTGTTTTACCGTGAATGGGGTGAAACGGTCGCCGAGTTCGATGCGGCTGCGCAAGCCGCCGGCGAACTGGGTCTGCGTGTCTATCTCAGCCCCGCCTACCGTTCGGGCGGCATGGTGCTGGAAGCACCGGGCAAGATGGTGCCTGTCTTCGATGAGGAGCGCGGCTTTCAGGGTCTGAACGACGCCATTTCCTATATTGAACGCCAGAATGGCAGCCATGGCGATCTGGTGCGCGGCATGCTGGCGCCGGACCGTGTCGAGACCTCGACGATCAAGCTTTTGCAGCGCACCGATGCCGCCGCCCGCGATCTCGGCTGCAAATTCCGGCTGCACATGGCACAGGGCGCGATGGAAGTGGAGACGGTGCGGATGCTGCACGGCTCGACCGCACCGAGCTGGCTTGCAAAGCACGGTCTGTTGAGCGACCGCCTCATCGCGCCGCATGCCACCAACGCCACGGACGAGGATCTCGGTCTTTACGCGGCGAATGGCGTTTCCATCGTCCATTGTCCGCTGGTTTCGGGCCGTGGCGGCTCGATCCTCAACTCCTTCTCCGCCTGCGTCAGGCGCGGGATCAATGTCGCCATGGGGACGGATACGACACCGCCCGACATGCTGATGAACCTGCTTACGGGCCTTATCACGGGCCGCATCGCCGACGGCGCACCCGACCGCCTGCGTTCTGCCGACCTGTTCGATGCGGCGACGATTGGCGGCGCGAAGGCACTGGGCCGTTCCGATCTCGGCCATCTGTCACCGGGGGCCCGTGCAGATATCGCGGTCTTCCGCCTCGACGACACCGTCATGGCTCCGTCCATCGATCCGATCACCACGATCGTCACCGGGGGGTCTGGCAAGATCACGCAGGCGGTCTTCGTCGATGGCCGCGTCTCCATGCTGGATCGCCAGCTCGCCGGCTTCGACATGCAAGAGGCGCGCATTCAGGCGCAGGCTCAATATGACGGGCTGATCGCCAAATATCCCGAGCGGAGCTGGAACAATCCTCCGGTCGCCGCAATCTTCCCGCCCAGCTATCCGATAGAGGGGGCCGCAAATGGGTGACATCCAGGAACCAGTCATTGAAGTTCGCAATCTGCGTGTGGATTTTCCGGGCCGTCGCGGCACGGTGACCGCGCTGTCGGACGTCAGCCTGTCGATCCGGCCGGGTGAGATTCTCGGCGTCGTCGGCGAGTCCGGCGCAGGCAAGTCCATGACCGGGCTCGCCATTCAAGGCCTGCTCGAAGCGCCGGGCCATATCGCCGGCGGCGAGGTCTGGCTCGGCAAGCGTCGCATCGATACGCTCGACGATCGCGCCATGGAAAAGATCCGCGGCCGCGAGATCGGTGCGATTTTCCAGGATCCGCTTACCTCTCTCAATCCGCTGTTTTCGGTTGGCGCACAGCTCGTCGAAACCATTCGCCGGCACCTCGGTCTCGGTAAGGCTGAAGCCCGCGCCCGCGCCGTGCAGTTGCTGCGCGATGTCGGCATTCCCTCGCCGGAGGAGCGGGTCAATCAGTATCCGCATCAGTTCTCGGGCGGCATGCGCCAGCGTGTCGTGATTGCGCTGGCGCTTGCAGCCTCGCCGAAACTCGTCATCGCCGACGAACCGACGACGGCGCTCGACGTGTCGATCCAGGCGCAGATCATCTCGCTCCTGCGCAAATTGTGCAAGGAGAAGCAGGCCGCCGTCATGCTCGTCACGCACGACATGGGCGTGATCGCGGAAGCTGCCGACCGCATCGCGGTCATGTATGCCGGAAGGCTGATCGAGATCGGGGCTGTCGAACAGGTGCTGCACCAGCCGCGCCATCCCTATACGCAGGGTCTGATGGCTTCGATTCCGTCGCTCGGCGCGCGTGTCGAGAGGCTCAACCAGATCGACGGCTCCATGCCGCGGCTGGACGCGATACCAGAGGGCTGCGCCTTCAATCCGCGCTGCAAGATGGCGGGGCCGCGCTGCCGGCGCGAACGCCCGGAACTCGTTTTTGCCGGCCAGAGTGCAAGCGCCTGCTGGCTGAGCGCAGGAGGCACCGCATGACCAAACCTTTGCAAAAGACCCCGGCTCTGACCGTCGACCGGCTGGTCAAGACATTCGACGTGTCCGCTCCCTGGCTCAACAGGGTAGTGGAGCGCAAGCCCCGACAGTATCTGCAGGCCGTGAACGATATCAGCTTTACCGTTCCCGCCGGCGGCTGTCTCAGCATTGTCGGCGAGAGCGGTTGCGGAAAATCCACCGTTGCGCGCCTCGTCACCGGCCTGCATCGTCCGACGAGCGGCGAAATGCGCTTTGCGCCCGGCAGGAGCGGCGCGCCGCTTTCGGCGCAGATGATCTTTCAGGACCCTTACGCTTCGCTCAATCCGCGCTGGCGGGTGAAGAACATCATCGCCGAACCGCTGCGCGAACTGAAGCTGCGCAAGACCGCGGCCGAGGTGACGGAGCGCGTCGAAGAGCTTCTGGGCATTGTCGGGCTCTCGCCATCCGATGGCGAAAAGTTCCCGCACGAATTTTCAGGCGGACAGCGCCAGCGTATCTCGATCGCCCGCGCGCTGGCGAGCGAACCCGAATTTCTGGTCTGCGACGAGCCGACCTCGGCGCTCGACGTGTCGGTGCAGGCGCAGGTGTTGAACCTGATGCGCCGTTTGCAGGACGAGTTGGGGCTTACCTATCTCTTCATCAGCCATGACTTGAGCGTCGTTCGCCAAATGTCGGACCGCATTGCGGTGATGTATCTGGGCCGTATCGTCGAGGAAGGCGACACGGAAGAGTTGTTCGCTCAGCCGCGCCATCCCTACACGCGGCTCCTGCTGCAGACGATTCCGAACATCGAGGCACCGAACCGCAACCGCGAGCCGGCCAGCGGCGAAGTGCCGAGCCCGCTGAAACCGCCTTCCGGCTGCGCCTTCCACCCGCGTTGCCCGATCGCCACGGCGCGCTGCTCCAAAGAAGTGCCTACGGTGCGGGTCTTGCAAAACGGCACCCGGGTAGCCTGTCATCTGGCAGAGGACGTGATCGCGGAACGTTTACCTGAAGCGGGATGAGGAAAAGTCTGTGCGGTTTTCCGCCCGCGTCCCGCCTCTCGACGTCTTGGAATAGATCACAATGCCGGCGGTCGGCCGTTTCAAGCCAGTGCTGCGCGCAGATCGTGCGAAAAGTCCCGTATCTCGCTCAAGTCGAGCTCGGATTCCACATGTTCCAGATGATGCGACATGAGATGGACGGCTCTCTGGGCTTCTTTCGCCGCAATCGCCTTGACGATGTCGGCATGTTCGTCGGGGCCGCAATTGAAGCGCGTGGTGTTCCGGTAAACGGCCGTAATCAGCGAACTGCGGGCGATAAGGTCGCGCATTGTCGTAAACAGGAAATCCGACCCGGTCAGTTCGGCCAGCAAAAGATGGAAGCCGCCGGAAAGCTTGATGATATCCGTGGTGCTGTCTTCGGCATTGGCGATCCGCTCATTTTTGACATGATCGCGGAGCCGCTTCACGCTATCCTTCGACATCGAACTGCAGAGCCGCTCCACGACGCATCTCTCCACCGCCTGGCGAACGAAAAACACGTCGCGAGCCTCTTCCACCGACGGCTTGCAAACGAAAGCACCGCGATTGGGAATGATCGTTACGAGGCCGTCGCGTGCGAGAACGGTCAGCGCCTGACGAACACGTGCGCGACTGACGTGAAAAATCGAGGCCAGCTGTTCTTCTTTGAGTTGCACGCCAGGACGCAATCGCCGTTCAGCGATGGAAAGCCATACCCTTTCGACAATCTGCTCGACCGACATCGCGGCTTGTTCGCGCATACCCTGTTCTCCTTGCTGAAACAGACAATCGCCAAGCGCGTGAAAAAGTCAACTCGCGGATTCAAATGGCTTGCAATATTGTCTACAATATGAAAGCTTATTGTAGATCATAAGACCGACATTTTGGGACCGCGATGGAATTCGACTTCGAAGAAATTGAGCCGCAAAGCCGCTATCGGCTGCTGACGAATTTCATCGGCCCGCGCCCGATCGCGCTCGTGACGACCCGCTCCGAGAGCGGACATAGCAATGCTGCGCCGATGAGTTTCTTCAACGTGTTTTCACATGATCCGGCCATCGTCGTCCTGGGCATCCAGCCGCGTTTAACCGGTGAGCCGAAGGACACGATGGTCAATATTCGCCGCTCCGGTGAATTTGCCATCAGCATGGTCGATATGGCGTTGTCTCAACAGATGTTGATCTGCGGCCTTGGCTTCGACAGCGAGGTCGACGAGCTCGAAATGGCCGGATTGAAAGCCGCCCGGTGCCGCAAGATCGATGTTGCCTATGCCGAGGAGGCGCCGTGCATCTTCGAGTGCCGCGTCGAGCGCCTGATCGACTATCCCCGCCGCACCCTCGTACTGGGCGAGGTAGTGCACATGCATGTGCGCCGCGACTGCCTCGACGCCGACGGTCATTATGTGGACCCGGAACGTTACCAGCCGATCGCCCGGCTTCATGCCGACAATTACATCACGTCAGACCGCCAGTTCGTTTTGAAGGCCCCGCCGATCGCCGATTTCGTCAAAAAGAAATAGGCGTCAATGAGAGGCAACCGAGAATTTCATCATGCATATTCATCTCATCAATCCCAATTCTACAGCCTCCATGACCGCGCAAGCGCTCGAAAGCGCCTTGCTGGTCAAACATGCCCATACGCACGTCTCCGCCTCCAATCCGACCGATACCCCGGCCAGTATTGAAGGTGGTGCAGATGAAGCCATGTCGGTTCCGGGAATGCTGGCGGAGATCCGCCAGGGGGAAGCGCAGGGCGTCGACGCCTATGTCATAGCGTGTTTCGACGACCCCGGACTGCATGCCGCGCGCGAAGTCGCCAAAGGCCCCGTGATCGGTATTTGCCAGGCTGCGGTACAGGTGGCCATGACGATCAGCCGTCGCTTCACCGTCATAACGACGCTTCCGCGCTCGGTTCCGATCATTGAGGATCTGGTCAGCGATTACGGCGCCGAGCGTCATTGCCGGAAAGTCCGTGCTATCGATCTTCCGGTCCTTGCCCTCGAGGAAGATCCGCAAAAAGCCGAGCGGCTGCTGCTCAAGGAAATCGAGATTGCCAAAGCCGAGGATGGTGCCGAAGCGATCGTCCTTGGCTGTGCGGGAATGTCATCCTTGTGTGCCCGCCTCCAGAGAGCGACGGGAGTGCCGGTAATCGATGGAGTGACTGCTGCAGTAAAGATGGCCGAAGCGCTGCTTGGCGCAGGATACACGACTTCCAAGCTCAACGCTTACGCCTATCCCCGAGTTAAAACGGCGACCAGTCACAAGGTTTGCGCTTAAAGCACTTCCAGGTGCGCTTATCATAGGACGCGCGGCGCTGTAGGAAAGTTTTCGGAGGACTGCACCCTCTCCTTTTTCCTCATCCCTGTGCTCCGTCACAGGGATCCAGCAGCGCCGCGTCTGCGGCGCGGAAGAGTCTTTCCAGCCCAAGGACTTGGCCTGGCTGGATTCCTGTGACGAGCACAGGAATGAGGGACCGGGGATATGTGGGCGATTACAATCTCCAATTGCGAATATGCGAGGGGACGGCCGACCTGCGACGCAATGAAAGGTTACGTCTACATCTCGCATCGAAGCGAAGCGGGACGATGTATACGGGCGGGAGCTTCCGCGCCGCCTCGCTGTCTTCACGGTTTACGAAGCGCGCCGAGGGACCGCACCCTCTCTACTCTCATCCCCGTGACGAGTGCGGTTCCCCTAATGCAGCTCATGCCGCGTGCTTCAACGGTCGCGCTCGCTCGACACGCTCGCGTTCCTTGGGCGTGTTCATTACCTCCCAAAGATCGTTGCGACGCTGCACGTTGAGCCAGAAGTCCGGGCTGTTGCCAAAAACGCGGGCGAGAATGAGTGCGGTTGCGGCGGTCACGTTCCTGCGGTTCCCGCATAACTCGTTGACGTGCTTGCGTTGCACGCCCATCGCCTCGGCTAATGCGCCCTGCGTCAGACCCATCGGCTCCATGAATTCCTCGGTTAAAATCTCGCCGACAGTCGCCGGCTTGCGCTTGGTCGTCAGCATATCTGCCTCGCTCTCATCGGTAGCTGTGATCGTCCAGGTAAATCCCGTCCGCCTCGCCGCGTTCGCCATCCCAGCGGAAGATCAGCCGCCATTGCTGGTTCACACGGATCGAATGGAAACCCGCCAGATTGCCGCGCAGTTTCTCGAAGGAATTGCTGGGCGGCACACGTAAGTCCTGATCTGTCGCGGCATCATCGATCATCTGGAGTTTGCGGAACAACCGGACCTCAATATCCGACGGGATGTTGCGAGAATGGGCATCGTCCACGAAAAAAGCCCGCAACCAATCATCCCGAAAACCAACGATCATTCCTCATCTCCACCGCGGAGGTAATGTACCGCACTATAACTCATAGCGCAAAGTTAATCCTGTCAGATGCTTGTGCGCATCACAGGAACGAGGAAATCAAACAAGCGGCGGCGGGCGGCCCGAATCTCAACAGGCTTTAGAGAACCGACCATCGCTGACATTTTTTCGAGGTGAGCTCGCCGCTCCTTACCCGGCGCCGAAAAGGCCTTTTGCGGCTCTTATGTCTCTTGTTGCGGGGCTGCTTTCATCTTTCCTTGCGATCGGGATACCATCTCTGATTGCGGATGAATTCGAGGAAAGCCCGCACGGCCGCGCTCGTATGTCGCCGGCTCGGATAATACAGATACCAACTCGGCAGCTTCTGCTTCCAGTCGCAGAGCAACTCAATAAGTCTGCCTTGTTCGACATCGTCACGGACATAATCCTCGAACAGGTGAGCGATTCCCGATCCCGCGAGCGCGGCCTGGAGCTCCTGATGCGCTGAACTCAATGTCAACCGACCTTTCGGGGTGATTTCCACTTCGTCGCCGTCACGCGCAAATTTCCACGTCACCATGGTCCCGCCGGGGAAGCGGCGGCGAATACAGTCGTGCTGTAAGAGATCGCCTGGTGAGCCGGGTCGGCCGCATTTGCGAAGATAGTCAGGCGAGGCCACGATCGCATATCGCAAGGCCGGACCGAGGGGCATGGCGATCATGTCCTGGGCGAGCTGGTTCCCGAAGCGCACCCCGGCGTCGAAACCTTGCTCCACGATATCGATGATCGCAGCATCGCTGACGATCTCGACATTGACGTCGGGATAAATTTTCATGAACTCAAAGGTCAGAGGGCACAGAACGTGGTCGGCGGCCGGTCCCGGTGCGTTGATCCGCACGGTGCCTGATGGGCGCTCGCGAAGCTGATTGAGGTCGTCGACCGCTGTTCTGATTTCGTAAAGAGCGGGCCTTAGCCGCTCGAGAAGCCGCTCGCCCGCTTCAGTAGGCGCGACGCTGCGTGTCGTTCGGTTCAGAAGCCGGATCCCCAGCGCTTCTTCGAGCACGCTGATCGATTGACTGATGGCGGACGACGAAACACCCCTGCCAAGCGCGGCGGCTCTAAAGCCACCACAGCGCACGACGTCCTCAAAGATCTCCAAGCTGTCGAGGCGTAGTGGCCGCATTGCAAAGCCCTGCTTAATAAGCTGATCGGTTTTGATTAGCTTATCCTCACGTCCAACCTGTGTCATCCCTAGAAGAAGTCGCCAGACGGCGGCACCAGATGCAGCACCTGAGATCAGCTATTCGAACGGATCAAAAGCATGAGTGAAATTACTTTGAATCGTAGGAAGATCATGCTGACAGCCGCATCGGCGGTCACGGGAATGATCTTGCCGACCGGGATGGCGGCCTCTGCGCGGGCAGCCCCCGCCGCGTCGCTTCCGCCTCAGGGGGGAAATGCCGGCTATTACCGCTTCCGCGTCGGCGACATCTCGGCGACCGTGCTGAGCGACGGGCTGATCGGCGGCCCTCCCCGCATCTACGCCAGCAATGCGCCAGAGGCAGAGCTGCAGGACGTTCTGAGGCGCGCCTTCCTGCCGACCGACCGGCTGACGCTGAATCTCAACACGCTTCTTCTCGAGACGAATGGCAAGCGGATCCTTCTCGAAGCCGGAGCCGGGCAAACCATGGGTCCGCAAGGCGGTCGCATCTTCGAGAACCTGGCCGCGGTTGGTTTACGGCCGGAGGACATAGACGTTGTGGTGGTCTCGCACACGCACCCGGACCATGTCGGCAACCTTCGAACAGCGGAGGGCGGCAAGGCATTTCCGCGGGCTGCCGTCTTTGCGCCTCATGCCGATTGGGACTTCTTCGTCCGTAACGTTCCGGATCTTTCCTACATGCCGGTGCCCGAGGACTTTCGCCGCAATTTCGCAGCGGCTATCAAGCGGAGCGTTGAACCCGTCACCAAGGGAATCGAGTTGTACGAAGCCGGCGCGGAGATCGTTACCGGGCTGACCACGCTTCCAGCATCCGGCCACACGCCGGGCATGGCGAACTTCCTTGTTCAATCCGGGAACGATCAGCTCCTACTGACCGCCGATCTCGCCTACCACCCGATCGTCAATGTCGACCGGCCCTGGTTGCCCGGGCCAGATCGCGACAAGGACACCGCACTCGCATCCCGCCGCCGCATCTTCGACATGGCGGCGGCAGACCGGCTCCTCGTGCTCGGCTTCCACTATCCGTTCCCGGGCCTTGGCCGAATGCTCAAGACGGACGCCGGCTATGCCTGGGTTCCGGCCGATTGGCAGTTCTGATCCAGTGAGAGGAAATCGTGCTCGACCTCCCCCCAAACACGAAAAGGCCCGCTGATGCGGGCCTTTTCGTGTGTATGTGTATGTATATGTGTTTGGTTGCGGGGGCAGGATTTGAACCTGCGGCCTTCAGGTTATGAGCCTGACGAGCTACCGGGCTGCTCCACCCCGCGTTATCCGAGTTTTGCGCAGCAAAATCTCGTTATTCCGTCCGAGTTTTG